>CAVWOW010000001.1:0-217526 GCA_963756755.1 uncultured Gammaproteobacteria bacterium
CGCCATCGACGTCCCCGGTGGGCGATTGCACGTGCTCGCCGACGCCAACAAGCGCACGCCATGGCGCCTCGTCGTCTGCGCCTGGCAGGTGCTGGGACTGGTGCTACGGTTCCGTCCGCGTGTCATCGTCACCACCGGTGCGGCTCCCGGCTTTCTTGCCGTTCTTCTCGGCCAGGTGGTCGGGGCCCGCTGCGTCTGGCTCGATATTTTCGGTCTGGTCGATCGCATGACGCTGTCGGGCCGGATGGCGAAGCCGTTTGCCGACCTGTATCTGGTGCAATGGCCCCACCTCGCTCGCCCGAATGGTCCGCACTACCGGGGCTCGCTGCTGTGATATTTGTCACGGTCGGCACGCAGTTGCCGTTCGAAAGGCTGGTCGCCGCCGTGGACAGCTGGTCCGGCACGAGATCTCCGAGACCGGACGTGCTTGCGCAGGTTGGGGCAGGACATCTCGATTACGAGAACCTCAGATGTGTCCGGACGCTCGCCGGCGCACAGTACTCCAGCGTGATCGCTGACGCAGAACTGATCATCGCGCATGCCGGCACGGGCTCGATCTGACGGCCCTGGACCACGGAATCCCGATGATCGTGATGCCCCGCGACGACCGGCGGGGCGAGCATCGTGACGACCACCAGATCCAGACGGCACGCCAGCTGGAGAAGATGGGGCTCGTCTCCGTGGCCTGGAGCGAGGTGGAGTTGCCCGCCCTGATCGACGCCGAGTTGACGCGACCGCGTGGCGCGAGAACCGAGCGCAAGCGCGGGACCGAGCTCGTGGACTACCTGCGCTCCTACCTGCGCGACGTGCTGTCCTGAGACCGTTGATGCTCGATTCACCTGGATCCTGTCTGAGGAGCACCGCCGATGAGATATGCGTTGACGAAACGAGTCCTGGTCACCGGCGGCGCCGGATTCATCGGCTCGCACCTGTGCCGCCGCCTGATCGAGGACGGGCACGAGGTCCTGTGCGTGGACAACTTCTTCACCGGTACCCGGGCGAACATTGCCGACCTGCTCGATCACCCGCGCTTCGAGCTGATGCGCCACGACGTCACGTTTCCTCTGTACGCCGAGGTAGACGAGATCTACAACCTGGCGTGCCCGGCCTCGCCCATCCACTATCAACACGACCCGGTACAGACCACCAAGACCTCCGTGCACGGCGCAATCAACATCCTCGGCCTTGCGAAGCGACTGCGTGCGCGTGTGCTTCAGGCGTCGACGAGCGAAGTCTACGGCGACCCGGAGGTGCACCCGCAGACCGAGGAGTACTGGGGGCGGGTGAACCCGATCGGTCCCCGGGCCTGTTATGACGAAGGCAAGCGCTGCGCCGAAACGCTGTTCTTCGACTACTACCGACAGCACAAGCTGGAGATCAAGGTGGCCCGGATATTCAACACCTACGGGCCGAACATGCATCCGAACGACGGGCGGGTCGTCTCCAACTTCATCATGCAGGCGCTCAGAAACGAGCCGATCACGATCTTCGGCGACGGCAGCCAGACTCGTTCCTTCTGTTACGTCAGCGACCTGGTCGACGGGCTGGTGCGCCTGATGGGATCTCCACCGGAGATCGTCGGTCCCATGAATCTCGGCAACCCCCGCGAGTTCACCATGCGATCGCTCGCCGAGCAGGTTGTGTCGCTGACGGGCTCGACGTCGCCCGTCGTCATGCGTCCGCTCCCGCCAGACGATCCACGGCAGCGCAAGCCGGACATCTCGAAAGCACAGGGGATCCTCGGTTGGTCGCCGGCGGTGCAGCTGGAGGCAGGTCTCGCGAGAACGATCGAGTACTTTCGTTCGTTCGCGTAAATCGTCGGGACGCTTCAGACCTCCTCGCGAGCGTCTTCGCGATCCTGCGCACCCGCTTCGCTCATTCGTTCGCGGCGGCGGCTGCGCGCCTTGGCGCGCGCTTCCCGCGTTGACGAAGAACTGCTGCCACTGGGCCTCGATGATGGGCCAGTCTTCCAGGCGTGATGCTCACGGCGGTCTTGAGCAGGTCGCCATGAAATGCCGCGACCATCGCATCACAAAGCTGCCGCTCCTCGCCGGACCTCCGGTTCCGGTGGCGCGAGCAGCAGACGGCCGTTGCCCGGTGGACCGGTCGAGCATAAGGTACTGATGCGCATCCGGACCGGCCGGCAGCGCCGCGAGAAACAGGTCGTCGGTGAATGCCGCGCGCTCCTTGTACGCGAGCACGAGCGGGACGAAATCTCTCGGACGCTCATCCGGCCCGTATCGCTGTCCGACCTCGAAGAACTTCGAGTTCTGCTTCGCGGTCGCGATCTCGTCGACACCGCCATCGGTGCTGGGCAGGACCCGCAGGTCGGTTTCCGTGAATCGCACGCGGTCCGCGCGGCCCACGCGCGTGATGCCCAGGCTCGCCTCGCAGCAAGCGGCGCGAACGACTGCCCCGTGGCCGACAAGCGGGTCGCCCGGCACGTGCAGCCAGATCCAGCAGCGTCGGCGCGATGTCCTCCACCGTCGCGCCGCCGGCGAGGTCGCGTCCGCGGGCCATCGAAGCCCGCGCCGGCGCCAAAGGTGCGAAACCCCAGCAGGACCTGGTACTGCACCGGCGAGAGGACACTCTGCCCGTGACCGAAATCCGCGATCTCAAGCGGCGCGCGCAGTCCCTCGATCTGCGGCTCCTCGCTGATCATCGTATCGTCGGGCAGCTCCAGCGCCTCGCCGTGATCGGACAGGACCACGACGATCGCGTTGTCGAGCGCGCCCTTGCGCTCGAGCATCGCCACGAGCGTCGCCGAACATCTCGTCCGCCGCCTGCACTCCGAGCCGGTACATGGGCCGGTCGTCCGGGTGCTTCTTCTCCGTCACCCCGAACGGCGTGTCGGCAACGAAATACGGCCAGTGGCTCGCCGTCAGGTGCGCGATGAAGAGCGTCGGACCTTCATCGAATGACACCTCGCGCTCGAGCCGCGACAGGTACGTCTGCGGCTGGAAGAGCGTCGCCGCACCGCGGTTCGCGTACGAGTACGGGAACAGCCACTGTCCCAGCCGCGAGTTCGCGATGACCGAGACGAGCGGCAACTCGTTGTAGTTGCCGATGACGAAATCGACGGCGCCGATCGGCGGCGTCACGACCTGGTCGAAGCCGTAGCTCTCGTCGATGTTCGCGAAGCGAACCTCGTCGGTCGAATAGATCGTCCGGTACCCCGCCTCGCGCAGCACGTCGCCAAGCGTCGGGTTCGCCTGCACGATCTTGCGCGTCGCGAGATTGAAACGCGCCCCGGTGACGCTGCGGGCTGCGCCCCGTCAGGATCGCGGTCCAGGACGGAAAGGTCCGGGCGACTGGCGTGGTCGTGTCGCGCACGATGTCGGCCTCGGCCAGGAACCGGTCGAGGTGCTTCGTGACGCCGGTACCGCCAAAGCGCTGCAGCTGATCGAGCCGCAGCGAGTCGATGCCGAGCAGGATGACGTGCGGACGCTGGCTGCTACGGCTGCCGCCTTGGCCGGGGCCCGATGCCCGACGGCAAACGCCGACACGAAGACCACGGCGAGCGCCGCACCGCCGACCGCCGAGCGGGAGTCGCGAGTCGCGCGGAACCCGATGCGCCGCGCGGTGGTCCAGGCGGCCGCCAGCAGGGTGAGCACCGCCGCGGCGGTCACGGCGAGGTAGACGACTTGCCCCACCGCGAGCGGCACCCAGGCGGAATTGTCGCGGCATCATGGTAGTAGGCGCCGAGGCCGGTCCTCGGGAACCAGACCACGTTGTAGGCGATGGCGGCCGCTGCCAGCAGGCAGAACCACAGCAGCACGACCATGCGTCCGAAGCGTTCCCGATTGCCTTCGGCCAGGCGACGGTCGTGGCCCAGGCCAGGCCCCAGACGACCAGACCAAAGGCCAGGTGCAGGACGAGCTGGGCGGCGAGGAAATACAGGACTTCGCGGCCGATCTGGCCCGACCAGACGCGCCGGTCGCGGCCTTCATCACGTTGCCGCTGACATGCGAAAATCAGGGTCGCCGCCGACTGCACCGCGGTCACCGCCAGGAACAGCAGTCCGAGCGCAAGCGCGAGCCAGAGCCCGCGCCGAAGGGGCGGGTTGTGCGGGCGAAGACTGTCGATATCGCTGCTGGTCACTGTGTTCGTCACCGAGTTACTCAGGTTCCGGATTGTACGGGACCGCGCGGCGCGCCGCCGGAGCGCGTATTACGTCATATTGTCGTCGCCTGCGGTCGTGAATGTCCTCACAGACTCCGCGCGCGTGATCGCGTCGATTCCAGCTGCGACCGCGAAAGTGTCCGGCCGGTTGCGACAACGCCGCCTGTCGATCGTCACGGTTGCCGCCAGGAATTGTCAGCGACTGACAGGTGTGTCACTCGCGCGTGCCGTGCCATCGGCGCGTGACCAGAAATATCTCCTTCCAGAACAATCGGCTTGGGTATCGGCACCGCAACTGGCACGACGCTTGCTTCGATTCCCGCGCTGGCACCGGTGCCGCTGTGTTACGGAGTCTCAAGTAAGGAGTATTTGAATGTTGAAGAACATCAGCAAGACAGTTCAGAAGGGTTTCACCCTGATCGAACTGATGATCGTCATCGCGATTATCGGCATCCTGGCCGCACTCGCGATCCCGGCGTATCAGGACTACCTGATCCGCACGCAGGCCTCGGAAGGTCTGGCGATGGCCTCGGCTGCCAAGGCCGTCGGTCGCGGAGTTCTGCGCGAACCGTGGCGGCTGGCCGGTCAACAACTCGGCGGCGGGTATTGGCATCTGCGGCCGACGATCCAGGGCAAGTACGTCATCGTCGATCACCGTCAACGACGGTGGCATCACGGTGCTGTACGGCAACGAGGCCAATGCGACAACCTGGCTACCGAGACACGTCGGTCTGCACGCCGGGCGTGAGCGCCAACGGCGACGTGATCTGGAAGTGCGGCAAGGCCGCCGCATCCGTCGGGCTGGGTCGGGCTGACCGACTTCCAGCCACGGCCGGCACCACGTCGGTGGTGGGCAAGTACCTGCCGGCGCGTTTGCCGCTGGGCGGCTGACGATTGCTGACCCGGACTCACGGTCCGGGGTGCGCAAGCACGGAGCCCCCGCCTCGTGCGGGGGCTCTCTTTTTCTGGCGCCTAGCACCTGAGCGGCGCCGACATCCGGCGCTCGCGAGGCGTGACGGGCGTCCTGTTCCAAGCGCGCCGCCTGGCGGACAATCCCGGCCGATTTAACAATTGACCCCGCCCTCCGGTTAGGATAACGAAGCTTGTCCAGATGGCCCGAAACAGAGCCGCCGATGCCCTCGCCGTGAACGATTTCGCCGCCGCCACGACCTCGCTCCGCCAGGCCCTGCAGGGCCTGCCCCAGCGCCTGGTGTCCGACGGGCTGGTCAGCGAGGCCGCCATGCTGGAGGCGATCGCCACCGCCAAGGAGCGGCGCGTCGCGGTCGTCAGCTACCTGGTCGAGCACAACGTGGCCGACGCGCGCGAGATCGCGATCAGCGCCGCGCAGGAGTTCGGCGTCCCGCTGATGGACCTGGACGCCGATCCAGCCCGACCTCGAGATCGTCCGGCTGGTGAGCGAGAAGATCCTGCGCAAGCACCGCGTCCTGCCGCTGGTCAAGCGCGGCAAGCGGCTGTTCGTGGCGGTGTCGGACCCGACGAACCTGCACTCGCTGGACGAGGTCAAGTTCGCGACCGGCTACTCCGTCGAGGCGATCGTCGTCGAGGAGGACAAGCTCGCCGAGCTCGTCACGCAAGACGCTCGAGCAGGTCGACACGGCCATGCCCGAGCTCGGCGCACGACGACTTCGAGATGGACAGCCTCGACGTCACGGCGGGCGAGGACGCCATAGCCGGGCGATCTCGGCGAAGGCGCCGACGTCGACGATGCGCCCATCGTCCGGTTCATCAACAAGGTGATGCTCGACGCCATCAAGCGCGGGGCCTCGGACATCCACTTCGAGCCCTATGAGCGCGTCTACCGCATCCGCTTCCGCCTCGACGGCGTGCTGAAGGAGGTCGCATCGCCCGCCGGTCGTGCTCGCCGGCAAGCTCGCGGCCCGGCTCAAGGTCATGTCCCGGCTCGACATCGCCGAGCGGCGCGTCCCGCAGGACGGCCGCATCAAGATGAAGATCTCGAAGAACCGGGCGATCGACTTCCGCGTCAGCACCTGCCCGACGCTCTTCGGCGAAAAGGTCGTGATGCGTATTCTCGATCCCTCGAGCGCGATGCTGGGCATCGACGCGCTGGGCTACGAGACCTTCCAGAAGGAGCTCTACCTCGAGGCGCTCAGCCGCCCGCACGGGATGATCCTGGTCACGGGGCCGACCGGCAGCGGCAAGACCGTGTCGCTCTATACCGGGCTCAACATCCTCAACACCGAGGACAACAACATCTCGACCGCCGAGGACCCGGTCGAAATCATGCTGCACCGGCGTCAACCAGGTGAACATCAACCCGAAGGTCGGGTCTCACCTTCGCGGGCGCGCTGCGCGCCTTCCTGCGCCAGGATCCGGACATCATCATGGTCGGCGAGATCCGCGACCTCGAGACGGCCGAGATCGCGCTCAAGGCGGCGCAGACCGGACACCTCGTGCTCTCCACGCTGCACACCAACGACGCGCCGAAGACGCTCACCCGCCTGATGGACATGGGCGTCAAGCCCTACGCGATCGCGACCTCGGTCAGCCTGATCATCGCGCAGCGCCTCGCGCGGCGGCTGTGCAGCAATTGTAAAACGCCGCTCAACATCCCCGCCGAGGCCCTCGCCAAGGAGGGTTTCGAGGCCGATGAAATCGCGAATGGCCTCCAGATTTTCGGACCTGTCGGTTGCACGCAATGCACGGACGGGTATAAGGGTCGGGTCGGAATCTATGAGGTCATGCCGGTCTCCGAGGAGATCGGCCGGGTCATCATGGAGGGCGGCAGTGCGATCACGATTGCCGAGCAGGCGGCGCAGGAAGGCGTCTGGAACCTGCGGCAGGCGGGGTTGAACAAGATCCGCATCGGCATGACGAGCCTCGAGGAAATCAACCGCGTCACGGTGGATTGATCCTCGGGCCGACGCGATCGGCGGTCAGACTGAAGGCAAGGCGGAAGACACATGGCTCAAGCAATTGCAGGCAAGCAGTTCCCCTTCCTCTGGGAGGGCAAGGACCGCAAGGGCAATCGCGTCAAGGGCCGCGGGCTCGCCAAGGACGAGGCCGAGCTGCGCATCGACCTGCGCCGGCAGGGCATCGCCGTCGCCAAGGTTCGCAAGGAACGTCGCCTCTTTTCAAGTGGAGGGCAAGGTCAAGGCCGAGGACATCGCGCTCTTCAGCCGCCAGCTCGCCACCATGCTCACCGCCGGCATCCCGATGGTGCAGGCCTTCGAGATCATCGGCGTCGGCCACGACAAGCCGGCGATGCAGAAGCTCGTGCTCGCGATCAAGTCGGACATCGAGACGGGCAACGCGCTCAACGTGTCGCTGGCGAAGCACCCGCTCTATTTCGACGACCTGTACGTCAACCTGGTCGAGGCCGGCGAGCACGCGGGTGCGCTCGAGACCGTGCTCGACAAGATCGCGACCTACCAGGAAAAGACCGAGGCGCTGAAGAAGAAGATCAAGAAGGCGCTGTTCTACCCGGCGGCGGTGCTGGCGGTCGCGATCATCGTGACGGTGATCCTGCTGCTGTTCGTGATCCCGCAGTTCGAAAGCCTGTTCCAGGGCTTCGGCGCCGACCTGCCCGCCTTCACGCAGATGGTCATCGGCATGTCGCGCTGGATGCAGGACCAAGGGCTGGCTGCTGCTGATCGTCGTGGTCGCGGCCGGCTTCACGTTCGGGTACTTCTACAAGCGCTCGCGCCCGATGCGGCAGTGGATCGACAGGATGTCGCTCAGGCATCCCGTCATCGGCCCGATCCTGCGCAAGGCGGCGATCGCCCGCTTCGCGCGCACGCTCGCGACGATGTTCGGCGCCGGCGTGCCGCTGGTCGAGGCGATGAAGTCGGTCGCAGGCGCCACCGGCAACATCATCTACCAGGACGCCGTGCTCAGGATGCGCGACGAGATCTCCACCGGCATGCGCATGCAGCGCGCCATGGAGAACACCGGGCTCTTCCCGAACATGGTCGTGCAGATGATCGCGGTCGGCGAGGAATCGGGCTCGCTCGACGAGATGGCCAGCAAGGTCGCCGACTTCTACGAGGCAGACGTCGACGCGGCGGTCGACGGCCTGTCCAGCCTGCTCGAGCCGCTGATCATGGTGATCCTGGGCACGCTGGTCGGCGGCCTGGTGATCGCGATGTACCTGCCGATCTTCAAGCTCGGCGCGGTCGATCTGACGCTCCGCCCGGCATCGACCGCCGAAAACGCCGCGCGTTGCGCGGCGTTTTCATTTGCGCGCTCGAGCAGCATTTGCCCCGGCCGGATCGGTAGACTCGCGGCTGCATGACCATGTTCGACCTGCTCGCCACGACACCCGCGCTCTTCATCGCGATCGTCTTCGTCGCGAGCCTGCTGGTCGGCAGCTTCCTCAACGTCGTCATCCACCGCCTGCCGATCATGCTCGACCGGGAATGGCGGGCGCAGGCGCGTGAGACACTCGAGACCACCGCCGAATTCGCGGGCCCTGCGGCTCGCCTACAACCTCATCGTGCCGCGCTCCGCCTGCCCGCAGTGCGGCGCGATGATCAAGGCGCACCAGAACATACCCGTGCTCAGCTACCTGCTGCTGGGCGGGCGCTGCGCAAGCTGCCAGCGCGCACATCTCCGCGCGCTATCCGGTCGTCGAGCTGGCGACCGGCGCTACTGTCGGCCGCCGTCGCCTGGCGCTACGGCTGGCACTGGCAGACGCTCGCTGCCCTCGCTCTTCACCTGGGCGCTGATCGCGCTCACCGTGATCGACTACGACCACCAGATCCTGCCGGACGCGATCACGCTCCCGCTGCTCTGGCTCGGCCTGCTGCTCGCGCTCGCCTGGCACCCGGGCCTGAGGCCCACGATTCCCGTCGACCCGGCCTCGGCCATCGCTGGCGCGGTCGCGGGTTATCTGGTGCTCTGGCTCGTCTACTGGGCCTTCAAGCTGGTCACCGGCAAGGAAGGCATGGGCTACGGCGACTTCAAGCTGCTCGCCGCCTTCGGCGCCTGGATGGGCTGGCAGATGCTGCCGCTCATCATCCTGCTGTCGGCCTTGACGGGCGCCGTCGCTCGGCCTGGCGCTGATCGTGCTGCGCGGCCGCGACCGGCACCGCCCGATGCCCTTCGGCCCTTCCTCGCGCTGGCCGGCTGGATCGCGATGATGTGGGGGCCGCAGATCGTGGGCGGCTACCTGCCTGCTATGGCCTGACGCGAAGCCTCAGCCCGTGACCCGTCGACAGCATGTCCAGCCGCCCGTTTCGCGTAGCGACTCACCGGCGGCATCGCGAGCGGCAAGACCACCGTCGCGAACCTGTTCGCCGCGCGCGGCGTACCGGTGATCGACACGGACCTCATCGCGCGGCAGGTGGTCGAGCCGGGACAGCCGGCGCTCGCCGCAGTGATCGAGGCCGTTCGGCGCGCACGTGCTCGGCGCCGACGGGCGGATCGACCGACCGCGCATGCGCGAGCGCGTCTTCGGCGACGAGGCCGCGCGGCGCCGCCTCGAGGCGATCCTGCATCCGGCCATCCGTGCGGAGATGGAGCGCCAGTCACGCGCAGCCGGCGGCCCGTACCAGGTCCTGGTCATCCCGCTGCTGGCCGAAGGCGGCCGCCGGGACCACGTCGACCGCGTGCTCGTCGTGGACGTGCCCGAGGCGACGCAGATCGAGCGCCTGATGCGGCGCGACGGCGTGTCGCACGAGCAGGCGGAGGCGGCGCTCCGGGCCCAGGCGAGTCGTGACGCGCGTCTCGCTTTTGCGGACGACGTGATCGAGAACACGGCGGATCTCGCGGCCCTCGAGGCGCGCGTAGCGCAGCTGCACGAGAAATATCTGCATCTGGCGGCGCGCACAGGCGCCGTAGGACGCCTGCCCGCCGGCCGCGCGGCGCGTCACACGGACGCGTCCGTCGGGTTGTGCCGTCGCGACAGGCTGGCGCAGAATACCGAGCATGAACGCGCGCGAAGCACTGGTGCCCTCGGCGGACGCGGCCAGGCGCGCGATCGTCTACGAGATGCCGCTCAACGAGCGGATGCGGAATTTCCTGCGCCTCGACTTCCTGTATCACCAGGCCGTGCACCACCACACGCGCTCGGATCCGTGGTCGACGCGCGCCGCGGTCGATGCGCTGCTCGAGATCCTGGCGATCACGTCGCGGGGCGATCTCCGCGGCGAGGTGCTCAAGGACCTCGAGCGGCAGATGACGCAGCTCTCGACCTTCGGCACCCGCCCCGGCGTCGACGCGGCGCGCCTGCGCATGCTGCTCACCAAGATGCACCGCCTGCGCGAGGAGCTCACGCTCGGCCGGCGCGCTGTTCCTGCAGAAGCTGCGTGATTCCGAGTTCCTGAACGCGATCAAGCACCGCAGCACGATCCCGGGCGGCACCTGCGAGTTCGACCTCCCCGATTACACGCACTGGCTCAACCAGCCCGACGAGATGCGCGGCGCCGATTTCGCCAACTGGCTGGCGGTGATCCGTCCGCTCGGCGATGCGGTGTCGGAGCTGCTCTGGATGACGCGCGAGCAGGCGCAGGACCCGACCCGAGGTCGCGACCGGCGGCGTGTTCCAGCTCACGCTCGGGCGCGACGTGCCGGTGCAGATGATCCGCATCGGCCTGCCGCAGGGCACCGACCTCTACCCCGAGATCAGCGGCAGCCACTATCGCTGCAGCGTGCGCTTCCTCATCTGGCAGGACGCCGACACGCGCGCGGTGCAGACCACCGAGGACGTGCCGTTCACGCTGTCGACCTGCACCTGAATCGGTGGCGCCGCGCGTCGTTCCCTGCCCGACCTGCAATCGGCCCGTCGAATGGACCGAAGCGTCGCCGTGGCGCCCGTTCTGCAGCGAGCGTTGCCGGCTGATCGATCTCGGCGCCTGGATCAGCGAGCAGCGCGGGATCGCGGGCGAGGACGCCCCGGACAGCGACGCGCCGACCGAGCCTGAGCCGCGCAGTCACTGAGCTGCGCTGCCGGCTCGTTTCTCGACAATCAGGCAAGCGTATTTCCGGCTTTCGCGTTGCCGTCGCTGGCGCTGACCGTTGGGTTCGTGAGCCCGACCGTCTCTTCGATTGGACCCTATCGCTTGTTCTTCTTCTCGCGCGAAGAACCGCGCATGCACGTCCATGTTCAAGCGGCCGAGGGTGAGGCAAAGTTCTGGCTGGAACCGAAGATCGGGCTGGCGCAGAATCACGGCCTGTCACTGCGATCACTGCGGGTCGTGTACGAGCTGATCCAGGTCCATGAGTCGACAATCAGGCAAGCGTGGAAAGCTCACTTTGAACGCTGAGGTGACCAACGTATCGTCACACGGCTTTTGGCTGCATATTGCCGGCAAAGAGCGGTTTCTGCCGTTCGAGCAGTTCCCGTGGTTTCGCGACGCGACGATCAGTCAGCTGACCAAAGTCAAGCTGATCAGCCCACGTCACTTGCACTGGCCGGACCTGGACATCGACCTCTCGGTCGACTCGCCTGGACCACCCAGAGGACTTTCCGCTGCTGAGTCGGTCGACCGCGTCTCCGATCGCCCTCGCGGTCACGTCGCCGGTCCGATTAAGTACGCGGTCAGTCGCGTCGCATTTCGTCCAGAATCCCGGTCCGACTTCAAGCTTGCCACGGAGCGCGCCGGATCCGTTCCTGCCGCTTCAGCGCGGACCTTGCGCGCTTCGTCGAGGCACGCGTCTCTCGCGGAGATACTACTGTCGGTCACTCCGCGGAATGTCGCATCAGATGCTCGCTCGCTGAGAGTGCCGGGTCGCAGTTTCGTAGTTATTGGGCGACTACCCGATAACTACGAAACTGCGACCCGGCACCTCAGCGCCTCGACGATCGGGCGATCGGCCTCGAGAAGATCGTGCTCGTGCAGCCGCGCCGGGGCGACCCACGCGAGCGCCTGGCCATCGTGCGGCTGTACGTCGCCGCGCCACTCCGTGACGAGCCACATGTCGAGCCAGACCATCCGCTCGGGATAGACGTGCGGGTAGCGCATCAAGCGCTGCGCGCTCAGCACCTCGACGCCCAGTTCCTCGCGCAGCTCGCGAACGAGCCCGCTGAACGGCTCCTCGCCGGCCGCGAGCTTGCCGCCCGGAAACTCCCAGCGCCCGGCGAGGGGCTTGCCGGCCGGTCGCTGGGCGATCAGCACACGGCCATCGGCGTCGAAGAGCCCGCCAGCAACGACCTCGAGCGTCTCGACGCTCGAATCAGGCTTCGCGTGCGAGCGCACCGTGGCAGTGCTTGTACTTCTTCCCGGAACCGCAGGGGCAGGGCTCGTTGCGGCCGACCTTTCGTGCTTCACGCACGACCGGCGTAATCGGCTCGCGCGCGGCGGTCGGCCCCGGGGCGATCGGTCCGCCTGCGGCCCTCGCAGGAGCCGCAGCGAGTGCCGCGGCCTCTGCGCCCACCGCCGGCTCGCCGGTATCGGCGGCGATCGGCGACGCCGGCGCCGCGTGCTGCATCTGCAGCCGTCGCGCCAGCTGCCGCTCGTGCTCGCGCTCCTGCGCCTCGATCTCGGCTTCGCTGCGTACCTGCAGGCGCGACAGCAGCGTGATCGTGCCGTGCTTGATTCGCGTAAGCAGCGCGCTGAAGAGCTCGAACGCCTCGCGCTTGTACTCCTGCTTCGGATTCTTCTGTGCATAGGCGCGCAGGTGGATGCCCTGGCGCAGGTAGTCCATCGCCGCCAGGTGCTCGCGCCAGTGCCGGTCGAGCTCCTGGAGCATCACCGCCTTCTCGAGGTGGCGCATGACCGGCACGCCGACCTGCTCGACCTTGCGCTGGTACGCGCCCTCGATCTCGCCGACGAGACGCTCGCGCAGGCCTTCGTTCGTGAGGTCCGGATCCGCGTCTATCCAGGCCTTCGGCTCGAGCTTGAGCGCGAACTCGCGCTCGAGCGCCGCGCCGAGACCGGCGAGATCCCACTCCTCCTCGACGCTCTCCCGCGGGGCGAATCCGTCGACGATGTCGTTGACGACCTCGGCGCGAATGCCGGCCACCGAATCGGCGATCTCGTCGGCAGCCATGAGCTCGGTGCGCTGATGGTAGATGACCTTGCGCTGATCGTTGGCGACGTCGTCGTACTCGAGCAGGTTCTTGCGCAGGTCGAAGTTGTAGGCCTCCACCTTGCGCTGTGCGCGCTCGATCTGCCGCGAGAGCATCTTGCTCTCGATGACCTCGCCTTCCTTCATGCCCGCGGTCTGCAACCAGCGCTTGGTGCGGTTCGGATCCCCGAAGATCCGCATCAGGTTGTCCTCGAGCGAGAGGTAGAAGCGGCTCGAGCCCGGGTCGCCCTGGCGACCCGAGCGGCCGCGGAGCTGGTTGTCGATACGGCGCGATTCGTGCCGCTCGGTGCCCACGATGTGCAGCCCGCCCGCGGCCACGACCTGCTCGTGGCGGCGCTGCCAGTCGGCCTGCGCCGCCTCGCGCGCAGCCGCGTCCTCCGCCGGGATCTGGTCGAACTCGGCCTTTGGATTGCCGCCCAGCACGATGTCCGTGCCGCGGCCGGCCATGTTGGTCGCGATCGTAACCGTGCCGGGGCGGCCGGCCTGCGCAACGATCGTGGCCTCGCGCTCGTGCTGCTTGGCGTTCAGCACCTGGTGCTCGATGCGCTGCTCGGTGAGCAGCCCCGAGAGGAATTCCGAGGTCTCGACCGAGGTCGTGCCGACCAGCACGGGCTGCTGGCGGGCGACGCAGTCGCGGATGTCCTCGATGATGGCCTCGTACTTGTCCTTCTGCGTGAGGTACACGAGATCGGCGTGATCGGCCCGCACCATCGGCTTGTGGGTCGGGATCACGACGACTTCGAGTCCGTAGATCTGCTGGAACTCGAAGGCCTCGGTGTCGGCCGTGCCGGTCATGCCCGAGAGCTTGCGGTACATGCGGAAGTAGTTCTGGAAGGTGATCGAGGCGACCGTCTGGTTCTCCTCGCGCACGCGCACGCGTTCCTTGGCCTCGACCGCCTGGTGCAGGCCGTCCGACCAGCGCCGTCCCGGCATCGTGCGGCCGGTGAACTCGTCGACGATGATCACCTCGCCATTGCGCACGATGTACTCGACGTCGCGCCGGTAGAGCGCGTGCGCGCGCAGCGCCGCGTTCAGGTGATGCATCAGGCGGATGTTGCCGGAGTCGTACAGGCTCTCGCCCTCGCCGAGCAGGCCGGCGGAGGTGAACAGCTCCTCGACCCGCTCGTGGCCGCCGTCGGAGAGGTGCACCTGCTTGCCCTTCTCGTCCGCCCAGTAGTCGCCCTCGCCTTCCTCGCTGTCCTGGCGCTTCAAGCGCGGCACGAGCTCGTTGATCTTGAGATAGAGCTCGGTGCTCTCCTCGGCGGGGCCCGAGATGATGAGCGGCGTGCGCGCCTCGTCGATCAGGATCGAGTCGACTTCGTCGACGATCGCGTACTCGGGCCCGCGCTGCATGCGGTCCTCGAGGCGGAACGCGAGGTTGTCGCGCAGGTAGTCGAAGCCGAACTCGTTGTTCGTGCCGTAGGTGATGTCGGCGCCGTAGGCCGCGCGCTTCTCGTCGGGCGTCTGACCGGCCTTGACGACACCGACCGTGAGGCCGAGGAAGCGGTAGATCGGGCCCATCCAGTCCGCGTCGCGCTGCGCGAGGTACTCGTTGACCGTGACGATGTGCGTGCCCTTGCCGGCCAGCGCATTCAGGTACGCGGGGAGTGTCGCGACCAGGGTCTTGCCCTCGCCGGTGCGCATCTCCGAGATCTTGCCGTCGTGCAGGACCATGCCGCCGATCAACTGCACGTCGAAATGGCGCAGGCCGAGCGTGCGGCGCGAGGCCTCGCGAACCATCGCGAAGGCCTCGGGCAGGATGTCGTCGAGTGCCTCGCCGCCCGCCACCTTCTCGCGGAGCTGCTGCGAGCGCGCGGCCAGGTCGCCATCGGCAAGCCCGGCGAGCTCGGGTTCGAACGCGTTGATGCGGCGGACCGAGGCCGCGTACTGGCCGACCAGCCGCTGGTTGCGGCTGCCGAATATGCGGGAAAAGACGTTGGCCACCGGGGCTCCAGGGGGCAGGTAAACGGGCTATTTTACGGGAAATGGGGACAGGTTATTTTCCGGCAAGCCCGGAAACAGAACCTGCCCCTACTGGACCGTCGTCAGCCTATCTGACCGCCAGGTACCGCGCCGGGTTCAGCACCTTGCCGTCGCGCTCGACCTCGAAATGGACGTGCGTCCCGGTCGAGCGACCCGTGCTGCCGATGACCGCGACCGCATCGCCCTTCTGCACGGTCTGCCCGATGCGGACGAGGTTGCGCGAATTGTGCCCGTAGCGGGTCAGGTAGCCGGTCGGGTGGCTGACCTCGACGACATAGCCGTAGCCCGACTTGTAGCCCGCGTAGGAGACGACGCCGGGCGCGACGGAGACGATTCGCGTGCCGGGCCGGCCTGCAAAATCGACTCCGCGGTGCAGGGCGCGATGCCCGGTGAACGGATCGGGACGATAGCCATAGTGCGAAGAGATCCAGCCGCCGACGAGCGGCAGACCACCGGGGATGATGCGCTCGCCGAGCTCGCGCATCGACATCAGGTTCTCGAGCACGACGAGCTGCCGGTCCCGGTCCTGCAACTGCAGCTCGAGCGCATCGAGCACTGCGGCGAGCTCGGGCACGTTCGCGCTGCCGCCCGACGCCTCGCCGCCCTCGGGACCACCGGTGGGCGGAGGCTCATCGAAATTGAATTCGCCGCGATCGAGGTCGGCGAGATCGGTGATGCGGCGGCCTAGCGCGTCGAGCCGGATCAGGTGCGCATTCAGCGTGCCGACGCGCTTGGCGAGCGCGTCGACCTTACCCTGCAGCTGATGGCGAGTGGCGTCGATCGCCATCCGTTGCTCCTGCACCTCGCGTGCGATGCGCTCACCCTGCAGCGGCCCGGCGATGAATCGCCCGAGCTGCATACCCGGAGAAGAAAATCGCCGTTACGAGAAGCAGTGTCGCGAGCCGCGCCAATCAGGAGCGTACGGTTTTCCGTCAGGTCGAATTGCCGGACTCGGCCGGTCCGGCCAGAGACGATCTGAAAATGCATTAGTGCGTTACCTGGCCCGGGGGCCGCCAGAAAATGTACGTACGGGCCTCCCTTCAGGGCATCGGCGCGTCACAGTTTCGAACCTGGCGGGACTCTGGCGTTCAATCGCCACTTCAGTCGCCCTTATTTTCTTGTGGGCGCTTGAACTTACACCCGCCCGGCCGGGATGCGCGAGACTATGACGGATTGCTGCAGAATTGGCAATCCGAATGCCGCTTTTCTCAGGATAATCTTGACAATGTCCGGCCCCCTTAAGCCCCTGTCGGAGCTCTTGTCCTCAGGATTCTCGCAGCTCGTGAGGCAAGCGGACGCGGCGCGGGATCTGACGGAGCGCGTCCGCCGCCTGCTGCCCGAACCGCTGGGCGCTCACGTTTTGTCGGCCAATCGCCGCGGTGAGGAGCTCGTGATCCGCGTCGACTCATCGGCCTGGACCGCCCAGGTGCACTACGCCAGTCGCCGGCTGATCGAGGCGCTGCAGGATCCAGACCAGCCGACGATCGCGCGGATCAAGGTCCGAGTCGGACGCCCGTGAGAGGTGCCGGGCTCGCAGTTTCGCAGTTATTGACCCGAAGGATTCGCGCTGCGCGAGGCGCGTCAGACAATAACTGCGAAACTGCGGCCCGGCACCTCTACATGGCGCTGCGGTAGGTCTCCTTGAGCCAGGCGACCGAAGCCAGCGAGATGAGACACGCCACCGCGATGTAGACGGAGATCCCGGTCGTGCTCCCCTGCTTCGCCAGGAGCGCCGTGGCGATGATGGGCGCCAGCGCACCGCCGAAGATCGACCCGAGCTGGTAGCCGAGCGAGGCGCCCGAATAGCGCACACGTGTTTCGAATATCTCCGCGAAGAACGCGGCCTGAGGGCCGTACATCGCCCCGACGAGCGCCTGGCCGACACCGATCCCGACCGAGATCCAGAGCAGCGAGCGGGTCTCGATCAACGGGAACAGCGCGAACCCCCACAGGGCGAGCGCCGCCGCGCCCAGCATGATCACGCCGCGACGGCCAAGGCGATCCGAGACGACTGCGGACAGGATCACCCCCGGAATCATGACCAGCGCCCCGATCAGCACCCCGCTGAGCATGGTGGCGCGCGGGATGCCGAGTCCGGCGGCCCCGCTCCCGTAGGCGATCACGAAGGCCACGAGGATGTAGAAGGTCACCTGCGCCGCGATGAATGACCCGGCGGCAAGCGCGATCTGCCGGGGGTAGGCCCTGAGCGCCTCGAGCACGGGTGAGGGTTGCCGCTCGGCCTCGAGCTCGGCGCGTGCGGCCTCGAGGCTGATCCCCCGTCGCGCGGCGTGCGCCCGGGCCGCGTCCGCATCCCGTCGTTCCTTGAGGTCCCGGAGCTGCCGGAATGCGGCCGTGTCCTCGAGCCGGAGCTGCACGTACAGGCCGAGCCCGACGAGCACGATGCTGAGCCAGAAGGGCACGCGCCAGCCCCAGGCGAGGAAGGCCGGGTCCGACACCGAGCCGCTCACCAGCAGGAAGGCCAGATTGGCCAGGATCACTCCGATCGGCGCCCCGGCCTGCGCAAGACTGCCGTAGAAGCCGCGCTGCCCGGGCGGTGCGCTCTCGGTTGCGATGAGCACCGCGCCCGCCCATTGCCCCCCGATCGCGAGGCCCTGCGCGAAGCGCAGAAGGATCAGCAGCAACGGTGCGAGGGCGCCGGCGAGCGCGTACGACGGCAGGCAACCGATCAGGGTCGTAGCGACGCCCATCAGCACGAGCGCCGTGACGAGCGCGCGCTTGCGTCCGAGGCGGTCACCGAAATGGCCGAAGACGACGGCCCCGATCGGACGTGCGATGAAACCGACCGCGAAGGTGCTGAACGAGGCGAGCAGGCCGATGAGCGGCGGCATGTCCGCCGGAAAGAACACGATCGGGAAGATCAGGGCCGCAGCGGTCCCGTAGAGGAAGAAGTCGTACCACTCGATGCTGGTGGCGGCGAGTGCGGTGAGGGCGACCCTGCGTACAGAGGGCCGGGTCGCAGATCTACAGCGGTGCCGGGTCGCAGTTTCGCAGTTATTGCGCCCACCGGTTCATGCATCGCAGACCCGTCGCGTCAATACAATAACTGCGAAACTGCGACCCGGCACCGCCGTCGGCACCTCCGTCAGACCGTGGCCGCCGCGGGGACGTAGGAGATCGGCGCGTCGGAGAGCGTGTCGAACGTGACGTCTTCCCACGCGGAGCCGTCGGCGATCAAGGCGCGAAGCAGGCGATTGTTGAGTGCGTGACCGGACTTGTAGCCGCTGAACTCGCCGATGAGGCTGTGGCCGAGCAGGTACAGATCGCCGATCGCATCGAGGATCTTGTGCTTGACGAACTCGTCCTCGTACCGGAGTCCGTCCTCGTTGAGGATCCGGTATTCGTCGAGCACGATCGCGTTGTCGAGGTTGCCGCCGAGCGCGAGATTCCGCGACCGCATGTACTCGAGGTCGCGCATGAACCCGAAGGTGCGCGCCCGGCTGACCTCGCGCAGGAAGGTCGTCGTCGAGAAGTCCATCGATGCGACCTGCGAGCGCCGCTTGAAAACCGGGTGATCGAACTCGATCTCGAAGTTGACCTTGAATCCGTCATACGGGTCGAAGCGCGCCCACTTGTCGCCGTCCTCGACCTTCACGCTCTTCAGGATCCGGACGAACTTCTTCGCAGCGTTCTGCTCCTCGATCCCGGCCGACTGCAGCAGGAACACGAAGGGACCGGCGCTGCCGTCCATGATCGGAACTTCCGACGAGGAGAGCTCGACCACGGCGTTGTCGATGCCGAGCCCCGCGAACGCGGACAACAGGTGCTCGATCGTCGACACCTTGACGTCGCCCTGGATCAGGGTCGTCCCAAGCGTCGTCTCGCCGACGTTCTCGGCCGTCGCGCGGATGTCGACCGGCTCGTCGAGATCCGTGCGGCGGAAGGCGATCCCCGAGTTCGCCGGTCCCGGGCGCAACGCCATCAACACCTTCTTGCCGGTATGGAGGCCGACCCCCGTGGCCCGGATGGTGTTCTTCAGCGTGCGTTGCTTGAGCATGACAGCGTCCGTTCGGCCGGGCAGGATATCACAGCGTCACTCGGCGACCGCCGGGGCGGGGACTGCCCCCATTGCCTCGCGCCTCCGGAGAGCATCGGAGGCCGGAAATGGAGACTGTCCCCTTCCCTTCGGTCGCCTTCCCTGGTCAGTCGGCCTGCCGGCGTAGAAACGCGGGAATGTCCAGGTACGAGTCGTCGCCGGCCGCGTCGGGGCGCACGTCCTCGCCCACGGCACGCGCGCGCCGCCGGAAGCTCGGCTGGTCGTAGTCCGCGTAGTTGTCGAGTGGCCGACGACGCGCCCGACCCGGGACGACGTCGACCTTGGGCGGAAGCGTATGCGCAGGCATGCCGCGCACGGCCGACGGACGGCCGATGCCGGTGGCCACGACGGTGACACGGATCTGGTCGGTCATCTCCGGATCGATCACGTAGCCCACGACGACGGTGGCGTCTTCCGACGCGTACTGCTTCACCGTGTCGCCGACGACGTGGAACTCGCTGGTGCGCAGGTCCATGCCGGCGGTGACGTTGATCAGCAGCCCGTGCGCGCCCGAGAGGTTCACGTCCTCGAGCAGCGGACTCGAGATTGCCGCTTCGGCCGCGGCGCGGGCGCGATTCTCGCCGTTCGCCGCGCCCGAGCCCATCATCGCCATCCCGGTCTCGGCCATGACCGTGCGCACGTCGGCGAAATCGACGTTGATCAGGCCTGGACGGGTGATCAGCTCCGCGATGCCCTGTACCGCGCCCTGCAGCACCTGGTTCGCGGCCTTGAAGGCGTCGAGCAGCGTCGTGTCGCCACCGAGCACCGTGAGCAGCTTCTGGTTGGGGATCGTGATCAGCGAGTCGACGTACTTGCCGAGCTCGCCGATGCCCTGCTCCGCCAGCGCCTGGCGCTTCGCGCCCTCCATCTCGAAGGGCTTCGTGACAACCGCAACAGTCAGGATGTTGAGCTCCTTCGCGACCTGGGCCACGACCGGCGCTGCGCCCGTGCCGGTGCCGCCACCCATCCCGGCGGTGATGAACAGCATGTCACAGCCTTCGATCAGCTCGACGATGCGGTCCCGGTCCTCCATCGCGGCCTGGCGGCCGATCTCCGGGTCGGCGCCCGCGCCCAGGCCCTTGGTGATGTTCGATCCGATCTGGATGCTCGTCTTGACGCGCGCGTGCTTCAAGGCCTGCGCGTCGGTGTTGACGCAGACGAAGTCCACGCCCTCGATCCCGGAATTGACCATGTGCGTGACGGCGTTGCCACCGCCGCCACCGACTCCGACGACCTTGATGATCGCCCCCTGATTTTCAGTCTCTGCGAGTACGAACATTGCTGCTCTCCATTGATGCAAGTGAATCCAAGCGAAGCCGCCGTTAACCGATCCCCGCTCCCGTTGCCCTTCCCATTGCCTCTGCTAGAAATTGCCCTGAAACCACGCCTTCATCCGGTCCATCACGCTGCGCACGCCCGTGCCGACCGGCGCGGTGCGGCCGCGCCGCACGTAGTTCTCGCGGCCGAACAGCAGCAGCCCGACGCCCGTCGCGTGGATCGGGTTGCGCACGACGTCGACCAGGCCCATGACGCCCTGCGGCAGGCCGAGCCGCACCGGCGCATGGAAGATCTCCTCGGCGAGATCGATGACGCCTTCCATCTTTGCGCTGCCGCCGGTGAGCACCACGCCGGCCGCGATCATGTCGTCGAATCCCGAGCGCGACAGCTCCTCGCGCACCAGCGCGAACAGCTCCTCGTAGCGTGGCTCGACCACCTCGGCGAGCGTCTGCCGTGCGAGCCGGCGCGGCGGCCGGTCGCCGACGCTCGGCACCTCGATCGTCTCGTCGGGATTCGCGAGCTGCGAGAGCGCGCAGGCGTAGCGGATCTTGAGATCCTCGGCGTGATGCGTCGGGGTGCGCAGGCTCACCGCGATGTCGTTGGTGACCTGGTCGCCCGCGACCGGAATCACCGCCGTGTGCCGGATCGCGCCGCCGGAGAACACCGCGAGATCGGTCGTCCCGCCGCCGATGTCGACCAGGCAGACGCCGAGCTCCTTCTCGTCCTCCGCCAGCACCGCGTAGCTCGAGGCGAGCTGCTCGAGCACGATGTCCTCGACCTCGAGCCCGCAGCGCTGGACGCACTTGACGATGTTCTGCGCGGCGCTCTCGGCCCCGGTGACGATGTGCACCTTGGCCTCGAGACGCACACCCGACATGCCGATCGGCTCGCGGATGCCTTCCTGGTGATCGATGATGAATTCCTGCGGCAGGATGTGCAGGATCTTCTGGTCCGCGGGAATCGCCACGGCACGCGCGGCATCGATCACGCGGTCGACGTCCCCGGGCGCGACTTCCTTGTCGCGGATCGCCACGATGCCGTGCGAGTTGAGGCTCCGCACGTGGCTGCCCGCGATCCCGGCGAACACCGAGTGGATCTGGCAGCCCGCCATCAGCTCCGCTTCCTCGACCGCGCGCTGGATCGACTGCACGGTCGAATCGATGTTGACGACCACACCCTTCTTGAGCCCGCGCGACGGATGCGACCCGACGCCCACGACCTCGATCACCCCCTGCGGGGTGAGCTCGCCCACGATGGCCACGACCTTCGACGTTCCGATGTCGAGTCCGACGATCAGGTTCCGCTCGGGCCGTCTAGCCATCGTTCGCTGCAACCTCGGTGGGGGCGGCGGCCAGCGAGGAACGCGCGTTCCAGGCGACGCTGAAGCCGTTGGTGTAGCGCATGTCCACGTAGGAGATCTCCGCGAGTCGCTTCGCGACCATCGGGCTCGCAAGGGCGATGAAGCGCTCGAGCCGCTCGTCGACGGCCTGCCGGCCGAGCTTGACCCGGATGCCGTCCGAGATCGCGAGCTCCCACGCGCCGCGCTCGTCGAGCCGAACGCCGGTGAGCCGCAGACCCGCCTCGAGCAATCGGCCCTGCGCATCGAGATAGACCTGCGCGACGGCCGCCTCGCTGCCCTCGGGCCCTTCGAGCAACGGCAATTCGGGCGGCACGAACCGGGCGTTGCGGATGAAGAGATGTCCGCGCGTGTTGAGCAGGTCGCTGTCGTTCCATCGGGCCGCCGCCACCTGCTCGGTGATCGCGACCGTGAGCGCGTCGGGCCAGCGCCGCTGCACCACCACGCCGTCCACCCAGGGAATCTTCCGCACTTCCGCGCGGACCGCCTCGAGATCGACCGAGGTCAGGCCGCCGCGCGCGACACGGGTCACGGCCGCCTCGACCTGCAGCGGCGAGACGCGCTGGAACTCGCCCTCGACGAGAACCCGGCGCACCGGTCGGTCGAGCGCGAGCGCGAAAAGCATCACGATGAGCGCGCAGCCCGCGAGCCCGCCGGCGCCCGTCGCGATCCGGCGCAGATCGACGCGCTCGAGCAGCGTCGGTGCGAGGTCCGTGGCGCGGCGTCGCTTGCGAGTGGAGAACGGCGTCATACCCATGCTCCTCAGGGCCCCCGGGGTGCGAAGCTCGTCTCGAGCACGCGCCAGACCAGCTCGTCGAAGTCGATTCCGCGGGCGAGCGCGGCCTTCGGCACCAGCGAGTGGCTGGTCATGCCGGGAGCCGTGTTGACCTCGAGCAGCCATGGGCGCCCGGCCCGGTCGCGCATGAAATCCACGCGTCCCCAGCCGCTGCAGCCGGCGGCGAAAAACGCCCCGAGCGCGAGGCTGCCAAGCTCCTGCTCGGCGGCACCCGCGAGTCCGGGACAGAGGTACTGCGTGTCCTCCGCGACGTACTTGGCGTGATAGTCGTAGTACTCGCCGGCAGGCACGATGCGGATCGAGGGCAGCGCGTCGGTGCCGAGCACGCCCACCGTGTACTCGTCGCCCTGGATGAGCTGCTCGACCAGCATCGGGCCGTCGTAGCGCGCGGCCAGCGCCACGGCCGCGGGCAGGTCGGCGTCCTTGAAGCAGCGGGTCACGCCGACGCTCGAGCCCTCGCACGCCGGCTTGACGATCACCGGCAGCCCGATCTTGTGCGCGGCCGCCATCACGTCGTCTCCGCGCTCGAGGCTCGCGTAGCCGGGCGTCGGCAGTCCGAGCGCGAGCCAGACCTGCTTGGTGCGGATCTTGTCCATCGACAGCGCGGAGCCGAGGACGCCGGATCCCGTGTAGGGCACCGCGAGCGCATCGAGCAGCCCCTGCACGACGCCGTCCTCGCCGCCGCCGCGGTTGCCATGGAGGATGTTGAACACGCGATCGATGCGCGCGCCCCGCGGGCGCCGTGATCGCAGCCACGAGCGCCGGGATGCCGTCGACGGCCACCACGTCGACACCGCGCCGTTCCAGGGCAGCGAGCACGTTGGCGCCCGAATTGAGCGAGACCTCGCGCTCCGACGAGCTGCCGCCCATCAGCACGGCAACGCGACCGAAGTCGCGGGCCTGGGCGATGCGCCGCGACGCGGTCACGCGCGGCCTCCCTGCGCGGCGAGCGCGTGCTCGAGCCGGCGCGGCAGCTCGTGCGCGGCCGCGCCGATGCTGCCCGCACCCATCGTGAGCACGATGTCGCCGTCGCGGACGATGTCGCCGAGCGCGCGCGGCAGCTCCTCGAGCGCGCCGAGCATCACGGGCTCGATCCGCCCGCGGGAGCGGATCGCGCGGCAGAGCGACTTGGCGTCCGCGCCGGCGATCGGCGCCTCGCCGGCCGGATAGACCTCGGCGACGACCAGAGCATCCGGTTCGGACAGCACCTTGGCGAAGTCGTCGAGCAGGTCGCGCGTGCGCGTGTACCGGTGCGGCTGGAACACCAGCACGAGACGCCGGCCGGGCCAGGCCTGTCGCGCCGCTTCGAGGGTCGCCGCGATCTCCGTCGGGTGGTGCGCGTAGTCGTCGACCACGACGATCCGCCCGCGCGGCGTCACGAGCTCGCCCAGCGTCTGCAGGCGGCGGTCGATCCCCTCGAACTGCGCGAGCGCACGCCCGATCGCCTCGTCGGCGATTTCGAGCTCGGTGGCCACTGCGATCGCGGCGAGCGCGTTCAGCACGTTGTGCCGGCCCGGCAGGTTGAGCGTCACGGCGAGCGGCGCCGCCCCCGGCCGAAGGACGTCGAAGCTCGACCGCGCGCCGCGCCGGACGACGTTCGTCGCGCGCACGTCGGCGTCGGCGTCGAAGCCGTAGCTCAGGTACGGACGGCCGATGCGCGGTATCAGGCTCGCGGCGACCGGATCGTCGCTGCAGATCACCGCGAGGCCGTAGAAGGGCAGGTTGTGCAGGAACTCGACGAAGCTCGATTTGAGCTTCTCGAAGTCCCCGCCATGCGTGCCCAGGTGATCGGCGTCGACGTTGGTAACGATGGCGATCACGGGCTGCAGGTGCATGAACGAGGCATCGCTCTCGTCGGCCTCGGCGACCAGGTAGCGTCCGGCGCCCAGGCGCGCGTTCGCATCCGCGCTCTTCAGCCGTCCGCCGATGACGAACGTCGGGTCGAGGCCGCCCTCGGCGAGCACGCTTGCGACCAGGCTGGTCGTCGTCGTCTTGCCGTGCGTGCCGGCGACCGCGATCGAGTAGCGGAAGCGCATCAGCTCGCCGAGCATCTCCGCGCGCTTGACGACGGGAATGCGCCGCTCGAGCGCGAAGGCAATCTCGGGGTTGTCCTCGCTCACTGCGCTCGAGACGACGACGACGTCCGCACCCGCGACGTTCTCCGCGCGGTGCCCCAGCACGATCCGCGCGCCGAGCGACTCGAGGCGACGGGTCACGTCGCTCGCCTTGAGATCCGAGCCCTGTACGGAGTAGCCGAGATTCGCCAGCACCTCGGCGATGCCGCTCATGCCGCTGCCACCGATGCCGACGAAGTGGATCGTGTTGATGCGGCGCATGCGGTCCTTCATGCCGCACCTCCCGCGACGGCGATGCAGGCGGAAGCAACGCGCTCGTCCGCATCGGTGATCGCGGTACGCCGCGCCGCCTGGGCCATCGCGAGCAGCCTCGGCCGGCCGGCCTCGAGCAGCTCGCGCAGCTTCGCCGCGAGCGTGAGCGGTGTAAGCGTCGCTTCCGGCATCAGCACGGCCGCGCCCGCCTCTACCGCGTAGCCGGCGTTGCGGGTCTGGTGATCGTCCACGGCCGCCGGAAACGGCACGAGGATCGCCGGCACGCCCGCCGCGGCGAGTTCCGCGACCGTGAGCGCGCCGGCGCGGCACAGCGCCAGGTCGGCCCAGCCGTAGGCGCCCGCCATGTCGTCGACGAAGGCGCGCACGTCGGCATCGAGGCCGCGGCTGCGGTACGCAGCGGTGGTTTCCTCGAGACCTGTGTTCCCGGTCTGGTGAAGCACGTCGGGCCGGAGCTGCCCGGGCAGCTCCGCAATGGCGGCCGGAACGACCGCGTTCAGGCGTGCCGAGCCCTGGCTCCCGCCGAAGACGAAGAGCCGCGCGCGTCCCTCGCGCCGGCCGTAGCGTTCCTCCGGCGCGGCCACGGCAGCGATCTCGGGGCGCACGGGGTTACCGACGCGCTCGGCGTGCACGCCTGGACCAAAGCTGCCCGGGAATCCCTCGAGCACCCGGTCGGCGAGCCGCGCGAGCACGCGATTGGTGAGACCCGCGATCGCGTTCTGCTCGTGCACGACCAGCGGGCGGCGCAGCAGCCACGCGGCGATACCGCCGGGGCCTGATGCAAATCCACCCGCGCCGAGCACCGCCGCGGGCCGATGTCGACGCAGGGCGGCCACGGCCTGCAGCACTGCGTTCACGAGACGGAACGGCGCAGCGAGCAGGGTGGTCACGCTCTTGCCGCGTACGCCGCCGACGGACAGCCACTCGACGGGGATGCCCTCGGCAGGCACCAGCCGCGCCTCGATGCCGCGTCGCGTGCCGAGCCACACGACGTCGAACCCGCGACGCTTGAGCACGCGCGCGGTCGCGAGCGCCGGGAACACGTGCCCGCCCGTGCCGCCTGCCATGATGAACACGACACGACGGCTCATGGGCGTCGCGCCTCGCGGGGAACCACGACGCGGCCCGACGCCACGGTCTCGTGGTGTATGCGCGCCAGCACGCCGAGCCAGCCGAGCGTGACCAGCATGCTGCTGCCGCCGTAGCTGAAGAGCGGCAGCGTGAGCCCCTTGGTCGGCAGCAGGCCCATGTTGACGCCGACGTTGACGAAGGATTGAAGCCCGAGCCAGATCCCGATCGCCGCCGCGAGATACGACTGGAACATGAACCCCGCCGCAGCCGCGTTGCGCGAGATCGTGAGCGCCCTGCCGACCAGCAGCACGAAGAGCCCGATCACGAGCACGACACCCGCGAGGCCGAACTCCTCCGCCATGACGGCGAATACGAAGTCGGTGTGTGCTTCGGGGAGATAGAAGAGCTTCTGGACGCTCGAGCCCAGACCCACACCGAACCACTCGCCGCGGCCGATCGCGATCAGCGACTGCGTGAGCTGGAAGCCGCTGTCGAACGGGTCGGCCCAGGGATTGCGGTAGGACGTCAGGCGCCGCAGCCGGTAGTCGGAAGTGAAGGCGAGCAGGGCCAGCCCGCCTGCTCCCAGCGCAACCGGGACGAGGAAGTGACGCAGTCGCACGCCAGCCAGGAACAGCACCCCGAGTCCCGTCGCCATCAGCACGGTGGCCGCGCCGAAGTCGGGCTCGACGAGCAGCAGGATCATCGCCGCGAAGAGCACGCCGACCGGTTTGAGAAAGCCCCTGAAGTCGGTGCGCAGCTCGTCGGCGCGGCGCACCGCAAAGCTCGCGATCCAGGTGAGAAGCATCACCCGTGCGAGCTCCGATGCCTGGAAATTCATCACGCCGAGACGGAGCCAGCGCCGGCTGCCATTGACCTCGTGGCCGACGCCCGGCACGAGGACGAGCGTGAGAAGCAGGAAGGCGCCCGCCAGCAGCCAGATCGACTGCCTCTCCCAGACCTCGGTCGGGACGCTGACGCCGACGAGGGCCGCCACCATGCCGAGCGCGACGAACAGGAGCTGTCGCTGAAAATAGTAGAAAGGCTCGCCGACTTCGCGCTCCGAGACGCCGATCGACGCGGAGGCGACCATGACGAGACCGATCAGCAGCAGCGCAAGCACCGAGCCCGTGAGCCACGGATCGAGCGCGAGTCGCCGCGGACGACCCGAGGAGCGCGCATAGGCCATGCCCGCCGCGTTCATGGTGCGAGGCTCCGGACCGCCGCGATGAACTCCGCGCCGCGGTGCGCGTAGTCGCGGAACATGTCGAGACTCGCGCAGGCCGGCGAAAGCAGCACCGTATCGCCCGGCCGCGCCGCGGCGCGCGCCGCGCGCACTGCGCTCCCCATGTCCGTCGCAAACTCCGTGGAAAAATGGCTCGGAGCCAATTTTCCGGCCCGTGTCTCGGCGAAGCGCGGCGCATCAGGAAATTGGCTCCGAGCCATTTTTCCTGCGCCTTCGAGCGCCGCCGCCAGGCGCGGCGCATCGCGGCCGATCAGTACCACGTGACGCGTCTTGCCACGCAAGGCGTCGCGCAGCGGCGAGAAGTCGGCGTTCTTTCCGTCCCCGCCGGCGATCAGGACCAGCGGGCCTTCCATCCCGCTCACGGCGGCCACGGTCGCGCCGACGTTGGTGCCCTTCGAGTCGTTCACGTAGCGAACGCCGTCGATCTCGGCGACCCACTGGGCGCGGTGCGGCAGCCCGCCGAAGCTCGCGAGCGCACCGAGCACGGGCGCGTCGGGGAGAGCGAGCGCTTCGCACATCGCGAGCGCCGCCATGGCGTTGGCCGCGTTGTGCCGACCCTGGATGCGAAGCTGCGACAGCGGCAGCAGCGGCTCGCCGCGTCTCAGGAGCAGGGGCTCGGGGCGCTCCGCCAGGGAGTAGTCCGTATCCCCTCGCTGCAGGCTGAACGACAGCACGCGCTGGCCGTCGCGCGGCATGTCCCGCACCAGGGCGTCGTCGGCGTTGACGACTGCCACCTCGCAGCCGTCGAAGATCCGCGCCTTTGCCGCGGCGTACTCCTCGACGGTCGCGTAGCGATCCATGTGATCGGGCGTGACGTTGAGCACCACGGACGCAGCCGTGCTGAGCGACCACGTGGTCTCGAGCTGGAAGCTCGACAGCTCGAGCACGTAGAGCGAGGGCACCGGCCGTGTGAGCAGGTCGAGCGCCGGCTCGCCCAGGTTGCCGCCGGCGAGCGCCGGGCGGCCAGCGGCCGAGGCCAGCTCGGACACCATCGTCGTGACGGTGCTCTTGCCGTTGGTACCGGTCACCGCCGCGACGGGCGCCTGCGCCTCGCGGGCAAAGAGCTCGATGTCGCCGACCACGGGCAGCCCGCGACGGCCCGCTTCCCGGACGACGGGCTCGCGCACCGAGAGACCGGGCGAGACGACGACCTGGTCGACGTCGTCGAGGAGTGCCGCGTCGAAGGCGCCGGTGTGCAGCTCGACCTCGCCGTCGCGGCGCAGCTCGGCGAGGCCCGGCGGCTCGTCTCGCGTATCGGCCACTCGCACTGCAACACCGCGCCGGCGCAGGTACCGTGCGCAGGACACACCCGTGCGGCCGAGCCCGAGGACGAGCGCGCGGGTCACCGGCGGCGAGCGGCTGCAGGTTCGGTTCGGAGCTCATCGCAGTTTCAGCGTCGCGAGCCCGAACAGGACCAGCACGACGGTGATGATCCAGAAACGCACGATCACCTTCGGCTCGGCCCAGCCCTTGAGTTCGTAGTGGTGGTGGATCGGCGCCATCTTGAAGATGCGCTTGCCCGTAAGCTTGAAGGACGCCACCTGGAGGATCACCGAGACCGTCTCCATCACGAAGACTCCGCCCATGATGAAGAGCACGATCTCCTGGCGGACCACGACCGCGATCACTCCGAGTGCGGCGCCCAGCGCGAGCGCGCCGATGTCGCCCATGAACACCTGCGCCGGGTAGGTGTTGAACCACAGGAACCCGAGGCCCGCGCCGAAGATCGCGGCGCAGATCACCAGGACCTCGCCGGTGCCCGCGATGTAGGGGATCGCGAGATAGTTCGCGAATACGACGTTGCCCGACGCATAGGCGAACACGCCGAGCGCCGCAGCCACGAGTACGGCCGGCATGATCGCGAGCCCGTCGAGCCCGTCGGTGAGATTGACCGCGTTGCTCGTTCCAACGATCACGAAGTACGCGAGGACGACGAAAGCCGCGCCCAGTGGCACGAGCACATCCTTGAAGAAAGGCACGTAGAGCGTCGTCTCGGCGTCGCTCTGCGCCGTGATGTAGAGAGCGAGCGCGGCACCGAGGCCGGCCACGGACTGCCAGAGATACTTGTACCGTGCGATCAGGCCGCGCGAGTCGCCAACCACGAGCTTGAGGTAGTCGTCCCAGAAGCCGATCAGGCCGAACGCTGCGGTCACCCCGAGGACGATCCACACGAATCGGTTGCCCAGATCCGCCCAGAGCAGGGTCGCTGCGAGGATCGCCACCAGAATCAGCGCGCCGCCCATGGTCGGGGTGCCCGCCTTCGACAGGTGGGTCTGCGGTCCCTCCGACCGGACTCGCTGGCCGACCTGGTGATGCGCGAGCCGCCGGATCACCATCGGGCCGACGATGAAGGAGATCGCGAGCGCGGTGAGCGCGGCCAGGATCGCGCGCAGCGTCAGGTAGCTGAACACGTTGAACCCGGAATAGAACTGCGTGGCCCACTCGGCGAAGTAGCGGAGCATGTCAGTGCGCCCCGCCGTGATTCGCCGTGCCCGGGGCGGCGAGTGCGGCCGCGACCCGCTCGAGGCGATTGACCCGCGACCCCTTGATGAGCACGGTCACGCCCTTGCGCAGCCCGGGCCCGGCTGCCGCGACCAGCTCGTCGGCGTCAGCGAACCAGCTTGCGCCTGGACCGAAGGACTCCACCGCATGGCGCGTCTCGGGACCGACCGCGAGCAGGCGCGCCACGCCGGTTTCCCGCGCAAACTCGCCGATGTCCGCGTGCAGGCGCGCCGAATCCGCGCCGAGCTCCGCCATCTCCCCCAGCACCAGCCAATGCTCGCCCGGAATCGCGGCCAGCGAGCGCAGGCCCGCGCGCACCGACCCGGGGTTCGCGTTGTAGGAGTCGTCGATCAGGCGGGCACCGGCGCGCGCCGGCTTGATCTGCATGCGACCCGACACCGGCTGCATCGACGCGAGTCCCTGCTCGATGTCGTCGAGGCCGGCGCCCGCCGCATGTGCCGCTGCCGCTGCGGCGAGCGCATTCATCACGTTGTGCTCGCCTGCGAGGCCGAGCACGATGCGCCGCTCACCGAGCGGGCAGTCGAGATCGAATTCGGTGACAAAACGGTCCTTCGCCAGGCGGGTTTCCGGCGACGTGGCGCGGAAATCCGCCGACTCGCGCATCCCGAACGTGATCTGGCGACTGGCGCGGCCGGCGAGCCCGCGCCAGAGCGGAGCGTATCGGTCATCCGCGTTGATCACGGCGGTGCCCTGGCCGCTCAGCGCCTCGAACATCTCGCCCTTGGCGCGCGCCACCCCTTCGATGCCGCCGAAGCCCTCGAGGTGCGCCGGCCCGGCGTTGATCACGAGCCCGACGGTCGGCAGAGCGATGCCGGCGAGGTGCGCGATCTCGCCCGCGTGGTTCGCGCCCATCTCGATGACGGCGCACCGATGCACGGGCTCGAGGCGCGCGAGTGTCAGCGGCACGCCGATGTGGTTGTTGAGGTTGCCCTGGGTGACCAGGCACGGGCCCGCCACGGCCGAGTATCGCGCCGGTCATCTCCTTGACCGTGGTCTTGCCGTTGCTGCCCGTGATCCCCACGACCGGCCCGCCGAAATCGCGGCGCCAGGCGCGGGCGAAGCTCGTCAGCCCGGCCAGCACGTCCGGTACGACCACCTGCGCGACGTGCACCGACACGAGGCGATTGACGAGCGAGCCGGCCGCGCCGCGCGCCACGACGTCGGGCATGAAGTCGTGCGCGTCGTAGTGCTCGCCACGCAGTGCGACGAAGAGATCGCCGGCCGCGATGGAGCGCGAATCGCTGCCGACACGTCCGAAGGACGCATTGGCGCCGTGCAGCACCCCGCCGGTGACCGCCGCGAGCGAGGCGAGATCGCGGATCACGGCGCGGCTCCGAAGGCCTCGAGCACGATCGCCCGGTCGCTGAACGGCCGGCGTTCGTGCCCTACGACCTGGTAGTCCTCGTGTCCCTTTCCTGCGATCACGACGGCATCGCCGGGCTCGGCGTCCGCGAGCGCATAGCGGATCGCTTCTGCGCGGTCCGGGATCACGACGGCCGCTGCGGCCTGGCGCATGCCCGCGGCGATCTGCTCGAGGATCGCCTGCGGATCTTCGGTACGCGGGTTGTCGCTGGTCAGCACGACCGCGTCCGCGAGCTCCTCCGCGATCGCGCCCATCTGGGGGCGCTTGCCGGTATCGCGATCGCCGCCGCAGCCGAAGACGCAGGTCAGCCGGCCCCGAGTATGCGCGCGCGCGGCGTCGAGCAGTTTCGCGAGCGCATCCGGCGTGTGCGCGTAGTCGACGATCGCAAGTGGATGAGCGCCGCCGCCGAACACCTCCATGCGCCCGGGCGGCGCGTGGCACGCGGCCACGGCGGCGAGCGCCCGCTGCAGCGGAACGCGCCAGCCGAGCAGCACGCCGAGTGTCGCGAGGAGGTTCTCCGCGTTGAACGCACCGACCAGCCGCGAGCGCAGCGTACCGGCGCCCCAGCTGCTTTCGACGTGCAGCGTGAGCCCGGTGGCGGAGACATCCAGCTCCGAAAGGCGTATCCACCCGACCCCGGGCGAAGCGATCAGCTCGTTCGACGTCGAGAACCAGACGGACTCGACACCGGGATCCAGTGTTTCTGCGATCTGGCGCCCGAACGGGTCCTGCACGTTTACGACGGCGCAGCGCAGTCCGCCGGAGTGGAACAGCCGCGTCTTCGCGGCGCCGTAAGCATCGATCGTCCCGTGGTAATCGAGATGATCCCGGCTCAGGTTGGTGAACACCGCCGTGTCGAAGCGCACGCCGCCGACGCGGCCCTGGTCGAGCGCGTGCGAGGACACCTCCATCGCGAGCGTCGCGGCGCCGTCGTCGCGCGCTTCCGCCAGGCGCCGGTGCACGGAGACGGCATCCGGTGTCGTGAGCTCGGCGTTCGCGAGCCGCCCGGGCCGGCCCGCGCCCAGCGTGCCGAGATAGGCTCCACGGCGCCCGACCGCGTCGGACGCCTGCGCGAGCAGATAGGCCGTGGTGGTCTTGCCATTGGTGCCGGTGATCCCGGCGACCTGCAACTCCGTCGATGGCCGGCGGAAGAAGCGATCGGCCAGCTCGCCGGCGCGGACGCTCAAGGCCGGCACCGGCACACCGACCACCGGCGGGGGGAGCACAGGCGCCTCCACCCCCGGCGCCGGCTCCCAGAGCACCGCGGCTGCGCCGCGCTCGAGGGCCGTCGCGAGGTGTGTGAGGCCGTGCGTGGTCCGGCCCTGGCAAGCGAGGAATGCGCCGCCTTGCACGACCCGGCGGCTGTCCTGGGCGATGTCGCCGATGACGACGTCGCGCAGCGGCCGCGGACCCTCCTCGAGCAGGCTCGAGAGCGGCATCCGGTAATCGCGGGCGGTCGGCTCGGATGTCACTGCCGGTCTCTTGAATCGTCGCGCCGCGTTCACCATGGATCCTGGGCCTGCACGAGCGTCGTGGCTGGAACGCGCTGCAGGTCGTCAGGGGGCACGGCGAGCAGCCGCAACGCTCCCGACATCACCGCGGAGAACACCGGCGCAGCGACCTCTCCACCGTAGTAGTGGCCGCCTCGGGGCTCGTCGATCACCACGACCGAGGCGAGCCGCGGGTTGCTCGCCGGCACCACGCCCCCGAACACCGCCATGTAGCGGTTGCGCGAGTAGCCGCCGCCGGAGGCTTTCCATGCCGTTCCGGTCTTACCCGAGACCCGGTAGCCGACGACGCCCGCGCGTCGCGCGGTGCCGTCCTCGCTCACCACGCTCTGCATCATCCGCACGAGCTCGCGCGCGACGGACTCGTCGAGCACGCGCTCGCCGGGCGGCGGCGCCTCGACCTTGCGCATGCTGATCGGGCGGCGCAGCCCGCCCGAACCCAGCACCGCGTAGGCCTGCGCGAGCTGCAGCGGCGTGACCGAGAGCCCGTAGCCGTAGGACATCGTCGCCTGGCCGATGGGCCGCCAGTGACGGAATCCCGGCACCAGGCCTGCCGACTCGCCGGGGTAGCCGCTGCCGGTCACGTGCCCGAAGCCGAAGTGATCGAAGCCGGTCCACATCTCCTCGGGCTTGAGCGTGAGCGCGATCTTCACTACCCCGACGTTGCTCGATTTCGCGAGCACCGTCGTCACGTCGATGGTCCCGAGGTTGTGCTTGTCCTGGATCGTCTTGCTGCCGACGCGCATCGTGCCCGGCGAGGTCTCGATCAGCGTGTCGGCTTCGTAGCGACCGGTTTCCATCGCGGCCGCGACGACGAAGGGCTTGATGCTCGAGCCGGGCTCGAAGATGTCGGTAGCCGCGCGGTTGCGATAGCGGGACGCGGCGTACTGCTCGCGGTCGTTCGGATTGAAGGCCGGCTGGTTCACCATCGCAAGCACCTCGCCGGTCGCGATGTCGAGCACGACCGCGGCGCCGGACTGCGCGCGGTTGGCCTGCACCGCGGCCTTGAGCTCGCGATAGGCGAGGTACTGCACGCGAAGATCGATGCTGCTGTAGAGGTCCTGTCCCGGACGCGGCGCACGGATACGCTCGACGTCCTCGATGGTCCGGCCGAGGCGGTCCTGGATCACGCGCTTCGCGCCAGGCTCGCCGCCGAGCCACTGGTCGTAGGCGAGCTCGAGCCCTTCCTGGCCGACGTCGTCGACACTGGTGAATCCGAGCAGATGCCCCGTCACCTCGCCACCGGGGTAGTAGCGGCGGTACTCGCGCAGCAGATACACCCCGGGGATGCCGAGCGCCCGGACGCGCTCGGCGTCGTTCGGTCGCATGTGGCGCACGAGATAGACGAACTCGCGATCGAGGCTCGAGGTCACGCGCCGCGCGAGCCACTGCGGGTCGCGGTCGAGCGCACGGGCCAGCCGCGCGAATTCCTGCGGCGACTGCGCGAGCTCCGCGGGGTTGGCCCACACGGTGTCCACCGGCGTGCTCACTGCGAGCGCGTCGCCGTTGCGGTCCAGGATCATGCCCCGATTCGCCGAGAGCTTCGCGACGCGGGTGAAGCGCGCATCGCCCTGCTTTTCGAGGAAGCCTCGGTGGATCACCTGCAGGTAGACGGCGCGCGCGACGAGTACGCCGGCCCCGAGCGCGAGCAGCGCGAGCACGAGCTGCGTCCGCCAGCGCCCTGGCGCTGCCTCGGCCTCCCTGTTCGGCCGGCGTATCATGGCTGGACGATGCGCAGGTCAGCGGCGGGCGGGATGACCATCTTCAGATCGTCGCGCGCAACGCGCTCGACGCGGCCGTGCGTGGCCCAGGTACTCTGCTCGAGCTGAAGCTGACCCCATTCGATGTCGAGCTCGTCGCGTTGCTCGGTGAGGCGCTGCAGCTCGATGAACCGCCCGCGCGCCTGGTGCTTGCCGTAGACGACCGCGAGCGACGACCCGAGCACGGCGACCCACAGGACAGCGACCGCGATCCGCCAGATGCGAAGGCTCATGCGGCGATCCTCTCGGCAATCCGCAGCACGGCGCTGCGGGCACGCGGATTCCGGGCGACCTCGGCGTCCGACGGCATCGTCGCCCGACCGATCCTCGTGAGCCGTGGCCGGGCGTGCGGCGGTACGACCGGCAGGCCGGCGTAATGCGGGTCGCCCCGCGACTCACGGGCGATGAACCGTTTGACGAGACGGTCCTCGAGCGAGTGAAAGCTGATGACGCAGAGACGCCCGCCTGCCGCGAGCAACTCGAGCGCCTGCGGCAGCGCCGCTTCGAGCGACTCGAGCTCGGCGTTGACGCGCATGCGGATGGCCTGGAAGCTGCGCGTCGCCGGATGCTTGCCGGGCTCGCGGGTCGGCACTGCGGCGGCGATGATTCCCGCAAGCTGTTCCGTGCGCTCGATGGGCGCCATCGCGCGCGCTGCCACGATGGCGCGCGCGATGCGCCGCGCGAAACGCTCCTCGCCCAGCTCGGAGAGTGTGCCGGCCAGCTCGCGCTCGGAGGCCCGCGCGACCCATTGCGCCGCGGTCTGACCGGTGTCTCTGTCCATCCGCATGTCGAGCGGCCCGTCCTGCATGAAACTGAAGCCGCGGTCGGCTTCGTCGAGTTGCGGCGAGGAGACCCCGAGGTCCAGCAATACGCCTTGCAACCCGCCCTCCACTCCTGCCGCACGCACGAGCTCCGTCAGCCGTGCGAACGACCCCCTCATGAGCGTGAGACGTGGCTCGTCACCGAATCGCTCCCGCCCGGCCCGGATGGCCTCTGCATCACGATCGATCGCCACCACGCGACCCTCCGGACCCAACGCTTCCAGAATCGCAGCGGTATGCCCGCCACGACCGAACGTCGCGTCGCAGTAGCGCCCGTCAGCGCGGATCGAAAACCCCACCAGCACTTCCTGCAGGAGTACCGGCGTGTGCCCCTGCACGTCCCGCCCTACAGCGAGAGCTGCACGAGCTCGGTTGGCAGATCCCCCGCTTCTTCACCGGCCGCCAGCCACGCTTCGCGGCGTTCGTTCCAGTGCTGCTCGTCCCAGAGCTCGAACCGGCTGCCCTGCCCGATCAACATCGCCTGACGCGTGAGGCTCGCGTATTCCCGCAACTTCGGCGGAATCAGCACCCGCCCGTGAGAGTCGAGCTCGAGGTCGGTCGCGTGACCGACCATCAGCCGCTGCAGCCGCCGCGCCTGCCCATTCAGGGTCGGCAGCCGCATGAGCTTGCGTTCGATCTCCTCCCAGTCCGGGAGCGGGTAGATGAGCAGGCACCGGTCGCTGCGATCCACCGTGGCCACGAGGCGGCCCTCGCTGCGCTCGACCAGGGTGTCCCGGTATCGCGCAGGCATGGCCACACGCCCCTTGGCGTCGAGTGTCACTTTGTTGGCGCCGCGAAACATGTCAGGTCGTTGACGGGCCCTTGGCCCATTTCATCCCACTTTTGCCCACTTCGCGGCACTATAGGTCGCTCGCGACGCCGGAGTCAACGATCCGGGCAAAAATATTCCTTTGGAGCACAGCGACTTAGGGTCTATGGGTCAGGCTTTGTCTGACAGGCCTGTAGGGCATCCCGAGACCAATCAGCGGCTTAGGATTTCTTTCTTGGACATGACTCAAGACCCGGTCGCCGTGGGCGGAACGAGCCTGCGCAAGGCCGTTGGAACCGGTCTAAGTGTTGTCCATGACCAGCTTCTGAGGCGGTGGGCAAGCGTGGCGGTGGGACGTGTGGCAGCACGCCAGCCGCGGGTATCCGCGCCGTCGGTGGGCTGGCCAACGGTGGGGGAAAGTGGGTGGGAGTCGGCCGATAAGCCGGGTTCTGTCGTGGGCAACCATCCATCTCGAGCGCGCGTCGCCGCGCGCCTCTAGCGACCTACCCGGAAGCCTCTGCGGACCGCAGTTGCCGGCCGAAGCCGGCGCGCTTCCCTATTTGGTCTTGCTCCAGGCGGGGTTTGCCGTGCCGTCGAATGTTGCCACCGACGCGGTGCGCTCTTACCGCACCGTTTCACCCTTGCCGTCAGCGCATTGCTGCGCTGCTTGGGCGGTTTGCTTTCTGTTGCACTTTCCGTGGGCTCGCGCCCCCCAGGCGTTACCTGGCGCCTCGTCCTGCGGAGCCCGGACTTTCCTCTGCAAATTACGCAGCGGCTGCCTGGCCGACTCCCGCGCGCGATTATACCGGACGGGAAACTGGCGCACCGAACATGGCTCGCGCGAAAAATGGCTCGGAGCCAATTTCGGACCGGATTGGCTCCGAGCCATTACTCCGGCAGCGGCTGGCGCCGTTCAGCCGCTTTTCCGAGCGTCCGCTCGCTCAGCGGAGCACGACCGTTCGCCGGCCGTTCTGGAACACTCGCCGCTCGGCATGCCAGTGCACGGCGCGATTCAGCACCAGGCTCTCGAGATCGCTGCCGACCAGCGCCATGTCGTCGGGCGAAGCGGAATGATCCACGCGTTCGACGGCCTGCTCGATGATCGGGCCTTCGTCCAGGTCGGTGGTCACGTAATGCGCCGTGGCGCCGATGATCTTCACGCCGCGCGCGTGTGCCTGGTGGTACGGCCGCGCGCCCTTGAAGCCAGGCAGGAAGGAGTGATGGATATTGATCGCGCGGCCTGAAAAGTGTCCGCAGGCCTCCGCGCTCAGGATCTGCATGTAGCGCGCGAGCACGAAGAGCTCGCCGTCGACGCGCTCGAAGAGCTCCGCTGATGCGGCTCTCCTGCTCGTGCTTGCGGCCTTCGCTCATCGGAAAATAGTGGTACGGCACGCCGTGCCATTCGGCGAGGCTGCGCAGGTCCTGGTGGTTCGAGACGACCGCGACGATGTCGACCGGCAGCGCGCCCGTCGACCAGCGGTGCAGCATGCTGTTCAGGCAGTGGCCGGCTTTCGACACGCCCACGACGACGCGGCACCGCTGGCGCAGGTCGCGAAGGGCCCAGGTCATGTCGAACGGCGCCGCCACGCTCGCGCCGAACTCGCGCTTGAATTCCTCGATCGGCGGCAGGCCCTTGCCGTTGTCGTGAAACACGGTCCGCATGAAGGACCGCACCGACACCTCGTCGTCGAAATGCTGCGCCTCGGTGATCAGGGCGTTGTTGCGCGCGAGGAAGCCCGCGATCGCGGCAACGACGCCCGTGGTGTCGGGACAATCCGTGGTCAGAACGTAACGGGCGACGGCTTTCTCAGACATGTTTTCTCCCTGTTCACTTGCGAGCCTGCAGCGCTACGGCGCGCTCGAAGAGCTCGCGTCGCCCGCGGCCGCAGATCTGCGCAGCGAGCTTCGCCGCCTGCGAAGCCGGAAGCTCCGCGAGCAGCACCCCGAGCAGACGATCGGCCTCCGCGTCGTCCGCCGACGCCGGCGTGACCGCCGCGCCTTCGACCACCACGACAATCTCGCCGCGCGCGAGATCCTCGTCGTGCGCCGCGCGTGCGGCCAGTGCGGCGAGTGTATCGCGGTAGACGGTCTCGAATCTCTTGGTCAGCTCGCGCGCGACAGCCGCCGTTCGCCCGGCGCCGAGCAGCGCCGCCATGTCCGCGAGCGACTCCGCGATGCGATGCGGCGCCTCGTAGAAGACGAGCGTCCGTGTCTCGTAGCGCAGCTCCTCGAGCCTGCGGCGGCGCGCAGTCGCCTTCGCGGGCAGGAAACCCTCGAAGCTGAAGCGCTCGGTCGGCAGCCCGGACAGCGTGAGAGCCGCGATCGCCGCACAGCATCCGGGCACCGCCGACACGGGACGCCGGCGCCGGCCGCCGCCGCAACGAGCGCGGCACCCGGGTCGCTGAGCAGCGGTGTCCCGGCATCGCTTACGAGCGCAACATCGTCGCCCGCGACGAGGCGCGCGACGATTTTCGGCGTGCGCGCCTGCTCGTTGTGCTCGTTGAGCGAGAGCATCGCGCCCGGCGGCCGCGTGATCCCGCAGGCGGTGAGCAGCTTCGACGTATGGCGCGTGTCCTCGGCGACGAGCAGGGCGGCCTCCGCAAGCGTGCGAGCCGCGCGCGGGCTCAGGTCGCCGAGGTTGCCGATCGGCGTCGACACCAGCCAAAGTGTGCCGGTGCGCGCGCGCGGGCTAGAATCGGTGCCTGTCACGGGAATCCGGGCCTCATCCGCTCATGCTGCACGCACGCCTCCGCGACCGGCAAGCACCGGCCGTCCTGGCCGTCATCGCGCTGACGATCATCGCCTGCGCGCCCCTGGGCGTCCCGGTCGCGCACGCGTCGCGCAGTGACGACCTGGCGGCGGCCGAGACACTGGCCGCCGGCGGACGCCATGCGGAGGCTGCGCGGCTCTACGAACAATCGGCGAAGCGCCTGTTCGGCTGGGACGTCGACGTTTCGCTACTCGCGGCGCGTGAGTATCTGGCGGCGGGATCACCGGGCGACGCGGAGCGGATGATCGACCGTATCGCGCGACGCGCACGCGGCGAGGACGCGAACCGGGTCGCCACGATGCAGGCCGAGATCGCGCGAGCGCGGCAGGCGCAGACCCCGGCCGCCGCGACGACGACACCCCTGCCGGCCGAGCCCATGCCCGCGCCGCCGCAGGCGTCCGGACCGTCGCAGGCCCTCCCCGGACCGGCGATGCTGCCCTCGGGAGCGCCGAGCGCAGTCGCGCTGCTCTTGCCGCTGACTGGCCGCTATCGTGCGGCAGGCACGGCCGTGCGGGACGGCTTCATCGCCGCGTGTCTCGCCGATCCCGCGGACGCGCGGCCCCGGGTCGCCATCTACGACACCGCAGCGAAAGGCGTCGTGGCGTCCTACCAGCAGGCCCTCGCCGACGGCGCGCAGTTCGTCGTCGGCCCGCTGATGAAGGACGAGCTCGCCGTGCTGGTCGCGGGCGGCCAGTTTCCGGTGCCGACCCTCGCCCTTAATGCGCTCCCCGATGGCCGCGCCGCCGTCCTTCCTCTTCCAGTTTTCCCTGGATCCCGCGGAGGAAGCACGCGCAGTGGCACGACGCATCGCCGCCGACGGACATCAGCGCGGCATCGCGCTTTTTCCCGAGAACGACTGGGGTCGGCGCGTGCACGACGCGTTCGACGAGGAGCTGTCGAATGCGGGCCTCACCCTGAGTGCGGCGCAGTTCTACGAGCCGGGCGCGCAGGATTTCGCGGGGCCGCTGCGTGCCGCGCTCGGCCGCTTCGGCGGTGCCGGCGATCGGGTCGAGGACAAGTCGAAACCGCCGCCGCCCAAGCGCGACCCGCTTGCCGAGGCACGGGATGGCCCTCAGTTTGCCTTCATCGCCGCCAACGCCGCGACGGCCCGCGCGATCAAGCCGCAGCTGCGATTCCAGATGACTTATCCGATGCAGGTGTACGCGACGTCCGACGCCTGGGATGCGAGCGCGCGAGCCGCGGCCGACATGGAGGGCCTGGTGTTTCCGGAAATGCCGTGGGTGCTCTACGCCGGCCAGGGTGCGACGGAGCTCTGGAGCCTGCTGCACGGCGCCTGGTCCGACGCAGGACGCGGGCGCCTGCGCCTGTATGCGTTCGGCTACGACGCCTTCCGCCTGACCGGTGAGTTGCGCTCGACGGCGCGCAGCTTCGGTCTCGACGGGCTCACCGGCGAGCTCGACGTCGCAGCGGACGGCCGTGTGCTGCGCCGCATGGAGTGGGCGAGCGTCCAGGGCGGACGGCCGCTGGCTGCCGGGCCCGTCCGCGCCGCTCCCGCCGCCCGTTCCGGCACCCGGTGATCCCTGAGACGACGACGGCGCTCGGTCGCCGCGCCGAGGAGCGGGCGCTCGCCTATCTCGAGTCGCAGGGCCTCGCCCTGCTCGCGCGAAATCATCGCTGCCGGGGCGGAGAGATCGATCTCGTCATGCGGGACGGCGCCACGCTCGTGCTCGTCGAGGTGCGCTCGCGGTCGCGCCGCGACTATGGCGGCGCGGCTGCCTCGATCGGCGCACGCAAGCAGCGCCGGTTCATCATCGCGGCCCGCCACCTGCTGCGGACGCGCCCGGACCTCGCGAGGCTCCGCGCGCGTTTCGACGTCGTAGCGATCGATGCCGGGAGCACGCCGGGCACGACGACTCTCGAGTGGATCCGTGACGCCTTCCGCGTCGCCTGAAAATGGCTCGGAGCCATTTTTCTTCCAAATGCCCGACTGGGCGAGTCGACAGCGCGAGGGAAAAAATGGCTCCGAGCCATTTTCATTTGACGACCTTGAGACGGGCGCGCCGGCCGGGCGGCGACGGCGTGGGCTGCGGCGGCTCGGGCGGATCCCCGGGCGACGCGGGAGTCGCGCGAACGTCGTCCTCGGTGAAGATCATTCCCTGCCCGCTCTCGCGCGCGTAGATCGCCAGCACCGCCGTCACCGGCACGCGGACCGTGACCGGCTTGCCGCCGAAGCGGCCGCTGAAGCTGACCTCGTCGTTCGTCATGCGCAGCTGGTCGGTGGCCGACCAGCTCACGTTGAGGATGATCTTGCCGTCGCGCACGTACTGCCGCGGCACCTCGACCCCGACCGCATTCGCGTCGACGACGATGTGCGGCGTGCAGGAGCTGTCGCAGATCCACTCGTGCATCGCCCGCAGCAGGTAGGGACGCCGCGGATTCACGCGCGCATCTCGCGCTCGGCGCCACTCAGGCCCAGGCGGAAGCCGGGGCGAGCGAAGATCCGCTCCGCGTAGCGCTGCACGGCCTGCGCCGACTCCGGTACGTCGATCTCCCAGCGCTTGAGCCGCCAGAGCATCGGCGCCACCGCGACGTCGAGCAGGGAAAACTGCTCGGACAGGAACCATGGCCGGGCGCGGAACAGCGGCTCGGCCGCGATCACGCTGTCGCGCAGAAGCCTGCGCGCACGCTCACGCTCGCGCCGGTCGGCGCCTTCGAGCGCCGGAAGCAGCACGTACCAGTCCTGCTCGATGCGCTGCAGCGCTACCCGCGTCTGCGCGCGTCCGGCCGGATCCGTCGGCAGCAGCGGCGGGTGCGGGTAGCGCTCGTCGAGGTACTCGCAGACGATCCGCGCTTCGTAGACGACGAGATCGCGGTCGACCAGCGTGGGTACCGTCTGGTAGGGATTCAGGTCGATCAGGTCCTCGGGCGGACGCACGGCGTCGGCCTCGACCAGTCGCGCCTGCAGTGCCTTCTCGGCCAGCGCGAATCGAACCCAGTGACTGTGCGCATCGTCCGCGCGGCTGAACAGCGTCATCACGCGGAGGTGCCTCTGAGCGAAATAAAGGGGACATTCTCGATTTCGCTGGACGATCGAGTCCGGGGCAGCGGGACAGCTCTGAGCGAAATCGAGAATGTCCCCTTTATTTCACGTCCTTCCAGAATTCCCGCTTCAGCGCCCAGGCGAGCAGCGTGAAGAAGATCAGGAAGGCGATCACGCGGTAGCCGAGGGACCTGCGCTTCAACTGCACGGGCTCGGCGATGTAGTCGAGGAAATTCACCGTGTCGCGCACGAAGGCGTCGAACTCGTGCGGATCCATCCGGCCAGGCGTGACGAGCTCGAACTCCTTGAAGTGCTTCGAGGCATTGCCCTGCGCGTCGACCTGGCCCTCCCAGACCGCGTGCTGGATACCCTGCAGTTCCCAGAGCACATGCGGCATCGCGGTGCCGGGCAGCACCAGGTTGTTCGCGCCGGTCGCCTTGGTGGGATCGGCATAGAACGACCGCAGGAAGCTGTAGACGTAGTCCGACGCCGCGGCTGCGGGCGACCAGCGACAGGTCGGGCGGGCACGACGCCGAATGCGCGGCTGGCATCGTGCGGGTCGATGCGCGTTGCGGATCGTGTCGTGCGGGCGCTCGCCGGTGAACATCAGGTTGTCGATCAGCTGCTGCTCGGTGATGCCGAGATCCGCGGCCAGCCGGTTGTAGCGCACATATTTCGCCGAGTGGCAGCCGAGGCAGTAGTTGACGAAGTTGCGCGCGCCGCGCTGCAGGGACGCCACGTTCGAAACGTCGTTGTTCGCCCGCTGGACGTGCCCACCGCCGCCGGCCGCGTGCACCGGTGTGGCGATGAGCGCCGCGACCAGCAGGAGGACCTCAGTGCGCATGGTAGGTCACCCGGTCTGGCGGCTGCCGCGTCCGGTCGATGCGCGTGTACCAGGGCATCAGCAGGAAGAACGCGAAGTACACGAAGGCGAACACCCGCGCGGCATTGGTGTAAGCCCGGCGTCACGGGCTGCAGGCCGAGCCAGCCGAGCGCGACGAAGCTGATCGCGAACGCGATCAGGAAGGTGCGGAAGATCGGTCCGCGATAGCGGATCGACCGGACCTTGCCGCGGTCGAGCCAGGGCAGGAACGCCAGGATGAGCACCGCGGCGCCCATCAGCGCGACGCCGGCCAGCTTGTTCGGCACCGCGCGCAGGATCGCGTAGAACGGCGTGAAGTACCACACCGGCGCGATGTGCTCCGGCGTGCGCAGCGGGTCGGCTGGTTCGAAGTTCGCGTGCTCGAGGAAATAGCCGCCCATCTCCGGCGCGAAGAACACGATCAGGCAGAACAGGATCAGGAATACACCGACAGCCGACCATATCCTTGACGGTGTAGTACGGGTGGAACGGGATGCCGTCGAGCGGGATGCCGTCCGGTCCCTTGACCTTCTTGATCTCGATGCCGTCAGGGTTGTTCGAGCCGACTTCGTGCAGCGCGAGGATGTGCGCGACCACGAGGAAGATCAACGCGAGCGGCAGCGCCACGACGTGCAGCGCGAAGAAGCGGTTGAGCGTCACGTCCGAGATGTAGTAGTCGCCGCGGATCCACTCGACCAGCGAGTTCCCTATCCACGGGAATCGCGCCGAACAGCGACACGATCACCTGTGCACCCCAGTAGGACATGTTGCCCCAGGGCAGCAGGTAGCCGAAGAACGCCTCCGCCATCAGGCAGAGGTAGATCAGGAAGCCGAAGATCCACAGCAGCTCGCGCGGCTTCTGGTACGACCCGTAGAGCAGGCCGCGGAACATGTGCAGGTAGACGACGATGAAAAAGGCGGAGGCGCCGGTCGAATGCAGGTAGCGGATCAGCCAGCCCCACTCGACGTCGCGCATGATGTACTCGACGGAACTGAACGCCTCGGCGGCCGACGGCTTGTAGTTCATCGTCAGGAAGATGCCGGTGACGATCTGGAGGACCAGCACGACGAGCGCCAGCGAGCCGAAGTAGTACCAGAAGTTGAAATTCTTGGGCGCGTAGTACTCCGATGCGTGCTCCTTCCACATTTTCGACATCGGAAAGCGGTCGTCGATCCACGTCTGGAGCGCAGCCAGCCTGCCGCCGGGCCTGGCCACGGATTCGCCGCTACTGCTCATGCGTTCTCCGTTTCGGCCCCGATCAGGAGCCGGCTGTCGCTCAGGAATCGGTAAGGCGGGACGGACAGGTTGGTCGGCGCCGGCACGTCCTTGAAGACGCGACCGGAGAGATCGAACTTCGAGCCATGGCAGGGACAGAAGAACCCGCCCGGCCAGTCCGCGGCGACGGTCACGTCGCCGGGCGTGAACCGGTCGAGCGGCGCGCAGCCCAGGTGGGTGCACACGCCGACCAGCACGAGATACTCCGGCTTGAGCGCGCGTGCGGGATTGCGCGCGAAATCAGGCTGCTCGGACTGTTTCGAGTCGGGATCCCGAAGCTGCGGCGCCATGCCCTCGAGCTGCGTGAGCATCTGAGGCGTGCGGTGCACGACGAAGATCGCCTTGCCGCGCCACTCGACCTTGATCATGGCGCCGGGCTCGACCTTGCTGATGTCGACTTCCACCGGCGCACCGAGCGCCTTCGCGCGGGCACTGGGCTTCCAGGACGCGAGAAACGGCGCTGCCGCGAACGCCGCGCCGATCGCGCCGGTGGCAACTGTGGCGACGGTCAGGAACTGGCGCCTGCCCGTGTCGACTTGATCGCTCATCCGGCGCACTCCTCGCGAAGCCCTGCATTATATGGGAAATGGGGACATTCTGGATTTCTGCAACACGCCGCACGAGCCGTGCGTGTTGACGACGGAAATCCAGAATGTCCCCATTTCGCTTATCGGTCGGCGACGCGACGGATCTGCGCGCCGAGGCCCTGAAGCTTCTCCTCGATGCATTCGTAGCCGCGGTCGATGTGGTAGATCCGCTCCACGTCGGTGGTGCCTTCCGCCACGAGGCCGGCCAGCACGAGGCTCGCGGAGGCCCGCAGGTCGGTGGCCATCACCGGCGCGGCGGTGAGCCGTGGTACGCCCTTGATGATCGCCGTATTGCCTTCCAGGCGGATTTCCGCCCCCATGCGGCGCATCTCCAGCATGTGCATGAATCGATTCTCGAAGATGGTCTCGATGATCGTGCCGACGCCCTCCGCCACCGTGTTGAGCGCGGCGAACTGTGCCTGCATGTCGGTTGGAAAGCCCGGATGCGGCGCCGTTCGCACGTCGACCGACCGCGGCCGCCGTCCGCGCATGTCGACCTCGATCCAGGTGTCGCCGCGGATCACGGTCGCACCGGCGGCCTCGAGCTTGCCGAGCACCGCATCCAGGTGCCCGGGACGCACGTTGCGCACGCGGACCCGCCCGCTCGTGATCGCGCCGGCGACCAGGTAGGTGCCGGCCTCGATGCGATCCGGCAGCACGTCGTACTCGGCGCCGTGCAGCGACTCGACGCCATCGATCGTGATCGTGTCGGAACCCGCGCCGCTGATCCGCGCGCCCATCGCCACCAGGAAATTCGCGAGGTCCACGACTTCGGGCTCGCGTGCGGCGTTCTCGAGCACCGTCCGGCCGTCGGCGAGCGCGGCCGCCATCATGAGGTTCTCGGTGCCGGTCACGGTCACGGTCTCGAGGACGATGTGCGCGCCTCTGAGCCGCCCGGACCGCGCCTTGATGTAGCCACCCTCGATGTGCACATCGGCGCCCATCGCCTGCAGGCCGGCGACGTGGATGTTCACCGGCCTGGCGCCGATCGCGCAGCCACCCGGCAGCGAGACGTCCGCCGAGCCGTGCCGCGCGACGAGCGGGCCGAGCACCAGGATGGCGGCCCGCATGGTCTTGACCAGCTCGTATGGCGCGAACGTCGCGCGCACGCTCCGCGGGTCGACCTCGATGCGCAGGCGCTCGTTGACCGTGACGCTCGCGCCGAGTCGGCCCAGGAGCTCGATCATGGTCGTCACGTCGTTCAGGTGCGGGACGTTGCCGATGGTCACCGGACCGTCGGCGAGCAATGCGCCGGCCAGGATCGGCAAGGTCGCGTTCTTGGCGCCGGAGATGCGCACCTCGCCGTCGAGCGGTACGCCGCCGCGGATCTGCAGTTTGTCCACGCGAGACGTCCGTCAGCGCGCGTCCCGGGCCGTCGCCCGGTCCGACCACTCCGCCGGCGTATATGCCTCGATCGACAGCGCGTGGATCTCACGGCCCATGCGCGACACCGAGCGCCGCATAGACCTGCTGATGCCGCTGCAGCGCGCGCCGGCCCTCGAACTGCTCGGCGACGACGACCGCTGCGAAGTGGGTGTCGTCGTCGGTGGAGACGCGGACCCGCGCGCCCGGCAGGCCCGCCTCGATCAGCCGCGTGACATCGTCGGCGGTCATGGCCTGAGAACTTCCGGAAAAAGGGCCGCGATTCTACCGCAAGTCAGGGAACGTCTGATTCACAGGTATGATCCACACCGGACCACGACGGAGCCTAAGAAACGGATGCCCGGGGCGAACCTCGACCTCGACCAGATCATCGCCCGCGGCCGGCGGGTACTTGCGATCGAGGCCGACGCCGTCGCGGCCCTCGAGCACCGCCTGGGCGCCGAGTTCGCGCAGGCCTGCCGCCTGCTGCTCACCTGTCAGGGCCGTATCGTCGTAACGGGTATGGGCAAGTCCGGCCACGTCGCTGGGAAGATCGCGGCGACCCTGGCGAGCACCGGCACCCCGTCGTTCTTCCTGCACCCCGCCGAGGCGATCCACGGCGACATCGGCATGATCACCGCCGGCGACGTCGTGCTCGCCCTCTCGAACTCCGGCGAGACAGACGAGCTCCTGACGATCCTGCCGGTGATCAAGCGCCTCGACGTGCCCTTGATCGCGATGACCGGCAGCCGCGATTCGACGCTCGCCCGCCATGCGACCGTGGTGCTCGACGTCAGCGTGCCCGCCGAGGCATGCTCGCTCAACCTCGCGCCGACAGCGAGCACGACGGCGACGCTGGCGATGGGCGATGCCCTCGCCGTGGCGATCCTGGAAGCACGCGGTTTCACGGAGGAGGACTTTGCACGCTCCCACCCCGGTGGCGCGCTCGGTCGCCGCCTGCTGCTGCACGTCGAGGACGTGATGCGCACCGGCGATGATCTGCCTGCAGTCGAGCCCGGCACGACTCTGAGCGGCGGCCTGCTCGAAATGAGCCGCAAGGGCCTCGGGATGACGACGATCGTCGACGGCACCGGCCGCGTCATAGGCGTCTTCACGGACGGCGACCTGCGGCGGGTTCTCGACCGGCAGGCCGACGTGCATGCGACGACGATGAACGAGGTGATGACCGCGAACCCGAAAGTCGCGCGGCCGAAGATGCTGGCGGCCGAGGCGGTGCATCTCATGGAAGAGCATCGCATCACCGCCCTGCCCGTCGTCGACGACGACGGCCGGCTGGTCGGCGCGTTCAACGTCCACGACCTGCTGCGCGCCGGGGTCATGTAGCGGTGGATCCCCTGCTCGACGCCGCACGCCGGATCCGGCTCCTGGTGCTGGACGTCGACGGCGTGCTCACCGACGGGCGGCTCTTTCTCGGGGCAACGGGCGAGGAGCTGAAGGTCTTTCACGTGCGCGACGGCGCGGGCCTCGTCGCGGTGCAGCGCGCCGGCATCGCCGTCGCGATCGTCTCCGGGCGCAGCTCGCCGGCGGTTGAGCGACGGGCGGCCGAGCTCGGCATCCGCCTCGTGCGGCAGGGCGCGACCGACAAGGCCCACGAGATCGAGACGCTCGCGGCGCGGCTCGGCGCGGCCCGCGAGGAGATCGCCTGCGTCGGAGACGACACGCCGGATCTGCCGATGATGCGCCGGGCGGCGCTCGCAATCGCCGTCGCCGACGCTCATGCGGAGGTCATCGATGCGGCCGACTGGGTTACGACGCGCAAGGGCGGTCGTGGCGCCGTGAGGGAAGTATGCGACCTGTTACTCCGCGCTCGCCAAGCTCCGGCCAGCGTCTGATCGTCGTCGTGTCGGCGCTCGCCGGCGCCGTCCTGCTCTTCGAGCTCCTGGCCGGTCGCGGACGCGAGGACCTCGGTCCGGGCGAGCACGACGAGCGTCGCGGGTACTTCATGGTGGATGCGACGCTTACGGAGATGGGCGCCGATGGCAAGCCGCGCATGGTCGTTCAGGCGCAGCAGATCGAGCAGCAGCTGGCCGACGACAGCGTGGAGATGCGCGACCTGCGCCTCAACTACGTCACCGGTGATGCCGGCATCTGGAACGTGACCGCGAGCCGCGGGCGCATGCCGCCCGACCGGCGCTCGCTCATCCTGGCCGGCGACGTGACCGTGACGGGCAGCGAGGACCAGGGCTCGCCGGTCATCGTCACGGATCAGCTCACCTACGACACGGCCGCCGACTACATCCAGACTCCGGAGTTCGTTACCGTTCGCTTCGGCCGGCACGTGCTCGGGGGTCGTGGCCTGCGCGTCAATTTGAACGCAGGTACGCTGCGACTAGAATCCAATGTCAATGGCCGCTTCACGCCCTGAGCTCCTCCGTGCGCTGTCTGCGGCGTTGCTCGTCGCGACCGCAGTCACGCCGCAAGGCAGCGCGCCGGCCGCGACGAACTCGGGGCTGCCGATCAACCTCGAGGCGGCCTCGTCGGATTTCGACTACCGGAACAATACCCTGCTCTTTCACCGTGTGAAGATCACCCAGGGCGAGATGCAGGTGGAAGCCGAGGAGGCGCGGGCCACGGGCCTCAACTTCGAGAACTCGGAATGGAACCTGACGGGGTCGGTTCGCATCCAGATGCCGGATGGCCGGCTCAGTTCTGGCGAGGCCCGGTCACGTTCCGCAACAACGAGATCTCGCGTGCCGTGATCCGCGGTCAGCCGGCCTCCTTCGAGCAGCACCTGAAGGAGGAGCAGAAGCTCGCCAGGGGCCGGGCGAGCTCGATCGAGTACGACGTGCAGGCCGGCACTGTCCGCCTCACTGGCAACGCGTGGCTCACCGATGGTCAGAACGAGATCCAGGGGGACACGCTGATCTACAACATCGGCCAGCAGCGCATCGTCGCAAACCCGACCGGCAGCGATCCCGGCGGCGTGCGCATCACGATAAACCCCGGCAACGGATCGACGAGCACGAACGAGGCGCCCAAGGATCCGGACTCCATGAGCCTGCTCCGGGCCGAGGGGCTCGGCAAGAGCTACCGCTCGCGCCAGGTGGTCAAGGACCTCTCGATCGAAGTGGCGTCGGGCGAGGTGGTCGGGTTGCTGGGGCCCAACGGCGCCGGCAAGACCACGGCCTTCTACATGATCGTGGGTCTCGTGCCCAGCGATGCTGGACGCATATGGCTCGACGATCAGGAGCTTACGCGCCTGCCGATGTACCGGCGTGCACAGCTCGGCGTGGGCTACCTGCCGCAGGAAGCGTCGGTGTTCCGCAAACTGTCGGTCGAGGACAACATACTCGCGATCCTCGAGACCCGTACCGAGCTCGACTCCGACCGGCGGGAAGCGGCGCTCGAGGCGCTGCTCGAGGAGCTGCACATCGGCCACATCCGCGAAAGCGCGGGCGTGAGCCTGTCCGGCGGCGAGCGTCGGCGCGTCGAGATCGCACGGGCGCTGGCGGCCGAGCCGCGGTTCATCCTGCTCGACGAGCCTTTTGCGGGCGTCGATCCCATATCGGTGCTCGACATCCAGCGCATCATCCGTCACCTCGTGTCGCGCAACATAGGCGTGCTGATCACCGACCATAATGTGCGGGAAACCCTCGGCATCTGCGGCCGCGCGTACATCGTCAGCACCGGAAGTGTGATCGCAGCCGGATCCGCGGACGAGATCCTTGCCAATCGCGAGGTGCGTGAGGTCTACTTGGGCCAGGATTTCCGGCTCTGACCGGAGGCCGCAACCGCGCGCATCGCGCCGTTCTGCGCCCTTCCGGTAGCTCCCGGGGTGACCATCGACCAAAGCAGGCAGACATGCTCAAGCCGGCGCTGCAGCTGAGACCCCTTCAGCAGCTGACCATGACTCCGCAGCTGCAGCAGGCGATCAAGCTGCTGCAACTGCCGGTACTCGAACTGCAGGCCCAGGTGCAGCAGGCGCTCGAGACGAACGTCATGCTCGAGGTCGAGGAAGAGGAATCCCCGGAGCAGGACCAGCTCGAACCCGAGCCCAGGCCGCCGACGAGCGCGCCGCCGACGAGCGGGCCGACGCCGAGGAGGGTAGCGCGCGACGAGGTCGTGGACGTCGAGCCGGTCGATTCCTGGGATCCCCCGACGGACAGGCGCAGCGCCGGCGACGACGACCGGCCCGTCGAGTTTCCGGACGAGAGCGGGCGCGACCTGCACCAGCACCTGATCTGGCAGCTCGAGATCAGTCCACTCGATCCGCGCCAGGTCTGGATCGGCGAGGCGATCATCGACGCACTGAACGATGACGGCTATCTCACCGAGACGCCGGCCGACATCTCAGCGAGCCTGAGCAGCGACCTGCCGGTCACCGTCGACGAGGTCGAGCAGGTGCTCGCCTGCGTTCAGACCTTCGATCCGGCGGGTGTCGGGGCACGCAGTGTCTCCGAATGCATCTGCCTGCAGCTTTCGCAGCTCGAGCCCGGCACTCAGGGTCGGGAGCTCGCGATCAAGGTGGCGCAGGACCACCTGCAGGGCGTCGCCGACCGCGACGTCGACGGGCTGCGCCGTGCCCTCGGCGCCGACGAGGATGCGCTCCAGGAGGCGCTGGCGCTCATCCAGGGCTGTCAGCCGCGGCCAGGCTCCTCGTTCCAGTCGTCGCCGCCGCAGTACATCGTTCCGGACGTGTTCGTGAAGCGTACCGGGCACGGCTGGGCCGTCGAGATCAACCCCGCGTCCGTCCCGCGGCTGAAGGTCAACCAGAGCTACGCCGGGGTCATCGCGCGGTCCGCGGATTACGCGTTGCTGCGGGCGCAGCTGCAGGAGGCGCGCTGGCTGATCCGCAGCCTCGAGATCCGCAACGAGACGCTTCTCAAGGTCGCGCGGACGATCGTCCAGCGTCAGTCCGCGTTCCTGGAAAAGGGCGACGAGGCGATGGAGCCGATGATCCTGCGCGACGTTGCGGCGGCGGTGAGCATGCACGAGTCGACGATCTCGCGCGTCACGACCGGGAAGTACATGCACACGCCGCGGGGAATCTTCGAGTTCCGGTACTTTTTCTCGAGCCATGTCGCCGGCACCGACGGCGCCGACGTCTCGTCGGTGGCGATCCGCGCTCGCATCCGCCGCCTGATCGCGGACGAGGATGCCGCCCGGCCGCTCTCCGACGCGCAGCTCGCCGAGATACTCGCGGGCGAGGGAATCAAGGTCGCGCGACGCACCGTGGCGAAGTACCGCGAGTCGGTCGGTCTCGCCTCGTCGAGCGAAAGGCGCCAGGCGTCCGCGCGGCAGGCATGAACACAAGGAGGACAAACCCATGAACGTGCACGTAACAGGACACCATGTCGAGATCACGCCGCCACTGCGGCTGTACGTCGAGCGCCGGCTGGGCCGGATGATGCGCCGCTTCGACGGCCTCATTGACGTGCACTGCACGCTCACGGTCGAGAAGCAGCGTCACAAGGCCGATGCGCGGGTGCACGTCAGCGGGTCGACGTTCTTCGCCGACGTCGTCGGCGAGGACATGTACGCGGCGATCGACGCGCTTGCGGACAAGCTCGATCGACGGGTCCGCAAGCACAAGGAGCGCCTGCGCGACCATCACGCGGTCGAGGCGCAGAAGCACGGGCGCGATCTGCCGCCCTGACGCATGCGACTGGTCGTCGTCAGCGGCCTGTCGGGCTCCGGCAAGAGCATCGCGCTCAACATGCTGGAGGACATGGACTACTACTGCGTCGACAACATACCCGCCGGGCTGCTGCCCGGCCTAATCGACTACACCGTCCGAAGTCACCAGCCGGACTACGAACTCACGGCGGTCGGCCTCGACGCGCGCAACCGGCCCGACGACCTGGCGGACGTCCCGAGGCTCGTCGACGAGGTGCGTCGCTCCGGTATCCGCTGCGAGATCGTGTTCCTGCGGGCGGAGAACGAAGTGCTGCTCAAGCGCTTCAGCGAAACTCGGCGTCGCCACCCGTTGAGCCGCGCCGGTCTCGGCCTGCAGGAAGCGCTCGTTCAGGAACAGCGGCTGCTCGCGCCGGTCGCGAATGCGGCCGACCTGACGATCGACACTTCGCGCCTTTCGGTGCACGAATTACGCGAGCTGGTGCGCGAGCGCGTCGTCGAGCGCGCGGGCAGCGTGCCGTCCCTGCTGTTCGAGTCCTTTGCGTACCGGCATGGGGTGCCGGATGACGCGGATTTCGTCTTCGATTCGCGTCCGTTGCCCAATCCCTACTGGGAGCCGGCGTTGCGCAGGCTGAGCGGGCAGGACCGGGCGGTCGCGGATTTCCTCGCAGGGCACGAGGAGGTCCAGCGCTTTCTCGACGACGTCACGGGCTTCCTCGACCGGTGGCTGCCGTCGCTGGCGCGCACCAACCGCAGCTACGTGACGATCGCGATCGGCTGCACCGGCGGGCAGCACCGGTCGGTGTATCTCGCCGAGCGGCTCGCGGCGCACTTCGAGGGTCGTTTCGGGCACGCGCTGCTGCGGCATCGCGACCTGGAGGCCCGGCCGCACGAATAGCCGCGGCCGCACGGCCTGCGGGATTTCACTGCGCCTGCACGCGCTGCCGGCCGGTCCGAGCTGTTTCCGGTTCCTCGCGGATGAACTCCAGGATCTCGGCGCGCCGCGCTTGGGCGTCGGCGTAGCCCAGCCGCATCAGCTCGCGCGTGTAAGCCGCGTCAAACAGCAGATAGCTCACGAGCAGGCCGCCACGCGCCTCCAGCGCGCCGATCGTGCGCAGCAGCGATCGCAGACTGCGCGGCAGCCGTCCGACGTGTTTGCGGGCAATTGCGGTCGGGTCGACGCTCGGCTGGATTACCAGCACGTCGATCGGCTTGCGGCCTGGCATCGGCGCTCCCTCGCAGGCGAGCAGCAGCGTGTTGACCTGCTGCAGCCGCTCGAGATCGATCGACAAGCCGTCCGCGAACAGCGAGTCGAGCACGAATCCCAGCAGGTCGCCGGGGCTCGGCGGGTCGGGCGAATCCGCGAGCAGCGACGCCGCGGCGCCCACCCGCGTACCCACCACCAGCAGGCGGTTGGCGCCCAGGTGCACGGCCGGGCTCAGCGGCGCGAGCTGGCGCATCGCACCGTCGCCGAAGTACTCGCCGTCGACGCGCGCGGCAGGGAAGATGAACGGGATCGCCGAGCTCGCCATCAGCACTTCGAGGTCGATCGCGCGGCGGACGCCCGCGCGTCGCACGCGTGTCCACTCTTCGACGTTGGACCGGGCCTCGAAGAACGCGACAGCGCGTCCGCTCGCGTAGCTGGTCGCCGCGACGGCCAGCGCCTGGACCGGGCCGGCGGCGATGCTTTCCTTGAGCCGCTCGAACCGCAGCATGCGAGGCAGCAACTCACGGAGCGGCGTCGTGTCGAGCAGCGCACGCGGCGGCGGCAGCAGGTGTCCGAAGGAAATGAGCGAGAAGAGCCACTGCAGGCCTGCGCGCAACATGCTCGTGCGGTTGACGCGCATGACCTGGTCGACAGTGAAATTGCCCCAGACGTGCTCGAGCGCATACACCGCCTCGTTGAGATGCGAGGCGTGGGCGGCGATCGTCGTGGCGTTTATCGCACCCGCGGAGGTTCCGACCAGCACCTCGAAGGGACAGGGAGCGTTCTTGGGCAGCCATTCGCAGATGGCGCGCAACACCCCGACCTGGTAGGACGCGCGCGCGCCGCCGCCCGCGAGCACCAGTGCCTCGCGGTTCTCGAAGAAGAAGTAATTGGTGTCAGGATTAACCGCCATCCATGCCTCAGGCTGTCATTGTTCGGGTCGGGGCACTAACATGGCAAGCGCCGGGCGCTCAAACTTGGACATCGTGGAGATCCGAATAGTGACGCAGTTCCCGAAAATTTCCGCGTGTTTGCTGGCGACGCTTTGCGCGGTCGCGCTGCCTGCCCTGGCCTCGACGCCTGTGGTCGGCGAGCCGGCACCAGGCTTCCGGCTGCAGGATCAGGAAGGCAAATGGCACGCGCTCGAGGACTATCGGGGCAAATGGGTGGCGCTCTATTTCTATCCCAAGGACGCGACCCCGGGGTGCACGACCCAGGCTTGCGAATTCCGTGACAACGTCTTCGCCTTCGACAAGGAGGGTGCCGTCATCCTCGGGGTGAGCGTCGATGACGTCGCGTCGCACAAGGCGTTTGCCAAGGAAAACAGCCTGCCGTTCACGCTGCTCGCCGATCCTGACAAGGCTGTGACGAAACAATACGGCATCCTCAAGACGTACATGGGCGTGATGGAACTGGCGCGGCGCGACACGTTCCTCATCGACCCGAAGGGTCGCGTGGCGCGGCACTATGAGTCGGTGAATCCCGAGGGGCACTCGAAGGTGGTCCTGGCCGATATCAAGACGCTCAAGGCGTCGAACTAGACGGCGTTTCCCGCAGTTGAGGTGAATGCATCGAGCCCGTGCGGCGGGAATCTGCTCGCCGCCACTCTCGGCGTGGGCTCGCCGACGCTCGGACCGGGTGCCTCGCTGGGCCGCTACCACGATCGAGGGTCGTTGCGGAGGTGCAGATGGGTGCCCCGCACACTTGGTCGGCAAACACCGTACCGTCAGCGGTATCGCGGAATCGTCGCGGAGTCATGACTCGAGAGTGGTCCGCGACGTCGAACCGCGGGGATTCAAGCGTGTTCGCGGCCCACGAGACACCCGGTCCAAACGCCGGCTCACCGATGCCACGGTGGCCGCCCGAGCCGCTGCTTGGACGCGGGTGTATCCCAGCCGCGAACCACGCGTCAGTACGCGCCCCTTTATCGTGGCCCCGCGGCTGGGATACTCCCGCGGCCGAGTACCGGCGAGTTGAACCGGCCGAGCGCCGGCGAGCTGACTCCGAGCGAACCGGACCGTGCGTCGGCCAGCGTCGAACTAGCTGCGGCGCAGCGTAAATTCGACCGGTACGACAACGTACGCCGTTCGGGGGAGACCGGCCCTCACATAGGGTCGGAAGAGCGCGGCGCGGACCGCTTCGATCGCGGCTTCGTCCAGCCGTGCGTGACCACTTGAGCGCTGCACTTCGACTTGGGCGGGTCGCCCTTCGACGTCGATCAGTACCCGGACGAGCACCTTGCCTTCCTCGCGCAACCGACGCGAGGCAGGCGGATATCGCGGCGCCGGAGCCACCACGTACCCGACCGACTGCGCGTCGAGCAGCGGCGGCGCGGTCGAGCTCGCCACCGTCGGGGGTGACGCGGCGGGCCGTGGCGAGGTCACCGGCGGCGGCAAGGTAATGGCATTCGACGGCACGTCCATCGCGACATGCGGCAGCGGCACGTCCGGCAGCACGGGCTGCCAGTCGACGATGTTCGGAAGTACCGGATCGCTCGCTTCCGGTTGCGACGCGTCGGGAATGATCGACGCTTCGATCACGGCCTCGGCTGGCATAAGCCGCGGCGACACCCGATACGCGAGCAGACCACTCAGCGCAGCGGCATGAATGCTGATGACCGCAAGCAGCGCAACACTGCGAAACGGATCAGGGACGCGCTCCTGCGACCCGGCCCAGCAAAGCCGGGCGGAAGGCAGAATCAACCGTCCCTGTTCGACGCTGATGGCCACCCGTAAATGATAACGATTCGCATTGCGAACGCAAGGGGGATCGCTGGCTGTGGGAGACCCGGCCCAGGTCAGGCCCGAAGGGCCCGAATGGCCCGGTCCAGGCCTTCGAGCGTCAGGGGGTACATGCGCTCGTCGAGCAGCTTGCGGGTGATGCCAATCGATGCCGTGTAATCCCAGCGGTTCTCGGGCTCGGGGTTGAGCCAGACGTGCTTCGGATAGCGTGTCGTGATCCGCTGCATCCACATCGCGCCCGCCTCGTCGTTCCAGTGCTCGATGCTGCCGCCGGGCTGCATGATCTCGTAGGGGCTCATGCTCGCATCCCCCACGAAGATCACCCGGTAGTCGGGCGGATAAGTGCGCAGGATCTCGAGCGTGGGCGTACGCACCGCGTGCCGCCGGCGGCCGTCGCGCCAGACCGATTCGTACAGGAAGTTGTGGAAATAGAAGTATTCGAGGTGCTTGAACTCGCTGCGTGCCGCGGAGAAGAGCTCCTCGCAGATCCGCACGTGGCTCTCCATCGAGCCGCCGACGTCGAGGAACAGCAGGACCTTCACCGCGTTGTGCCGCTCGGGGACGAAGCGAAGATCGAGCAGCCCCGCGTTGCGCGCCGTCGAATCGATGGTGCCCTCGAGGTCGAACTCCTCCGCGGCCCCGTCGCGTGCGAACCGGCGCAGTTTCCGTAGCGCGACCTTGATGTTGCGGGTGCCGAGCTCGACCGTGTCGTCGAGGTTGCGGAACTCGCGCTTCTCCCAGACCTTGACCGCGCGCCGCCCGCCGCCCTGCCCGCCGATGCGGACGCCTTCCGGGTTGAAGCCGCCGTGGCCGAAGGGCGAGGTGCCGCCGGTACCGATCCACTTGCTGCCGCCCTCGTGCCGGCCGCGCTGCTCGCGCAGCCGCTCGGCGAGCGTCTCCATGAGCTTGTCCCACCCGCCGAGCGCCTCGACCCTGGCCTTCTCTTCCTCGGACAGCACGCGCTCGAGTGTCTTGCGCAGCCAGTCCGCCGGGATGTCCTTCGCGAGTCCCGCGAACGCCTGCTCCGCGCCCTTGAAGTGCGCGGCGAACGCCCGGTCGTAGCGGTCGTAGTGCTTCTCGTCCTTCACCAGCGCCGCGCGCGCGAGGTAGTAGAAGCCGTCGACGTCTTCCACGGCGACACGTGCATCGAGCGCGGCCAGAAGCGCCAGGTATTCGGTCAGCGTGACCGGGATGCCCGCGCCGCGCAGCGTGAGGAAGAAGCGGTTGAGCATCGGCTCAGCTGCGCTGCTGGCGGCGCTGCAGGAACATGACCTGTTCGAAAAGGTGCACGTCCTGCTCGTTCTTGAGCAGCGCACCGTAGAGCGGCGGCAGGCTCTTGCGTGGGTCGTCCGCGCGCAGCGCCTCGGGCGGCACGTCCTCCGCGAGCAGGAGCTTGAGCCAGTCGAGGAGCTCCGAAGTCGACGGCTTTTTCTTCAGTCCGGGCACGTCGCGCACCCGGTAGAAGGCGTTCAGCGCCTCGGAGAGCAGCTCGCGCTTCAGGTCCGGGAAGTGCACGGCCACGATCCGCGTCATCGTGTCCGCATCGGGAAAGCGGATGAAGTGGAAGAAGCAGCGCCGCAGGAAGGCGTCGGGCAGCTCCTTCTCGTTGTTGCTGGTGATCACGACGATCGGCCGGATGGCGCGCCTTGACGAGCTGGCGCGTCTCGTGGACGAAGAACTCCATCCGGTCGAGCTCGAGCAGCAGGTCGTTCGGGAACTCGATGTCGGCCTTGTCGATTTCGTCGATCAGCAGCACCGCCTGCTGCTCGCTGTCGAACGCCTCCCACAGCCGTCCCTTGACGATGTAGTTGGCGATGTCGTGCACCTTGGCCTCGCCGAGCTGCGAATCGCGCAGCCGCGAGACGGCGTCGTATTCGTAGAGGCCGTGCTGCGCCTTGGTGGTGGACTTGATGTGCCAGCGGTGCAGCGGCTTGCCGAGCGCGGCGGCAATCTCCTCCGCAAGCTGCGTCTTGCCGGTGCCGGGCTCGCCCTTGACCAGCAGCGGGCGCGTGAGCGTCACCGCCGCGTTGACCGCCATCATCAGGTCGTCGGTCGCGACGTAGCGCTCGGTTCCTTCGAATCTTGCGGTCACTGGTCGTCCTCGGCGGCATCAGGATGCGCCGCCACGCCATATCTTAGCGGAGCCGGGCGCCGCGTCCTCCGCAGGCGCGGCGACGAGGGGGGTACCATGCTCCCCGCGGCGGCCTCGGCACGCTATCGGTGAGCTGCAATACTGCCCGCAACAGGAGATCCTGCGTACATGCGAGTCGTCTGCTTCGGGGAGCTGTTGCTGCGCCTGTCGGCGCCGTCTCGCGAGTTATTGCTGCAATCGCCGCGGCTCGAGGTCTTCGTCGGCGGTGCCGAGGCGAACGTCGCTGTCTCGCTCGCATTGCTCGGGCACGAGGCCAGCGTCATCAGCGCGGTCCCCGACAATGCGCTGGGCGACGCCTGCATCGGAGAGTTGCGACGCCGCGGTGTCGGTGTGGACCACATCGGGCGCCGTCCCGGCCGGATGGGGCTCTATTTCCTCAGCCAGGGAGGCAGCCTGCGCCCGTCCGAGATCACCTACGATCGTGCCGGGTCGGTGTTCGCCGAGACAGCGCCCGAGGACTTCAACATGGGTGCTTGCGCTCGAGGGAGCGGACCGGCTGCATCTATCGGGCGTGACGCCTGCGCTCGGTCCGCGACCAGCCGCGGCGGCGGTTGCCGCCGCGCGCGCCGCGGTGGCCCGCGGAGTGCCGGTCTCCTTCGATTGCAATTATCGGCCGACCTTGTGGGCGGCCGGGGGGAGCGATGCGCCCGGCATCCTGCGCGAGCTGGCCGGATACGCTGATCTGCTGTTCGCGGATGACCGCGCGCTGGCGCTCCTGCTCGGCGGTGCACCCACCGCTGGCGGGGAGCCGTCGGCCCGGTTCGCGGATCTTGCGGGACGAGCGCTGCTCGAGCTGCCGCGGCTGCAGCGTGTCGCCACGACGTCGCGCATCGAACGCAGCGTCGACCATCATGCGATCGGTGGTCTGCTCGCGAACGCGGATCGGGTGCTGAGTGCGGCCTCGCGCGAAGTCACCTCGATCGTCGATCGCATCGGCAGCGGGGATGCATTCGCCGCCGGCCTGCTGGATGGCCTGTCCGCCAGCCTGGGCGACTCCGAGGCGCTCGAGTTCGCGGTGGCCGCGGCCTGCCTCAAGCACTCGGTGCCGGGCGATGCCAATCTCCTCGGACGATCGGCGATCGCTGCGCTGCTCGCCGGCCACGGATTCGGCGTGAGGCGCTGACGTGACCGCGGCCTCCAACGACCTGCTTCGCCTGGCGCCCGTGATTCCGGTCATCACGCTCGATGACCCCGCCACCGGCGTCGCGCTGGCGGGTGCGCTGGCGCGCGGCGGCATCGGGCTCGCGGAGCTGACACTGCGCACACCGGCGGCGCTGGCGGTGATCGAAGCGATCGCCCGGCAGCTCCCGGAGTTCATCATCGGCGTGGGAACGGTGCGCACACCGCAGCAGCTGCGGGCGGCGATCGATGCCGGAGCACGCTTTGCTGTCTCGCCCGGCTCCACCGCGCCCCTGCTGGAAGCCGGCCTCGCCGTGCGTATTCCCTTCCTGCCGGCGGTGGCAACGGCCTCGGAGCTGATGCGCGCCGCGGACGCCGGTTACTCGCATCTCAAGTTCTTTCCCGCGGTCGCGGCCGGCGGCACGGCCGTACTCCGGTCCTTCGCAGCGCCGTTTCCGGAGGTGCGCTTCTGCCCGACCGGCGGCATCACGCCTGAGTCGGCGCCGGACTATCTCCGCCTGTCGAACGTGGCCTGCGTCGGAGGTTCATGGCTCACGCCCGCTGCGGCGGTGCAGCGAGGCGACTGGCAATCCGTCACTGCGCTTGCGGCGGCGGCACGCGCGCTCAACACGGCGTGAAGAGGCGCCGGGCCGGGAAAGCGGGAAAACTCTGTTCTAGTTTCCCGATCTCCCGGCCCGGCACCTGCTACGAGCGTCAGCGTGCGCTGCGCCGGCCCCGGCAGGAACGGCGTCGGTTCGCCGCGCACCCAGGCGTCGTGGCCAGCGCGGTAGTACGGCGACCAGGGATGGCCACTCTGGCCCCCGGGCATGTGCAGGATGCCGTCAGCCTCGCGCCCCGGTGACACGGCAAATCGCTCCGAAGCACCGAAGCCGGGAAGGTGCACGTGCGGCATGTCGTTGTCGCCCGCCATCGGCTCACGCGGCATGTCGAGCCGGCGCGCGAGCCATGGCAACGCGGAACTCAAGGGGTGACGGATGCGCACGGCGTTGCGCTCGCCCCAGCTGCAGCGGCGGGGCTGCTCCCGACGCAATCGCCCGCGACGCCGGTAATCGCGTCATCGATCGGCGGACAGCAGGAACGCCCGCCAGCTCGCGTAGCGCGGATCGAGCAGGTGAACGGGGCGCTCCGACACCAGCCGCCACGCGGCTTCCTCGAACTGGCGCGGCACCTTGAACTCGATCTCCGGATGCCGCGCACGCGCGCCGACGGTCAGCGACTCGAACACGCGCTCTTCGATCAGCTCGTGAAAGCGCCGGACATATGGATAGCCCAGGGACGACACGGACGCGCGCTCCGCGTCGGCGGCGACCGCACGGCGCAGTCCTTCCCGGTCGGCGCGTCCCGCCAGAGCCTCGCCGTCGAGCGTATCCAGCATCAGCCGCCGCCAGCGCTCGAGGAAGAGCGCGCGATCGTCGAGCTGGATCGCAAGCATGTCGCGCTCGGTCGCGCGCTCGAGCGTCGCGAGCCCGTCGCGGATCTGCCGCGCGCGCGCACCGCGATCCGGTGAGCCGTCGCCGATCAGCGCCAGCGCCGCGCCGCCGACGACCCGGTTGTTCGCAGTCCAGATCTGGCCGTCGGGCGGATTGATCACCCGCGGGTAGCGCTCGGGCGCCAGGAAGCCGCGCCAGCCCGCCTCGGGGAGCGTCCAGTCCGCGGGAATCGTCGGGTCGTAACCCGGCGCCCGCACGGGGTACGCGCCCGAGCAGGGTCCAGCCGATGTTGCCCTGCGCGTCGGCGCACACGAAATTCTGCACCGGTCCACCGATGGTGTTCGCGAGCGCGAGCGCGGATTCGACGTCGCCCGCGGTCTCGAGCAGGATCCAGCGCAGGTTGGTCGCCTCGGGCTCGTGCGCCGTCCAGCGCAGCGCAAGCGGTCCGGCCCCTGCAGGTCGCTCGAGCAGCGGACCCCATTCGGTCACTGCGAGCGCGAGCTCCTCGGTGGCGCCACTGCTCGAACGGAGAATTTCACGTTTGACGAGCGAGTGAGCCGTATCCGGTCGCGCTGCGGTATCGCGTTCCGTCGTTCGACAACTCGACGCGCACGAGATCACTGTAGTCACCGTAGCTGTTCGTGAAGCCCCAGGCGATACGGCCGTTGCTGCCGGCGACCAGCAGCGGCGCCCCAGGCAGCGTGAGACCGGCGAGATCGCGCGCTTCGTCGCCCTGCACGACGCAGGCGCGCGCGATACCAGGTGTTCGGCACCGCCAGCCCCAGGTGCATGTCGTTCGCAACCAGGCCGGCGCCGCTCGCCGTGCGGCTGCCCGCGAGCGCCCAGTTGTTGCTGCCGGCCGCAGCGGGCTCGCGCCGCAGCGGTGCGGCGGCGCGCCGCGCCAGCGTTTCAGCGGCCGGCGAGCGCAGGTCGATGATCTCCGGACCCGGCGTCGGCACGACCTCGATTGCTGCGCCGTCGATCGGCGCCTCCCATTCCGGGGCGGGCGCGTGCACGAACCGGAAGAGCGCGTCAGGCAGGCTGTCGCGCAGCGCGCCCCGACGCAGGTCCGCCTCCGCACGCGCGTCGTTCAACTGCAGGTACATCGCATAGATGACCAGCACCGTATCGCGCGGCTGCCACGGTTCCGGTCGTGCGCGGAGCAGCGAGGTACTCGAACGGCCGCACGCGCAGGCCGTCGAGCCCCGCGTTTACACCGGCCGCATACGCCTCGAGCAGGCTGCGCTCCTCGTCCGTCGCCGCGGCCAGCACCCGCTCGGCGAGCGCTTCGAAGCGATGCAGCCGGTTGCGGCGGTCCACCGGCAGGGCCGCGTCGCCGACGAGCTCCGCGAGCCGTCCGGCCGCCATGCGGCGCGACAGATCCATCTGGAAGAAGCGATCCTGCGCGTGCACGAAGCCGGTCGCAAAGGCGACGTCCCTGCGGCTGGCGCCCGTGATCGTCGGGATGCCGAGCGCATCGCGCTCGATCGTGACCGTGGCCATCGGTCCCGGCCATCGCGCGCCGGCCATCGGTCACCGGCAGGCTGCCGCGCAGCACCAGCACCGGGGTCGCGATCGCGACCGCGATCAGCGCGAGCGCGCTGATCGCGATCCCGCGCCGGCTCATGAGACTTCGAGGATCTTCATCGTGTTGGTGCCGCCGGACACGCCGGTGAGCTCGCCCATGGTCAGGATCAGCTGGTCGCCGCGCTTGACGTAGCCGCGCGACGTGAGCTCGCGCGAGATCGCGCCGTAGAGGCCGGCCGGATCGTCCGGGACGAGCTCGAACGGTATCGGGTAGACGCCGCGATACAGCGCGACCCGCCGCCGCGTGCGCTCGTGCCGCGTGAAGGCGAAGATCGGGATGTCGGAGCGGATGCGCGACATCCACAGCGGTGTCGATCCCGACTCGGTGAGCGCCACGATCGCCTCGACGTCCATGTGGTTCGCGGTGAACATCACCGCGCGCGCGATCGCGCGATCGGTGCGGTCGATCATGCCTTCGAACCGATCCCGCCCGCGCGAGCGCGCGAGCTGGTACATCTCCGCGCCCTCGATGACCTCCGCCATCGCCTCGACCGCGCGGCCCGGATACTTGCCGACCGCCGACTCGCCCGAGAGCATCACCGCGTCGCTGCCGTCGAGCACGGCGTTCGCGACGTCGGACACCTCGGCGCGCGTCGGCACCGGGCTGTGGATCATCGACTCCATCATCTGCGTCGCCGTGATGGTGACGCGGTCGTTGCGCGCGTGCGATCTGCAGGATGCGCTTCTGCAGCCCGGTGAGCTGCGCGTACCCGACCTCGACTCCGAGGTCGCCACGCGCGACCATGATGGCGTCGCTCGCGCGGCAGATCTCCTCCAGCCTCGGGATGGCTTCGCTGCGCTCGATCTTCGCGACGACGCCGCGCGTCGCTCCCGGCTGCGCGCAGCAGGGCGCGCGCCTCGTCGACGTCGCCGGCCTGCCGCACGAAGGACACCGCCAGGTAATCCATCTCGAGCGCCGCCGCGGTCCGCACGTCCTCGCGGTCCTTGTCCGTGAGCGCCTTCGCCGACAGGCCGCCGCCGCGACGGTTGATGCCCTTGTGGTCGGAGACCTCGCCGCCGACCGTCACCCGCGACTCGACGCGCGCGCCGCGCACCGCGACGACCACGAGCTCCACCTGGCCGTCGCCGAGGATCAGCTCGTCGCCCGGTCGCACGTCCCGCGGCGAGATCGTCATAGGTGATTCCGACGCCTGCGGCCGTGCCCTCGTGCGCCTCGATGCCGGGATCGAGCGCGAACGGCTCGCCCTCGTTGAGCACGACGCGGCCTTCGGCGAACCGCTCGATGCGGATCTTCGGGCCCTGCAGGTCGCCGAGCACGGCGACATGCTTGCCGACGCGCTCGGAGGCCGCGCGCACGGCCTGCACGCGCTTCTCGTGGTCGCCGGGCGCGCCGTGCGAGAAATTCAGCCGCACGACGTCCGCTCCGCGCCGGATCACGTCCTCGAGCATAGCCGGCGCATCGGTGGCCGGCCCCAGCGTGGCGACGATCTTGGTTCGACGCAGCATCCCGGTCGCTTCAGGCCGCGGCGCGGCGTTCCAGCACGTCGACCGCCGGCAGCTTCTTGCCTTCGAGGAACTCGAGGAAGGCGCCGCCGGCGGTGGAAATGTAGGAGATGTCCTCGCCCACGCCGTACTTCTCGATCGCGGCGATCGTGTCGCCGCCGCCGGCGATCGAGAATGCCGGGCTGCTCGCGACAGCCTGCGCGATCACCCGCGTGCCCTCGCCGAACTGGTCGAACTCGAACACGCCGACCGGCCCGTTCCAGACGACCGTCCCCGCGCCCTTGAGCGTCGCCGCGAAGCGATCCGCCGTGTCCGGGCCGATGTCGAGGATCATGTCGCTCGGCCGCGACGTCGTCCACCGCCTTCACGTCGGCTTCGGCGGACGCGGCGAACTCCCGCGCGACCACGACGTCGGAAGGCAGCGGGATCTCGACCTGTCGCGGTCCGCGACCTGCGCCAGCAGCTCGCGGGCGACGCCGACCATGTCCGCCTCGTGCAGCGACTTGCCGATCGGATGACCGGCGGCAGCGAGGAAGGTGTTCGCGATGCCTCCACCCACGATCAGCCGATCCACCTTGCCGAGCAGGTTCTCGAGCACGGTGAGCTTGGTCGACACCTTCGACCCGCCGACGATGGCGACCAGCGGGCGCTTCGGCGCGTCGAGCGCCTTCTCGAGCGCTTCGAGCTCGCCGATCAGGAGCGGCCCGGCGCAGGCCACGGGCGCGAACTTCGCCACGCCGTGCGTGCTCGCCTCCGCGCGATGGGCCGTCGCGAACGCGTCCATGACGTAGACGTCGCAGAGCGCGGCCATGCGCCGCGCGAGCTCGTCGCTGTTCTTCTTCTCGCCCTCGTTGAACCGAACGTTCTCGAGCAGCACGACCTCGCCGGGCTCGCAGTCGACGCCGCCGAGCCAGTCGCGCACCAGCCGCACCTTGACGCCGAGCAGCTCGGACAGCCGCGAGGCGACCGGGGCCAGCGAGAACTCCGCGTCGTAGACGCCCTCCTCCGGCCGCCCGAGATGCGACATCAGGAGGACGCGCGCGTCCGCGCGACGCGCCGCCTCGATCGTCGGCAGCGCCGCGCGGATGCGCGCGTCGCTGGTGACGGCGTGGTTCTGGACCGGAACATTGAGGTCTTCGCGGATCAGGACGCGCTTGCCGCGCAGGTCCAGGTCCGACATGCGTCGAAGCTTCACGGGCATCGGATTGCCTCAGCCCGCCCGCGACCAGGCGAGCGCCGTGTCGAGCATGCGGTTGGAGAAGCCCCACTCGTTGTCGTACCACGCAGCAGACCTTGACCAGCGTGCCGTCGATCACCTTGGTGAGCGTCGCGTCGTAGGTCGAGGAAGCCGGGTCATGGTTGAAGTCCACCGAGACCAGCGGCCCGTCGCTGTAGTTGAGGATCCCCTTGAGCGCGCCCTGGGAGGCCGCACGCAGCACCTTGTTGACCTCCTCGAGCGAGGTCGCGCGCGCCGCCGTGAAGGTGAGGTCGACCAGCGATACGTTGATCGTCGGCACACGCACCGCGAAGCCGTCGAGCTTGCCGTTCAGCTCCGGAAGCACGAGGCCGACCGCCGCCGCCGCGCCGGTCTTGGTCGGGATCATCGACATCGTGGCCGAGCGCGCCCGCCGCAGGTCCTTGTGGAAGACGTCGGTCAGCACCTGGTCGTTCGTGTACGCGTGGATCGTCGTCATGATGCCGGCCTTGACGCCGATCGCATCGTGCAGCGGCTTGACCAGCGGCGCCAGGCAGTTGGTCGTGCAGGACGCGTTCGAGATCACGGTCATGCGCGGGCTTGAGCACCTGGTGGTTGACGCCGTAGACGATCGTCGCATCCACGTCCTTCTCGCCCGGGGCCGAGACGATCACGCGCTTCGCGCCGCCGGCCAGGTGCTGTCCCGCCTTCGCCTTGCTGGTGAAGAGGCCGGTGCACTCGAACACCGTGTCGACGCCGAGCTCGCCCCAGGGCAGCTTCGACGGGTCGCGCTCCGCGAGCACGCGGATGCGATCGCCGTCGACGACCATGTGGTCGCCGTCGACCCGCACCTCGCCGCGGAAACGGCCGTGCACCGTGTCGTGGCGCGTGAGGTACGCGTTGGTCTCCGCGTCGCCCAGGTCGTTGACCGCGACGATCCGGATCTCCTTCTGCCGCCCCGCCTCGTAGAGCGCGCGCAGCACGTTGCGGCCGATGCGGCCGTAGCCGTTGATGCCAACCTTCAATGTCATGGTGCCCTTCCTCGATGTGTCCCGTGCGCCCGCGTCACCGGCGCGACAAAATTTCCTCGACCGCGCGGATCACCGCGTCGCGCGTGAAGCCGAAGTGCGCGAACAGCTGCTTCGCGGGCGCCGAGGCGCCGAAGCCCGTCATCCCGATCACGGCGCCGTCGCTGCCGACGTAGCGCCACCAGCCCTCGCGCGCGCCCGCCTCGATAGCGACGCGGGGCACGCCGGGCGGCAGCACCGAGTCGCGGTACGACTGCGGCTCGGCGTCGAACAGGCTGGTGCAGGGCATGGACACGACACGCGCCTTGCGGCCGCGTGCGGCGAGCTCGCGGGCGGCGTCGAGCGCGAGACCGACCTCCGAGCCCGTCGCGATCAGCACGCACTCGGGCGGGCCGTCGGTGTCGGCGAGCACGTAGCCGCCCCGTGAGATCGCTGCGAGCTGCGCGTCGCTGCGACGCGCCGCCGGCAGCGCCTGCCGCGTAAGCACCAGGCTCGTCGGTCCGTCGCGGCGCGCGACGGCGTCGCCCCAGGCGACCGCGGTCTCGACCGTGTCGCAGGGCCGCCAGAGGCGCATGTTGGGGATGATCCGCAGGCTCCACAGGTGCTCGATCGGCTGGTGCGTCGGCCCGTCCTCGCCGAGGCCGATCGAGTCGTGCGTATAGACGAGGATCACGCCCTGCTTCATGAGCGCGGCCATGCGAACGGCGTTGCGCGCGTAGTCGGAGAAAACCAGGAAGGTGCCGCCGTAGGGGATCAAGCCGCCATGCAGCGCGATGCCGTTCATGATCGCCGTCATGCCGAACTCGCGCACGCCGTAGTGCAGGTAGTTGGCTCCGAGATTGCCGCGGGAAACGACCGTCGAGCCCTTGTGGTTCGTATTGTTCGAGCCGGTCAGGTCCGCAGAACCGCCGAAGAGCTCCGGGATCACCGGTGCGAGCGCGTTCAGGACCTGCTGTGAGGCGCTGCGCGTCGCGATGTCCGCCGGTTTCGCGACCGCGCCGGCGATGAAATCCTCGAGCGCCGCCTTCCAGCCCGACGGCAGCTCACGCGCCTGCCGGCGGTCGAATTCCGCGGCGAGCGCAGGGTGCGCAGCGCGATACTTCGTCAGAAGCGCCTGCCACGCCGGCCTCGAACTCGCGGCCGCGCGCGCGCGCGTCCCAGCCACGGCGGATGTCCTCGGGCACCTCGAACGGCGGGTGCGGCCAGTCGAGCTCGAGGCGGGCAGCCGCGACTTCCGCCTCGCCGAGCGCCGAGCCGTGGGTGGCCTCGGTGCCCTGCTTGTTGGGCGCGCCCCAGCCGATGATGGTCTTGCAGCAGATCAGGGAGGGCCGCGTCGTTTCCGCAAGCGCCGCATCGATCGCGCGGCGCACTGCCTCGGAATCGTGGCCGTCCACGCCCGGGATCACGTGCCAGCCGTAGGCCTCGAAACGCCGCGGCGTGTCGTCGGTGAACCACCCGTGCACCTCGCCGTCGATCGAGATGCCGTTGTCGTCGTAGAAGGCGATCAGCCGGCCGAGGCCCAGCGTGCCGGCGAGCGAACAGGCTTCGTGCGAAATGCCTTCCATCAGGCACCCGTCGCCCAGGAAGACCCAGGTGCGGTGATCGACGACCTCGAACCCCGGCCGGTTGAACGCCGCGGCGAGATTGCGCTCGGCGATGCGCCATGCCGACCGCGTTGGCCAGGCCCTGGCCCAGCGGGCCGGTCGTGGTCTCGATGCCCAGGTGCTGCTCGACCTCCGGGTGACCCGCCGTCGGGTAGCCGAGCTGGCGGAAGTTCCTGAGCGCCTCGAGCGGCATCGGGTAGCCGGTGAGATAGCAGCAGCGAGTAGAGCAGCATCGAGCCGTGGCCGTTCGAGATGACGAAGCGGTCGCGGTCCGGCCAGAGCGGGTTGCCCGGGTTGTGCCGCAGGTAGTCGGCCCACAGCACCTGGGCGATGTCCGCCATGCCCATCGGCATGCCCGGGTGACCGGAATTCGCCTTCTGGACGGCATCCATGCTGAGCGCGCGGATCGCGTTGGCAAGCTGCCGTCGTGTCGGCATCGGGAGCCCTCGGAGAGAGTCGCGTATTGTCCATTAAGCGGGCGGAAATGGGGACTGCCCATTTCCGGAGTCGGGACAGCGTCCTTGTTTGCAATGAGCGGGGACTTGCGCCGATACTCCGCGCCCGATCTTCCCGCGGATTGCCAGGCATGTCAGACAGTTACCTGTTCACCTCCGAATCCGTGTCCGAAGGGCATCCCGACAAGGTGGCGGACCAGATTTCCGACGCCGTGCTGGACGCAATGCTCGCGCAGGACAAGCGCGCGCGCGTCGCCTGCGAGACGCTGGTCAAGACAGGTGTCGCGATCGTCGCGGGCGAAGTCACGACCGAGGCCTGGGTCGATCTCGAGGACCTCGTGCGCGGGGTGATCACCGACATCGGCTACACATCCTCGGACGTCGGATTCGACGGCCGAACCTGCGGCGTGATGAATATCATCGGCAAGCAGTCGCCCGACATCGCCATGGGCGTCGATCGCAAGGACCCGGAAGAACAGGGCGCCGGCGACCAGGGGCTGATGTTCGGCTACGCGAGCAACGAGACGGACTCGCTGATGCCCGCGCCGATCTGCTACGCGCACCGGCTGGTCGAACGCCAGGCCGAAGTGCGGCGCAGTGGCCTGCTGCCCTGGCTGCGCCCCGACGCGAAGTCCCAGGTGACCTGCCGCTACACGGACGGCCGCGTGGTCGGCCTGGACGCGGTCGTGCTGTCGACGCAGCACGCCCCGGACGTCAAGCAGTCAGACCTGCGCGAAGCGGTCATGGAACTCGTGATCAAGCAGGTGCTGCCCCACGACTGGATCACCCGAGACACCAAGTTCCACATCAACCCGACCGGCAACTTCGTGATCGGCGGGCCGGTCGGCGATTGCGGCCTGACGGGTCGCAAGATCATCGTCGACACCTATGGCGGCATGGCGCGTCACGGCGGCGGCGCCTTCTCAGGGAAGGACCCGTCCAAGGTCGACCGATCTGCCGCCTATGCCGCGCGCTACGTGGCCAAGAACATCGTCGCGGCCGGCCTCGCCGACCGATGCGAGATCCAGGTGTCCTATGCCATCGGCGTCGCGCAGCCCACCTCGATCAGCGTGCAGAGCTTCGGCACGGCGAAGATTGCGGAGGACCGGCTCGAGGCGCTCGTGCGCGCGCATTTCGACCTGCGGCCATACGGTATCGTCAAGATGCTCGACCTGGTGCATCCGATGTACCGCGCGACCGCGGCGTATGGTCACTTCGGGCGCACGCCGGCGCAGATGACCTACTCCTGGAAGGAAACCGTCGGCGGCAAGCGGGTCCAGAAAAGCGAGACCTTCACCGCATTTTCCTGGGAGAAGACCGATCGCGCCGAGGCCCTGCGCCGCGACGCCTGATGCCGGGCCGCCCGGCACCTCGACCGGCGGCGCCGGTTAAGGCAGAATTCGCATTGTCCTGAGGAGCGCTGCAACGGGCACTGACCCGCCAGGCTCAGGCTTGGGTTTACCCAACGGCGCTCGCTCAACCCGCATGACGGGCTGGCGAGCGACTCCCCGGACCGCCGCCCGCGCCGTCATCGTCAACGAGAGGATCGAACGATGAACGCCGTTGTCTCACCCGCCGGATCCAAGGACTTCGTGGTTGCGGACCTGTCGCTCGCCGACTGGGGACGCCGCGAAATGGTCATCGCCGAGACCGAGATGCCCGGGCTCATGGCGACACGCCAGGAGTACTCCGCGGCGAAGCCGCTCAAGGGCGCGCGCATCGCCGGGTCGCTGCACATGACCATCCAGACGGCGATGCTGATCGATACGCTGAAGGCGCTCGGCGCCGAAGTGCGCTGGGCGTCGTGCAACGTGTTCTCGACGCAGGATCATGCGGCGGCCGCGGTCGCGGCCGGCGGCACGCCGGTCTTCGCATTCAAGGGCGAGTCGCTCGACGAGTACTGGGAGTTCACCCACCGCATCTTCGAGTGGCCGGACGGCGGTTACGCCAACATGATCCTCGACGACGGCGGCGACGCGACGCTGCTGCTCATGCTCGGCAGCCGCGCGGAGAAGGATGCCTCGCTGGTCGCCAAGCCGACCAACGAGGAAGAAGTCGCGCTCTACGCGGCGATCCGCCGGCGGCTCGAGGCGCAGCCGGGCTGGTACTCGACGCGCCTCGCCGAGATCCGCGGTGTGACCGAGGAAACCACCACCGGCGTCAAGCGGCTGTACCAGGCGGCCGCCGAGGGCCGGCTGCCCTTCCCTGCCATCAACGTCAACGACTCGGTCACCAAGTCGAAATTCGACAACCTGTACGGGTGTCGCGAGTCGCTGGTCGACGCGATCAAGCGGGCGACAGACGTCATGATCGCGGGCAAGGTCGCCGTCGTATGCGGCTACGGAGACGTCGGCAAGGGCTCGGCCGAGAGCCTGCGCGCGCTCTCGGCGCAGGTCTGGGTCACCGAGATCGACCCGATCTGCGCTCTGCAGGCCGCGATGGATGGGTTCCGCGTGGTGACGATGGAGGACGCCTGCGAGCGCGCCGACATCTTCGTGACCGCGACGGGCAACGTGAGCGTCATCACTCACGATCACATGCGGCGGATGAAGCACCAGGCGATCGTCTGCAACATCGGTCATTTCGACAGCGAGATCGACGTCGCGTCGCTCAGGAAGTACCGCTGGGAGCAGATCAAGCCGCAGGTCGACCACGTGATCTTCCCCGACGGCAAGCGGCTGATCCTGCTGGCCGAGGGCCGGCTGGTGAACCTGGGCTGCGGCACCGGGCACCCGTCGTTCGTGATGTCGAATTCATTCACGAACCAGGTGCTGGCGCAGATCGAGCTGTTCCAGCACGGCGCGAAGTACGGCAAGCAGGTCTACGTGCTGCCCAAGCACCTCGACGAGAAGGTGGCGCGGCTGCACCTCGATCGGATCGGTGCGCAGCCTCACCCGGCTTACGCCGGAGCAGGCGGCCTACATCGGCGTCAAGGTCGACGGCCCGTTCAAGCCCGAGCACTACAAGTACTGACGGTGCCGGGCCGCAGAAAAATGGCAGTTCCATTTTCAGACCGGGCGACCACGGACGGCTCGCGAAAATAGACTGCGAAACTGCGGCCCGGCACCTTACCGCTTGCGGACCAGCGTCAGGCCGTCTGCGAGCGGCAGCAGGCTGAGGTCGACCCGGGTGTCGCGGTGCAACTGCTCGTTCAGGCGGCGGATTCCGTCCGTCTCCGGATCCCGCTCTCGCGGATCGAGTATCCGGCCGGACCAGAGCGTGTTGTCGATCGCGAGCAGCCCGCCCGTGCGCAGCAGCGTGTAGATGCGCTCGTAATAGGCGGGATAGTTTTCCTTGTCCGCGTCGAGAAAGGCGAAGTCGAATGTCGCCGCGGCGCCGTCGGCCAGAAGCGCGTCGAGCGTATCGAGCGCGGGCGCAAGCTTGAGATCTATCTTGTGCTCGACCCCCGCGCGACGCCAGTAACGGCGCGCGACTGCAGTCCACTCCTCGCTCACGTCACAGGCGACGAGACGCCCGTCCGCGGGAAGGGCGAGCGCCGTCGCGAGCGACGAGTACCCGGTAAACACGCCGATCTCGAGGCAGCGGCGCGCCCCGATCAGCCGCACCAGCAGCGCCATGAACTGGCCCTGTTCCGGCGCGATCTGCAATTGGACCTCGGGATAGCTCGCGGTCTCCGCGCGCAGTTCGCGCAGGAGCGCGGGCTCGCGCAGCGATACGGCGAGAAGGTACTCGTAGAGCGGATCGGTGAGCGCTATCGTGCGATTGGACATATGCCGCTGCCCTTGTTACCGCTCCGGCATTGTCCCGTTTCCCCGCCGGCCCGGAAACGGAATAATGGGTCTCCGGCGGCAGGAACGCGCCAATATGGATGAAATGGAGCATCGGCATCGGCTGGTCCAGTTCACGGACACGCACCTGCTCGCGGACCCCCAGGGCCTGATGCGGGGCGTGCGCTCGCTCCCGTCGCTCGAGGCCTGTATCGCCGATGCGCGGCGGCGCTTTCTGCCGGCCGAAGCGATCCTGGTCACCGGCGACCTCGTGCAGGACGAACCCGAGGGCTATGGCTTCCTCGAACTCGCGCTCGAGCCGCTGGGCGCACCGGTGCTCCTGATCCCCGGCAACCACGACCTGCCGGACGAGCTCCACCGCCGGTTGTCGCATCCTCCGTTTCAGATCGGCGGCAGCTTCGCGCTCGGGAGCTGGGTCATCGTCCTGCTCGATACCTGGTTCGCGCACTCTGCGAACGGCGAGGGCCGGCTGGGCGAGGAACGGCTCGCTGCGCTCAACCGTTCACTCGAAGAGCACGCCGCCCGGCACGTGCTCGTCTGCCTGCATCATCCGCCGATGCCCATGGGCGGCGCCGGCCTCGACGCGCTCGGATTGATCGACGGGCCGGAGTGCATGGCCATCATCGAGCGGCATCGCAACGTCCGCGGCGTGAGCTGGGGTCACGCGCACCAGTCCTTCGATCTCTACCGCGATGGCGTGCGCTACATGTGCACGCCCGCGACCTGCATGCAGTTCAAGCCGCGTTCCGACGAGATCCAGATCGACGACCGCCCGCCGGGCTATCGCGTGATCGATCTCGCCGCCGACGGCAGCATCGCTTCCGAAGTCGTCTGGCTCGAGGGTTACAGAGGATGATTCATGCTGCGCTGCCCGCGGGGCTGCTCATGGCCGCGCTGCTCGTTCCCGCCACGGGCGCAGCCGACGGGCGTCACGTGCTCTGGACGGTCGATGGCGCCCGCAACACCGTCTATCTCCTCGGCTCCCTGCACGTTCTGCGGCCGCAGGACGGCTCCTTGCCTGCCGTTGCAGACGCGGCCTACGCCGATGCCGAGCAGCTCGTCATGGAGATCGACATGGACGACGCGCTCGCCAATCCGGTGTCGCTGGTCCAGGCGATGCAGGTCACGGCAATGCTGCCCGAGGGTGACAGCCTGCGGGACGTGCTCGGCGAGGACTACGCCCGCGTCGCCGAGCGGGCGCGCTCGGCCGGCCTCGATCTCGCGATGCTCGACCGCTTCGCGCCGTGGTTCGTCGCGGTCACGCTCATGCAGGTCGAGCTCGCGAATCGCGGCTTCACCGCGGAGCTCGGCGTCGAGCAGACGCTCACCCGCCGAGCGGCGGCCGACCGCAAACCCATCTCGGGACTCGAGACGGCGGAGCAGCAGTTCGCCGCATTCGGCGGGTCTGTCGTTGCCGCAGCAGAAACGCATGCTGCTCATGACGCTGGAGGAAACGGCGCAGCTCGACACCGAGATCGACAAGCTGCTCGCCGCCTGGCGCGGAGGCGACATCGAGTCCCTGGCAGCGACCCTGTCCGCGGAGTACGAGAAGTTTCCGGAGCTCTACGGCCCACTCACCGAGAACCGGAACCGGGCCTGGATCCCGCAGCTCGTGGACCTCCTCGATGACGAGGACGATTACCTGGTCATCGTCGGTGCGCTGCATCTCGTGGGCCGCAACAGCGTCGTCGATCTGCTCGAGCAGCGCGGCTACGACGTCGAGCAGCAGTAAGCTCAGCGCAGGACGGCAGCTACCGCCACATAGGCGACGCCCGCCGCCAGCAGACAACCCAATACCGAAGCGAGTACGTAGGCCGCTGCGGCGCCGACGGCTCCGCGCTCCATCAGCAGCAGCGCATCAAGGGCGAATGCCGAGAATGTCGTAAATCCGCCGAGCACTCCGACGACGAGAAAGACCCGCAGCGACTGCGTATCGTGCATTCGGCCGGGCGGAGCAAGCAAAGCGCCGAGTACTCCGACCAGCAGGCAACCAAGGAGATTCACGGCGAGCGTGCCCCACGGAAAGGCCGTACCCATGGGACGCGCGACGGCGGTCGACAGCCACAGCCGGGCGCCTCCGCCAAGCGCGCTGCCGAGCATCACCAGTAGCCAGGGCTGAACGTACGACATCGTGTGATCCCTGCAGACCGTCCCGGGCGGATGGTATGTGCGTGCTCTTCGACTTCGCAAAGCCGCGCTCGCCACGCGGGCAGAGTTGGCTGCCTGATAAACTGACTGGGTGAGTCTTTTCACCGAAGCCTGCAGGTACATCCCGGGCGGCGTCAATTCGCCCGTGCGCGCCTTCCGCGGCGTCGGAGGAGAACCCATCTTTCTCGCGCGCGCGCAGGGCGCGCACGTCTGGGCGGCCGACGGCCGGCAGTTCATCGACTACGTCGGTTCCTGGGGCCCGATGATTCTCGGCCACGCGCATCCTGCGGTGATCCGCGCGGTGCAGGAGAAGGCCGTGGACGGCCTGTCGTTCGGCGCACCGACCGAGATCGAAACCACGCTCGCGCGGCGGATCTGCGAACTCGTACCGTCGATCGAGCTGGTCCGCATGGTGAGCTCCGGGACCGAGGCGACGATGAGCGCGATCCGACTGGCGCGCGGACACACGCGTCGCGACCGGATCGTCAAGTTCGAAGGCTGCTATCACGGCCACTCGGACTCGCTGCTCGTCAAGGCGGGCTCCGGCGCGCTCACGCTCGGCGTCCCGACCTCGCCCGGCGTGCCGGCGGAGCTCGCGGCGCACACCGTGACGCTGTCGTACAACGACATCGCGCAGCTGCGCGCGGCCTTCGCCGAGATCGGCCCGCAGGTGGCCTGCGCGATCGTCGAGCCGGTCGCCGGCAACATGAACTGCATTCCGCCCGCCCCCGGCTTCCTCGAGACCCTGCGCGAGGAATGCACGCGGCACGGGGCGGTGCTGATCTTCGACGAGGTAATGACGGGTTTTCGCGTCGCGCTGGGCGGAGCGCAGGCGCTGTACGGCATCCGGCCCGACCTGACCACGCTCGGCAAGATCGTCGGCGGCGGCATGCCTGTAGGCGCCTTCGGCGGCCGCCGCGAGATCATGCAGGACATCGCGCCGCTCGGGCCGGTCTACCAGGCCGGCACGCTGTCCGGGAACCCGGTGGCGATGGCCGCCGGTCTCGCGACGCTCGAAGGGATCGCGGTCCCGGGCTTCCACGCGCGGCTTGCGGCGGCCACCGGCCGGCTGGTGGAAGGACTGCGTGACGCCGCGGCACGCGCGGGCGTTCCGCTCGCGACGAACCACGTCTGCGGGATGTTCGGGCTCTTCTTCACGGACGCGCCGGTCGTTTCGAGCTTTGCACAGGCGACCGCCTGCGACATCGAGCGTTTCAAGCGCTTTTTCCACGGCATGCTGGCCGAGGGCGTGTATCTCGCGCCGTCGGCATTCGAGGCCGGCTTCGTCTCGGCTGCTCATTCCGACGAGCTGATCGACGCGACCATCGCAGCCGCCGCGCGCGTGTTCGCGCGAATCTAGCGGTGAGGGCTCGGCTGCGGCTGACGCGGCCTAAAAGTCGCCACGCACCTCGACGAAACCCCGACCCGCGAGATAGTCGGTTCCGTCCGCGCGATCACCCTGATCGGCGCCGACACCGACAGCGAGCCTGACCGGCCCCAGGGCCCGCCGCCATGACACCTCGAGGTTCCATCGTTCCTCGGGCTGGTCGACGACCGTGTGGAACTGGTTCGCATCGCGCTGGTCGAGCTCCGCCCGACGCAGCACGGTGTTGATCGTCGATCCGTCGGCGATCGCGAGCGTCACGCCTGCGGAGTACATCTCCCCGCCGTAGAACATGGCGTGACCCAGCGAGCGCTCGAAGTAGCTGTAGCCCTCGATGTTCATAGGCCCGCCCCGGTAGGCGCAGCCGATCGACGATGCCGCGCACTGCGGATTCGTATCCGACCATTCCACGTGCGCGCGCCAGGAGGTGCCCGATGGACAGATCACCCCAGAACTCCAGCCCGCCCTGCTTGAGCCGGAAGATCGGCCTGCCGTTCGATTCGTCCTCGCCGATGTCCTGGTAGTAGAACGCCCATGGTCCGCTGTCGAACGGCGATGCCCAGCGCAGATCCCACCCCGCCATCTGGTTGCCCGGCTCCTCCTCCACGTCGACGGTTTCGCCCGCATTGTCCTTGCCTGTGATCAGGTTCCAGAAGGTGTCCCAGTCGCAGTTGCGGTCGTCGCCACACCACTGCGCCGTGCGCATCAGGCTGAGCTCCACAGCGTTGAACGGCTTGGCCGTGATCCGGAGACCGAGGAAATGCGGATGGTCGACGTCCTCGCGGTGGCCCTCGAGAACTCCGTAGAACGCGTTGACGGACCACGGGCCGAGCCACGACAGCCAGCGGGTCTCGAACGGATCGGTGAACTGTCGGTCCAGGCCCAGCGCCGGAAACGGACGTGCGTTGTTGCCCAGGATGTTGCTGCCCTCCCAGCCCGGTCCCCACCATCTCTCGAGATATCCGGCCGAGAGCATCCAGTTGCCGAGCGTCATCCCGACGTAACTCCCGTCGGGCCGCGCGGTCTTGCCATCGCTTGCGTCCGCGACGACGGTGGCCGCGAGGCGCAGCGCGAATCGGTCGCCGAGCCACTCGTACGCTCCCTCGAGCTCGCCTTCCTCGCGCGGCACGGACTCGAAGGTCCGAAGCTCGGTTGGCCGTGCACTCGCGGCCGCGCGCCATTCGATGGAGCCGCCGGTCTGCGATTCCAACCGCGCGAGTCGCAGCACCCGTGCGCGCGCCGCCTGCGTCCCCGGAGACGTCGTCTCTGTCGAGGAGCGGCGCTCCTCCAGGCTGCGCAGAATCTGCGGCCAGGACATCGGCCACACGTTGAGATGGACGTCGAGCAGACCCTCGTCGACCAGCAGCTCGAGGTCGTGCCGCAGCCCGACGTCGCCGGGTTCCAGCCACGGCGACCCCGCGAAGGCGGGACCACACACGCATACGCCAACTGCGAGCACGGCGAAGCAGCCTGTGATCAGGACGCAGGGTCGCCGACCTGCGCGTCTCCTGCGCCGCGCATCGAAACGGGCCACGGACATCTGGTGGAAGGCTCCGGAAGAAGCGAGTGCTCACGCTACCCGATCCTCCGGATCTGCGAAAGCCGGCGACTCCGTTGCGGCCTTCGGGCGGGACTGGGAAACTGAGCGCATGGATGCGGGCACCGACCTTCCCGTCACGCTGCTCGTCATCGCGCGCAACGAAGCGGCGGCCCTCGGCCGGTGTCTGGACAGCGTCCCGTTCGTGGCCGAGAAGGTGGTCGTGGATTCCGGGAGCACCGACGGCACGCCCGAGGTGGCAGCCACGCACGGCGCCCGTGTCGTTCACCAGCAATGGCTCGGCTTCGGGCCTCAGCGGAATTTCGCTACCACGCAGGCAATGCACGACTGGATCCTGGCGCTCGACGCCGACGAGGCGCTCTCTCCCGAGCTGGCGTGCGAGATGGCGCAGGAGCTCCCGCAACTCATGCGCTCGGAGTACGCAGGCGCGATTCTTCGACGGCAGACCTTGTACATGGGCGCCCCGATGCGGTGGTATCGACCGATGGTCGGCGAGCGCGTGACGCGGTTCTATCATCGCAGCCGTGCCCGATGGACGGACACACGCGTCCACGAGCGCCTGAGCTTCGACGGCCCGACGATGACTTTCCGGCATCCGATCGTTCACGAGCACAACCCGACGCTCGCGCACAAGCAGCTCAAGGTGCTGCTCTATGCCGAGCTCAAGGCACGCGACTGGCTCGATCGCGGCCGGCCGCCGCGAATATGGCCCGTGCCGCTGGTGTTCGTGGCCACGTTCCTGAAGGACTATTTCCTGCGGCTTGCGTTCCTCGACGGCCCGCGCGGCTATGTTGCCGCCCAGATCGCCGCGTCGTACGCGGTCTACAAGCGCATGCGTTACTACGAGATGCGGCGCAACCCGGAGTCGCGCGAGCTCGCGGCGGACCTGTTGCGAAGCCACGGGCTCGACCCGTAGGAGGCCGGTGCCGGGCCGCAGTTTCGCAGTTATTCATGCGACTTCGGGCAAGTCACAGACGCTTCGCGAGAATAACTGCGAAACTGCGGCCCGGCACCGATTTGTGCACCGATTTGCTACGCGGGCGCGATCTCGAACATCGGTCGAAGGTAGCGCAGGCGCTCGAGTGGATCATCGAGCTCCAGGCAGTGCTGCTTGTGCACGGCAGGCACCGGCAGGATCTCCGCCAGCCGTCCCGAGACCCAGGTCGCGTCGTGCGGCCGGCGCTCGCGTGCCGAATGCGGCTCGCCCATCTGGTCGAGCGCGACGTCGAGCGCCGGCAGCAGTTCCGCGAACTCCTCGGGCAACTCGACGCTGGGCTCCTCGGGCAGCCACTCGACGTCCGCCAGGTTGAGGCCGTCGCGCGCACGACGCCGTGCGCGGATGCGGAAGCGGCGCTCGCCGACGGCGTGGATGCCGAGCAACCCGTCTGGCTGCTGCGAGAAGTCGATGATTCGCGCGTACGTGCCGACGTCGCAGGTCCGAGCCGGGCCACCTGCCTCGGGCCCCTCGAGGATCAGCACGATGCCGAAACCGCTGCCGGTACGCATGCAGTCACGGACGAGGTCGATGTATCGGGCCTCGAAGATGCGCAGCGGAAGCGAGCCGCCCGGGAAGAGCACGGTACCGAGCGGGAACAGCGGGATCTCGATGCCGCCGCTCATGACCGTTCCGGCGCGGCCCTCGCCCGCAGCGCCGCCAGCAGCCGCTCGTGCAGCCCGCCGAAGGAACCGTTGCTCATCAGCACGAGCTGATCACCCGGCCGGGCCTCGGCCGCGAGCGCGGACGTGAGGCGCTCGAGATCCGTCTGCACGACGGCAAGCGCCCCCAGCGGCTGCATCGCCTCGGCGACGTCCCACTTCACTTCGGGCGACTGGTAGATGAAGACCCGGTCGGCGGCGCGGAGTGAGTCCGCGAGCGCTGCCTTGTGTGCGCCGAGCTTCATGGTGTTGGAACGCGGCTCGAGTACCGCGATGACGCGGCCGTTGGCCTGCCGCCGGCGCACGCCGTCGAGCGTGTTGCTGATCGCCGTCGGGTGATGCGCAAAATCGTCGTAGACGATGATACCGGCGACGTTGCCACGCATCTCGAGACGTCGTCGCACGCCGCCGAAGCTCGCCAGCGCCTCGAGCGCGGCCTGCTCATCGACGCCGGCGTGCCGCGCCGCAACGAATGCGGCCAGCGCGTTCTCGGCATTGTGGCGCCCGAACATCCGCCAGTCGACGGCGCCGACGCTGCGCGCGCCCTGCCGGATCTCGAAGTGACCGTAGCCCGCGTCGCGGGCCACCAGCTGCCAGTCCGCCGTCACGGCAGAATCCACCGCATAGCGCTCGACCGGCGTCCAGCAGCCCATCGCCAGCACCTCGTCGAGGCGCCGGTCGCGCGCGTTGACGACCAGACGGCCGTTGCCGGGCATCGTGCGCAGCAGCAGGTGGAACTGCCGCTGGATGGACTCGACGTCCGGGTAGATGTCCGCGTGGTCGTGCTCGAGATTGTTCAGGATCGCCGTGCGCGGCCGGTAATGCACGAACTTCGCCCGCTTGTCGAAGAACGCCGTGTCGTACTCGTCCGCTTCCACGACGAAGTGACGACCACCACCGAGACGCGCGCTCACCTGGAAGTCGACCGGCACGCCGCCGACCAGGAATCCGGGATCGAGTCCGCCGCGCTCGAGGATCCATGCGAGCAGGCTGCTGGTCGTGGTCTTGCCGTGCGTGCCCGCGACAGCCAGCACCCAGCGATCGACGAGCACGTTGCGCGCGAGCCAGCCGGGGCCGGACTCGTACGGCCGGCCGCTGTCGAGCAGGGCCTCGATGAGCGGGTTGCCGCGGCTCAGGACGTTGCCGATGACGAACACATCAGGCGTCGAGGGAGAGCTGGTCGGCTTCGTAGCCCTCGATGAGATCGATGCCGAGCGCGGCAAGCTGAGTGCTCATCGGCGGGTAGACGTTGCGATCGCAGCCCGTGACGCGATGTCCCGCGGCACGCGCGAGCGCCGCGATCCCGCCCATGAACGTGCCACAGATCCCGAGGATGTGCAGGTGCATTCTCAGGTTCCCGGTCCGGGGACCATGCCCGCCAGCGCGTGCAGGATCACGACATAGGTGGTCGCGATCGCCGAGCCGGTGAGCAGGTTCGACTCGGTCGCGAGCTGGATGATCCGGCCGGCGACCAGGATGAAGGCGACGACCATCCCGAGCGCGAGGAGCTGCGCCGCGGCCGGCGGGTTCTGCGCCAGCCGAGGCCCGGCGAGCAGCACCATCGGCACTGACACGACGAGCGCCAGCAGCGCCGAGCAGCCGAGCAGCGCCGAAATCGTCTGCGGCCAGCGTTCGGTGCGACCGAAGAGTTTCATGACCAGCCAGAGACCGCCCATCAGCAGCAGCGGATCGATGACGAGGTACAGCACGAGCTCGGCGGCGGATGCTCCGAGCAACGCGATCTGCAGCAGATTCACCAGCTCGAATGCAATCAGCGTGAGGATCACCAGAAGTCCCGAGTTCGGCAGGTCCTGCGGGCCCCGCCGCCAGAGTACGATGTCGAGGAAGACCTTGAGGAACTGCTGCACGACGAGGCGCGGGAGCCGAAGTTGCACGGATTCTACACGCAGGCCCGAGCGACAATGCGCGACACCACGCTCATTACGAGCGCCGAGCAGCTCGCCTCGGCCGTGTTCCGCATGCGAGGCGCGGTCCGCCTCGCGATCGACACGGAATTCATGCGGGAGCGCACCTACTATCCGCAACTCTGTCTCGTCCAGATCGCGACCGACACGGACTGCTACCTGGTCGACCCGCTGAACGGGCTCGACCTGGGCGAATTGCTCGAACTGCTGGCCGAGCCGACGCGGATCAAGGTGCTGCATGCGGCGCGCCAGGATCTGGAGGTGCTGTACCTCGCCGGCGGGCGGGTGCCGCTGCCGGTGTTCGACACGCAGATCGCGGCGGCGCTGCTCGGGCTCGCTCCGCAGATCGGCTACGCAGAGCTCGTCGCCCGGAAGCTCGGTCACTCCATCGACAAGGGTCAGACCCGCACCGACTGGTCGCGCCGACCATTGACGCCGGAGCAGCTTGCGTACGCCGCCGACGACGTACACCACCTGCTCGAGCTGCACGCCGAGCTCGATGCAGCACTCCAGGCGCGCGGCCGGCTGCACTGGCTCGTCGAGGATGCGTCCGGTTTTGCGGACGAGGACTTGTACCGCACCGTGCCGGCGGAGGCCTGGCGACGCCTGAAAGGCATCGGCCGGCTGAAACCGACGGAGCGATCGGCCGCTCGCGGGCTCGCGCGGTGGCGCGAGGAGCGCGCGATCGCCGCGGACCGTCCGCGCGGCTGGATCCTGCCGGACGAAGCGCTGCTTTCGATCGCGACACTCGCACCCCGCAGCCTGGAGGAGCTGGCAGCGGTTCGCTCGCTGCCACCGGCCGTCCTGCGCAAGCGCGGCGAGGAGCTTCTCGCGATCATCGACGAAGCCGCGTCGCGAAGCGGACGCGACGATGGACCTGCCCGGGCGCCGGCTCGAGGCCTGGGAGACGGCGCTCGTTGGGCGGCTGATGGACGAAGTCCGTACCGAAGCAACGAAACTCGAGCTCGGCGCCGAGGTGCTGGCAACGCGGCGCGACGTCGAGGCGATCGTGCTCGGCCAACCCGACGCCGCCGTGCTGCACGGGTGGCGGCGCGGCGCGATCGGCGAACGGCTGCTTGCGCTGGCGACGGCCGCCGGAGTTCAGGCGCCGCCGGCGGCGCGCAGGAATCCGCGTAGACCCGCTCGACGGGACCCTCGGCATCGACGACCCTGAGCAGGCCGCGACCGCGGTAGTGGTCGATCAGCGGACGAGTGTCGCTCTCGTAGACCCGCAGGCGCTTGCCGATGACTTCCTCGCGGTCATCGTTGCGCTGCACGAGCACCGGGCTCGCGTCGCAGTTGTCGCAGCGATCGCCCTTCGTCGATGGCGCCGTGTAGACGTTGAAGACCTTGCCGCAGTTGGGACAGCTGCTGCGGCCCGTCAGCCGCTTGAGGAGCACCGACGGATCGATGTCCATCAGCACGACGGCGTCGATGGGCTGGCCGAGCTCGGCGAGCAGGGCATCGAGCGCCGCAACCTGCGCGACGTTGCGCGGGTAACCGTCGAGGATGAACCCGGCGGCCGCGTCCGGCCGGCCGCAGGCGCTCGCGGATCAGCCCGAGGACGATCTCGTCGGACACGAGCTCGCCCGCGTCCATGGCGGCCTTGGCCCGCTTGCCGAGTTCCGTGCCGCGCTTGACGGCGTCGCGCAGCAGGTCGCCGGACGACACCTGCGGAATGCCCTTTTCGTCGCGCAGCCGCTGGGCCTGAGTGCCCTTGCCGGAACCGGGTGCGCCGAGCAGTACGAGTCGCATTCTTCGCTGATCCAGGGCCTGCCGAGAACCGCGCACCCTACCGGAAAATGGGGACATTCTCCATTTCCGTTATGATTTCGCGCATGAAGACGCAACGCAGAAATGCCTTCTACGCCCAGTCCGGCGGCGTGACCGCCGTGATCAATGCCTCGGCCTGCGGGGTCATCGAAACGGCGCGTCGCCACAGGTCGCGGATCGGCCGGGTATACGCCGGACGCCACGGCATCGTAGGCGCGCTCACCGAAGATCTGATCGACACGAGCCGGGAGAGCGCCGCCGCGATCCGCGCGCTGCGGCATACCCCGTCGGGCGCATTCGGCTCGGCGCGCTACAAGCTGAAGAAATACGAGGACAACCCCGCGCAGTACGAACGGCTGATCGAGGTCTTCAAGGCGCACGACATCGGCTATTTCTTCTACAACGGCGGCGGCGACTCGGCCGACACCTGCCTCAAGGTGTCGATGCTGGGCGCAAGGCTCGGCTACCCGATCCAGGCGATCCACGTGCCGAAGACGGTCGACAATGATCTTCCCATCACGGATTGCTGTCCGGGCTTCGGCTCGGTCGCGAAGTACGTCGCGGTGTCGATCCGCGAGGCCGGATTCGACGTCGCCTCGATGGCGAAGACCTCGACGAAGGTCTTCATCATGGAGGTGATGGGCCGCCACGCCGGCTGGATCGCGGCGGCGGGCGGGCTCGCCGCCGAGAAGGCGGGGGATGCGCCGCACGTGATCCTCTTTCCGGAGATCCGCTTCGACGAGGAGCGGTTCTGCGCGCGGGTACGCGAGTGCGTCGAGAAGCATGGCTACTGCGCGGTCGTCGTCTCCGAAGGGGTCAAGAACGCCGAGGGCAAGTTTCTCTCGGACGCGGGGCTGCGCGATGCGTTCGGTCACGCGCAGCTTGGCGGTGTCGCGCCGGTGATCGCGCAGCTCGTAAAGGAGAAGCTCGGCTACAAGTATCACTGGGCGGTGGCGGACTACCTGCAGCGCGCCGCGCGGCACATCGCCTCCAAGGTCGACGTCGAGCAGGCATACGCGGTGGGGCGAGTGGCCGTGGAGCTCGCGCTCAAGGGCCAGAACTCGGTGATGCCCACGATCGTGCGGACGTCCAATCGGCCGTACCGCTGGAAGATCGGGACCGCAAAACTCGAGGACGTCGCGAACCAGGAAAAGATGCTGCCGCGTGACTACATCACCGCGGACGGCTTCCACATCACGGCGAAGGGCCGTCGCTACCTGTCCCCCTTGATCCGGGGCGAGGATTACCCGCCCTACCGGGACGGTCTCCCGCAATACGTCAAGCTCCGGAATACGCCCGTGCGGCGGAAGCTCAAGACCGCCTTTGTGGTATAGTTTCGCGCCTTTTTTGCGGTGCAGCGGCGCAGGAACACGCGCCCGGCCGACGAACAGGCCAAGAAATACCAGAGACGGGAGCTCCAACAATGACCACTGACCTCGCGCTGTGGCTCGCGATCGGCGCCGGCGTGATTGCGATCCTGTACGGCATCGTCTCCGTGCGCTGGATCATCGCCCAGCCCGCCGGAAACGCCCGCATGCAGGAAATCGCCGCGGCCATCCAGCAGGGCGCAGGTGCCTACCTCAACCGCCAGTACACGACGATCGCGATCGTCGGCGTCGTGCTGTTCGTCGTTCTCGGTTTCGCGCTCGGCTGGGCGACCGCCGGCGGCTTCGCGGTCGGGGCGATCCTTTCGGGGCTCGCCGGCTACATCGGCATGAACGTCTCGGTGCGCGCCAACGTGCGCACGGCGCATGCGGCGAGCGTCGGCCTGAACCCGGCGCTTCAGGTCGCGTTCCGCGGCGGCGCGATCACCGGGATGCTGGTCGTCGGTCTGGGACTGCTCGGCGTCGCCGCGTACTTCGCGCTGATGCTGCGCATGACGGGCAGCGTCGACGAGGCGCTGCATGCGCTGGTCGGGCTCGCCTTCGGCGGCTCGCTGATCTCGATCTTCGCGCGACTCGGCGGCGGCATCTTCACCAAGGGCGCCGACGTCGGCGCCGATCTCGTCGGCAAGGTCGAGGCCGGCATTCCCGAGGACGATCCGCGCAACCCCGCGGTGATCGCGGACAACGTCGGCGACAACGTCGGCGACTGCGCCGGCATGGCGGCGGACCTGTTCGAGACCTACGCGGTGACCGTGGTCGCGACCATGCTGCTCGCCGGGCTCACGATGCAGTCGCTCGGCATCAATGCGGTGCTCTACCCGCTGGTGCTCGGCGCGGTGTCGATCGTCGCCTCGATCGTCGGCACGTTCTTCGTCAAGGCCCGCGACGGCGGCAAGATCATGAACGCGCTCTATCGCGGCATCATCGTCTCGGGCGTCATCGCCGCGATCGCGTTCTATTTCGTCACCAAGATGATGATGGGCGCCGAGGCCAACGACCTGTTCCTCTGCGCGCTGATCGGGCTCGCGCTCACCGCGGCGATGATCTGGATCACCGAGTACTACACCGCGACCGAGTACGAGCCGGTGCGCTACGTGGCCGCGGCCTCGCAGACCGGCCACGGCACCAACGTCATCGCGGGCCTCGCGGTGTCGATGAAGTCGACCGCGCTGCCGGTGCTCGCGATCTGCGCCGCGATCTGGGGCGCCTACCAGCTCGAGGGGCTGTACGGAATCGCGATCGCCGCGACCGCGATGCTGTCGATGACCGGCATGATCGTGGCGCTCGATGCCTACGGCCCGATCACCGACAACGGCGGCGGCATCGCCGAGATGGCCGGCCTGCCGAAGGACGTGCGCAAGATCACCGACGCGCTCGACGCCGTCGGCAACACGACCAAGGCCGTCACCAAGGGCTATGCCATCGGCTCGGCCGGCCTCGCGGCGCTGGTCTTGTTCGCCGATTACACGCACAACCTCGACATCGCGGGCAAGCTGCAGGACTTCTCGCTCGCCGACCCGGCGGTGATCATCGGCCTCTTCATCGGCGGCCTGGTGCCGTATCTCTTCGCCGCGATGGCGATGGAGGCGGTCGGCCGCGCGGCGGGCTCGGTCGTGGTCGAGGTGCGCCGGCAGTTCAAGGAGATCAAGGGCATCATGGAGGGCACGGGGAAGCCCGATTACTCCAAGGCCGTCGACCTGCTCACGCGCGCGGCGATCCGGGAGATGATCATCCCCTCGCTGCTGCCGATCCTGATCCCCGTGATCGTCGGCTTCGGCATGAACTTTCTCCTGGGCCCCGGCGCCGGCATCCGTGCGCTCGGCGGCGTGCTGATCGGCACGATCGTCACCGGCCTCTTCGTCGCGATCTCGATGTGCACGGGCGGCGGCGCCTGGGACAACGCCGAAGAAGTACATCGAGGAAGGCCACTTCGGCGGCAAGGGCTCGGACACGCACAAGGCGGCCGTGACCGGCGACACCGTGGGCGACCCCTACAAGGACACCGCGGGCCCTGCGATCAACCCGCTGATCAAGATCATCAACATCGTCGCGCTGCTGCTGGTGCCGCTGCTCTGACGGCAGAGGACTGTCCCCGCACGGGCCTGTCCCCTACCGCTTCAAGGTCCAGAGCGGCTGCGCGCGCGATCAGGCGGCATCGCAGCCGGTAGAATCGGCGCGCTTGATTTCCACCCCTGCCCTCCGTGGATCAACCCTTCGCATCCAGCGCAACACAGATGATTGCGCGAACCCGCACGTTCGCTACGTTTCCCTGGATGCGCTGCGCGGGCTGACTGTGGCCGCCATGCTGCTGGTCAACAATCCCGGTGACTGGGACCACGTCTACTGGCCGCTGCGCCACGCGCAATGGCACGGTTGCACACCGACCGACCTGATATTTCCCTTCTTCCTGTTCATCGTCGGTGTATCGCTGGCGCTCGGTCTCGTGCCACGGCTGGAGCGCGGCGGCGACCGGGCGGCTTGCGCGCGAAGGTGCTAGCTGGCGCGCGGCGCAGATCATCGGCCTGGGCCTGCTCCTGCATGCGCTGGCGTTCTGGTGGCTGGACCAGGACTTTTCCGCCCGTGGGGCGTGCTGCAGCGGATCGGTTTGTGCTATGCTGCTGGCGGCCGGGGTTGCTCTGCATCTGCGTGCCGCGGCAGCAATGGTGGCTGATCGCGCGCGCTCCTGCTCGGCTACTGGGTACTGCTCGCACGGCGGTGGCGGTTATGCGCCGCTCGAGAACCTTGCATCCCGAACGGACACATGGCTGCTCGGGCCGATGAACTATCAGTTCGACGGGTCGACGGGCCGCGGCCACGATCCGGAAGGCCTGCTCAGCACCATGGGCGCCCTCGCCACGACCCTGCTGGGGCTGCGTGCCGGTGACTGGCTGCGGCGCGGGCAGGCCGGTGCTCTGCTGCTCGCGGGTGTGGCAGCATTGGCGTTGGGCGGCCTATGGTCGTCGTGGCTGCCGCTCAACAAGAACCTCTGGACCTCGTCCTACGTCGTCTGGACCGCAGGCTGGGCCACGCTCGCGCTGTGGTTGGCGCATGTACTCGTCGACCTGCGCGGCGCGCCCGCGTTCGGGCGACGCTTTGGCGTCAATGCCATTGCCGCGTATGCGGGCTCGGCGGTAATGGTCTACGCCCTGGCTGGTCTCGGTTGGTGGGAATCGGCTCTACCGGACTCGGTATTCGCCGATTGGATGACACCGCATCTTCGGACCGTACCTGCCCTCGCTGGCCTTCGCTGTGGCCTTCGTGGGCTTCTGGTGGGTCGTGGTCTGGTGGATGGACCGTCGGGGCCTGGTCATCTAACGCTCTAGCCGGACGAGGCTGGGTTGGACCCGCACGAGCCCAAGCCCGATGAGCCCGAGGACGAGAAGCGCGAAGGTGACGCTGGTTCCGGCGCATAAGCACGGAAGGCCGGTCACGAGCCCGCGGTCGTCGAATCCGATCCCGAAGTCTGGTGCCAGCGGACGTCGAACGGGACACGTAACGGCCTCGACCCGATAGCGTTGCTCGCGGGCCCAGTGCCGACGAAGAATGGGCCCGCGTGGCCCAGGCGGAGACGCCGTTGACCTCGAGATATCGAGCAGCAGTTTCCCTCCGCGGCGGTCATATAGAAACGGCGCTGAAGTGCCGTTGATGCGACGCAGCGTCCTGGAGCGACCGACGAGATCATGAACTGGCTCACTGCACCAGCGTCGAAACCGACGAAGTCTATGGGGCGCTGTGAGCAGCCGAGGTTGATCACCTGGCTCGAACGGGAGGTGGCGGGTCCGTACGCCTCGCGCGCGATCCCGAGCTGATGCCGAGAGAAAGAGCGTCTCGCGAACGAGGTCACCGGCAGGATCGGCTTCTGCCGCCGGCGTACGCGTTGCTCGAGGTGCTGGTAGTCATGGTGATCGGCCTGATGCTGATCGCCGAGTTCAGCAACACGCTGGTCGAACCTGATGGTACCGTTGGTGACGCTCGTAAATGTCTACGTGCTGCGGCTCATGCGCGACATCGGAAAGCCGTTCGAATACGCCCCGGACGGCAGGCGGAGCGGAAAGGCGGAAGTCGAACTCTGGCCGATCGACGATCTCGACGGCCGGGCTCGCGGCGTCAGTGGACGTCGAGACGGAGTAGGCAGCGCGCACAGTTCCGCTGCAGCGGGTCAGCGATGCGCCGACACCATTCACCTGCAGCGCTGCCGTATACGCTCGGAGCGTGTCACAGCGAGTCAGGGTCTCGATGCCAGCACGCGTCCGTCCCGCCGCCGAGTTGACGAGCTCACCATCGACTGGGAGCCGGACAACGTGGGTGGCGGCGCCTGGGACAACGCGAAGAAGTATGTCGAGGAAGCCACTTCGGCGCAAAGCGCAGCCGCAGTCAGCCCGCCAGGCTTCGCAGGCGCATCGTTCGGCTCGTGGCGTCGCTGTTTGCGAGCCTCTCGAGCAACTCGGTGACCTGTTCGGCCGGCATCGGCTTGCTGAGCAGGTATCCCTGCACTTCGTTGCAATGCTGATCCTGCAGACGCAGGAGCTGATTGAAATCCTCGACGCCCTCCGCGACGACATCCAGCCCCAGCGCCTTGGCCATCGACAGGATGGCCGTGACGAGCGTGGCGGGTCGACCTGCATTGTCGACGCCCTGCACGAAGGAACGGTCGATCTTCAGCCGGTTCACCGGAAAATCGTTGAGCCGGCCGAGGCTCGAATAGCCGATGCCGAAGTCGTCGATCGCGACCGAGACACCGAGCTCGCGCAATTCCACCAGCAGCTTTCCGGTCCACTCCTCGTTCTTCATCAGCAGGGATTCGGTGATTTCCAGCTCGAGGGTTCGCGGCTCGAGTCCCGTCTCCTTGAGCACGTCGGCCACGAGCGCCACGAAGTTGGGCTGCGTGAACTGAAGGCACGACACGTTGACGCCTATCCGCGTGACCGGGAGACCGTTGTCCTGCCAGATCCGGGCCTGCCGGCATGCATTTCGCAGCACCCACTCGCCGATCGGCAGGATGACGCCGATTTCTTCGGCCACGGGGATGAACTCGTCCGGCGTTACCGGGCCGAGCTCGCTGTTGTTCCAGCGCAGCAGCGCCTCGACGCCGGAAATCTTGCCCGTGCTGAGGTCGAACTGAGGCTGATAGTGCAGTGAGAACTCCTTTCGCTCGAGTGCCGTCTGCAGCAAACCCTCGAGCTTTAGCCGGGTCTGAGCACCGGCCTGCATCGCTTCGTCGTAGAAGGCGTAGTGACCCGGGCCCCGGCGCCGTGCGCCACTCATCGCGATGCTGGCGTGACGCAGCAGCGCTTCGTCGTCCGCGCTGTCCGTCGGGTAGATCGCGATGCCGATGCTCGCGGTCACCGAAAGCGACCGATTGGCCAGCGGCGTCGAGGCGACAAGGGGCTTGGTCAGCCGTTCGGCGACGACCGCTGCGTCCTTCGCGTCGCCGATGGCGTGCAGCAGCACCATGAACTGATCACCGCCGATTCGCGCCACGTCGTCGGCCGACTCCGTCCGCCGCGCGCGCGACACCACGTCGTCGCGCCGCACCGACTCTCGGACCTGGCGGGCGACGAGCCGCAGCAGCTCGTCACCGGCGACGAGCCCGAGCGTGTCGTTGACGCGGCGGAAGTTGTCGAGGTCGACGTGAAGCACCGCAAGCTTGTGCCCGCTGGACGCGGCCGCCTGCACGGCTTCCTTGAGGTGTGCGATGAAGCGCGGGCGGCTGGGCAGGCCGGTCAGGAGGTCGACGTCGGTCATCTGCGTCGTGCGCTGGTCGATCCCGGCGCGCTTCTCCCCGAGCGCGAGCGCAAGCTGGCGGACTTCGTGCGGATGGAACGGCTTCTGAAGGTAGAACAGCTTGTCGGCCGGCGGCACGCGCCGGCCGATCTCGGCCGGGTCGACGTCCGAGTACGCAGTGCAGATCACGATCTCGATCTGCGGGTCGATCTCGCGGATGCGCTCGGCGGCCCATGCGCCGTCCGGTCCCGGCGGCATGCGCATGTCGAGGAACGCGACCGATATGGGCTCGCCGGCAGCGCGCGCCCGTCGAACGGCTTCGACCGCCGCCTCCGCGCCATTGCAGGCGATCGGCTCGAACGAGGCCGTGGACGTCGGTGGCGGTCGGCCGCTGCTTGCCTCCGGTCGCGAACAGCCGGGCGCGCAGGTCATCGATGGCGGCCCGGTCCGTGCTCGGCACGGTGTCATTCAGCACCTGCCGATATGCGACCAGGATGTCGGGGTCATCGTCGACGACGAGGACGCGAATCAACTGCTGTTTGCGTGCTGCCATGTGAGTTCTCACGCGGCGCGTGCGGCGCCGTGCTCAGCCATTGGAAATACGACCAGGAAACTGGCGCCCTGACGCCCATCCGGGCTTTCGGCCTCGAGGCGGCCGCCGAGCGCGTGCATCGCATTGGCGCACCAGTGCAACCCTATGCCCGAGTTCGACTCGCGCGACTTCGTGCTGAAACCGCGTTCGAAGATGCGCGGCAGGTGCTCCGGTGCGACACCCGCGCCGTCGTCGGTGAATCGAACCTGGAGCCGGTTACCGTCGGGGCCGGCCACGATGCCGCCGGACACATGAAGATTCCCGCGCGTGCGCCCGGCGTCACGCATCGATTCGGCCGCGTTCTGGATCAGGTTCTGGAACACCTGCTGCAGCGTGATCCGCGCGACCTGCACGGATTTCAGCGACTGCAACCCGGGGTCGACGTGGATCGTCAGGAATGGACGCAGCGCCGTCGGAACCATCTCGACGGCGCGCTCGATCAGATCGGGCAGTCGCACGGCCTCGTTGACCGGTGCGGCATGCGATGTCCGGAGCTGCTGCGCGAGCACCTGCTGGATGACCTCCGCCTGGCGCGCGACCGTGTCGGCCTCACCGCGTGCGTGGACGACTGCACTGGCGAGCTCGCGACCGGTGAGTCGCAGGAACTCCTCGAGGTCGGCCCGGCGCTCGGCCGAGTCGACCGTCTTGTCGAGCTCCGACAGTACGAGTGTCACGTCGTCCGCCGGCGCCTCGCGCAGTCTCTTCTGCAGGGAAGCGACCGTGACGCCGAGCGGCGTCATCGCGTTGCCGACGTTGTGGAGCACGCCGCTCGCGATCTGGGCGGCGCCCGCCTCGAAGGAATGGTCGACCAGCCGGCGTCGCGCGTCCTCGAGCTTGTCGACCATCCGGTCGAACTCGCGGGCGAGGATGCCGAGCTCGTCCTGGCGATCGAGCGCCAGGCGTACGGTCAGATCGTCGTGCTCGGCGATGCGCACGGCATGTCGGGTCATGCGGCTGACCGGTCGCAGGATGATCTGGCGTATCGCGAGGATGAGCACGAACAGCACGAGCACGCCGACGATCAGCAGCGAAGAGAGCGCAAATCGGGTGGCGGCAAGACCCTTGGCGGTGATCGAGCGCGGCACGTCGATCCGCAGCAGCAGCGCGTGCCTGCCGTGGACGTCGGTAACCTGCCGATAGACTTCGTTCGTGTCTGCGCGGCGCACGATGCGCGTCGTGACGACCCCGTCCGGCGCGGTCTCGCGCTGCAGGAACGGCGACGCGAGGGCACTGACGGTCAGCTGTACCTGCGCCTGCTCCGCGAGTTGCGCGATCCGCCCGGTCGTCAGCAACCGGCCCATGAGCACCGCGCCGCGATGCGGGCCATTGCCGTTACCGTCGAGAATTGGCGACAACGTGAGCAGCATCGGCCCGTGCTCGGTCAGGACAATGCCCTGGTTGCGCGTGCCATTGACAATCGACGGCAGGAACGGGTGGCTTGACTCCAGGCCGTCGTCGTCCAGCAACGCAAAGCGCAGCGGCTCGTGGACCCCGGCGTCGTAGCCCTGGCGCCAGACGTAACGGCCTTCACGATCGAGAAACCCCACGAGCTCGATTCCCGAGGAGTTGAGGAACGACGGATTCATGTTGACGTCGATGAATTCCTGGCCGTGGTCCTCCATGAACCTGTACGTGTCGATCCAGTTGCCCCAGTCGGCGCTGAAAGTCATGAGCTGCGTGAGCTCGCGATCGAGCGCGCGCGCGACTCGCTCCATGTCGGTGCGCGCGGACTCGGCTTCGAGGGACTCGAAGCTCGGCAGGATGACCCGGCGCTGGATCGTGTAGTCGATGAGGCCGTACACGGCGAAAACCGTGCACAGCGCCAGCACGACCTTGGTATAGAGCTTCAAGCCGAACGCATCCAGACGCGGATTGACCCGCATCTGAGATCGTAGGGCTGTGATCAGGCGGGCATGGCGACGCAGCTCTCTTTCTGCCGGCCTCTCCCGCGCTCAGGGCCGGCGCGGCTGTGACGTAGTCGACGGTTTCGGGTGGATGGCCCCGTGCTCGGCCCTGATCCCGACCGCCCTACTCGCGCGCGAGGCGTTCGATCTCGGCGAAGAAGCTCCGGCGTCCGCTCGTTAGGCCGAGCGCCTTCCACGTCGGCGCGAGCCGCACGACGCGATCCTTGAACGCATCCTCGTAGTACTCGCGGTCGAGATAACCCTGCTGGAACTGGTAGTGCATGTTGTCCCAGTGCGTCTGCTGGGCGATCTGCCACATCCTGAACCGCCGCCGCTCCGCGTCGCTCAGCTCATCCAGCGCCTTGACATCCTCCGGATAGCCGAGCCCGGTGAGCTTGATGATGATCGGGCCGATATGCTCCGAATCGGCCGCGTGCACGAGCATGGCCTGCAGGGCATCGGAGCGCATCTGGTAGGTCTGCGCGAGCGCGAGCTTGCGGCCTTCGTCCATCGCATGGGTATTCATGCGGATCTGCTTGGCGAGGTAGATCAGGGTGACGACCACGGCCAGCGCTCCGACCATCTCGCCGATCGCTCCCCAGTCCTGCAGGTTCATGGTTGACCTTGACCCTCCGCGTCAACGGGCCGTCTTTTCACCCGCTTTCAGTTGCTCGTCCCAGCTTTTCGACCCCGTGGCGCCGTCGAGAAACGGCAGCGCGGCGTCCACCAGCCTGGGCGAGAAGAAGATGTCGTAGTGTGTCTGGTCCGGCAGGATGGCCAGGCGGTTCTGCGACTGATGCTCACGCATCCAGCCGGCGTCCCTGAGTCCGCCGCCCAGGAGCTGGTAGAACTTCACGACGTGCTCAGGCCGGTACATGTCGCTGTCGCCGAACACGAGCATGACCGGCATCCTGAGCTTCGCTACGTCGGCCGACCAGTCGTAGGGCTTTCTCATCCACGCGCCCATCGTGTCGAGCAGGCGCGGGAAGTCCTCCGGTTGCGGTGCGACCGCCATGTACGACTTGTACATGGGCGTGTCCTTCATCGACTCGACCATGGCCGCGCCCACCTGGGCCTGCATCGGCAGCATCTCGGGATAGAAGCCGTCCTGCGCGTAGCCGGCCGAGACCAGCACCAGCCGGCGCACCCTCTCCGGATGCTGGGCGGCGAGCTGGAATGCGACCCCGCCGCCCATGGAGTAGCCGAGCACATCGACCTGCTCGTGCCCGAGCTTCGTCGATTACGACCGCCATGTCGGCGCCCATCGCCTGGAGGCTGAACGGCCGCTCGCCGAGCCGCGTGCGCCCGTGGCCCTGCAGGTCGACTGCGATCACCTGCCGGTGCTCGGCGAGCCGCGGCATGATCGGCGCGAACATGTCGATCGAGCCGAGTCCGCCGTGCAGCAGCAGCAGCGGCTCACCGACGCCGCGGATCTCGTAGTAGTAGTCGACGCCGTTCGCGGCAACATGACCGCTCTTCGCGTCCTGCGCCTGCGAAGGCACCGGCGTAAGCGCAAGCGCGGCGGTGACGGTCGCCAGAATTTCCGAGGTCGTCATGGTGCTCTCCTGGTCGCAGGTTCAAGTGATACGGGCCTGCCCGATACACTCAAAGACGAACGAGGCGCACCGGTTTCGACACGACCAGACGCAATCCGTCCGGCCGGCGCCCTCAGGCGTTGGCGAAGCGTCCCTTCTGGATCGCGCCGGTCAGCCCGCCCGGGCGATAGCTCACCGACCTCGATAATGACGTCGGCCGGCACGCCGTTGCGGACGGCCGCCTCCCGAATCGCCTCTGCGCTCGAGGCCTCGTAGAGGCAATAGGTCTTCTTCTTGTCAGCGCTCAGGAAGGAGATCAGCCACTGCACGCCGATTTCGGCGTTTACCCGGTTGATGCTGGCCGCAACGTCCGGGGGCACCTGGAGCTTTTCGGCAAAATTTCGTTCAACGAGAAATACTGGCATGGGGCCTCTCGGATCGCTCGAATCCGTGGCGCAGATAGTACAGAAAGAGTGGCGGTCAGTGGACACCGGTTTCACCCGTGATGCGCGCCATGAGGCCGTGCATTCCGAGCTGCTGCGCCACGATGCTGGCCTCGTCGATCATCTGGCCTGGCGCGTTCGGCGTCGTCGCGGCGACCCCGGCGCTGCAGCATGCGGGCGTACTGGAACCGCGTATGCGCAACCCAGGTGACCGGCGTCCATGCGCGCATTCAGGCGAAGCGCGTGCTCGAAATGCGCCTCGGCCGTATCCCACCGTCCCAGGACCGCCGCCAGCTGCCCGAGGAATCTCGACGTGGCGCCGAGGCAAACCGTGGCGTTGCCGACGACGACCGTCAGGTCGGCATACGGCAGCAGCAGGCCGTAGAGCATCGTGGCGCGCTTCTCGTCCTGCAGCCGGCCGCAGACCTCAGCCAGGTAGCAGATGCAGGTCTGCCACAGCGAATCGCGCGGAATGCCGGCAAAGTCGTCCGCCGCGAGGCGTTCGAACTCGGCCTGCGCTGCCGGCAAGCTGCTCGAGATCCGAGTAGATCAACGCCAGGCCGGGCCGCCATGCCGCGCCGGCGCCACGCTCCTCGACGAAGTGCTTCACCAGCGGCGCCACCTCGTGCAGCCGCCCCTGTTCCCGACGGATCGTGAACATCTGCACGCCGAGCACGCCTTCCGACGTTGTTCACGCCCAGCTTCTGGCCGCATTCGCAGCGCCTCGAGTGCCAGCGCCTCCGCCTGCTCGAACCGGCCGGCATTCACTGCCTGAGCCGTCTTCATGGCGCGGACGTTATAGCGTCCAGAAGGGCTCGCCGATCTCGTCGGCCAGGCGCTGGTGCATGCTCGAGGTCCCGCACCCAGCTGTCCGTGTCGCCCAGTGCGACGGCGTCGTACACCCGGAATGCGAGCAGCTCCATCACCAGCGGCTTGTCATCGATCCGTCGCGCGAGCTCGAGCATCTCGTCGATGAGCTCGATGCGACCCTGGATGCGCTCGGGTCCACGGTCGAAGCTCAGCCGGGTGCGCAGCGACTCGACGAGCGCGCGCGGATCGCCGAGCCGCCGCGCCATGCCGACCGCTTCGTCCAGCAACGTCATGATCTCGTCGTCCGGCGCCAGGCCCCTGCCTGGCCCGCGCAAGGTGCGCGAGCAGGCGTACACGGAGCGCGCTGTCCCCGGCATCGAGCAGTGTCCAGCGCCTGCTTCAGCAGCTTCGTGGCAATCGGCTCGAGCAGGTTGCAGCGCCAGCGCGGCTCGTCGTAACCGAGCGCGGCCTCCGCCAGCGCCTCTGGATCACCGAGACTCGCGGCCAGCTCGGCGGTCTGGCGATACGTATTCATCGACTCTGCGAACCGCCCTCCGTGATGCTGCGCCTCGCCGAGCAGCAGGTTGAGGTCGAGCAGCAGCTCGGCATGCTGGGCGATGTCGCCGATCCGGTTGAGCGAGGCGATGCCTCGTTCGGCCAGCGTGATGGCCTCGCGATGCGCATGCACTGCGAGCGCGCCGCGGCCGGCCTGCAGGAAACAGGCGGCCGCCCGCTCGTCCAACCGTGCCAGCTCATAGTGGTGAGCAAGCTGCACGGCGACCTTCTCCGTCCGGCCCGCGTACAGGGCCTCGAGCACCGTCGCGACGTCCTCGTGAAGCAGCTCGCGCTCGCTTTCGCCGAGGTGGTCGTAGAAGTACCTCTGGAACATCTGGTGGCGGAAGCGGAAGAGCGAGATCCGCGTCGTGCCCAGCCGCTCGATGCCCGCCTCGCTCACCAGCCGGTGCTGGCGGTCCAGCTCCTGGGTCAGGATCCGCAGCAGCTGCCGCTCCTCGATCTTCTGCAGGCGGCTGACGACCTGGGCCGTGAAGGTCTCGCCCTCGACGCTGGCAATCGTCAGCAGTTCACGCACCTCTCGGCGGATGCGGTTGATGCGCTCCTCCAGCACGCCTTCCACCCGGGCGGGAAGCGCATTCCAGTCGAGCGAAGGCCCCTGGACCCAGCGGCCTTCCGCGTCCCGCACCAGGTTGCCCCGCTCCTGCATGTTGCGCAGCTGCTCGGTTACGAACAGCGGATGCCCGCGTGTCCGCCGCTGGAGCTCACGTCGGAAGTCGTCGCCGAGCTCGGTTGGGCTCGCGAGTCGATCAACTGGTCGATGAAGTGCCGTACCTCCTCGTGCGTCTCGTCGCCGAGCACGACGAGCACTTCGCCGTAGTGTCGTTTCAGCTCGGAAACGACCTGGGGCAGCGGGTGGCGCTCGTCACCGCGCCCGATCGCGACGTCCTCCGGACGGTAGGTGCCGATGATGAGGATGCGGCTGCCCTCGATTCGGCGCGCAAGGTGAAACAGCAGGCTGGCCGAGGATTCGTCGATCCAGTGGAGATCGTCGAGTATCAGGATCAGCGGCCGCTTCTCGGACATCGCGATCAAGACCGAGGTGACCTGCTCGAAGATGCGGCCCTGTTCGGCCACCGGCGTCGCGTCGGCGACGGACGGCGCCGGTCCGCCGGGCACGGGCGTCGGCCCGCGCTTGCTCCTGTCCCCGGCGACGATCACACCGGCCTTGGTCACGAGGCCCGCGCCCGGCAGGAACAGGTCGATGAGGTCCGGAGCGACTTCCGCGATGACGCGCTTCGAGACGCGCAGGAAATCCTTGAGCCGGCTGGCGTTCTCCTCGGTCGTCATTCCCTGCGCGACCTGCTCGTCGAGCTCACCGGTCAGCATTGCCGAGGACTTCGCGAAACGGGAGATACGGGTCGCTGATGCCGGTCTGCGCGTTGCAGTCGCCGACAGCGACCACGAGATCCGCGTGGCGTTGCTGTGCGCGGCGCGCGAATTCCAGCGTCAGGCTGGTCTTGCCGAACCCGGCCTCGCCGGTGACGAAGCAGACCTGACCCTGTCCGTCGATGGCACGATCGAGGAATCGATGCAGCTGCGCGAGCTCTTTCTCACGGGATACGAAAACTTTGGCCAAGTCAGGATACCTTCATGGTTCGAAGTGACCGGCGTGCCAGACGGCGGCTGGCCGCTAGCGTATCGTGCTTCAATCCTTCATGCGTTAAGACACAGCCCGCAGAACGGCCATCCGATGGCTACGACACCCCGACACCGCGCCTGGGAGTCTCGTCGCGCCCGCTGGTGGCCGGCCGTCGCCGCCATCGCGGCGGCGTTTGCCGGTGTCCTCGTGTGGGCGCACCTGCGCACCATCGCCGGCTGCGCGGATCCGGACTGTGCCGAGACGCGCTTCCGGGTGCACGTGGAGATCGATTCGCTGCGCGGTGTCGAGGATCTGCCGCTCGAGGTCGATGGACCGGATGGACCCGTCTCCGCGCGCGCGCTGCTGGCATCGGGCGGAATCGACGTCGAGATCAAACGCGACCAGACCAACCTTCCATATGAGCCTTCGGCCGGAGCGCTCGACCAGGCCGATCTGCTCGCCTATCTCGAAGCGTGGTCGGTGCGCGAGCTGCGTGCGGGTTTCGATGGCCAGGTCTATGCACTTGCTGCGCCGGGCCTGCAATCCGAGACTGGCACGCCGCTGTTCGGCGTGCTCTTCGACCTCGGGGCCCGCGAGGCGATTGCGGTGGCGCCGCTGACGACACGCCGGCTGTTCTCGCGACACGAGCCCGACGCGGTGCCACTGCTGCAGCTCCGCACTCTCTCCCACGAGCTGCTGCACGCCTTCAATCGCCATCACGTCGACGCCGAGCACGCGCCGGATGGACGACTGACGGTCGAAGCGCCCACCCGGTGCATCTCGGACGTGTCGGATGACGGGTGGCGCCTGAACGAGACACCCCTGATGATGCTGAGCTCGAGGACGGTCCGGCACTTCCAGCACGCGCCGTCCGTGGACGTGCTGCCCGGTGCCGCAAAGACCGCATTCGATCTCGGCCGTGGCGCCGCGCGCGAGTGCGAGCTCGCACGCCGCACGCCGATGGGCAGGCGCCGCACGCCGCTGACGCTGCTGCGCCAGTGGTTCTTCGGGCTGACGGGCATCTCGAACGCCGAAGCCGGGGACGACGCGGGCCCGACCGGCGCAGCCTCGGCCCAGGCGGCCGCTGAGCTCAAGCTTACGGCCCAGGCCGCGGCGTACCCGCTCGGCTTCCCGGTGACGGTTCGCCTGCAGGCCCGCAATACCGGCTCCGCGCCCCTCGCGCTCGTCGATCGTCTGTCGCCGGAATACGCCGTCGTTCGCATCGAAACGCGGGCGAAGGGATCCGACGAATGGCGAGCGCTGCAGCCGCTGTTCACGCTCGAGCCGCTGGGCGACGAGTCCGCCATGCTCGAGCCCGGGACGGCCACCTCGCAGTCGATCGAGATCTTCTACAGCGACACTGGCTGGACGTTCGCGCGACCCGGAGCATACGAGGTCCGTGCGCGAATGAGCCTGGCGGAAGCCGACGAAGAGGTACGGAGCGAGCCGGTCCCGATCGTCATCTCGGCACCCGCTGTCGCCGCCGACGAGGCGGCGCTGCAGCCGTTGCTTGACGAGGCGGGTCGGCTCGACGAGGAAGTGGGTCGCTACCTGGCATTTCACGGGCGAATTCGCGCGGACGCGGCCCGCCGGCGAGTGTCGACGTGATCGACGAGCACCCGCAGACGGCGCTCGGCGCGGCATTGCGTCTGACGGCTGGCGCGCATGCATTGCGCGCGCCCATCGATCCGGCGACCGGCCGCAGAGCAGCCGCCGACCTCGCGACGGCACGCGGCCTGCTGGCGGGGGTATGTCGGGAAAGCGGGCTCATGGCGGTCGGCCGGAGGTTGCTGCGAGCGGCCGAAGCCGGCGCAGCTGCCGAAGATCTCGATAGCGCGGCCGCGGAAGCAGATGAAGTCGCAGCCTGGGAGGGCACGAGGCCGCCTGGCGCGGCCGCGCAACGTCTCGCCTACGGAGACCCGGCACTGGAGCCTATGGATCCGATCCGCTTCGAGAAAGGCCCGCACCGCGCTCGACGAGGCCGCGAAAGCCGACGTACGACGAATCGCGGCGACGCTTCGCGATGCCGGGCACGCCGCGGTGCTCGTCGTCGGTCACACCGACGCCGCTGGCGACTGCGCAGCGGCCGACGCCATCGGCCTCGAGCGCGCCGAGAACGTAGCGCGTGAACTGCGAAGAGCGGGTATCGGTGACGCGGAGATCGAGGTCGCGAGCCTCGGGTTTCGAAGGCCGCTGGACTTTTCCTCGGGCGACGTTGCGGCGGCGCTCAACCGCCGTGTCGAGGTCCTGGTGCGGCGCGCAGACGCGGTGCAGAAGCCCGTGCGCGGGGACGCGGATCTCCGCTAAGCTGCTCGCAGGTGTGCATGCACCGGCGTCCTGGGGTAAGGCCATGATCGTGCCTGGCCGTATCGCCGATCGCCACGGTGACGCTCGCCGGCCTGCTGTTGGGCAGCACCGGCGCGGCACCCGTCGTCGCTGATCCCCCGGTCCTCGACGGCACCGCCTGGGTGCTGTCGGAGTTGCCGGGCCGCACGTTCTGTCCGGCAGCAGCGCCACGTTGCGCTTCGAGGGCGGGCGCGCCGTCGGCACCGACGGCTGCAACCGCTACACCGCGCCGTACCAGAGCACCGGTTCGTCGCTGACGATCGAGTCGCGCGCCGCCATGACGCAGATGGCCTGCACGCCGCCCGCGCTCATGCAACCAGGCCGAGGCGTTCATGGCGGCCCTGGCCGCACGTGCGCAGCTACCGCATCGAAAGTGCGAAAGCTGCGAGCTGCTGGACGATCGCGGGGCCCTGCTCGCGCGCCTGGCGCCGGAACCGCAGCGACCTCGGCGGCACGAACTGGCGCGTTACCGGATACAACAACGGCAAGGCAGGCCGTGGTCAGCGTGCTCGACGGCACGACGCTGACCATGAGCTTTTCCGCCGATGGCAAGGTGAGCGGAACGGCCGGCTGCAACCGATATCGGGAACGTACACGTCGGCGGGGTCGGCGCTCAGCCTGGGACCGGCCGCCGCCACACGGATGGCCTGCGCCACAGCCCGAAGGCATCATGGATCAGGAGCGGCAGTTCCTCGCCGCGCTCCCGACGGTCGCTACCGTGCGCCGGGAGGGCGACCAGCCTCGAATGCGCACGGCGGACGGCGCGCTGGCGTTTCGCTCGCCCGCGAAAACTGATCTCGAGGTAGCCACATGTACAGAACAGTCATTGCATCCACGATGCTCAGCGCCCTGTTCCTGGTGACCGGTTGCACGACCACGGCCCCTGGCGGGACGGATCCCGAGACTCGCCGGCGCAGCATCGACGCCGGCGTCGACAATGCGCTCGCCCAGCTCTATGGCCAAGCGGCGGGATCGCAGCAGATGGTTGCGAGCGCCAAGGGCGTATTGGTCTTCCCGGCCGTGCTTTCGGCCGGCTTCGTCTTCGGTGCCTCATCCGGTGAGGGCGCTTTGCGCGAGGGTGGCAAGACCACGGGCTTCTACCGCCAGACCGGCGGGTCCTTCGGTCTACAGGCGGGCGCCCAGTCGCAGGCGGTGTTCATCCTGTTCATGACGCAGGAGGCGCTCGACGGGTTCAAACGCAGCAACGGCTGGACCGCGGGCGCCGACGCATCGGTGACGCTGCTGTCGGTCGGGGCGAATACGCAGGTCACGACCAACACCGCGCAGCAGCCGATCGTCGGTTACGTCCTGTCGAACAGCGGCCTGATGGCGGGGCTCACGCTCAACGGCACGCGCATCACCCGATTGAACCTCTGACCCGACGTAAGCGCGCGGGTCGAAACGAGGCGGGGTTGGCCCCGCCTTCAGGCGCGTGCCCTTGACCGGCCCTTGCGCTACTCGAGTTGGCGGTGAAAGGCGGCGGCTACGAGCCGCCGGCGACTGACTCAGTACGAACGACCCTGCGCCGCCGGCTCCTGGGCTTTATTGCGAGCCGCCTCCTCGCGCTGGGCCTTGCGCAACCCGGCGTAATTGACCGGCCGGATCTCGGTGATCGTGCAGCTCACGCGGCCAGTCCGCACCGAATCGAGACCGCGCCGGACGGTGTTGCCTGTCGACGTCAGCGCGATCGTGTTCGCGAACTCGAGCTCGGAGCACGGACCCTGGACGGTCAGGAGATATGCGTCGCTCGTCGTCGTGCGGATGGCGAGCAGGTTGCGGCCCAGCGAGCGCCAGCCGTCATACCGCCCGAGGTAGGTGAATTCGTCGACCGGCGGCCCGGCGAAGTCGCGGTAGAGCTCGTAGGCCTCCGCGTCCCGCTCGCGCGGGCTCTGGCTCGCACAGGCCGAAAGCGCGGTGGCAGTGAGCAGGATAAGCAGAACTCGAAGTTTCATCGCAAGATTTCCTGGCCTCGCGACGCCGGGCCGGGACGATCGGGCAATGATCATTTGATCGGCCCTGCGCGGAGAAGTTTCACCGCGCCGACCTTCCCGCTGCGGGCTCACGCGCGGTCGATGCGAGCGGCGTAACAGCCGCGTCTGGCGTAGTGCGCGTGCGCATATGCGACGCGAGCGTCGGCCAGGAAACGCTCGATGACAGGTTCGATCTCGCGCCCGTCGACCACCTCCGCGTCGATCATGAGATCGTCGGCGTCGAAGGCCCTCAGCGATATCGGCCGGATACGCATTGCGTCCGGAACCTCGTCGATCCGGTCGTACGCTGCGCTCGCGCCCTCGAGCACGAAGATCGCATGACTTGCGTGATACGGGTTGTCGGCGGGCTGATGCGTGTAGTTGAGCAGAAGCACGGACTCGCCGGGCTCGGCGTCCCGAACCTCGATCCGGTCGGGATAGCCGGGCTTCGCGTCCACGAGATACCGGACGACACCCTGCTTGCGAAGTTCCTCGACGGTCTGGCCGAAGAGGTGCTGGAACGGTTTCGGGTCGAGACCCGTGATGCGGAAGCTCAAGACGGCTCTCCTTGCGACACTGTCGGATTACGACTCATCGTGCCGCAAGGGTGGAGGCTCAGCCATCCGGTTCTTGCTTTGAAACTCCTCGCCCTTCAGCAGATGGTCGACGATGGGCGCGACGCCATCGCGCATCGGATCGACACAGGGCACGCCCATGCGGGTCGCGATGACCCGCCGGCACTCCGCGGCCGCCTCATCCGGCATCCGCGACGTGTTCACGCTCACCCCTACGCAGCGCGCCTGCGGATTCGTCAGCTGCGCCGCCTGAACGTGGCGCAGAGCGCATTCCGCAACGTCGGGGACGGGAAAATCCGGCATCTCGTCGAGATGGCGGCGTTGCGGGTCGTGGCATACGACGAGCGCGTCCGGCTGCGTGCCGTGGATGAGGCCGAGCGTGACGCCCGCATAGGAAGGATGAAACAGCGTCCCCTGCCCCTCGACGACGTCCCAGTGATCGGGGCGATTCGCCGGCGACAGTACTTCCGCCGCGCCGGCGACGAAGTCCGCGACGACCGCGTCGATGACGATGCCGCGACCGCTGATGAGCAGCCCGGTCTGCCCGGTGGCGCGGAAGTCACAGGGCACGCCGCGACGATGCAGCTCGCGTTCGATTGCGAGCGCCGTGTACTTCTTGCCGACGGCGCAATCGGTGCCGACTGTCAGCAGTCGCTTGCCCGCGCGCCGCTGGCCGGTCCCGACCGGAAACGCGTCGCGCGGCTGGCGCACGTCATGAAGCCGCACGCCCGCGCGCTTCGCTGCCCCCGCCAGGGCCGGATTGTCGGCGAGACGCTGGTGCATTCCAGAGGCGACGTCGAGCCCGGCCTCGATGGCCGCGACGATGCCCGGCAACCAGTTTTCCGGTATGTAACCTCCGCTGTTCGCGATGCCAATCACCATCGTGCGCGCGCCACGGGTGCGCGCCTCGGCCGGCGTGATCTCCGGCAGCCCCAGATCGACGTTCCCGGGGACCGAGCGGTACTGTCCGACGCAGTCGTCACGACACCAGTCCCGGATGCCGAAGGCGGTCTTGGCCGTCAGCTCGTCCGGCGCGTCGCCGAGAAACAGCAGGTAGGGCTTCTGGATGTCGATGATCACCCGGACCAGCCCCAGAAGCCGGATTCCCCGGCATGCACCGTGCTCCCGACGTAGCGCAGGCCGCCAGCGCGGTCGCGCCCAAGCATGAGCGGGCCGTCGAGATCGACGTGCTCGGCCTGAGTCGCGAGCAACAGCGCCGGCGCCATCGCGAGCGACGAGCCCAGCATGCAGCCGACCATGATCCGAAGGCCCTCGCGCCGGGCCGCAGCGACGGTGAGAATCGCCTCCGTCAGGCCGCCGCTCTTGTCGAGCTTGACGTTGACCATGTCGTACTTCCCGACGACGTCGCTCACGCTGCTCCGATCCTGGAAGCTCTCGTCCGCGCAGACTGCGATCGCATGATCGATGCCCCGCAACGCCTCGTCCACACCCTGCGGCAGCGGTTGCTCGAGCATGGCGACGCGATTGCGCTCGCAGGTGGCGATGACCTCGGTCAGCAGATCGGGGGACAGTGAGCCGTTTGCGTCGGCGATCAGCGTGGCGCGCGGCGCAGCTTCACGCACGGCCTCGACACACTCGCTCGCGCTCGTGCCCTCGAGCTTGAGCTTGAGCAGCGGGCGCCCGGTGTTGCGGCGTGCATCGTCTGCCATCTTCGGGGCCGATCCGGCCCGCAGCGTGTAGGCCGTGATCACCGGCCGCGGCGGCGGCAGCCCCGCCAGCGCCCAGACGGGTGTCTGCTCGAGCCTGCTTTCCAGGTCCCACAATGCGCAGTCGATCGCGCTGCGCGCCGGGCCGGCGGGGAGCAGCTCCAGCAGGTCCTGGCGACTCGCCCCGCGCTCGACGGCGTCGCGCGCCCGTTCGATCTCATCCAGCACGTTCGCGCGGCCGGGCGCAAGCAGGTCGTCGCGCTCGGTTTCGCCGCGCCCGCAGTGACCCTGAGCCGTGATCTCGACGACGACGAGCTCCGTGTCGCGCTGCACGAGCCCGGCGATCACGAAGGGCTCGTCGAGCGTCCACAGCTCCGTCCGAACCTCGAGCTCACGTCTCACCTGTGGGCTCCGTTGCCGCGGACGGGTTGACCGGGAAAAACATCGGGAACGAGCCGCGCGTCGCGAACGACCGGCACGCCATTGACGATCACGTGGACGAACCCGCGCGAGGCGTGGTCGGAGTCGCCGAATTTCGCCATGTCGGCCACGGTGGCCGGATCGAATACGGTGAGATCGGCATCGGCGCCCACCTGCACGCGGCCCTTGCGTCCCATGTCCTCCGAAACACGCGCGAGCCGCTGCGCCGGCAGGTAGCTCAGCCTGGCGATGGCATCTTCGAGTGTCAGCACCTTCTTCTCGCGCACATAACGCCCCAGCACGCGCCCGTTGTTCCCGGCGCCGCGTGGATGCTCCTTGCCGGTCTCGATGTCGCCTGCGTCGGAGACGATCATCACGCCGGGCCTGGACAGGGCCGCCTCGATCGCCGACTCGGGTATGCCCTGCCCCACGACGCTCATCTGTTGCGCCCGATATTTCTCGAAGGTCTCCGCCGTAACGACCTCGCCGGTGCTGGCGATCGTCAGGTCGTCGTAGTCGATCTCGTAGCGCGCCTGCCACCCGGGCTCGAACACCGGCCCGGCGAGACCAGTCGACCACGCGGTATAGGGATACGCCTCGGTCGTGACATCCACGCCCCGGGCTCGCGCCGCGTCGATCATGTCGAGAACGATCGGCGTCCGGCCGAGATTCATGCTCGTCACGTGACAGATGTGGATCGGCGCGCCCGTGATCGCCGAGTCCGCGACGAGCTCCTGCACCGCCTCGACCCACGTCCCCGGAGGCACCATCGAGCCGTAGCGCTGATGGGAAAAGACCATGGTGCTCCGCGCGGCGGCCAGCTCGAACACGCGCAGCCCCTCCAGGTGGCTGGTGCCCGGCATGTACTCGGGCATGTAACCGATGCCGATGCCGCCCTCGTCGAGCGCGCGCGCGAGCTCCGCGAGTGCGAACTCGATCTGCTCGGGCGTCGACGGCTCGCTGGCGTAGAGCGACGGCGGGGTATCGTCGTCGATCTCGCGTTTCAGCGTCTGCGCGATGGCGAGTCGCCGCGCATCGTAGTGCCCGGCCGATGCGCCGAAGTTGAAGCGCGACCGGCCGGCCAGCCCGGTGAGCCACTTGGCCGGGCTCAGGACGCCGTTTTCGAGCTCGAGTGCCGTGGTCACGCCGTCCTGCACCCGCAACTCCTGCGAGTGCGGAGCAAACGCGTGGTTGTGCAGGTCGATGAAGCCCGGCGCGACGACGAGCCCGCGCGCGTCCAGCACGCTCGCACCGTCGAGCGGCGCTTCCGTGACGGCGGCTATCCGTCCGCCGCGGATACCGACGTTGCGCACGCCATCGAGACCGCTCTGCGGATCGATGACCCGCCCGCCGCGGATGACGAGATCGTAGGGCTCCTCGGCCTGCGCCGGGGCGCAGGCGGCGAACACGAGCGCGAGGAGCATCCGGCGCGCGGTCTCTGGCAGTGACATACGCATGAGGACGGGCATTCTGCCACCTCCAATGCAACGACGTCAGGCGCGGCCCTCTGCATGACACGGGCTGCGGTTCACCCGGTTTGATATCCTCGCTCGCGCATTCGGCGACGAACAGGATGACCAGGGCGACGAACAACGAAGGCGTCCCGCCGGGCGCAACGGGCCTCAACGCCGCACGACTCGCCCGGCCGCTCGTCGTCAGGTTCGGCGCCCTCGGCGACATGGTGCAGGTGACGGCGCTCATCCGTCAGCTCCACGCGCGCTTCGGCGTACCCGTCGATCTGCTCTCCTCCGGCTCATGGACTCGACCGCTGTTCCACGGTCAGCCGGGGGTCGGGGACATACACGTACTGAAAAGCCGCCGCACGCCGTTCTGGCTCAGCCTCGACCAGCAGCGTCTCGCGCGCCGGCTGCGCGCTCGCGGCGCGGGTCCGGTATGGTTCTGCGAGGACTATGCCGGCAGCGGATTCTTCGACCACACGGGAATCGCGCCCGACCAGATGTGCGATGCCGCTGCGTTTCCGATCCGAGCCGGAGAACGCACGGTCGAACGCTGGGTCCGGATTGCCTGTGCAACGCCCCCGGCGTTCACCGGCCGCATCGAGGACGGGACACCACTCGTGCCGGCCGTATCACAGCTCGAGGTCGGGCCAGAGCAGCTCGCCGACTGCGATGTCTGGCTCCAGGGCCGCGGTCTGGCCGGCCGCCCGATCGTGACTGTGCACGCGGGCAACAAGCGCACGATGCGCGGGGGCAGCCGGCGGCGGCGCAGCAACATCAAGTACTGGCCGGAGGACCGCTGGGGAGCCGTATTGCGCGGGGTGCGCGCCTCCGATCCGACGACGGCGATCGTACTCGTCGGCGTGACGCAGGAACGCGCGCTCAACGACGACATCATCCGCGAGGCGAACGTCACCGACATCCATAACGTCGCCGGGGAGCCGCCGCTGCCGACGCTGATCGCGCTGCACAAGCGCGCCGAAAGCATGATCGCCGTGGATTCGGGTCCCGCGCACATCGCGGCGGCCGTGGGCTGTCCGGTCGTCGTGCTGTTCGCCGCAGCCGACCCGACGATCAATCAGCCGACAGGGCCCGGTACGACCGTCGTCCCGTTGACCGGCCGCGTCGATGCGCCAGGCATATTGGGAATCACCGCGCAGGCTGTGATCGAGGCTTGGCGCAGCCTGCCCCGCAGATCCGCTCCTGCGGCCAGGTCAGCGGCCGGGCCCTGATTCCGCCGATGCCCGCGCATCCCGGGCCCGACGCAGCGTCCACAGGCCCATGTACTTGTTGAACGCGTACTGCCCGGCGTTGACGGCATTCAGGTAGCCCACCGCGCCGTCGAGGAAGCCGAGCCGCAGTACGTAGATCCGTACGAAGGCGATGATCGCGCGCAGCGTCCCGATCACCGGGCCGCCGCCGCGGCGGCCCTTGTCGTAGCGCTTGAGCGCCCCGAGCCAGGCGTACTCGGCTGATTTCTGCATCCAGTGGCCGTAGCTCCGCAGCGATTCATGCCGAAGCCGGCCGCGCAGCGTCCCGACGCGACCTCGCGAGAGAATGACGTGCTCGTGCACGGCGTCGTTGCTGAATCGAGCATCGGCCCGGCGAAACAGCCGCAACGGCGCCCGACCCGCGTTGCCGAAGTCGAGTCGCCTGCCGTAAGCGACGGTTTCCCAGGGAATCTGGAATCCGGATTCCCTGGGAGCGCGCGACAACACGAAATCGATCTCCCGTGCGAGCTCCCGGGTCACGACTTCGTCGGCGTCGATCGAGAGCACCCAGTCGCCGGTGGCGCGATCGAGCGCACGCTGCTTCTGCGGGCCGTACCCCGGCCAGTCCGTCTCGTAGACGTGTTCCGTGTAACGGCGTGCGATGTCGGCGGTTCCATCGGTGCTGCCACTGTCGAGCACGATCAGCTCATCCACCCATCCGGCGAGCGACGCCAGGCATGCCTCGATGCGATCCGCTTCGTTCTTGCAGATTACCGTGGCGCTGAGGCTCACGGCCCGGGTCGCCGGGGCCTCGAGAAGCGATGCTTCGAACTCCACCCTCATGAGCCCATGGAGGAGCGCGACGAGGCCGGCGTACGATGTCAGCAGCACACCGTTCGAAAGCACCGGTCCGGCGATCGACGCTGCGGCGACGGCGATCACCAGGATCATTCCCGCGCGCGCGAGATCCCTGACGCCCCTGTCCCGGTGAGTCAGATCGCGACCGAAACGCAGCGCCGGAACGGTGAGGATCACGAGCAACGCGGCCACGCCCAGCACCCCACCCTGGCGCCAGGCCTCGACGAGTTCCGGGCAACGTTCGTCACCCGAGCAGCGCAGTGCGCCCCAGTCCACGCCGGAGGACGCCGACCAGGCTACGAGCAGGGCGACAATGAACGAAGCGACTGGAACGATCACGAATGCACGGCCGTACTGGCGGAAGTGCCCGATTCCCGTCAGCGCGACGACGCCGAAGCACACAGCACAGCAGCAGCGTCCCGGCATCCGGCCGTCCGGATGCGAGGAGGCTCGCGGCGGCAAAGATCGGCGCCGCGACGACACCCCACCACCAGCCCGCGACATGGTCCCGGTGCCGCGCGACATAGCAGACTGGAATTGCAAGCAGCGGTGCGGCCACGCGAAAGACTTCGGGCCACAGGTTCGTCAGCGGCCTGGAAGCGGCCTGGGCGGCGACAATCGCGAGCGGCGTAGAGCACGCACGCGAAGAACCACAACTTGAACTCGCGCGGTGTGTTCGCTCTGCTGCGGGACATTCCCGGCACGCCCAGTAATACGCCAGCCAGGGCGAGCACCAGGAGGTCGTACGGCGGGCCCCACGCCAGCGCCAGGACCAGCAGGAACGTGGACGCCGCGACGGCGAGTCGCACGGAAAGCTTATGATCTGCTGCCATGAGGGTCCTGCACCTGAGCTCCGAGCGGACCTGGCGCGGCGGAGAACAGCAGATCGCCTACCTGATCCGCGAATCCGCGAGCATGGGCGCCGACAGCTTCGTCGCCTGCCGACGGGGCTCCGCGTTCGAGGGCTACTGCGGGCGGGAACGGATCCCCCATGCGTCGCTCGCCTTCGCCAACGAGTTCGATCTCGGAACAGCCTGGGCGATCCGCAGGCTGTGCCGCGACGAGTCGATTGACCTGGTTCACCTGCATACCGGTCATTCGCACGCGATCGGGGTGTGGTCGCACATCCTCGGCGGCCGCCCGCCGCTGGTGCTGCACCGGAGGGTCGATTTTCCGTTGCGCAGCAACCCCCTTTCCCGCCTCAAGTTCAACTACCGCGGCATACGGCGGATCATCTGCATTTCGAACCGGACCCGCGAGGTGCTTCAACCCTTCCTGCGCAATCCGGAAGTGTGCCGGACCGTTTACAGCGGGATCGATCCGGCGCGATTTCGCAACGCCGCGAACCACGGGATCCTGCACCGGGAGTACGGCCTCCCGGCGCAGGACCGGATCGTGGCCAACATCTCGGCGATCGCGCCGCACAAGGACCATCGCACATTTCTCGAGACAGCCGCTCGACTCGTGAGCACCGGTGCGGCGGCGCGCTTCTTCATCATCGGCGACGGCGCAGGGCGACAGGAGCTGCAGCGGCAGGTCGACGAGCGGCGTCTCGGATCTCACGTTTTCCTGACGGGGCATCGCAACGACATCGCCGACATCTTCCGCGAGATCGACGTGTTCCTCATCACGTCGTCCCAGGAAGGACTCGGGACGACGATTCTCGATGCCTTCTGCAACAGAGTCCCGGTAGTTGCAACCGCCGGCGGCGGAATACCGGAGATCGTCCGGCACGAGGAAACCGGACTGCTCGCGCCCGTGCAGGACGCCGAAGCACTGGCCGCGCACGTGAGGTCCCTGCTCGCCGATGCTGATCACGCGCTGCGCCTGACCGATGGCGCCCACAGGCTGCTGATGAGCGGCTTCACGCACACCCACATGGCGCAAGGGGTCATGGGCGTCTACCGGGAGGCTCTCGAGCGACCTGCGTGAGCCGGGACTGATCGAGCCTGGACAATTGCTCGCGAGCCGCGGCATGTACGAGGTCAGGGCCGATGTCCACGAGACACCGGTGGTGCACAAGCGGGCATTCCCGCGCGTAACAGGGACTGCACGAAAGATTCAGAAAGAGGACGGTCGCCCTGTCCGACAGAGGTGACGCATAGCCCGGGTTCGTCGATCCGTACATCGCCACGATCGCGCAACCGACCGCGGCGGCAACGTGCATGAGACCCGAGTCGTTGGTGATCGCAAGGCGCGCCTGGGCGATCAGGTCCACAGCATCGACGAGCTGCGTTCGGCCGCAGAGATTCCGCACGAGTCCGCCGGTGCGGGTCTCGATCTCGTCCGCATCGGCCCGGTCGCGTGCGGAGCCCAGCACCCACACCTGATAACCCTCCGACGCGAAACGTCGCGCGAGCTCGGCGTAGTGGGCCGGCGGCCATTTCTTCGAAGGACCGTATTCCGCGCCCGGCATCATCGCAACGACCGGCGCACTCAGGTCGAGCCCGAGCAGGGACATCAGCCGAGAAGCGTTGGCGGGATCCACGGCGAGCCGCGGATGTGGAATCGTCGACGGACGACGGTCGCCCGGCTCGAGGACCAGAGATGACGCAGCGCTGCGCGAAGTGCGGAAGCGCCGTCTCGTCCAGCGCGCGCATGTCGTTGATGAGCCCGTAGCGCATCTCGCCTCGATAGCCCGTGCGCCGCGGGACACGCGCAAACCAGGGCACCAGCGCCGCCTTCAACGTGCGGGGCACGACGACGGCGCGGTCGTAGTGGCGTGATCGAAGCATTCGGCCGATCGCCCTGCGCCTGGCGAAGCCAAGCTCACCGTGACTCACGGGCAGCGCGACCGCCCGGTTCACCATCGCCATCCGCTCGACCAGCGGCAACGACCACTCCGGCGCGAGTACGTCGATCTCACATCCCGGAACCCTGTCGGCCAGAACCTGGATCGCACTCTGCGTCATCACCATGTCGCCGACCCATGCGGGTCCGACGATCAGGAACCGGCGCGAAGACTCGGCAGGCTCAGGCGCACTGGTCATCGTCGGGCATCGCGGCGCAGAGGAGAATGGGGCTCACTTGTCGTCGTACGCGGATGCGTATCGGTCGGCGAGGCTGCCAGCAGCACAGACAAACACGAGGCTACGCCTGTCGAAGTGATCGGGCAGCACCATGCGGACGAAGCTCGGTGTCTCCTGCATCCGCAGCAGGCGCCGCACGAGCGCGTCCCAGGCTCCCTCGACGCACCACTGCGGGCCGGTCTCGACGGGCATCCCCATGATGAACCGTGACGATACGCGTATCCAGCGCGGCCTCGGCCAGCCAGGCCAGCTTTGGCAGCGAGCTATGCTCGTGAGACCGCAACGTCCAGACGTGCATCGTGCGGCGACCCTACCATCGCAGGATCCTGGCTGCAGCAGCCGCGATGACTGCTGTCGGATACGCGGGTCAGAACCTGAAGTTCACATCCAGGCCGTACGAGTCGCCGGGCGCGTTGTGGATGAAGGATCCGCCGAACTCCGGTGCCGGGATGATCTCGGCCAGGTATTCCTCGTCGCCGACGTTGCGGCCCCATGCGGTCACGCCCCACCGCTCGCCGGCGAGTGTCACGCGCAGGTTGAAGATTGCGTAATCGTCACGCTTCATCTTCGAGAACTCGCCCTGGCCGAAGCCGAACCCCGTAAACAGGTTGGGGAGGCGCTCGTCCTGCACCGGATGGAACCAGGTTTCGCCGACGAAGCTCGCGTCAACGCGCGTCAGCAGCTCGAGATCGCCTACGGGAAAGGCGAGCTCGGCACCGAGGTTGCCGGTGTATTCGGGTGCATACGGCACCTCGTTGCCCTGCGTGTACGGCCGGCCGTTGTACCGATCGATCTCGCCGTCGATGTACGCGTAGCCGCCGAACAGGCTCAGCATGTCGGCCACCCTCCAGCGGAAATCGAACTCGGCACCCTGCAGGGTGACTTCGTCCAGGTTCGTCACAACCCGCAGCAGCCCGAACGGCCCGGCGAAGAAATTGAAGAACTGCATGTCCTCGACGTCGGTGTGGAACAACGCCGCGTTCACGTTGACCGACCGGTCGAGAAAGAACGACTTGAAGCCGAGTTCGGCGGCCTTGGAGACCTCCTTCTCGAACGTGTCGCTGACTCCCGTCAGGTTCGGCGTGCCGTCGTCGAGGCTGAGTCCGCCGTAGAAGGTTTCTGCGGTCGCGGCGCTTCCCGAGGAGTTGAAGCCCCCGCTGCGGAAGCCGTAGCCATAGGAAGCGAAGACGGTGAAGTCCTCCGTCAGCCCCCAGTTGATCGACGCCTTCGGCTGGACCTGGTCAAAGGTTTCCGAGCGGTCGGGGATTCCTTCCGTCGCAAAGGCGGGATTGACGGTGTATGCAGGGTTGATGAACGGGTTACTGCCGAAAGCAAAACCCGGCGTCTGCGCACGACAGGAGGTGGTGTCGGTCGCGCTGCAGGTCGTCACGTTGTTCGACACCTCGCGATCCTCGTTGTCGTACCGCACCGCGAGAGCGAGCTCGAGATTCTCCAGGACATCGTAGGCCAGTTGCCCGAACACCGCGTACACCGTGCTGGTGAAGCTGTCGTCGTAAAGCAGGTCCGTGGGATTCGGCCCGCTGGTCGGCACGAACGGTTGCGCAACCACGCCTTGTCCCAGGTCGCCGCCCTGCGACACGACGACGTCCCGGTCGATGTCGGCAAAATACACCCCGCCCAGCCATCGCAGACGCTGGTCGCTGGGCGAGGTCAGCCGCAACTCGATGCTGGCGTCCTGCTGATCGCGCTGCTGATACTGGTAGCCGTCACAGCTCGTGGGGCTGTAGGGTGGCAGGAAGCCCGCGCCAGCCGGCGTCGTGAACCAGATGCTGGACGGAATCCCGAAAAAAGGCGGCTCGTAACCTGGGTCCGTGAGGCTCGAGTCGTTGGTCGCCGGGCAGGTGCCTGTAACCTCGAAGGCGTACAGGCTGAACGCGCCGCTGGTCCCGTCGGTCAGGAAGAAGTTCTCCTGGTCGTTCCAGGCGACGTACCCGGTGAGCGTCGCGAACCCGAGATCCCAGTCGCCCTTGAGCGACAGGTTGAGATTGTCCTGCTCGTTCTGCGGCTCGATGTTGTTGATATAGCGGAAGTTGTGGCTGTTGGGGTCTTCGTAGAAGGCCGGCGCGTTCAGGAAGGCGGCCGCATCGACCAGCGCAATCGAGGCATTGAAAATGATCGCGCCGGAGTCGATCTCGGAATACTTCGCCTTGAAGTCGAACTCGCCACCGCCGAGATCGAACATCAGGCGGCCGACGACGCCGGTCTCCTCGAAGGAGTCGACACAGTCGTCGCAGTCGAGCTTCAGGTTGTCCCACTGGCCGTCGGTCTGGCGAGTGTACGCAGAGAGAGAGCCGCGGATGTTTTCACTGAACGACCCGCCGGCGTACACGTTGCCTCGGTACGAATCGTCGCTGCCGATGCCCGCGGTGACGTCGAGCTCAAGCTCCTCACCCGGCTCGCGCGTCGTCAAGATGAGCGCGCCCGCGAGCGCATTGCGGCCGAAGAGCGCGCCCTGTGGGCCCTTCACGATCTCGATCTGCGTGACGTTCGCCAGCTCCTGGTTGAGCGCGTTCGGGTTGGTCTGCAGCACGCCGTCGACCACCAGCGCGAAGTTGGTCTCCGCGTCGCGCCCGGTGTTGATGCCGCGGATGGTGACCTGCATGTCCCCGGCCTCGGCGGTCTGCACCTGCGCGACGCCTGGCGTCAGCGCGATGAAGTCCTGCGGCCGCTGGATCCCGGCGTTACGGATGTCGCTCTGCGTGAAGGCGGTGATCGTCGCGGGCACATCCTCGATGCGCTCTTCGCGCTGCCGGGCCGTGACGATGATCTCCTCCAGTCCACCGCTGGTCTGGGCCTGCAGCGCGGCGGGAACCGCGAACAGCGACGTGCCGTTGACGGCCGCCAGAGCGAACAACCGGGACTTGCCGATCTTCATGAGATTCCTCCAGCGCTGGTGAGCGATCTTCGACCGATGACACGGATGCGTGTCCGCAGCGAACATATCACCGGTACTTGTCACCGACAAATTTCGTTCGCCGCACAGTTGCCTCTGCCGGGCGAGATACACGGCGCGGGATCGGGCTGTTACGCTTTCGAGCCACCGGCCGCGACTTGCGAGGAGCGATTCATGCCCGTCGAGGTCATCAACGGTCACGAGATGTACTACGAAGTGCTCGGGCAGGGCGATCCCGTCCTCTGCATGGGCGGCTGGGGCACGTTCTGCCACGAGAATCACGGCCACCTGGCCCGCGGACTCGTCGATCGTCACCAGGTCGTGCTGTTCGACTATCGCGGCATCCGCGACTCCGGCGATGACCTGTCGGAGCCGTCGACGATGGCTCTTCACGCCGCCGATGCGATTGCGCTGCTCGATCACCTCGGGCTCGCCGGAGTGCATCTGGTCGGGCTCGTCGGCATGGGTGCCTGCGTCTGCCAGGAGATCGCGATCCGCCGCCCGGATCTCGCGCGCAGCATGCTCAACATGGGCGCCTGGTGCGAGGTCGACGACTACCTGCGCGACCAGCTCGAGATGTTCCGCTGGATCCACCGGGACCTCGGCTTCCCGTCTTTCCAGAAGGCAGTGACTCTGCTGTCGTTCGACGCCGAGTACTACAACGCGAACCGCGATCGGCTGCTCGGCCCGGGCGGAGGGTGGAAGGAGCTCGACGGCCGTTACCCGGCGCACTCGCGCCTGATCGACGCCTGCGTGGGCTTCGAGTCGCGCAGTCGCCTCGAACGGGTCCGCTGTCCGTCGTTGATCATCCACGCGGGTCGCGACGTCGTCACCTCCCCACGGCACACGCTTGCGATCGAGCGTGGCATCGGCGGCGCTCGAGGCCTCCTCTGGGAGGACGTGGCGCACGTGGTCGCCGGCCGGGAGCAGAAGATCCGCTTCGCGGCCACTCTCCTCGAATGGCTGGCCGAAAACTGAGCCGCGGCGGCGCCGACGCCGGCCGCTATTTCGCCGGCAGCTGCTTCAGATACTCCTCGACGGCGGCACGATCGAGCACGTCCGCGTATCGCCGGCCGACGTCGGCGAGGTTGGCGCGATGTTGCGCCGCATCCGCGTCTCCGCAGCAGTCCTCGGCCACCAGCACCCGGAACCCGTATGAGAACGCATCGATGACCGTGGCGCGTACGCAGCCGCTGGTCGTGCACCCGGTGACAATCACGGTGTCGATCGATTGCCGCACGAGCCAGGTGATGAGCGAGGTCTGGAAAAACATCGACGCGGCGGTCTTCGCGTAGGTGAAGTTGCCGGGGTGGTCGATTTTCGGGTCCATCGCAGTGCAGGGGTGGCCGTGGAAAAATTCCTCGCGAACCGGCTTCACCTTCCAGTGCGGCATTTCCTCGGCGCTGTGATACGCGGTGTAACACGCGGCGACCGGCACTGCACGGCGGCGGGCGAAGTCGAGCAGACCCGACGTCCGGTCCCGCGCCGCGTGGATGAGCGGCAGCCCGCCGAGCGGAAATTTCGGATCGGTGAACGCCAGCTGCAGATCGACGACGAGTATGGCCGGTCGTCGGCCGCCGCCGATCGTGGCCGCACCGTACCCGACACTCGTGTAACTGTCGGTCATGCTGCCTTGCGGCGCTTCTTCGGCGCCACGCGCTGCGAGAATCGGGGTTGCTGCGGCGGATCGAGACCCGTCTCCTTCCGGCACCGCGACTTCAGCTCGTCGATCGTGTCGAAGCCCCGGTCGAAGAGACTGATCGACTTGCGCTCGGTGCGCAGCTTCGTTCGGAGCGTCCGCGTCGCATCGACGTCGGCGCTGAGATCGTCGCGCATCACCACTCCGTAGGCATGCGCGCCCTCGGGTGTCACGAGCCCGGCCTGCACGTCGAACTCGACGCGCTCGACCTCGCGCTCATATGGGTCCCCGCAGCCGCCACCGCCCCAGGTCTCAGCGAGCAGCAGGTCGCCGGATTCGACGCGGATCCGGTCGACCTTCGACGGCAGGAGCTCGGAGCGCCCGTCCGATCTCACAAGCGTCTTGCGGCTGCGCGCACCGGGTCGCCCGCCGTTGACCCCCCACGGGTAGGTGAGCCAGCGGTCGTCGTGAATCGAGATCTCGCCGGGCTCGAGAAACCGGTAGCCGATGCGCAGCCCGTTCCCGCCGCGAAAGCGACCCGCGCCGCCTGTGTCCGGGATCGTCTCGTAAGTCTCGATGCGCAGCGGGAAGTAGCTCTCGAGAAACTCGTTCGGGACGTTGGTGAACGAGGGCCACAGCGAATGCCCGTCGGGGCCGTCGCCGAAGGGTTTCCCCGGGATGCCACCGAAAGTGATCTGGTAGAGCTGATACCACTCGCCGTTCCGGTCATAACCGGAATACATGAAATGCGGGCTGTCCGAGAACCCGGCTGCGCACATGAAGGCGGGGTTGCCCTGGCCGAGCAGGCCCCCGAGTATGTCGAAAATGCGGCCGAGCGCATGCGTGCGGCAGGACAGCGCGGCGGGCTTCAGGGGCTTGAGCAGCGTGCCTGGCGGGATGCGCACCTCCATCAAGTCGTAGAAACCGTCGTTGAACAGGATCTGCGGGTCGAACACCATGATCATGTACACGCCCGCGAACATCTTGAACATTTCCTCGTTCAGCAGGAAGTTGATCGAGGAGATCGACTGCGGATCGGTGCCCGTGAAATCGAAGATGCACTTGTCCCCTTCACGCCACATCGAGCACGCGATCCGGTACGGCCCCATGCCGAGGCCGTCGTCGCAGATGTAGTCCTCGAAGTACTGCTTCGTCTCCGGGACAGTGCGCCGGATCAGCTGGCGCATGGCGCGCTTGTTGCGCTCGAGCATGCCGTCCATGGCCGAATAGAACACGTCATCGCCAAAACGCGTCGCGATCTCGATGCAGCGGATGGCCGCGGTCCGCAGCGCCGCCACGATCGCGTTGAAATCCGAGAAGTTCCAGGTCGGCAGGCGGCAGTTGTGCAGTACCACGCGCAGCAGGTCGTCCTGCAGCGTGCCACCCTTGATGATCTTGACCGGCGGCACGCAGACGCCTTCCTCGTAGACGGTGCGCGCGTCGGTCGGCAGCGACCCCGGCACCTTGCCGCCGACGTCGGTCATGTGTCCGAACATCGCCGACCAGGCGATGATCCGGCCGTCCTTGTAGACCGGCATCAGCATCAGCCAGTCGTTCTGGTGGCTGATCGCGCCGTTGACCGAGTACGGGTCGTTGGTCAGGAAGACGTCGCCTTCCTCGACGGTCCCGTCATAGCCCTCCATGAATCCCCAGATGAACGAGCCGAACTGGCCGACGACCATCTTTCCCTCGAGATTCGCGATCATCGGGAATTCGTCGTGCTGCTCGCGGATCCCGGGCGACATCGCCGTCCGGAACAGGACCGTGTCCATCTCGTAGCGCGCGTTGCGCAGCGCGCTCTCGATGATGTCGATCGTGACGGTGTCGACCTTCACCTTCTTCATGGGTCGACGGTTGCGCTGGATGATCTTCGCGGGCATCTATATTTCTCCGAATGTCTGCGGGCGCCGGCGGCGGTCAGCGGCGAGCGCGGCGCACGCGCCGCGCTTGCGTTTTGGTTTTCGTTTTCGTTTTCGAGGACGAACCGGGGCGGAAGCCGTCGGGATAGATCAGGATGTTGCCGTAGTCGTCGATCCGCCCGTGGTGCCTGGGCAGGATCACCGTCGTCGAGTCCATCTCCATCACGATCGCCGGCCCGGCGACCCGGTTCCCGGATTCAAGCGCGGCGCGATCGTAGACGGTGGCCGTCCGCTGCCGGCCCTCCATGTAGACCGCCTGCCTGCCGACGGCGGCGGCCGACGCGGACGGCCCGCCACGGGCGATGCGATGGCGCTTTATGTCGATGCTGCGCCCCCGCGCAACCGCTCGCAGCGCCACGAACTCGTGCTCGAGCGGCAGCGCGAAGGTGAAGAGGCGCGTGTGCTCGGCATCGAACGGCTGGCGAACCGCATCGAGCCCCTCGCGCTCGAGACGTTTCAGGTCCACGTCGATCGCGAGCCGCAGGCCCTGGCCGTGGTAGCGCACGTCGACCTGGTAGGAGAAATCCATCTCTGCGGCCGACACGCGGTCGCGCGCCAGCGACTTCGCCGCGTCGTCCGCGAGCGCACGCAGCTGCTTCGCGATCTCCCTGGGCGCAGTGTCGGAGAACCGGCGGATGTGCGTACGCGAGGCTTCGTCGCGGACCGCGGTCGTCGCGTCCCCGAGTGCGCAGAGCACGCCCGGGCCCGGCGGGATGATCGCCGGCCAGGAACCAAGCAGGCGTGACAGCGCGTTCGCGTGCAGCGGCCCGGCGCCGCCGAAGGCGATCAGCGCGTAATCGCGCGGGTCGTGACCCTGCTCGACGGACACGAGGCGCAACGCGCCGACCATGTTCTCGTTCACGATGTCGTAGATGCCGAGCGCCGCGTCCTCGACACCGCGGCCGAGCGCCTTGCCGATCTTCTCGACCGCCTGCCGGGCGAGACCGCGGTCGAGCTTCATGTCGCCGCCGAGACGCTGCAGCTCCGGCAGGTAGCCGAGCACGACGTTGGCGTCTGTCACCGTCGGATCCGTGCCGCCCTTGCCGTAGCAGGCCGGGCCCGGCTCGGCGCCGGCCGACTGCGGCCCGACACGCAGCGCACCCGTCAATTGCGGGACGTGTGCGATCGAGCCACCGCCCGCTCCCACCGTCCGGATGTCCACCGACGAGGCGCGCACCGTGATGTCGCCGATCGTCGTCTCGCGACGCAGCCGCGGCTGACCGCCGTTGATCAGCGCGACGTCGGTCGACGTCCCACCCACGTCGATGGTCAGGAGGTTCGGGAAACCCGCCCGCACCGCGACCCAGAGCGCCCCGGTGACGCCTCCGGCGGGGCCCGACATCAGCAGATTGACCGGGAAGTCCTCCGCCGAACGCGCCGAAGCGAGGCCGCCGTCGGAACGCAGGATGTGCAGCTTGACGCTTCGGGCGCGTTCCTCGAGCCGCGCTTTCAGATTGTGGATGTAGGTCTGCACGCGCGGCCTGACATAGGAATTCGCAACCGTGGTGACGGTGCGCTCGTATTCCTGCATCTCCGGCACCACTTCCGACGACAGGGACACCGGCACATCGGGCATGACTTCCCGGGCGATCTCCTTGATGCGCCGCTCGTGGCGGTCGTTCGCGAATGCGTTGATCAGCGAGACGGTCAGGGCCTCGATCCGTCGCGCGGCCAGAGTGCTCAGATCATCGCGCAGCCGACCCTCGTCGAGCTCGACGACGATGTCGCCTTTGGCCCCGACCCGCTCGTGCGCCTCGATGGTCAGCGCCAGCGGCGCGAGCGGCAGGGACTTGTTGTAGATGACCCAGCCACCGAGCCCGCCCGGCACGAAGCTGCGCGCGATCTGCAGCACTTGCCGGTAGCCGCGCGTCGTCACCAGCCCGACGCGTGCCCCGGTGCCCGTGAGCACGGTGTTCGTCGCGACGGTCGTGCCGTGCATCACGTGGTCGATCTCGGTGGGCGATATCCCGGCGAGATTGCAGACCCGGTCCAGACCCGTGAGCACTCCCACGGACTGATCCTGCGGCGTGCTCGAGACCTTGGCCTTCCACGTCCGGCCGCTCCGTTCGTCGACCAGCAGCAGATCCGTGAACGTCCCGCCGACGTCGACACCCAGGCGATAACTCATTCCTCACCCCGTGCTTGTTCTTGAAGCCGCCGGAAACGTCCCGGCCTTGACGAGCATCCCCGGCACCGTGCGCCCGAGCCGCTCCTGCAGCCATTTGCTCGTCGCGATCAGGCCTTCGAGTGAAACTCCCGTCTCGACGCCGGAACGCTCGAGCATGTAGACGAGGTCCTCGGTCGGGATGTTGCCGGTAGCCGCCGGCGCGAACGGGCAGCCGCCGATGCCGCCCAGGCTGGCGTCGAGCACGGCGACGCCAGCCTCGACGGCCGCGTACGCGTTCGCGAGGCCCGTGTTGCGCGTGTTGTGGAAGTGGCCGCGCAGCGGGATCGACGGCACGGCGGCGCGCACGCTGTGCACGAGCTCGGTGACCTGTGCCGGCACGCCGGCTCCGATCGTGTCGGCGAGCGCGATTTCGCACGGGCCAGCCTCGGCCACCTGGCGCGCGATGTCGACGACACGCGCAACCGGGACCTCCCCTTCGAACGGGCAGCCGCAGACCGCCGAGATCGTCACCTGCGCGCGAATGCCCGCTGCGCGCGCGGCCCCGGCGATGTCGATCCACTCGGCGATCGATTCTGCGGTGCTCGCGCCTTGATTGCGGCGGTTGAACGTGTCGCTCGCCACGACGGCCATGCCGATTTCCTCGCAGCCGGCGGCGAGCGCACGGTCGAATCCGCGCCGGTTGAGCACCAGCCCCGTGTAACGCACGCCGTCGCGCCGCGGAAGCGATTCGAAAACCTGTTCGGCGTCAGCCATCTGCGGCACGCGTGCGGGGTTGACGAAGCTCGCAACTTCGATGCGGCGAAGGCCGGACGACACGAGGCGCTCGATGAATTCGAGCTTGGTGGCGGTCGACAGCACGCCGGGCTCGTTCTGCAACCCGTCGCGCGGCCCGACTTCGAGGATCTCGACTTTGCGCACCATGCTGATTCCGCGTCTCCTGCGGACGGACGAGGATACAGGCGCGCCACGGGCCGTCCAACAGACGCGGCGCAGCGTCCGGCCGCGTGCAAACCGCGATGGCGCGGCCTTGACCCTGGGTGCGAGGGGCGGTTAAACGTGTCGCATGAGCGATGCGAAGGAAACCGACGGGAACGCAAGGTCGGCCCCCTCGACGGCCTGCGCGTGGTTGAGCTGGGCACGCTGCTCGCGGGGCCGTTCTGCGGCCAGCTGCTCGGCGACTTCGGCGCCGAAGTCATAAAGGTCGAGCCGCCCGGCCAGGGCGACCCGATGCGCACCTGGGGCCAGCAGAAGGTCAACGGAAAATCGTTGTGGTGGCCGGTCGTGGCGCGGAACAAGAAGGCGATCACGCTCGACCTGCGCAAGCCGGACGGCCAGGGCCTGCTGAAGGACCTCGTCGCGAAGTCCGATTTCCTGCTCGAGAACTTCCGCCCCGGCACGATGGAGAGTTGGGACCTTGGCTATGAGACGCTTTCGAAACTGAATCCCGGGCTCATCATGATCCGGGTTTCGGGCTACGGGCAGACCGGACCGTACTCCCGCCAGGCGGGCTTCGGCTCGATCGGCGAGGCGATGGGTGGCCTGCGATACGTCGTGGGCGACCCGTCCACGCCGCCCTCACGCATGGGCATCTCCATCGGTGACTCGCTCGCGGCGACCTACGCCTGCCTGGGCGCGCTCGCCGCGCTGCAGCACCGCGAGCGCACCGGACGTGGACAGATCGTCGACTCGGCGATCTACGAAGCCGTGCTCGGGATGATGGAGTCCCTGATCACCGAGTACGACAAGACGGGGTTCATCCGCGAGCGCACCGGCGCCATCCTGCCGAACGTCGCACCGTCGAACGTCTATCGCACACGCGACGGGCTCGTGCTGATCGCGGCGAACCAGGATGCGATCTTCGCGCGCCTGGCGGCGGCGATGGGGCAGCCGGAACTGGCGGTCGATCCGCGCTACGCCACGCACGACGCGCGCGGAGAGCGCCAGGTGGAGCTCGACGCGCGTGTGGACGCCTGGACGCAGACCTTATCGACGGGTGAAGTGCTCGAATTGATGGAAAGGCACGCCGTCCCGGCCGGCCAGATCTACCGAGCGCCGGACATGCTGGAGGATCCGCATTTCAAGACGCGCGACGCGATCGTGAGCGTGCCGCACCCGGACTTCGGCGAGCTCAAGATGCAGAACGTGGCCCCACGGCTCTCCGAGACGCCGGGCAGCATACGCAGCCCAAGTCCCGCGATGGGCGAGCACAACGAGGAGGTCTACCTTCGCCTGCTCGGCCTGTCCCGTGCCCGATACGACCGACTCAGGGAGCAGAAGGTCATCTAGCACGGCTCGCGCCCCCGCACGGCCCGAATTGTCGGCCGCCCCCAGAAGTGACATTAGTTGTTGCGTTTCGCGCCACAGCCGCGCTCAAGGCAGCCCCGTCCGCGGCGCCCATCTGTTGCCGCCGGGCGACGTATGGATGGATTCTGTCAAACGGAGCGGAGTATGCTTCAGGCCATCCAATCGGAGGGAGACCCCACCATGCCCAAGAGCGCAGCGACAAAGCCCTGGCTGATTACCCTGGCCGCAACCACGACTGCGCTCGGCGCACCGACCGCGGTTCTGGCGCAGGAGCCGAGATCGAGGAAATCGTCGTGACGGGCACCCGCAAGGGCGGCCAGTCGCCGACCGAAACGCTGTCGCCCGTCGACATGCTCGCCGGAGACCTGCTGACGAACCAAGCCGCCTTCGACCTGACCGAGGGGCTTCCCAAGATCAGTCCGTCGCTCAATACGCAGCGGTTCCCGATCGCAGACGGCACCGCGTTCATCCGCCCGGTCACGCTGCGCAATCTGTCGCCCGACCACACGCTGGTGCTGATGAACGGCACGCGCCGACATCGCTCGGCGCTCGTCAACCTGCAGCTTGCTCCGCTCGGCACCGTCAACCAGGGATCGCAGGGGGTGGACTTCGCGGCGTTTCCCGCCGCTGCCATCGAGCGGGTCGAGATCCTCCGCGACGGCGCCGCCGCGCAGTACGGTTCGGACGCAATCGCGGGCGTCATCAATATCATCCTTAAGGATGCGAGCGAGGGTGGGGCCCTCTCCGCGCAGTACGGTGAGTACTACGAGAGCGACGGCGAGCGCTTCTCGGTCAGCGGAAATATCGGGTTTCCCCTCACCAGCGCGGGCTACGTAAACCTCGCGGGGGAGTATTCCGAGTCCGACATCACCTCCCGTGGCGTTCCCCGGACGGACGCCGCGTTTTTCGGGGACATCGTCGGCGACGATCTGATTCCGCTGGACGGACTCGGTCAGCGCTGGGGAGACCCCGATGTCGAGGCGTTGAAGTTTTCCGTCAACGCCGGCGTCGACCTGACCGGAGGCCTCGAGCTGTACGGCTTCGCGACCTACATGGATAACACGACGACGTCGGACTTCTTCTACCGCGAGCCGGTGATCGAGCCCGTTCAGCCGTCACGCCGGGCGCGAACCACGCTGCAGATCGACATCATCAACAACGGCGATCGCGCCGGCCCCGATGGGCTGCCTGATCCGGCCGCAGCAGTCACTGGTCGACAGCATCGTCGACCAGGGCCTCGAACCCGGACGATTACCTGTTTCCCGACGCCTCGAGCCCGAGCGGCTTCGTGCTGCGGAACCCGATCTACACCGAGTTCCCGGGCGGCTACAACCCGGACTTCGGCGCGGACCTGACCGACATGTCGTTCGTGCTCGGTCTGCGCGGCGACGTTACCGACACGCTGACCTGGGATCTCCGCGGGCGATATGCGGAAAACGAGGTCGAGTACACGCTCTCAGACACGATCAATCCGAGCCTCGGACGGCTGTCGCCGCTCTCGTTCAATCCAGGCACGCTGATCCAGGAAGAGAGCGGCATCAACCTCGACTTCGTCAAGTCGTTCGCGGATTCGCCGCTCAACGTCGCCTTCGGCGGCGAGCTGCGCAACGAGACCTACACGATCGAGGCCGGCGACGAGGCGTCCGATCGGCGCCGGCCCCACGGCGGCGATCTTCGGCGTGGGTTCCGACGGCTTCCAGGGCTTTACACCTCGAGTCGGCTGGCGACTTCGAGAGCGACAGCTGGGCCGGCTACGTCGACGTCGAGACGGATCTGACCGACCGGCTGTCGGGAGCCATTGCGCTGCGCTACGAGGACTACGACGAGTTCGGCGACACGACCGACTGGAAGGTGTCGGGGCGCTACCAGTTCACCGATGCGTTCGCGGTCCGGGCCACCGCCAACACGGGCTTCCGTGCGCCGACGCCGGGCCAGGTCCACACGCTGAACGTCACGACGACCGCGAACTCGGCCGGCGACCTGGTCCCGAGCGGCACCTATCCGGTCGATAATCCGGTCGCGATTGCGCTCGGCGCGGTACCGCTGGAGCCGGAGGAGTCGGAGAGCTACACCGTCGGGCTGGTGTGGGACGCGGCGACCGGCTGAGCGTCACCCTGGACTACTACCACATCGAGATCGACGACCGGCTCGCGCTGCTGAGCGACACGGTCGACCAGGCTGCCGTAGACGCCCTGAACGCCGCAGGCGTACCGAAGGCGCGGATCTCCTGCTCGGCAGCCGCTGCGAATTTCTTCGTCAACGGGTACGACTCGGAGATCGAGGGCATCGACCTGGCAGTGACGAGCGCCTTCGACCTCGGCGGTGGCGACCTGGTGGTCGACTTCCGCCACAACTACAACACGCAGGAGGTGTCCAACGTCGTCGCCGGGCACGATCAACGCTGCGCGGGTCTACGACCTCGAGAACCAGATTCCCGAGAACCGCTCGTGTGCTGTCGTTCAACTGGGCGTCCGGCGGCATGTTCGGTGCGCTGCTCCGGCTCAATTACTACGACGTCATGGTCGACCACCGCCGGCCTGTTCGACGACGGCTGCTCCACCGGCTGACCTTCGACTACGGATCGGCGCTGCTCGTCGACGCCGAGGTCAGCTTGAACTTCAACGACAGGTTCACGGTCACGCTCGGCGGCGAGAACATCTTCGACGAGTACCCGGACGACGAGGGGGACGCGAACGCTTGCACGTTCCTCGGCGTCAACTATGCGTTGACGTCGCCCTGGGGATTCAACGGAGGGTTCTACTACCTGCGCCTGTCAGCCGGCTTCTGACCATACTTTGATCGGCACACGCGGGGGCGATCCTCGATCGCCCCCGCTTCTTCAGGGAGGCATTGCAGTCATGCGGTCCATCGGTCGAACGGTGCTCGTTTCATTGGTCGTCGCGCTCGGGTTCACTGGTACGTCGCTCGGCAAGGAAGACCTGCCCGACAACTGGGACGGGCTCGTCCGTGTCAAACCCAAGAGAATGGACGCCGCCTGGGTGGCGCCCGGCGCCGATTTCCGCGTCTACAGCAAGGTCATGTTCGATCAGGCCGAGGTCGCCTTCAGGAAGGACTGGCAGCGCGACATCAACGATGAGAGCGCGGGGCGTCTCGAACGACGTGACCGACGAGCACGTGGCGAAGATCCAGCAGGCTGCGCGCGACGGGCTCGACCAGGTGTTTCGGGAGACGTTCGAGAAGGCGGGCGTATCGGTGGTGACGGCCGCCGGTCCCGATGTGCTGCGCCTGTCGCCCGGGATCGCCAATCTCTACATCAACGCCCCGGATACGATGTCAGCCGGGATGTCGCGGACCTACACGACCGAAGCCGGTGAGGCGACGCTGGTGCTCGAAGTGCGGGATTCGACGACCGGCGCTCTGCTCGGCCGGGTCGTTGACCGCCGCGAGACCCGTCAGTCGGGTGGAGTCCAGTGGGCCACCAGCGTGTCGAACCGCGCGGATTTCTCTCGCTCTTCAAGCGCTGGGCGAACATCGCTGTGAAGGGGCTCGAGGAGCTCAAGGCGCACTCGCCGGTGCCGACCGACCTGCAGCCGAACCAGAAGCTCTGATTCTCGGCGCCCATGTCCTGCTGCTGGCGTCCGCGCTGATCGGCGGCGCGGATGCGCCAGCGGCGGTCGCGTCCGGGCTCGTCGGCGACGGCTCGAGCACGATCGTCTGGCTCGCGGATTTCGTCTCGCCGGAGAACGACTGGATCAACGAGCTGATCCGGCTGCGGGACGGCGCCTTTCTCGCCGTCGGCTTCCTCGGACGTGACGACGATGCGCCGCGGACGAGCGACTGGCGCGCGCTCGCGGTCAAGTTCGAAGCGGACGGCGACGTCCTCTGGCAGCGCGAGTACGGCGCGGGCGGCGGCGTCGACTCTTTCTGGGCGGCCGAGGAATCGCCGGACGGGGCGGACACGGATCGGCGGCGGCTGGGACGCGATGGTGACGGACTACGACCCGACCGATGGCTTCGGCGAGCGGTTCGCAAGATTCGGCGGTCCGGGCGAGGACCACGGCACGGTGATCGAGCCGCTCGGCGACGGCACTTTCCTGATCTCGGGATACAGCCGCAGCCTGGGGACGCCCGGCGAGGACGCTTTCGTCATGAAGGTGACGGCGTTCTCGGGCGCATCGCCGGCGTCGGACCTTCGCAGGCGCCGGGTCAGATAGCGTCGCGGGTTCGCGCGCGCTCAGCAGCAGCGTGTCCGCCCCTTTCCGTAGCGCGCCTGCATGCGGTCGCGGAAGAACGCCTCGCGATCCATCGGCGGTCGCCCGGCGTGATGCCGCCGCACGTGGGCCACATAGGCCTCGTAGTCCGGGATGCCGATCGCGAGCCTGGCGTGCGCGCGCTGCCGCTCGCCAGCAGGCGCGCAGCCAGCGGGCGACCTCAGCGTGCGAGCGATTCGAGCGCCACATGCTCGCTCTCCTGCGACGTCGGCCGACTGGCTGCGGCGCGCCGCGACTGCCGCTCTCAGCCCGAACCACACCGTCGCGAGCAGCACCGAGATGAAGAGCACGCAGAGCGCGGCGTCGAGCGTGTTGTTGAACGCGACACGCTGCATCTCGGCGACCGACGTCGCGGGCCCGAGCACCTCCCCGCGCGACGCCGCGGCGGCGAACCGCTCCGCATTCGCGAGGAAGCCGATCCGCGGGTCCGGGTGAAGGATCTTCTGCCACGCCGCCGTCAGCGTGCAGATCAGGAGCCATGCAGTCGGCAGCAGCGGGATCCACAGGTATCGCTCGCGCTTCATCTTGACGATGACCACGCAGCAGAAGGTGAGCGCGATCCCCGCCAGCATCTGGTTCGCGATCCCGAACAGCGGCCACAGCGTGTTGATTCCGCCCAGCGGGTCGATCACGCCCTGGTAGAGGAACCAGCCCCAGCCGGTCACCGCTACGCCTGTGCAGACGACGTTGGCGGTCCAGCTCTCGGTCCGCCGGAACGGCGGGTACGCCACGCCGACCAGGTCCTGGATCATGAACCGGGCGACGCGCGTCCCGGCGTCGAGCGTCGTCAGGATGAAGAGCGCCTCGAACAGGATGGCGTAGTGATACCAGAAGGCCATCATCCCGCTGCCGCCGACCAGGCTGTTCAGGATCTGCGCCATGCCCACGGCCAGCGTCGGTGCGCCGCCCGTGCGGGACAGGATCGTCTGCTCGCCGATCTGCTGCGCCGTAGTCGTCAGCACCTCGGGCGTGAGCACGAAGCCCCAGCTCGAGATCGCCGCAGCCGCGGATTCGACCGTGGCGCCGATCAGCGCCGGCGGCGAGTTCATCGCGAAGTACACACCCGGCTGCAGCACGCAGGCGGCGATGAGCGCCATCACGGCGACGAACGCCTCCATCAGCATCCCGCCGTAGCCGATGAGCGGGATGTGGCGCTCGTCGGCGATCATCTTCGGCGTCGTTCCGGATGAGACCAGCGCGTGAAAGCCCGAAACGGCGCCGCAGGCGATCGTGATGAAGAGGAACGGAAAGAGCTGCCCGGCAAACACTGGTCCTGTGCCGTCGATGAAGCGCGTCAGCGCCGGCATCTCGAGATCCGGTCGTGCGATCAGGATGGCGACGGCGAGCAGCAGGACCGTACCGATCTTGAGAAAGGTCGACAGGTAATCGCGCGGCGCAAGCAGCAGCCACACCGGCAGCACCGCGGCGACGAATCCATACCCGATCAGCAGCCACGCCAGGGTCGTGTCCGAGAGCGTGAAGGCCGGGCCCCAGACCGGGTCGAGCGCGACGCGGCCGCCGATCCAGATCGACAACAGCAGCAGACCGAGGCCGAGCAATGACACCTCGAGGATCCGGCCGGGGCGGAAGATGCGCAGGTACACGCCCATCACGACCGCGATCGGAATCGTCATCGCAACCGTGAAAGTGCCCCACGGACTCTGCGCCAGCGCGCGCACGACGACGAGCGACAGCACGGCCAGCAGGATCACCATGATCATCAGGATCCCGATCATTGCGATGATGCCGGCCGGCGCGCCCAGCTCGCTGCGGATCATCTCGCCGAGCGAACGACCGTCGCGGCGGGTCGAGAAGAAAAGCACCAGCATGTCCTGCACGGCGCCCGCGAACACGACGCCGACGATGATCCACAGCGTGCCGGGCAGGTAGCCCATCTGCGCGGCGAGCACCGGCCCGACCAGCGGGCCCGGCGCCCGCGATCGCCGCGAAGTGATGACCGAAGAGCACGCTGCGCTCGGTGGGGACGAAGTCGAGACCGTCGTTGCGCCGCCACGCAGGTGTGGCCCGGCTTCCATCGATGCCGAGCGCGCGCACCGCGATGTAGCGAGCGTAGAAGCGGAATGCGATCAGGTAGACCGAGACCGCCGCGGTCACGATCCACAGCGCGCTCACGGTCTCGCCGCGGCGCAAGGCGATCGTGCCCAGGCAGAGCGCCGCGAGCGTGGCGAGCGCGAGCCATGCGATCCGCTTCAGGACGGCAACCTTGTCAGCCATGGGGACCTCCGCCTCGATCCGGAGAGCGTGGCCGCTACACCCGCACAGGTCAATCAGGCGACGGCGGCCGATAGCTTACATAAGGGCGGAATTTACGCCCGCGCCCGCGAGTCAACGATGCGATGCGGCCGACGTTGTTCCTCGGGAATCGCAGCAATACCGGGAGGATGACATGCGCAGGCTCAGGCTTCCTCGCACTGCCCCTGATGATGGGTGCGTCAATCAGTGCACACGCGGGGGACGTAGATGCGACGTCGACGGCTGATCGCGGCGACCGGATCGAGCGACGACTCGACGCCCGCGGCGACCGCATCGACCGGCGTCTGGACTGGCAGGGTGATCGCATCGACGAGCGGCTCGACCGGCGTGCCGAGCGTCAGGAGAACCTGGGCCACGAACGCCGTGCGGACTGGTTCGACGACCGGGGCGACCGCATCGAGAATCGTCTCGATCATCGGGGTGATCGGATTGACGACCGTCTGGACGCCCGCGGTGAACGAATCGACAACCGTGTGGATCGCCGGCGCGCGCGTCCGGCGGTGATTCGACGCTGAATTCGTCGAGAAGGCGCGACTGGCTGCCCGGGCGGCCAGTCGCGAGAGGCGACAGGTTACACTGTGCCCCGTGCACCCAAAGGGACCCGGGGCATGACGCCGCGATATCACTGGCTGGCTCTCTACTCGCTGCTGCTCGCAGGCGCCACGGCCTGGTGGCTGGTATCGAGTCTGGCAGGCGGTGCCGCGTTTCCACCAGCCTGGGTCATTGCCCTCCTCGTCGCCGCCTGCCTGTTCGTATGGCAGTTCGGCGTCCCGGTTCCGCGAGTTGGCTTGAGCTCGATGGAGCGCGTCCCGCAGATCGGCATGCTGCTCGTGCTGAGTCCGCCGGTCGCGGCTGCGATCTGCGCGGTGGCCTCGCTGCTCTGGCCGCTGCTCAGCCGGCGCTACAGCCACCGATCGGCACGGGCAGCGGTGCTGCGTGCCCTGCACAACGCTGCGATGACAGGCCTGATGCTGCTGCTCGCGGGCGAGGCCTACCTTGCAGCAGGCGGTCGTCATCCGCTCGGCGCGCCGACGCTCGACGATGTCGGTCCGCTGGCGGTCATGGCCGTCACGGCCCAGGTCGTGAACGTCGCATTGCTGGCGTGTTATTTCCGGCTCGACGGTCGCGAGGTGCGCAGGACCATCCGACCGATTTATACGCTGGTCGATCTCGTCTTCGTTCCGGCGGGCGTGCTGGCCGCGGTGTTGTACCAGACCGCTGCACCCGGCACGTTCGCGCTGTTCGTGGCCCTGATGGTGCTGTTCGTCTTCAGCTTCAACGGCTTTGGCAGCACTCTCAGCGCGGCGGATGCCGAGAGTAGCGGGCTCGTCAGGCTTTCGGGGACGACCGATGCGCTACGCGGCGCGCGCAGCATCGATGATCTCGGCGATCGTCTCCTCTCGGAGGCGCGAGCGCTGTTTCGTTTCGACGAGTTTCGCTCTGGCGCTGGTGGACGCCGAGCAGCAGATGATCGAGCTACGTGTGCAGGAACGGCGCGGCGCGAGACTGCCGGGCAGCCGCGCGCCGCTCGAGCACGGCCCGATCGGCTGGGTCGCTGCGCGCGGCGAAGCCGTGCTCGTCGAGGACTGGGCACGGGCGCCGGCGTCCTTGCGCGCATCCGCCGACGACGAAAGCCTCGGACACGGCTCCATGATCATCGTGCCGCTCATGCACGACACGCGGGTCATCGGCGCGCTCGGCGTGAGTCACGCACGGCCGGGAGCCTATTCCGACGCCGACCTGCATCTCATGCAGCGTCTCGCCGAGCAGGTGGCGCCGGTGGTGTCGGACGCGCGAGCCTTCGAGGACCTCGAGGACTATCGCAGACGCCTGGAAGAGCGAGTAGCGGAACGGACGCGGGAGCTCGATCGGGCCAATCACGAGAAGGAACGCCTGATCCACGAGAAGGAACGCCTGATCGATGCGCTCGGCGAGCGCAGCCGGACGCTCGAGCGCGAATCGCAGGAGGACCCGCTGACCGCGATCGCGAATCGCCGCGCCTTCGGGCGCAGGCTTGCCGCGGAAATCGAGGTCGCTCGCGCCATGGGCCAGCCGCTCACGCTCGCCGTTGCGGACCTCGATCACTTCAAGGTCGTCAATGACCGCATGGGCCACCGGGTGGGCGACGAGGTGCTTCGGCGCAGCGCGATGGTCATGCAGCGGCAGTGCCGGGCGGTCGACCTGGTGGCGCGCATCGGCGGCGAGGAATTCGCGCTGATCCTGCCGGGGCTCCATCATGCGGCCGCGATCGACTTCTGCGAGGCGTTGCGCGTGGCGGTCGAGTCACATGCCTGGTTGTCAGTCCACCCGGAGCTGGAGGTGACCTTGAGCATCGGCATCGCGCAGTGGGACGGCGCCTGCGGCGCGGACGAACTGGTCCACGCAGCGGACACCCGTCTCTACAGCGCGAAGCGCGCGGGTCGCAACCGCGTTGCCTGAGCCCGCTCCGCCTACTCCTCCGCCACGGGGCGATCGCGCATCCACTGCGAGTACAACCACTTCACGCCGCGCGTCGGGGGAAGTCCCGCATGCAGCGTGTCGTAATCGAGCTCGCCGGACGGCCGGACGTTGTCGAACAGCAGGGCATCACCGAGTGCGCCCCGGTAACGCAGGCCGATGCGAGGAAACTCGGTTTCACCGCCTTCGTAGTCGTCGTTGAGATAAACCAGCGCGGTCGCGATCCGTTGACCGTGCCGCTGAATCTCCTGCCTGAGAGCCGGCGTAGCCGGCTCCTGGAAGTCGCAATGCGGCGCGAACTGTTGACCGGGCTCGTAGTGGAGCAGCTTCGCGACCTCGAAGAACCGTGCCTCGACGCCGGCTGCGGTCGCCAGGCGCGCGCGCAACAGGGCGAGCACGATGTCGGCGCGGCCGAGCGTGTAGTCGGACTCGGTGTTGGTTCGTGAGTCGGAGGCGGTGTGTCCGGCCGCATCCTTGCGGTAGATCAGTGCGCGGCGCAGCCCACCCCGCGCCAGCTCGACCAGCCACGCGCACTCGGCCGCGGTGGCGAACCCCTCGCAGACGCGGATCCGCGGCGCCTCGGACAGCACGCGCACGGCCGGAGGCCTCGTCCAGCCCGCTACATCGACTCGGCTGCGCAGGCTCGCCCAGTCGTCGCCGTCATCACGCGCCAGGAACCGGAGCTCGCGGCGCGACGGCGCCCAGCCGAACTCCGCCGCGCGCTGCAGGCGATCGAGCGCGGACTCCACGTTGCGCGCACGCATGACACCCCAGGCGTCGAGGACTGCGAGCTGCGCCGTTGCCTCGCCGTTGCCACCGGCCGCCGCCAATTCGAGACAGGCCACGCCCTCGCGCGCCGAGACCTTGTCGCCCATGAGCAGGCGCCGGCCCAGGTTGGTCAGCGCGCGGCTGTCCCCCGCGCGTGCGCGCTCACGCAGCTCGTAGAGGTCCATCCGGCCCACCCTCCGCATCGCGGGAACGAGAGGCGGGTACCGCCGCACTCCTCCTGCGCCGGTCGTATCTTACCGCCGGGGGACGCTCGATTGCGGCCGGCCGGAGGGATCATGGCCAACTGCTGGTTCAGAGATGCTCGCCGCCGACTTCCGTGACGAACCAGAGGGCGATGGCTGTAAATACGATGATGGCGGTGAATTCCATGACGAGCCTCCTGACGCAGTTTCTTTCCAAGTCCGGCGCGCATCCTGCCACGCGGCGCGTGAGGCGAAAGTGGCGACGCGGCGAGCAGAGTGCGCGCTGCGGCGACACGATGGCAGCGGAATTCCAGCCGCGCCGAACCGACGGCTGCGCGCGACGACCCGTTGCCGGCGTCCGGGGATTGCGCGGCTTGTCGTACATTCTCGTCGTGTCGATGATGACCACTACCCCGCTGGCCGGCCGGTCCCAGGAGCATCTCGTGAACGACGGTTACCACGCGCTCGTCGAACTGTTCGAGGACTGGCGGGCGTTCGAGCGGCCGCCGCTGCGCGACGGCGCGCCCGACTACGCCTCTGCCACCTTCGAGCGCCGGCATCGGGAACTGAAAGGCCTGCAGGCCCGTCTGCGCGCGATCGACCCGGCGTCGTGGCCGATCGCGCAGCAGGTGGACTACCGCCTGGTGCTCGCGGAGCTGAACGGTCTCGACTTCTACATTCGTGTGCTGCGGCCCTGGGAGCGCGATCCTGCGTTCTACAAGTCCGTCTTTACCGAGCAGAGTGATACGCCGGCTCACGAAGGGCCGACGCATCATGCGGCCATCGAGTTGTGGACCTACTCGTTCCCGCTCGATGCGTCATCGGAAGCCCGGCTCGCCGGTGAGCTCCGGGGCATCCCACCGCTTCTCCTCCAGGCGCGCGGCAACCTCACCGGCAACGCCCGCGACCTCTGGTTGACCGGCACTGGCACGACGCGCCAACAGGTCAAGGATCTCGAGGATCTCGACCGCCGCACGCCGCAGGCGGGCCCGGCTCTGAAGGACGCGATCCGCGCGGCCACGGTGGCCACCGGTGAGTTTGCCGCATGGCTCGAGGCGCAGGCGCCGTCGAAGAACGGGCCTTCTGGCATCGGCAAGGAGAACTACACCTGGTCGCTGCGCAACGTGCACCTCGTGCCGATGACCTGGGAGGACGAGGTCAACCTGCTCGAGCGCGAACTGGCGCGCGCGCATGCGTCGCTCCGCCTCGAGGAACACCGGAACCGCGCGCTGCCCGCCCTTCCGGTCGTCGCAAACGTGGACGAATACCGGCGCCGCGCGGACGCGGCCGTCACCCGGTACATGGCGTTCCTCCGCGACCGCGACATCCTGACCGTACGCGATTATCTGGAGCCGGCGCTGCGCGCGCACCCGGGCAGGTTCCAGCCCGAGGCGACGCGGGACTTCTTCGACATGGCGACGCATCGTGAGCCGATGACGCTCTACACGCATCTCTATCACTGGTTCGACCTGGCGCAGATGCGCGAGGAGCCGCACCCGAGTCCGATCCGCCGCGACGCGTTGCTCTACAACATCTGGGACAGCCGCGCCGAGGGGATGGCGACCGGGATGGAAGAGATGATGCTGCACGCGGGTCTCTACGACGACAATCCGCGTGCGCGAGAGATCGTCTGGATCATGCTGGCGCAACGTGCGGCGCGCGGCCTCGCTTCGCTCCGCGCTCAGGCCAACGAGTTCACGATCAGGGAGGCGCAGGACTTCCAGGTCCGGTGGACACCGCGTGGCTGGATGCGCCCGGACCTCGACCTGCTCGGGTTCGAGCAGCAGCTCTACCTCCGGCAGCCGGGCTACGGGACGAGCTACGTGACCGGCAAGTACCTGCTCGAGCGGCTGATGACCGATCGCGCGGCCGAGCTCGGTGATGCGTTCACGCTTCGCCGCTGGTTCGACGAGGTGAATGCCGCCGGTCTCATTCCTGTGTCGCTCATCCGCTGGGAGCTGACCGGCCTCGGTGACGACGTGCCGGCACCGACCGTCGCCCACTGAGTCAGCGCTTCAGGTACTCGTCGAAGAATGCGAGTGTCCGCGTCCACGCGAGACGCGCCGCGTTCGCGTCGTAGCGTGCCGCGCTCGTGTCGTTGTGAAACCCGTGCTGGGTTCCGGGGTACATGTTGAGGCTGTAGGGGACGCCCTTTGCATCGAGCGCGCGTCGGAAATCCGGGATGGCCGCGTTGATGCGCTCGTCGGAGCCCGCGTAGTGCAGCATGACCGGCACCGTGAGTCTCGCGGTGTCTTCGGCCGGGAGCGGCCCGGCCGTAGAAGCACACCGCTGCATCCACGCCCGCGGCATCGACTGCGCAGCGCAGCGCCATGCCGCCGCCGTAGCAGAACCCGACGGCGCCCAGGCGTCCGTTCGACATCGCATGATTCTCGAGGAACGGCACGGCGGCGACGATGTCCGCGGCGATCCGCGCGGGATCGGTCTTCGCGAAGAGATCGCGCGCCTGCTCCTGGTCGGCCGGCGCGCCGCCGACGCAGCTCAGGCCGTCCGGCGCGATCGCGAGGTAACCGGCGAGCGCCGCACGCCGCGCGACGTCCTCGATGTGCGCGTTCAGGCCCCGGTTCTCGTGGATGACGATGATCGCCGGCAGCCGGTCCGCGCCCTTCGGCCGCGCCAGGTAGGCGCTGACCTCCCCGCTTCCCCCGGGATACGCAATGCGCTTCGTGTCCAGCCGCGCGTCGGACTCCTCGACCTGGCGGCCGTGCGCGTAATCGGGCTCGAGCAGCGGCAGCACCGCCGCCGCTGCGGCGGCACCACCCGTGATCCGCGCCAGTCTCGCGACGAACTCGCGCCGCGGCAGGCGGGTGTGCACGTACTCGTTGTAAAGATCGGTGACGCGCCGGTCGATCTTCATGCTGTCAGCCGGAATCGGCAGCCACGCGTGACTCGGGCGCGGGCTGTGTCACGGCAGGCGTCGCAACCTCGATGCGCGCCAGCTCGAACCGGATCGGTCGCCCGCCCCGCTTGCCGTCGTATTCGCGGTGACCCTTCCAGCCGCAGTAGCCGTCCTCCCCCGCATGACAGACGTTGAAGTACTGCGAGTCGGACGTGCGATAGCTGAATCCAGCCTCGCCCACGAACGGTGACGCCGGGAGCAGGCGGTTGTCCGCAAATAGAAACGCATGGGTGGTCACCATCTCGCCGGCGGGCACGAGCTCGACGATGCGCCGGCCATTGCGCTTGCCGGTGACGGACAGGATCCGGTAGCTGCCATCGGGTTCCGGCACCGCCGCGGTCGACACGATGCCGCGCGCAGTGACCCGCGGACCCTTGTACGAGAACTGCCACTGCAGCACCGCCGGTTCCACCACCGCCTGCGTCTCGAGGGCCGCAGGATCCGGATCCGCGGCCACACCGATCGCAACGAGCAGCGCACCGGCCGCCACGACGGCGCGTGCCGTCTTCGTAGCCATGGTTCAACCTCCGCACGCTGACTCTAGCGCAGTTGCCCGCAGGATGGGACCGGCCCGGAGGCCGGGAGCCGTAGAATCCGGCTACAGAATTCCCGGAGACCGCCCGATGGCCTACGACACCTACCACAAGCGCCGGATCGGCAAGCACGAGCTGCACCCCGAGACCCAGATGATGGGCTATGGCTATGACCCGAGCCTGTCGGAGGGGGCTCTCAAGCCGCCGGTGTTCCTGACGTCCACCTTCGTGTTCAAGAGCGCCCAGGACGGCAAGGACTTCTTCGACTACACCGCGGGGCGACGCGAGCCGCCGGTGGGCGAGGCGGCGGGCCTGGTGTACTCACGCTTCAACAACCCGAATCTCGAGGTGCTCGAGGACCGGCTTGCGCTCTGGGAAGGCGGCGAGGCGGGGCTGGTGTTCTCGAGCGGCATGTCCGCCATCGCGACCACCCTCTGGACCTACCTTCGGCCGAACGACGTCGTCCTCATGAGCCAGCCGCTCTATGGGGGCACGGAAACGCTGATCGAGAAGACGCTCCCGAACTACGGGATCCGGGCGGTGCCTGTGGCCGAGGCCTGCGACCCTGCAGCGGTCACCGCCGCGGCGGCCCGGGCGCTCGCGCTCGCGCGCGAACGCGGCGGCCGCGTCGCGCTGATCGTCACCGAAACGCCGGCGAATCCGACCAACAGCCTCGTCGACCTGCGCCTCATGCGGGAAGTCTCCGAGTGGCTCGCGCGCGAACAGGGTGGCCCGCGCCCGCCGGTCACGGTCGACAACACATTCCTCGGGCCGGTGTTCCAGCGGCCGCTCGAGCTTGGCGCCGACATCGTGATGTATTCGCTGACCAAGTACATCGGCGGGCACTCCGACCTGGTCGCGGGCGGCATCGTCGGATCCAAGGAGCTCGTCAAGCCCGTACGGCTGCTGCGCAGCGCGACGGGATCGCAGCTCGATGCAAACACGGCCTGGATGATCATGCGCTCGATGGAGACCCTGTCCCTGCGCATGCATCGGGCCGCCGCGAACGCCGAGCAGGTCGCGAAATACCTCCTCCGCGAGGACAAGGTTGCCTCGGTCAACTACCTCGGCTTCCTCGAGCCCGGCGACCCGCGGCACGCGGTGTTCGAGCGCCAGTGCGACAGCGCCGGGTCGACATTCGCTTTCTGCGTGCGCGGCGGGGAGGCCGAGGCGTTCCGGTTTCTCGACGCACTGCAGTTCATCAAGCTCGCCGTCAGCCTGGGCGGGACGGAGTCGCTGATCTCGCACCCGGCGTCGACGACGCACTCCGGCGTGCCGAAAGCGACCCGCGACCGCCTTGGCGTGACCGACGCGCTGATCCGGATCTCGATCGGCATCGAGCACCCCGACGACCTGATCGCCGACCTCGACCAGGCGCTCGCCGCGATCTAGGAGAAAGGCCGGAAATGGCTCGGAGCCAATTTAAATAATTGGCTCCGAGCCATTTTCGCCCATCAGTGGGCGGGCGACTTCGAGATCGACTTCAGCGCATCGCCAGCGGGCTTGGCCTTCGTCAAGGCGAGATCGCCGAGCGACACGATGCCCACGAGCCGCTTGTCGCGGTTGAGCACCGGCAGCCGGCGCACCTGCAGCTCGCCCATCAGGCGCGCAGCATCCTCCACCGTCTGGTCGTCGAAAACGTACTTCACCTCGCCGGACATCACATCGCGTACGGTGCATTCCGTCGGGGACAGTCCCCGTGCGACGGCGCGAATCGCGATGTCGCGATCGCTCAACATTCCGACGAGACGATCGTTCTCTCCGACCGGCAGGCTGCCGAAACCGTCGGTCTCCATCCTCTGTGCCGCGCGTTGCAGGCTGTCCGAGGGTGCGGCGAGCTTGACGTCGCGGGTCATGACTTTGCTGATGAGCATCGCGGGGTCCTCCGGTCGGAAACTCTGATCTCGAGGACCCTAGCAAGCGACCGGACGCGCAACCTTCGGCGAGCGCCTCAATTCCCCGTAGGACGATCGGACGCATCCAGCGCGGCGATGAGTGGCGCCAGGTGTGCGGCATAGCGCGCGGCACGCCCGTTGCCGTCGCGCACCGGGCCGCGGACCTGCACGGCGCTCGGGCTCGCAATCGGATGCGTCGACCCTTGAAACTCGAGGCACCGCGGCTCCCAGCCGAGCCCGCAGGCCTCGACCAGCGCCGGCGCGGCGCGCACGAAATCCCGCACGAAGTCCTCGTACTGCACCGTGAGGAACCGTCCCGGGAAAATCCGCGCCCAGTGCGCGGCGAGCCGCTCGCCGCAGCCGTGGTAGTGAGCGATGTCCGTCAACCGGTGCGCAAAGCTCCAGCGGCGGTTGAGCTCGTGTCGATACACCGACATGCAGGTCTCGACCGGATCCCGGCGCACGTGCAGCACGCGTGCGGTCGGGAAGAGCCACATGATGAGACCGACGGCGTTCAGATTGAGCGGGTGCTTGTCGGTCACGTGATCGGCGGCACCCAGCGCGGGCAGGCCGTCCAGGTAGCTCCGTACCCAATCATCCAGGACGCCCTCGTCGGGAACATAGCCGGTCGCGTCGAGCTCCAGGTACGCGCGCAGGATCTGTCGCATCGACCCGCGCTCGCCACATGCAAACACCCGCGAGTGCGCGCCGAGAACGGCCTCGATCAGCGTCGTGCCGGATCTGGGCATGCCGACGACGAAAATCGGCGTTGGCGTCGACGGGCCCGGGGTCGGCTGTGGCGGAGGGCCGGGAACAAGCTCGATCAGGCGACGTTCGCGCATCTCTTCACGCATCGGATCGTAGGCACGGCCCTCGACCGCATCCCGTTCCAGTGCAAGCTCCTGCGCCCGCGCGTAGGCGGCGAAAGCTGCATCGACGTCGCCGCGAGCGTCGAGGGCGTGCGCGCGGACGAAGGCGGCGGTGATCCTGCGATCGAGGGCGAGGTCCTGGCGATTGGCGAGCCCCGACACGGCACCGAGCTCGGCGTCCTCGAGCGCACCCGCCCGCAGCGCGCTCAGGATCGAATACGCGGGGACCTGCTCACGGTCGGATGCCAGGGCGCGACGGACATACGCGTCCGCGTCGGCGAAACGACCGTGGCTCATTCGGACCTGGGCCAGGCTGATCAGCGTCTCGCGCATCGTTCGGCTCGAGGGCATGGGCCCGGGCCAGGGCGGCCTCGGCCGCCGGGAAATCGAGCGCGTGCTGGCAGAGAGCGGCATGGTCCGTCAGATCCGCCGACGCCGGGCGTTCCGAGGGTGAGGGCCCGGCCATGGGCCTCGACGGCCTTCCGGTGGCGGCCTTGCTCGAACTCCGCCCGCGCCAGGTTCCGCCAGGCCTCCGCCGTCCCGGGGTGTCCCTCCGACCAGGATCGCGCCGTCTCTCGCAAGGCGCGCCAGTCGCCCAAGCCCACCAGCGCCTGGCACCACAGCGCGTAGATCTCCTCGTTTTCCGCGGCCCGTTCCGCGAGCGGATTCAGCACGCTCAATGCCGCGTCGAACCGCGACCGCTCGATCGCCAGGGTCGCCAGCTTGAGCGCAGGTGCGAGCGCCTGCGGATCGAGCTGGCAGGCCCGCTCCCAGGCCTTGACCGCTCCGTCGTCATCCTGCTGTTCGCGGGCCACGTCCCCCGCCCGCTCCCAGGCCCGGACATTGGCAGGCTCGCTCGCCAAAATCGTCCGGAGCTCGGACAAGGCCGTCTCATAGGCCCCCGCCTTGCGAAGGGCCTCGACGAGATTGAATCGCAGCGCCGGGCGGTGCGGCTCGAGCTCGATCGCGCGCCGCAGGTATGGGGTGCCCTCGTCTGCCCGGCCGGCATGCAGCAATGCCAGGCCGAGCAGGCTGTTCGCCTGCGGCGTCGTCGGGGGCGATTGCGAGCGCAGCCCGATACCAGGCCAGGGCCTGGTCCAGCTGGCGGGCCTTGTGGAACCCGATGCCGCGCTCGAGGGTGTCAGCCAGTGGACTGGAAGTCATTGAACAATAACCAGAAAACCTGTGTCTGGGCTCGTCGGCCCGGCACGGCTGAAACCGCCGGGGATCCGACGGTTGGCCGGGGCGCCCGATGCGAAAAGCATACGCGATCCCGGCTGTTGCCGGACAGCAACAGCGCCGCGGGCGGATTCGACGCGACGGGCCGAGACGTTGTTTTGCCGAGTCAGGCGCACTTGATCCGGGGGTCGAGCTGCGGTTTCCAGCGAAAAAAATCCTGTGGCTTGTTTGCCACAACGCTTGTATCAGTAACGAATGTTGCTAATATCCGCCGCAAAGCGAAGGGCACCTCGACGTCGCGACGTCACGCCATTCACTTACAGAGCGAAAGCAATGTTGCAGCAATGAACGGTTGCACCGTTCCCGGGAGGATCCAGCTAATGGAGAGAAACAGTCAAATCCGACGCGCGGTGCGTCAGACACTCGTGATGAGTGCCGTCGCCGCCGCCGCGACGCTGCCTGCGCACGCGCAGGAAGCGGAAGAGGTCGACACGATCGTCGTCACCGGTTCGCGCATTCGCACCGCGAACCTGGAAGGCACGAGTCCTGTGACCCAGGTCACGAGCGCCGACATCGCCACGCAGGGCGTGACTCGTGTCGAGGACCTGATCAACCAGCTGCCGCAGGCGTTCGCTGCGCAGAACTCGACCGTTGCGAACGGCGCGACCGGCGCAGCGACGGTCAGCCTTCGTAACCTCGGCGCCAACCGCACGCTGGTGCTGATCGATGGCCGGCGCATGCCCTACGGCAGCACGACCGACTCGGCCGCCGACCTGAACCAGATCCCGGCCGCCATGGTCGAGCGCGTCGAAGTCCTGACCGGCGGCGCCTCGGCGATCTACGGTTCGGACGCGGTCGCCGGCGTCGTCAACTTCATCATGAAGAAGGACTTCGAAGGCGTGCAGCTGGACGCCCAGTACGGCTTCTACCAGCACGAGAACGACTTCGAAGGACCCGGTGACGTCAAGCTCCGAGATGTGATCGCGGGACGCGCGGTGACCAACCCGGCGCAGTTCCAGCTTCCGGACGATAGCGTCACCGACGGCGAGAGCATCGAAGCCAGCATCCTGATCGGCGCCTCGACCGAGGATGGCCGCGGCAACATCACGGCCTACGCCACCGTCCGCGACAACGAGGAAGTACTGCAGCGCGACCGCGACTTCTCCGCGTGCTCGCTCGACACCGTCACCAGCCGACGACGTCGTTCGCCTGCGGCGGTTCGCGGAACGTCGTACCCGGGCCGGTTCGCCACCTCGGCATCAACAGCAATGCCGAACCGGCGCTGACGAACTTCCGGGTACGCCGGACGATATCCCGGATTCAGCCCGTTGCCGTCGTTCGGCCAGACGGTCACCGGAGATCAGTTCCGGCAGTTCAGCAGCGCTACGGACACGTACAACTTCGGGCCTGTCAACCACTACCAGCGCCCCGACACCCGTTACAGCCTCGGCGCTATGGGCCACTACGAGCTCAACGAGTACGCGGACGTCTATACGCAGCTGATGTACTCGGACTACGAGTCGACCGCTCAGATCGCGCCGGGTGGCGAGTTCCTCGGTGAACAGCTGTTCCAGATCAATTGCGACAACGCAATGATGTCGGCGCAGCAGCTGGCCACGATCGGTTGCGGCGTGGAGCCCGATACTGACCCGGTAACCCCGGGTAACCAGGGCACCGTTCCGATGTTCATCGGACGCCGCAATGTCGAGGGCGGCGGCCGCCAGGATACCTTCCACAACACCGGGTTCCGCGGTGTGGTCGGCGTCCGGGGCGCGATCTCCGAGAACTGGGACTACGACGCGAGCGCGCAGTACTCGAAAGGGAACTTTGCGGGTCGCACGCTGAACCGCTTCGTCCTCGAGCGCAGCCAGCGTGCGGTGGATGTCATTGCGGATCCGGATGCGGGCAGCCCCACGTTTGGTCAGCCGGTCTGCCGTTCGGTGGTCAACGGCACCGATCCGAACTGCGTGCCATACAACATCTTCAATCTCAGCACGGCGCCGTCGGAGGACGCCCTGGCCTATCTGCAGGCACCGACGATCTCGTCGGCCCGGATCGACCAGTCGATCTACACGGGCAGCGTCACCGGCGACCTGGGCGGGATCGGGCTGCAGAGCCCGTTTGCCTCCGAGAGCATCCAGGTCGCACTGGGTGTCGAGCGCCGGACGGACCGCGTGGAGTTCGTGCCTGACCTGCTGCTCCAGACGCAGGCCATCGGTGGCCAGGGCGGCCCGGTCACCGGCCTGTCGGGCCGAGCCAAGGTCACGGACTACTTCGGCGAGGTGAGGATCCCGCTGGTGCAGGACGCGCCGTTCGCGGACCAGCTCTCGGTGGACATGGCCTACCGGTATTCGGACTACGACAACCTGTCGACCGACACCTACAAGTTTGGTGCCGACTGGGCGCCGATTCCGGACGTCAAGTTCCGCGGCAGCTTCCAGCGCGCGGTTCGTGCGGCGAACGTGATCGAGCTGTTCACCGCCCAGGGGTTCAACCTGTTCGACATGGTGGGTGACCCGTGCGGAGCCGCCGACCGGAATGCGAGCGCAACGACCGCGGAGTGCGTGGCGAGCGGAGTTCCGTCCAACCTGGTCGGCTCCGCAAACCTGGACAGCCCGGCCGGTCAGTACAACTTCCAGCAGGGTGGCAATCCCGACCTGGTTCCGGAAGAGTCCGACACGGTGTCGTTCGGCGTGATCCTCCAGCCGCGGTTCCTGCCGAAGCTGGCGATGTCGATCGACTACTTCAACATCGAGATCACCGACACCATCTCGACCTTCCAGGCCGAGAACTCGCTGCTCGCCTGCTACGAGAACGACGATCCCGACGCGTGCTCCCGGATCCAACGGGATGCGGCGACCGGCGCGCTCTGGATCGGCGAGTGGTCACGTCATCGACCTGAACACCAACATCGGTGGCCTGGAGACGTCGGGTTACGACCTCAGCGCGACGTACGGCGGGGTGGAGCTGGGCCGCTTCGGCGAGCTCGACTTCAACCTGACCGCCACGTATCTCGATGAGCTGATCGAGAACCCGGGCGGCGGCTTCGAACCGTACGACTGCGCAGGCACGTTCAGCGGAGCGTGCGGTACGCCGAATCCGCAGTATCGCCATCACTTCCGTACGGGTTGGGAATCGCCCTGGGGCGTGGACCTCTCGCTCACCTGGCGTTACTACGATGCGGTGGAGCTGTTCCGCGGCGACACGGCTCGCATCGACTACGAGCTGCCGGACGAGAGCTACTTCGACCTGGCCGCCAACTGGGCGATCACGGAGAAGGCCTCGGTGTTGCTGGGCATCAACAACGTCCTCGACAACGATCCGGCCCTCAATGCGACCGTGGGTACCACCGGCAACGGGAATACCTACCCGCAGACCTACGACTCGCTGGGCAGGTTCATCTTCCTGCGCGGCCAGATCGGGTTCTGATACCCGTCTGAAAGTCGATAGACTGGCGGCGGCCTCGCGAGGGGCCGCCGCTTTTTTTTGGCCCGTGCATCGAACCAATACGACCGCCGATGCGCTGCTTGCGCGCCTGCCTGCGTCGCCCGACGTTTTCCCGCAGAAGCTCGACCTCGTCCGCGACGCTTTCCTGCTGATCGAGTTCGGCGAAGACGCATATCGTTCCTCGAGCTTCCTGGACGACCGCATCCTGACGCCGGCGACGCGGGGCGCCTGGCTGCCGGTCGAGCGCGTTGCGGCCGCCGCAGGCCTTGCCGGCCACACGCGGCCGCTCAATTTCATCTTTCACACCGGGCACGTCGGCTCCACGCTGGTGAGCCGCCTGCTCGACGAGACCGGCGAGGTGCTGTCGTTGCGCGAGCCGCTGCCGCTGCGCACGCTCGCCGAAGCGCAGGATCTGCTGCACGCGCCGGAGTCACTGCTCGGGCCGCCACGGTTCGACCTCCTGCTCGACACCGTCATCCGTCTCTGGAGCCGCGGCTATGACACGACGCGCTCGGTCGTCGTCAAGGCGACGAGCAGCGCCGGGCGCCTGGCGCCCGTGGTGCTCGAGCGCTTCCCCGGGACCCGCGCGGTCTATCTGAACCTCCGTGCCGAGCCCGCGCTGGCTACGCTTCTTGCGGGGCCGAACTCCCCGATCGACCTCCGCGGGCATGCTGCCGAACGGCTGAAGCGGCTGCGCGCGCGGATCGCTGCCGAGCTCGCGCCGCTCCACACGCTGTCGCCCGGGGAGCTCGCTGCGATGAGCTGGCTCGCCGAATCACTCACGCGGCGCGACGCGCTCGACCGATTCCCGGAGCAGGTGGTTGCTGTCGATTTCGACGATTTCCTCGGGGACGTCCCGGGATCCGTGCAGCGGATCCTCGCACATTTCGACCTGCACGCCGAGGCGGCGCAGGTCGAGCGGATCGCGGCGTCACCCGTGCTCACGCGTTACTCGAAGGCCCCGGAGCACGAATACGGGTCGGCGGTCCGAGCCCGGATCCTGACCGACGCGCGGCGCGATCATCGAGTCGAGATCGGCCGCGGCATGCTCTGGCTGGAACGGCTGGCGAGCTCCGAGCGCGACGTCGCGCGCGTCCTTGCGAGCGCCAATGCTCAGGGCGCGTGAAGCCTGACCAGGCGCGTCGAGCTGCGGACGCGCAAAGGAATCGATCGCCCGACGAAGCTCATCTGATGCGGCCGCCTGCTTCGCAGCCGAATCCGGCACGAACTCCGACGACCGTCCGACCGGCGATTTCGCGTGCGCCCGTGCCGCCTGAATCACGGCATCCCGTCGTGCGGCATCCATCGAAAGAGAAAAGTGCGGCGCCACGATGTCCCACACCGCCGCCGGGAGGGATTCGTACCGGGCGAGCCTTCCGCGGCTGACGTCGAGGCGCGCCGCTGCTGCGCAGAACGCACCGTAGACACGCGCGGCGAACTCCTCGGGTGATCTCGAGGCGCCACCGGGAGCGACGAGCGCAGCCAGGCCGCGCGACGCTTCCGTGGTGTCGCCGAACCATCCAGGCGGCCGGGCCACGAGCGACACGCCCACTTCGACCGGGTCCCGCAGACTCAGCACCCAGGGCGTGTCGGGAAAGGCCTCGGTCACCAGGTCGCAGAAGAGCGTATTCCAGCTGCTCAGTTTCAGCACGTAGGGCCCGCGCGCGTGTCGCGCGAAGGCGGCGCCGAGGGCACGCAGCGCCGCAACCAGGTCGACACGTGGCCACGTGTGCGGCGGCGCCAGGATCTCGTTGACCGGCTGCGGCTCCGCGTAGACGACCAGGTTGTCGAGTGTCTTGAGCGACTGCGAGATCAAGGTCGAGCCGCAGCGCGCGACGTGAAAGATGAGCCCCGCCGGCGCCGTACCGGGAGCCGCTCGCTCGCTGCGGCTCATCGCAACCTGCAGGATCGTTTCGGGCGCGGGCACTCGCGCGACGGTTTCCTGCATGAAGGCGTCCCGCAGCTCGTCCCGGGCGATCTGCCGGAGCGCAAGATAGAGGCCCGTCGGCGTGAAGCCCCGCGCGTACCGGAAGTCCGAACTGCTCGTCGCGCATGCACCGAAGAAAGCACGGGAACGACTGGCGCGTCAACGCGCCGCCCGGACGTTCCTCGACAGGCCTCGATCGGCGATGCTAGCGTATCCGCACGATGAGCTTCGGCGATTTCATCGCGCCGTTCGAGGCGAACACCTTCTGCGCGCAGTATTTCGGCAAGCGGCCGGTCCACGTCCGTCGCGACACCCGCGGCCGTCCGGAGATCCTGAGCTGGAAGCGGTTCAACGAAGTGCTCGGGATCACGCCGTACTGGACCGAAGACACGCTGAAGGTCTATTTCAAGAGCCGCGCGGCGCTCCGGGAAAACTACTGCGACACCACCGACCTGCGCGCGGGCGCCAGGGCGCCGGCCGATCCCGCCAAGGTCAAGGCACTGCTGGGCCTCGGCGCGAGCCTGATCGCCAATCACATCCACCGGGTCTGTCCGGAGATCGCCGCCGTCGCGCATATGCTCGAACGCCAGTTCGCCGCGCGCGTAGTCGCCAACGTCTACTGCTCCTTCAGGGACGTGCAGGCGTTCCAGACCCACTTCGACCTGCACGACGTGTTCGCAGTCCAGGTCGAGGGCGAGAAGACCTGGCGCGTCTACGAGTCACGGGCGGACACGCCGGTCGCGCCGTTGCCACCCGGGGACGAGATCGAGAAATGGCTGACCGCGAGTCGCGGGCGGCTGCTGTTCGAAGCGGTCATGAAGCCCGGCGATATCCTCTACTTGCCGCGCGGTCAGTACCACGATGCCCTGACCGGCGCACAGGCCTCGCTCCACGTCACGTTCGGCGTTTCGCCCGCGACCGGGCTCGCCCTGTTCAAGCTCCTCGAGGACGCCGTGACGCAGGAGAGTGCGTTCCGCGCCTACCTTCCCGACGCCCGCGATCCCGCGGCGCTCGGTGAGCACCTGGCCAGGCTGGCGGATCGTGCCAGGGCCGTGATCACCTCGCCGGCCTTTGCGATCGACGTGCTGAACCACCAGCGCGGCCTCGCCAGCGCGCCTGCGGACTATCAACTGCCGGCGCAGCAACCGCCCGCGTGGTATTCGCTCGCGCGACGCGCGCAGGTCGTTCGGCGCGACACGGGATACGCAGCGGTCCTCGACCAGGGGCGAGATCGCACTGGGCGCAACCTATCCGACCATCGAGTGGATACTCAAGCAGCGGATGTTCTCGCTGGGGGACGCGCTTGCGCGCCGATGCCAGCGTTGATCCGACCGAACTGCGCGCGGTGCTCGCCCAGCTGATCGCGGCCGGCGTCATCGTCGAAACTGAAATGCGGTCGTAGGCCGTTCCCGGCACAGCTCGCCGCCGCGCTACGTCGTCGACCACATCCGCATCAGGTTCTGTCGCACCACGTCCAGCCGGACCCGGTTTTCCCACCGCATCGTGTTGCCTTCGAGCGCCGCGATCTCGTTGAGCTCGTAGACCTGCGTGCGCTGATGGTGGTCGGCGATGAAGCTCTCGATGAAGGTGATCGCAACCAGCCGCTGGCCCGAGCGCACCGGCGCGACCTCGTGCAGGAGCGTCGAGGGGTACACGATGGCCTCGCCCGCCGCCCCCTTGAACGCGACCGTCTGGTTGCCCGCGAGGATCGCGAGCTCGCCCCCTTCGTAGCTCCCCGGATCGGCGACGAAGATCGTGCACGACAGGTCCGAGCGCAGCCGGCCGCCGGGGAGCTGGATCAGCGCCGAGTCCGCGTGCGCGCCGTACTTCATTCCCGGCTCGTAGCGGCCAGCAGCGGGGGCGCGATGCGCCTCGGCATCGCATAGTCGGCGAACTCCCGCGAGCGCAGGAGGGCGGCATGCAGGAGCTGGACGGACTCTGCGTACTTCGCGTCCCGAGGATCGGCCTGCAGGTTGTCCTTGGTCAGGTTGGCGGGATTCGAGACGCGTCCGTCGACGAACTTGAGCTCTGCCGCGAGGCCGGTCAGCCGCGCGATATCCGCGGGGGCGAGCAGGTTCTTGATCTTAAGGAACATGGCGCCCGCCCGGTGGCTGGTTCAGACGTGCGCCGCGGGCACGGTGCCATTGAACGCGTCGCTCGCTTCGATGATCGCCGCGATCGCGGTGCGTTCCTCCGGTGACAGGCGCGGGCTCCAGACGTCGCAGATCAGGATGTAGCGCGGCTCGTCGCTGTCGTTCCAGGCCTCGTGCTCGATCGTGTCGTCGAAGACCCAGCCCTCGCCCACGCGCCATTCGCGCGTTTCGCCGCCCACGCGAAAGCCGCACCCGGGTGGCACTACGAGCGGCAGGTGACTCACCAGGCGGAAGTTCGCGACGCCCGTGTGCGGCGGAATGCGAGTCCTGGGCGTGAGCGCCGAATACATCGCACAGGGCGAACGCAGCGCAACCGCGGCCTGCGGCAGGCGGGAAACGGCCTCGATCGTGGCCGGAGCTCGATGACGGCGCTCGAGGACCGGCTTCGCCTGCTCGTAGAAGTGATACGCGCTCCAGCGCGTGGAGTTGTTCAGCTCGCGCCACTGGTCGAGCGGCAGGTGCTCGCCGTAGTGGATGTAGGGCGCGAAGCCGCCTGCGTCCTCGCGCAGGATGTCGAGCAGCTCCTGGCCTATGGCCTGGGTCGCGGATTCCAGTTCCGGCAGCCACGGGAACTCGCTGCGCTCGTAGAACTCGATCGCCGGCAGACCGGGGTAGTAGTACTCGGTGGGCTCCTGCCGGAAGCGGCGGCGGACACGCAGGGTCGTCTCGATGAACGCGTCGAGCCGTCGGCGTTCCGGCGCGGAACAGCGCGCCTCGGCGTCCGCGGTCTTGTCCCGGATGTGCTCGCCGAGCTGACGCGTATAGGCACCGAAGACGGCGCGTCCCCGTTTCACCGCCTGCAGCGTCGGCGCGTCGAGCGCCTGGTCCGGCGGAGCGTTGGCGAGCGCGGCCCCGTAGGCGAGCGCCGCAGGTACCGCCCGACCCTCGGTCTCCAGCATCGTGGCGCTCATCAGCAGCGCCGGGAAATTCCGGGCATCGAGCGTCAGGACCTGCTGGATCGCGGTAAAGGCGCCGTCCAGGTCCTTGCGCTGGCGCCGGACCGCGGCGAGGTTGAGCCACGCAGAGACGCTCCTGCGGTCGAGACCCACGGCCTCGAGCAGCGCGCGCTCCGCCGACGCGAGGTCGCCGGCCGCCATCGCGCGCATCGCAGCCTGGTTGCGGCTGGCGGCGTCCTGTCTCGAACTCGATTCCCCGGCTGTCCCGCCCGCCTGTTCCATGCGGCCAGACTATCGTCCGGCAGTCAGCCTCCGCAAGGCTTTGCGCCGCCCGGCGGCGTCGGCAACAATGCATCGAAGTCGGGGACGGAATGAACACCAGGCACCAGCAATCGCGAACTGCCGCAGGCGAGCGGCTGCCTTCGACGGACCCGAGCAGGCTCCGCGAGCTGATCCGCAGGGCGGATGAGTTCGCCGCGACCGGCGATGCACGTTCGGCCTCCTCGTTCTATCTGGCCGCGACGCGGGCCGCGCCGTCGCCGGAAAGGCTGCCCCCCGAGCTCGCCGCAGACCTGCGTCGCGCACAGGAGGCCTGCCTGCGCTATGCGGCGCAGTACAAGGCCTATCTTCGCGAGCAGCTCGCCGCGAAGGGGTTCGATCCCGGCCGATCGAGCGCGCGGTTCGCCCAGTCGCCTGGACATCGTGCTCGGCGAGAAGCGCATCTATGTCCAGGAACCGCGCTACTACTATTTTCCTGGCCTGCCGCAGATCCAGTTCTACTCGAACGACATGTTCCCGTGGCTGGCCGACGTCGAGGCTGCGACCGACGACATCCGCGCGGAGCTGCTCGCCGTGATGCGGTGACCCGACCGCGTTCTCGCCCTACGTCACCGGGCATGCAAACCGGCCGGGCAACGACCAGCAGGGCATGCTCAACAACCCCGCGTGGAGCGCCCACTACCTGTGGAAGAACGGCTCCCCGGTGCCGGGGAATGCCGAGCGTTGCCCGAAGACCCTGCACGCGCTGCGCAACGCGCCGCTTGCACAGGTGGCGAATCGCTCGCCGTCCATTCTCTTCTCCCTCCTCAAGCCCGGTGCTCACATCCCGCCGCACAACGGCCTGGTCAATACGCGGCTGATCTGCCACCTGCCGCTCATCGTGCCGGGGCCGAGCCGGTTTCGTGTCGGCAACGACGTGCGCCCGTGGGTCGAGGGCCGGGCGTGGGCATTCGACGATACGATCGAGCACGAGGCGTGGAACGACGCGGGCCAGACCCGGGTCATACTGCTGTTCGACGTCTGGCGTCCGGAGCTCACGGACGAGGAGCGGCAGCTGGTCGTCGGCCTGTTCGAGGCGATCGACGCCTACAACGGGACGAAGCCGGACTGGGAGATCTGAGACGGCTGGGGCGAGTCCGTCCGAGCGGAGATTTGACATGAATCGGTGGTTCTTCAACGCGACGACCTTGTCCGCCGTTCTGCTTTGCGCGGCTCCGCCGCTTGCGGCCGACACCATTTCCGACGCGGTCCTCGCCTGCTCCGCTGAGACGGGCGATGCTCGACGGCTGGCATGCTTCGATGCGCTGGCCGAGAAATTGCGAGGTGGCGCCCGGACAGCCACTGCGCCCGCGCCGACGCCTGCGCCGACAGCATCCGCGCCGACACCTGCGCCGACACCTGCGCCGAAAGCTGCGCCGAAAGCTGCGCCGACGGCCGCGGCGGCCGCGGCGGCCGCGACACCCGCCGCACCCGAACCGACGTCCGCCACGCTGGCAGCACCGACGGCTGCGACGGCTGCGACGACGGCGGCGACACCGGCAGCAGCGACGGCGGCGGTTTCGCGTTCGCCTGAAAGCGCCCCGGTCTCGGCGGAAGAAAGGTTCGGGGCCGCGCGGCGAGCTCAAGCAGCAGACGACAGGCGACGTCACCGAGCTCTCGGCGAAGGCTACCGCGGTCGGCAGCAAGCCGCGCGGCGAGCTCGTCATTACTCTTGATAACGGCCAGGTCTGGGCCGAGATCACGCCAGGATCGAAGGTTCGTATCAAACCGGGCGATCCGGTCAAGATCGAGGCAGGGACGCTTGGGTCCTTCATCCTGATCGCCCCGAACGGGCGGTCGAGCAAGGTAGCCCGCGTCCGATAACTCGCCGTCGGACGGCCGCGTGCGGCCGTCGACGACTCAACCCGGAACTGCGACGGGTTGCATTGCTGTACCTACGGGGGCGCTCATACTGCCTGCATGAAGCGCGTGGTGGTCACGGCCTTTGCGCTTGCCGGGTTGTGGGGGGCGCCCCTCGCACACTCGACGGAGGTTCCTGCAACCGCCACGTTCCTCGGTCCCGTCGCACCGCCCGCGGTTGCCATCGACACCGGACCGGAGTTCGCGACGCCCACGACGATGGACCAGATCGGTCGCATCGTCGCACCCGTCATGATCAATGGGCGCGGACCGTACCGGATGATGGTCGACACGGGCGCGAACCGTTCGCTCATCACCACCACCGTCGCGGACAGCCTGGGGATCGATTACCTCACCGCGCCACAGGTCAAGATGAACGGCGTGACCGGCTCAGCGGTCGTGCCCGCCGTGGTGATCGACAAACTCGAAGCCGGGGCGCTGGTGTTCGAGGGGCTGCAGGTGCCCGTGGTGCTGCCGCACCTGGTCGGCGACGTGGACGGAATCCTCGGCATGGCCGGTCTGCGCGAGCAGCGACTGGTCGTCGACTTCTCCAGGGATCGCGTGACGATCTCGAACTCCAAGCTGTGGAACACGGGCCTGCTGCGCATCGACGCCCAGCGGGTTGCAGGCGGAATCCTGGCTGCGAAGGCGCGCGTCGGGCGGACCCGCGTCATCGCGATCGTGGACACCGGCGGCCAGATCACGCTCGGCAACCGCGCGCTGCAGGACGCGCTGCGCGCGGAGGCCCGCAGTCAGACCGAAGTGCTGGGCACGACCGAGGCCATTTCCATCGGCGATGTGGCCCACGTTCCCGACATCAAGTTCGGCGAGGTCTCGATCCGGCGGGTGCGTGTGACCTTCGGCGACTTCCACATCTTCGACGTGTGGGATCTCAACGACGAGCCGGCGCTGATCATCGGCATGGACGTGCTGGGCGCCATGGGCGCCTTCATGATCGACTTCCGCCTCGCTGAGATCCACGTCCGCGGTTAGCCCGGACGGTGCCGGGTCGCAGATTCGCAGTTATTCTGCGAGGCTTCGGCGAGTTGTTCGCGGTTGCGTAAATAACTGCGAATCTGCGACCCGGCACCGATCTCGGCCGCCGATCCGGCCGATGTCGGCGACCAGCGCATCCGGCGATGCAGGGCGGCCGAGGAACTCGCGCAGCAGCGTCGCCGTGTCCCGTTCCATGCCGGAGTGCAGCAATCGGGCCGTGATCCAGCCGTACCAGCGCGGATCACCCGCGTCGAACGGCCCGAGCTGCTCGCGGATGCGGTTGCGCACATCGGCGGTGACGACGGCGCCCAGACCGTAGTTCACCATGTAGCCCGGCGACCCGACGAGCTGCACGCGCACCGCCCACCAGGCGAGCTCCGGGTGCGGAACGATATGCAGGTATCGGCTGGTGATGTCCGTCCAGACCGCGTTCGGATCGGCGGTCGGGTCCCGCAGCATCCGGAGCTCGAAGAGCGACCAGGCGACATCCAGCATCACAGACGAGTACAGAGAGCGCAGCGACACGGACTCGGGAGCGCTGCGCCCGAGGTACTTTCGCTGCCACGCCGGATCGAACATGCTCCAGGACGGGACGTCCGCAAAGGCCTCGTAGAACACCGGGTCCCCGAGATCCATGAACGCGGGGCGCGTGCGCAGCGCCATCATATGAACGACGTGACCGTCCTCGTGCACCAGCTCGTTCAGCACGCCGAGACCGCCGCGCGAATAGTTGGCCGACACGCGCGCCACCGTGGGTCGCCACGCGCCATCGAGCTCCCGGCCGCGGCTCACGAAGTCCGCATAGGCGAGCGGCGCCTTGCCGGTCCGCGGCGCGAGATCGTAGATGACACCCATGGACGCGAGATCCACGCCGAGGTCGGCGTAATAGCGCGTGCTCAAGGGCTTGAGCGCCTCGAGGGGGATGAGCTCGCCCAGCGCGCGTTCCGCTCCGCCGCCCGCGTAACGATAGTCCCAGGGCTCCATGGACTCCTCGCCGCTCGCGATCCGCCAGGCGTCCAGGATCCGCATCAGCCATTCTTCGACCGCATCGGTCGACACGCCCAGCGTTCGGGCAGCGTCATCGATGCCCGAGCCGTGCTGGCGAGCCTCGGCGGAGGCCATGCTGATCAGGCGGCGATAGGGGCTCCCCGGTCGGCCGTCGGCATTGATCGCCTGCCACAGCGGGACGAAGGCGAGGAAGAGCGCCTTTCGACGCGCGGGTTCCTCGATGCGCGACAGCTGGTCGAAGGCCCCGACGCGTGTGAGTCGCGCACCTTCGAATTCGATGTTGTTCCCGAGTTCGTCGAAGCAGGCGTAGAGGGCTTCGCTCAGCGCCGTATAGGCGAGGCCGGGCTGCGAGGCATCCTTGCAGCGCGCCACGGGGGCAAGTCCCGCCGAGGCATCGCTGGTCTGAACCGCGTCACGCATTATCTCTACCGCGCGGCGGTCGCCGGGCGGCAGGGCGTCACCTGTCGAGCTTCGCCAGACCCGCTTGCACGGCGGTGCGCTGGCTCTCGAGCTCGCGGGACCAGGCGTCGCGATCGCGGCCCTGGTGGCTCGCCGCGTAGCCCGAATCGATGAGACCGACCGCGCCCAGCGCGTCGTTCATGCGCGCGTAGGCGTCCTCGATCCGTGCCAGGTCCGCGGGCGCTTCGGCCCGTGCCGCCATCGGAGCCACCAGCACCGCGGAAGCAAGCAGAAGAGCTAAGCGGGAACGAGCGCAGGTCACAGCTTCCGGGACCCGAGCAGCAGGCTGGTTTCGGTATTGGCGATGCCGTCGATCAACCGGATGCGCCCGAGCACGGCGTCGAAGGCCTCGAGGCTGTCGGCGCGCAGCTCGACGACGATGTCCCAGCGGCCGTTCGTCGTGTGCACGGTCTCCACTGCCGGATCTCCCGCCAAGGCCTTGAGCACCGTTTCACTGCGATTGCCTTCGACCGCGACCGTCATCAGCGCCCGGATCCGGTGGGCTTCGGCCTGGGGTCGCAACCGCACCGTATACCCGACGATCGTCCCGTCGGCCTCGAGCCTTCTCAGGCGGTTCTGCACCGTGCCCCGGGACACCCGCAGAGTCTTGGCGAGATGCGCGACCGTGGCGCGCGCATTGGCGCGCATCAAGGAGATCAGCTGCCGGTCAACGTCGTCCAAGGAGCTCGTTGCCATTTTGTCACTACATGCTGTCATTCTGCGCAAACGTGCGCGCAAATCAAGCATTGTCCTGACTATTTTCTGACGGCAGCCCGCCGGACAATCGTCGGATGACGGGGGCCAAGCCCATCTCGCTGATCGGTGCGCCGACCGACGTCGGGGCGAGCGCGCGCGGCGCCTCGATGGGTCCGGAGGCACTGCGCGTGGCGCGGTTGCAGCCGATCCTCGAGCAGCAGGGCCTCGCGGTCGTCGACCGCGGCAATATCAGCGGGCCGCCGAATCCCCAGTCGGCCGCCGTCGATGGCTACCGGCATCTGCCGGAAGTGCTCGCCTGGAATCGTGCCGTGCATGATGCCGTGCTCGCCGAGCTGCGCGCCTCCTGCCTGCCCATCCTGCTCGGCGGCGACCACAGTCTCGCGATCGGGTCGATCGGCGCCATCGCCCGGTACTGCCGGGAAAACGACCGCAAGCTGCGCGTTCTCTGGCTCGATGCACATGCGGACTTCAACACCAGCGTGCTCACCCCGAGCGGGAACCTGCACGGGATGCCGGTCGCGTGCCTGTGCGGGTTCGGACCGGGCGAGTTGATCGGGATCGGCGGCGCCGTGCCGGCCATCGACCCGAAATGGATCCGTCAGATCGGGATCCGCAGCGTCGACCCGGGCGAGAAGCGGTTCGTGCACGAACAGCACCTCGAAGTATTCGACATGCGTTACGTCGACGAGATGGGAATGCGCCAGACCATGGAGCACGCGCTCGCCGACCTCGATGCCCAGACGCACCTGCACGTGAGTTTCGACGTCGACTTCCTGGACCCGGTGATCGCACCGGGTGTCGACACGGTGGTTCCGGGCGGACCCACCTACCGCGAAGCGCAACTCTGCATGGAGATGATCGCCGACACCGGCCGGCTGGGATCGCTCGATGTCATGGAACTGAATCCAGCCCTCGACGATCACAACAAGACCGCCGAGCTCGCCGTGGACCTGGTCGAATCCCTGTTCGGCAAGAGCACCCTGATGCGCCGTTGATCTGGCGGTCAGAGCCGATATTCCATGACTCGGGCGAACTGAGTATGACCGCACCAGGGCCGCGGCGACCAGGCGGCGCTCGATTCGCTCGCGCCAGCCGGCGGGCTCGGCGAGTCCCATGCGCACGAGACCCGCGGCGAACCGCGGCCGCCTCGGGATCGACGGAGACGCGCGCGGCGCGCAAGCGTGAGCCGGCCGCGCCACGACGTGAGACTCGCCTTCAGCCATTTCAGGGCACGGGCCAGCTCGATCTCCTCGCTCGTGAGGTCGGACCCGAACGGCAACTCCGGAAAGGCGCCGCGCCCGCGCGCTTGCGCGAGCCGGGCCTCGAGCGCGTCGCCGCGGTTCGCGCGGGCCGCCTCAGGGACGCGGAAGTCATGCGGCAGTTTGCCCGCCCGCTTCGCATCGGCCACGAAGGCGTCCTGGAACTCCGCGTCCATCACGCCGACCAGCGCGGCGACGATCTCGCGATCCGTGCGTCCACGCAGGTCGGCGACCCCGTACTCCGTGACGACGATGTCGCGCAGGTGACGCGGAATCGTCACGTGGCCGTAGTTCCAGACGACGTTGGACGTGACCCTGCCATGCGCGTTTCGCGTCGAGCGCAGGCAGAGAATCGAGCGCGCTTCCGGCAACGCATGTGCCATCGCGACGAAGTTGTACTGGCCACCGACACCGCTCACGACTCGACCGTCAGCGAGTCCATCGGACACCGCGGCCCCCAGGCCCGTGACCATCATCGTCGTGTTGATGAACCGTGCGTGCCGCCGCTGTGCGGCCTTGATCTCCCAGGCTGGGCCCGACGCATCGTTCACCCAGGAGATGCCGCGCATCGCGAAGCGCCGTCGTTCCTCCGCCGGCAGGGCGCGCAACCCGGCATAGAACGCCCGCGGCCCAATAAAGAAGGCCGCATCGGCCAGCACGCCGCCCCGGAGGCGCTCGCCCAGGCAATGCGCGGCGATCGCGACCCGTTCGTCCGCCGAACCCAGACGGGCCCGGACTCGCGCGCCGTCGCGTGCGACGAGGTCGCCGCGGTCGAATATCACTTCGTCGCGGAACACGCCGGCCGCCCGCAGCCCATCGAATTCCTGCTGCGAGATCTCATCGAGACCGCCCGCGGCCAGCGCGTCGAGCATCCCGCCTCCGACCGACTCGCCGATCGTCCCCGCGTCGAGCAGCTGCTGCAGCCGCGCATTGGGATACACGCACCGCTTGAGCACCCCGGCGCGGTAGAGGTCGAGAAATCCGTCGGCCAGCATCTCGGAACAGCCGTACAGGCCGCGCTCGAAAGGTGTCGTACCGCCCTCCGCTTCGATCAACGACCGGTTGCGGTCGACGACGCCGCTCGCCGCAAGCGCTTCGCGATAGAGCGAGTTGTGCTGGTGCCGCAGCGCAATCGCGCTCGTGATCGCATCGCCGAGCTCGCCGATGCCGAGCTGCAGCGTCCCGCCGTCCCTGACCAGGGTACTTACGTTGAGCGCGATCGAATGCTCGGTCAGTGGAATCGGCAGGTTCGGCGGCGCAAATAGCGGAAAAACCGATGCCTGCTCGTCGACGAGAAAATCGAAGGCGGCCTCCGGCACCAGCGCGTCGCCATACATGAAGGGCAACTCGCGGTGCTGCTGCCCGATCACCGCGAAGGACCGGCCGGTGGCGCGCAGCGCGTCGAGCTCGCGCAGCAAGTCCACGGTCAGATCCGCGTTCGAACCCAGGCTCAAGAAGCCGGCCGCCTCCTCGCCGGGCGGAGGCGGCGCGACGAGCTGTACGAGGACATTCAGCCCACGGGCGATCGCATCGCGGAGCACGTGGGTGTAGTTGGCGCTCAGGTAGTGCTGCTGCATCGTGTCGTTCGCGAGCCAGGCGCCGGGCTCGAGATAGAACTCGATCACCTCGATGTTGGCCGGCAGACGACGCTCCTCGAGCATCCGCACGTACTCGAGCGGCGGATACTCGCCGAACACGCGCCTCACCAGCGGCTCGACATAGCGGCGCTCGAGATCCGACGCCCAACCGGGCGTCCGCAGCGACAGCGCCGTGACGATCGTCAGGCGGATCGACGCATCCGCCGCGGCGCGGCGCACGAAGGCGTTGACGAGCGGGTTGGGCTTGCCGATGCCGACAGGTAATCCGAGCACCACCCGCCTGCCGACCCGGGACAGAACCGCCTCGACGCAGGCGTCGGGATCGCCGAATCGCTGGGGGTCGGCTGGCTGCATCGGCGGCAATCTACCGCCTCGTCGCCGGCTTGACAGCCTGAATATCGGTCGAGTCCCGGTGTCGCGGATATCTCGTCGCTGCAGTCGTTTGGTGGACGGCACACGGTGAGTCACCGAGAATCGTGCACCGGGCAGCGGTCCCGCGGGCTTGAATCCATGCAAGGTACGGCGCACACCGACACCTTCGTTCGCGACCACCTGCCGCCCGTCGCGCAGTGGCCGGAATTCCTGTTCGAGCTTCCGGAGCTCAGGTACCCGCCGCGGCTCAACTGTGGCGCCGAGCTGCTCGATCGCAACGTCGCCGCCCATCCGGAGGCGATGGCCATCCGCACGGCAGAGGGGGACTGGAACTACGGCCGCCTGGGCGAGCTCGTTGATCGGCTGTGCGGCGTACTGGTGAAGGACCTGCGCGTCGAGCCGGGCAACCGTGTCCTGCTCCGCGCAGGCAACTCGGTGATGCTCTACGCGTCGTGGCTCGCCGTGGCCCGCATCGGCGGCGTCATCGTCGCCACGATGCCGCTGCTGCGCGCGCGCGAGCTTGCGACGATCGTCGCGAAGGCGCGCATTCGCCACGCGCTCTGCGACGTGCGCCTGGCCGCGGAGCTGGCGGGACTCGAAGGGCCGGACGGGGCGCTGCGGACGCTCACCTGGGGCGACGGCGAGCTCGAGGGATTGCTCTCCAGGGCGTCGCCGGGCTCGCGTGCGGTCGACACGGCGCAGGACGATCCCTGCCTGCTCGCCTTCACGTCGGGCACCACCGGTCAGCCCAAGGCGACGGTGCATTTCCACCGCGACGTGCTCGCGATGGCCGACACTTTCTCCGCGCACCTGCTTAGCCCCCGACCCGATGACGTGTTCACCGGCACGCCGCCGCTCGCCTTCACTTACGGCCTGGGCGCCGAGCTGGTGTTTCCGCTCCGCGTGGGCGCCGCGACGGCCGTGCTGTCCGGCCCCACGCCCGATCACCTCCGTGAGGGCATCGCCCGCTTCGGCGCAACCCGCATATTCACCGCACCCACGGCGTATCGCGCGCTTCTCGCGCAGGCCGACGACGACGCGTTCCGGTCGGTGCGGTCGTTCGTCTCGGCCGGCGAGCACCTGCCTCGACCCACATTCGATGCGTGGCAGGAGGCGACCGGTCATCGCATCATCGACGGCATCGGCGCCACGGAAATGATCCACATCTTCATCTCGGCCGCGGGCGCCGACATCCGTCCCGGCTCGACCGGACGTGCCGTCCCGGGCTACCGCGCCTGCGTACTCGACGAGGACGACCGCCCGACGCCGCCGGGCACGATCGGCCGGCTCGCCGTGCGCGGCCCGACCGGGTGTCGCTATCTCGCCGACGAGCGGCAGCGTGAGTACGTCAGGCACGGCTGGAACATCACCGGCGACGCCTTCGTCCTCGACGAGGACGGCTACTTCTGGTACCAGGCACGCGCCGACGACATGATCGTATCCTCCGGCTACAACATCGCCGGACCGGAGGTCGAGAGCGCGCTGCTCGAGCACGCGAGCGTCGCCGAATGCGCCGTGGTCGGCGTGCCCGACGAGCAACGGGGCCAGCTCGTCAAGGCATTCGTCGTGCTGCGCGGGACTCGTGCGGGCGACGAAGCGCTTACGCGAGAGCTGCAGGACTTCGTCAAGAACGCGATTGCGCCGTACAAATATCCGCGGCAGATCGAGTTCGTCGCGAGCCTGCCCCGGACCACCACCGGCAAGCTGCAGCGCTTTCGCCTCCGCGAGGATGCTCGCGGCGCCTGACTCATTCCTCGTCCGGAATGACCGCCGTGGCCTCGATCTCGACCCGGGCGTCGGCCTCCATCAGCGCGACGACCTGCACGACCGACATCGTTGGAAAGTGCCGGCCGAGCACCGCCCGGTACGCGGCGCCGATCTCCGCCAGCTCCGCGTAGTAATCCTCGCGGCTCGTCACGTACCAGGTGAGCCGCACGAGGTGCTCGGGGCGGCCGCCGGCTTCGGTCAGCACGGCGACGATGTTTTCGAGCGCCTGCCGGACCTGGGGCGCGAGCCGCGTCGCAGGGAAACGCCCCTGCGCATCCCAGCCTACCTGTCCCGCGATGAAGACCTGGCGTCCCCGCGCAACCATCCCGTTGCTGTAGCCCTTCGGACGCGGCCACCCCGGCGGCTGCAGTACCGCGGCGCTCATGATTTCGCACCCGCATCAGCGGCCTTGAGCAGCTCGCGCCCGATGATGAGCTTCTGGACCTCCGTCGCACCCTCGTAGATACGCAGCGCGCGGATCTCGCGATAGAGCCGCTCGACGACCTCGCCGCTCGTCACGCCGCGGCCGCCGAAGAGCTGCACCGCTGCGTCGATGATGCGCTGCGCCGACTCGGTCGCGCTCAACTTGGCCATGGCCGCCTCCTTCGTGACCTTGCCGCCGCGGTCCCGCTGCCAGGCGGCGCGATAGGTCAGGAGGCGCGCGGCATCGAGCTCCGTCGCCATGTCCGCGAGCGTCGCTTGCGTGAGCTGGAACTCCGCGAGGGTGCGGCCGAACATCGGCCGAGCGGCAACGTGGTGGAGCGCCTCGTCGAGCGCGCGCTGCGCGAAGCCAAGCGCCGCCGCGCCGACCGACGTGCGGAACACATCGAGCGTGCGCATGGCGATCCGGAATCCCTCGCCCTCCTCGCCGATGCGCTGCGCGGCGGGCACGCGGCAGCCCGCGAACACGAGCGTCGCCAGCGGGTGCGGAGCGATCACGTCGATGCGCTCGGCGATCGTGAGCCCGGGTGCATCTGCATCGACGACGAAGGCCGTGATCCCGGAGGCCGCGGCTGACCCGTCCGTGCGCAGCTCCGCGGGGCTCGTGCGTGCGAAGACGCAGTAGAAATCCGCGATGCCGCCGTTCGAGATCCAGGTCTTGGTGCCCTCGAGGAGATAGTCCCCGCCGTCGCGTCGCGCGCTGCAGCGCATCGCCGCCACATCCGAGCCGGCGTCGGGCTCCGACAGGGCGAAGGCCGCGATCGCCTCGCCGGCCGCGACTGCCGGCAGGTAACGCGCTTTGAGCTCGGCCGTGCCGGCGAGCGAGATGGCGCCGCTGCCGAGGCCCTGCATCGCGAAGGAGAAATCGGCGAGCCCGTCGTGCCAGGCGAGCAGCTCGCGGGTGAGCGCGATCGCCCGGACGTCGAAACCCGGGTCGATGCCCGGTTTCGCGGCAGGCACTGCCGAGCGCGTCAGGCCAGCCGCACCGAGGTCAGCGACCAGCGAGCGGCAGGCGGCATCCATCGACGCGTGGCCGGGATCGTGCACCGCCGCCGGAGCGCCGATGCGCGTCGCAAACCGAGTCGCGGCCCAGGCCGAGATCCGCGCGGCCAGCTCGCGATGCGTCGCATCGAAGAACGGCCAGTCGAGATGAGCGGTGCTCGGTACGCCCAAGTCAGTTCCCCTCGAACACCGGCTTCTGCTTTGCGACGAACGCGGCGTAAGCGCGCCTGAAATCGCCGGTCTGCATGCACACCGCCTGAGCATCGGCCTCGGCGTCGAGCGCCGCGTCGATCGACAGGCTCCACTCGTGGTGCAACATCCGCTTGGTCATCGCGTGCGCGAAGGTCGGTCCGGCAGCCAGCTCCGCCATGAAGGCGCTGGCACGAGGTAGCAGCTCATTGTGCCGGCACGAGCTGGTTGTAGAACCCCCAGGCGAGCCCCTCCTCCGCGCTCATCGCGCGCCCGGTGTAGAGCAACTCCGAGGCGCGGCCGTGACCGATGATGCGCGGCAGGATCGCGCAGGCGCCCATGTCGCAGCCGGCGAGCCCCACGCGGGTGAAAAGGAACGCGGTGCGCGCGGCCGGAGTCGCGAAGCGGAAATCGGATGCCATGGCGAGAATTGCGCCCGCACCGGCACACACGCCGTCGACGGCGGCAGCGATCGGCTGCGGGCAGGCGCGCATGGCTTTGACCAGTGCGCCGGTCATCCGAGTGAACGCGAGCAGGCCATCCATTGCCATGCGCGTCAGTGGAGCGATGATCTCGTGCACATCGCCGCCCGAGCAGAAATTACCGCCTTCGCCGGTGAGGACGACAGCCTTGACGTCCGGCGCATCGCAGAGACCGCGGAACAGGTCGCGAAGCTCCGCATACGACTCGAAAGTGAGCGGATTCTTCCGCTCCGGCCGGTCGAGCGTGACGAGGCCCACACGTCCCTCGAGACGCCACTTGAAGTGACGGGGTTGGTAGTCCGCGTAGCTCATACTCGCGCTCCCTGGCTGCCCGGCGCGTCCAACCGCGCGACCCGCCGCCCCACTTCGGTCTTGACCACGCCGAGCAGCTCGACGAGCTGGTCGCGCTGCCGCGCTGACAGTCCCCCGAGGAGCTCGATCACCCAGCGCTCGTGCTCGGCCGCCATGCGGCGGAACTGGCGACGCCCTTCGCGCGTGAGCCGGACGCGGAAAGCGCGGCCGTCGGCGGCGTCCGGCTCACGCACGACGAGCTGCTCCTTCTCGAGCATGTCGGTAATGCCGGTGACGTTGCCGCCCGTCACCATCATGCGCTGCGACAGCTCGCCCATCTTGAGACCGTCCGCCGCCCGATCGAGCTGCGCCATCAGGTCGAAGCGCGGCAGGGTCGTGCCATACCGCGCCTTGAGTTCCTGCCGCACCCGCGTCTCGATGAGGTTCGTGCAGGCGAGCAGGCGTAGCCACAGCCGCAGCGACTGGTGATCGTCCGGGCCGGCCCGGGTCTCGACATCGGCACGCATCAGCTCGCGCTCACGTGCCATCACATCACCTCTCCGCCCGCGATCGCGAGACTCTGCCCGGTGACGCTCTCGGTCCCCGGCGCGCAGAGCCACACCACCGCCTGCGCCACCTCGGCGGGCTGGATCAGCCGGCGCTGCGGGTTGTTCGCGACGAGTGCCGCTTGCGCCTCCTCCGCCGGCCGCCCGGTTTTCGTCACGATGTTGGCGATCGCGTCTCGGACGAGGTCCGTCTCCGTATAGCCCGGGCAGACCGCGTTCACCGTGATGTCGCGATCCGCCAGCTCGAGTGCGAGTGCGCGCGTGAGCCCGATCACGCCGTGCTTGGCGGCGGCGTAGGCGGTCGCGTAGCGGTAACCGCGCAAGCCGGCCGTGCTCGCCACATTGACGATGCGGCCCGAGCCCGACTCGAGCATGTCCGGCAACGCCTCGCGGATGCACGCGTACACGCCGGTCAGGTTGACGTCGAGCATGCGCGCCCAGAGGCCCAGGTCGGTCTTCGCAAATGGCGCGGTCGCGGCCTGGCCGGCGTTGTTGACGAGAACCTGCACTGGCCCGAAGCGCCGGCGCGCCGCGGCAAATGCCTCGCGCAGCGCAGATACGTCGGTGACGTCGGCGGCGAGCGGCTCCAGGCGATCCGGCGCGCCGAGCGTCCGGGCCGAGTCGGTGAGCCGCGCGGCGTCGCGGCCGATCATCGTGATGCGGGCCCCTTCAGCCAGCAGCGCCTCGGCGATGGCGAGCCCGATCCCGCGACCGGCGCCGGTCACGACGGCGTGACGGCCGGCGAGTCGGCCGGTGACCCCGGCGCTCATCCCGACCCCGCCGCCTGCGCAGCACGCTGCTGGTTGCGCTCGAGCTGGCTCTTGCCGGAGAGATACGGCTCCGGCCACCATTGCTCGGTAAAGCCCTGTCGCGCCGCAGCCTCGAGCGTCCAGGCGGAATTCGCGAGGTGCGGGCGCGCGAGCGCGCACAGGTCGGCGCGGCCGGAAGCGATGATCGAATTGACGTGATCGGCTTCGAAGATGTTGCCGACGGCCATGGTCTTGATGCCGACCTCGTTGCGTATGCGGTCGGCGAAGGGCGTCTGCCACATCCGGCCGTATACGGGCCGCTGCCACGGCACGGTCTGTCCGCTAGAGACGTCGATGAGATCCGCGCCGCCCGCCTTCATCGCGGCGGCCAGCTCGACGAGCTCGTCTTCCCCGAGTCCGCCCTCCGCCCAGTCGCTGGCCGAGATGCGCACCGAGAGCGGCTTCTCCGCGGGCCAGACCGCCCGGACCGCCACCAGCACCTCGAGCGGAAAGCGCAGGCGGTTGGCGAGCGAGCCGCCGTACTCGTCGTCGCGCCGGTTGGTGAGGGGGGAAATGAAGCTCGCGAGCAGGTAGCCGTGCGCCATGTGCAGCTCGAGCATGTCGAACCCGGCCGCCTCGCCCAGGATCGCCGAGTGCACGAACTCGTCGCGGACGCGGTCCATGTCGGCGCGAGTCATCGGCACCGGAACCTGGCTCACCCCGTCGAAATAAGGCAGCGGCGAGGGCGCCAGCACGGGCCAGTTGCCGTCGGGGAGCGGGTGATCCATTTGCTGCCAGCCGAGCTGTGTGGAGCCTTTGCGGCCGGAGTGACCGAGCTGCAGGCAGAACGCGGCGGGCGAGTTGGCGTGGACGAAGTCGACGATGCGCTGCCAGGCGTCGCGTTGCTCGTTGTTCCAGAGACCCGTGCAACCCGGCGTGATGCGTCCCTCCGGCGACACGCAGGTCATTTCCGTGTAGACGAGCCCCGCGCCTCCGAGCGCGCGGCTCCCGTAGTGCACCAGGTGCCAGTCGCCGGGCAGCCCGTCGCACGCCATGTACTGCGCCATCGGCGACACGACGACGCGGTTCGCAAGCGTAAGCCCACGCAGGCGAAGCGGCAGGAACATCGGCGCGCGCGATTCACTCGCTGCCCCGGCCTGCTCCGCCAGCCACCGCTCGTAGTCCTCGACGAAACCCCGGTCCCGGAGCTTCAGGTTGTCGTGACCGATCCGCTGGCTGCCGGTGAGCAGGCTGTACGCGAACTGGCGCGGCGGCAGCTCGACGTAGCGCGCCACGTTCTCGAACCATTCCATGCGGTTGCGGGCAGCGCTCTGGAGCTTCAATACCTCCACACTCCGCTCCTCGTGATAGGCGTTCAGTGCACGCTCCAGATCGGTCGTCGCCGTCACGTGGCGCGTGATCGAAATCGCGTCCTCCATCGCGAGCTTGGTCCCGGATCCGATCGAGAAGTGCGCGGTGTGTGCGGAATCGCCGATCAGCACAACCCGACCGTCGTGCCAGCGTCGGCAGGCGACGCGGTTGAAGGCGAGCCACGCCGACCCGCGCAGGTGCGCCGCATTGCTCTGGAGGCGCTCGCCCCCAAGGTAGCGCGCGAACAGTCGCTCGCAGAACGCGATCGAAGCCTGTGTGTCGGCCCGGTCCAGGCCGTGCGCCCGCCACGTTTCTTCGCGCGTCTCGACGATGACCGTGGAGAGGTCGGAGCTGAACTGGTAGGCGTGGATCTGAAACCAGCCGTGCTCGGTGGGCTCGAAGGCGAAGGTGAACGCCGGGAACGGACGAGTGGTTCCGAGCCAGATGAAGCGGCAGCGCCGCACGTCGATCGACGGCTCGAATACCGCCGCGTGGCGGGTGCGGACCTTGCTGTTGACGCCGTCCGCGCCCAGGACGAGGTCGGCGTCGGCGAACTCGCGGTCATCCTCGACCTCGCGCTGGAAGTTGAGCCGCGCGCCGAGCTCCGAGGCGCGTTCCTGGAGGATGTTGAGCAGCCGCCGGCGGCTGATCCCGCAGAAACCATGGCCGCTGCTATTGAGCACCTCGCCCTGGAAATGGACTTCGATGTCGTCCCAGTGGTGGAAGGACCCTACGATGGCACCGTGCGTTTCGGGGTCCGCGACGCGGAAGTTGTCCATCGTCTGGTCGGAGAACACGACGCCCCAGCCGAAGGTGTCGTCCGGCCGGTTACGCTCGTAGACCTCGATCTGCGCGCGAGGCAGCGCTTTTCTGAGCAGGATGGCAGCGTACAGCCCTGCTGGACCGCCGCCCAGGCACACCACCCGCTTCAAGGAGCCGCTGCGATCCACGGCGCCATGGATACGCCGTTTTATTTGACATGTCAACTAAACACGGCAGCGCGCATGCGTTCCCCGGTTCAGTCCGTCACCATCACTCGGTCTCGACGTGGATGCGCACGCTCTTGACGTTGGAGTCGATCAGCGCGACCGTGAATTTCGGCGTCGGGTCCTTGGCCTTGACGAGAACGTCCTCGCCGTCGTCGATCTCGACGCTGTACTCGGCGGTCAACGAGCTCTTGAACGCGTTGCGGATGTCCTGGGCGACGTGGTTCTCCGAGCGTCCGTTCTTGACCGGCACTTCGACCGTCTTCGACTCGCCGCCTACGGGCGTGACTGCAAATCGGATCGTGCCGTCCGAGTTCGCACTCTCGCTGACCTCGATCCGCCAGCGGTGCGATGGCTTGGCGTCCGCCGCGATCGCCGCCGTTCCCGCCAGGACGGTAGCCGCGATCATCGCAGCCGCAGCCCAGCCAAGGTGCCTTCTGTGACTCATGACCTGTACCCTCTTGTGAAGTCCCTGATGTTTCGACGGCCAATCATCCCGCAGGTTCCCGGCTGAACCCTTCAGACGCCATCGCCGGCCTTCGCTTCCGCGCCGGCCGCCGATAATCTATCACCTGCACCGCCTAGCCGGCTTGCCGGCTGGCTGGCCGGCCGCCGGACGCCGTCGCAGGCAAGTTTTCTCCCGCCGGGAGTCGACGTCGATGGAAACGCCGCTCACGCCCCTTGAATTCGCCCGACGCGCGCGCAAGGTGCACTCCGGTCGCGAAGCCGTCATCGACGGCGACCTGCGACTGACCTACGACGAGTTTTTCGAGCGCGCCGATCGCTGGTCGTCGGCGCTGCAGGGCCTCGGCGTCGGCCCCGGCGACCGCGTCGCGCTCATCGCGCCCAATACGCATGCGATGCTCGAGCAGTTCTACGCGGTGCCGCAGCGGGGCGCGATCGTCGTGCCACTCAACTACCGCCTGACCGCCGAGGATTTCGTTTACCTGATCGAACACAGCGGCTCGAAGGTTGTCTGCGTACACGCCGATTACCTCGAGGCGATCGACACCGTGCGAGCACGACTGCCGGGCGTGCGCCATTTCGTGGCGTTGGAAGGCTCGCGTCCCGGGTGGCTCGATTACGAGGCGACTCTGTCGGCGGCCTCGGGAGCCTTCGATCGGCCCGCGATCGCGGAGACCGATCTGATCGCGATCAACTACACCAGCGGCACCACCTCGCGGCCCAAGGGTGTGATGATCACGCATCGCAATGCCTGGGTGAACTCCGTCGGCACGCTGGTGCATGCGCCGATGACGCCGGCGGATCGCTACCTGTGGACGCTGCCGATGTTTCACGCCAACGGCTGGACCTTCGTGTGGACCGTGACCGCCGCCGGCGCAACGCACGTCTGCCTGCCCAAGGTCGACGCAGCGGCCGTCTACGAACTCGTCGAACGCGAGCGGATCAGCGTCCTGTGCGCCGCTCCGACCGTACTGATCGGCATCGCAAACGGCCCGGAGGATCGAAGACGCGGGCTGCCGCGCGGCGTGAGAGTGCTCACGGCTGGCGCGCCGCCCGCCGCCGCGACGATCGAGCGCGTCGAGGGTGATCTCGGCTGGCAGATCACCCACGTCTACGGGCTCACCGAAACCGCACCGTTCATCACGGTGTGCGAGGCGCGCCCCGAGGACGCTGGCCTCGGCCCGGCCGAGCGGGCGGCCGTCAAGGCCCGCCAGGGGATCGAGCTCATCACCTCCGGGGAGCTGCGGGTCGTGGACGAGGAAGACCGGGACGTGCCTCGCGATGGACGCACGCTCGGAGAAATCGTGGCGCGCGGCAACGTCGTGATGAAGGGCTACTGGAACGACCCCGACGCCTCGGCGCAGGCTCTGCGCGGCGGTTGGTTCCACTCCGGCGACGCCGCCGTCGTCCACCCCGACGGCTACGTCGAGATCCGCGACCGTTACAAGGACGTGATCATCAGCGGCGGCGAGAACATTTCCTCCATCGAGGTCGAGGGTATGCTTCTCAAGCATTCCGCGGTCCTCGAGGCGGCCGTCGTCGGCATGCCCCACGAGAAGTGGGGCGAGGCGCCACAGGCCTTCGTCGTGCTGCGGGCGGGCGCGGTGGCGACGCCTGCAGAGTTGCGCGATTTCTGTCGCTCGCAGCTCGCGCACTTCAAGGTGCCACAGGAATTTCACTTCATCGCCGAACTGCCGAAGACCGCGACCGGCAAGATCCAGAAGTTCGTGCTTCGCGCCGGACGCAGCGCGATCAGTCGACAGTAGCGAGGCTGCGTCGCGGGCTCCGGAGCCGCGTAGGAGCCTACTGACGTCCGCGGACGCCCGCGTGGGGCTGACGTGCCGCACGTGCCGCGTAGACTCGATTTCATGGTCGGCGGGTTCGACAAGCTGCGCAACTGGCGCCCGCCCCGATGGGGCATCGTCGCCTCCGCGCTGTTGCTGATCCTGGGCGGACTGGCGCTCGCGTTTGACGACGACTGGCTCAAGCGTCCGATCGAGCGCAGAGTCGCAGCGGCGACGGGCCGCGATTTCAGCATTACCGGCGAATTCGATATCGACGTCGGGCGGCCTCTGCGGATCGACGCCCACGACGTGGCACTCGGCAACGCGTCCTGGTCCCGCCAACCCATCATGGCGAGAGCCCGGCGCGTGCAGCTCGCCGTCGACCCCTGGGCGTTGCTGCTTGGTCGCTGGACCGTCGAGAGCGTCACTCTCGATGCGCCGGAGCTGCTCCTCGAGCGTAACAAGGACGGTGACGCCAACTGGCGCTTCGGCCGCGTCAGTGCGCGGAAGTCCACTCCGACAATTCGCGCCTTGACCGTCCGCGATGGGAGGCTGCGCGTACGCGAGCCGTCGTTTCACACTGACCTGGCGCTGACGATACAAACGGCAGAGCGCGGCAAGAACGATGCGTATGCACCCATGCTCGCGCGCGGCGAGGGCCGTTATCGGAACGAGCCCTTCGCGCTGCGCGGTCGACTCGACTCCCCGCTTCAGCTCCTGCGCCACGGCCAGGCCTATCGGCTCGACCTCACGGCGCGCGCCGGGACGACGCGGCTGCGTCTCTTTGGCGCGCTGCCCGCGCCCTTCGACGCGGCGCACTTCCAGCTCCAGGCGGACGCGGCCGGTCAGGACCTGGCGGACTTGTATGCCCTGATCGGCATCGCCACGCCCCCGACCCCGCCGTATGCAGTTCGCGGACGGCTGAGCCGTGACGGCGTCGCCTGGCGCTTCACCGATTTCCAGGGCACGGTAGGTGACAGCGATGTCTCCGGCGATGTCAGCGTCGAGATCGGCGGGGACCGACCGATCGTGGTAGCACGCCTGCACTCGCGCCGCCTCGATCTCGACGATCTCGGGGGACTGATCGGCGCCCCACCCGGCACGGCGCCCGGTGAAACGGCGTCACCCGAGCAGCGAAAGGAGGCCAATGATCGAAAGGCGAGCCCCCGGGTGCTGCCCGACAAGCCATATGACCTCGTGAAGCTCCGCTCGCTGGATGCCGATGTCGAAGTGCGGGCAGAGCAGATCGTCGCGAAGAACCTGCCGATCGAGGGCATGACCGCTCACGTCAAGCTCAGGGGAGGGTTGCTCCACGTGGATCCGCTCGATGTCGCAGTGGCGGGTGGACATATGACGGGCAACATCGAGCTCGATGCCCGGCGCGATCCCATCGCGACACAGACGAACCTGCAGGTACGTGATATCGAGGTGCCGAAACTCATGCCGCGCATCGGTCAGGAAGGCTTCGGTCGCCTGGGCGGCGAGGCGCGGCTCGAGGGCCGCGGAAACTCGGTCGCGAAGATGCTCGCCAGTGCCGATGGCGAGCTCGGTGCGGTGATGGGTTCCGGGCAGATGAGTAACCTGGTGCTCGAGCTGGCCGGCCTCGACGTCGCCGAGTCGTTGCGGTTTCTCCTCGGCAAGGATCAAACCGTGCCGGTGCGCTGTGCATTCACCGATCTCACCGTCAGCGATGGCATTGCGACGACGCAGTCGATGGCACTCGACACCACCGACACGGTCATCTTCGGTGCCGGGACGATCGACATGGGTGACGAGAGTCTCGACCTCGAGCTCACGGCCCGGCCGAAGGACGTCAGCCCGGTGAGCCTGCGCGGACCGCTCGACGTGGAAGGCACCTTCAAGGACCCGGAGTTCCACCCGCAACCGGCGCCGCTTGCGGGCCGGGTGGCCGTCGCGGCCGCGCTGTTTGCAATCGCGCCGCCGGCGGCCCTGCTCGCCCTGATCGAAACCGGGTCGGGCAAAGACCTGGACTGCGGAGCCAGGATCAAGAGCGCGGCGCTGACCCGCGAACAGGGTTAGCCCAGCACGCCGGGTGCTGGACTCGAGGGGAGCGCGCGGGTAGCGTGCGCGATCCCGAATTCAAACACCCGAGCCATGCGCCACGCAGCCGTCTCTCTCCTTCTCGTTTTCCTCTTCACAAGTCCGTCGATAGCCGCGCCGCTCGATGCGCCGAACCGCAGCTTCCAGGGCACCGACCTCTTCGGGCTTCAGTACGCCACCGACCCGCAGATCCGGCCCGACGGCCGTGTCGTCGCCTATGTGCGCGTGTCCTTCGACATCATGACCGACCGAGCGCGCCAGTCGATCTGGCTCATCGATGTCGAGACCGGCGAGCAGACGCCGCTCGTCGCCGGTGCCGGCGCGCACACCTCGCCGCGCTGGTCGACCGACGGCGGTCGCCTCGCCTATGTATCGACCGCCGAGGGCGGGCGGCCGCAGTTGTATGCGCGCTGGATGCAGAGCGGACAGACCGCGAAGCTCGCCGAGCTGGTGTCGGCTCCGGCGGACCTCGCCTGGTCCCCGGACGGGCAATGGATCGCCTTTACGATGTTCACGCCCGACGAGGCCGCGAAACTGGGTGAGGCCCCGGCGAAGCCGGAAGGCGCGGAGTGGGCTCCGCCGCTGGAAGTGATCACCGATCTCACCTATCGCAGCGACACCGAGGGCTATCTCAAGCCGGGTTACCGTCATCTGTATGCCGTCGCGGCCGACGGCGGCGCGCCGCGGCAGCTCAGCTTCGGCGCCTTCAACGAGACGGGGCCGCTTTCGTGGACGCCGGACGGGCGTCACCTGCTCGTCACGGGCAACCGCATGGATGACTGGCGCCGCGAACCCGTCAACACGGAGATCTACGAGGTCGCCCTCGCGAGCGGAGCGATCCGTCCTCTGACCACCCGCGTCGGCGCCGATCGCGCAGCCACGGCGTCACCCGACGGCCGGGCCGTGGCGTATCTCGGCTTCGACGATCGGCTCATGAGCTACCAGAACGCGGAGCTCTACGTGATGGATCGCGACGGCGGCGCGCCGCGATCGCTCACCGGCGACCTCGATCGCACGATCGACGAGGCTCACTGGGCCGCGGACGGACGCAGCCTCTACGTGTGCTACGACGACCGCGCCGTGACGAAGATCGCGCGCGTCGACCTCAAGGGCCGGATCGAACCGGTGGCCGAGGGCTTGAGCGGCAGCAGTCTCGATCGTCCATACACGGGTGGCGACTTCTCGGTGGCGAAGGACGGCACCGTGGCATTCACGAGCGGGACGCCGCAGAGCCCGTCGGACGTATCGGTGGCGCGGCGCGGCAGCACCCGGCGGCTGACCCATCTCAACGCGGGGCTCTTCGCGGACAAAGCGCTGGCCGAGGTGCGGCCGCTCCCGGTCACCTCATCGTTCGATCAACGGCCGATCGATGCCTGGCTCGCGATGCCGCCGAACTTCGACCCGGCGAAGAAATATCCGCTGATCCTCGAGATCCACGGGGGTCCGTACGCCGCCTACGGACCGGTGTTCTCCACGGACGTACAGCTCTACGCAGCGGCGGGTTACGCCGTGCTGTACGTCAATCCGCGCGGCTCGACGTCCTACGGGCAGGAGTTCGCGAACTACATCCACCGCAACTATCCCAGCGAGGATTACGACGACCTGATGAGCGCCGTCGACGCGGCCATCGCGCAGGGACACATCGACGCGCAGCAGCTGTTCGTGACCGGCGGCTCGGGCGGCGGTGTGCTTACGGCCTGGATCGTCGGCCGCACCGAATCGTTTCCGCGCGGCCGTGACGCAGAAGCCCGTCATCAACTGGGCGAGCACGGTGCTCACCACCGATGTCTACACCTACATGCCGAAGTACTGGTTCGCAAAGCTGCCCTGGGAAGACCCCGAGTCGTACTGGAAGTACTCGCCGCTGTCCCTGGTCGGCTCCGTCAAGACACCGACACTGGTGCTGGTCGGCGACCAGGACTTCCGCACGCCGGTCAGTGATTCGGAGCAGTACTACCAGGCCTTGCAGCTCAGGGGCGTGCCGACCGGCCTCGTAAAGGTCCCGGGAGCGTCGCACGGCGGCCTCACGGCCCGGCCGTCGCAATCCGCGGCGAAGGCCAGCGCGATCGTCGCCTGGTTCGAGCGCTACCGGGGAGAGCCATGAGAAAGGCCTTGAGGATCACGGGCGGGCTGCTGCTCGCCCTGCTGGTGGTGGGCGGCTTCCTGGCCTGGCGCATCATCTGGGGTCATCCGTTCACGATCAACCAGCTCGCGAACCGGCAGGCTGCCTTCCTGCTGATGCGCAACCCGGAGCTCTTCACCGCGATCGGCATCGCCGACGGGACGATCGTCGACCGCCACTCCGGAAAGCTCGCTCCGGTCGGCACGGCCAAGCGCGACAGCGATTACGCGTTCGCGGAGCGGTCGCTCGAGGAGCTCCGGCGGTTCGACCGCGCCCGGCTCGGAACGCAGGATCAGATCACCTACGACATCCTGGAGGATTTCTACGGCTCGCAGGCCGCATTCCGGGCTTTCGACTGGCTGTCGTCCGAGGGGCTCTACCCGATCAGCCCGATGTTCGGCACGCAGATCGCGCTGGTCCGGTTCATGCAGACCCAGCACGTCGTCAAGAACGAGAAGACCGCCCGCAACTACGTGACCCGGCTGCGCGCGATGGGCGACAAGCTCGACGCGCTGACGGCGGAGATGCAGCGCCAGTCCGCAGCCGGGGTGGTGCTGCCACCCGCGCTGCTCGAAAAGTCGCTGGTGGTGATCGACGACATCGTCAAGGCGCCCCCTGCTGAAAACGCGCTGGTCACGTCGTTCGTCGAGCGCATGGCGGCGGTGACGGAACTCGATGCGGCAGACGCGCGATGAGCTTCGGACACAGGCGGTCGCGGCCGTCACGGACGGGCGTCTATCCGGCCTATCAGCGGATGCGGGAAGCACTGATCGCCGAACGGCCGCGGTCGCAGGGGACTGCGGCGGGCATCGGCCGGCTTGCCGACGGCGCGGCGTACTACCAGGAGATGATCAGGCAGTTCACGACGACCGACTACACGCCCGAGCAGGTGCATGCGCTCGGATTGGCTGAGGTCGCGCGCATCGATGCGGAGATGGATCGCCTGCTCGACGGCCAGGGCCTCACGGAGGGGACCGTGGCCGAGCGCATCGCGGCGCTGCGCACCGACCCGCGTTTCCTGCTGTCGAACGACGACGACGGGCCGCGAGCAGATGCTGGCGGAATATCGCGAGATACTCGAGGTCGCCGGCGCGCGCATGCCCGAGTACTTCTCGACGATCCCGCCCGGCAAGCTCGAGGTCGAGCGCGTGCCGGAGTCGGCGGAGAAGGGCGCATCCGGCGCCTACTACCAGCAGGCCGCGCTCGACGGGTCGCGGCCCGGAACGTTCTTCGCGAATCTGCGCGACGTCCACGAAATGCCGACCTGGGGGATGAAGACGCTCGCCTACCACGAGGGCATCCCGGGGCATCACTTCCAGATCGCGACGGCGCAGGGGCTCGAGGGGCTGCCGATGATCCGCCAGCAGCCGATCTACACCGCGTATGTCGAGGGCTGGGCGCTTTACGCGGAACGGCTCATGGCCGAGATCGGCATGTACGAAGGCGACCCCTGGGGCGATCTCGGCCGGCTGCAGGCCGAGATGTATCGGGCCGTGCGCCTGGTGGTCGACACAGGGCTCCATGCCAAGGGCTGGACCCGCGAGGCGGCCATCGACTACATGGTGGGCGCCACCGGCATGGCCGAGAGCGAGGTCGTCTCGGAGATCGAGCGCTACATGGCGCTGCCCGGTCAGGCCTGCGCCTACAAGGTCGGACAGCTGAAGATCCTCGAACTGCGTGAGAAGACCCGCGCGCGACTGGGCCCGAAGTTCGACCTCAAGGCCTTCCACACGGTCGTGCTGGAAAATGGCGCCGTGCCGCTGACCGTCCTCGAGCGGATCGTGTCCGAATCGCTTGTAGCGCCGCGTCAGCGGCGCATCAGCAGGGCAACAACCAGCAGCAGGATGGTCAGGGCCTGGAGGCCCACGCGCGCCCACATCAGCGGCGTGCTCGCATACGCGTCGGTGTTGCCGCCGCCGCTCATGACCAGGATCCCGATCAGGAGCGCCCCGACCGTCGCCAGGAGCGCGACACTGATGAGGATGACGAATGGATCCACGGCTTGAGGCCCCCGGCGGCGGATTTCCCGCGGCCATATTAGGGTTCGTACACTGCGTTGCCAACCTCGCCGGAAAATTGGCTCAGAGCCATTAATGTGGCTCTGAGCCGAATTTATTTCCGCGTGGCGAACACCTGCGCCCAGTAAGTGCCCTTCGGGCTCGAGGCCTCGAAAGCATAGGCGATGCCCATCTCGCGCACATCCGGGTTCATCAGGTTCGCGCAATGCCCGGGGCTGTCGAGCCACGTGCGCAGCACCGCATCCGCAGCTGCGGTCGCCGGCAGCGACGTTCTCCGCCACGGTGCGCCAGGCATAGCCAGCGCGGGTGACACGCTCCGCCGGGGTGCTGCCGTCCGATCCCGCGTGCGACATCACGCCCCGGCGCGCCATGTCGCGGGCATGCGCGGCGGCTACCGAACCGAGTGTCGTAGAGAGCGCCACCGGCGGTGACGCCGCGTACTGACGGTCGCCACAACGGCGCGGGCTTGGCACGCGCCTCGTTCGTGAGCGCAAGCGCGCGGCGAGCGATGGCGCCGGGATCGGACTCCGCCGGGGCCGCAAACGGCGCCGCCAGCACGATCCAGAGGTCCTCGCCGCGGCGCGCGAGACCGATCGTCCGGAACTCGGGGTCGCCGACGTCGGAACAGAACCGCGAGGTCAGGAGCCGGTACAACGCGTCGGCGTCGGCCGCACGCGAAACCCGGATCGACGCGCTGCGTGCCGCCGGATAACGCTCGGCCGCGACCGCATCGGCCAGCGCCTCTCCGCGCGGCAGCCGCGCCGCCACCGCATCGAGCCGCGGGTCGGTCCGCAAAGCCGGCACGCCTCGCGCCGCGCCGCCGCAGCCACGACTGCGCGCCGCCTCGACCGTCCCGAATGCGTCCGTGGCGGTCGGGGGCGCCGGCGGCGTCGGCGCGGTGGCGCAGCCTGCGAGCACCACGGCCGAGCACAGCGGCGGCGGTCGGCCCGGCCTTACGCGCCGCGCGTCGCACGCGCCGGCCCCGGCCGCCGCGCGCGCCGGCGCGGGCTCGTCCTCATCCGTTTCGCCGAGAAAGCCGCCGCTCTGGTGCGTCCACAGCCGCGCATAGAGACCGCCGCGGGCGAGCAGCGTCGCGTGGTCGCCTTCCTCCACGATCCGCCCACGGTCCATGACGATCAGGCGGTCCATCGCCGCGATGGTCGACAGCCGGTGCGCGATCGCCACGACGGTCTTGCCTTCCATCAGGCGGTACAGGCTCTGCTGGATCGCCACCTCGATCTCGCTGTCGAGGGCGCTCGTGGCCTCGTCGAGGATCAGGATGGGCGCGTCCTTGAGCATCACGCGCGCGATCGCCACTCGCTGGCGCTGGCCGCCGGAGAACTTGATGCCGCGCTCGCCGACGTGCGCGTCGTAACCCCTGGCGCCCCGCCGGATCGGCGAGACCCTGGATGAACTCGTGTGCCTCGGCACGCCGCGCCGCCGCGATCATCATCGCGTCGTCGGCGTCCGGGCGGCCGTAGAGGATGTTGTCGCGCACCGAGCGATGCAGGAGCGAGGTGTCCTGCGTCACCATCCCGATCTGCGCCCGCAGGCTGTCCTGCGTCACATCCGCGATGTTCTGGCCGTCGATCAACACCCGGCCGCGCTCGACGTCGTAGAAGCGCAGCAGGAGACTGACGATCGTGCTCTTGCCCGCGCCCGAGCGGCCGACCAGCCCGAGCTTCTCGCCCGGCCGGATGTGGAGCGAGAGGTTCTCGATGACGCTGCGGCGGCCGCCGTAGCCGAAGCTCACCTGCTCGAAGCGGACTTCGCCGCGGGGCACCGACAGCGGCACCGCACCCGGGCGATCAACGACGGCATGCGGCCGCGACAGCGTGTCGATGCCGTCATGCACCGTACCGATGTGCTCGAAGAGCGAGGCGAACTCCCACATGATCCAGTGCGAGATGCCGTTCAGACGCAGCGCCATCGCCGTGGCGGCGGCCAGGGCGCCTACCCCGACCTCGCCCTTCGACCAGAGCCAGAGCGTCACGCCGGCGGTGCCTCGCGATCAGGAGCATGCTGAGCGCGTGGTTGACGATCTCGACGCCGCTCACGAGGCGGAACTGGGCATAGGCGGTCTGCATGAACTCCTGCATCGCGCCACGCGCGTAGGCGGCCTCGCGCCGTCCGTGCGAGAAGAGCTTGACGGTCGCGATGTTGGTGTAGGCGTCCGCGATCCGGCCGGTCATGAGCGAGCGCGCGTCGGCCTGCTCCGCCGCGACGCGACCCAGCCGCGGCACGAAGTACGACAGCGACGTCACGTACAGCGCAAGCCAGCCGAGAAACGGCGCGAGCAGCCACGGGTCGAATCTGCCGACCACGGCGACCATCGTCACGAAATAGATGATGACGAACACCAGGATGTCCGTGAGGATCAGCCAGGTGTCGCGAACCGCGAGCGCGGTCTGCATCACCTTCGTGGCGACGCGGCCCGCGAACTCGTCCTGGTAGAAGCTCATGCTCTGCCCGAGCATCAGGCGGTGAAAGTTCCAGCGCATCCGCATCGGGAAGTTGGCCGCGAGCGCCTGGTGCTTGAGGAAGGTCTGCAGCGCGACGACCAGCGGGCTCGCGGCGATGATCCCGACGAGCAGCAGCAGTCGGCCGCGTTCCTTCGCCCAGAGCTGCGAGGGCTCGACCTGGCTCAGCCAGTCGACGACGTGGCCGAGCATCGCGAAGAGCGAAGCCTCGAACGTGGCGATCACCGCCGTGCACAGCGTCATGCCCACGATGATCGGCCGCATGCCCTCCGTGCAGGCCCAGAGGAACGCAAGGAAGCCGCTCGGCGGCGACCGGGGCGTCGACTCCGGATACGGAGAGACCAGCTTTTCGAAACGGCCGAACAACGGACGATTCCTCGGGCGAAGCAGGCCGGACGCAGACCGCCGGACCCGCTGCGGGACCGGCCGGCTTTCGGGAGTATCCTAGCGCCCGGCGATCGATCAGGGCGCGACGCCCGGTGGAGGCGGAAATGAGCAAGGGCATGGATCGGAAGAGGGAAGCCAAGAAGAAGCCGCAGAAGACACCGGAGGAAAAGCGGGCGGCCAAGCGGGAGAAGAAGGCGCATCGCGGTCTCGCCTCGCTCTGACGCGCATCGCACTCCGAGGTCGGCAAAATCGCGCTGCGCAGGCCTGCGCGGGCGGAGCGGTAGTCGGCCCGGGTTCTGCTCGCGTCCGCCGCGCGATTCGTCCGGCGCGGCTCGGGCGCGCAGCGTTCAATCGCCCGACGTTGACGGTCGCGCGCGACCTGCTCGGCAAGTACATCGTGCATCGCGAGCGCGGCCGCTGCCGGTCGGCGATGATCACCGAGGTCGAGGCCTACAAGGGCCCGGCGGACCTGGCGTCACACGCCCGCGGCGGACGGCGGACCCGCCGGGTCGAGCCCTTGTACGCCGAGGGCGGCACGACGTACGTCTATCTCGTGTACGGCCTGCACTGGCTGCTCAACTTCAGCACCGGCCGGCGAGGGCCGGCCCGAAGCCGTGCTGGTGCGCGGCGTCCTGTCGGGCACCGCGGAGTCGCCCGAGCCCGTGATCGGGCCCGGCCGGGTCACACGGTACTTAGGGATCGACCAGCGACTCGACGGTATCGATGCCACGACCTCGGACCGCATCTGGGTCGAGGACCGTGGCTCCGGTGTCCCCGCACGCGCCCTGCGCCGGGGCCCGCGCGTAGGCATCGACTACTCGGGCGCCTACTGGGCGGCTCGACCCTGGCGGTTCTGGATCGCACTGGATTTCGCCGGAGCTCGTCGCCCAGAATGAACGGGACGCACGGACTGAGACGGAGCCTGGGCCATGGCAACAAACCGGCGATTCACATTCTTCCACGCACCGAACTCGCGCTCGACCGGGGTGCTGACGCTGCTCGAGGAGCTCGGGTGCGAATACGACCTGCACGTTCTCAACCTCAAGGCCGGCGAGCAGCGGAAGCCCGAGTACCTCGCCGTCAACCCGATGGGCAAGGTGCCCGCCATCCGCCACGGCGACGCGGTCGTGACCGAGCAGCCGGCGGTCTACCTGTATCTCGCGGACCTCTTTCCCGAGGCCGGGCTCGCGCCGCCGATCGGCGATCCGCTGCGCGGGCCGTACCTGCGCTGGCTGGTCTTCTACGGCTCCTCGTTCGAGCCCGCTGTCATCGACCGCTCGTTGCAGCGGGAGGCGGCGGCGACGGCGACCTCACCGTACGGCGACTACGACACCATGCTCGGGACGCTGACCGGGCAGCTGTCGCGCGGGCCGTATCTCCTCGGCGACCGTTTCACGGCGGCGGACGTGCTCTGGGGCGTGGCCCTGGCCTGGACGACGGCGTTCAAGCTCGTGCCCGCGCTGCCGCCGATCCAGGCGTACATCGAACGCGTCAACTGCGCGGCCGGCGGTCGCCCGCGCACGGGAGAAGGACGCCCGGCTCGCCGCCGCACAGGCCTGAACGCGGAGATGCCCACGTGCGCGACCTCGCACCCGGCATCCTGCGCCAGCGCCTCCTCATCGAGGGCTACTTCACGACGGACGTCGATCGGAACGCCGTGGAAGGCTATCTGACCGGCCTTGCGTCGGCGCTCGAGCTGCGCACCTACGGCGCGCCGATCGTCCACGATCCCGGCCGGCATCGGCAAGCCGGAGAACCAGGGCTTCGACGCGTTCATCCCGCTCATCGATTCCGGGATCTCGCTGTACGTCTGGAGCAAGCCGCGGTTCTTCGCGGCCGTGCTGTTCACCTGCAAGCGCTTCGGCGTAGCGCGTGCGCTCGACTTCACGCGTGCGCACTTCGGCGCCGCCGAGGTCGAGCACCGCGAATTCTGAACCCCGGCGGAGAATGTGTGACCGAGGTGCTCTCGACGAAGCGACTCCGGCTGCGGCACGCGAGGCTTGCGGACGACCGGTTCATCCTGGAGCTGGTCAACGATCCTGCATTCATCCGCAATATCGGGGATCGAGGCGTGCGCACGCTGGCGGACGCCGAGCGTTACCTGCGCGACGGCCCGATCTCGAGCTACGAGAAATTTCGGCTTCGGGCTGTATGTGGTCGAGCTGAGCAGCGACGGAACGCCGATCGGGCTGTGCGGCTTCGTCAAGCGAGACTGGCTTCCCGACGTGGACATCGGGTTTGCCTTTCTTCCACAGTACCGCTCGCGGGGCTATGCGTTCGAGTCCGCGAGCGCCATCCGGGCCTACGGACGCGACGTGCTCGGGCTCAAGCGGATCGTCGCGATCGTCTCCCCGGACAATGCCGAGTCGATTCGACTGCTCGAGAAGATCGGCCTGCGATTCGAGAGCATGGTCCGGCCGGCCAACGAGGATGGCGACATCAAGCTGTTCGCCGTCGAGGCTTGAGTCGAAGCGATCGATGGAGAAGTCGTTGGAGCGTCGGGAATTCGAAGGGCGATGTCACTGCGGGGCGATCGGTTTCGTTTATCGGACCGCGTTGCCGGGGGAGCGCTGGAGCGTTCGCGCCTGCCAGTGCACGTTCTGCCGGGCGCACGACGCGCTCTCCACGTCCGACCCGCAGGGTGAGCTCGACTACCAGGTCCGCGAGGCCGGGATGCTGCAGCGCTACCGTTTCGGCGGGCGCACCGCCGACTTCCTGATCTGCCGGCGCTGCGGCGTTTACATCGGCGCACAGATGCAGGCGGACAGCCGGGCCTGGGGCGTCCTGAACGTCCGCGCCCTGCGTCTGCCCCCGACGACGCTGCCACGCGCCGAGGCCATGTCGTACGACGGTGAAAGCGCGGTCGAGCGCCAGGGGCGGCGCGAGCGGCGATGGACACGCGTCACGCATCCGGCCTAGTCGGCGGGCCGCGATCCGTGAGCGAGGTCTACGTCCATGTCTGGGAATTCACCGTCGACGATGCGTCCCGAGGCGATTTCGAGCGTGAGTACGGGCCGGAGGGCCGCTGGGCGGCGCTCTTTCGCCGCGCCCCGGGCTACCTGGGCACGCAACTGCTTCGGGACGAATCGGCGCACGGGCGCTACCTGACCATCGACCGCTGGCAGAGCGCCGCGGCGTATCGCTCGTTTCGATCTGCTTTCGCAGAAGCCTATGAATCACTCGACCGGACGTTTGAGGCGATGACGCGTGAGGAACGAATGATCGGCAGCTTTACCGAGGTCACGCCATGAATTCGGGTCGCCAGGCGCCGTCGCCAGGTGCCGGGTCGCAGATCGCAGTTAATCGTGCAGCTGCACGGGCAGCTGCGTCAGCATGACAGAATAACTGCGAATCTGCGACCCGGCACCTAAGGACGCTGCAGGGCGAGGCGCAGGCCGAGGGCGATGAAGACGGCGCCAGCGGCGCGGGAAACCAGGCCACCGACGTTCGGTCGCGTTGCGAGCAGCGCACGGAAGCGCGCCGCGGCCAGCGCAAGCACGAGGCACCAGGCGACGCCCGTGGTGATGAAGGTCGCGCCGAGCAGCAGGAATGCCTCGATCTTGCGGTCGCTGCCCGGGTCGATGAACTGCGGCAGGAACGCGAGGAAGAACAGGGCGACCTTCGGGTTGAGCAGGTTCGTGACGATGCCCTGCCGAAACGCCACCCGCGCCGCCGGCGAGCCGCTCGTCGCGAGCTCGCCCGACAGCAGCGTTGGCGAGGCGAGCGCGCGAACGCCGATGTAGACCAGATAGGCGGCGCCGAGCAGCTTTACCACGAGGAACGCCTTCGCCGAGGTCGCGAGGATCGCGGACAGTCCGAGCGCTGCGGCGAGCGTGTGCACGATGCTGCCTACCGCGATACCGAGTGCCGCCGCGACACCCGCGCGGCGACCGTCGCCCACGCTCTTACCGAGAATGAAGAACGTATCCTGACCCGGCGTCAGGTTGAGCAGGATTCCCGAGAGCAGAAACAAGCCGTAGTCGTGTATTCCGAACATGCGCGCGTTGCGTTCCTGCGACGCTGAGAAGCCCGGAGCGGCCTCGCCGATGGCCCGGTTCTATGCTATCTGTTTTGCCATGCTCACGACGCTCATCCTGGCCGCGCTGGGCGCGACGCACGCGACGGGCGGCGTCGTAGTCGACGTCGCCACGGCGCGGCGATCGAAGGACGCGCCGAACGTCGAGGCGACGTCGGCGCGCATCGAGCAGCATGCGGCGCTCGGCTCGACCGATGCGCTGGTCGGTGAGCTGCGCGGCGTACTCGCGGATCCGGCGCTCGACCCGGTCGCGCGGGAATGGCTCCTCGAATCCGGTCTGCACTCGCTGCGGCGGATACCCGTCACGGCCGCCGCGCGCGCACTCGCCATCGAGCTGTCGACCCGCCCGGCCACGGTGCTTACGCGGGTAGAGCCCGAGCACGGCCAGCGCGTGGTGCCGCTCTACGACGTCGGAGCGGCTGCAAGATTCGTGCAGCGTGAGTGGACACGGAGCGAAGCGCGGGTCACCGCGTCACGGTCGCTGCAACTCGGCAGCGCCGAAGCGCTGCAAAGCTGGCTGCGCCAGGGTCAATCACCTGACGGCCGCGCCGTCCGCGACGGCATCGTGGACGCCTTCGGCGCTGCGGATGCCTCTGCGCTCCGCAGGCAACGGGCGGCCGTCATCGGTGCGATGCTCGCCGGTCAGGACGCCGACCGCCTGGCGCTCGAGCTTGCACGACGGCTGCGCGACCCGGAATTGCTGGCGCTGACGATCGGGCACGCCGAGCCGGCGGTGGCGCTCGACGCGGTGCAGACCGCCCTGCGTGATTTCGATTCCGCCACCGCGCTCGGTCTGCTGGCCACGGCCGCGGACCGCGAGCCTGTCGCCTCCGCCGCGTTGCTCGCAATCGGCCGGCTGGCCGCGACGGACGCGCAGGCGCAGCAGTTGCTGCTCGATCGCCTGTCCGATCCCGTGAGTGGGGATTCCGCGGCCGCCGCGCTCGCCCGCATCGACGATCCGGGGCTGCCGTCGCGCCTCGGCGTGCGCCTGCTGAAGGCGAAAGACGAGCCGACACGGCGACGCCTGGTGCTCGCGCTCAAGCTGCACGACGGCTCGGCGGCACGGGATGCGCTCGCGCGCCTCATCGATTCGAAGCAGGGTTCCCTTGAGCTCAGGACGGAGACCGCTGCATGGCTCGCGCGCGGCCGCTGATCTTCGGCACCGCGCTCCTCCTGACGGCGGCACTGCCCGCGCAGGCGGCCTGCCGGTTCCAGAACAACGAGATCGCCAATCCCTTCGAACCCGGATGCGGCGACGTCGTGCTGACGTACACCCAATCGGACAATGAGGGCAATAACATCGCGCTCGGTTATCCAGTGCCGATCCCGGTCGAGTCGCTGACGCCCGTCAACGGATTCCGCACTTACCTGAGCCTGTTCCAGCGTCACCAGACGCTGCTCACGATGCATGATGAGGTCGATGGTCAGGTCGTCGGCCGGACGGTCGCGGACCAGGAGGAGATCTGGGCCTATCGCGTGGGTGACACCGATGCCACGACCACCGAGGGCTTTGCCGAGGGTGCCGTCCTGGTCAACGGTGGCATCCACGCGCGCGAGTGGCAGACGCCGGAAGCCGTCACAGGGTTGATGGAGGCGCTCGTCGACGGCAAGGCCGACGGCGGCCTCGGCCAGTACCTGATCGAGAATCTCACGACCGTCCTGCTGCCGGTCAACAACGTCGACGGCTTTCTGTCAGACGCAGCGCTTCCCGGATCGCGCGACCGCGGATCGCGACGAACCGCGCGACGGCCGGATGCGGCGCAAGAACATGCGCAACCCGCAGACGGGTGGCGCGGTCGACGAGGACCTGGCGACCGTCGCGGACAATTTCTGGGGCATCGATCTCAATCGCAACTCGGCGAACGGTTTCGGACAGGGCGGCGGCAGCAGCTCGAGCCTGACCAGCCTCATCTACCGTGGCGAAGCGGCTGCCACCGAGCCCGAGATCGTGGCGCTGCAGGGCGCGGCTGCACTGGGTCCGGCGGCGCGGCTGCGTTTCTACAGCGACACGCATTCCTTCGGGCAGGTCTATCTCGCACCGACGACCGGCAACGGGCGGCGGAATTCCATCACTGCCCAGCTTGCAGATCGGATGCGTCTCGCTTCGCGGCGCAGCTATGGCTTCGTCCCGGATGGGCCGGACTCGCTCGGCATCGGCACGACTGCGGATTACTTTGCCTTCACGCACGCGGTTCCGAGCTGGACCATGGAGCTCGAGCCCGCCAATGGCGGGCAGGATTACGAGGGCGGCGTCGCCACGCATGGCCACAGCGGCTTCGTGCTGCCTGCGGATGAAGTTCCGCGGATGCGGGAGGACGTCGCCCGCATGTACCTGCTCGGCTTCTATCGCCAAGCGGGACCGCCGGCGGTGCTCGCCGCGCAGATCCGTGATCGTGACAGCGGGGACGTGGTCTACGACGCCGCGTGGCAACCCGCGTCCGCGACGGCGCGCACGCTGACGACGGCCACCAGTCTCGCGCTCGTGCCCGGTCGCAACTATCGGCTCTGGGTCGCGTTCAACAAGCCGATGCGTGTGCGCGACGACGCCGGCGCCGTCGTGCCCTACCGCGGGCAGCCAGCGGGGCCGGGTCTGGGTGTGCTCACGCTCGAGTTCCCGGACCTGACCGGACGGAACCTGACGCTCCCCTCGGCCAGCGGCTGGCTCGACGCGCCGGGCGGCGCGCCGGACGGATACCTGCGGTATCGCGACGACGCGTTCGCGGTCGACTTCACCTTGCCGTCGGACCTGCCGGTGACGGCCGCGACCGCGGCGGTCCTGTCGCTGTCGGTGCGCGACCTGGCGGACATGGCGCTGGACACAAATCCTGCGACCGCCGCCGACTGGGCGAGCGGCCACTGGGTGCGCCTCGAGGACTCCGCAAACGCGGAAAGCGACGTCGGCGGCATCGACTGTTCGTTCAAGCCCTTCGTCGCGCCCGCGGCCGGTGCGTCGCCGCCGGCTACCCCGGCGACCTGCCAGGCGGCCGCCGCCACCATCCGCCACCTCCTCCGCCCGCAGGCGGCCGGAGGTGGAGGCGGCGGCATGGTCGATTGGTTGGGTCTCCTGGTCCTGACCTTGCTGTCACTCCGACGACCCCGAAGTCCGGGCGCGGCGCGTCGGCCCGCTCGCTGACGGGCCGGCCGCGGGATGCACGGCCTCACACTCATCACGACGATCGCCGCCGGCTTCGGGCTCGCGTTGATCCTGGGCTTCGTCGCGGTGCGCCTGGGGCTGCCCGCGCTGATCGGCTATCTGCTCGCGGGCGTCGTGATCGGCCCCGCGACACCTGGCTACGTCGCCGACCTCGAGATCGCCGGCCAGCTCGCCGAGATCGGCGTCATGCTGCTGATGTTCGGCGTCGGGCTGCACTTCTCGTTCCAGGACCTGCTGTCGGTGCGACGAATCGCGCTGCCCGGCGCGATCGTACAGATCGCCGTCGCGACGGCGCTGGGCGCCGGCCTCGCGACGCTCTGGGGCTGGAATCTATACGCCGGCATCGTGTTCGGATTCGCGTTGTCGGTGGCGAGCACGGTCGTGCTCCTGCGTGCGCTGGAGGCGCGCGGCGAGCTCGACTCGGTCAACGGCCGCATCGCCGTCGGCTGGCTCGTGGTCGAGGACCTGGTGACCGTGCTCGTGCTGGTGCTGATGCCACCGCTCGCCGCGATCATCGCCAAGTCGCAGACCGCCGACGCCGGCGCCATGTTCCGCACCCTTGCGACGACTGTGGGCGAGATCGGCCTGTTCGTCGCGCTGATGCTCGTCGTCGGGCGACGGCTTGTTTCCGTGGCTTCTGTGGCAGGTGGCGCGCACGGGCTCGCGCGAGCTCTTCACGCTGTGCGTGATCGCCGCCGCGCTCGGCATCGCGTACGGATCCGCGGCATTGTTCGGCGCGTCATTCGCACTCGGCGCCTTTTTCGCCGGCATGGTGCTGCGTGAGTCGGACCTGAGCTACCGCGCCGCGCAGGAATCGCTGCCGCTGCGCGACGCCTTCTCGGTGCTGTTCTTCGTCTCGGTCGGCATGCTCTTCGACCCGGCAGTGCTGCTTACGCGCCCGCTCGAGGTGCTGGGTGTCGTCGCGGTCATCCTCGTCGGCAAGTCCGTCGCGGCGTTCCTGCTGGTCATCTCATTCCGCTATCCGCTCAACACCGCGCTCACCGTTTCGGCCAGCCTTGCGCAGATCGGCGAGTTCTCCTTCATCCTTGCCGGGCTCGGCGTGACGCTTGGCGTGCTCCCGGCGGAGGGTCAGAGCTTCATCCTGGCGGGCGCCATAATTTCCATCGCCCTGAATCCGGTCGTCTTCCAGACCATCGAGCCCGTGGAGCGCTGGCTGCGCGGGCGGGCCCGACTCGCGCGTTGGCTCGACGCGCCGGCCCGATCCGCTGGCCGTGCTGCCCCGCTCGGTCGCGACGCACGAACCATCCGGCCACGTCGTGCTGGCAGGTTTCGGCCGCGTCGGCCGGCGGATCGGCCAGGCGCTGACCGAGCGCGGCCTGCCATTCGTGGTTGTCGAGCAGAACCGCGAGCTGGTGGAGCGGCTGCGCGAGCAGGGCCTGCAGGCCGTGGCCGGCGACGCATCCGACCCGGCCGAGCTGGCGCAGGCGGGCATCGCGCGCGCGCGCATGCTCGTGATCGCGATCCCCGACGCGTTCCAGGCGCGGCAGATGATCGAATCGGCGCGCGCGCAGAATCCCGGCATCGAGACCGTGGTCCGCACGCACAGCGAGGAGGAAGCCGAACTGCTGCGCAAGGAGAATGCCGGCAAGGTGTTCATGGGCGAGCACGAGCTCGCCGTCGGCATGGCGCGTCACGTACTCGAGCGCGTTGCGCCAGGCTGAGGAGACGATGCCGATGGGAGAGACACCTGCGCGCTTGCCGCTGATGGCGCGACGACTGTGCCGCGCCGGCGTGCTGCTGATGCTGCTCGGCCTCGCGACGGGCGCCTTCATCCCGCTGTTCGAGAACGTCCGCCAGGGGCTGGCCGCCCACACCGCGGGCGTGCAGAACGGGATGATGCTCACGCTGATCGGTCTGCTCTGGCGGTACCTTGCGCTCACACCGCGTATCGAGCGGCTGGCGGCGGTCGCGAGCGTGTTCTCGCTGTATGCGCTCTGGATTGGCCTCACGCTCGCGGCCATATTCGGCACCAGCCGCTCGACGCCGATCGCGGGCGCCGGGCACGCGGGCGAGCCCTGGCAGGAAGCGCTGGTCGACGTGGTCTTCGGCGCCGGATCCGTGGGCTTGATCGTCGCCCTCGGGGCGGTTCTGTGGGGCCTGCGACCCGTTCGGCCGGCGTCGGAGTAAAGTCCCGGGTCCCGGACCCGAACGGTCCGTGCCGCCGCCGGAGGGACCCAGCATGGCCATCAAGGTTCTCTACACGACGCACGCCATCGCGAACGGCGGCCGCAACGGCCGCACGCGGTCCGCAGACGGGTTGGTCGACGTCGAGTTGTCGGTGCCGAAGGCGATGGGCGGTCCCGGGCGCCCCGGCACGACCACGCCCGAGGACCTGTTCGCGGCCGGGTACGCCGCCTGCTTCGGCAGCGCGGCGGAGTTCGTCGCGCGGCAGTCGAAACTCAAGCCGACGTCGATCTCGATCAAGGCGATCGTCGGCATCGGCACGCGCGATGCCGGCGGCTTCGGACTCAAGGTCGACCTCGAAGCGACGGTCGGCGGCCTGCCGGCGGCGGATGCCGAGAAGTTGATCGAGTCCGCGCACCAGGTCTGCCCGTACTCGAATGCAATCCGCGGCAACGTCGAGGTGGGTCTCGTGACCAGGGTCGCCGCAGCATGAACGCCACGAACCAGTGGCCTCATGCCGCGTCACGCACCGCCGACGCAAAGTCCCGGGTGAGCCCGGCGGAATGGCAGCAACGCGTCGACCTGGCTGCCTGTACCGGCTGGTGGCGCTCTTCGGCTGGGACGATCTCGTGTTCACGCACATCTCGGCGCGCGTCCCCGGCCCCGAGCATCACTTCCTGATCAATCCGTACGGCCACCTGTTCGAGGAGATCACAGCCTCGAGCCTGGTCAAGATCGATCTCGACGGTCGCAAGGTCGAGGAGAACCCCTACGACATCAACCCCGCGGGCTTCACGATTCACAGCGCAATCCACGCCGCCCGCGCGGATGCGAAGTGCGTGCTGCACGTGCACAGCGTGAACGGAGTCGCCGTGTCCGCGCAGAAGGCGGGCCTGCTGCCGCTGTCGCAGCAGGCGACGGTCGTGCTCGCCTCGCTCGCCTATCACGACTACGAGGGGATCGCGCTGCGCGAGGACGAGAAGCCGCGGCTGGTGCGCGATCTCGGCGACCGGAACTTCCTGATGTTGCGCAACCACGGCCTGCTGACGGTCGGCGAGACCATCCCCGATACCTTCCTCGCCATGTACGCCTTCGAGGCCGCCTGCATGATCCAGGTCCGTGCGCTGGCCGGCGGCGGCGAGCTGATCCCGGTGGATCCGCGGATCGTGGCCGGCGTCCAGGCAGCGGTGCGCGAAGTCACGCGCTCGCTGGGTGGCGGGATCGCGTGGCCGGGACTGCTGCGCCGGCTCGACCGCGTCAATCCCGGCTATCGCGACTGACTTCGGGACCCGCCAGCGGCCGGCCCACGAAGCAGAGGACCTCAGCGGCGCAGAGTCGCCGAAACTTCCTGCCCGCTCTGGAAGGAGACTCCCCGCGCCCGCGACCACGATCGCGTTCTGCCCGAAGGTGACGCCGCGCAGCTGTGCGTCCCATCGGTAGCGACGCAGCGTGCGCAGCGGCTCCGCCGGGTCACGCTCCGCGGTCTCCTGATCGGTCGTCGGTATCGTGCAGCGCGTGCACGCCTTGACGAGGCGCAGCGCGAGTGCGCCGATGTGGAGCTCGTCAATCGCGTCCTCGCCGTAAGCGTCCAGCCCGTCGAGCACGATGTTCGGCCGGAAGCGATTCATCGGCAAGGGTGCGGGCAGGCGGGCGTTGAGATCGGCGAGCGAGGCGCGCGAGAGCACGAGGAACGCGTAGGCGTCGGCGAAGCGGCTGTAGCCCGGCGTCGAGCCGGTGAAGGCTGGATCGCTCAGCCGCCGATGCGCCGGATCGAATCGCACGAGCCGGAGCGGTCGTCCGAGAATATCCCCGAGCCATTGTGCGGGTGTCTCGCCCTGGTCGTGAGCCACGCAAGCGTGCCGCCACACGACGACATCGCGGGGCTCGCCTCGCAGGTCGAGTGGCACATCGACGGCGCCGTGACCCGCGACCGCCAGCCGCAGCCGCGCAGCGTCAATGTCGGTCTCGATCAGCGCGAGCCGCGGCTCTTCCCGTTGCGTCACGAAGCGGCCGTCCGGAGTGACGATCATCCACTCCCGGTCGTGCTCGAGTCCGGCGACCGTGACTGCAGCCTTCGCCCGCTCGATGCCGCGGCAGGACTTCACCGGGTAGACATGCAGGGATGCGACGCTGATCATGATGCCGATCATACGGTGCTGGATTCCCGACGATTGACCAAAAAAGCCTCTCCCCGGCGCCGCACGCGCTCCGCCCCCGCGGCCTTTCGCCGCGCGCCGATCGGCAGCCTGCGCGTCTTTGCCGCCGTGGCGCAGCACATGAGCGTGAGCCGCGCGGCCGACGCGCTCGGCGTCACGCGCGAGCGCGGTAAGCATGCAGATCAAGACGCTCGAGGATTATCTGCAGGTGCCGCTGCTGCGCCGGCGCGGCCGGTTCCTTTCGCTCACGGCCGAAGGCGAGCGACTGTTGCCACGCGTCGAACGTGGCTTGAGGGAGCTCGAGGACGCGATCGACGCTGCGCGCGGCGATCGCTGCGAGGGCGAGGTCTCGATCACCACGCTGGCGTCGTTCATGCAGCAGTGGCTGATGCCGCGGTTGCCGGACTTCCAGGCGCGTCATCCGAATCTCGAGATCGTCGTCCATACCTCGGCCGACCCCGTCGACCTGCGCCAATCGCGGTTGCAGGCGGCGATCCGCATGGGCCGGGGCGCCTGGCCGGGCTTGTCCGCGGAGAAGCTGCTCGACGAGTGGCTGGTGCCGGTGTGCTCACCGGCGCTGCTCGAACGGCACGGACCCGTCGAGGGTGCCGACGACCTGCGTCCCTACCGACTGATCCACAGCACGTCCGAGCCGTGGTCCAGCTGGCTGCTCGAACCACGGCGACCGGCGTGACCTGGCGCAGGTTGCCTCGTTCGACGACTCCGTAACGGTGATCCGCGCGGCGGAGGCAGGACAGGGCCTCGCGCTCGCGCGCTGGAGCCTCGTCGAGCCCGAGCTGCGACTCGAACGTCTCACCGTCGCGAGCCGCCGCGTCGTGCAGTCCGAGCTGTCGTATTACTTCGTCTGTGTCCCCGACTATCTGAAGGTCGAGAAGATCAAGCTCCTGAGGCAGTGGCTCATGAACCAGGCGCGAGCTTTCCCACCGCCGCCGGGCGCCAGAACGCATTGATTTAACTGGTTTTTCCGATCTGCGTCGCTCATTCAGTTCTGCTTAATCGGGCTTCAGCACTTCGAAACGCCGGCCTTCCCGCCGCCGGCACCATGCTCCCCACAGGTGAAATCCGACCACCTGGCGGAGGAGCCCATGGAAGCGAACTTTTCTGTCCCCAGCCTGCCGGCCCGAGCCTCGGTGACCGGCCGCAGCCTTCTCGTTCTGGTCGTGGCGACACTGCTGGTTCCCCTTGCCGCGCATCTGTCGCCGACGGAACACGTTGCCGGTCCGGCCACGCAGAACGTGGCCTACGGCTACGGAGAAGTCACCACCGCCGAGCGCGTGCCCGCGCTCTACCGACGATTCGAGCGCGAGGCGCTGGAACTCTGCGAAAGCACCGGGTTGTACGAAACGCGCGACTCGCGGTCACCTTCCGACTGCGTGGAGCGCGTCGTCGAGCTTGCGGTGCGCGAGATCGATGCGCCGCTGCTGACGGCGTATCACGAGACGCGGCAAGCCTCGGCGAAACCCGCACGCGTCGCGAGCGCCTGGTGAGGAACGGGAGGAACGGGAGATCTTCTCCCTAGGCCATCGCGAGCGGTTGCGGGCGGCCGACCTGGTAGCCCTGCACGAAGTCGACGCCCATGCGCCGCACCGCATCGAGCGCGCTCATGTCCTCGACCTGCTCGGCGATCACCTGGAACTTCAGCGAGCGCGCCAGCTTGATCATCGCGTTGACCATCGCCTGGTTGACGCTGTCGGAACCCAGGTTGCGTATGAAGGAGCCGTCGATCTTCAGGTAGTCGAGCGGCAGATGCTTCAGGTTGGCGAAGGAGCTCAGGCCCCGCCCGAAGTCGTCCAGCGCGAAGTGGCAGCCCATGCCGTGCAGCACGCCGATGAAGCGTCGTGCGTGATCGATGTTGGTGATCACCGAGTTCTCGGTGACCTCGAAGCAGACGCGATCGGGGGCGACACCGGTACGATCGAGACATTCGACGACGAACTCGAGGAACCCCGCATCGGCGAGCGTGTGACCCGACAGGTTGATGCAGAGGCTGCGCCCGGGAGCCAGGCGCACGCCGCCGCGTCCGAGGGCCGCGAGCGCAGTCTGCACCACCCAGCGGTCCACGTGCGGCATGAGCCGATAGCGCTCCGCGGCGCGCATGAACTCGCCGGGTGCCACCGAGTTCCCCGCCTCGTCCTTGAGCCGCAGCAGCACCTCGAGTCCGGGCCCGCTCGACGGCACCGCACCCACCGCCATGATCGGCTGCGCATACAGCTCGAAGCGATCCTCGCGAAGCGCGGACTGCAGCTGCTGCAGCCAGTGGATCTCGCCGCGCTGCCGCGCTGCCGCCTCGTCCTGCGCGGAGTAGACCTGGACGTGGGTGCCCTGCTTCTTCGCCACGTAGCAGGCCGAGTCGGCGGCGCCGATCATGTCCTCGATCGACCCGCTCTCGCGCGACACCTCGACGAGCCCGATGCTCACCCCGATGTTGAAGATCTTGTCCTTCCAGACGAAGCGGTAGTCGGCCACGGCGCGCACGACGTCGTCGGCGATCTGCCGCGCCTTCTCGAGCGGACAGCCGAACAGCAGGATTCCGAACTCGTCGCCGCCCAGGCGCCCGACTGTGTCGGAGTCGCGCACTGCATCCTTGATGAGCGCCGCCACCTCGCGCAGCATGCTGTCGCCCGCGACGTGCCCGCATTCGTCGTTGACCGCCTTGAAGCGGTCGAGGTCGAGATAGCAGAGCACGTGACGGATGCCCGTTCCGTGCGCCGACTCGATCGCCTCCTGCAGCCGACGCTCGAACTCGCGGCGGTTCACGAGACCGGTGAGCGCGTCGTGGCTCGCCTGGTAGGACATCTGGCGCGTCAGGCCGCGCAGATCGCTCACGTCGCGCAGCGATGATCACGGTCCCGGAGATGTTGCCCTCGTCGTCACGCATCGGCGAGACAGTGAGCTCGATCGAGCGTTCGCCGTCACCGTTCGCCGAGACGAGCATGCCGCGTCGGCCGAGGTTGATCCGCGCACCGGTGGCGAGCGACTGGCGCACCGGGTCGCCCAGCGTCTTGCGGTCCGCCTCGTCGACGAGGTTCATGACTTCGCCGAGCGTGTGGCCGATAGCGTCCGCCATCGGCTTGGCGAGCAGTGCCTCGCCCGCGCGATTCACGTAGACGATGCGCCCGTCGACGTCGGTGGTCAGCACGCCTTCGGCGAGTGAATCGAGCGCCGTCCAGGCGCTTGCCCGCGCGCGGCCGCCCTGCCCCTGCTCGGCGCGCGAGCTGATCTCGACGGCCGAGAGGAGCATCGCAGGCTCCGCATCGTAGCTGACCCGGGCGAAACTGAGCTCGACACGCGGCGTGTGCCCCGCGATCGGCCGCAGCTCGACTTCCAGCCGCACGGGCGCGGGCTGCCCTTCCCGGTGGCGGCTCAGGTGCTCGGTCAGCAGATCGGCGAAGTCGGGGTGGACGAGCTCGGAGAGGCGCCGGCCGACGAGCTGGGCCGGGCTCGTCGCACCGCAGAGCTCGGCGAAGCGCGCGTTCGCGACGAGGATACCGTCGCGCTCCACCGCGATCGCCTCGTGCATGGACTCGATCAGTCGCCGCAGCACGGATTCGCGATCCGAGTGCGTTGCGTGCTCGCGCTGCAGGCGCTCCATCATGCGATCGACATTGAGCGCAAGATCCGTAGCGTCCTCGCCCGTTGCGTCCGAGCCGAAGCGTACTTCAAGGTCGCCGTCGCGCGCGGCGACCGCGATCCGGTCGCCGACCTGGCGCAGCTCGTGCAGTTGACGGTTGCGCCAGTAAAGAACGACGCCCAGCAGCGCAGCCAATGCAGAAAGCCCGACCAGGACAGCGATCAGCATGTCGTTATAGGGACTCGCCATGTCCTCAGGCCCGGCGGGGCACGGAAGTCCCCTGACCCCATGTTCTGTGCATCCACGGCGCGCACTCTCGCGGGGTGCGCACGGCGTGGGCGCTTGTTATTCCGGTTCGCAGCGAAAGCATAGCGGAAGCAGTCGCCCTGCCCCGCCGGATTCACCATAATCAACGGGTACTCGTCGCTTGTCGCCAGGGGCCCTACTCCATCAACCTGGCGCCGCGCGCTCGCCTTGCAACCGTCACCCGAGAGTCCTCCATGATCGACTTACGAACCGCCCGCCATCAGATGGTCGAGCAGCAGGTTCGAGCCTGGTCCGTGCTCGACGAAAACGTCCTCGAGGTCATGGGCCGGGTCGCGCGGGAGGAGTTCGTGCCGCCCGCATACCGCGACGTCGCATACGCCGACATGAGCGTGCCGCTCGGCCACGGGCAATCGATGCTCGCGCCCAAGATCGAGGGCCGGATCCTGCAGTCGCTCGCACCGACGCCACAGGACCGGGCGCTCGAAGTCGGGACGGGGAGCGGCTATTTCGCCGCCTGCCTCGCGCAGCTTGTGCGCTCGGTGCGCTCGATCGAGATCGTGCAGGAGCTGGCCGAAACCGCGCGCGCGAATCTCGAGCGCAACGGTGCGCGCAGTGTAACCGTCGAGCTTGCTGATGCGATGACCTTGTCGGACGAAGGGGTCTTCGACGTGATCGCGGTCACCGGGTCCCTGCCGGTCTACGATCCGCGGTTCGAGCGCGCGCTGAACGAGGGCGGCCGGCTGTTCGTCACGGTCGGCGCAGGGTCCGGTGATGGACGCGAGGCGTATCACCCGGGTCGGCCAGACCGACTGGTCGCGGGAAAGTCTGTTCGAAACCCGGATCGACCCCCTGGTCAACGCCCCCAGGCCGCCGGCATTTGTCTTCTGATTTGCGACAATCGGCCGAAGGCATGCGACCGGCGGGCTTGCCCAGCGCTGGCCTTCGAACTTCCAGGTGATATAGTCTACTATAACACCAATTAACCTTGGGCGGCTCCGCCGCCAGACGGTGACCCCCGATGCACATCAAAATGTTCGTCCTGGCCAGCGGTATTGCCTGCGCACTCGTCACCGGCGGAGCCCGGGGGGATAACCTGCTCGATGTCTATCAGGACGCCGTCAAGAACGACCCGGTGATCCGCGAGGCGGACGCCCGCCGCGAGGCCGCGCTCGAGGTCAAGCCGCAGGCCCGCGGCCTGTTGCTGCCGCAGCTCAACGTCGACGGGCAGTGGGCGAACAGCGATTCCGACAGCAACTCCACCTTCACCCAGGCCGTCGACACCGACAACGACCCGGGTACGCCGCCGGTCATCGCGATCGTCAACAACAACCAGCAGTCCGACTCGGACTTCTGGCAGTACCAGGCCGAGGCGACCCAGACGCTCTTCCGATGGGATCAGTGGCAGACGCTCAAGCGCGCCGATGCCCAGGTGGCGCTCGCCGAGGCCAACTACCGCGCGGCGCAACAGGACCTGCTGCTGCGCGTGTCACAGGCATATTTCGACGTGCTGGCCGCCGAGGACACGCTGTCTGCGGCCGAAGCGACGCTCCAGGCGGTCACCCGGCAGCTCGAGCAGGCCGAGAAGCGCTTCGAGGTCGGCCTGATTGCGATCACCGACGTGCAGGAATCCCGCGCTGCCCACGATAGCGCGACGGCCGGTGTCATCGCCGCGAAGCGCACGCTCGCCAGCACCCAGGAAGTGCTGCGGGAGATCACCGGCGAGGCCCACGAGACACTCTCCAAGCCGGGCGAGCAGATGCCGCTCGATCAGCCGCAGCCCGCGGACGAGGAAACCTGGGTCGAGCAGGCGCTCGAGCAGAACCTGAACGTGATCGCCGCGCGCCTTGGCGTCGACGTCGCGAAACGCAACGTCAAGATCGCCCAGGCGGGGCACATGCCGAGCGTGGACCTGTTTGCCAATCGCACCGAGTTCGACTCCACCACGACCCAGATCAACAACGGCTTCGAAGGTCCGGCGGACTCCGACAACCTCGACGACACCTACGGCGATCCGGGTCAACATCCCGATCTTCGCCGGCGGCGCAACGCAGGCACGGGTTCGCGAGCAGGTGCACCTGCACCGCGCCGAGCGCGAGCGGCTCGAGGGCGCCATCCGTCGCGCCGAACGCGACACGCGCGATGCCTACCTCGGCGTGATCGCGGAACGGGCGCGCGTGACCGCGCTGCAGCAGTCGGTCAAGTCGAACCAGACGGCGCTCGAGGCCACGGAAGCCGGCTTCGAGGTCGGCACGCGCACCACCGTGGACGTGCTGGATGCGCGTCGGCGCCTGTTCGAGGCGCAGCGCGACTACGCCCGCAGTCGCTACGACTACCTGATCAACCTCGTCCGGCTGAAGTCGGCCGCCGGCGTGCTGATGCCGGCCGACCTGGAGTCGATCAACGCCTTCCTGACGACGCCGACGACGCTGCCGGTCGTCCGTCCGAAGACCTGAGCATCGGCTCGATCATTGCGATGAGCCGGTCGACGGCGCCGCGGCTCGCCTCGACCGCGCCGCGGCCGCGGCTGCCCGCGGCGGCGGCGCGCGGCGGATCGTCAAGGTACGTCGTGAGTTGCCGGGCGAGCTCCTCCGCATCACGGACGATCGTGAGCGCGCCGCTTGCCGCGAGCAGATCGGCGATCTCCGGCGCGTTGTGCGTGTGCGGTCCCGCCATCACCGGCAGACCGAGCACCGCCGGCTCGAGCAGGTTGTGGCCCGCCCACCGGCACCAGTGTCCCGCCAACGAAGGCGACGTCGGCCGCAGCGTAGAACGCCTGCAGCTCGCCCAGAGTGTCGACCAGGAACACCCCGTCGCGCTCGCCGGGCTCGCCGCCCGAGCTGCGCTGGGTGAATCTCACGCCGCGCTTTCGCAGCGCCGTCCGCACCGCCTCGAAACGCCGCGGGATGACGCGGCACCAGCAGGAGCAGCGAATCCGGGTGCCGCGTACAGGCGGCCGCGTGCGCCGCCAGCGCAGCCTCCTCCTCCCCCTCGTGCGTGCTGCCCGCGATCCACACCGGGCGGGCCGGGGCGTATTGGCGCCGAAACGCCCGGCCGGCATCGATCGAGCTCTGCGGGATCTGCAGGTCGAGCTTGACGTTGCCGGTGACGTAGACGCGATCGGGCGGGGCACCGATGGCGCGAAACCGCTCGGCGTCGATCGCGGTCTGCGCGCCGATCACGACGCCCTGCGCGAGCGCATCCCGGATCAGCGAGCCGACGCGACGAAAGCGGTCGACGGACCGCTGGGAGAGCCGCGCGCTCGCCATGACCATCGGGATCCCGCGCCGCCCAAGCTCGCGGTACAACGCCGGCCAGATCTCGGTCTCGAGGATGACCGCCAGGCGGGGTTGCACGCGGTCGAGGAACCGCCGCATGGCTCCCGGCGTGTCGAAAGGGAGATAGCAGTGCCGGACGTCGTCGCCCATGAGCGCGCGGGCCCGCTGTGCGCCGGTCGCCGTCACGGTAGACAGCAGCACCGGCAGCTCAGGGTGACGCGCGCGCAGCGCCGTGATCAGGCTCGAAGCCGCCTGCACCTCGCCCACCGACACCGCATGCACCCAGAGGCAGCCCGGCGCGGGAGCGGCCGGGACAAAGCCAAGCCGGTGCCCGAGGCGGCCGCGATAGCGCCGGATCGCGAAACGCCCGCCACGCCTCACCCGCGACGGCGAACGGCAGAACCAGGCAGGTGAGCAGAACGTAGAGGACGTACATTGTCGGTCGGCGGTCGGTCGAGTCGGTGCCGGGCCGCAGTTTCGCAGTTATTGCGAAGCTCCTGCGAGCTGTCCTTCGCTACCGGAATAACTGCGAAACTGCGGCCCGGCACCGACAGGAGGCACCGACAGGATGAAAGCGGGCGATTCCCCGCCACCCTCGGCCGCGTCAACCGGGCGCGGCTCTCCCGAGACTCATGCCGGACGCGAGCGCCAGCCCTCGTGATAGGACTCGCGCACCTCGCGGGCATAGGGAACCGGCGAGATCCTGACGCGGACGTCGAGCTGCTTGTGCCGCTCGACGGTCGTCTTCTTGGTGCCGCCGTTCTCCTCGCCCCAGGTGAGCGTCAGGACCTCGCCGATCTCGATGTCCGGATCCACGACGCCAAGCGAGAGCGCCGTCTTCTCGTTGTAGCTGTAACCGCCGAACATCGAGAACCCGACCACCTTGCCGCCCTTCATGACGCGGTCGAAGGACGAGGAAGCGTAGTTCGCGTTCGGCAGGTCGTAGAACTTGTAGCTGTCGGCCCCCGGCTGGAAGAGCGAGGCGTAGATCTTGGCCATGTCATCCGGGCTCCAGGCGAACGTCACCTTCTTGCGATGCGGCTTGTCCGCGATCTTCTCGAGCGCTTCCCGCCCGGCGAAATCATGGTCGAACTTGACGAACGGCCCGTAACCCAGCTCGTAGGGCGTCAGGTAATAGTCCTCGATGTTGTCCGAGACGAAGCTGCCGCCGATCGAGCCGGTGGCCTCGTAGCCGGTCGCGGGCAGCCACTCGCGGTACTTCTTCATCTTCTCGCCCGTGTACACCGCGGGCAGAGGCGACGGGATCCAGCCGGACTCGAGCGTGTTGCTCGAATAGGCGCGTGAGCCGACCTGGACCAGGCCGAAATCCTTCCCGGCCTCCACGATCGCCTCGCGGATCTCGTCGCGCTCCGCGTAGGGACCCCAGACCTCGAGCCCCGGTGCACCGGCCATGCCGTGCCGCAGGGCGCGAATCTTGCGACCCTTGATGTTGATCGCATCCATGGTGAAGAACTTCACGTCCGGCAGCGGGCCGCCGTTCAGCTTCTCGAGCACCTTGGATGCATTCGGCCCCTGCACCTGGTAGCGGTAGTGGCGACGCGTCACCAGGTTGCCGCGCGGGTGCGAGGGCGAGCGATCGTCGCGGATGATGTCGACCTTGAAGCCGCCCGTCTCGGCTTGGAACTGCAGCCAGTTCACGGTGGGCGCGCGCCCGACGAACAGGAGCTCGTTCTCCGCCAGGTAGAACAGGATGCCGTCGCCGATGACGTAGCCGTCGTAGCTGCAGGGCACCATCTGCTTGGCCTTGTTCGGCGCAAAGCCCTTGAAGCTGTTGATGGTCGTGTAGCTGCAGAGCTTGAGCGCATCGGGGCCCTTGATCGTCAGCTCCGCCATGTGGTGCGACTGGTCGAAGAGCACGGCGGTCTCGCGCCACGCACGCTGTTCGTCCCGCCAGTTCGTGAACTCGTTGGGCACGACCGGGTAGACGTAGGCTCCCAGCTGCGAATTACGCAGGAGCTTGACCGGATTCCCGGCGCTCTTCAGTACGGTCTCCAAGCTCTGCTTGCTCATGAGTTCTGCCCCTCGTTGTCGTGCTTCGTAGCGGTTCCGCCTTTCGGGATCCCGCTTGACAATTTGGGATCCTACCAAGCAGGATCGACGCGTGCTAGACGCCGGGGGTAATGATCCTTGAGTACCCAGCTCGACGAGGCGGTCGTGCACCTGCGAGAAATGATCCTGCGCGGCAAGCTTACGCCCGGCGAGCGTCTGGCCGAAGCGCCGCTCGCGGAGGAGCTCGGGATGTCTCGCACGCCGGTGCGGCAAGCCCTGCCGCTGCTTGCCCAGGAAGGTCTCCTGACGCTGAACGAGAACCGCGGTTACGTCGTTCGCGCCTTCACCTGGGCCGAGGTCGCAGACGCGATCGACCTGCGTGGCGTGCTCGAGGGACTCGCCGCACGTCGCATCGCCGAGCGCGGCGCCTCCCGGGCCTTCATCCGCGCGATCCGCGGCTGCCTCGACGACGGCGATGCCATCCTCGGCAAGCGCCGTATCGAGGAGAGCGACGAGGCCTCGTACGCCGAGATGAACGTCCGCCTCCACGGCATGATCCTCGAGGAGGCCGGCAGCTCGATCCTCAGCGCCGCGCTCGAGCGCAACGGCCACGTGCCCTTCGCCGGTCCGCAGGCATTGGCATTCGACCGGGCGAATCTCGAGCGGACCTACGACCTGCTCCACTACGCCCATCGACAGCATCACGCCATCGTCGAGGCGCTGGAGCACGGCCAGAGCGGACGCGTCGAGGCGCTGATGCGCGAACACGCGAGCACGGTCAAGGAGTGCATCAAGGCCGACGGACTCCAGGTTCCGTCCAGCGACGCCGCGCGCCGGGTCGCGCTGTCGCGCTCAACAGGACGATCGATCCACACTCATGGCAAGGCCGCTGTGAGCGCCGAGTTGAAGGGAGACTGACCGATTCAACCAGGGGGGCGAGCATGATCAGCATTGGCCAACGCCAGAATCACGTCACGAGCAGCGTACATCGAATCCTTCGCGCCGCCGCAGCGCTGGCCGCCGCCGCGGCGCCAGTCGCGGCGCCCGCCCAGGACAGCGCGCGACTCGAGGAAATCATCGTCACGGCGCAGAGGCGCGAGCAGAACATCCAGAACGTCCCGATCGCGATCAGCGCCTTCACGGCGGAGACGCTGCGGGGGCGGGGTGTCACCGACGTCACCAGCCTGTCCAATCTCGCCCCGAACGTCAATCTGGACGCGAGCTCGCCGTTCTCGGGCGACACCTCGGTGCTCTCGGCCTCGATCCGCGGCATCGGCTCGGACGACTTCGCCTTCAACATCGATCCGGGCGTCGGTGTCTACCTCGACGGCGTCTTCCTGGCGCGCACCTTCGGCGCAAACCAGAACCTGCTGGATGTCGAGCGCGTCGAGATCCTGAGAGGGCCCCAGGGGACGCTGTTCGGCCGTAACACGATCGGCGGCGCGATCAACATCGTGACGCACGATCCGGGGCCGGAGGCGAACTTCGAGGCGCAGGCGACCGTGGGCAGCTACGAGCGCATGGACGTGGGGTTCACCGCCGACCTGCCGATCACCGACAGCCTGTTTTCGAGCCTCACTGTGTCGTCGATAGACCGCGAGGGGTACCAGGATGTCATCCCGTATCCGGCCGGCACATTATTGGGCAACACGCCCTTCATCGTCGATCCGATGAATGCCTACCCCAGGGCCGGGTTCGCCACCTCGGACGCGAAGGGCGGCTTCAACCAGACGGTCGTCCGCGGCAAGCTCAAGTGGCTGCCCTCCGACGACGTCAAGGTGACATTCGCCGCCGACTATCAGAACCAGGACCAGCCGTCGACGCCGACGACAATCCTGTCTGTGAACACCAACTTTCCAGCCAACATCTTCGGCGCCATCTACAACGCGTGCATCAGCACGCCGGCAGATGTGCTTAATGCGGGCGGCGGGTTTCTCGGGCCGGTCATGAATACGGGCGAGTGGGGCCTCTGCGGCCCGCGCGCACAAATGACTCCCGAGCTGGGCGGCACGGGCGGCGCGGCCCTCGGTGGCGCGGGGTATGTCGGCGGGCCGGGCGGCAACTTGCTGCTTTCCGACACGCCCCGGATCTACTGGAATTTCGCGAACACCCAGACGGGCAATATCGATACGACCTACGCCAATGGCGTGAGCTTTGCCAAGAACGATGGGTGGGGCCTCGCGGCCACGGCCGAATGGCAGATCGGCGAGGACCTCCTGTTCAAGTCCATCACCGCCTATCGCGAGATCGACTGGAGGGTCGGCATCGACCTCGACGGCACGCCCGAGTCGATCCAGGAGGTGACCGACCACCAGGAGCAGGAACAGTGGTCGCAGGAATTCCAGTTGCTCGGCACGTTGTTCGACGACCGGCTGGATTACGTGTTCGGCCTGTACTACTTCACGGAAGAAGGTTTCGTCCATGACTTCGTGCCCTTCCAGGGTCTGCTGTACGTCTACGACTACCAGAACGATGTGGATACGGAGTCGTACGCAGCCTTCCTGCATGCCGATTACTCGGTGACCGAGAAGTTCTCCGTGATCGTCGGCGGCCGCTACACCTGGGAGGACAAGCGGTTCACCGGCGGCCAGGCAGACCTGAACGGCTTCAACTACCGTATCTCGGGCTGCAACCCGCCGGACGATCCGGCGTTTCTGCACCTGGACCCGACCATCCCGCCGTTCATCACCTGCCAGCAGGCGCTCGGTTTCCCGGAAGCCGGCCAGCCCTTCCGGTATTTCCCCGCGGAACAGCTGGAACAGGACTTCAGCGTCTTCACCCCGACCCTGGGGCTGCAGTACAACTTCAACGACGACCTGATGGCGTACGCCAAGTACTCGGAGGGCTTCAAGTCCGGCGGCTGGACGACGCGTCTCTCGGACCCGAGCCAGGCCGCCGACGCCGCGTTCAAGCCGGAATTCGCGGACTCCTACGAGGCCGGTCTGAAGGCGGAGCTGCTCGACGATCACCTGGTCGTCAACACAGCGATCTTCTACACCGACTACCAGGACGTCCAGCTCAACGAGCAGGTGGGGCCTTCGCCAATCCTGAAAAACGCAGGAAATGCGACATTGCAGGGTATCGAGGTCGAAGCACAGGCGGCCCTTGTCGGCGGCTTCGGCTTCTACTTCGCGGCGGGCTACATCGATGCCGAGTACGACGACGTCAGTCCGACCGTAGTTGGCATCACGACCGACAGCGACCTGCCGAAAACCCCCGAGTACAGCGTCAACTTCGGGCCGACCTTCGATTTCAACCTTGCCAACGGCGCTGCGGTGCGGCTCGGGGTCGATTACACGTACACGGCGGAGCTTTTCAACGATTCCCTCAACACCGCGGATCTGAAGCGCCCATCGGTGGAGAATCTCAACGCCGTCATTCGCTACCAGTCGCCCGCGGGCAAGTACGAAGTCTCGGTCGGCGGCACGAACCTCACCGACGAACGCTACCTGGTGACGGGATCCATCAACGAGGCGGCGGGAGAACACGTGGGCACGTACAGCCGTCCCTCGGAATGGTACGCGACCGTCCGGGTCAACGTGGAATGACGGACCTCTGACCGAGCCCGAGCCGCTGCCGGCGTACCGCGGAGGTACGCGGACGGCTCGGGCGTCGCCCCGGCGGCGCCGATCTCAACTGCGCGCGCCGCCCCCGCTTGCGGCGAGAAATGGCTGCCGTGGCGCCTCCTGTCCGCCCGAGCGACGAGTAGAGTATGCAGTTGCAGACGTGGCGTCGTAGTAGAGGTCATGGAAAAGCCAGCCAAGCCCAACGGATTTCCGGTCCCCAGCTCACTCAAGGTGATTCCCGGGACTGAAGCGCGCGCAATCGGCTTATCCCTACTACGTCCAGTTCAGCGCCGCGGACGACGAGCGCTTCTGGTTCTACAACTCCATGCATTTCCCCGAGCCCATGTCGGCCTTCGACATGGTGACTGCGGAGGCCGCGTATTGCGCGCTGGGCTCCGCCAACACGCGGGTCCACTGCCTGCCGACGACCCTCGGGATCGATCACCGGATCATCAACGGGCGCGTCTACATCGGCGGCAACGCCGTCACCGACCCCGACGAGATCGCGCGCCGGACGGAAGAGTTCCAGAAGCGGGCCTTCTACTACTACGAGAACTGGGAACGCCTCTACGCGCAGTGGCGCGAGAAGATGCTCGCGCTGATCCGCGACGCGCAGGCGCTGCCCGCGCCCGAGCTGCCGGAGCTCGAGCCGCTCGAGCACGTCCACGCCGGGCGCGGCGTGGCCTCGAACCACCAGCTCCTCGACATCTACCAGAAGACGCTCGAGGGCTACTTCCGGATGTGGCATCACCACTTCGAGTTCCTGCTGCTGGGTTACGGCGCCTACATGACCTTCTTCGCCTTCTGCAAGAAGGCCTTCCCGGAGATCACCGACCAGACCATCGCGCGCATGGTGGCGGGCATCGAGGCGGAGATCTTCCGCCCGGACGAGGAGCTGCGGCGTCTCGCCCGCCGCGCCGTGGAGCTCGGCGTGGATTCGGCCTTCCAGGACGGCGTGCCGGCCGAAGCGATCCTGCGGACGCTCGAGCAGTCCGGCGAGCCCGGGCCGCCAGTGGCTCGAGGAGCTCGCGACGTCGCGCGACCCCTGGTTCAACATCAACGTCGGCGACGGCTTCTATCATTACCATCGCTCCTGGAACGACGACCTCTCGATGCCGTTCGCGGGGCTGCCCGATTACATGCGGCGCGTGCGCGCGGGCGAGTCGCTGGAACGGCCGGTCGAGAAGCTCCAGGCCGAGCGCCGTCAGCTCATCGAGGACTACCGGGAGCTGCTCGCCACGGACGACGATCGCGCCGCCTACGACCAGATGATCACGCTCGCGCACCGCGTCTTCCCGTATGTCGAGGGTCACAAGTTCTACTGCGAGCACTGGTACACGAACCTGTTCTTCAACAAGATCCGCGAGTTCGGCGCGCTGCTCGCCGCGCATGGCTTCTTTCCCGGCGCCGAGGACGTCTTTCACCTGACGCACTACGAGCTCGAGGCTGCGATCATCGACCTGATGAACTCCTGGTCCACGGGATCGCCGCCGCGCGGCCCCGACCGGTGGCCGGCGATCGTGGCGGAACGCCGTGCGGCGATCGCAGTGTGGGCGAAGCACGACACGCCGCCTGCGCTCGGGCCGGTGCCGGACGTGATCGATGATCCGGCGATCGTCATGCTGTGGGGCATCACCCGCGAAAGCCTCGAGACCTGGCTGCAGGGCGGACAGCGATGCATCGAGCAACGAGCTCCGGGGATTCGCCGCTTCCAGCGGAATCGTCGAAGGCCCCGCGTGCGTCGTCAGGTCGGTGGAGGAAATCGCACGCCTGCAGAAAAGGAGACATCCTCGTCTGCCAGGTCACGAATCCGACGTGGGCGCCGGTGTTCCAGAAGATCGCGGGCGCCGTATCCGACATCGGCGGCTCGATGAGTCACGCCGCAATCGTCGCGCGCGAGTACGGATTGCCCGCGGTCGTCGGGACGGGTACCGCGACGTCACGGATCAAGGACGGCCAGCGCATCCGCGTCGATGGCGGACGCGGCGTGGTCACCATCCTCGGATAGGAGCAGCACATGGCCGAATCCAGCCACAAGACGATGACAGCGCCGCCGTCGACCGCGTACCGGATCGTCGACGTCCCGCAGCCGTACGGCGACGTGATCCGTCGCCACGGCGTGCAGGGCAAGTTCGTCAGTACGGACGAGAAGGAAAGCCCGTGGGTGCCCTTCGGCAGCAATGCGGCCATCCGCCACCTCGCCTTCGACGTGCGTCACAACAGGTACAGCAACATCCTCTGGATCAAGTCTGGCGGCGTGGTGGGCACGCACCGGCACCGCGGCACGGTGGTGATGGTCTGCCTGGAGGGCAGTGCGCGCTATCTCGAGTACGACTGGGTGGCGGGACCCGGCGATTTCATCTACGAGACGCCCGGGCTGACCCACACGCTGGTCAGCGACCACCCGCAGGGCGTCAAGCTCTTCGGCTGGCTCGACGGCTCGACCGATTTCTTTGACGAGAACGGCGGCTTCATCGAGACGCTCGACGTCTGGTGGTACATCAATCACTACGAGTCCTATTGCCGGGAGCACGGCATCGCGATCAACGAGCAGCTCTACCTGTGAGGTGAGTCATGCGATCGGCCGGGCACGTGAGCTGGTTCGCCGACATCGGGCTCGCCGATCGCGCCGACGTCGGCGGCAAGGGCGCGAACCTCGGAGAACTTCAACGGGCGGGTATCGTCGTCCCTCCCGGATTCGTCGTCCGGACCGGCGCATTCGAGCGTTTCATCGAGGCGCTCGAGCGCGAGGCCCCGGTGCGGTCGCTGGTGGAATCGCTCGGTGCGGACGATCTCGCAGGCGATCACGGCGTGCTCGAACACGCTGCGACGCCGAATCGAGGACGCGGAGTTGCCGGCGGAGATCCTCGCGGAGATCTCCTCCGCGCATGAAACCCTGTGCGGCGACGCCGATGCGACCCCGGTCGCCGTGCGCTCTTCGGCCACCACCGAGGATGCGGCCGACGCCAGTTTCGCCGGGCTCCAGGACACGTATCTGTGGGTCAAGGGTGCGGGATCGGTGCTGCGGTCGGTTCGAACGCTGCTGGGCCAGCCTGTATTCAGTGGAATCGCTCAGCTACCGCCGCCACCGCGCAATCCCGGAGCGCAACGTCGCCATGGCCGTGGTCGTCCAGACGATGGTCGACGCGAGATCCGCGGGAGTGATGTTCACCCGCAGTCCCACGACGGGTGACCGGTCGGTCATCACCATCGAGGGTGCGTGGGGTCTCGGCTCGGCTGTCGTCGGCGGCGAGGTGACTCCGGACCGCTGGGTCGTGGGGAAGATCACGGGCGAGATTTCCGCGCGCGAGATTTCGCCCAAGCTCATACAGCACGTGCCCATCGCATCCGGCGGCACCGAGGCCGTGCCTGTGGCAGACGAACTGCGCGACGCCCCGTGCATGAGCGACGAGGAGCTGCAGGCGTTGCGGAGCATCGCGCGTGCGGTCGAGCGTCACTACGGCAGCGCGCAGGACATCGAGTGGGCGGTGGACCGCAAGACCGGTGGGATTCTCCTCCTGCAAAGCCGGCCGGAGACCGTGTGGTCTGCAAAGGACGCGCCGCCGCTGGCACGGGCGGCCGACCATCCGCTGTCGCATCTCATGTCGATCTTCGGTGGTCGTCGTTGAGGGTGCCCTCGAGCAGCTGCTGCCACTGTGCCGCCCCGAACCGGTTTTCGGGCAACGCGAGTGTCACCTTGACGAGCGACCGCTCGAGTCGCGCGAGCACGGCCGCCTCCCAGGCTCCGCGCGGCGACGATCCGGCCGCGATCGAAATCGAGCAGATAGACGTCCCGGTCGTGCGCCGATCACGATGTTGTGCGCGTTGAGATCGGCGTGCCGCACGCCATGCGCGTGAAACGCGCCGATACACCGTCCGACATCGTTCCAGCGCTGGGCGTCGAGCGGTCCCGCCGGCGAGGGCCTGGGCGAGCGTGAGACGCGAGGGCAGCTCCACGGTCATCAGTTCCGCGCGATAGAAGAGCCCAGACGCCGGTAGCAGGCGGCGACCGGTCGCGGCGCAGGCAGACCCAGGGTCACGAGCTCGCGCAGCAGGCGCCACTCGCGAAAAGCACGCGTGCGGTCGGCGCCGGTGAAGAGATAACGGTCGTCCAGCAGCCGGGCCACGGCCCCGCCCCGCCGGTACCGCCTGAGCACCCAGCGTCGGTCCCCGTCGCGCAGGTAGACGATCGAACCGCGGCCGCCGGGCTGTCGCTCGACCTCGCCCTCTCGTTGCCAGCGATCGAGATCGAACAGTGTCTCGTCGGCGTGGCCGGCGAGCGAGGCATCGTATAGCATCGCGCCGCGCGTGGTCGGACGGTGCGTCTCCTGGGCACCACCCGCCTCGATTGCTGCGCCCGTGTCGTTCACGGAACGGATTCTTCACGATTGCCCTGCCGCTGCCTACCAGCGTATGCCTGCGCCACTTCCGGCTAGCCCGCTCGAGTCGGTCTGCGTGCTGCGTCTGTCAGCGCTCGGGGACGTCTGTCACGCGCTGTCGGTCGTGCGCACGATCCAGGACGCGTGGCCTCGGACCCGGATCACCTGGGTGATCGGCCGGCTCGAGCACAAGTTGCTCGGCCACCTGCCCGACGTCGAGTTCGTCGTGTTCGACAAGAAAGCGGGCGCGCGTGGCTACCGGGAGCTGCGCGCGCGCCTCGCCGGGCGGCGGTTCGATGCGCTGCTGCACATGCAGCTTGCGCTGCGAGCGAGCCTCGCCGCTGTCTGCGTGCCGGCGCGGCTGCGGCTCGGATTCGATCGCGCGCGCGCGCGGGAGCTGCAGTGGCTCGTCACCAATGCGCGCATCGAGCCGCGCCGCCGCGAGCACGTGCAGGACAGCTTCTTCGGTTTCACCGAAGCGCTCGGGCATCGCCGGGCGCTCGATGCGCTGGGACATCCCGATCGATGCGGCTGCGCTCGAGTACGCCCGGCGCGCGATCCCGGACGAGGAGCCCACGCTGATCGTGAGCCCCTGCTCGAGCCACACCGCAGCGCAACTGGATGGTCGGAGCGCTACGCCGCGGTGGCGGACTACGCGGCCGCCCGGCACAGGATGCGGGTGCTGATCTGCGGCGGACGCAGCCCGCTCGAGCTTGCGACGGGTGCGCGGATCGCCGAGCTCATGCGGCAACCAGCCGTGAACCTGGTCGGCCAGGACACGCTGCTCGAGTTCCTGGCCACGCATCGCCCGCGCCACGGCCGTGCTCACGCCCGATTCCGGGCCCGCGCACATGGCGACGACCGTGGGCACGCCGGTCGTGGGCCTCTACGCCGCGACCAACCCGGCTCGCAGCGGCCCCTACTACAGCCGCGAATGGTGCGTCGACCGCTTCGACGCTGCCGCGCGGCGCTTCCTCGGTCGTTCGGCCGCGGAGCTGCCCTGGCCGACCAAGATCGAGCGTCCCGGTGTGATGGAGCTGATCGAGGTCGACGACGTGATCGAACGGCTGGATGCCTTGATGAGCGCGGGCGCCCCGCGCACCCCGACCGGCGCGATTGCGCGATAATGCGCTGCCTCGCTTCCGGACAGGATTCCGTCGTGACGGCCGAGCGTAGCGAAAAGCTCATACAGCCGAACGCCCAGCACCACTACGAGATCACGGCGGAGGATCTGCCCCTGTCCTGCCCGATGCCCGGCATGTATCTCTGGAACTCGCACCCGCGCGTCTACCTGCCCGTCGAGGTGACCGGCTGGGCCAAGTGTCCCTACTGCAGCGCGGAGTACACCCTCGCCCGCGCCAGCCCTGAAGTGAGGCAGCGCCCGGCCTCAGGTCTTGCGCTGGTAGTCCGCGTAGCTCTTTTCCTCGACCAGCGTCGAGCCCAGCCGGGTATTGATGCGCTTCTTGATCGCAGCGCGCTCGTCGTTGGTGATGTAGACGGCGCGGGCGAGCTCGATGAATTCCCGGTCGAATCTGCCCGTCGCGCTCCTGGTCGCGGATCTCATCCTCGATCACCCAGAGCTTCTCGTTGACCGTCGCGCAGGCCCGACCACTCCGCGCCGATGTCGGCGGACGACCAGGGCGACGCCTGCCAGGTCTCCATCAGCAGGGTGAGCTCGGTGCGGACGTTCGCGAGCTTGACCGCGTCGCTCATGCGCTGCGACTTGATTTCGAGGATCGTGATCTTGTCGATCAGCTCCCCGGGGGAAATCGGCACCAGCAGCTCGGTCATGACGCAGCCTCGGGCTAGTCGGTGGCGCGATTATAGAGGCCGCCCCGACCTCAACGTCGGCTGACGGCACCCCGGCAGATGCGCTCGAGCAGCTCGGGAAAAGCGATGCCGGCCGCCGCCGCGGCCTGCGGCAGCAGGCTCGTCGCCGTCATTCCCGGAAGCGAATTCGCCTCGAGGCACCAGGGCCGGCCATCGCCGTCCTGTCGGAAGTCGATCCGGCTGTAGGCGCCGAGTTTCAGCACGGCATGGGCGCGAAGAGCGTAAGTCCTGCATCGCGGCCGCGGCTTCGTCGGCGATCTCCGCCGGAAAGACCTCGCGGGCGCCGCCCGCCTGGTACTTCGACGGGTAGTCGAACACCTCACCCGGTGCAATGATCTCTCCGACGGGCAGGGCCGACCGTCGAGTATTCCGACGGTGAACTCGCGACCTGCGACAAAGCGCTCGATCATCACTTCGTCGTCATAGATCCGCGCGTGATCGATCGCCGCCGCGAGCGGCGCCGGCTCGCGGACCACGGTCAAGCCGACGGTCGATCCCTGCTTGTTGGGCTTGACGACGACCGGCCACCCGAGTGCTTCGTCCACGGCGGTCGCGGTCACGGGCGCCATGATCCAGTCCGGGGTGGGGACGCCGACCGAGCGAAACAGCCGCTTCGACAGCTCCTTGTCCATCGCGGCAGCACTCGCGACATGATTGCTGCCCGTGTACGCAAGGCCAGCAAGGTCGAGCATCGCCTGCATGCGTCCGTCCTCGCCTGCGCCACCGTGCAATGCGAGGAACACGACGTCGACGTCACGGATATCGAATGCGGTTGGAGACAGCGCGATGGCGCGTTCCCGCACGCTCGCGATCTCCCCGGCCGACGGCGGATCCGGCGAAACTCCGGCCGCGAGCAGTTTCTGCTCGTCGGGAGCGCGTCAATCGCCCCGTGGCCGTGTCGACCGCGAACACCTCGTGGCCACGGCCGCGCAGGGCGGGAATCACCTGCGCGGCGCTTGCGATCGAGACGTCGCGCTCCTCGCTGGTACCGCCGAACAGGACGGCAATCTTCATCGTGTCCTCCATCGTCGCGCGCCAGATCGCCGCTCACCGCCGCGCGTTCGGCCGCGAACTCCGCGGCAGGCACGACGCTGCCGCCCGATTCCAGCGACAGGTGATGGATGCGCTGCCGATAGGCGCGGTACGCGCCCGTCAGCGTATCCACCGTCGCCTGCGGCACGAGGTCCGCGGAGGCCAGCGACTCGAGCTGGCGGATGACGTCCGGAAACGTCACGAGCTCCGCATAGCGGTCCGACCACTTGAGCGTCCAGTACTGCGCGAGGAACTCGATGTCGGCGATCCCGCCGTGATCCTGCTTCAGGTCGAACTGCCCTCGGCCGCGCTTCGACAGCTTCGCCCGCATGCGCTCGCGCATGCCGCGGACCTCGTCGCGCAGCGTGTCGCGCCGCACGGCCTTGCGCAGCACGCTCGATGCGCAGCGCCTCGAACCGTTCGCGCAGCGCCGGCGGCCCGGCGACGGCGCGGGCGCGCAGCAGCGACTGGTGCTCCCAGGTCCAGGCATCGCTGCGACTGGTACTGCTCGAAACCCGGCGATGCTCTGCGCCAGCAGCCCGCCCTTGCCGCTCGGGCCGCAGCCGCGTGTCGACCTCGTAGAGGCGACCCGCTGCGCGAGTGCACGGTGAGCAGGTGCACGAGGCGCTGCACGAGCCGCAGGAAGAACACGCTGTTCTCGACGACGGCCGGGCCGCGTCGGTGCGCTCGACGTCGCCGCCCGAATCGTGCAGGAAGACGAGATCGAGGTCGGAGCCGTAGCCGAGCTCGTAGCCGCCGAACTTGCCGTACGCGACGACGATCAGCGCCGGCGGCGACCGCGCCGTCCGCGCCGCGTCCGCTCGGGCCGGCCGTGCCGCGCGGTGATCTGCGCCCAGGCGAGATCGAGCGCCTCCTGCACGATCAGCTCGGCGATGTCCGTCAGGCGGTCGCTCACCTTCATGAGCGGCAGCCGGCCGCTCAGGTCGGCGACGGCGACGCGGAACACGGCCGCGCGCTGGAACTGGCGCAGCAGCTCGACCTGGTCGCTCGGGGTCCTCGGCTGCCGGCGCCGGCCATGCGGCTGCGCAGCTCCGCGGCGAACTCCTCGCGCGTCGGCATGGCCTCGATCAGGCGCTCATCGATCAGCTCGTCGAGCAGCAGCGGGAGGGCCGCGATCTGGTCGGCGAGGAAACTCGGACTGCGCGCACAGATCGACCAGGCGCTGCGCAGCGCGAGCGCGTTTTCGTTGAGCAGTGCGAGATACACGGTGCGCCCGCCGATGCGCTCCAGCACGTGCAGCACCCGATCGAGCGCGGTCGCCTCCGACATCGCGCCCGCGCGATCGGCGGCAGCAGCTTCGGCAGCAGCTCGTGAGCCGGCGCCGGCCGCGTCGCGTCCAGCCGGCGGCATAGGCGCTGTCGCGCAGCTGCGCGAGGCTCGCGAGCACCGGATCGACGGCGACGATCCCTGTCTCGCGCAGCAGCTGCGCGCGACGCTCCGTCCAGCTCGGGCTCGAGGATGCGCTCGAGCTCGCCGAGCGGCGGCGCCGTTGCCGCCGTCTGCCTGCGCGGGTCCGAACACGGCGTGCGGAAATGCGCGCTGACGCGGTCGCGATGGCCAGCGAGCTCGGCCGCGAACGTCGTCCCAGTCGCGGCGCCCATCGCGCAGCGCGAGCCGCGCCCGCGCCGCCGTCGTCTTCCGGCAGCTCGTGCGTCTGCTCGTCGTTCCACTGCTGCAGCCGATTCTCGACGACGCGCAGGTAGCGATACGCCGCATCGAGCTCGGCGACGGCCTCGCGCCGGCAGGAGCTTCTGCCCGGCGAGCAGCGGCAGCACGGTGCAGCAGCTCGCGGGTCTGCAGGCGCGGATCGCTGCCGCCGCGGATCAGCTGGAACGCCTGCACGATGAACTCGATTTCGCGGATGCCGCCCGGGCCGAGCTTGACGTTGTCCTTGAGCTCGCGCCGTTCGACTTCGCGCGCGATCAGCTCCTTCATCTCGCGCAGCGAGTCGAACACGCCGAAGTCGAGATAGCGGCGATAGACGAACGGCCGCAGCACGTTCGCGTACAGCTCGGCGAAGTGCTCGCGCGCCCGCGATCGGCCGCGCCTTGACGTAGGCGTAGCGCTCCCAGTCGCGCCCGTGCTGCTGCAGGTAGTCCTCGAACGCGCCGAAGCTGAGCGCCAGCGGCCGCTGTCGCCGAACGGCCGCAGCCGCAGGTCCACGCGGTAGACGAAGCCCTCGTCCGTCACGGTGCCGAGCAGCTGCACGACTCGGCGGCCGAGCCGGAGGAAGTACTCCTCGTGCGTGAGCGGGCGCCGCCCGTCGGTCTCGCCGTGCTCCGGGAACAGCAACACCAGGTCGATGTCGGAGGAGAAATTGAGCTCGCCGCCGCCGAGCTTGCCCATCCCGAGCACGAGCAGCGGCAGCGCGCTGCCGTCCGCGCGGCGCGGCGCGCCGTGGCGGGCCGCGAGCTCGCGGTCGGCGCGCGCGCAGGCCGCGGCGATGCAGGCATCGGCGAGCAGCGACAGCTCCTCGAGCACGGCGTCGACGTCGGCGAGGCCCGCGAGATCGCGCCACGCGATGCGCGCGAGCTGGCGGCGCCGGAAGCGGCGCAGACCGTCGAGGAACTGCTGGTCGTCGGCGTCGTGCGGCGATCGACTCCGCCAGCATTCGCTGCCAGCCAGCGTTGCGTCGGCGCGCTCGTGCAGGCGTCCCGCGCGCGCGAGCCACGCGAGCCAGTCGGGATGTCGCAGGCAGGTGTCGGCCACGAAGTCGCTGCCCGCCCAGACGCGCGGCAGCGCGGCCGCAGCGATTCGGGAGCGACCGGCGTCCGCCAGACGTCGAAGCGGCCGAGTGTCATGGTCGTCCGAGCGAGACCGGCAGCGGTCTGGCGACGGGACCGGGCCACACCGAGCGCCGATCAGCCAGGCGAGGGCGAGCAGCAGCGCGGCGAGGAGGAACGGTGCGCCCGGCATCTGCCAGTGGCGCATCGTCGCGCGATGAAAGTCGCAAAGGTCAGGGTGAAGAGCCCGGGCCCGATCATCGCCGCAATCCCGAGCACGGCGCCGTTGGCGCCCTGCAGCTCGCCCTGCTGTCGCGGGTCGACCAGCCGCGTCATCAGGCCCTGCGCGGAGGGTCCGGCGAGCCCCCAGAGCGCGACCAGCGGGATCGCCGCCAGAAACGCCGCGCCGGTCGGCGCGAACGCGTAGGCACAGAAGCCCGCGACGCCGAAGGCGAGCCCGGTCAGCAGCGTTCGGCGCTCGCCCGAGGCGGGCGACGAGCGGCCCGACGAGCGCGCCCTGCACGATCGGCCGAGCTCACGCCGATGAGCGCGAGCGACAGAGCCCGACGCGTGCGTTCCTGCCAGCCGTAACGATAGCCCGCGTACAGCACGAAGACCGAGGGCAGCACCGCGTGCGCCAGGTTGCCCAGGAAGGAGATGGCGGCGAGCCGCGTGAGGCCCGGCGCGCGAACGCAGGAGCTTGAGCGAGCCCACCGGGTTCGCGCGCCGCCACTCGAACGCGCGGCGGCGGTCCGGCGGCAGCGATTCGGGCAGCACGAAGAGCCATAGAGGCCGTTCAGCAGACTTAAGCCCGCCGCGGCCCAGAACGGCAGCCGCGGATCGACGGCGCCGAGCAGCCCGCCGAGCGCCGGCCCGAGCACGAAGCCGAGCCCGAAGGCGATGCCGGTCATGCCGAAGGCCGACGGCCCGCTTCTCGACCGGCGTCACGTCGGCGACGTAGGCCATGCCGGTGCTGATGCTGGCCGCGGTGATTCCGGAGATCACGCGGCCGACGAAGAGCCACGCGAGGTTCGGCGCCAGCGCCATCAGCACGTAGTCGAGCCCGAGTCCGAAGTTCGACAGCAGGATGACCGGGCGGCGGCCGAAGCGATCCGAGAGCGCGCCCATCACCGGCATCGACACGAACTGCATCAGCGCCCAGACCGCGCCGAACACACCGAAGATGCGCGCCGCGGCGGCCGTGTCCTCGTGCAGGAAATCCTCGACCAGCTTCGGCAGGACGGGAACGATCATGCCGATCGCCATCATGTCGAGCGCGATGGTGACGAAGATGAAGACCAGCGCCGCACGGCGCGGCCCCTGCGCGCTCACGATCGAACCCATGATGGGTTCGGGATCATCCGGGCTGCGCCCGACGCTGTCCACCGCGACGCGCGCATCGGCCGGGAGCTGCGGCGCTTCTGCCAGAATCCCGCCGGAGGGCCGCACGTGAAGGTGAGCACGGCGATCGACAGCCGCATGAGTTGCCGTGCATTCCTGCCGACGCCGGTGCCGGAATCGACGGTGCGCGCGATCCTCGAGACGGCGCACCGCGCGCCGTCGGGCGGCAACCTGCAGCCCTGGCATTGCCACGTGCTCACCGGCGAGCCACTGGCGCGGTTTCTCGAGCTCATCCGCGGGCCGGCTCGCGAATCATCCGCGGGGCGAGGGCGCGGAGTACGACGTGTATCCGCCCGGACTCACCGAGCCGTATCGCAGCCGGCGCTTCAAGTGCGGCGAGGACATGTACGCCACGATCGGCGTGCCGCGCGAGGACAAGCCCGCGCGGCTGCGCCAGTTCGCGCGCAACTACGCATTCTTCGGCGCGCCGGTCGGGATGTTCTTCTGCATCGACCGGCAGATGGGCCCGCCGCAATGGGCGGATCTCGGCATGTACATGCAGAACGTGATGCTGCTGGCCCGCGAGCATGGCCTGCATACCTGTCCCCAGGAGGCCTGGGCGGTGTGGCATCGAGGCGGTGAGCCGAGTTCCTGGCGTTGCCGCCGACGCTGATGCTCTTCTCCGGCATGGCGCTTGGGCTATCGGGACGAGGCCGCACCGATCAACTCCCTGCGTACGGACCGGGCCCCGCTCGCCGAGTTCGCGACCCTGCACGGGTTCTAGGCGTCGGAAAACCTGACAACTCGTCCGCGCGCAGCCCGAGCGGCCGGCGGGCTCGTGACACGCGTCACGGTTCTCAAGCTGTGAACTGCGTCACAGGAAAAGGCCCTTGTTGCGGGAAAGCAACGTGCGGAGGCCCTGTCGCCACAATTGACAGCGTGCGATGCCGCGCGCGCGACGAGGGCCCTCGGAATGTCCTAAGCTTACTTATTCTAGCGGATTTTTCTCAGCTTGGCACGAAGCCTGCACTAATACAGGCGGCACGAAAGGTGCCCGCACAGGAGATGGACACATGAGTCTCAGCTGGATCACTAACCGCAGCATGCGGGTATCGCCCCGGGCGCGGCTGGTCGACGACGGCGCCGCCGAGGCCCTGCGCAGGAAACTCGAGGCCATCGAGTGGAGGCCGCAGAACGGGTTCCTGAAGGACCAGGTCGTCGAGAGGGAAGAGCTCGTGATGCGTGCGCGCCCCGCGCGCCGCCTGACCCTTCGATCGCTGCTGAAACCATCCGCCCCGGCCCCGATGGGACCGGGGCGGTTGCTTTTTGCGACAATCGCCCGCACGGCTGCGGCACCGCGGCCCATCGACCCCCCGGTTCAGCACCCGATGATCGGCGAGAACCCCACCGCGGCCGTGGCGCCGTCCGCCGCCGCGCAACATCGCCGCGGCCTCGCCGCGGCGATCGCTGCGTTCGTGTTCTGGGGGGTGTTTCCGCTTTATCTCTACCTGCTCGCGGCTGTCCCGGCACTGCAGATCCTGGCGCACCGGATCGTGTGGTGCTGTGCATTCGTCGTGGGCCTGGTCGCGGCTCGCGGCGAGCTGCCTGCGATCCGCGACGCGCTTGCAAATCCCGGCACCCGGCTGCGACTGGCGGCATCCGGCGCGCTGATCAGCGTGAACTGGCTCACCTACGTCTGGGCCATCAACAACGGTCACGTGATCGACGCCAGCCTCGGTTATTTCATCAACCCCCTGGTGAGCGTTTTGCTGGGCGTCGTCGTCCTGTCGGAACGGTTGAATCGCACGCAATGGACCGCTGTCGCGCTTGCGGCGGCGGGCGTCATTTACCTCGCCGTCAGCACCGGCCGGCCACCCTGGATAGCGCTCGTGCTCGCGTTCTCATTCGGGCTGTACGGGTTGATTCGCAAGGTGGTCGCCGTCGAATCGCTCCCGGCGCTCGCGACGGAGACGCTGCTGCTCACGCCGCTGGCCGCGGGCTACCTGCTCTGGCTCGGCGCACGGGGCGCGGGTGCCTTCGGCCGGCTCGGACACGGGCACGGACCTGCTGCTGGTGGGCAGCGGCATCGCCACCGCCGTACCGCTGGCGTGGTTCGCCTACGGCGCGCGCCGCATTCCGCTATCGACGGTCGGCCTGACACAGTATCTCGCGCCCACCATGCAGCTTCTGCTGGGCGTGTTCTTTTTCAGCGAGCCGTTCCCGCGGACGCGCGCGATCGGCTTCGCCTTCATCTGGTGCGCGCTCGTGATCTATGCCGCGGACGGGCTGCGTCGCAACCGCGCCGCGGCGCGGGTCGCCTGAGTCGTCAGGCGGCGGCGAGGAAGATCGCCACCGCGCTGCCTAGGCCTACGAACCAGGCGAGCGAACGCAGCGTCGCCAGGTCGGCGAGATAGAAGTCCGAGGTGCGCGACCCGGGCCGCGACGAAGACCATCGCGAGCAGGTCGACGCGCGCCTGCGGTGCGCCCAGCATCTGCGCGATGATTACGGCGGCGGCAAAGAGCGGAAACGCCTCGAAGGCGTTGTGCTGCGCCGAATTGGCGCGACGACGGAAGCCCGACTGGTTGCCGAGCCAGTCACGCGGGTTCGCATTGTCGAATTTCGTTCCGCCGATCTTCGCGGTCAGGGTCGCTGCGTATGGCAGCAGGCCCGCGATCAACACGCACCAGAGTGCTGTAGTCACCTTGCTCCCCCTCTTGTTCTGATTCGTCGGTTCGGCAACCGAGAATAGCCGATCCGGATGCGGATCGGGTCAGCGAGCCGGGCGGAGGGTCAGGATCAGGCTGATCTCCTCGAGCGTCGGGATCAGCGCCTCGTAGATCTGCGCGTCGCGGGAATCAGGCGGGTATGGATTGGTCAGTCCCTGCGCGGCGACCACGGCGAGCGAGCGTGATGCTGCGACTTCGACACCCGGCAGCGGGCCCGGCCCTGCCGACAGATGCAGCCACGCGGTGCGCGGCAGAACGGCCGCGTGGAAGAGGCTTGCCTCCGGGTGGGCGGGCTCCTCTGGCAGATAGTCGATGACCAGCCAGCGTTCTGCAAAGCGCTGGCGCACGCCCGCGGACGGCCCTGTTTCGGTGCTGACGCGCAGGCGCCGCATCGGCCAGTCCTGGGGCAGGCGAATGCGCAGACCGGTGGCGGCATCGAGGAACTCGCAGACCTCGAGACGCGTGTCGTCGCAGTCGAGCTCGCCGGACGGCGGCAGGGCCTCGGCCGCCGCGGCGGTGGCCGCGCTGCAGATGAGCAGCAGAAGCGCCGCCCGAGTGAGAACCGATGCCATGTTCAATGCTGCTCGAGGGGGCTACGCTTCGCGATCGACCCGTGTCGCCGAGACCGCGCACATGCCCTCATTCCGCTCGTCGAGCCGCGCCAGCAACCTGCTGCAACACCACCGGACCCGCGGCCGTTCCTATCCTACGCCTCGGTACTGGGAGCGGCTGTACCAGATGCTGGAGGAAGAGGCCGAGAAGCGCGGCAAGACTCCGCCGCCGCCGCCGCTGACGCATGGCCTCGACCACGATCCCGACCGAGGACGAGAAGATCGACCGGCTGCGGGAGCAGGTGACCTGGGCCGACCGCAACAACCTTCTGCACCGGATTCAGATGTTCTTCGACGCGATGCCCCCTTCAGGCTGGGAGAAGCTCGACTAGCTGCGGTGCATCCGACCTCTCGCCCCTCCCGTATCAGTGAGGTCCGAGGACCGGACCTACAACCAGGAGGGGATCATGAGCAAGTCATTGAAAACACTGCGCCGCACCGCGGCATCGTTGGCGTTGCTGTCGTGCTGCGGCCAAGTCGGCAACGCCGTGGCCGCCGATTCGCCGAGTTGTGCGAGCGGCGGCGGGAAGGGGCTCATCGAGGTCAACGTTGCAGCCTTGACCAGCGATGGGCGCCTCCTGTGCTTCAAGCGCCGAGGCGCATCGCGCGCCCGGGAGATCGGCTATGTCACAGGACTGATGCGCCGCCGACACGCGCGCTGGTGGGCATCGACTACCGTGTCCAGGACGGCCTGCTGTATGGCGTCGGGAACGGCGGCGGCGTGTACCGGATCGACACTGACAACGCGGTCGCCGAGTTCGTCAACTAAGCTGACCGTGCCGCTCACCGGGAAGTCCTTTGGCGTCGACTTCAATCCGGCTGCCGATCGGCTGCGGATCATCGGCGACGACGGACAGAATCTGCTCACAACGTAAACACCGGCGGCACGACGGCTGAGGACACGGTCTTGAACTTCACACCGGGTGTACCCGCGACCGGGCTCTCGGGCGCTGCCTACACGAACAATGACCTCGATGCCAACACCGCTACGAGCCTGTTCGACATCGACACGTCGCTGGATCAGATCGTGCTGCAGTCGCCGCCTGACACAGGAGTGCTCGCCGCCAACGGCAAGCTCTCGGTCGACGCCGGCGCCGAGGTCGGCTTCGACATCTACTCGTTGCTGTTCAGGGGCAGGACGCGGACCAACCTCGGGTTCGCGGTCGCGTCGAGCGGCAACGCGTCGCGGTTCTACAGTGTCAACCTGCTGACGGGCCGGCTGACCTTCATGGGGCGGTTCGGAACCCAGGTGGTCGACATCGCGGTACCGCTCGCGCAGTAACGTGGTTTCCGATCCGCGCGCGGATCAGGCCACGGTGGCCCAGAACTCCTCCATGCGGACGCGCATGGAGGAGTTCGGGAGCTCGCTTCTTCCTGCGCGCATGTTGTCCTCGAGGTGTGCGACTCGATGCGTGCCCGGGATCGCGCACGTAACCGCCGGGTGCGAAACGACATAGCGCAGCAGGAACTGCGCCCATGTGGCCGAGCCCGCATCTGCGGCCCACTGCGGAACCTCGCGCCCGGCCAGCTTCGGGAACAGGTTGCCGCTGCGGCGGCCACCGAAGGGCATGTTCACCAGCACGGCGAACCCGCGCTCCTGCGCGAGCGGCAGGATCTCCCCGGCCGCCTCGCGGTTGTCGATCGAGTAGTCGACCTGGATGAAATCGAGCGGGTGGCGGCGCATCGCCTCGATCATCGTCGGGTACTGCGCGGCGTTCGACGTCGTCACGCCGATGTAGCGGATACGCTTCGCCTCTTTCGCCTCGCGGAGCACGGGCATCAGCACGTCGACGCCGTCCAGGTTGTGCACCTGTATCAGGTCGATCCGTGGCGTGCGCAGGCGACGGAACGATTCCTCGAGCATCGCACGACCCCGTGCGAGATCGCCGTCAGGCGCTGTGACCTTCGTCGCCAGGAAGAAGCGGTCGCGATTGCCGAGATCGGTCAGCAGGTCGCCGACGACGACTTCCGAACGACCATACGCCGGCGCGGTGTCGATCACCGAGCCTCCGAGGTCGGGCATCCGGAGCAGCACCTCCCGGCGCGGCGCGAGATCCTCGGCCGACGTGACGCTGTAGTTGTTGGTGCCGAGACCGATGACCGGCAGCTTCTCGCCGGTCGACGGAATGGCTTTTCGTACCAGCGGCGTACCGTGCCCGGCATCGGCCGCCGCGCCGAGCGCGCGGTGGGAGACCGCCGACACGCAGGCCGCGATACCCGCCTGCAACGCCTGCCGGCGCGAGATCAGTCTCCAGTCGTGAATTGCATCGGTCCTCCCTGTGATGCATCGCGACGGATCGGCGACGGCTCAGTGCCGGCGGTCGAACAGTCGCAGTACGCCCGCCAGGACATCGCCCCGCGGACCCGGGGCTTTCGCGAGCACCTGGCGGATCAGCAGCGCCGGGACGGCCGCCGCCTGCAGCATCCGCAGGATGCGGCCCGGGCCGACCACGATCCCAAGCGCGATCGCGCCGATCGCCGCGACGGGCGTAACGCGGCGCGCCACGGAGAGCCACCCGTCGGCGCGATCGAGCCCGTCGGCGATCCGCGCATGCTGATCGACCAGCAGCCGCCGCTCGGCGTCCACCTGCGCGAGGAGCGCCTCGCGACGACGCCGCAACTCGCTGGTGCGCGAGCTCATGGCTGCTTCCGGATCCGGGCGACGTCCCGCGCGAGCTCGGTCCGCGTCGCCTCGAACAGGCGCGGCCGGGCACGCAGCTGCCGCTGGACCGCCAGCCCGCAGATCGCCGCCGCCAGCAGGAACACACCCAGCACGCTGAGCGCGGCGGCCAGGCGGTGCGTGTCCCAGAACACGATCACGACGACGAAGCCTGCGATCAAGCGCGCCCAGGATCCCGGACAGCAGCGCCGCGAATCCCAGCAGCAGCAGTCGCGCGACGCGCTGGATCTCCTCCTCGACCTCGGTTGTGAGCAGCTCGGCGCGCGTCTGCGCCGCCTCCATCACCGTGCCGAAGAGCTGCACGGCGGATCGCAGCAGCTGCGACGCGGGTCCCGCCGCGGTGCCCTGGTCGGCCACGGTCAACGCCGCGAGAGCAGCAGCCCGAGAACCAGCCCGACGCCCGCCGCAATCCCGAGCGCCTGCCATGGCTTCTCGCGGACGTAGGTTTCGGTCGCCCGCACCGCCTCGTCGCCCATTTCGGCGGCCGAGCCCTGCATCTTCGTGAGCCGCGTGCGGGCGCTCTCGAGCGCGGCCTGGACGCGCCGGCGCGCATCGTCCGCCTTCTCGCCGATCTGGCCCTCCGTTGCACGCAGCAGCGCCTCGGTGTCGTGCACGACCTTGCGCAGGTCGTCCATCAGGTCGGCGGTGGTAACTCGTTCCATGACTGCTTCCCCTCGTACGAAACCGCTGGCACAGGCCGTCGGCGTGTCTCTTTCCGCTACGCGGAGGATACCCCGAGCACGAGCTCCCGGGCTGGGGGCCGCGCGCAGTGGTTCGACGCCATGGAGGCCCCGTAGCCGCCGGCGCTCAGGAAGGCGAGGACGTCGCCCTCGCGGACCTCGGGCAGCCAACAGCCTTCCGCGAATAGATCTCCCGCCTCGTTGATGTGGCCGGCCACCGTGCAGGTCATGGTCGGCGCGGCGTCGGCTGCCCGACACAGCACGATCTCCTGGTGATAGTGATAGATCGCGGGCAGGTTGAAGGCATTGAACCCGCAGTCGACGCCGACGAACCGGACGCCGCCCTTGTCTTCGACCGTGACGACTTCGACCAGCAGGATCGCGGCGTCCTTCGCCAGGTAGTCGCCCGGCTCGAGGAACACCGTGACGCCGAGCGGCCCCAGGTGCTGCGCGATGCCCTGCGCGTAGGCGTCGAGGTCGACGCCCTGGTCCGAAGCCTGCAGCGGGATGCCGAGCCCGCCGCCGACGTTGAAGTACTCGATCCCCGGGACACGCCGCGCCAGAGCCGCGCCGCGCTCGAGCGGCGTCGAGAAACGGCTCGAGCCCGGCGCGGAGCCAGCCGGAACCGATATGGAAATGCAGGCCACGAACCTCGAAGTCCGTGCTCGACTCGCCAGCTCGAGCGCTTCGTCGAATCGATCTGCATAGATGCCGAACTTGGTCGGCTTCTCGCCAGCATAGGTGAGCTGGGCCGAGTAGCCGGCGCCGACCTGCGGGTTGATCCGCAGCCCGATCGCGTGCCCGCGCCCACGCCGGCCGACGCGGCGGATCGCGCTCAGCGAATCGAGGTTCAGGACCAGCGGCTGCGCGAGGATCACATCGAGATCGCGCTCGCTCAGGTTCGTGCCGGTGTAGGAGATCTCCCGGGCCCCAGCCGGCACGAGCGCGAGCGACACCTCCTGTGGCGAGCAGGCGTCGATGCCGACACTGCCGAGTGAGCGCAGGCGCGACAGGTAGGCCGGATGACGATTGGCCTTGAGCGCGTAGTGAACGCGATGCCGGACGCCGGCTCGCTCGAAGGCTGACTGCAGGCGAGCCGACGTTCGCCGCCAGCCGTTCCGGATCGTAGACGTAGAGCGGCGTGCCGTGCTCGCGCGCGATGTGCTC
>CAVWOW010000002.1:0-249116 GCA_963756755.1 uncultured Gammaproteobacteria bacterium
CCCGCTTCGCCCAGGATCGGGTGCAGCTCAATGCCGCAGCGTTCTACAGCGACTTTAGCAACTATCAGGAGGCCGGCTTCGTCTCGCTGCAGTTCCTCGTCACGAACGCCCCAGCGGTGACTTCGAAGGGAGTGGAAATGGACCTGACCGCTCGGATCACGGACACGCTGGTCGCCGAGTTGAGCGGTACCTATGCGCGGACGCAGTACAACGAGTTCACTCAAGGTCTGTGTTATCCCGGACGCACGCCGACCGACGCTGCGACCGGTACTTGCGATTTGAGCGGGGCGACACTGGCGAATGCCCCAGAGCTCAAGCTGCACGCTGGCCTTGCCTATGATCGACCGACCTCGTTCGGCGAATTCTACGCACGCACCGACTACAGCTGGAGCGACGACTACTTCTCGAACGTGAACCACGATCCGCGGCATGTGCAGGACGCGTTCGGCCTGCTGGATGTCCGGGCAGGTCTGCGCATTGGCGACTGGGATCTATCCATCTGGGGCGAGAATCTCACTGACGAAACATATGTCTATCAGAGTGCGGTAACGAATCTGTTCGGCAGCGATCCGGCCTATCAGAGCTATCTCGCGCCGGGTCTCTCGTATGGCGCGACTGCAAGAATTCGGTTCTAAACACAAAACGGACACTCGGTTCGAGTACGGCACGGATTGATCCGTTCGCGACCGGGCATAGCTGGGTCCGGTAGTTTTCTGAGCCTGAACCCGTAGATTTTCGGGCTGCGCATCTCTGCGCCCGGGCCTATCGTGCGGCACCGTAATGCTCGCTTGTCGTATCAACGAACGAGATTCCCATGGCAAACATCAAAGTGACTTCGGCGATTCTCCGAACTGCGCTCGGCATCGTTGCAACGATACCTGCGGTGTCACTTGCTGCGGAGTCGCCGTCGGACGATTGGCAGTGGGCAGTAACAATTTACGGGTGGCTGCCCGACATAACTGGCGACACGCATTTTCCAGCGGCACCCGGAGGCCCCACGGACGGACCATCCATCGACATCAGCGGTGGCGACATCCTCGATGCCCTCGAATTTGCGTTCCTGGGTGCGCTTGAGGTGCGCAAGGGGCGCTGGGGTGTCGCGACGGACGTAATCTACCTCGACATGGGTGCCACGAAATCCAATACCCGGAACTTGAGCGTCGGTGGCAACGACTTGCCGGCAAGCGTTACCGCAAAAGCCGACCTTGATATCACCAGCTGGGTCTGGACCACCGTTGGCACGTACCGTGTGATTGATCAGCCGGCCCACAGTCTGGAGCTTCTCGCAGGTGCACGCCTGCTGGATGTCACCCAGACCCTGACGTGGCATTTTGACGGCGACATCGGCTCGCTGCCGCTGCCCGGCCGCGATGGAAAAAGTGAAGTCGGCGACGATCTTTGGGACGGCATCATCGGAGTCAGAGGTCGAATCAATTTCGGTACGAACCGCACATGGTTCGTACCGTACTACCTGGACGTCGGTACCGGCGACTCGGATTCAACGCTGCAGGCAATGGCGGGCGTCGGGTACGTGTTTTCGTGGGGGGAGATCAAGGCGGGGTGGCGATACCTGGATTACGATCTTGAGGCACCGATCGAGTCGCTCACAACGAGCGGACCACAAATCGGCGCCACGTTTCGCTTCTGAAACGTCTCGACAACCCGCTCGTGAAAGCCCGTATCAACATTGATGAACAAGGCTCGACATGAATAACAGAACCCGGATCGCTGCACTAAGCGTTTGCATCGGCCTGGTGCTGGCAGGGACTGAGTCCGCCGCGCAGGCCCCACCCCAGGCCGAGCAGCTGAAGAAGCTCGCCGCGAAGGGCTACGAATCGGACCCGGCGGTTCTGAAGGCTGTTGCGACCGGTGGTACGCCGATGGGCCGCTGGAAGGAAGGCCTCACCTTCGACGGGGTCGCGCCGATGCCCTGGCTCAAGAGCTCGGCGAACTGGTTCCCGAAGACGGAGGAAGTGCAGCCCGACGAGATCCGCGTGACCTTCATGGGCAGTTCGCCGATGCCGCGGCCCGGACAGATGGGCACCTCGGTGTACGTCGAGCTCGGCAATGGCAAGAGCTTCATCTTCGACATGGGGCCGGGCTCGATCGCCAACTACCTGGCGGCGGGTGTGTCGCTCAATCGCCTGAACAATATCTTCCTGACCCACCTGCACTGGGATCACGTCGATTCGGTGGCCTATACCTACATGTTCGGCGCATGGGCGGGACGCTGGCATGAGCCATTCCGCATCACCGGGCCGTCGGGCACGAAGCCGGAATACGGCGTCCGCTACATGATGGATCGGATGAAGGAGATGCTGTCCTGGCATCGCGTCAGTTTTGACCAGTCGCCGATCGGCAAGGGCTTCGACATGGAGGTCAACGAATTCGATTTTCGCGACGACGGCGGCGTGGCCTACGAAAAGGACGGAGTCAAGATCACGCACTGGCGCCAATCGCACACCGAAGACGGTGCCTCAGCGTATCGCCTCGACTGGAACGACATGTGCGTCGCCTTTACCGGCGACGGCCGTCCGAACTCCCTCACCATCAAGTACGCCGAGGGATGCGACCTGCTGATCACGGAAGTCCAGCCCGAGTTGATGGCGATCGCCGCCGCGGTCAATGGCGTGATGCCCGTCATTGGCCGCAACACCGTGGACAGCGCCCACAACTCCGGTTACGCGGCAGGCTACCTGTTCAACAAGGTGAAGCCGCGCATGGCCATGACCACGCACATGGGCTACGACGCCTACTCCAACCCGGAGTTGCTTGCCGAGATCCGCTACCACTACAAGGGGCCCTTCCATTTTGGCGCGCCCGACATGGTGGTGGTGAACCTGACGCGCGACAAGGTGTGGGTACGCGAAGGCGTGATCCCGGAGTTCCCGAGCCAGGCGCCGCCAAAATTCGACATCGCCGCGATGGGCGGGTTGGTCATTCCGGCTCCGCGCAACAGGCGCCAGGACTTCCAGGAGCAGTCGATTCGCGACGCCGAGATTCCGCCGGACGAGTACTACCCGCAGGGTTACAAGCCGGAACTGATTCCGTTCTGGCCCACCAGCAAGCCGATCTTCATCCCGGCCGACCAGGTGCCGCCTGGCTTGTGGCTGGGTGGCAAGCCTGCGGCAGCCGCGCAGCCTGCACCGGCTGGCGAGGCGAACAAGAGTCCCTGAAGAAGTGAATAGCGGAAATGAAGCGAACAGCAACATCCCGGGCGGAGAACGAACGACGAGTCCTGCTCCTGAAGGAAGAACAAGTCCTGGGTGCTGCAGGCGGAACGGGTGAGCCGATGAGTCGCCGTGATGCGCTCAAGCACGGGCAAGACGACGCTGCTGAACCGCATTCTGCCCGGGAAGGAACGTCAAATGAAATTCACTGAAAAGACTCTTCAACTGTTCGCCTGCATGGTGCTCGCGCTCTTCATCACCGCGTGCTCGCGGGCTCCGAAGCCTGCGGATCCCAAGCCCGGCACGCCCGAAGCCGCGGCGGTGGGCGAGCGATTGATGCGGTCGATGAGCGACACCCTGGCCAACTCCAAGGCGTTTACCTTCGAGACGAGCGAGCGGTTCGACGTCAGCCCAACCGGCGGGGAAAAGAAGGTGCTGCACTTCACCCGGAAAGTGACTGTGCGGCGACCGAACGGGCTCTTCTTCGAGATTCACGGGACGGGCGACACCGCTCTGGGGATCACCGCCTACTACGACGGCCGGACCCTCACGCTGAGCGAAAAGCCGGACGGGAAGTGGGCGCAGACGACCGTTCCGGGCACGCTCGACGAGATGCTGGACGACGTCGCCCGGAGGTTCGGTCTGCCGGTGCCGATCGGCGATGTGGTCTACAGCTCGCCCTACGACGCGTTCATCGGCAGCAATACGAAGGGCGGACTCGTGGGGCGAGAGATGATCGACGGCGTGCCGTGCATGAAGCTCGACTACGTCGACGATTGGGTGCAGGTGACGCTTTGGCTGCCGACGTCCGGCCCGGCGCTGCCCCGCCGGCTCGCGCTCGTCTACAAGCAGTCTCCCACTCCGCTAACCGCAGAGCTTACTTTCACCAGTTGGAACCTCGACGCGCCGGTCACCGACGCGGTGTTCGCGTTCCAGCCGCCTGCGGGTCCTCCTTCGAGTGAGTTCGGCGATTTCTCCGCAGCGCTGGTGTCGCGCCTCCTGCCTTCGCCGCGGCCGGCGGCCTCTTCCGCAGTCGCTGGAGGCAACCCGTCGGGCGAGCCGCCATACGATCAAACAATTGAGTAAGGAGGAAAATGGTCATGAACACAAAACGTGTTGTAAGCATTCGATGGTGGACAGTGGCGGGTCTGATGGCATTTCTTCTGGCCGGCTCGATGCCGAACGTGTGGGCCCAGCGGGACCGCGGCGTTAACCAGCCCGGAGCCGCAGGAAACGCTGGCCGACGACCCTGGCGTGAACCAGCCCGGGGTTGCAGGAAACGCTGGCCGCGACCCAGGGCTCAACCAGCCAGGGGCCGCGGGAAACCGCGGGGTCGGAGGCTCGGCCCGGCAGACCCGCGTCGTTGGCGACCCCGGGCTCAATCAACCGGGGAGGATCGGATAAACGCTCTATACGATCCAATCCCGCACGCAAGCGACGCATCTCTCCGATGAACTCGCGCGACAAAATCCTCTTTTGGTGTTTGATTGCCGCCGAGGCGGCGGGATCGCAGACCATCCTGTGGAATGGAATTCCTATCTACCGTCGGCTGCTCTCTCCGGGAACGGAAGGCGCGGACACCAAGAGCTTTGTTCTGGCCACCATCGTCGTCATCGTCATGCAAGTCGCTCATTGGGGTGCGTTTCGACTGCGCCCGCAACTGCGGATTCGGCGCAACGTTTTGCTGGGCTATGTGCTGGTGTTCATAGGTGAGCTAAGTCTGTTTTTTGTCAGTGCCCTGGCCGTGGTCATCCTGTTCGATCGCGGCGCGCAGCTCGACTTTGTCCTTTGGAAAATCCTCATTCTCGTGGCGACCCTCTTCGCTATCTGCTCATATAAGTATCAACTCAGCGAACTCGGCGAAAGTCTCATTGAAGCGCAGCCAGACGCCGCGGCGAAACAGAGTTCGAATTCAAGTCGTTAACCATTTCCCGACAAACCGGCGCCATGAAGCGGTGGCTGGCAGCTGCGATTCGTCGTCTCTCAATTTCCTGATCACTTCAGGCCTCCGCCCCACCGGTATTGCCAAGCGGCGCCGATTGCGTCGAAGTCGGTTCCGGTCCGAACTGAGATGCCGCTGTGGACGAAGAGCTTGATCGAGTTCTGCGCATTGACAGGCAGGGAGAGCGTGTGACGCGAAGAACAATGAAACCGGGTCCCGGGTGGGAATTGGGAGGATACGTTTGACAAGGGCGACGTGAACCGCTTCCGGTTCGATGGCGGGTGGCGGTTCGCCGAACGCGGAACGTAAGATGCCCTCGCGTGCACCGGCGCGCACTCGCACCGATCTCGCATCCCTCCCGCCGCGCGGGACGCGCGCCGCCGGGCCATGGGGGAGCCCATGGCCGCCGCCCGAGTGCGCCCCACGCGGCCACTCCGGGGCCGCGCGGTCGCCGCCGGCCCGAGCGCGGGATGCGTCGCGCACGCGCGCGTCATCGGCCGACCCGATTTCCGAAGTCCGATGGTCGGTCGATTTCCGCCCGCGGCGGCGCCCGATAGTCCGCCGGTGATGCCGGAAACCCGTTGCGTTTCAAAAAATTGGGGGTGGTGGCCAGGGGCGGAATCGAACCACCGACACGCGGATTTTCAGTCCGGAGCCAAAATCGACCGAAGCCTATGATCCAATAGGAAATCACGTCCTTCGATCGTGGAATATTCGAGCAACTTCGGTCGAGTTAAGTATCTGATTCGTCGAGATCCCGGCTTGCGATATTCCACACCTGCTCATGACCTTAGCAGACTCAGGCTGCAGCGAATCCTTCACGTACTCGGAGATCCGGATTGCGCGCCGCACGACTCAGGCGTCCCCCATCAGGGAGAAAACTCAAAGTCCAACGCCGCACGGTTCCGCTACTCATCAAACGTGAGCTTGGCGGCTGCGGGTTGCTCAAGCGCGTGAGACTTCTTCAAGGTGGCGAATGCAATCTCCTTCGAATGCATGTCCAGCCAACGACTGAAGCGCGCAGCTCGCGAGAGCATTCGCACCAGGGGCACCGGATGCGCCGTGCTTGACATCGCCTTCAACGCCGAGATGTAGTCGTCGCGGTAAACCGTCGGGATGATGATGCGCGTGAAACCGGCGTGTGTCAGAAACAGATTCAGGGCGAGGCGTGAGATGCGACCATTGCCGTCGGCGAACGGATGCACTTCTGCCACTACGAACGTGGCAAGCGCTGCGCGCTGCTCTGGCGTCGGCGCACTCATGATGATCTCGTAGCCCTTCTCAAGGGTACCCAGGACGAGCTCGGGCGTGACGAAAATGGTGTTGCCGGCGCGGTTACCCTCGGTCTTGAACTCGCCCGGATGTTTGGCCCAGCGTGACTCAATGACCTGTCGATTCCACGCCTGAAGCTGGGAGGCAAAGGCCTCGAAGTTCTGCGGGATCACGGGATCGGCCTTTGATTTCAGGATCGCCTGGTAGGTGCCCAGGATGTCGTGCGAATCATCCTCCCGGTATTGCAGCGGACGGCCCTGGACCACGATGTCGTGCGCCTCTTCTATTTCAAACTCCGTGCCTTCGATGTAGTTGGAAAAGTAGGTCTCGATGAAGGCCTGCAGATGCGGATCTGCCTGCGGATCGGCGGGCGGCACTTGCAGAGGGTTTTGTTGCAGCTCGGCGGCCAGCGTCTGAAATAGCGTGACGCGTGCATCGTCGTAAGGCTTGCCCGCGGCGCGTGCGACCGCTGCGCGCGCGCTCAAGCGCACGGTGCGCGTGCCGAGGAGCGCGCCGATGGTTGCATCCAGCTGCTTGAATTCCTCCTGCAGTCCCAGCGGCTCTGCAATGACGCGCGCGGTGTCCCGAATCTTGTTGATGCCACCGCTGATGTCGTGACTGATGAAGCGATCGACCCACGCCTCGACGCCCTCGGCACCCAGAGTGCGGCGTTCCGCTGGATCGCCGCGACTGGCGGTGAGATTCTCGAGCAGCGCGCGCGCCTGACTCGATATGAAGGCATCGCCGGCGAAGGTGGGAATCCGGATGTCGGAGTCGAGCGGTCCGGAACCCTTCGTCATGCGGAGGGTCACGCCGGGCAGGCTGAAGTCCCGGCGATTGGGACCGGTGAGGAACACACTCCCGGCGGCCGTCGGCCCGCCGCCGTTGAGCGCGGAACGGTGCGAGATGATGCTGCCGCGGGCGATGAGCGAACACAGCGCGAAGAGTTCGCGGCGGACGATAGCCTCGAGCGGCTGCACCAGATCATCGGTGTAGATGCCCGGATAAAGGCGGCGCAGCTGCCCCTGTTGAGCGAGCCGCTGAAAGCGACGCGCCTGGGTTCTCTCGTCGCCCGCAAGAACGAGCGGCATGTCGCTGATCTCCGCATAAGCAGGCCAAGTTGGCCCGGAGTGTCGCCATCCTATACACAAACGAATTATTTGTCGCTAATCTGCGCATAACTTCCTCATCTAGGCGGCGCAACCGACGTCTTGTCGCCAGCCATCGCATAAGTCCGTGCCAGCGCTGCGATTTGTCGCTGACAGCGCGCATAAAACGCATGATTGTCGCGAATCTACGCATAATCCGCACGCCTCTTCGGCCGCATGACCGGCGTCAACCCGAGCGCGACCGGCTACGACGACATGGGACAGCGCCGCCACCTATCGGCGACGTCGACGACGATGACGCACTCATGCTGATGTGATGCCTGATGCTGCCGACACTGATGACCATGATCGCTGTCTGCATGCTGACCATGTGGGACGCCCTGCGCGCAGCAGCTCGCTGGCGGAGTCGCGCTACCGCTTTCATCTGCACCACCTACTGCGACCCTGATGCCTTATCGGGTCTGACTCGACTACCTTGGCCCGGGAACGGATTACGCGACACGGCGGACCCACGGACTACGATCGACTCATGACGCGCTCGAAAGACATCGTCCTTCAGGAGCTCGCCCGCGAGGAAATGAGGTTGGGAGAACTCGGGCGCGCACGCGAAGACGCGCGCAGGACGGATCGAATCCCTTCGCTCGGAGCTTGCTGCCGCATCCGCCGGGCCAGCGGCGTTCTCTCAGCCAACGCCGCCGCTGGGTCACACCACGCCGCGCACTTCCGGGGAGAAGGTTAGCTTGTTCCGGTCGTTGTTTCGCGGTCGGACAGATGTCTTCCCCGTTCGCTTTGTGAGCAAAAAGACCGGAAAGCCGGGTTACGCGCCAGCCTGCTCCAACAAATGGGAACCGGGGCTATGCCTGCTCAGGACCGGCGGAAGATGCAGTGACTGCGTGAATCAGGCTTTCATGCCGGTCAGCGACCAAGTGGTTGTCGATCACCTTCAAGGCAAACACGTAATCGGCGTCTATCCCCTGCTCGTCGATGAGACCTGCTGGTTTCTCGCCGTCGACTTCGACAAGCGCTCGTGGAGGGAAGACCTTGTTGCGTTTGCCGAGACCTGCCGATCGGTCGGCACTCCCGTCGCGATCGAGCGGTCCAGGTCAGGGAACGGCGCGCACGCCTGGTTCTTCTTCACTACCCCGCTGTCCGCGAATGTGGCCAGGCGAATGGGCTGCTATCTCATCACCGAGACGATGAGCCGCCGGCACGAACTGAGCATGGAGTCCTACGACCGCCTCTTCCCGAATCAGGACACGATGCCCCGCGGCGGCTTCGGCAATCTCATCGCACTGCCGCTGCAGCACGAAGCTCGGCAGAAGGGCAACAGCGTCTTCATTGACGAGCAGCTCGAGGCATACGAAGACCAGTGGGCGTTTCTCGCCTCCGTGGAGCGGATCGAACCGGACGCCGCGGAGGCGATCGCACAAGAGGCGACCCGAACCGGTCAGGTAATCGGCGTGCATTTCTCCGAGGATCTCGATGATGAAGCATCGGCAGCTCCGTGGATGCGGCTGCCACCCGGACGGATCACCATCAGCCAGATTGCGGACTCTCTGCCATCGAAGGTCACGGCCGTGCTCTCGCAGCGGCTCTTCATCGAGAAGGCAGGCCTACCGGCTGCGTTTGCTGAATCAGCTGAAGCGGCTTGCGGCCTTTCAGAATCCCGAGTTCTACAAGAGACAGCGGATGCGCCTGTCCACCGCACTGACGCCTCGGGTGATCACCTGCGCTGAAGAGCTGACGCAGTACATCTCGCTGCCGCGGGGTTGCGCATTCGAGGCCCGCAAGCTGTTCGAGGAGTACGGAGTGGCGCTGGCGGTCGATGACAAACGCCATGACGGCGCACCGCTCGAGGTGAAGTTCAAAGGAGAGCTGACCGTCGTCCAGAAGCAGATGGCTCGAGCGCTCTTGGAGCACGAAACGGGTGTTCTCGTGGCGCCGCCCGGGATCGGGAAGACTGTCCTCGGCACTTACCTTGTCGCACGGCGCGCCCGCAGCGCTCTTATTCTCGTCCACCGCAAGCCGCTCCTCGAACAATGGATTGCACAACTTGCGATCTTCCTCGACGTCAACGAGAAGCAGATCGGTCGGATCGGAGGCGGCCAGCGCAGGCCCAACGGTAGACTCGACGTCGCCATGGTCCAAAGCCTGGTTCGCAAGGATGAGATCGACGATCTGATCGCCGACTATGGGCACGTCGTCGTCGATGAGTGCCACCATCTGCCGGCGGTCTCTTTCGAGCGGATACTCTCCGAGGTGAAGGCGCGCTACGTCGTTGGGCTCACCGCGACACCGCAGCGGCGCGACGGACATCAGCCCATCACACAAATGCAGCTGGGCCCCATTCGCTTCCGGATGGACACAAGGAGCCAAGTCTCGCACCGGCCGTTTGATCACCGACTCATCGTGCGCGATACCGGATTCCGGCTGGTTGCGGAGAGCGAAGCTAGCAGCATCCAGGAGATCTACCGGATGCTGGCGAATAACGACGCCAGAAACAGCCGTATCGTCGAAGACGTCATCGCAGCCATCCATGAGGGCCGCTCGCCTATCCTGCTCACAGAACGAAAGGATCACCTGGAATACTTCGCTGAACGTCTTCGTGGCTTCGTGCGCCATATTGTCGTACTGCGAGGCGGGATGACCGTAAAGGAGCGGCAGCGTTCTGCCGACCAGCTCGCGTCGATTCCTGATACGGCGGAGCGGCTCGTAGTGGCGACGGGCCGCTACATCGGCGAAGGCTTCGATGACCCCAGACTCGACACACTCTTTCTCGCCTTGCCGGTCTCGTGGAAAGGGACGCTGATTCAGTACAGCGGTCGGCTCCATCGACATCATCCGGCCAAGACCGAGGTGCGAATCTATGACTACGTGGACCGGGAGGTCCCGATGCTGCTTCGGATGTTCGAGAAGCGGCTCGCCACGTATCGCGCGATCGGCTATGCGCGCCGTGAGGCGCCGCTGGGGTTTGCCGAACCGCCGGACGAGCTGACCATCGAGTACGATGAGGAGGCGCTTCGGCACCTTCCGGAGGACGCGTGATGGCGCAAAGAGCCCCCACGAAGCGCGGTCGATGGCCTCCGGGGAAGGCCACGCTCAAAGCGCTGATCGAGGAAGCGATCGTCGATGCTTACAACGAATCGGAGCAACGCGTGGGCTTCTACACGCTGCTCGACGAGCATCTCGATACGCCGTTCGATACACAGATCCTCGGCGCCACAGCCACCGTCGAACGGATTGACATGACAGACGATGAGCAGATCGTCGCGATCTGCCGGCGCGGCCGCGCGCGGCAGGCGATTCCCATCCTCGATCTCCCACTTCCGAACCCCCGGCCGGCGGGCGCGGAGTGGATCGAGGCATACCGGCAGTGGATCGCCGGCGAATGATCCGGCCGGTTTCGCCGCGCGCTGTCCGCGTACGATCAGCGAGTTCCAGTACTACGAGTTCGTCGCCATCGATCGGCCGCTCAGCACGACCGCCCAGAACCGCCTCCGTGCAATCACCAGCCGCGCGACTATCACTTCAACGCGGCTCGTCAACACGTACGAATGGGGCAACTTCAAGGCGGACCCGCGCGACCTCGTCGCTAGGTACTTCGATGCGTTTCTCTACTACGCGAACTGGGGCACGCGTCGGCTCATGTTGCGAGTGCCAAGTTCTCGCCTCGATCCGAAGATCGCGCGGAAGTTCTGTGCGACGCGCGCCGGCCGGACGCGCGGCGGAACGAGCGTCGCGATTGCGACAACGGTCGGCGCACATCTCATGATCGATCTGTGGTCGGAGGACGAATCCGGTGAAGACTGGCACGACGCGGAGCCGGGCCTGCTAAGCACGCTGGTACCGATCCGAAACGAGTTGATGGCCGGGGACTATCGCGGACTCTACCTTGCCTGGTGGCTTCGCGTTCAGGCCGGCGAGATCGCTGGCCGAACCCGGACGCCACCGGTGCCTGATGGTACGAAGCGATTGACGGGCTCGCAGCAGGCGCTCGTCGAGTTCTTGCGCATCGATTGCGCATTACTGGCGCGCGGGACATAGGCGCGCGCCACACCGGAGCAGTCACGTATCCCAATCAGCACGCTCGCGAAGGCCACAATCAGTAACCGAGGCCGAGTTCCTGTGCCTAGCGCGTGAGTTCGTTCAAAGCCTCCATTCGCTTGGCATCTTCTGTCTTCTTGTAGGCCCTCAGTTGCTCAAGCAGCACGCAGCGCCCCGACTTTCCCGGAGGCTCCATTCCTTGAGAGGATGGAGCAATGGGAACGACGACAACACGATATTCAGCGGAAGTCAGGGAACGCGCGGTTCGGATGGTGTTCGAACTGCAGCGTGAACACGGTTCGCAGTGGGCAGCGATGCAGTCGATTGCGCCGAAGATTGGCTGTACGTCGGAGACGCTGCGCAAATGGGTGCGGCGGGCGGAACGCGACAGCGGACAGCGGGCTGGGATGACGAGTTCCGAGCGCGAGCGGTTGAAGTCGCTCGAGCGCGAGAACCTGGAGTTGCGGCGCGCGAATGAGATTCTGCGCAAGGCATCGGCGTTTTTCGCCCAGGCGGAGCTCGACCGCCGCGGGAAGTGATGGTGGCGTTCATCGACGCGCACCGCGCCGAGTACGGGGTCGAGCCGATCTGTGCCGAGCTGCCGATCGCCCCGTCGACGTACTACGAGTGCAAGGCACGAGAGGCCGATCCGGGGCGCTTGCCGCCGCGGGTCCGGCGCGACGCCGAATTGTGCACATCGATCCAGCGGGTCTGGGACGAGAACTTCTGCGTCTACGGCGCACGGAAGGTCTGGCGTCAGCTGCGACGGGAAGGTCGCCCCGTGGCGCGCTGCACGGTCGAGCGGCTGATGGGCCGGCTGGGCCTCAAGGGCGTCGTCCGCGGCCGGCGTTGCCGGACGACGATCCCTGCGGACCTCGCCGAGCGTCCCGCCGATCGCGTTCAGCGCCAGTTCACGGCGTCGCGGCCCGATCAACTGTGGGTCGCAGACCTCACCTATGTCGCGACCTGGGCGGGGTTCGTGTACGTCGCGTTCGTCATCGACGTCTTCGCGCGTCGGATCGTCGGTTGGCGTGTCACTCGCTCGTTGCATACGGATCTCGTGCTCGATGCGCTCGAGCAGGCCCTTCACGCCCGCCAGGCGAGCGGCGGGTTGATCCATCACAGCGATCGCGGCTGCCAGTACCTGTCGATCCGCTACACCGAGCGGCTGACCGAGGCCGGTATCGAGTCTTCGGTCGGCAGCGTCGGCGACTCCTACGACAACGCGCTCGCCGAGACGATCATCGGCTTGTTCAAGACCGAGGTGATCCACGCGCGCGGACCGTGGCGCACCCTCGATGCCGTCGAGTACGCGACGTTGGAATGGGTTGACTGGTTCAATAACCGGCGGCTGCTCGAATCGATCGGCCACGTGCCGCCCGCCGAGTACGAACGGGACTATCATCGACTCAACGAGGCTCAGGCCATGGTGGCCTGACTCAACCACCGGAGTCTCCGGAAATCCCGGGGCGGTTCTGCCGACCTTGCGGTACGGAATGACGCCTGATTCCAGGAGTGAAACCAGATAGGGTCGCGAGACGTTGAGAAGATCTGCGGCCTGCTGCGTCGTGAGTTCGGCGTGTACCGGAATCATCGTAACGGCGTGGCCCTGAGCCATTTCACGCAGAATGTTCTGGAGCAACTGCACAGCAACGCGCGGCAAAACAACGTGCATTCGATGCGCGCTGTCCTCGATCGAAACCTGCGCTTTCTGCGCTTCAGCCGCGAGCCGTGTTAGAGCACGTGCAGCCTCCTGTGCCTGGGCGACTTCGTCCGCTGCCGGCAAAACCGGGGCTGAAGCTCAAACTGCGTGGGCCATGGAACCGTCCTCCTCTAGACGGTAGGGACTCTAGCGTGGGGGAAAATTATTCGTAATGAACGAAACGAACGACTTAAACGAAACGTCTGCCCTACGAGCTGTAACTAACTGATTGGACAGTCTTTTTCTTGGCAAGCACCGCGCCCCAAGAGATCTCGCCTGCGTGATGAACTTCAGGCTCACAGATCAGGTGATCCGCGCGGCACGGCCGTGAAGTTCCCTTCGCACCCCCCCTTGTTGATCGATGGATCGATGCCCTCTGCAAGTTGACGCCTTGCTTTTCGAACTCCGGCACGTAGCGCAAGACCCATCGCAGGATCGTCGTGTGTGACACGTCGACTCCGCGCTCGCCCATCATGCCCCACGAGGTCTCGGTAACTCAGCCGGTAAGTGATGTACCAGCGAACGCAGAGCTCGATGATCTCGGCTTGGAATCTGCGCCGGCGGTAGATCGGGTCGCGCGCGATCGCTTTGGTCATTCGGCCACCCTATTAGGAGACCGAATTCTAGATCTCAGCCATGAATGCACCAGAACCCAAAAATACCAACACTTCGCCGAGATACCCCGACATCATATGAGACGCAGTGAGAAACGAAAACCCTGAGAATTCAGGGTTTTTCAGCTCTTTGAGACCGTCTGAGACGCCTTGAGATCGGTAACTGGCGGAGAGAGAGGGATTCGAACCCTCGAAGGGCTTTTGACCCTTACACCCTTAGCAGGGGTGCGCCTTCGACCACTCGGCCATCTCTCCGGCTGGGTCCAAAGAGCGCGCAAGAATAAGGCCTGCCCCCTCCGGCGTAAAGCCGGAGCGGATCGGGACGCGCGGAATATGGTCAGGCGGGCCGCGAGGGCCCGCCGCCGTCGTCAGCCGGCGCCGTTGGCGCCGTTGGCCTTGTGCTGGTCCGTAAGGCCAGCCTGCTCTTCACGCTTGATGCGCTCGAAGATCTCTTCGCGGTGAACAGCCACGTCGCGCGGCGCATTGACGCCCACTCGGACCTGATTTCCCTTCACGCCCAGTACGGTCACCGTCACGTCGCTGCCGATCATGACGGTCTCACCGACGCGTCGCGTAAGAATCAACATTTACTTCGCTCCTGGCCATCGTGGCCACCTGAACCCCGGCGCCGGGCGAAAAAATCGCCATCAGCCCCGGCAGCAAGGCAGCGTTTTTCTTATCTTTTGCTGCCAGCTCCATTACCCCCTGAATCCGGCCCACCCGTGGGCAGGCCTGACTCAATTCGGCGAACCATACGCGTCTGCAGCGGAAAAATCAGCAATGTCGGGGGGCTTTGATCCGATATGGAGCGGATTGCTCCGCAGGCGTGCCAACGACCTGGCGCGTCAGGCCAGCTTTCCGGCGATCCAGCTGGCCACACTCTCGAGCGCCGCAGGCAGATTCTGCGGCTGCGTGCCGCCTGCTTGCGCGAGATCGGGCCGTCCGCCGCCCTTGCCGCCCACTTGTTGTGCGACGAAGTTCACGAGTTCGCCTGCCTTGATGCGGCCGCTCGTATCGGGTGTCACGCCCGCAATCAGCGTAACTTTGCCATCCGCATCGACGGAACCGAGCACGATCGCGGCCGACTTGAGCCGGCTCTTGAGCTGATCGACGGCCGTGCGCAGTGCGGCCGCATCCGCGCCGTCGACCGTCGTTGCGACGACGTTGACGCCGCCGATCGTCGTCGCACCTTCGGCGAGATCGCGGCCCTGGCCGCTCGCGAGCTTCGCCTTGAGCTGCGAAATTTCCTTTTCCAGCCGCCGGCTTCGATCGACGAGCTGACGTACTTTCTCCTGAACGTCGTCGCGCGAGCCACGCACCAGGCCGGCGACGTCGCGCAGTAGCTGGTCCGTGGCAACGACGTGATCGAGTGCGTCCTGGCCGGTCACCGCCTCGATGCGCCGAACGCCGGAGGCGATGCCGCCCTCGCTCAGGATCCGGAAGAGGCCGATGTCGCCGGCGCGCGCGACGTGCGTGCCGCCGCAGAGCTCGATGGAGTAGTCGCCGAGGCGCAGGACGCGGACGTCCTCGTCATACTTCTCGCCGAACAAGGCCATCGCGCCGGACGCTACGGCGTCGTCGAACTTCATGAGGCGGGTCTCGGCCGGCGCATTGGCGCCGGATCTCGGCGTTGACCTGCCGCTCGATCTCGCGAAGCTCTTCGGGAGTGACGGGCGCGTAATGCGAGAAGTCGAACCGCAGGCGATCCGGCGCGACGAGCGAGCCCTTCTGTGTCACGTGCGTGCCCAGCACCTTGCGCAGCGCCGCGTGCAGCAGGTGCGTGGCGGTGTGATTGAGCCGCGTCGCATTGCGCCGCTCGGCGTCGACGACGGCCTCGACCATGTCGCCGACCTTGAGCGAGCCGTGCTCCAGGCGCCCCCGGTGCCCGTAGGCCTTCCCGAGCTTTTGCGTGTCGGCGACCCGGAACCGCGCGACGCCGTTTTGCAGCACGCCAGTGTCGCCCACCTGTCCGCCGGCTTCGGCGTAGAAAGGTGTCGCGTCGAGCACCACCTGCCCCTCCTCGCCCGCGGCGAGTGCGGTGACGGGCTCGCCGTCCCTGATGAGCGCGACCACGCGGCCCTGGCCGTGGTCGTGGTCGTAGCCGGTGAACTCCGTGCGGCCCTCGACCTCCGCGCCGAAGCGGGTGTCGGCCCCGAAGCGGCTCGACGCGCGCGCGCGCCGACGCTGTTCATCCATGGCAGCCTCGAACCCGGCCTCGTCGATCGTGAAGCCTCGCTCCCGCGCGATGTCGGCGGTGAGGTCGACCGGGAAACCGAATGTGTCGTACAGCTTGAAGACCGTCGCCCCGGGAATGGTCTTGCCGGACAGGCGGGCGAGCGCCTCGTCCAGCAGCGCCATGCCCTGCGACAGCGTCTCGGCGAAACGCTCCTCCTCCTGCTTCAGGACCCGCGCGACGTGCGCGGCCTGCGCTCGCAATTCCGGATAGGCCTCGCCCATCACAGCATCGAGCGCCGGAACGAGCGCGTGGAAGAACGGCGCCCGCTGGCCGAGCATGAAGCCGTGGCGGACCGCGCGGCGGATGATCCGCCGCAGCACGTAGCCGCGGCCCTCGTTCGAGGGCAGCACGCCGTCGGCGATCAGGAACGAGCAGGCGCGGATGTGATCGGCGATGACCCGCAGCGAGCTCGAGGACGTGTCCTTTGTCCCGGTCGCCTGCGCCGCCGCGCGTATCAGGCTCGCGAACAGGTCGATCTCGTAGTTGCTGTGCACGCCCTGCATGATCGCGGCGACGCGCTCGAGGCCCATGCCGGTGTCGACCGAGGGCTTGGGCAGAGGCGTCAGCGTCCCGTCGGCCGCGCGGTCGAACTGCATGAACACGAGGTTCCAGATCTCGACGAAGCGGTCGCCGTCTTCATCGGGCGAGCCCGGCGGCCCGCCGGGGATCCCGGGGCCGTGGTCGTAGAAGATCTCGGAACACGGCCCGCACGGGCCGGTCTCGCCCATCGCCCAGAAGTTCGAGCTCGCGCCCATGCGAGTGAATCGCTTGCGCTCGACGACCGATCTCGTTGATCCAGATATCAGCCGCCCCGTCGTCCTCCTCGAACACCGTCACCCACAGCCGTTCGGGCGGCAGCCCGAGCGTCTGTGTGACGAAGTCCCAGGCGTAGCGGATCGCCTCGCGCTTGAAGTAGTCGCCGAAGCTGAAGTTGCCCAGCATCTCGAAGAACGTGTGGTGGCGCGAGGTGTAGCCCACATTCTCGAGGTCGTTGTGCTTGCCACCCGCACGCACGCAGCGCTGCGCGCTCACCGCGCGCACGTAGTTGCGCTTGTCCTGCCCCAGGAACACGTCCTTGAACTGCACCATCCCGGCGTTGGTGAAAAGCAGCGTCGGGTCGCTGCCCGGCACGAGCGAGCTCGACGGGACGACGGTGTGGCCGTTCTGGCGGAAGAACTCGAGGAAGGCGGCGCGCAGCTCGGCGCTCGACATCCGCTTCGAGGGTGATCGCAGGTCGTTCATGGTCGGGAGTCTCTGATTTACCCGCGCATGAGGCGCGTTACGCGCGCGAAGGCGCGATACAAGGCGCGAGCCGCCGCCCGATAGTCTGCACTATGGGCAAGGCGAGCAACGCCGTAGCGCGCCTTCCCGCGCGTAACCCGTCGGGACCGGGCGAATTTCGCCGTGGGCTTTGTCGCTCGTCGCTCATGTATGCCTGATACACATCGCTCCTCGCTTCGCGCCCGCAGCGAAATTCGCTCGCGGTCGCGCCCGTGCGGGGGCAAATCAGAGACTCCCAGGGTCGTCGTCGGATCCGGCGGCCTCCGCGGCCGTCTCGGCCGTGGGATCGGCCCCAGGGCCGAGGGCGGCGCGGATCTGGTCCGCGGAAAACCCGCGATACTGCAGGAAGCGTGCCTGTTTTGCACGCTCGCGGAAGCCCCGGGGCGGCGGGCCGGGAAACCGCCGCTGCCGCTGCTGGCGGGCGAGGGCCGCCCAGTCGGCGTCGCTCGCCGTGAGGGCGGCCTCGGCCTCTGCATCCGGGACGCCGCGCTCACGCAGTTCCATGCGGATACGAACCGGCCCCTGGCCGCGCCCGGCGTGCCGGGCGACGAACTGCTCGGTGAACCGGCCTTCGTCCTGCAGGCGCTCGCCCGCCAGCCGCTCGACGACGGCCTCGACCGTCGGCTCGGAGTACCCGCGGCGGATCAGCCGCGCCGCGAGCTCACGGCGCGCAAAGTCGCGCCCGGCAAGGAGCGCCAGCGCGGCCGTTCGGACCGTGTGTTCGTCCGCCTCCGCAGCGTCGGGCTCAGGCTTCCTGGGCCGCCTCACCCTTCGCCGCCTCGGCCCGCGCTGCATCACCGCGCACGCGCAACAGCCGCTCGCGAATGCCCTTCTCGATCTCCTGCGCCGATTCGGGATGCTGCTGCAGGAAGGCGCGCGCGTTGTCCTTACCCTGGCCGATGCGCTCGCCTTTGTAGCTGTACCAGGAGCCCGACTTCTCGATCAGGTTCTGCTGCACACCGAGCTCGATGATCTCGCCCTCGCGGGAAATGCCGGTGCCGTACATGATCTCGAACTCCGCCTCGCGAAACGGCGGCGCCACCTTGTTCTTGACGACCTTGACGCGAGTCTGGTTGCCAACGACTTCGTCGCCGTTCTTGAGCGCGCCGATGCGGCGGATATCGAGGCGCACCGAGGAGTAGAACTTGAGCGCATTGCCGCCGGTCGTGGTTTCCGGGTTGCCGAACATCACGCCGATCTTCATGCGGATCTGGTTGATGAAAACCACGATGGTGTTCGAGCGCTTGATGTTGCCGGTGAGCTTGCGCAGCGCCTGCGACATGAGGCGTGCCTGCAGGCCAAGCTGCATCTCGCCCATCTCGCCCTCGATCTCGGCCTTGGGCGTGAGCGCGGCGACCGAGTCGACGACCACGATATCCACTGCCCCGGAGCGCACCAGCATGTCGGTGATCTCGAGCGCCTGTTCGCCGGTGTCGGGCTGCGAGACCAGCAGGTCGTTGACGTTGACGCCGAGCTTCTCGGCGTAGGTCGGGTCGAGCGCGTGCTCAGCGTCGACGAACGCCGCCGTGCCGCCGGCACGCTGCGCCTCGGCGATCGCCGTGAGCGCGAGCGTCGTCTTGCCCGAGGATTCCGGGCCGTAGATCTCGACGACGCGGCCGCGCGGCAGGCCGCCAACGCCGAGCGCGATGTCGAGGCCAAGCGAGCCGGTGGAAATCGTCTCGAAATCGTAGGCCGCCGTGGCATCGCCCAGGCGCATTACCGAACCCTTGCCGAACTGCTTTTCGATCTGGCTGAGCGCGGCCGCCAGCGCCTTCTTCCGGTTGTCTTCCATTGCCATGCCTGCGATGCCTCGTGGAAACGAATCCGTAATCGGGGAGGCGCGCATTATTCCATATGGAGACCGGTGACGCTGTCCGAAAAACACCCGTGAAACAACAGTTTCTCCGTGCCTGAGCTCATCGCATCGGGACCCCGAGCGGCCAGCTCGCAAGCGGCTCGTAACGCGAGCCATCCGCGTCGCTCACCGACTCGACGAGCGTGATCGACTCGGCGCGCCAGAGGAGCGGCTCGACGTCCGGCGTCGTGTCGAGCCAGGTCAGTTTCCGCGCCAGCGTCAGGTGCGGGCGGAAGGGCCGGGTTTCGGTCGGCAGGCGTCGGGTCGCGAGCGCCGACCGGAGCTGCTCGACCAGCGCACCGAGCGCAGGCGGCACAGCCGACGCCGCGAGGCACAGCACGCGCGGCTTCCGCCAGTGCTCGAGGCGATCGAATACGACCACGAAAGGTGTCGAGGTGATGCCCTCGCCCACCGTTCCGAACCTCGGCGAGTTGCGCCGCCTCGACCGCGCCGAGAAACACCAGCGTCACGTGCAACTGGTCCGGCCGCTGCGGGCGCCCGCTGTCGCGCGGAACGAGCGCGGCGACGCGGCTGGCGACCGCGGCGCGCAGCGCAGCATCGGGCCATAAGGCAAAGAAGAGCCGGCGCGCGGCCTTTGCACGCTGGACGCCCGACATCATCCGGGCTCGAGCAGGCCGGCGAGCGCGTGCGCCACGGCCTGGCGGCGAATCGCGTCGCGATCGCCGTTGAAGTCCTCGCGCCGGACGCGTACGGCCGTCCCCTTCGGGCCCTGCACCGCCCACGCGTGCCACACCGTGCCGACCGGCTTTTCCGCCGTGCCGCCGGCCGGCCCCGCGACGCCGGTGACCGCTACGCTCACGGTTCCCCCGAGCCAGGCCAGTGCGCCGGCCGCCATTTCGCGCGCGGTTGGCTCGCTTACTGCGCCATGCGCCGCGAGCGTCGCTGGACGAACGCCCAGCAGGGTGACCTTGAGTTCGTCGTCGTAGACGACGGCCCCGCCGCGGAACCACGCCGAGCTACCCGGTCGGTCGGTGCACAGCTTGGCGATCCATCCCGCGGTGCACGATTCGGCGGTCACGAGCGTGCGACCCTCGGCGTGCAGCCGATCGGCGACTTGTCCGGCGAGTTGCCGCAGTTGCTCGTCCGTGGGAATCATGATTCCGATTCTAGTCGCGTGGCCATGATCGATGCGCTGCGTCCTCTGGACACCCATTCGGGGCTGGGCTACCGTGCCGCTCCCATCCCGGAAACGGACATGCCGCGATGAAACTCCCGGTGCTGGCGCTCGCCCTGGTCGCCGCAGCCGTGTTGATTCCCGCTCGTGCACAGGAGCTGGGCCTGGTCACCGACGAGCAGATCCTGCTCAAGCAGGTGATGGAGGACAAGCGCTCCGTCTATTCGGCAACCCTCGACCTGAGCGACTCCGAGGGCCAGGCCTTCTGGCCGATCTACGACGACTACGAGGCGAAGGTGAAGAAGCTGGACGATCGCTTTCTCGCGCTCGTCAATCGCTTCGCAGCGGAGTACGACACGCTGTCCGACCAGGAAGCAGCCGAGATGCTCAAGGAAAAGATGGCGATCGAGAAGGAGCGCATGGCGCTCAAGCAGTCCTATACGCACAAGATTGCGAAGGCGATCCCCGCGAAGAAGGCGCTGCGTTATGCGCAGGTCGAGACGCGCATCGAGAACATGCTCCGCCGCGACGTCTACGGGCTGATCCCGCTCGCCCACTGAATTCACCACCCCGTGCTCGAGTTGCAGACGGTCAAGGCCGTGCCTCTCGCGCAACCCCAAGGAGACTGACTCATGCGTGCATCTGCAGTGAAATTCGCCCTACTGGGCATCGCGGGCCTGTGGCTGGCCGGCTGCGAGAGTACCCCGGACACCCGTGCCGACTACGACAAGGCCGCGGACTTCGGTCAGTACCGGACCTACAACTTCGTGGCGGCGGGCGGGACCGGTTCGGATCCCAAATCACTGGCAACGCAGATTCTGCAGAACGCGGCCTCGCGCGAGATGGAGTCCCGCGGCTACACCAAGGCCGACAACGCCGACCTGCTCATCAACTTCAAGGGCAAGATCGAGGAAAAGACCGACATCGAGTCGACGCCGGCGCCGATGTACGGCGCCGGATGGGGCTATCGAGGTTACTACGGCGCGCCCTATGGCGCCTACGGGTACGGCGGCACGGAAGTGTCCACCCACCGCTACAACGTCGGCACGCTGGTGATGGACATCGTCGATCGGCAGAAGCGGCAAGTCGTGTTCCAGGGCGGCATCGAAGACGTGGTGACGAAGAAGGAACTCGAGAATCGTGAAGCCTTGCTGACCGGCGCCGTAACCACGATCTTCGCCAAGTACCCGTTCCGCGCGGGACAGTCGGCGCCGGCGGCACTGCCGGCCCAATAGCCCGAATCGGCATCGCGCTTGCCTCGTGTTCGGCCCGTGGTGCCGAACGGGCATACTTCGCCCGTGAGTTCGGCCACACATTCACACGACGATCACGTCGACGCCACCGACGCGAGGCTGCGGTGGGCGCTCGTCTTTACCGCGGCATTCATGGTGCTGGAAGTCGCCGCGGGTCTCTGGAGCGGGTCGCTCGCACTGCTCGCCGACGCGGGGCACATGCTCACCGACTCGGCGGCGCTCGCGCTCGCGCTTTTCGCCGTGGTCGTCAGCCACCGCCCACCTGATGACCTGCGCACCTACGGCTATGGTCGTATGCGCGTGCTCGCCGCGTTCGTCAATGGGCTTTCACTGCTCGCGATCGCGGCCTGGATCGTCGTGGAGGCGGTGCTGAGGCTGCGCCAGCCGATCGGAATCCTTGCGGGCCCCATGCTCGCGGTCGCAATCGTCGGGCTGATCGTCAACCTCGTCGTGCTGCTGATCCTGCGACGCGGCACCGACATCAACACCCGCGGCGCCATGGTCCACGTGGTGGGCGATCTGCTCGGCTCGGTCGCCGCGATCGTGGCCGCGGGCATCATCCTGGCAACCGGCTGGGCACCGGCTGACCCGCTGCTCTCGATCGTCGTCGCAGCACTGATCGTCCGCACGGGATGGCACGTGACGCGCGAATCCGGCCATGCCCTGCTCGAAGGCAGCCCGCCCGAGTTCGACGCGGGGAAGGTCGAGCGTTCCCTGCTGGATGCAATCCCTGATCTCCAAAGCGTGCATCACGTCCACGCCTGGACTGTGGGCGCGGACGAGTCCTATGTGACCCTGCACGTGTGCGCGTCCGACCGGCTTACGCCCGACTCCGCGGTTGCCCGGGTGCAGGCGCATCTCGCCGATCGGTTCGGCTACACCCATGTGACGGTTCAGGTCGAATACGGTGCCTGCGCCGACCAGGCGCACTGACCGGACGTATCGATCCCGTGACCGTCGCGCAAGAGCGGCGCGAAGTGTCCGCTCAGCTGCGTGGTGCTGCCTGCAGCTCGCGCCAGGCCATGCGCAGGATCCGGCCGCCGGAACTCAGGAACATCAGGAGCAGCGCGGTGGCGACCGCGAGATCCGGCCAACCGCTGCCGAACCATGCGACACCCCCGGCGGCGGCCAGCACCGCCAGCCCCTCGCCGACGTCGTTGCGCGAGCATTCATAGACCGAGCTCATGTTGACGTCGTCGTGGCGATGCCGGGTGAGTAACCACAGACAGAGCACATTCGTGGCGATATTGGCGAGTGCGAAGACGCCCATGGTCTCGAATACGGGCAGCACCGGATTCAGCAGCCGCCAGGAAATCTGCGCCGCGACCGCCAGCGCCGATCCGAAGATCAGCGCGGCCTTGAACAATGCGATGCGCGCCTTGATCCCAGTCCCGAGTCCGACGGCCCACAGACTCAGCGCGTAGGTCAGCGTGTCGCCGAGGTTGTCGAGGCTGTTCGACAGCAGCGCCGACGATCGCGACAGCCACGCAGCCACGACCATTGCGACGAACATCACCGCATTGATTACGAGCACGGTAATGAGTACACGGCGCTGACGGACCTGCAGGGCCGCGAGCGCCGCATCCTTGTTGCAGCAGGCATCCAATGGGCAGTTCTCCGATTGCGGGAACGCTAACGCGACCCGGGCCGCAGCTCAACCGGAACCGCCGACTTTCAGCCGCAATGCGTTGCCGACCACCGACACCGAGGACAGGCTCATCGCGAGCGCGGCCAGCATCGGGCTCAGCAGCCAGCCGAAGACCGGATACAGGAGCCCGGCGGCGACCGGCACGCCGAGCGCGTTGTACAGGAACGCGAATCCCAGGTTCTGCTTCATGTTGCGCACGGTGGCCTCCGAGATCTCGCGCGCGCGCACGATGCCGCGCAGATCGCCCTTCACCAGCGTCACCTGCGCACTCGACATCGCCACATCGGTGCCCGTGCCCATCGCGATGCCGACGTCCGCCGCCGCCAGCGCCGGCGCGTCGTTGATGCCGTCGCCGGCCATCGCGACCCGCCGGCCCTCGGCCTTGAGACGCGCCACGAGGTCCGTCTTGTCCTTTGGCCGGACCTCACCGTGCACCTCGTCGATGCCGAGTTGCCGCGCGACGGCCTCGGCCGTGGTGCGGCCATCGCCGCTGGCCATGACCAGCCGCAGTCCCGCAGCCTTCAAGGCAGCGATCGCAGCCGGGGTGCTCTCCTTGATGGGGTCCGCCACGGCGATCACGCCCACGGCGCGCCCGTCGACTGCGAGGAACATCGCGCTCGCGCCCTCGCGCCGCAGGCGTTCGGCCACGTCGCCGATGCTCGCCACGTCGGCGCCGATCTCTCCCATGAGCGTGGTGTTGCCCAGGGCGAGCGCGTGTCCGTCGACCTTGCCTCGCACGCCGATGCCGGTGGCAGATTCGAACTCCTGGGCCGGTGACAATGCCAACCCGCGCCGGCCCGCCTCGGTGACGATCGCAGCGGCGAGCGGATGCTCGCTGCCCTGGTCCAGGCTGGCCGCGAGCCGCAGGACCTCGTCCTGCGACGCACCACCGAACGCGACGACCTCGCGAAACGCGGGCCGGCCCTGCGTCAGCGTGCCGGTCTTGTCGACAATCAGTGTGTCGATCGTCCGCAGCCGCTCGATCGCCTCGGCGTCGCGGAACAACACGCCCGCCTGCGCAGCCCGGCCGGTCGCGACCATGATCGACATCGGTGTGGCGAGCCCGAGCGCGCAGGGACAGGCGATGATCAGCACCGCAACGGTGTTGACGACGGCGTACGTCCACGACGGGTCGGGGCCGAAGAATCCCCATACCAGGAGCGTCGCGAGCGCAACGGCAAACACACCCAGGACGAACCAGAAGCTCACCTTGTCGGCCAGGCGCTGCATCGGCGCGCGCGAGCGCTGCGCCTGCGCCACGAGCTGCACGATCTGCGCCAGCATCGTGTCGGAGCCCACTCGCTCGGCGCGCATGACCAGCGCACCGTTGCCGTTCAAGGTGGCACCGATCACTCTGTCGCCGGTGGTCTTCTCGACCGGAATCGGCTCGCCGGTCAGCATCGATTCGTCGATGCTGGAGCGGCCCTCGATGACGACGCCGTCCACGGGAACCGTCTCGCCGGGTCGCACGCGCAGCCGATCGCCGACGTGCACGTGCGCGAGCGGAATGTCCTCCTCCGCGCCATCGGACGCGATCCGGCGTGCGGTCCGCGGCGCGAGGCGCAGCAGCGCCTTGATCGCCGCCGAGGTGCTCGAGCGCGCCTTGAGCTCGAGCAGCTGCCCGAGCAGGGTCAGCGAGACGATGATGGCCGCGGCTTCGAAGTAGACGCCGACGCGGCCGTGCTCGCGGAACGACGCCGGGAAGAGGTCCGGCGCCAGGGTCGCGACGACGCTGTAACCGAAGGCCGCGCCGACACCGGTCCCGATCAGCGTCCACATGTTCGGGCTGCGATTCGCGATCGACTGCGCCCAGCGCTCGAAGAACGGCCAGGCGGCCCAGAGTACGACGGGCGTGGCGAGCGCAAGCTCGAGCCAGGTGCGCCCCTCCGTAGAGAGGAACGGCAGACGGTGGCCGAACATGGCGAGCCCCAGCACGGTGAGCGACAAAGGCAGCGTCCACCAGAAGCGCCGGCGGAAATCGACGAGTTCCGGGTTCTCGTCCTCCTCCAGGCTGGGCATCATCGGCTCGAGGGCCATTCCGCAGATCGGGCACGTGCCGGGCGCATCGCGGATGACCTCGGGATGCATCGGGCAGGTGTACTGCGTTCCGTGATGCGCGTGAGTTGACGAGTCATTCGCCACGTTCAAGGGCCCTCCTCCTGCGTCGGTGCGTTCAGCCGCCAGTCTGCAGTCTGGACCATGGTCCAGAGTCAAATCACCCCGCGGGAGGCCTGGGAATCGCCGGAATTGGCCGACTCCGGCACGAACCCGACGTTCGGTTCGGAGTAACATCCGAATCCGCATGAACCCCCGGTCCGCACTGCAGATTGCCTGGCGCCTGCTGCTCTCGGTATCGATCGCGGCCTCGCCGTTGTCGGCGGCCCAATCGAGCGCCGTATCCGCGGTCCATGACGCCTCCGAGCACGAAATGCCGTGTCACGGACCGGACGCCGACAAGAGCACTCCGGCAGATACCGGCGGCTGCGAAGAAGACTGTTGCCCCGCGCCGGACTGCGGTCCGGCCTATTGCTTGTCGCAGGTATCCGGCGCGGTCATGAGCGGCCTGCCAGGCATCGCAAGCGCGGCCGTGTCCGATCACGGCATCGCGTGGCACGCGCCGTCGCCGCTTCACCCGCCGCCCGGCGAAGCCCTCCGACCGCCCATTCGCTGATCTCCCGTCGATCCGTCACCCGCGCGCCTGCGCGGGCTCGCGCGCCATTCACGGCGCTGATCGGGAGATCGCAATGCAGATTCAATTCCGCGGGCTGCTCTTGCTGCTGCTCGCACCGATCGCGGCTCCGGCCGCCGAACCTCCGTCGCCGGCTCAGGCACTGAGCCTGGATGCCGCCGTCGAGCTGGCGTTGCTCCGCGCGCCTCAGGTTGCCGCCCAGGCATCCAGCCGCGACGCGGCGCAAGCGCTCGCGGTCAGCGCAGGGCGACTGCCGGACCCGCAGCTCGCGCTTGGGCTCGACAACCTGCCCGTGACCGGTGCCGACGCGTACTCGACCACGCGGGACTTCATGACGATGCGCCGGATCGGCGTGATGCAGGCGTTTCCGGCCGGGCAGAAACGCCGCCTGCAGCGCGACCGCGCCGAGGCGCAATCGAGCCTCGCCGATGCCGAGCTCGTCGAGGTCCAGCTCGCGGTCGCGCGCGAGGTCGCGGACGCATGGATCCGCCGCAGCACGGCCGAGGCCACCCTCGCGAGCCTGCGTGCGCTCGAGCCGGAGCTGGAACTGCAGGCCTCGGCGGCGGAGGCCGCCGTCGTCGCAGGTCGCGGCTCGACCGCGGACGCGCTGGCCGCACAGGCGGCCGTCGTCCAGCTTGCGAACCGGGTCCTGCGTAGCGAGAGCGAGCTGCGACGCGCGGTGCTCGATCTCGAGCGATGGCTCGATGAGGACGCGCGGCGACCGCTTGCGCCATTGCCTGCGTTCGACCGGCTCCCCGCTCCCCCGCCGGCCCTGCTGGCCACGGTGCACGAGCATGGATCCCTCCTGCCCTACGATGCCCGCGTCGCTGCGGCCCGGCTCGACATGGAACTCGCAAAGGCGGACCGACGCCCCGACTGGAGCGCGGAACTGGCGTACTCCGAGCGTGGTTCCGACTTCTCCGACATGGTCTCCCTCGAGGTTCGGGTCGGGCTGCCGCTGTTTGCGAGGCATCGCCAGGATCCCGTCGTCGCGGCGAAGGGCGCGGAGCTGCGGCGCATCGAGGCCGACCGCGAGTCGGAGGTGCGCATGCACACCGCTGAGCTGCGACAGGTGCTCACGGAGTGGGAACTGCTCGGGCAGCAGATCGGGCAGTACGAGCACGAGCTCCTGCCGCTCGCGCGCGAGCGGTCGAGGGCGGCGCTGGCGGCCTATCGATCCGGGCGCGGCGATCTGCGGTCCGCACTCGACGCCTTCCAGCAGGAAATCGAATCGCTGATCGAACACGCGACGCTGGTGAACGACCGCGGCAGCGCCTGGGCGTTCCTGCGCTATCTCGCGCCACGCCAGATCCAACCTTAGGCAGATCACGCATGACCCGAGCCACTCTGATCATCCTCACGGCCCTGGCGGGCGTCACCGTCGGCGCGGCCGCGGCCCTTCTGCTCACGCATCGTGAACCCTCGCTCGTTGACTCGGCCGGTGTGGAACCGCCGGATGCGACCGAACGCGAAGTTCTCTACTGGCACGATCCGATGGTTCCCGGCGAGCGATTCGACAAGCCCGGCAAGTCGCCCTTCATGGACATGGAGCTGGTGCCGGTCTATGCCGACGAGAAAGCCGGCGGCCCGGCCGTGCGCGTCGATCCAGGCCTTGTGCAAAGCCTCGGCATCCGCATCGGGACGGTGGAACGGTCCGCGGCGCCGCCACGGTTCAGCGCGGTCGGCAGCGTCGCCGTCGATGAGCATCGCCTGGCACTCGTGCAGGCGCGCGTCGACGGCTACGTGGCGCGCCTGCATGTGAAAGCGCCGCTCGAGCAGGTACGTCGCGGCCAACCGCTCGCAGACATTGTTGCAGCCGAGTGGCTCGCGGCCGAGGAGGAATACCTGGCGCTGCTCGACGCCGAATCCGCGCGTGGACAGTCGATCCGCGAGGCCGCGCGGCGCCGCCTGCTCGTGCTCGGCGTGCCCGAAGCGACGATTCGACGCATCGAGACGGAGCGCAGGACCAGCGACACGGTGCGCCTGGTCGCGCCCATCGATGGCGTCGTCACGGAGCTTTCCGTGCGCGAGGGCGCCGCTTTCGCGGCGGGGAGCCCGCTCTTCCGTATCGCCGGACTCGAGACCGTATGGGTCAACGCGCAGGTGCCGGAAGCAATGGTTTCCATGGTCCCGAGCGGCGCGACCGTCGAGGCGCATGCCACCGCCTGGCCCGGCTCGACCTTCAGCGGCCGGGTCACAGCGCTGCTGCCTGAGGTCGATGTGGCGACGCGCACGATGTCGGTGCGCGTCGCGATCGACAACCCGGACTTCCGGCTGGCGCCCGGCATGTTCGTCTCGCTCGAGTTCGCGGGCGTGGCGGGCGCGCCTCGCCTCGTCGTGCCGAGCGAAGCAGTGATCACGACCGGCGAGCGCAGCGTCGTGATCATCGCGCGCGACGCGGGCGGATTCGACGTCGCCGAAGTCAGCGTCGGCGCCGAGGCCGACGGCAAGACGACGATCCTTGCGGGGCTCACGGAAGGACAGTCGATCGTGCTCTCGGGGCAGTTCCTGATCGATTCCGAGGCCTCTCTCAAGTCCGCGCTGACGCGATTGACGACGGCCGCGGAAGCCGCGACGCCCACGGAGTCGGCACCGTGATCGCGCGGCTCATCCGCTGGTCGCTCGAGAATCGCTTCCTGGTGCTGCTGGCGACGCTGCTGGTGGCGGCGTGGGGCGTGTGGTCCGTGCTTCGCACGCCGCTCGACGCGCTGCCGGACCTGTCGGACGTGCAGGTGATCATCCGCACTTCCTATCCTGGCCAGGCGCCGCGCATCGTCGAGGACCAGGTCACCTACCCGCTCACGACGACGATGCTGTCAGTGCCCGGGGCGAAAACCGTCCGCGGCTATTCCTTCTTCGGCGATTCGTTCGTCTACGTGCTGTTCGAGGACGGCACCGACCCGTACTGGGCCCGTTCGCGCGTGCTCGAGTACCTGAACCAGGTGCAGAACCGCCTGCCACGGAACGTGCAGCCGTCGCTGGGTCCGGATGCCACGGGCGTCGGCTGGATCTACGAGTACGCGCTGGTGGACCGCAGCGGGCGCCACGACCTCTCCCAACTGCGCGCGATCCAGGACTGGTTTCTGAAGTACGAGCTGAAGTCAGTGGCGAACGTGGCTGAGGTCGCGACGCTCGGCGGCGTCGTGCGGCAGTACCAGGTCGTGCTGCAACCGGATCGCCTGCGCGCGCTACGGCATCACGCACGCCCAGGTGATCGAGGCGATCCGCGGCGCGAACCAGGAGGCAGGCGGCTCGGTGCTCGAGCTCGCCGAAGCAGAATATGTCGTCCGGGCAACGGGTTACCTTCGGAACCTCGACGACCTCAGAAGCATCCCGCTGCGCACCAGCGCGGCCGGCGTGCCGGTGCTTCTCGGCGACGTGGCGCACCTGCAGTTGGGTCCCGAGCTGCGCCGTGGCATTTCGGAGCTCGACGGCGAAGGCGAGGTGACGGGCGGCATCATCGTGATGCGCTCGGGACGCAACGCGCTCGAAACCATCGCGGCGGTCAAGGCGAAGCTCGCGCAACTTGCGCCCGGTCTGCCCGAGGGCGTCGAGGTCGTGGAGACCTATGACCGCTCGGAGCTCATCCAGCGTTCGGTGCGCAACCTGACCGGCAAGCTCGTCGAGGAATTCATCGTCGTGGCGCTCGTGTGCTTCGCGTTCCTCCTGCACCTGCGCTCGGCGTTCGTCGCGATCATCTCCCTGCCGCTCGGCGTGCTGATGGCCTTCGTCGTGATGCAGCACCAGGGCATCAACGCAAACATCATGTCCCTGGGCGGCATTGCGATCGCCATCGGGGCGATGGTCGATGCCGCCATCGTCATGATCGAGAACGCGCACAAGCACATCGAGCGCTGGCGCGAGGAACATCCCGACCGCGAGCCGACCGACGCCGAGCACTGGGCGCTCATCACCGAAGCCAGCCTGCAGGTCGGCCCCGCGCTCTTTTTCAGCCTGCTGATCATCACGATCTCGTTCATCCCGATCTTCGCACTCGAGGCGCAGGAAGGCCGGCTCTTCGCGCCGCTCGCGTACACGAAGAGCGTACGCCATGGCCGCCGCCGCGGGCCTCGCCGTCACGCTGGTGCCGGTGCTGATGGGGTACTTCATCCGCGGCAGGATTCCGCGTGAAGACGCCAATCCGATCAATCGCTGGCTGGTGCGGGCTCTATCGTCCCGTGCTCGATCGGGTGCTCGCGCATCCGCGTGCCGCCATCGGCGTGGGTGTCCTGCTGCTGGCGCTCACGGCGGTCCCGATCCTGCGCCTGGGCGCGGAGTTCCTGCCGCCGCTCGACGAAGGAGATCTGCTCCACATGCCATCCGCGCTTGCCGGGGCTTTCGGCGGGGAAGGCCGCACAGCTCCTGCAGCAGATGGACCGGATGATCAAGACGGTGCCCGAGGTCGAGCAGGTCTTCGGCAAGATGGGCCGCGCGGAAACCGCGACCGATCCTGCGCCGCTCGAGATGGTGGAAACCACGATCCGCTTCAGGCCGCGCGACGAGTGGCGTCCCGGGATGACGCCAGAGAAGCTCGTCGAAGAGCTCGATCGGAAGCTCACGATCCCGGGGCTGGCGAACGTCTGGGTCCCGCCGATCCGCAATCGTATCGACATGCTCGCCACGGGCATCAAGAGTCCCGTCGGGATCAAGGTCGCCGGCACCGACCCGCAAGTGATCGACGCCGTCGCGCAGCGTATCGAACAGGCAGTCCGGGACGTACCCGGCGTCCGTTCCGCGCTGGCCGAGCGGCTCACGGGTGGTCGCTATGTCGAAGTGGACATCGATCGGGCGGCCGCCGCCCGTTACGGTCTCAACATCGACGACGTGCAGAGCGTGATCACCGCCGCCGTTGGCGGGGAGACCATCGCGGAGACGGTGGAGGGGCTGCAACGCTTTCCGATCAGCGTGCGCTATCCGCGGGAGCTGCGGGACTCGGTATCGGACCTCGAACGTCTACCCATCGTCACGGAGGACGGGGCGCAGATCACGCTCGGCACCGTGGCGAGGCTTCGGGTCACGAGTGGACCACCGATGCTGCGCAGCGAGAATGCGCGGCTCTCCGGCTGGGTGTACGTCGATCTGCGCGGACGCGACCTGCAATCGGCGGTCGAGGACATGCAGGCAGCGGTTGCGCGTGAGGTCAGCCTGCCCGCCGGCTATTCGATTTCGTGGTCGGGTCAGTTCGAGTACCTGGAGCGCGCCCGTGCAAGACTGAGGATCGTCATTCCATTCACGCTGCTCGTGATCTTCGTGCTGCTGTACCTCACTTTCCGGCGAATCGACGAGGCGCTGCTCATCATGGCGACCTTGCCGTTCGCGCTGATCGGGGGCTTCTGGTTGATCTACGTGCTCGGGCACGACGTGTCCATCGCGACCGCCGTGGGCTTCATTGCGCTGGCGGGCGTGGCGGCGGAGTTCGGCGTCGTGATGCTGCTGTACCTGAAGCAGTCCTGGGAGGCGCGTCTTGCCTCCGGTCGGCAGCCCACCGCCGAGCTGCTCGACGAGGCCATCCGCGAAGGGGCCGTGCTTCGCGTGCGGCCGAAGGCGATGACCGTCAGCGTCATCGTCGCGGGTCTGCTGCCGATCATGTGGAGCCAGGGCACCGGCTCCGAGATCATGCAGCGCATCGCGGCACCGATGGTCGGCGGCATGCTCACCGCGCCGCTGTTGTCGCTGTTCGTGATCCCGGCCGCCTATCGGCTGATGCGCCGACGGTCCGCGGCGCTCGCGCACTGAGCAATCGCCTCGCCGCGCTCGAGCGGATCATCCCGGAGACTTTGCGGCACAATGCCGGCTCGCCGCCGCGTCGAGTCTGCTCCAGCGCCCTGGTATGCCCTGACCGTGTCCACAAGTACTGTTGATAATCAGCGAGTTACAGCTCATATCGAGAAGACATCGGAACTCAGCCCAGTCATGCAGCAGTACCTGCGCATCAAGGCGCAGCACCCGGATGAGCTGCTCTTCTACCGGATGGGGGATTTCTACGAGCTCTTCTTCGACGACGCACGCAAGGCGGCACGGCTCCTCGACATCACGCTGACCGCGCGCGGCCAGGCGGGCGGCGAGCCGATCCCGATGGCCGGCGTGCCGGTGCAGACCGTCGACACCTATCTCGCGCGTGCGCTGCGCCGGGGCGAGTCGGTCGCAATCTGCGAGCAGATCGGCGATCCCGCGAAGTCCAAGGGCCCGGTCGAGCGGCAGGTCGTGCGCGTCGTCACGCCGGGCACGGTCACGGAGGACGCGCTGCTCGAGGAACGCCGCGCGACCTTGCTCGCGGCGCTGGCGCGCAACGGTCGCCGCTTCGGCCTTGCGTGGCTCGAGCTCGCGAGCGGCCGCTTCACGACGCTCGAGGACGAAGGGGCCGACGCGCTGGCTGCGGAGCTCGAGCGCCTGCGCCCCGCGGAGCTGCTGCTCGCCGACGGCGATGCGCTCGCCGAGCCATCCTCGTCGATCACGATCCGCTCGCGACCACCCTGGCACTTCGACCCGGGCGCCGCCGCGCGTGCGCTCTGCGCTCAGTTCGCCGTGCACGATCTCGCCGGCTTCGGTCTCGACGGAATGCCGCTCGCCACCGGCGCCGCCGGCTGCCTGCTGCAGTATGTCCGCGACACGCAGAAGTCCGCACTGCCGCACCTGCGCGGCCTGCGCCGAGAGGAGCGGAGCGAAGCGCTCCTGATCGACGCCGCGACGCGCCGCAATCTCGAGCTCGAAACGAGTCTTTCCGGCCGGCCGGACAGCACACTGCTCGGTCTGCTCGATCGCAGCGCAACGGCGATGGGTGGCCGCGAGCTGCGACGCTGGCTTTCGCGCCCGCTGCGCGGCCGCAGCGAGCGCGAGCTGCGATTGCAGGCGATCGAGACCCTGATCGACTCGGGCCACGACGTGCCGCTGCACGATCTGCTGCGCGGCGTCGGCGACGTGGAGCGGATCCTCGCTCGCGTCGCGCTGCGCTCGGTGCGTCCGCGCGAACTGGCGCAGCTTCGCGTCGCACTCGCTACGCTGCCCGCGATCGGCGAGCTGCTCGCCGGTCTCGATGCACCGCTCATCGCGCGCCTCGTCGCGCAGGCCGGCACACATCCGGACACCCATGCCCTTCTCGCGCGCGCGATCGTCGAGACGCCGCCCGCGCTGCTGCGCGACGGCGGCGTCATTGCGGCCGGGTACGACGCGGAGCTCGACGAGCTGCGCCTGATCAGCGAGCGGAGCGACGAGGCGCTGCTTGCGCTCGAAGCGCGCGAGCGCGAGCGCAGCGGGCTTGCCAACCTGCGGCTGGGCTACAACCGGGTGCAGGGCTACTACATCGAGGTCCACCGCAGCCAGGCGGACCAGGTGCCGCCGGACTGGATCCGCCGGCAGACGATCCGCAATGCCGAGCGCTACGTCACCGCGGAGCTCAAGGCCTTCGAGGATCGCGTGCTCGGCGCACGCGACCGCGCACTCGCCCGCGAGCGGACGCTCTACGAGGCGCTGCTCGACGCTCTGATCGCGGTCCTGCCCGCACTGCAGGCGAGCGCCGCGGCGCTCGCGACGCTGGACGTGCTCGCTGATCTCGCGGAGCGGGCCATCGCGCTCAGGCTCGTCAAGCCGCGCCTCATCGAGGAGCCGCGCATCGAGATTCGCGGCGGACGGCATCCAGTCGTCGAGCACAATCTCGATGCGCCGTTCGTGCCCAACGACCTGGACCTCAACGAGGACCGCCGGGCGCTCGTCGTCACCGGACCCAATATGGGCGGCAAGTCGACCTACATGCGGCAGAACGCCCTGATCGTGATCCTGGCCGGCATGGGCAGCTTCGTGCCGGCGGAATCCGCCGTGATCGGGCCGGTCGACCGCATCTTCAGCCGCATCGGCGCCGCGGACGACCTCGCCGGCGGGCGCTCGACCTTCATGGTCGAGATGACCGAGGCGGCGAACATCCTCAACAACGCGACTGCGCGGAGCCTGGTGCTCATGGACGAGATCGGCCGCGGGACGAGCACCTACGACGGGCTGTCGCTCGCGTGGGCCTGCGCGCGACAGTTGATCCGCGAGCTCAAGTGCTACACGCTCTTCGCCACGCATTACTTCGAGCTCACCTCGCTCGCCGACGAGCTCGCCGGCTGCGCCAACGTGCATCTCGATGCGACCGAGCACGGCGAGGATCTCGTCTTCCTGCACGCCGTGCGCGAGGGCCCCGCCAACCGAAGCTTCGGTCTGCAGGTCGCGCGACTGGCGGGCGTGCCCGTAGACGTGCTCTCGGAAGCGCGCCACTACCTCGCCGGCCTCGAGCGACGCGACCATGCCGCGGAGGCCGCCCACGGCCAGCAGTGGCTGCCGCTCGATCCCGCGTCCGACCCGGCAGAGGCCGCCGTGCTCGCCGAATTGCGGAGCCTGGATCCCGACACGCTGACCCCACGCGAGGCGCAGGCCGCCCTCTATCGCCTGCGACAGCTCCTCGGTTCGAGATGAAATCCGAGCACTACTGAACGGCCGGCAGAATGGACTGGGGAACGTATTCCCGGGTCGCCTTTCGGCCGCCGGAGTCGTTGTAGTTGCCCGCGTGGAACGCCATGGCGAGTTGCAGTTCCGGAACGGCGATCGAGATCTGGCCGCCGTTGCCGCTCGCGAAATACGCGCGAATGGTGCGGCCCTGGTAGGGATAGTCCACGCCCCACCAGAGATAGCCGTAATGGAATTTGTAGGCTTCGGAGTAGTAGTGCGACTTCGTGGCGAGGTCGGACCATTCCTGTGAATAGACGCGGTGGCCCTTCCAGGTGCCGCCGTTCAGGTGCAGCTGCGCGAGCTTCAGGAAGTCGCGAGGCAGGAACCGCGAGCCGCCCGTCATCGTGAAGTCGCCGTGGGGCGAGAGCGGCAGGTAGTAGCGCTTGATCTCGAGCGGCCGCGCGACGATCTCATCGAAGAGCGCCGGCAGGTACCGCCCGGTCGCTCGCGCGATGATCCCGCCCACGAGGTTCGGGTTCGCGCTGCAATACACCCAGTCCTTGCCCGGGTCGCTCACCATCTTGAGCGCCATCGTCCAGCTATAGAAGTCCGGATGCGTGGTCTGCTCCCACATGCGGTCCTCGTAGCCGGGGGATTCCTCGTTGTTGTCGTCGCAGTCGAGGCCGGAGGTCATCGTCAGCAGGTGCTCGACGGTGAGCGCCTTCCTGCGCGGTTCGAGGTCTGCCGGCATCTTGCCGCCGTTCATCACTTCGTAAACGGACGCGTTGGCGCTGACCGGCAGGCCCGCCTGCATGGCCGCGCCGAAGAGATCCGAGGCCACGCTTTTCCCGGCGGAACGATTGTCGTGCGGCTTGTCGCGATGCTCGCCGTGGAAGTACTCCTCCAAAACGAGCTTGCCGTGGCGCGCGATCAGGATGGCGTGGTCTTCCATCGCGTTCGGCGAGTCGATCGGCGTGTCGATGATCTTCTGGACGAAGGCCTCGATGTGCGTGCGGGAGAGGCCGACCTCTTCGAGCGTGGCGGTCTCCCAGCCGTCGTCGAGCCGGGGCGGCGGTGCGTAGCGATAACGCACGCCCGGCCTGCCGCGCGGATAGAAATCGGTCGGCTCGTCGGGCGCGATGCGCGTGAAATCGAAGAGTCCGCCGTAGGGGAAGCGGAACGTCAGGGTTTCCGGATCCTTGCCGTAGCGTCCTTCGGCGACGACGGCGCGCTTGCCGGAAGCGTCGGGTGCGGCGAGCAGTCGGAGGGACTCGCCTTCCCGCTCGATGGCGGTCGCGCGGTACAGAAACCAGCCGAGGTTGCGTTCGGGATTGCGCAGGAATGCACTGACCGTGCCGTCCTCCGTCGTTTCGACTTTCAGGTAGAACGTGAACGCGTCGTCGGCGGGGACGACGCTGCCACGCCATTGATTCGCGCCGGACTTCGCCAGCGTGACCGGCGATGCGAACGAAAGGCCGTTCTCGACGCGCTGACCCGAAATCCAGTGCCCGACGATCTCGGCGCGTGCCTTGTGGAAGGTCCCGCGATACGCGCCTTCTTTCCCGTCCGCGATCTTGAAAGCCACGGTATCGCCGTTGACCGTGACGGGCGCCTTGCGCCCCGTGATCTCGGCCTGCCATGCATCGCCATCCTGCGTGACCAGGAGCGTGCCGCGAATGTCGGGACCGTAGCGGCGCTTGGCCTGCCAGAGCCCGTCCAGTTCTCTTGCCGCGGCGGAATCCGCCAGGAGGACGCATGCGGCGATGACGGCGAGAAGGTTCTTCATGGCTCGATCGTCGGTGGAGCCACATCGCGCGGCGGCGGCACCGGATCATCCGGCGGCGGTACCGGCGGCACGGGTGGCACCGGCGGAACCGGTGGCACCGGCGGAACAGGTGGCACGGGTGGAACCGGTGGCACGGGCGGTACCGGCGGCACGGCGGCGGGTTGGAGGCTTCCTCCGCCGCATCCTCAGCTTCCCGCGCGAGTTCTGCCGACTCGGCCGGGCTCTCCGGCGCAACGGCGCCGAGGAAGAGCGCGATGCACACGGACGCGAGCCACAGGCTGAAAGCACGCGGGCTCGTGAGCGGTGCGCGCCGCCGCGCCGGATCCAGGATCGAATCGACCCGCTCGCGCAGTTCGGAGCGGCCGACGATCCCCATCGCGGCGGCGAGCCTTGGCGCCCTGCCCTGTTCGTTCGCCGCGGCGTGCCGCAGGAATGTCGCGTAGTCCGAGGCGAGCACGCCGGATTGCAGCACCAAGTCGTCGCAGGCCTGTTCCTGGAGCCTCTGCGACTCGCGCGCGGCGAGCCACACCAACGGGTTGTACCAGTGGATCGCGCAGGCGAGCCGGCCGAAGGTCGCGGTCAGCCAGTCGTGGCGGCGGATATGCGCGAGTTCGTGCAGCAGCGCGAGCCGGCGCTCGGCTTCGGTCCAGGATTCGCCGCTTGTGGGTAGCAGCAGCACCGGGCGAATGAATCCCCAGGTGCAGGGGTTCGCAATCGTGGACGATTCAAGCACGCGCATGGACCGGTGGGTTGGCAACCGGGAGGGCACGCGTTCGAGCGTTCCAGCCCATGCGCGCCAGTAGAGTGGCCGGGCCTTCAACTGCCAGCGCAGCAGACCGAGTTGCGCGAAAAGCAGGCGAAGCAGGAGGACGATCGCGCCCGCCAGCCACAGCTTCGTGCCGATGGACCAGAGGTCGAATGCCGGAAGCGATTGCGCTGTGGGTTCGCCCGTAGCGGCGACGACAGTCGCCTGCAACTGCCAGGACGCCGGTATCACATCGAGCGTCGGCAGCGTGAGCACGGCGACCGGCATCAGGAGCGAAAGCAGCAGCGCCCCCGTCCAGATCGCGTGGCGGAAGGCGGAAGATCGCTTCGTCAGTGCCGCGGCGACGATCGCCGCGATCAGCAGCAGGAGCGCCGTCTTCACGGCTATGGCGCCGGCAAGCGTTGGGTCGAGCATGGTCATTGCCCCCTGCGCCGCGCTTCGGCGATCAGGGCGTCGAGTTCGTCGAGTTCTTCCTTGCTCAGCTTGCGGCGCGAAGATCCGAGCAGCGCAACCGCGGCCTGGGCGGCGGATCCTTCGAAGAAGGTATCCAGGAGATCTGAGACGGCCTTGGAGCGGGCCTTTTCGCGGGCGACGACGGGCGAGTAAACGTAGCGCGGTCCGTCTTCGCGGTGCCGCAGGTGCTGTTTCTCGACCAGGATGCGCAGCAACCCGCGAACGGCGGAGTAGCTCGGCGGATCCGGCAGGTCGGCCAGGATCTCGGCGGCGCTCGCCTCTCCCCGCCGGTACACGATTTCCATTATCTGCCGTTCGCGGCGGCTCAGCGGGGCTTTCAGCATCGGCGCTCTGTTGTGCTAAGGAATTAGCACTGTGCTAGAAAAATAGCACAACGGCTTTCGATGTCAACGGTCAAATCGGGTCGTCGTGTTGCAAGACGCGCAGGCGGCACTCTACCGCCTGCGTGAGCTCCTCGGATCGCGATAGACTGGTCGCGAGCCGTTGCCCGCAGCCGCGGCTCCCGGGGGACCCCGAAGCGCAGCGGGTTGTCGGACAGGAGCGGTCGCCACGGCGCGGCTGGAAGCAAGTGCCAAGCCTCAAACCAGCTGTTCGCGGCGCAACGATGTTGCTCACTCTTGCGTGCGCCCTCGCCGCCGGTTGCGGTCGCGACGCGGCCACCGCGGGCCCACCTCCCGTCGAAGTCAAGGTCATCACGGTCGCCCTGGCGCCGACGGAAATCTACCGGGATCTGGTCGGCGAAGTGCGCGGCTCGCAGGAGGTCGAGATCCGCTCCCGCGTGAGCGGCGTGCTCACGAAAAAGCACTTCGCCGACGGCGCCATGGTTGACGAGGGCCAGCTCCTCTATACGATCGATGCGCGTGAGTACCGCGCTCAGGTTGCCACGGCTGAGGCTAACCTCGCCTCCGCCGAGGCGAACCTCGCCCGTGCCCGCCAGGACGTCGAGCGCTACGGCCCGCTGCTCGCCGAGAACGCCATCAGCCAGCAGGTCTACGACAACGCCGACGCCGCCGCCAAGGAGGCCGAGGCCCAGGTACGTGCCAACCGTGCCGCAATCACCGAGGCGCGGCTGGGCGTCGAATACGCCGAAGTGCGCGCGCCCATGACCGGGCGGATCGGCGCCTCGCAGGTGTTCGAGGGTGCCCTGATCACGGCCGGCCAGACGCTGCTCGCCACGATCTCGGATGACGACCCCGCCTGGGTGGACTTCAGCTTTAGCGAGAGCGACCTCCTCGACTACATGCGCCGATTCGGGGTGACCGAGCCAGTTATGGACAGTACGCAGCGTTACGTGCGACTGACGCTGAGCGACGGCACGCACTACGCCCATCCGGGGCGTATCAGCTTCCACGACCGCGCGCTCGATCCGACCACCGGCACCTACACGTTGCGCGCGGAGTTCCCGAACCCGGATCACATGCTGGTGCCCGGCCTCTTCGCCCGCATCCGCGTCACCGCCGAGAAGCGGCCGGCCGCAATGCTCATCCCGGATCGGGCGGTGCAGCAGCAGCTCGGCCGGTACTTCGTCACGGCGGTCGGCGAAGGCGATGTTGCGGAAGCTCGTCCGGTGACGCTCGGGCCCCGCGTCGGCAACAAGTGGGTCATCGACGAAGGGCTCGCCGTCGGCGATCGCATCGTCGTCGAAGGCGTGCAGAAGGCTCGCCCCGGCACGCCGCTCAAGGCGACGGTCGTCACAGCCGCCGAGCTCGACGCCCCGGCGCCCCCCGCCGCGACGGCCGTACAGCCGCAAACCGCCGGCCGCTGAAGGGGCCTCCGCATGGCGCGTTTCTTCATCGACCGGCCGGTCTTCGCGATCGTCATCTCGCTGTTCCTGCTGCTGGTGGGAACCCTGTCCCTGGTGAGCCTGCCGGTCGCGGAGTTCCCGCCCATCGCGCTGCCGACGGTGCAGGTCTCGGCCAGCTACCTCGGCGCCAGCTCCGACGTGGTCGAGGAATCGGTGACCGTGCCGCTCGACCAGCAGATCAACGGCGTCACCGACATGCTCTACATCAACGCCGTGAGCGGCGACGATGGCAGCGCGAACCTGACTGTGACCTTTGCGCTCGAACGCGACCCGGACCTGGCCGCCGTCGAGGTGCAGAACCGGGTCTCCCAGGCGCAGGCGCAGCTGCCACAGGAAGTGATCGCCCAGGGCGTAACGGTGCGCAAGCAGTCGCCCGATACGCTGATGTTTCTCGCTGTGCATTCTCCGGACGACACGTACGACCGGCTCTTCATCGTCAACTACGCCTACGTATACATCGTCGACCAGCTGAAGCGCGCCAAGGGCGTCGGCGACGTGCGCGTTTTCGGCTCCGAGTTCGGCATGCGCATCTGGCTGCGGCCAGACCGAATGGCCAGCCTGCATATCACCGCCGCCGACGTCGCGAGCGCGATCCGCGAGCAGAACGTGCAGGCCCCGGCCGGCCAGATCGGCCAGCCACCGTCCGCGCCGGGCCAGAGCTTCCAGTACTCGCTGCGCGTACGCGGCCGCCTGGTCGATGCGGAGGAGTTCGCCGCCATCATCGTGGGCTCCAAGCCCGACGGCTCCTTCGTCCGCCTGCGCGACATCGCGCGCGTCGAGCTCGGTGCGCGCGATTACAACTATACGGGTCAGCTCGACGGCCATCCCTCGGTGGTGATGTCGATCGCCCTCGTGCCGGGCGCCAACGCCCTGGAGACGGCCGAGCTCGTCAAGGCGCAGCTCGCGGGCATCGAGGCAGGCTTTCCGAAGGGCCTCGCGTTGCAGATCATGTACGACACCTCGGCCTTTGTGAAGGCCTCGATCGAGGAGGTGATCCACACCTTCGTCGAGGCGCTCCTGCTGGTGCTGATCGTCGTGTTCCTGTTCCTGCAGAGCTGGCGCGCGACGCTTATCCCGATGCTCGCCGTGCCGGTATCGCTGCTGGCGACCTTCGCGGCCTTCGAGTTCCTCGGCTTCAGCATCAACACGCTGTCGCTGTTCGGCATGGTGCTCGCGATCGGCATCGTGGTCGACGATGCGATCGTCGTCGTGGAAGCTGTCGAGCACAACATGCAGACGAACGGGCTCTCGCCGCGCGAGGCGACGCGCAAGGCGATGGACGAGGTGCAGGGCCCGGTGGTTGCCATCGCGCTGGTGCTCGCGGCGGTATTCATCCCGATGGCCTTCATCCCGGGCGTGACCGGGCAGCTCTACAAGCAGTTCGCGATCACGGTGGCGGTGTCGACGATGTTCTCGGCGCTGGTCGCGCTGACGCTCACGCCGGCGCTCTGCGCGATGCTGCTCAAGCCTCACGCGCCCGGCGAGCGCCGTGGCGGCCCGCTGGCCGGGTTCTTCGAGTGGTTCAACCGCGTGTTCGACCGGACCAACGCGCACTATGGCCGGATCGCGGGCCACGGGGCGCGCCGCGCGCTGGTCGTGCTCGCGATCCTTGGCGCCGTGATCCTCGCGACCGGCGGGCTGCAGCGCATCACGCCGACCGGCTTCGTTCCGGACGAGGACAAGGGTGCGGTGTTCACGCAGGTCATCCTGCCGGAGGGCGCCTCGCAGCGACGCACGGTCGCGGTTGCGCAGCAGGTGCAGGAGATCGCGCGCGCGATCCCCGGCGTGGCGAACGTGCAGGTGATCGCCGGCTACGACATCATCTCAGGCACCGCCGCCTCGAACGGCGCATTCCTCATCCTGCTGCTGCACCCCTGGGACGAGCGTCCCGGCAAGGACCTGCATGCCTTGACGATCGTCGCCAAGGTGGCCGCCGCGACGCACGGCCTGCCCGAGGCCATCGTCGTGCCCTTCAACCCGCCGGCGCTGCCGGGATTCGGTTCGGTGTCCGGGTTCTCGATGATGCTGCAGGCGCGCGGCGGCCAGACCGCGGAGGAGCTCGCGGTGGTCGCCGGGCAATTCATGGCGGCAGCACAGCAGCGGCCGGAAATCGGTCGCATCACGACCACGTTCTCGGCGTCGACGCCGAACTACCGGCTGGAAGTGGATCGCGAGAAGGTCAAGAAGCTCGGCGTGCCGGTCAACGAAGTGTTCACCACGCTGCAGACCTTCCTCGGCGGCTTCCAGGTCAACGACTTCACGCGATTCGGCCGAAACTACAAGGTCACGATGCAGGCGGAATCCGAGTTCCGGCAGGAGGTGCGCGACCTCGGGCTCCTGTTCGTGCGCAACGAGCAGGGCGCGATGGTGCCACTCGACACCCTGACGACGGCCGTGCCCTCCTCCGGCGCACGCTTCCTGCAGCGATTCAATCTCTACCGCACGGCCGCCTTCAGCGGCTCCCCGGCGCCGGGTGCGAGCTCCGGCGATGCGTTACGCGCGCTGGAGGAGGTCGCCGCGGACCTGCCGGCCGACTACGGCTTCGAATGGTCCGGGCAGAGTCGGCAGGAAGTCGAGGCCGGCAACGCCGCGGCCATCGTGCTCGGACTCTCGATCGTCGTCGTGTTCCTGTTCCTCGCCGCGCTCTACGAGAGCTGGGCCGTCCCGTTCGCGGTGCTGCTCGCCACACCCTTCGGTTTCCTGGGTGCGCTGGTCGCAATCAAGCTCGGCGGCCTCGCCTTCAACGTCTACGGGCAGATCGGCCTCGTCACGCTGATCGGGCTGTCGGCGAAGAACGCGATCCTGATCGTCGAGTTCGCGAAGCTCAACCGCGAGAAGGGGATGCCGCTGGTCGAGGCGGCGCTCGACGCCGCACGGCTGCGGCTGCGGCCGATCCTGATGACTTCCTTCGCGTTCATCATGGGCGTCGTGCCGTTGATGATCGCCTCCGGCGCCGGCGCGGCGTCCAAGGTCTCGGTCGGCGCCACGGTGTTCGGCGGCATGATCGCCGCCACCATCCTGACGACGCTCGCCGTGCCGGCGTTCTACGTGCTGATCCAGGGCATCGCCGAGCGCGTGGGCGGTGCGCCGGCGACGGCGGAGCCCGGCCACGGGCGCGACCACGGGTTCGGGTGCGCATACGTGAGGTGGCCGTCCCGTGCCCTCGTCCTGTTGCTTCGCTGCCGCGATCGGTGCGCTGGCGGGCGGCTGCGCGATCGGGCCGGACTACGAGCGTCCCGCCGACGTGATGCCGGCCGATGCTTACCGCGGTGTTCTGCAGGCGCAGCAGGCGGAATCCTTCGCAGATGTCAGCTGGGCCGTGACTTTCGCCGACCCCGAGCTCGTCGAGCTGATCCGCACCGCGATCGAGAACAATCTCGATCTGCAGATTGCCGCGGCGCGCGTCGAGGAGTTCCGTGGGCTCGCCAAGGTCGAGCGCAGCCGACTCGGTCCGCAGGTCTCTGGAACCGCCTCGACGGTGCCGAATCCGCAAAGCGACGAGGACGCCTCGTATGCGGCGGGTTTCGAGCTGTCATGGGAACTGGACTTCTTCGGCAAGCTGCGCCGCGCGAACGAAGCCGCGCGAGCGCTGCTGCTCGCGTCTGAGGACAACGCACGCGGTGTGATGACCCTGCTGGTGGCGGACGTCGCGACGACGTGGTTCCTGCTTCGCGAGCTCGACGAGGAAGTGCAGATCATCAGCGACACGATCAAGAGCCAGCAGGAGTCGCTGGCGCTCGTGCAGTCCCTCAACCGCAGCGGCGTCGCGTCGGGCACCGAGGAGCAACAGGCGGTCGGCCAGCTCTGCGACCACGCGTGCGCAGCTTCCGGTCGCGCAGCGCAACCGCGAGCAGGCCGAGAACCGCCTGCGTTTCCTGCTCGGCTATCCGCCCGACCGCATCCCGCGCATCCAGTCGCCGCGGACTTTTCCCGTGCCGCCCGAGATCCCGGTCGGATTGCCGGCCACCCTGCTGACCCGGCGCCCCGACGTGCGGCAGGCCGAAAAGGAGCTGCATGCAGCGACGGCCCGTGTCGGCGTCGCGCTCGCGTCGCGCTTTCCATATCTCAACATCGGCGTCACTGCGTTTTTTGGCCTGGTCAGCCCCGAGCTGAGCGCGCTTCTCAGCTCGGACGATCCCTCGCAGGAGCTCTTCGCGGTGGGCCCGTTCATCGACGCGCCGATCTGGCAATCGGGCGCCGGCACGGGCAACGTCGCCGCGGCCCGCGCCCAGGCGCTGCAGGCCGAGCTACGCTACCGGCGCGCCGTGCTGCAGGCCTTGCGCGAGGTATCGGACGCGCTCATCGGCACCGACAAGGTGCGCGAGCTCATCGCGCAGAACGAGATCCGGGTCGCGGCCACCGGCGAAGTGCTGCGGCTGCAGCGGATGCGCTACCGCGGCGGCGTCGTGAGCTACCTCGAGGTGCTCGATGCCGAGCGGCAGTTCTTCGACGCGGAAATCGAGCTCGCGCGGTCCAGGTTCGGTCAGCTCAGCGCATACGTCGAGCTGTACCGCGCGCTCGGTGGCGGGTGGTCCGAGGAAGAGGTGCAGCGCGCGATCGAAGCCGCGGCAGCGGCCGCGAAGGAGATCGGGTGACTGCTCCGCCGCTAGGCACGCCTCGACACGAGGAACCGGCCTGTCCGCAGGAAGTGCGCCACGTTCGCGGCAACGTCTCCCGCGAAGAGCATGCCGATGTGGCTGTGCGGCAGCACGATGTGATCGGTGAGGCCGGGTATCACCGTTTCCCGCACGGCGACCGTACCGTCGTTGTCCTCGTCGAAGTGCGCGAAGAACTGCCCGGTGCCCACCGGACGCGAGCCCGCGATCGCCCCGAGCGCCACCGGCCCCTGCCAGACCCGCCCGCCGGGTTCCGCGAGCTCGCTGAACGACGTGCGAGCCGAGCAGCGGACGCAGGATCGGCCAGCGCAGCGCCCCGCATGCGGCGCGGCAGCCGTTGAGCGGCGACGCGAGCAGCACGGCATTGCCGGTCAGCGTGGCGGCGCACTGCTCGAGCGCCCGGAAGACGAATGCGCCGCCGAGACTGTGCCCCACCAGGTGCACGCGCGCGGAGCCCGCACGCCGTACGGTATCGGCCAGCTCCTCGCTGATCGCCGACGGATCGCCATGCAGCGTCGGATACGCGAACACCTGTACGTCGAATCCGTGTTCGTGCGTGAGACGGCGCCGCATCAGACCGAGCTCCATGCCCGTCATCCACAGTCCGTGGACCAGGATCACCGTCTCCCGAGGGGACGTTTCTTGCGGACCGGTGACCGGGCCGGAAAGATCGTCCTTCGGCTTCGCGGCAGCTGCACGCGGATATGCAGCTCGCGGAGCTGCGCCTCCGGCACCTCGGTCGGCGCATCGGTGAGCGGGCAGGTCGCGGTCTGGGTCTTCGGGAAGGCGATCACGTCGCGGATGGAATCCGCGCCCGCCATCAGCATCGCGAGGCGGTCGACGCCGAAGGCGATGCCGCCGTGCGGCGGCGCGCCGTACTTGAGCGCCTCGAGCAGGAAACCGAACTTCTTCTGCGCCTCGTCGGCGCCGATGCCGAGCATCTCGAAGACCGTCGACTGCATCTCCTCGCGGTGGATGCGCACCGAGCCACCGCCGATCTCCGAGCCGTTGAGCACGAAGTCATACGCGCGTGCGAGCGCGGCGCCCGGATCGGCGCGCAGCGCCGCCGGGTCGTCGCTCACCGGCGAGGTGAACGGGTGATGCATCGCGGCCCAGCGCCGCGCCTGCTCGTCCCATTCGAACATCGGAAAATCGACGACCCAGAGCGGCCGCCAGCCCGGCTCGACGAGCCCGAGATCGTGGCCGAGCTTGAGCCGCAGCGCCCCGAGCGCGTCGTTGACGACCTTGCGCGCGGTCCGCGCCGAAGAACACCAGGTCCCCGGTGTGCGCGCCGGTGCGCTCGAGAATTCCCGCGATCGCCGCGTCCGACAGGAACTTGAGGATCGGCGACTGCAGCCCGTCGCGGCCGCGCGCTGCGTCGTTGACCTTGACGTAGGCGAGACCCTTGGCGCCGTAGCGCGCGACGTAGGCCGTGCAGTCGTCGATCTGCTTGCGCGAGAGCTTCTCGCCGCCCGCGGGCACGCGTAGCGCCGCCACCCGGCCGTCGGCGGACGTCGGCGGGCCCCGCAAACACCTTGAACTCGCTGTCGCGAACGAGATCGCCGACGTCGACGAGCTCGAGCGGCACGCGCAGGTCGGGCTTGTCCGAGCCGTAGCGCCGCATCGCCTCCGCGTAGGTCATGCGCGGGAAGGGCTCGGGGAGTGACACGTCGAGCACCGCGCGGAACAGGTGCCGCACGAGACCTTCCATCAGGCCCATGATCTCGTCGCGGGCCAGGAACGAGGTCTCGACGTCGAGCTGCGTGAACTCGGGCTGACGGTCGGCGCGCAGGTCCTCGTCGCGGAAGCAGCGCACGATCTGATAGTAGCGGTCGAAGCCCGACATCATCAGCAGCTGCTTGAAGATCTGCGGCGACTGCGGCAGCGCGAAGAACCTCCCGGGCTGCGTGCGGCTCGGCACCAGGTAATCGCGCGCACCCTCCGGGCGTCGCCTTGGTCAGCATCGGCGTCTCGAGGTCGACGAAGCCGTGACCGTCGAGATACTCGCGCATCGCGCGCGTCACCGCGTGCCGCAGCCGCAGCCGCTGCTGCATCACGTCGCGACGCAGGTCGAGGTAGCGGTACTTGAGGCGGATTTCCTCGCTTGCACGTCCTCGTCGAGCTGGAAGGGCAAGGCCTCCGAGCGGTTGAGCACCTCGATCTCGCGCGCGAGCAGCTCGACGGCGCCGGACTTGAGGTTCGGGTTGGCCGTGCCCTCGGGTCGCGGACGAACCGAGCCCGAGACCCGGATCACCCATTCACCGCGCAGCCGTTCGGCCTCCGCAAACACCGCCGACCTCGGACGGATCGAACACGACCTGCAGCAGCCCTTCGCGGTCGCGCAGATCGACGAAGATGACGCCGCCGTGATCCCGGCGGCGATGGACCCAGCCGGCGACGGACACGGTGCGGCCGACGAGGGACTCGTCGACCTCGCCGCAGTAATGAGTGCGCATCGGCATGGTGAAGGGGCTGGATGCCGGCGCCCGCGGCCGGAACTCGCAAAAGAGGCGGGATGTTACGGGCCGCTCTGCGGCGGTGCAAGACGCGGACTGCCGGCAGGACGGGCGTTCCACGCGGCACCGACGACCACGCCCAGCGTCAGCACCATCTTGACCGCCTCGTCGACGGACATGTCCAGGTAGATCACGTCCTGCTTGGGAACGAGGATCAGGAACCCGGTGGTGGGGTTCGGCGTCGTGGGCACGAGCACGCAGGTGACGTCCTCGCGAGGTCCGGGCCTGAGCCTCCTCGAGGTCTTCGCTCGTGATGAACCCGATGCTGTACACGCCCGGGTGCGGGAACCGCACGAGCACGACCTGCTTGAACGAGCGACCCTTGTCCGCCAGCACGGTCTCGCTGAAGGTTTTCGCGCCGCCGTAGATCTGGCCGACGACCGGGATGCGCCGCACGAGGCTCTCGAGCCCCTGCACCATCTGACGGCCGAACAGGTTCTTCACCAGGATGCCGGTCACCAGCAGCAGCAGCAGCGACATGATGACGCCGAGACCGGGTATATATCGGCCAAACAGCGCCTCCGGACGCCACGGCGGCGGGATCAGGACGAGCGACTGGTCGAGGATCCCGGTGAGGAAGCGGACCACCCAGACGGTGATCATGATCGGCAGCCAGATGAGCAGACCCGCGATCAGGTAGTTGCGAAGCCTGCGCGCGCGGCCCGGTTCGCGAGGGTCGCAGTGTCTGCGTTTCGTCGAGCGGCCGTTCGCTCGTCATAGCGTCCTCAGCGCGGGCGGCGACGACGCGCAGCTGCCGTGCGGGCTGGCCTGGTCTTTCCGTTTGCCTTCGATCGCGCGGAAGCCACGGCGGGACGCGTTACGACGGTGCGCTTGCTGCGGGCGGCGGGCTCGGACGACTCAGCTTTCGTCGTATCGGGCGTCGATTCCGGCTTGGCGGCTTCCTTGGCATCGGGCTTGGTGGCACCGTCCGCTGCGCCTGTACCGTCGGATCTTCGCTTCCTCCTTTTCGCCCTTCTCGTGCAGGTTGCGCTTCGCTTCCTTGTCCGACTTGAAGTCGGTTTCGTACCAGCCGCTGCCGGCCAGGCGAAATCGCACGGCCGAGACGAGCCGCTTCAGCGACTTGCGCCCGCATTCCGGGCACTGCCGGAGTTGCGGATCGGAGAGTTTCTGCAGTGCCTCGTGATGATGGCCGCACTGCTGGCACTGGTATTCATAGATCGGCATACGGTCGCCAGTATACGAAAATGTTCACTTCTGCTTCGAGAACTGCAGCGCACCGTCCCCCGCGGAGACCGTGATGACGTCGCCGGGACCGAACTCACCCTTGAGGATGCGGTGCGCGAGGGGATTTTCGAGCTGCTGCTGGATCGCGCGCTTCAGCGGCCGGGCGCCATAGACGGGGTCGAACCCGGCCTCACCCAGCTGGTCGCGAGCCGCGTCATCGAGCGCAAGACCGATGTCGCGCTCGGCGAGCCGCTTGCGCAGGTAGCCCACCTGGATCTCGACGATGCGCCGGATGTGCTCGCGCCCCAGCGGGTGGAACACCACGATCTCGTCGACGCGGTTGATGAATTCCGGCCGGAAATGCTGGCCCACGATCTCCATGACCGCCGCCTTCATCTTCGCGTAGTTGGCTTCGCCGGCGAGCTCCTGGATGACTTGTGAGCCCAGGTTCGAGGTCATGATCACGACGGTGTTGCGGAAGTCGACGGTGCGGCCCTGCCCGTCCGTGAGCCGGCCGTCGTCGAGCACCTGCAGCAGCACGTTGAACACGTCCGGATGCGCCTTCTCGATCTCGTCGAGCAGGATCACCGAGTACGGGCGGCGGCGCACCGCTTCGGTGAGATACCCACCCTCCTCGTAACCCACGTAGCCGGGGGGCGCGCCGATCAGCCGGGCCACGGAGTGCTTCTCCATGAATTCCGACATGTCGATGCGCACCATCGCCTCTTCGGTGTCGAACAGGAACTCGGCGAGCGCCTTCGAAAGCTCGGTCTTGCCGACGCCGGTGGGACCCAGGAACAGGAAGGAACCATTCGGCCGATTCGGGTCCGACAACCCGGCGCGCGAGCGGCGGATCGCGTCGGAAACGGCTCTTACCGCCTCGTCCTGGCCGACGACGCGGCTGCCGATCGACTCTTCCATCTTGAGGAGCTTCTCGCGCTCGCCTTCGAGCATCTTGGACACGGGGATGCCGGTCCACTTCGAGACGACTTCGGCGATCTCTTCTTCCGTGACCTTGTTGCGCACCAGCGTCGGGGCCTTCGCCTCCGCGTCCTGCGCGGCCTTCAGGCGCTTCTCGAGCTCGGGAATCTTCCCGTACTGCAGCTCGGACATCCGCCCGAGGTCACCCGCGCGGCGCGCCGCCTCGAATTCGAGGCGCGCGCGCTCGAGCTCCTCCTTGATGTGCGCGGTGCCCTGCACCGCCGCCTTTTCCGCCTTCCAGACTTCCTCGAGGTCGGAGTACTCGCGCTCGAGCTCCATCAACTGCCCGTCGAGCGCCTGCAGGCGCTTCTTCGACGCCTCGTCGCTCTCCTTCTTGAGCGCCTCGCGCTCCATCTTGAGCTGGACGATCCGCCGGTCGAGCCGGTCGAGCTCCTCGGGCTTGGAGTCGATCTCCATGCGGATACGCGACGCCGCCTCGTCGATGAGGTCGATGGCCTTGTCGGGAAGCTGCCGGTTGGTGATGTAGCGGTGCGAGAGCGTGGCCGCGGCGACGATCGCGGGATCCGTGATCTCGACCTTGTGGTGCACCGCGTAGCGTTCCTTCAATCCGCGCAGGATGGCGATCGTGTCCTCGACCGACGGCTCATCGACCAGCACCGTCTGGAAACGCCGCTCGAGCGCGGCGTCCTTCTCGATGTGCTTGCGGTACTCGTCGAGCGTGGTCGCGCCGACGCAGTGCAGCTCGCCGCGCGCGAGCGCGGGCTTCAGCATGTTGCCTGCGTCCATGGCGCCCTCGGCCTTGCCCGCGCCGACGACCGTGTGCAGCTCGTCGATGAAGAGGATCACGCGGCCTTCCTGCTTGGCGAGGTCGTTGAGCACGCCCTTGAGCCGCTCCTCGAACTCGCCGCGGAACTTGGCGCCCGCGATCAGCGTGCCCATGTCGAGCGCGAGGATGCGCTTGTCGCGCAGGCCCTCGGGCACCTCGCCGTTGACGATGCGCTGCGCCAGACCCTCGACAATCGCGGTTTTGCCGACACCCGGCTCACCGATCAGCACGGGGTTGTTCTTTGTGCGCCGCTGCAGCACCTGGATCGTGCGTCGGATCTCGTCATCGCGGCCGATGACCGGGTCGAGCTTGCCCTGCTCGGCGCGCTCGGTGAGGTCGATGGTGTATTTCTCGAGCGCCTGGCGGCTCTCCTCGGCGTTCGGGTCGGTGACCTTCTCGCCGCCGCGCACGTCCTCGATCGCGCGCTCGAGCGCGCCCTTCACGACACCGGCGTTGCGGAGGATGGTTCCCAGCGCCCCCTTGTCCTCGAGCGCCGCGAGCACGAAGAGCTCGCTCGCGATGTACTGGTCACCGCGCTTCTGCGCGAGCTTGTCGGTGAGGTTGAGGAGCCGTCCGAGATCGTTCGAGAAATGCACCTCGCCGCCGGTCCCCTCGACGGTGGACAACCGGTCGAGCGTCTGGCCGAGCTGTGAGCGCAAGGCATTGAGGTTCGCTCCGGCCTTGTCGAGCAGCGGACGCACCGAGCCGCCCTGCTGATCGAGTAGCGCCAGCATCAGGTGCGCGGGCTCGATGAACTGGTGGTCGCGACCGAGGGCCATCGACTGGGCGTCGGCCAGGGCCATCTGAAACTTGGCGGTCAGTTTGTCCATGCGCATGGCGGAAGCTCCCTGCGGGGGGCGGTGTACCCCCGAGATGGGGGCACCCGCCCGGAGGTCAAGTGCGCGCCGGCTGGCGCGCGGCGCTCAATGCATCTGCTGGTGCGTCAGGTAGACGACGGCCACGCCCGCCAATATCGATGCGAGCTGCTCGACACCGGCCCGTATGTCGATCCGCCGGTGCAGGCCGGGAATCAGATCCGCGACCGCGACGTAGAGGAAGCTGGCCGCCGCGATGGCGAGCGCATAGGGCAGCGCGGGCAAGGCGGACTTGAGCGCGAGATACGCGACCACCGCGCCCGCGACCGACGTCAGGCTCACCACCAGGTTGAGCACGAGCGCCTGCCGGCGCGAGTAGCCGCCGTTCAGCAGCACGGCGAGATCGCCGACTTCCTGCGGGATCTCGTGCGCGAACACGGCGAGCGCCGTGACCAGCCCAAGCTTCGGGTCCGTCATGAACGCCGCCGCGATCAGCACCCCGTCGATGACATTGTGCAGGGCATCGCCGACGAGGATCAGACGCGCGGACGCCGCATCGCGGGCGGCCCGGCTCGGCGAGTGCATCTCGCAGGGGTCGTCGTGGCAGTGCCTCCAGAGCACGAATTTCTCGAGCAGGAAGAAGACCAGGATCCCGAGCAGGAGCGTGGCACCGATCCGGTGTGCGCCGGCCGCTCCCCCGGCGTCGAGGGCGTGCGGGATCAGCCCCAGGAACGCAGCGCCGAGCAGCGTGCCGGTCGCGAAGCTCACCAGATGCGGCAGCACCTTTGCGCGGCGCGCGGGTGACATGAGCAGGAAGCCCGAGGCGGCGAGCGCGCTCAGCACTCCGCCAAGCGCGGTGAACACGACGATGAGTGGGAGCATGCGGGGTCGCGACCCGGTCGAGTTCTGGTCGGCTCAGGTTAGCACGCGGTTCAGGAAAGCCAGGCCAGCGTCGCCATGCGGCCGGTCTTGCCGTCACGGCGGAAGGAGTAGAACCGATCGGTCTCGCGAGCGGTACACCACCCGCCGCCAGATACCGACTTGATGCCGGCTCGCGCGAGACGAATCCGCGCGAGCGCGTACAGGTCGGCCTGGTAGCGGCCACGTGCATTCACCGTGAACGCGCTCTGCGACTGCGGTGCCCGGGCGAGAAACGCCGCACGCACGTCCGCGCCTACCTCGAAGGCCGCCTGCGAGATCGCGGGCCCGAGCCAGGCCAGCAGGTACGATGCGGGTACCTCGAGAGCCTTGATCGTGGCCTCGAGGACGCCATCCGCAAGCCCGCGCCAGCCCGCATGCGCTACCCCAACCCGCGTCCCGTCGCGGTCGACGAATACGACCGGCAGGCAATCGGCGGTCAGGACTGCGCAGACCTGACCCGGTGCAAACGCCACCGCGGCATCGGCTTGCGGCACGTCCGCGCCGCTGTCGTGGCGCGCGACCGTGATGCCGTGGACCTGCGCCAGCCACAAAGGCTCGGCAGGCAGGCCGAGGGCGGATCGAAGGCGGCGGCGGTTCTCCGTGACGTTTTCCTCGCGGTCGCCGGCATGGCTCGCGAGGTTGAGCGAGGTGTATGGACCGCCGCTCGTTCCACCGCGGCGCAGTGTCGTGCCCGCCCGCACCGCGGGCTTCACCGGCCAGTCCGGTGTCACCCACTCTATGCCGTGAGTTCTCACCGGCTGGTCGCGTCCCTGGACAGCGTTTCGAGCAGCCCGCGGATATCGCCGGGCGGCGGCGAATCGAACTGCAGGGGGCGGCCACTCGAGGGATGCGCAAAGGCGAGTCGCGTTGCATGCAGCGCCTGTCGCGGGAAAACGCGCAGGGCCTGTCGCAGTTCTTCGGACGCGCCCTTTGGAAAGGCGAGACGGCCGCCGTAGACGCGGTCGCCGACCAGTGGATAGCCCGCGTGCGCGAGGTGCACACGAATCTGATGCGTGCGCCCGGTTTCAAGCTCCACGCGGACGTGGGTGTGGGCGCGATAGCGGCGGATGACGCGGTAGTGTGTCACCGCCTCGCGGCCGCCGTCGCGTACCGCCATGCGGACCCGGTCGACCGGGTGACGATCGATCGGCGCATCGATCGTCCCGCCCGCGGTCAGCACGCCGCGCACGACCGCCTCGTAACCCCGATGGATCTCGCGCGCCTCGAGCATGCGCACGAGTACCGCGTGCGCGGGCAGGCTGCGGGCCACGAGCAGAAGGCCGCTCGTGTCCTTGTCGAGCCGATGCACGATGCCCGCACGCGGCAGCGCGGCGAGCGTCGGATCCAGCGCGAGCAGCGCATTCTGCAAGGTCCCGTCCGGGTTTCCGGCCCCGGGATGCACGACGAGCCCCGCTGCCTTGTCGATGACGATCAGGTGCTCGTCCTGGTAGCGCACGTCGATCGGCATCGCCTGCGGCCGCACGTCGGTCTCGAGGGGGACCGCCGCCCGAACCACTACGGCTTCCCCACCCAGCACCCGGTCACGTGCCCGGCGAGCCGCGCCGTCGACCTGGATCTCGCCGGATTCGATCCAGCCCTTGAGCCGGCTTCGAGAGTAGTCGGGCAGCAGCGCCGCCAGGGCCTGATCCAGACGCTGCCCGGCGTTGGCGTCGGGGATCTTTAGCGTCAGTTCGATGGTCGAAGTGGCCATGACGGAGCCATTCTATATACTTCGGCCCCTTCGCCCGCCGCCCGGCCCTGCGCCGCGTCCCATGCCCGCATTTCTCCGCACCGCGCCGTTCGTGCTCGTCGCCTCAGTCGCCCTGGTCGGGGCGGGCGGCTGTCGCAGCCGCGGCGACGTGGACGACGTCAGTGGCACACCAGCGACCATCCACGAGCTCGCGCGCAAGGACCTGCGCAACCACAACTTCGACAACGCCATCGTGCGTCTCGAGGCGCTCGAAGCGCACTACCCGTTCAGCAACGAGGCCAAGCAGGGCCAGCTCGACCTGATCTACGCGTACTACAAAAACCGTGAGGCCGAATCAGCGATCGACCAGGCCGACCAGTTCATCCGCGAGAACCCGACGCATCCACGGGTGGATTACGCGCATTACATAAAGGGCCTGGTCTACTTCGAAGGCGGGGCCAATTTCCTCGAGCGGTTTTTCCACGCCGACATTTCCAAGCGCCCGCCACAGGAAGCGCGCCAGTCGTTTCAATCCTTCCAGACCCTGGTGCAGCAATTCCCGAGAAGCCCGTATGCGGAGGACTCCCGCCAGCGGATGATCTACCTCCGGAACAAGCTGGCGGATTACGAGCTGGCCGTCGCCCAGCTACTACATGGAACGCGGCGCCTTCGTAGGCGCGGCCAACCGTGCCCGCGGGGTGATCGAGACCTACGACGGCGCTCCGGCGAGCCTCGAAGCGCTCTCGATCATGGCTGCGGCCTACCGCAAGCTCGGAATCGACGACATGGCCGTCACCATCGACGACATCCAGGCGCAGAACACCTCGCCGGATGACCTGGACAAGAAGAACGACAAGCCCTGGTGGCGCTTCGGGTTCTGAGCTTCGCCCTAAAGCCGCCCCTTGGGCGGCCGCTAACGCACTGATTCTGTAGGAGTAATCCGACTGTCGCCAGATAGCGATAGTATGCTTGCGACCGATTGCTGCACTGCACATAAGATTGCGCCCGCTCGGAAGACCAACGCCGTCCGGACCTACAGCACGCTCGGCACCATGGGTCAGGTCCCTGCGCTCGCCAAGCGCCACGGTATTCGTGTCACGCTCGGCGCGTGGCTCGACACCGATCGCAACCGCAACGAGCGGGAAATCGAGCAGGCGATCGGGCTCGCAAACAAGCACCGCAACGTCGTGCGCATCGTGGTCGGCAACGCGCCCGAGATGGTGATCGAGACACTCGATGCGCTCGCGCGGCTCGAATATCCCGACTTCGAGGTGCTCGTCATCGACAACAACACCGTCGACCCGGAGGTCTGGCGCCCCGTCGAGGAGCATTGCCGGCGTCTCGGGTCACGCTTCCGTTTCTTTCACCTCGAGAGACTGTCGGGATTCAAGGCCGGCGCGCTCAACTTCGCGCTTCGCCAGACGGATCCGCGGGCGGAGGTGGTCGCGGTGATCGACGCCGACTACGTGGTCGACCCGTGCTGGCTGCGCGATCTCGTGCCGGCCTTCGCCTCGGAGCGGACCGGCGTCGTGCAGGCGCCACAGGACTACCGCGACGCCGGCGAGAGCGCCTTCAAGGCGATGTGCCATGCCGAATACCGGGGTTTCTTCCACATCGGCATGGTGACGCGCAACGAACGCAACGCGATTATCCAGCACGGCACGATGACGCTGGTGCGGCGCACGCTCCTCGAGCGGATCGGCTGGGCCGAGTGGTGCATCACCGAGGATGCGGAGCTGGGCCTCCGGATCTTCGAGCAGGGCTTTGATGCGACCTACATCCCCGAGAGCTACGGCCGCGGCGTCATGCCGGACAACTTCCTCGACTTCAAGAAGCAGCGCTCGCGCTGGGCCTTTGGCGCGATGCAGGTCCTGCGGCGCATTCGACCTGCTGATCCGCGGACGCGGCGCGAAGGTGACCGGCGGCCAGCGCTATCACTTCATCGCGGGCTGGCTGCCCTGGCTCGGCGACGGGGTCAACCTGCTGTTCAACTGCACCGCGCTCGTCTGGTCGCTCGTGATGGTCGCGTTTCCCCGCCACATCGAGCCGCCGCTCGCGATTTTCTCGGTGCTGCCGATGTCGCTGTTCGCCTTCAAGCTCATGAAGATGGCCCACCTGTACCGCACGCGCGTAGGCGCCAACCTCCGGCAGACGATCGCGGCCGGCATCGCGGGACTCTCCCTGTCGCACACGATCGGCTCGGCCATGGTCGCGGGATTCGTCCGCAGCGAGCGGCCGTTTTTCCGAACGCCGAAGCGTGCGCGCCGGCATGCGCTCGGCGAGGCGTTCGCCGCCGCGCGCGAGGAGGCCGTGCTCATGCTCGCGCTTTGGTTTGCGGCCTGGGCGGTGAGCCGCATACCGACCTTCGACGGAGACCTGCCTGGGCTGGTCGGCAGCCCTGACCTGTCGGTCTGGGTGGCGGTGCTCCTCATCCAGTCGATTCCCTACGCCGCGGCCGTAATCGTGTCACTGGTGAGTGCGCTCGACCTGCCCGGCGCCTGGATCGGAGAAGCCGGTGCGGCGCGCTCAGAAGCGGAAATTGAGCCCGAGGAAAGCCTCGCCCTGGAAGAACGTGCTGCCTGAGGTCCTGACCAGGCAGTTCAGATCGCCGCTGCCGACGCAGAAGATCGCGGTGTCGGAATCGACCAGGGTCACGTAGCCGCGCACGCCGAGTGCGGCTGAGATGCGATCGTTGACCGGCAAGCGCACGCCGCCGCCGAGGCTGCCGGAGAACTCCGTCTCGGAGTCGTAGCCGCCGCCGCTCGGATCGAGCCGCGTCGCGCCGATCGTGAGCGAAAGCCAGGGCACGAACCAGTACTCGTCCGGAAACAGCAGCGTGCCGCCGAAATGCAGGTACTCGGTCGCAACGTCGACGCTGCCGGCGGTCGGGCTGTCGAAGCCCGATTCCTGGCGGCTGTACAGTAGCTCGTAGAACGAGCTCTCGTCGCGGTACAGCCCGAGATCCACGCCGTAACTCACGCCGGCGTCGAGGTCGATCGTGTCGTCGGTCGTCGTTTCTGGATTGAGGACCTCGAATTCTCCGCCCGCGCGGTAACCCACGCTCGGCGTGATCTCGAAGCGGGGAGGCTCATCCGCTGAGGCTCCGAGCGGTGCCACGCCGGCAAAAGCAAGCAGGCCCGTCAGCAATCGCAATCTCTTTCTCATGCATTCGCCTCCTGCGCGAACCTCCGGCCGCCGCTCTCTGCGGCCCGGGGCATTGTACGGGAGCCACTCTTCACACAGGAGCGAGCCCGCCCTCGCGTGACCTGTCGCGCGCCCCTGCTAGACTCGCACCGGCTTCACCCGTGGAACCATCGATGAACGACCTGCAGCGACAGCTGGCGAGCCTGCACGATGCCTTGCGCGGAGCCCGGCAACTCGATGCCGAGGAGCGCGCGGCGCTCGAGACCGTACTGAGCGACATCCATCGCGTTCTGGAGAGCTCAGGTGACGAGACCGCCAGCCGCGAACACGGCGACGCGCTCGAGAGCGCCGCGGTCAGACTCGAGGCCGGACACCCGGGGCTCGCGGGCGCGATCCGCTCGGCGCTCGACGCCCTCGCCAAGGCCGGAATCTGACGGCGCAGCCGCGTTATTCGGGCCGCAGGGGCTGTGGCCGCTGGAACGCGCGCGGGGTTCAATCTGTTAGAATTGGCGGCATAATTTCCCCGGATCTCGAGCCCCTCCCGCGATGCAGGAACAGGAACATCCCTTCGACGACGCCTTCGGCAAGGCGGTCGATCTCGGCAACCAGATCGCCGAAACGGACGACAAGGCCGACCTCTGGGATATCGCCGACGGCCTGCTCGCCGGCGCGCTCCAGTACTGGCTCTATTCGCGTCAGCCCTGCGGCGACCCGCGTTGCGAAGAGTGTCTGCCGATCAGCACGGCGGAAGGTCGCATCGGGGAGCTTCGCCGCCTGATCGATCAGTTCACCGAAGAAAGTCAGTACTTTCATTCGCCGACCGATTCCAACGTCGGGCGCGCCTGATCGCGTTCGCCCGCGCTTGCCCGCGCCGCGGGCCGAATCTGCACCGATAGCGAACTAATTCAGCGCGAAATCCGCCGCGGGTTCGCTGCAGCATCGGCCGCATTCGCCACCGGAGGGCAGGCCATGCTCGGGTTTCCAACCTCTACGTTCGCGCGGCTTGTGATCCTGTTTGCGCTGTCGCCGGCTGCCGCGCGCCTTGCGCCCGCTGAATCCAACGCCGGTCAGCCGGCGCCGCAAGCACCGCCGGCTGCATCCGAGTCGACTGAAGCAGCGCCCAATCCCGCCGGCGGCGGCGGCTCATCGGTGATCGAGCGGGTCGAAACGCCCGCGCCGCGCGCGAAACGGCTCGTCTACGCCTGCCGAGACGGAGCCACGCCGATGTTCAGCGATCGTCCCTGCGGCGACCGTGCCGATGTGCGGCAACTGGATGCACAACCGCCGAGCGCGGCCGGCGCCGCGCCTACCACGCGCGCAGCCGTACCGATCGCGGCCACGCGCCCGATCTCATCGCCGGCCCCGCGCCGGGCGGAGCCCGCTCCGCCGGACCGATGCGCGCGGCTTGCGGAGCAGCTTGCCGAGATCGACGCGCGGATGCGCCAGGGCTACTCCGCGCGCGAGGCAGCGCGACTCTGGCAGCGCTGGCGCGATGCGAAGGCGAAGCTGCGGAGCGCACGCTGCTGACGACGCCTCACCACGATCGCCCGGTCGTGGACGAACGTTCGTGCTGCGCTAGACTTGCCTTTCTGCAGGTCAGGCCCGGGCATGCATCACTTCGCCATCGTCGCCGCGATCGCAATTGCGTTGTGCGCCGGCTGCCAGCGTGATGCCGGCGACGCGCCGGCGCCGACCCGCTCGACGGACGGGTCAGGCCAGCCGGCGCCAGCGCCCGCCGATCCGGACCCGGGCATCGCGACCGTCCAGCCGGTGCTGCGCTGGGAATGCGACGGCGGTGTTGCGTTCACGACCAAGAACCTGCCGCGCGATCGCGCAATCTCGCTCGGGCTGCACGAGGGTGAGCGCAAGCTGCCGCAGGTGCCGTCGGCGTCGGGGGAGAAATACCAGGACGGGCCAATCACCTTCTGGCGCAAGGGGGGCACCGCGATCTACGAACGCACGCCGACACCGCCGATCGACTGCCGGTTGGCAAGCGCCTGACCCGCAGCGGGGAAACATGACTGCACCGGATGATCTCGAGCGCCGCACCCGTCGTCTCGAGGACCGTGCCGAGATCGGCGAGCTCGTTGCACGCTACGGGCTGGTCATGGACGACCGGGACGTCGCAGTGATGGCTGAGCTCTTCACACCGGACGTCGCCGTGCGTTCCGCCGACGGCGTGATGAACGCCACAGGTCTCGACGCGGTCGTTGCGATGTTCCGTGGCCGTTTCGAGGTGCTGGGTCCAAGCAATCATTTCACGCACGACCGGATCGTCACCTTCGACGAAGATGATTCTGATGCAGCCGGCGGCATCGTGCTCGCACACGCGGAGATGAACCGCAAGGGCCAGCCGATGCTGGCGGCGATCCGTTACGCGGATCGCTACCGGCGTCATCTCGGCCGATGGCGTTTCGCCGAGCGCGTGCTGTCGTTCTTCTACTACGTCCCGACCGCGGAGTACCTCGATGCGCTCGGACCGGGGCTCGCGACCCGGATGCGGGCCTACGACGATGCCCGGCCGGCCGACTGGCCGGAAGGGCTCGACACATGGAAGAAGTACTACCGGTGCTGACGCATGTGCTGCTCGCCGCCGCTCGGCCCGCGGTGGCAGCTCGCCGACGCTCGGCCGCGGTGTATCGCCAGCCGCGTGACTACGATCCAGGGTCGTTGCAAGGCTGAAGAGGCTGCCCCGCGCGACGTGGACCTGCGCCAGCGGATGCCTCGCTCGCGGCTGCGATACACACGCGTCCAAGCACCGGCTCGCGAGGCCACCGTGGTATCGGCGAGCCGGCGTTTGGACCGGGTGGCTCGTGGGCCGCAAGGACGCTTGCACCGCCGCAGGTCCACGTCGCGGACCACTCGCGAAGTCATGACTCCACGACGATTCCGCGACACCACTGAGCGTCCGGTATGCGCTGAGCAAGTGTGCGGGGCACCCATTGTATGTTTAGAAAGGTGGATCTCAGGACGTCATAAAGCCATGTCTGCTACGGTTTCAATCGACGTGATAGACCGAGGCACCCGCGGGTCCAAGCCGGTTGAAGAGCACGGGTCGTCACGTCGATTGATCTCTTTCATCCCGAACAGTTGCGAGGGCGCGAAGCCCGTATCCCGCAAGGCTGGGAAAAGGAGCCGTATGTCAGATCTCATGAATGTCGGGATCGATGTGTCAAAGGACACCTTGGATGTATGCACCTCGACCAACGAGGTGTTCCAGTGCACCAACGATCCGCAAGGGATCGAGTCGCTGGTCAAACGCCTGAAGGCACTGCCGATCGAACGAGTGGTGCTAGAAGCCACCGGCGGCTACGAAGCCGCGGTCGTGGCCGGGATGGCCGCCGCGGCGCTGCCGGTGATTGTGATCAATCCGCGGCAGGTCCGGGCCTTTGCCAAGGCGAGCGCCCGACTGGCCAAGACTGACCGGATCGATGCCGCCGTACTGGTCGCCTTCGCGCAAGCCATCCAGCCCGAAGTGCGCCCGTTGAAGGATGAGCAAACCCGGGCGCTCGAAGCGGTATTAACACGTCGGCGGCAGCTTCTCGGGATGCTCACGATGGAGCGCCAGCGATTGCCGATGGCCTCCGCAATCGTTCGCAAAGAGCTCCGGGCGCACATTGCCTGGCTCGTCAAACGAGTCAAAGACAGCGACCGCGATCTCACCGGCCTGCTGCGCGAAAGCCCCCTCTGGCGCGAGCGGGAGAATCTTCTGGGGACGGTGAAAGGCGTCGGTAAGCAAACCATACTGTCGCTGTGTGCGTCGCTCCCGGAGCTCGGGCGGCTCAATCGCCGCCAGCTCGCCGCCCTGGTCGGCGTGGCGCCCTTCAACTGCGACTCCGGCGCACTGGTCGATCTCCTCGGTCGAGCCGCATCGAGCGCGGGTGGAGCGCTGGCACGCCGAAGGGATCTCGGGTGTGGTCATCCACGCCGCGTTGCGCCGCGAGCACGGTTACCGCGGCAGCTATTCCTCGGTACACCGGCTGCTGGCCGGGATCCGCGCGGCGCGCCGCCGGCGGCGACCGTGCCGTTGTACTTTGCACCGGCCGAGGCCGCGCAGGTCGACTTCGGCGCCGGACCGCTGCTCGTCGATCCGGCCCGGGACGGGTGCGGCGCGCCTGGCGCTTCGTGACGACGCTGCGCTACCGCGCCACCAGTACGTCGAGTTCGTGTTCGAGCAGACCGTGGCCACCTGGCTCGGCTGCCATCGTCGCGCGTTTGAGTGGTTCGCCGCGGTCTCCGAGCGAGTCATCATCGATAACCCGAAGTGCGCGATCACCCGCGCCTGTGCGCGCGACCCGATCGTGCAGCGCGCCTACGCCGAGTGCGCCGAGGGCTACGGCTTCAAGATCGACCCGTGCCCGCCGGCGACCCGCAGAAGAAGGGGATCGTCGAGGCGGGGGTGAAGTACGTGAAGCGCAACTTCCTGCCGACGCGCAGCTTCACCGATCTCGCCGATCTCAACGCCCAGGCGCGCCGCTGGGTGCTCGAGATCGCCGGCACCCGCGTGCACGGCACGACCCGCGAGCCGCCGCTCGAGCGTTTTGCGCGCGAACGACCGCTGATGCGCGCGCTGCCGCCGATCGCACCGGATCTGGGTGTGTGGGCGCAGGTCGGCGTGCATCGCGACGATCACGTGCAGTTCGAGCGCAGCCTCTACTCGGTGCCGTTCACGTTGATCGGCCGGCGACTGTGGCTGCGCGCCACCGACACCAGTGTCGCGATCTACGCCGAGCATCGGCTCATCGCCCAGCACCTGCGCGCCCGCGAGCCCGCCACGCGGCGCACGGTGCGCGAGCACCTGCCGCCCGACGCACAGGCCTACTTCCTGCGCGACCGCCACTGGTGCGTCGCCGAGGCCGCCAAGATCGGCCCCGCCTGCGCCGAGCTCGTCGACACACTCCTCGCCGATCGCATCGTCGAGCGGCTGCGCGCCGCTCAGGGCGTCATCCGCCTCGCCGAACGGTTCACGCCCGCCCAGCTCGACGCCGCCTGCCGTCGTGCGCTCGATCACGACTCGCCCTTCTATCGCACGGTGAAGACCGTGCTTACTCGCCGCGCGGAGCTGCTCACGACCGAGGCCGCGGACCGGACCGCGGCGTCGGGCACGTACCTCGATCGAGCGCGCTTCGCACGCTCGGCCCGCACCTTGTTCCTGACCGAGATCGATCACGAGATCCGTCTCGAGCGCTCCCTCGTCCCGCAACCCTGAAGGAGATCCACGATGAACCCCGTCCCCGAACTCGTCCCGCACCTCAAGCAGCTGCGCCTCTCCGGCATCCTCGACTCCCTCGACGCCTGCAACCGCAGGCCCTCGACGGCAAGCTCGCCTACACCGAGTTCCTCTCGCTCCTCATCCAGGACGAAGTCGCCCGCCGCGAGCACAAGAAGTTCCAGCTGCGTCTGCGCCGCGCCACCTTCCGTGCCACCAAGACCCTCGAGCAGTTCGACTTCGAACGCCTGCCCAAGCTCAACCGCACGCTCGTCCACGAACTCGCCACCGGCCGCTACCTCGATGAACGTGCCCCCGTGCTCGTCGTCGGACCCTGCGGTACCGGCAAGAGTCATCTCGCCCAGGCGCTCGGTCACTGCGCGATCCGTCAGGGCGTCGACGTGCTGTTCACCACCTGCGCACAACTCACCACGAGCTTGAACGCCGCCCGCGCCACCGGCGGCTACGACCGCAAGCTCGCGACCCTTGCGCGCGTGTCGCTCCTCATCATCGATGACTTCGGTCTCAAACCCCTGCGACCGCCCGCCGATGAAGATCTTCACGACCTCATCGCCGAACGCTACGAGCAGTGCCCGACCGTCGTCACCAGCAACCTCGACTTCGCCGAATGGGACCAGGCGTTCCCTCGTGGTCGCGGCCCAGCGAGACACCCGGGCCGAGCGGCGGCGAGCTGAGCCCGCGCGAACTGCGGCCGGACGTTGGCGAGCAACTACCGTTGGTGAGAAATTCTGGCTAGCGATCCTCCGGCAGCGGGATGCGCTCCGGGTCACCCGGCACGGGCGCAAAGCGTTCCTCGCGCCACTCCTGCTTCGCGCGCTCGATGCGAGCCGGCGAGCTCGAGACGAAGTTCCACCAGATGTGCCGCGACCCGTCGAGCGGCGCGCCACCTGCAACCAGAACCCGTGCGTCCTCGATGGCCCTGATCGCGGCCGCGCCGGCGGCAAACTCCAGCAGCGCGCCCTCTGCGTGCCGCTGACCTGCGGCTTCGATCGTGCCTCCGGTGACGTACACACCGCGCTCAGCCACCGACTCCGGCAGCTCGAGATCCGCTCCCGCCGCCAGGTTCGCCGCGGCGTACAAGGTCGGCGAGCTCACCGCGACGGGCGAGCGCGCGCCCCAGCCCTCACCCGCGATGAGCCGCAGCACGTAGCCCGCGCCGCGGATCTCGGGTAGATCACGCGCCGGATGATGCACGAACGACGGCTCCATCTCCTCGACCGCCTGCGGCAACGCGACCCAGGTCTGGATACCGTGCAAGCGGGATCCGTGCACGCCGACGCGCTGCTCGGGCGGCGTACGTTCAGAGTGCGCGATGCCGCGGCCCGCGACCATCCAGTTCACATCGCCCGGGCGGATCACCTGCACGGAGCCCAGGCTGTCGCGATGCATCAGCTCGCCTTCGAACAGGTAGGTGACCGTCGCAAGCCCGATATGTGGATGCGGACGCACGTCGACACCCCGGCCCTGCGCGAACGTCGCAGGTCCGATGTGATCGAAGAAGATAAACGGGCCGATGGTCCGCCGGCCGCTCGCCGGCAGCAGTCGCCGCACGCTGAAGCCGCCGAGGTCGCGCGGACGGCCCTCGATGACGCGCGCGACTGTGCTCATCGACCCGCAGCCGCCTCGAGCCCGAGCACGGCCCTGCCCTGCTCGAACACCACGTCGACCGGGATCTCCTGCGCCGCCAGTCGATCGAGATCGGCGCGCAGCTGCGGCCCGATCGAGCCCTGCTCCGACACGAGCCGTTCTACGCCCGCGTAGTCGCCATCACCCTGCAGGCGGAGGATCAGCCCGGAAAGACCGTCCACTGCGTTTCGCATCTTCGCCGTGTCGACCCGGTACCGTCCGGTCGCGTCGTCGCGCGTGAAGGCGCCGTGCGCGGCGAAGTAGTTGAACCGCACCATGTTGGCCTGGCCATGCGCGGATGCGGCGCCGAACCGCACCGAGCGGAACATCCCGGCGAGGAACGTCACGTAGTAATCCTCGAGGCTGCCCGTGAGCTCGCCGCGTTCGTGCAGCCTCGTGATCATGTAGAGCCCGAGCACGTCGGCCTTCCCCTCCTCGAGCGCGCCCGCGCGATCCTTGAGCGCCTCGCGGACCGTGCCGCGCCCATCGATCGTGTTCTTGATCCCGAGGCCGTGCGCGACCTCGTGGAACATCACATCGGCGAAGAAGGCATCGAAGGTGACATGTCGGCGCTGGTCTTCCGCGATGAGCTCCGAGGCGATCGGTACCAGGATCTTGTCGAACTTTGCCTGCATGGCATTCTTGAGCTGCAACCGGCGCGTGCCCTTCTCGAGCTGCACCTGCTCGTCGTTGGGCAGGTTGATCGCGATGGTCTTGGAGCCGGCATTGCTGTCGCCGGCGTAATAGACGACGTCGTAGGCATTGAGATCAGAGTCGCTGCCCGCTGCCTCCGCCTTGTATGCAGCGGGCACCGGCAGGTTGCGTTGCAGGTCCGGCAGCATCGCCGCGTAGCGCGCGAGCCGACGGCTCCACTCCAAGTCCTTGACGAGCACGTAGGCCTCGTAGGCGGCCTTGTAGCCGAACAACCGGTCCTCGTAGGTCTCGATCGGCCCGATAACGAGGTCGATGCGGTTGTCCTTCATGTCGAGCCAGGCCAGGTCGCTGGCGCGGTAGTCATCGCTCGTGAGCGCGTCGGCGCGCAGGTCGAGGTAGGTTGCGCAACCCCGTCTGCGGCGCGAGCGCACGCAGCCTCGTGCAGCTTGGCTGCCGCCTGCTGCAGCTCCCGCGCGAAACGCCAGCCATATGGGAGTAGCGCGAGCTTGCCCGCCGGGTCGCGGGTGATGAAGGTATAGAGGCCATCCTTCCCCGGAAGCGGCGCCTGCTCGAATTCCTCCCGGCTCATGTCGGCCGGGTAGAACCGGGCGCCCAACGGCTTCGAGCCGGCCCCCGGTACGAACGACCGGTTCTCGTCGAGCCGATCCCACGGACCGTAGTTGATCTCGGCGAAACGGCGCATGGCGGGATCCGCGAGTCCGCCGAGCAGGCGATCGCGGTCACCGTAGGCCTGCTGCCAGAAGAGCCCATCCATGATCTGTGCGGCATCGATGAAGAGCCCGAGCATCCGTCGCTCCTCGGCCGAGAGCGCCGAGAGGTCGGCCGTCAGCCGGAATGGCGCGTAGATCTCGGGCCGGACCGGTGCCAGTTCCTCGCCCTGTTCCGCGGTCGCAGCGTTTGCGGGCGTGGCGGTGACCGGCGTCACAGGCACCGGCACAGGCGCCTCAGGCGCCGCAGCACAGGATGCGCAGGCCGCCGCGATCAGCGCGAGTGACAGCCTGGAGAACACGGCGCGGCGGCGCGGCCGCGCGAGATCGACGGTCTCGAGCATTCGAATCACTCCCGGTCAACGGCCCGTATCACTTCCGCCCGAACAGCGCCTCGAGATCCGCTTTCGCCTTGTCCGCGGCGGAACGGTCGCCGGGACGATAGGCGGATTCGCTCGGCCGGTAATAATCGCAGAAATTCGCGCGCTGCTTGTCCTTGACTTCCTCGGCCACCGTCTCGCGGCAGCTCTTGGCTACACGCACGTCGTAGAACTCGCACATCAGGCAGACGTGCAACTCGGCATGGCAGGCCGGGCACTCGTCGAGTCGGCGCAGGGGCAGGCTGAGCTCGGCGAGCGACGCTCCGCATTTCCAGCACTTGAGCGCATGGCTCACGACGCTCGACTCCCGTCGACCCGGCCGGCCTCCTCGCCGGCTTCGACGCGTCGCGCGGGTGCGCGGAACCAGTCGACGCTTGCGACGACCTTGGGCGCAGCCGGGTCGGCCTCGTAGTTCGGCGACATGATCTGCACGCCGTTCTCGTTGAATACATCCTGTATGTTCGCATGGAGCTCGCTCAGCACCCGCACCCGAAGCGACGGGTCGGCAACCGCGACCAGCAGTGTGTACTCGACGTAGAAATCGAGAAGCGCCGTTTGCAGGACACGTGGCTCGGCCTCATGAACCAGGCCGCCGGTGCGGCCCGCGGCGAGCAGCAGCATCGCATGCACCTGCCGCCAGGGAGCGTCGTAGCCAATGGTGACCTTGGCCGCGATCCGCACGCCGCCGGCGGGCGCGAGCCGCGAGTAGTTGCGCGTGATATTTGCGGCGATCAGAGCGTTTGGAATGCTGATTTCCTCGCGTCGCAGCGTCTCGATGCGCGTCGTCAGGAAACCGATCGACGTGACCGTTCCCTCGGCGTCGCCGATCTGCACGAACTCGCCGGACCGCAGCGCGCGCGTGTACATCAGCATTAGCCCGCTCACCGCCTGGTTGACGATACCGGATGACCCGATCGAGAGCATCAGTCCGACGAAGACTCCGATCCCCTTGAACGCCTCGCTATCGCTGCCGGGAATGTATGGATAGGCCGCAACCAGCGCGAAGAGCCAGATGGCCCCGGACACCAGCCGCCCGGTCGGGCGAGCCGTCGTATGGTCGATCCAGCCGAGATCCAGACGCCCTGTGTGCAGGGCCTCGAAAAACGTACGCACGATGCGGGTCGCGAGCCGTGCGAGCAGAAAGATCAGTACTACGAACAGCAGGCCCGGAATCGCGTGCAGCGCCGTGGCGCCGAAGCCGCCCAGGCCCTCGAGCAGGTTCTCGCGCAGCGTCTCGCCCCACGGCCGCGTGTAGGGGAAGCGTTGCAGTACGAATCCCGTCCAGGTGTAGACGAAGAAGAGCACGATGACCCAACTCGCAAACCGAATCGGTGCGATCGCGAGCGCAAACGGCCCCGCATCGCCGAGCAGATGGCCGCGCCACCCCGCACCGTACCGCTCGGCGCGTCGCTCGATTGCGGCGCGCACTCGTCCGGCCGACCAGCGGTACGCGCGCATCACGAGCCAGATCCCGAGCGAAAGCAGCAGCGTCGCGAGCAGCGACCAGCCGGCGGCCGGCAGCAGCGCGCGCGCGTTTCGCCCCTCGGCCACCTCCGCGAGCGCCTGGCCGAAGCGCGTCGTCGTTCGCTCTGCCAGCTGCAGAGTGGTCTGGTGCAGGTTGGGGTCGACGTCCGCATCCAGCACACGGAACGCCGGCTCCCCGTTCAGGAGCACCAGGTATCCGCCTTCGACCTCGGTCATCGTTGCGACCGGAAGGCCGCCTTTGTCCAACATCGACTCGATGCGCTCGCGGATGGCCTCCGCGCGCTGCGCAGGGCTCGTGCCGAGCACCGAGGCGCGCAGCGTGACGATCTTGCGATTCGCGATGACGAGATCGGCCGGCGCTTCTCTGACCGGTTCTGCGGGACGGGCGTTCGCGTTGCTGGATTGAGCGCTCGCCGCTGCGGCCGCCAGAAACAGGACCCAACCCGCCAGGGAACGGGCGCGACGGGACGTACACGGCGATCGAGGCATCGAACCGCGCCGCACCCGCTGCTCCATCATGGCGATCAGACCTCCAAGGGTCAGCCTACTGGCAGGCACGACGGTACCGCAACTTTGACCGATTCCGGGCCGTGCACTCGCAGCGGTGCGGATATGATTCGCGAATGCTGACCCTGGTCCTGGGCGATCGCAATCTGTCGTCGTGGTCGTTCCGCGCCTGGCTCGCGTTGCGCCAGCTCGGGCTGCCTTTCGAGGAGATCCGCCTGCGTCTCGACACGCCGGACTTCCACGATCGGATCCTGCGCTATTCCCCCGCGCGACGCGTGCCGGTGCTGCTCGACGGTGAGCTCGCGGTCTGGGACACGCTCGCGATCGGCGAGTACCTCGAACGAGGTCACCGACGGCGCAGCCTGGCCGCGCGAGAAGGCAGCACGCGCACGCGCCCGCTCGCTGGCCGCGGAAATGCACTCGGGTTTCGTCGCGTTGCGGGAGGCCTGGCCGTTTCGCGCCGCCTCGACGGGCCTGTCGGCGCCGCTGTCCGCCGAACCGATCCAGGACCTTGCGCGCATCGACGCGATCTGGAGCGGCTGCCGGGCACAGGCGCCCGCGACGGGCCCATGGCTCTTCGGCACGTTCTCATTCGCCGATGCGATGTACGCGCCCGTCGCGCTGCGCTGCCGGACGTACGGCGCCCTGCTCTCCTCGGGCGCGCGCACGTACTACGAGAGCGTCGTCGCCGATCCGCACGTCGCCACGTGGATCCGCGACGCGGAGCAGGAGGCCGCCGCGCTTCCGCCCGGGTGACGCCTGGGCGATCAGGTCTGGCGCCACGCGGCCTCGTAACCCATACCCGAGCGCATGATCCGCTCGAGCAGCCGCTCGTAGGCCGACGCCGCCCGCCTGCGCCGAGGTCGCGAAGTCCTCCTCCTTCTCGAGGTTCGGGTTCGCGTTCGCCTCGAGCACGAACACGCTCCCGTCGGGCCGCAGCCGCACGTCGATCCGCGCGTAACCGGTCAGCAGGAGCGCGCGGTAGATGCGCCGCGCGAGCGCCGCCATGCGCGCCGGCAGGGCCTCGGGAAGGTCCTTCGCCGGGCCCGGTGTCGATGCCGTGCTTGCGCTGGTACTTGACGTCCCACTTGACCTTGCGGGTCGCGATCCCCGCCATCGCCTCCGGCAGCGTGCCGAAGTCGAGCTCCCAGACGGGATAGGTCGTCAGCCGCTCGTTGCCGATCACGCCGATGTAGAGCTCGCGACCCTCGATGTACTCCTCGACCAGCGCGTCCGAGTTCGTCTGCTCGTGGATGAACTCGACGCGCTCGCGCAGCTTCTGCGGGTCGTGCACGATCGATGCCTGCGCGATCCCGAACGATGCGTCCTCGGTCGCCGACTTGACGAACAGCGGGAACGCGAGTCGCTTCGGCTCGCGATACCGGCGGTTGCGCTGCAGCAGCGCGAAGCGCGCGGTCGGGATGCGGTGATAGGCGAGGACCTGCTTCGACAGGGCCTTGTCTCGCGAGATCATCATTCCGCGCGGATTGCAGCCCGTGTAGGGAAGCCGCATCAGCTCGAGAAACGCCACCACGTACTGGTCGTAGGTGACGATGCCCTGGAATTCCTCCAGCAGGTTGAAGGCGATGTCCGGCTTCCAGTCCGTGATCGCCGCGCGCAGTTCGGCAAGGTTGTCGCCCATGCCGAGGACCTTGACCTCGTGGCCCATCGCGCGCAGCGTCGTCGAGACGTCGTACTCGGTGCGCCACTCCTCGATCTCCTGCTCGGTGTGACCCTCGAGGGTCTCCGGAGGTATCAGCGTCTCGTGGACCAGCACCAGCACGCGCAGCTTCTTCATAGGGCGAAACTCTCCCGGTCACGCAAGAGCATCTCGAGCATGATGCGCTCGAGCATCGACACGACCCGCCGCTTGGCGTCGCGCTGGCTGCCGCGCACGCACAGGTCGAGCTGTCGCGCGCGCTGCGTCGCGGTGCGCAGCACGTGATTCACGAGATACGGATGCATGCGCGCGCGGCGGATCAGCAGCCGTCGCACCTGGGGGCGCACCTCGCGCAGGAAGCGGCTGGCCGCCACCGCCCGCGGGTGGTCCGCGCGCCTGCCGAAGACCCGGAGCAGTCGCCGGTCGTAGGCCACCCCGGTGTCGATCTCGTACCGCGCCTGCTTGCGCCGGTAGTGATCGCGCAGCGTGCGACGATTGTCCGAAAGCGGCTCGATCACGTCGCGGTTGAGCCGCACTGCACGGCGTCCTTCGAGGCCGCGCATCGTCGCATCGACGAACTCGAGCTTGGCCCGCGCCGGCCAGCCCTCGTACTGGCTGCGCCAGCGCGACCGGGGCGGGAGCCAGACCGCGAACGTCTCCGCGAAGTCTTCGGTCGGATGACTCTGCGCGTACCAATGGCCCAGGTGCAGAACGAAGCGTTGGCTCGCCGGCCGCGGTGAGTAATGACTCGGATAACGCCGCGACGCCTTGCCGAAGACCTGGCGCCACGCCTTGCGCCGCCGCAACGCGAACGCGGTGTCGATCGCGTGACCCGGTCTCGTGCCGCAGGATGCGCATCAGCCACTTGTCGTTGCCACCCTCGACCTCGTGCATGAAGCGCCGCTCGAGGCGCATCAGCCGGGGATGCGCCAGGTAGAACGGTATCGCGATGCCGGGGATGCCATCCGGCGAAAACCACTCCTCCGCCAGCCAGAAGTGCGGGCGGAAGCGGATTCCCTTCGCGGCCAGCTCGCCGTACAGCCGGCGCACGCTCGCCTCGAGCGGCGAGTTCGTGAGCGTGAGCCGCAGATCGCAGAAGCGCGTCGCGAGCAGCGCCTCGTCGTCGAGGCGCGTCCACCGGGCTCGCGTCGCGTGCGGGGACGGCCGTCGGACCCCGGCGTCGCGCCGACCGGCCGGTCATGAGCCCCGCGGTGCCGCGGTTGCCGCGGCCAGCGCGCGCGCGCGGTGACCGAGGATGCGGGTGAGCTGTGCGTCGAGCAGGTCGCGCCGACGCAGCGAATCGAGCATCGTCGCGGGCACGTCCCGCAGTCCGTGCACGCGCGCCCGCGAGCGCGCCCGCGAGCGCGCCGCAGATCGCCGGCTCGGTCGTGCGCAGCACGCCGTCACGCACGGCGCCCTCGAAGCGGTTGCTTCCGGCGACGGCCGTCGCGCACATGGGCGAGCACCCGGATCGCGTCGGTGTGCTGCGCGCCGCCGACGGCGCGGCGTCTCGGCGGCTCTCGTCGGGAACCAGGCGAGGCGACCTCGGGCTTGAGCGGCCGTGCATCCCAGAAACCGGCGACCGGCGAGTACGGCTGGTCGACCAGCGCGCGCGTGTCGCCGCGAAGGACGCCGCACAGCATCGCCGCGATGTACCGGCAGGCATCGACGATGACCGGCGACTGGTGCGTCGTGCGCGAGCATTCGCCGGCGAGAGCGACCGCCGCGGCGGGGTCGGGCTCGATCAGCGCCGCGATGACGGCCCGCGACAGGCTGGCCGTCCCGTGGTCGCGCGGATCGTGCGACCCGGCCATCGGCTGCTCGCGCCAGCGATAGGTCGCAAGCGCCCGCGCGACGTCGGGCGACGCTTGCTGCGGGCCCGCGGTCGCGGCCAGGTATCCCTCGTTCTGCCAGCGCAGGAAGCGCTGCATCTGGTCGCGCGGATCGAGGCCGCGGGACTCGACCATGCTGTCGGCGACGCAGAGCGCGAGCGCCGTGTGCTGCGTCCAGGTCCCGGGGGCGCCGGGCGTCGCGAGCGCCGCGCCCAGCGCATCGCCAATCGCGAGTCCGAACAGCGCACCCGCGGCGCGTTCGCGCAACTCGGGTGCGGCCGGCGGCTGCGGCGCCGACCGGCTCGCGTGGCCTGCCCAGTTGCGGACGTATTCGACCTGCTCTTCGGTTTCCGGGACCATCGACCAGACGCGCGACCGCGCCGACTGACGCCAGAGCGCGTGCAGAGACTCGATCACGTCCACGTGCTCCGGCTGGTGCTCCGCGAGCCAGCAGCCGACCACCATCGCGCTGCGGCCCACGCCGGCGCGGCAATGCAGGTAGACGACGTGACCGGACGCAAGCGCGTCGTCGATCATGCGCAGGATGCGCGTCATCGTTTCCCGCGCCGCCGGGACGTCGTGATCCGGAATCGGCTCGCGCAGATACGCGATGCGGCGGCCGCCAGGTGTCGCGAAGGGCAGGTAGGCCTCGTAGGGCGGTGACTCGTCGGGTTCCGTCAGGTCGATGAAGCAGCTCACCCCGCTCGCGAGGAAGCGCTTCAATCGGTCCATCGCCGCGGCGCGCGACGTCGAGCCCGGATGCTCGCCCGCGAGCAGGCGCCCCGGGACGACCCAGTACGAGTCGGGTATCGGGCGAGGGGGCAGTTGTTCCGGGACTGCGTCGGGCGGCGCATTCATCGCACAAATCATACGGCACGAGGGTGCACGTCGCGCCGAACCGCGCCTGGCGGCGAATCGCCCGACCCCGGCGTGGCTGCGGCCAGGCCGTAAGCTGTGCCAGACTGTGCCCCGCCACGGCGCCGGGTCCGGGTGGCCCCGGACGAATCGATACCAAGACACAAGATCGGGGGCACCTTGTCCGTCATAGCGCAGCTCACCGCCCGCAAGTCCGTCGCCGCCATCAACCAGGAGATCGAATCCGCGCCGCGCCTCAACCGGGTGCTCGGCCCGGCCACGCTCACGTCCGTGGGACTGGGTGCGATGATCGGCACCGGGATTTTCGTGCTCACCGGAACGGTCGCGGCGCAGCACACCGGCCCGTCGATCACCATCGCGTTCCTCGTCGCCGCCATCGGCTGCGGCCTCGCGGCGCTCTGCTACGCGGAGCTCGCCTCGATGATCCCGATTTCGGGCAGCGCCTACAGCTATACCTACGCGACGCTGGGCGAGGGGGTCGCGTGGTTCGTGGGCTGGAACCTCGCGCTCGAGTACCTCATGTCCGCATCGGCCGTCGCGGTCAGCTGGTCGGGGTACGTCGTCAACCTGCTCGGCGAGGTCGGCGTGACGCTGCCGGCGGGGCTCACGAACGCGCCCCTCGGCAAGCTGGCCGACGGCTCACTCGGGCCCACCGGCGCGCTGCTCAACCTGCCCGCGGTGCTGATCGTCGCCGCCCTGTCCTGGGTGTGCTACATCGGGGTGCAGGAGTCCACGCGGATCAACAACATCATGGTCGCGATCAAGATCGGGATCATCGTGCTGTTCATCGCTGGTCGGCATCTCCTTCGTCGACACCGCGAACTGGCAGCCCTACCTGCCGCAGAGCACGGGTGAGTCCGGCAGGTTCGGCTGGAGCGGAGTCATGACGGGCGCCGCGATCATCTTTTTCGCCTACATCGGCTTCGACCAGGCCGCCACCACCGCCCAGGAGGCACGCGATCCGCAACGCACCGTGCCGATCGGCATCCTCGCGGCGCTGGTCATCGCGACGGTCCTGTACGTCGTGATGGCCGCGGTCATGACCGGCATGGTGCCTTACGGCGCAGCTCAACGTGGCGGCGCCGGTCGCGGTGGCGCTCGATGCGCATCCCGAGCTCTTCTGGCTGGGTCTCCCGGTCAAGATCGGCGCGATCATGGGGATGACCTCGGTGATCCTGATGTCGCTCCTCGGCCAGCCGCGCATCTTCATGGCGATGTCGCGCGACGGGCTGCTCTGGCCGGCGATGGAGCGCGTGCATCCGAAATATCGCACCCCGCACATCGCCACGGTGATCACCGGTGTGGTCGCGGCCGTCATCGCGGGGATTTTCCCGCTCGACGTGCTCGGCGAGCTGATCTCCATCGGCATCCTGCTCGCCTTCGCGGCAGTCTGCGCAGGCGTGCTGGTGCTGCGCTACACCTCGCCCGACACCCCACGGCCGTTCCGGGTGCCGGCGGCGTGGCTCACCTGCACCGCGGGCGTGCGTCGTGTGTCTCGGCATGACGCTCTTCCTGCCTCGCGACACGTGGATCCGGTTGCTGATCTGGACGGGCCTCGGATTCGCGGTCTATTTCCTCTACGGTTACCGCCACAGCCGGCAGCGTCGCACGGGCGCCTAGGGCGGACTCCCACGGCTCGTGCGCGGGTGACAGGCACTTTGGCGTCGATCGGCTCTGCGGCGGCATCGCCGCGATCCGCCTGCGCGCGCCTCGAGCCCCGCGAAATCGAAGGCCGACAGGATCGGCGAGATGCGAGGCCTGCACGTTGCGCAGCGCCGAGAAGATCGCCTCGGTGCGGCCCGGGTGCTCGCGCTCCCAGTCGGCGAGCATCTTCTTCACGGCCGCGCGCTGCAGGTGCTCCTGCGAGCCGCAGAGATTGCAGGGGATGATCGGGAACGCCCGCGCGCGCGCATAGCGCTCGATGTCGCGCTCGGCGACGTAGGCGAGCGGCCGGATCACGATGTGTCGCCCGTCCTCGGACAGCAGCTTCGGCGGCATGGTCTTGAGCCTGCCGCCGAAGAACATGTTGAGGAACAGCGTCTCGACGATGTCGTCGCGATGGTGGCCGAGCGCGATCCGGGTGATGCCGTTCTCGCGCGGCGTAGCGATACAGCGCGCCGCGCCGCAGCCGCGAGCACAGCCCGCACATCGTGCGGCCCTCCGGGATCACGCGCTTGACGACGCGATAGGTGTCCTGCTCGATGACGTGGTACGGCACGCCGAGCGCCGTCAGGTAAGCACGGCAGCACGTCGCCGGGAAACCCGGTTGCTTCTGGTCGAGGTTGACCGCCACCAGCTCGAAGCGCACCGGCGCGCTGCGCTGCAGTCGACAGCAGCATGTCGAGCAGCGTGTACGAGTCCTTGCCGCCCGACAGGCAGACCATCACGCGGTCGCCCTCGCCGATCATCGCGTAGTCGGCGATCGCCTTGCCGACCAGCCCGCGCAGGCGCGCCGCCAGACGCCGCGAGGTTGTTGGAAACGCGGACGGGTCGGCCATTCCCGAGGCTCCGCAGGCGTAGCGGCGGCAGTTGTGTCCCGGTCTACATTGACCTCGACGACCATCTCGCTGTCGTCCAGGCGTGTCGGAGCCGTCATGTCCGTCATCATTCTTCGAGGTACTTCGACTCGGCGTAGCGCAGCCACGGCGCAGCGGAGAGTGGCTTGCCGGTGGCGTTCTTGATCAGTTCCTGCGAGCTCACGCGGGCGCCGACGCCATGTACGTTCTGTCGCAGCCAGTCGAACAGCCCGCCGAACTGCCCGGCCGCGATCTGATCGTCGAACGTCGGCAGATCGTTGCGCAGGCTCTCGTAGAGCTGCGCTGCGATGAACGCACCCAGCGCATACGACGGATAGTAGCCGAACGACCCGATGGCCCAGTGCACGTCCTGCAGGCAGCCTTCGGCATCGTTGGCGGGCTTGAGCCCCAGGCGCTCCTCCAGGCCGGCGTTCCACGCCGCCGGCAGGTCGCGCACCGCGAGCTCGCCGTCGAGGATCCGTTTCTCGAGCTCGTAGCGCAGCATGATGTGCACCGGGTAGGTGAGCTCGTCCGCATCCATGCGCACGGCGCTGCGCCGCACGAGGGTCAGCGTCCGATACAGGTTGGCCGGCTCCCATTCCGGGACCGCTCACGCCGAAGTGCTTCTCGAGCAGGGGATGCAGCCAGGCGAGGAACGGCCGGCTGCGGCCGATCAGCATCTCGAGCAGCAGCGACTGGCTCTCCTCGAGCGCCATGCCGCGGTCGCGACCGACCGGCTGGTCGCGCCACGCTTCGGGCAGACCGAGGTCGTACATCGCCTGGCCGGTCTCGTGCAGCACGCCGAACAGGCCCGCAAACGGGTCGGCGGCATCGAAGCGCGTCGTGATGCGAACGTCGCCCGACACGCCCTCGGTGAACGGGTGGGTGCTCTCGTCGAGCCGGCCGCGATTGAACGGGAAGCCGAGCGCCTTCATCACTTCGATCGAGAGCGCGCGCTGCCGCGCCGGGCCGACCCGCGTCGCGATCGGCAACGGAGGCGTCGCCTTCTGCAGCTCGATCGCGTCGCGGATGAGGCTCGGGAGCCGGCGCCGCCACGCCGCGGAACAGCTGGTCGATCTCGGCACCGAGGAAACCCGGGCTGAACTCGTCGATGAGGGCGTCGTAGGGCGCGAGGCCGAGCGCCTTGGACAGCACCTGGGCCCGGTCACGGGTGAGTGCGACGACTTCCTCGAGGTTCGGCGCGAACAGCGAAAAATCGGCCTGCTCCTTGGCCTCGATCCAGCGGACCTCGGCGCGCGACGTCGCCTTGGCGAGCCGCGATACCAGCGACAGCGGTGTCGCGATCGCGTGATCGCGTTCGCGGCGCATCTCGCGGAGATTGGCGAGCTGCCAGTCCTCGAGCTGCGACTCGTTGGCGAGCGAGCGCTCGATCAGCCGCGAGACCCTGGGCGAGGTCAGGAGCGCGTGACACTCGGTGTCGAGCGCTGCGAGCTGTTCGCCGCGGACGTCCGCGCTGCCGCGCGGCATCATGACCGCCGCGTCCCAGCGCAGCAGGCTCGCCGCACCGCGGAAGGCGTGCAGCCGGCGGAACTCCTGCTCCAGTTGCTGATACGGGGACGGTGCCATGCTGGGGACCGCCGACCCGGCCCGAGGCGGGCGCCGCCATCTGAACCGGATCGGGCTTCTTTTTCAGGGCGCCCATTCTACCAAGGCGGGGCCGCGGAACCCGGTCTTGGAGTCGACCTCTGGCTAAAATAAACCTTTGTTTATCAATGACTTATATAAATAAGGGAAACCCGGCTACAGACTCGCCAGACTCGGTCCGGACGCGTCCCCCTGCCCCGGCCAGGCCGCCGCGCAGCCGATCGAGCAGCTGCCCGATCGCCTCGGGCGGGCGCGTGTTGCGGGCCACCAGGGTATAGACGGCGGGCACCACGCCAAGCGTCAGAAACACCGAGATCAGCACGCCATAGAACACCACCACGCCGATGGCCTGGCGGGACTCGGCGCCGGCGCCGCTCGCGATCATCAACGGCAGCGCACCGAAGGCCGTGCAGAAGCTGGTCATCAGCACCGGCCGCAAGCGGATAGCCGCCGCTTCGATCACCGCCTCGCTGTAGTCGACGCCACGGTTGCGCAGCTGGTTGGCGAACTCAACGATCAGGATGCCGTTCTTGGCCGCGAGCCCGACCAGCATGATGGCGGCGATCTGGCTGAATACGTTGATCGACATGCCGTAGAACCACAGGCCGAGCAGCGCCCCCGTCACCGCGAGCGGCACTGTCGTCATGATGACGAAGGGGTGCAGGAAACTCTCGAACTGCATCGCCATCACCAGGAACACGATCAGGAGCGCCATCACGAACATGAAGTACAGCCGACCGCCCGAGTCCTTGAACTCGCGCGACTGGCCGTCGTAATTCAAGCGAATCGACGGTGGCATCTCCTTCTCGACCACGCCTTCCACGAAGCTGAGCGCCTCGCCCAGCGTATAGCCGGGCTCGAGCGCCGCGGAGATGGTGATCGCGCGCAGCCGGTCAAAACGATTCAGGTTCGTGGCGCCGGCGATCTCGGTGAGCCGCACGAGATTCGAGAGCGGGATGAGCTCCTCGGTGCGGTCCGAGCGGACGTAGATGCTGTCGAGATCGGCCGGCGTGGCGCGGTCCTCCGCGCGGCCCTGCAGGATGACGTTGTACTCGCGGTCGCGCTCGATGAATGTCGTGACGATGCGTGAGCCGAGCACCGTCTCGAGCGTGCGCCCAACGGTCTGCAGCGACACGCCCAGGTCCGCCGCACGGTCGCGGTCCACTGCGATGCGGATCTGCGGTTTGCGCTCCTCGAAATTCGACTGGATGTTCGACAGCCCGGGATTCTCCTCCATCCGCGCCATCAGCAGGTCGCGCCACTGCACGAGGTCGGCGTACTCGGTGCCGCCAAGTACCACCTGTACGGGCGAGCCGCTGTTTACACTCCAGCCGCCGGGCGTGCCGACGAAGGTCCGCACCCCGGGGATGCCGTCGTTGAGCTTCGCGCGGATGCGCTGCGCGATCTGCTCGGCGCTGTTCTCGCGCTCGCCCCACGGTTGCAATAGCAGGAAGCCGCGGCCCTGGTTCATCTGCGCCCCGCCACCGAAACCACCCGGCACGCGGACGATTGCCCGCACGACCTCGCCGTCGGCCACCTCCGCCATCAGGATGTCCTCGAGCATGCGCGCGTGGCGGTCCATGTACTCGAGCGTCGCGCCCTCAGGCCCGGTCATGCCGATGTACATCATTCCGCGGTCTTCGGCCGGGGCGAGCTCGCTCGGCAGCGCGCGGAACAGCAGCGCTGCGAGCGCCATCACGCCGATGGTCGCCCCCACCACCGCCCAGGGCCGCTGCATCAGCTGACGCAGCGTTCGGTCGTAGCGCGCCGACAGTCGGTGAAAGAACGAGTCGACGATGTTCGAGAACCGCGAGCGGGTCGCGCCGCCGGCGAGCAGCTTCGACGCAAGCATCGGCGTCAGCGTGAGTGCGATCAACGCCGAGAACAGCACCGCGGCGGCGATCGTGAACCCGAACTCCCGGAAGAGCTTGCCCACCGCGCCCTGCAGAAAGGACATCGGCACGAACACCGCGACCAGCACGGCGGTGGTCGCGATCACGGCGAAGCCGATCTCGCGGCTCCCGTCGACGGCCGCGATCAGCGCGGGTTCCCCGCCCTCCATGCGCCGGTAGATGTTCTCGAGCACCACGATCGAGTCGTCGACCACCAGTCCGATGGCGAGCACGAGCCCGAGGAGGGTCAGCACGTTGATCGAGAAGCCCATCGCCGCCATCACGAGGAATGCGGCAATGATCGACACGGGGATCGTGAGTGCGGGGATCAGCGTCGCACGCACGTTGCCGAGGAAGAGGTAGATCACCACCAGGACCAGCACCAGGGCGATGACCAGCGAGACGAGCACTTCCTTCATCGACTCCTCGATGAACACCGAGCGGTCGAGGTTGACTTCGAGCCTCGTGCCGGGCGGAAGGTCGGGTCGTAATCGCTCTATCTCGTCCTTGACGTGGCCGGCCACCTCGAGCGTGTTGGCCTTCGAAATCTGCTCCACGCCGATGCTGATGCCGGGCACGCCGTTCGAGCGCGACAGGCTCCGTTCGTTCTCTGCCGCGAGCCGCACGTCGGCGACCTCGTCAAGGCGCACCAGGTAACCGTCGGGACCGCGCCCCACCGCGAGCTGCCGGAATTCCTGCTCGGTGTTGAGCCCTGTGTCGGTGCGCAGGGTGAACTCGCGCTGCGAGGACTCGAGGCGACCGGCGGGGAGCTGTACGTTCTCACGGCGCAGCGCCGCCTCGATGTCGGCGACCGTCAGCTGTCGCGCGGCCAGCGCCTCACGATCGAGCCAGACCCGCATCGCATAGCGGCGCGCGCCGTTCAGACGCACGCGGGCGACGCCGGGCAGGACCCCCAGTCGTTCGACCAGCACGCGCTCGGCGTAGTCGGTCAGCTCGAGCACGTTCATCGTGTCGCTGGCGAGGTTCAGGAAGATGATCGATTCCGCGTTGAAATCGGCCTTGCCGATCTCGGGCGGATCGGCCTCCTCAGGCAGGTTGCCGGAGAGACGCGAAACCCGGTCGCGGACATCGTTCGCGGCCTCGTCGACGTCTCGCTCCGGCGCGAACTCCAGGTTGATGCTGGAGCGTCCGTCGGTGCTCTGCGAGGTGATCTTGTTGATCCCCTCGATGCCAGCCACGCGGTCCTCGATGACCTGGGTGATCTTGGTCTCGACGATGTCGGCCGAGGCTCCGAGGTATTCGGTCTCGATAGACACGATCGGCGACTCGACGTCGGGCAGCTCGCGGATCGGCAGCCGCGACGCTGCGAGCAGACCGAGTATCAGCAGCAGCAGGCTGATCACCGTCGCCAGCACGGGGCGGCGCACCGACAGTTCCGAAAGTCTCACGAGCGCGCCCCATCGGACGCGTTCGACGCACGCGCCGTCGGTGCGTCCTGGAGCGTGACCGGTGCGCCGTCACGCAGCTTCTGCGTTCCTTCGGTCACGACCTGTTCACCGGCCGCGAGCCCGGCCAGGATCTGCACCTCGCCGACGCGGCGCTCGCCGGTGCGGACCTGCCGCTTCTCGGCGAGACCGTCCTTCACCACGAACACGTACACGTTGCCCTGTTCCGGTACCAGCGCCTGTTCCGGCACGAGCAGCGCGTCGCTCGCCCCACGGGTGAGGCGCACCGTCAGGAACATCCCCGGCTTGAGCAGCCCGCGCTCATTCGGCAGCGTGGCGCGAACCGTGACCGAGCGGGTGGTCGGGTCGACCCGAGAATCGATGCTGGCTACCTTGCCTGCGAACTCCTCGCCCGGATACGCGACACTGCGCGCCACGATGCCCAAGCCTTCCCTGACGGACGAGATCAGCGTCTCGGGCACGGTGAAGTCGAGCTTGATCGTGCTCGTGTCGTCGAGCGTCGTGATGACGGTGCCCGGGTTGACCAGGCCGCCCACGCTCACGCGTCGCAGACCGACCCGGCCCGCGAAAGGCGCGGCGATGATCGTGTCGCTCAGGCGCGAGCGCGCGAAAGCCACCCGTGCTTCGTTCGCCTTGAGCGTCGCCTCGATCTGCTCGAGCTGCGCTGCCGACAGCGCCCGCGTCGTGTAGAGCTCGCGGCTGCGGTTGAACTGGCTGCGGCTTTCGCTCAACGCGGCCTCGGCGATCTCGAGCTCGGCACGGGTCTCGCGGCCGTCGAGCTCGATCAGCACCTGGCCGCGACGGACCTGCTGGCCCTCCTCGAAACGCACCGCGGTAACAAGGTTCGATACCTTGGCAGTGACGTCGATCGATTCGTTGGCGCGCGCATTGCCCAAAGCCTCGGCCTCGAGCGTGAGCCGTGCTTCGCGGACCGGCACGGTTACGACGGAAATCGGTGCCTGGCTGAAGGCCGTAGCCGGAGCGGGAGCGGCCCCGCCCGGGCTTGCGTTCGCGGTGGGCGCTGCGACCACGCTTGCGGCCGGGGCCGGGCTGGACACGGGCGCACGCCGCGCGCGCTGCTCGCGCACGTGCAGCACGAACAGGAGCAGCAGCACGGCGGCTACGGCGCCGATCAGCAGCTTTTTCGTCGCTTCGGGCATAGGTACCTGATGCAGGGCCAGTTCCGGCGAACCGGCCGCGACCAGTATCGCACTGAACCGGCGCAGCGGCAGGAGCCGCCCGGCCGGAGAACCGCAGTTCGCTCTTGGACCGCCGCGCCGAGGCGGGGTTCAGGGCTCGGGATCGCCGGCGTCCGAAATGCCCTCGAAGAGCGGCGTGCTCAGGTAGCGCTCGCCCGTATCGGGAAGCATCGCCAGGATCACCGAGTCCTTCGCCGCCTGCTCGGCGACCTTGAGCGCGGCTGCGAACGTGCCGCCGGAGGAGATGCCGCAGAAGATGCCTTCGCGGCCCGACAGCGAGCGCGCCGCCGAGATCGCTTCCTCGTCGGTGACGGGCAGGATCTCGTGCGGGACCGAGCGATTGAGGACCTTGGGCACGAAATCCGGCGTCCATCCCTGGATCTTGTGCGGCTTGAACTCCTTGCCCTGCAGCAGCGACGCACCCGCCGGCTCGGTGACGACGATCTTCACCTCGGGCCGCGCGAGCCGGATCATTTCGCCCGCGCCGGTCAGCGTGCCACCGGTGCCCCAGCCGGTCACGAACACATCAAGCCGGCGTCCCGCGAAATCGCTCAGGATCTCCGGCCCGGTCGTCTGACGGTGGTACGCGGGATTCGCCTCGTTCTCGAACTGCCGGGCGAGGAACCAGCCGTGCTTCTTCGCGAGCTCCTCGGCCTTGCGCACCATGCCGGAGCCGCGCTCCGCGGCGGGCGTGAGAATCACCTTCGCGCCCAGTATGCGCATGATCTTGCGACGCTCGACCGAGAAGGTTTCGACCATGGTAGCGACGAACGGGTAACCCTTGGCCGCGCACACCATCGCGAGCGCGATGCCCGTATTTCCCGATGTCGCCTCGACCACGGTCTGCCCGGGCTTGAGCTCGCCGGTGCGTTCCGCATCCTCGATGATGGCGATCGCGAGCCGGTCCTTGACCGACGACAGCGGATTGAAGAACTCGCACTTGACGTACATCGTCACGTGCGCCGGCGCAAGACGGTTGATGCGCACGATCGGCGTGCGGCCGATGGTGTTCAGGATGCTGTCGTAGATCACGTCGGGTCCTCCTGCTCTCGGGACATGTTCGATTACACGTAGAGACGCATGATGGCCTGCGCGATGCAGGCGGGCTTCACCTCGCCATCGATCTCGAAGGTGGCCTGTTCGCTGGTCTGCACGCCGCCTGTGACCGCCTCCACCTGGGTCAGCACGCAGCGTACGCGGATCCGGCTGCCGACCTTCACCGCGTTCGGGAAGCGCAGCTTGTCGAGACCGTAGTTGATCACCTGCCGGACGCCCGGGTAGATCGGTTGCGCGGCGACGAGGCCGCGCATCATCGGGTAGAGCGACAGCGTGAGGTAGCCGTGCGCGATGGTCGTTCTCCACGGCGACTCCGCCGCCGCACGCACCGGATCGACGTGTATCCACTGATGGTCGCTGGTCGCGTCCGCGAAGGCGTCGATGCGCTGCTGGGTGATCGCAAGCCAGTCGCTCAGGTGAACTTCCCGGCCTACGCGTCCCTGCAGTTGCTCGAGGAGCTGATTCGACATGCGCTTCGCCCCAGGCCGGCCAGTCGCGCAGTGTACGAGCGGCGGCGACCCGGCGGCCAGAATTGCCGCCGCGCGCGCGCCTCCGGACGGCGCAGGAAGCTTATTCGCACCGGGCGGCCCTGAAGCCGGGGGCACCCGTGCCTGCTCTGCTGCGTCGCGGTAGGCACAGGCCCGAAGAGTGGTCCGGCAGTCATCTTCAATGTGATCTCAACATATTGATTATGCGGTACTTTCTATTAACTCAAGCGACCAATGTGTCGCACGCAACGAGGTCTCTTGCACTGCACAAAAACCATGCTAAGATGCGCGCCCATGAATCAACGCACCAGACAGCGCCCAAAGGACAAGCGGTCCCGCAGCGCACACGATCAGGAGATCTTCGGAATGGCCACCAAGCAGCACGATGCCTTCACCTACCTCGATTTCGCCAAGCGCGCTTTTGCGCCGACCACCCGCTTCAACGAGCTCGTGGTCCGCAACTTCGAGCAGGCGGCCCGTTTTCAGTACGAAGTGGCCGGCGACCTGATCCAGGCGACGATTGAGCAGCTCAACGCTGCCGCGTCGACCAGGGATTTCGGGACGCTCGCCTCGCGCCAGGTGGAGATCGTCAATCGGCTCACCGACAAGGCGAGCAAGCGTTCGCACGAGTTCGCCAAGCTGGCGACCGAAACCCAGGCGCAGTTCGCCAACTGGGTCGAGGAAACCGCCCAGGTCGCCCGCAAGGCCGCCTGATACCGACCGTCCCCCCGAGAGCGGTGGCCCTTTCCCCCTGGGCCGCCGCTCTCTTCTGTTTTTGGTGCAGTGCAGGAAGCGTCAGGTAAACTGCTTCCTCATGAGCCAGGAACGATTGATCAAGAAGTACGCCAACCGGCGCCTGTACGACGCATCGCAGAGCCGACACATCACGCTCGACGATATCCGTACCCTGATTGTCAGGGGCGAGAAGATCAAGGTCGTCGAGGACAAGACCGGTCACGAGATAACGCGCCACATCCTCCTGCAGGTCATCGCCGAGCAGGAGCAATTCGGCCGCCCGATCCTGAGCACTCCGGTGCTCGAGTCCATCATCCGCTTCTACGGCAGCTCGATGCAGGGCTACCTCGCCAGCTTCCTCGAGAAGAGCATCGAGACATTCCTGCGGCAGCAGGAAACGCTTCAGGCACAGCTGTCGAAGATGGTAGCCAACACCCCGCTCGCAACTGTGGCCGACCTGACCCGGCAGAACCTCGAGGCGCTGTCGAAGATGCAGGAGACGGTCCTCGGCGCTCTCGCCCCCAAGCGCGACAAGTAAAGGCGACTCTTCCGCTTTTCCGGTAACGAAGCGCAGGACCCCTCGCGCGGCTGACCGAAAAGGGAAGCGCCCCTCATCCCGCATGCGTGTCTGCTTCATCTGCGCCGAGTACGCGCCCTATGCGAAGACGGGCGGCTTGGGCGACGTGGCGGCCGCACTGACCCAGGAGCTGTCGCGCGCGGGCCATGAGGTCCTGAGCTTCGTTCCGCTGCACGGGCAGATCAACCTGCGTGGCGCACGGGTGGAAACGGTTGAAGCGCTGCAGCGCCTGACGCTCTCGCTCGGTACGCGGGAGTTCGTCTACGACGTGAAGAGCGCGCGCCGGCCGGAAATGGCGGGCGCGCTGCACTTGATAGATTGCCCGGCGCTCTTCGACCGCCCGCAACTCTACTCCGACGGGCCGGACGAGCATCTCCGGTACCTGATGCTGACCCGTGCCGCGCTCGAATGCTGCCAGCGGCTCGGGTTCGCGCCGGACATCGTGCACTGCAACGACTGGCACACGGCGTTCGCCCCGCTGCTGCTTCGTTCGACGTACGCCTGGGACCAGCGGATCTTCGGCCGGACGAAGAGCGTCTTCACGATCCACAACATCGGCTACCAGGGCACCTTCGGTACCGACAGCGTCGCCGACCTCACCCCCGGTATCGGGCGGGAATTGCTTCACAAGGCCGACCTCGCCGCGGGTCAGATCAACCCCATGCGGCACGGCGTGATTTATGCGGACGCCGTGACGACGGTGAGCCCCACCTACGCGCGCGAGATCCGCACGCCGGCAGCGGGCTTCGGCCTCGACGCGGAGCTGCGCGCGCGCGGCGAGGCCGTGGTCGGCATCCTGAACGGCGTCGATTACTCGGTGTGGAACCCGGCGACCGATCCGTACCTGCCACACCACTACGACAGCGCGGATCTCGCCGGCAAGTCGCTCAACAAGATGGCGCTGACCGACCTGCTGCGCCTCGGCGGCACGGCGGGCTCGCCGCTCCTCGGGATGGTGTCGCGGCTCACCTCGCAGAAGGGCATCGATCTCGTGATGCAGGTGCTGCCGGCGCTCATCGAGACGCGCGAGCTGCGATTCGTCGCACTCGGCAACGGTGAAGCACGCTACGAACGTTTCTTCGAGGAGCTGCAGCGCCGGTTTCCGGGCCGCGCGGTATTCCACGCGGGGTACAGCGAGGAGCTCGCGCACTTCATCGAGGGCGCGGCGGACATCTTCCTGATGCCGTCGTACTACGAGCCGTGCGGTCTCAACCAGATGTACAGCCTGCGCTACGGAACGGTGCCGGTCGTGCGCCGCACCGGCGGGCTGGCGGATTCCGTGCAGCAGTACGACCCGGATACCGGCGAGGGGACGGGGATCGTGTTCAACGATTTCGACGCCAGCGGGCTCGGGTGGGCGCTGGACACTGCGCTCGAGTGGTACGAATGGCCCGACCTCTGGCAGCAGATCATCGCGAACGGCATGCGCCAGGACTTCTCCTGGCAGCGCTCGGTCGCCGAATACGAGCTCCTCTACGCCGCGCTCCTGGCGCAGGCCTGATCCTCAGGCGCCGGACCCCGACTTTTCCAGAACGCGCGCGAAGTCGACCGTGCCGCGCTTGTTGAATGGAATCTTGCGCACCATGCCCTTGTCGACATGCAGGGTGCCCACGAGCTCGTAGTCGATGTTCTCGAGCTTGCCGCCGCCCATGCGGCTGATCAGCCGACCGAGACTGCTCACGAAGTTGGTGGTCACGTTCATGTCGAACTCCACTTCACCGAGTGCCGGCAGCACGAAGGGCTCATTGGTGACACCCTCGGCGAACAGGTCGCCCATGAGCAGCAGCGTGTACTCGATGCCTTTCACAGGCAGCTCGACGTCGTTCGGATTCTGCACGTGCAGCCGCACAGTGAAACGCTGCGCGAACATGTCAGTCGACAGCATCTGAACGCCGACGACCTCGAGCTGGGGCGTCTGGAGGTCACCGAGCCCGGTACAGCCGGCGAGAGCCAGCAGTGCGGCCGCAGCGATCAGGTGCAATTTCCGCGGGTTCGGCATCGAGTCACTCTCCTTGAAGGGAAATCTGCGGGCGGGAGCCGACAGCATCAGCCCGATCGATGGGTCGCGCGCAGCATCGCAGCGGTGACCAGCACGATGCCGCCGTCGGTCACATGGAAGCGCTCGGCGTCGGCCCGCGGGTCGACACCGATCCGGGTGCCGTCCGGCACGTCGGTGCCCTCGTCGATGATCGCACCACGGATGAGGCAGCGCTCGCCGATGCGTACGCCGGGCAGGACCACGGAGCGTTCGATGGACGAATAATCGTGCACGCGCACGCTCGAGAACAACAGTGAATTCACCACTTTCGAGCCCGAGACGATGCAGCCGCCGGAGACCATGGAGTCGATCGCCTGCCCGCGTCGATCGTCGTCGTTGAAGACGAACTTGGCCGGCGGCAGCTGCTCCTGGTAGGTCCAGATCGGCCATTGCTCATCGTAGATGTTGAGGTCCGGCGACACCGTCACGAGCTCGAGGTTCGCCTCGTAGTACGCGTCCACGGTCCCGACGTCCCGCCAGTAGTTCTGCGCCCTGGTGCGCACGTCCTCGAACGGGTACGCGAACACCCGCAGCTTGTCGATCGCCCCGGGAACGATGTTGCGCCCGAAGTCGTGGTCCGAGCCGGGGTCCTCGGCATCCGCGCGCAGCAGCCGCTCGAGGAGACGGGGATTGAAGACGTAGATTCCCATCGACGCGAGCGCGACATCGGGCCGGCCGGGGATCGGCTCGGGATCGCGGGGCTTCTCGAGGAAGCGGATCACGCGATTCCCCTCGTCGACGGTCATCACGCCGAATTCCCGCGCGCGCGCGCGCGGAACTTCCACCACGCCCACCGTGATGTCGGCTTCCTTCTCGACGTGGTAGCCGATCATCGGCCCGTAATCCATCTTGTAGATGTGATCGCCGGCGAGCACCAGGACGTGCAGCGGGCGATGCTCGCGAATCATCTCCATGTTCTGCCAGAGCGAATCGGCCGTGCCGCGGTACCAGTGGGCGCCGCGTTGCTGTTGCGCCGGGACGATGTCGACGAACTCGCCGAACTCGCCGCGCAGATAGCCCCAGCCGCGCTGGATGTGCTGGATGAGCGAATGCGCCTTGTACTGCGTCAGGACGGAGACCTGCCGGATCCCGGAGTTCACGCAGTTCGAGAGCACGAAATCGATGATGCGGAATTTGCCGCCGAAGGGCGTCGCGGGCTTGCAGCGACCCTCGGTCAGGTGCTTCAGGCGCTCGCCGCGCCCTCCGGCCATGATCACCGCCAGGGTTCCGCGTGTGAGGCGACTGAGATATCGGCGCGGCGCGACGGTATGCGGGTCTGCGGACATCGCGGGCGGCCTTTTTCTGGGGACGGAGCAGGCCGGGCGATGTTACCGGCCGGCGGCGACGCCGCACACCCCGCCGTTGGCGGACCCCTCGACAAGTGTACCAATCGCCTATTAGTACTATTGACTCAATACTAGTGCTTGATGAATAATATTTGCATATCAGTAACGACCTGAGGTCAAAATGACCGTCGTGGATAACGCGGAGCCGCTGGCTGAGGACACGGCGGAGTCCCTGACACGGAAGTTCCAGCGCGAGCTCGGCGCCGGCTTGACCGCCCTCGTCCTGCTGTCCGTCCTCGGCGACAGCACCGAGGACCTGTATGGATACGAGATCGCGCGCAAGCTCGCCGCCGCCAGCGATGAGGCGAGCCCCTTCAAGCAGGGCGCGCTGTACCCGGTGCTCCGCAACATGAGCGCATCGGGCCTGCTGACGAGTCGCGTCGTACCCTCGTACGCCGGACCGCCACGTCGCTACTACCGCATTACGCCGCTTGGCCGCGAGGTCCTCGCCTCCTGGCGCGACACCTGGTTTGCGACCCGCGGCTTCGTCGACCTCATCGTTGCCCGAACCCACACGCAGGAGAATCCAGCATGAGCGGCGCCGCCCTACGCAACGTCGAGCAGTACCTCGATGCGCTGCGCGAAGCCCTGCGCGGTGCAGACCCCGCCCTGATACAGGATGCGCTCTACGACGCCGAGGAGCATCTGCGAGCCGAGCTCGCGCAGGCGCCGGCCGGCGACAGCGAATCCGACGTGCTCGCGCGCATCGTAACCAGCTATGGCGCGCCCGAGGAAGTCGCCGACGCCTACCGCGCCAATGAGGTCAAGGTGCGCGCGGCGTTGCGTACACCGCAGCCGGCGCCGCGACGCACCGCGCTCGGGCGCTTCTTCGGCGTGTACCTCGACCCGCGTGCCTACCTCTCGCTGCTGTATCTAACGTTGTCGCTCGTCACCGGCATCGTGTACTTCACCTTCGCGACCACCGGGCTTTCGATGTCCGCGGGCTTCGCCATCCTGATCATCGGTATCCCGTTCTTCCTGCTGTTCATCGGCGCCTCGCGCGGGGTGGCGCTCGCCGAAGGTCGGCTCGTCGAGGCGATGCTCGGTACGCGCATGCCGCGGCGGCCGGTGTATCCCGACCGCGAGACACCCTGGTACACACGGATCGTCGACATGCTGAAGGACCGGCGCACCTGGACGACGCTGATCTACCTCTTCCTGATGCTGCCGCTCGGCATCTTCTATTTCACGTTTGTCGTGATCGGCATCACAATTTCGGTCGCGATGACGGTCGCACCGATCTTTATGCTGCTGTTTCACTTCGGGCTGGTGCAGATCGACGGCGACCTCCACGTCGAGTATCCCCACCCTGCCCTGTTGCCACTGATCGCAATCTTGGGAATAGTGCTGCTCACCGTTACGCTTCACCTGGCCCGAGGGCTCGGCAATCTGCATGGACTCCTCGCGAAGAACCTGCTCGTCTCGACGCCGCGCGCGGACTGAACTCGGATGGCTGTTGCCGGCCGCCTGCGCGCTCTTGGGCGCGGCCGGCTGCGGCCATGCCGATGAGCGCCGGGCCGAGGCGACGGCGCCTGCGCCGAACAAGGAGTTGCTCTGCATTCCGTCGGACACGGGCTTCCTGCGCGCGCGCCTGCAGGGCTCGATCGAAGCCGACCTCGAGTGGGCCGCAGGCGTACCGCAGTGCCGCGGCGGACTGCGGCCGACGGGCGACGGCGTGCGCTTGCTTTTCAAGGGTCCGGGCGCCGCGCCCGGGGAGTCGCTCCTGATCGTGATCGGAATCGGTCCACTTCGACCTGGCGAGTCGCGCACCCAGGTGCCGGTCAACCTGACCTTGGTGCAGGAAGGCGCGGGTCAGTTCTTCGCGACACAGGGCGACGACAAGTGTGCGATGGACGAAGTCCACCAGGAGTCGCAGGGCGAGACGCTCTTCCGCCTGACGGGGCGCGGCTACTGCACGCAGCCGGCACGCGCGGTGCACGGTGACGGGGCGGTGCTGGTGTCCCGCTTCGATGTCGAGGCGGTGGTGGATTTCGCCGACGCGATCGCCGACTCGACCCTCGCCCGGACCGATCGGTGAGCCGCGGATGACGAGAGGCCGGCCGGCGCTGCTGGCGGGCCTGGCCGGGCTCCTGGCTGCGCTATTCGGCGCCACGGCCACGGGGGACGCGTCGCGGGCGAACCTCGATGCGCTTCCGCGCGAGCGCATCGTCATCGAGACCCGCGTGCTCCGGTCGCCACGACTTCCGCGCCTGGCGCGCCGAGACGACCGAGACGCGGGCCCGCGGGCTGATGTACGTGGCCACGCTTGCCGACGACGACGCGATGATCTTCGTCTACGAGACGCCACAGGTCCTCAGCATGTGGATGAAGAACACCTACCTGCCACTCGACATGCTGTTCGTCGACGAGCGCGGCTGCATCGTGAGCATCGCCGAGCGCACCAAACCCTTGTCGCTCGCGTCGATCGGCTCCGGCTCGCCGGCGGTGCTGGTCGTGGAGATCAAGGGCGGCCGCGTCGCCGAGCTGCGCGCGAGAATCGGGGATCGCGTGCGGCGGCCGGAGGCCGGCTGGCCCGCCGGAGCGCGCGGCGACTGCCAGGGAAGCTAGCTTCGCAAGAAACAACTGCGAAACTGCGACCCGGCACCGACTAAGGCACCGACTAAGGCGGTATCGGCAGCTCGCTGCTCTTGCGCACCGTGCGCAGGGCGAAACTCGACTGCACGCGCGCCACACCCGGGAGGCGCGTCAGGTGCTGGCTGTGCAGCCGCTCGAAGTCCGCCGGATCGGAGACTGCCACGCGCAGCAGGTAGTCCTGCTGACCCGTCATCAGGTAGCACTCCATCACCTCGGGCACGCGGCGCACTGCGTCCTCGAAGGCCGCGAGGTCCGCCTGCTCCTGGCGATTGAGCGTGATGCTGACGAACACGTTGCCCGGGAGGCCGACCTTGGCCTGGTTGACGTGCGCCGTGTAACGGTCGATCACGCCCGCCTCCTCGAGCCCACGCACGCGGCGCAGGCAAGCTGACTCGCTCAGGTTCGCGCGCTCGGCCAGCTCCCGGTTGGTGAGCCGCCCATCGCGCTGGAGCTCGGCCAGGATGCACTTGTCGACCCGATCGAGCTTCACGCGCAAATTCCTTCTATATCAGGGTGCGTTCACCGCATTTTATTGCACGGTTCGCCCGACCCGACGGACTCTTTTGCACCAATCCGCCGCACGCCGGACTTATGCTTGGCCAGCTCGACGACATACCGACAACACAAGAGGGGACCACCATGCGCATCGGCGTACCTAAGGAAATCAAGGTCCACGAGTATCGCGTCGGACTCGTCCCCGCGGCGGTCCGCGAGCTCGTCGACGCCGGTCACCAGGTGCGGGTGCAGACAGGGTCTGCGGCCGGCATCGGCTTCACCGACGCGGACTACCTGCGCGTGGGCGCCAAGATTGCAGCGAACGCCGACGATGTGTTCGCCGAGAGCGAGCTCATCGTGAAGGTCAAGGAGCCGCAGCCGGAGGAATGCGCGAGGCTGCGGAAGGACCAGGTGCTCTTCACCTATCTGCACCTGGCGGCCGACAAGGCCCAGACGGAGGCGCTGCAGAAGTCGGGTGCGACCTGCATCGCCTACGAAACCGTCACGGCGCCGGACGGCAGCCTGCCACTGCTCACACCGATGAGCGAGGTCGCCGGGCGTATGTCCGTGCAGGTCGGCGCCTACTGCCTGCAGAAGGCGAACGGCGGTCGCGGCGTGCTGCTGGGCGGCGTGCCCGGCGTGGCGCCCGCCCGGGTCGTCGTGCTGGGCGGCGGAGTCGCCGGCACGCACGCCGTGGAGATGGCGGTCGGGTTGCGCGCCGACGTCACGGTCGTCGATCGCTCGGTCAAGCGGCTGCGCGAGCTCTCCGCGCTCTTCGGCCCGGCGCTGCGCACCGAGTACTCGACTCAGGACCAGATCGAGGCGCTCGTGATCGACGCGGATCTCGTGATCGGCGCGGTGCTGATCGTCGGCGCCGCTGCGCCGCGACTCGTGACGCGCGACATGGTGAAGCGGATGAAGGCGGGGTCGGTGCTGGTCGACATCTCGATCGACCAGGGCGGCTGCTTCGAGACCAGTCGCCCGACGACGCATGCTGAGCCCACCTACGTCGTCGATGACGTGATCCACTACTGCGTCACCAACATGCCGGGCGCGGTGCCTCGCACCTCCACCTTCGCGCTCAACAACGCGACCCTGCCCTTCGCGCGACGCCTGGCCGATCACGGTTGGAAAGCTGCGCTCAAGGCCGACCCGCATCTTGCGAACGGGCTCAACGTGCACGCCGGGCACATCACCAATGAAGCCGTGGCGCGGGATCTCGGACTGAAATTTACACCGGTCGCCGAGTTTCTGAAGTAGACCAGCCGAGCGGGGCCTCGACGCCTGCATCGGACGACTCACGATCGGGATATCAGGATGCCATCAAGAGCTCCTTTCGCCGGCAGGACGGTACTCATCACGGGCGCCTCGAGCGGAATAGGCCGCGAGGCCGCCGTCGCATTCGCGGCCGCCGGCGCGAACGTGGTACTCGTGGCGCGCCGGGCGAAGGCGCTCGCCGAAACCGCGGCCCGGGCCGGAAAATCCACCGCGCGCATCCTGATCGCTCCGGCCGACGTCACGAAACCGGCCGCGGTTGCTGCGTGCTTCCGCAAGGCGATTGCCGAGTTCGGCGGCGTCGACATCGTGATCAACAACGCGGGAGTCGTCATACCGGGGCGCGTCGCGAATCTGCGCGCACGCGATCTGCAGACGATGCTCGACGTAAACCTGTTCGGCGCGCTCCACGTGATGCAGGAAGCCGTGCGCCGGATGCGCGCGGGCTCGGGCGGCCACATCGTCAACGTCGCGTCGCTCGCGGGCCGGCGCGGGTTCTCACCGCTCGGCGGCTATTCGGCGACCAAGTTCGCGTTGATCGGCCTCACCGAGGCGCTGCGCACCGACCTCGTCGGCGAGCCTATCCACGTCTCGCTGATCCTGCCGGGCGTCGTCGAGACGCCGATGACGACGGCCGTGCAGGGCAAACCGGGCGCAGGCAAGCTCTGGCCGCGCGCGCTCAATCTGCCGGTGTCCTGGGTCGTGAAGGCGATGTTCCTCGCGATCCGTTTCCGGCTGACCGAAGTCGCCGTGCCACCGGGCGCGGCCTTGCTCGAAAAGCTGGCATCACTCGCGCCCGGCGTCCCGGACGCCGTGCTGCACTGGGCCACGTCGAGTCAGGACGGCCCAGCACCAGGCACAACACGCCAAAACCGGCGCGCGGTCGCAGCAGGCGCGAAACTCCCAAACGGTAGCGCCATCACGAAGGTAAATCTGACATTCCCTGACTCGCCGACAAAGTAGGATCGGTGACTGCCAGGTGGCCATGAACCATTTCGGCGCTGCCCGGGGGCCGAGGCAGTGTTTCGACCCGGATACACGTTCTGGGTCAACAAGGGGAGTATCGAATGATCCGTCTGATCATGCGTCCCATCGCGTTGCTTGCGCTGGCCGGCTCGTTCGCCGCCTGCTCGTCGCAGCCCACCACCCCGCCGATCCCGCCTGCGCCGGATGCAGCTGCCAGCGTTCCGGCACCGAGCGCCGACTCGGCCGCCCGTGCTGCCCCCGACAACGCCTCGACCGGGAAACCGCAGGGCAAGATTCCAAGCGGGTACCGGCGCGTCAAGCGCGGTGGCACTGACTACTACTGCCGATCGGTCGTCACGATCGGCAGCCGCCTGGCCGAGCAGGTGTGCTTCACCCGTGAGCAGCTCGAGGAGATCGTACGCCGCACGGACTCGACGCTGAACGACATGGAGCGCGGCCGAAAGGTCTGCGTCGGGATCGAGGGCTGTGGCTTCGGGGACTGAACCTTGCCGCCCGGAAGCAACGCGGGCGGCCACAACCAGGGCACGAGATGTGAGCTACGAACACCTGCTGATCGAATGCGACGCCGGAATTGCCGTCCTCTGGCTCGCCCGCCCCGAGAAACTGAACGCGCTCAACCGGGCGTTGTGGGACGAGATTCCCGCGGCCGTGACGCAGCTCGACGCCGACCCGGACGTGCGCGTCATCGTGCTTGCGGGCCAGGGCAAGGCCTTCTGCGCGGGCATCGACCTGCCCGACCACGCGCCGGCGCTGACCAGGGGCGAGTCCATCTCGGGCAAAGGCGAGTCGGCGGTCGGCAAGCGCCGCGCGCTCCATGATGACATCCGCCGATACCAGCGCGCGGTGAGCTCGTTCGCGCTGACCAACAAGCCCGTCATCGCCGCGATCCATGGCGCCTGCCTCGGCGCGGGCATGGACCTCGTCACGGCCTGCGACCTGCGCTTTGCGTCGGCGGACACGGTGTTCTCCGTCCGCGAAACACGGATCGGCATGGTCGCCGACGTCGGCACGCTGCAACGCCTGCCGCGCATCGTGGGCGACGGCGCGGCACGCGAGCTGATCTTCACCGGCCGCGACATCGACGCCATACGCGCCCGCGAGATCGGGCTGGTGAGCGAGGTGCTCGCCGATCCCTCGTCCATGCACGCGCGTGCGCGCGAAGTGGCCGCACGATATTGCGGCGCACTCGCCGCTCGCGCTGCAGGGAGCAAAGGAAGTGCTCGGTTTCGGCGGTGCGACGCGACGACGCGGCCGGGCTCGACTACGTCGCGGCGTGGAACGCCGCGTTCCTGCAATCCGACGACCTCGCCGAGGCGGTGGCCGCTTTCGCTGAGCGTCGCAAGCCTGTGTTCCGCGGCCGCTAGGCGCTCCGCACGTCTGCGACCGGCTTCGAGTCGCGCAGCTCGCGCCGCAGGATCTTGCCGACATTGCTCTTCGGCAGCTCGGCGCGGAACTCGATGTGCTTCGGCTTCTTGTAGCCGGTCAGCTGCTGCCTGCACCACTCCATCAGCTCGGCTTCGGTGAGTGCCGCGTCGCGGCGCACCACGAACACCTTGACGGCCTCGCCGCAGCGTTCGTCCGCGATACCGATCGCCGCGCATTCGGCGACGCCCGGATGCATTCCGATCACGCCCTCGATCTCGTTCGGGTACACGTTGAACCCGGAAACGATGATCATGTCCTTCTTGCGATCGACGATCCGGATATAGCCGCGTTCGTCCATCACGCCGACGTCGCCTGACTTGAAGAACCCATCGGCGGTCATGACCTTGGCGGTTTCGTCGGGACGCTGCCAGTAGCCGGCCATCACCTGGGGGCCGCGGATGCCGATCTCGCCCGGTTCGCCCAGAGGCAGCGGTCGGCCATCGTCGTCCAGGATTGCGATGTCCGTGTTCGGGAACGGCAGCCCGATCGTGCCGTTGTACTCGCGTGCGGTCGCGGGATTGCAGGTCGCGACCGGCGAGGTCTCGGACAAGCCGTAGCCCTCGATGATCGGCACGCCGGTCACGGCCAGCCACTTCTCGGCGACCGCGCGGTGCACTGCCATGCCGCCGCCGTTCGCGACCCGCAGGTGCGAGAAGTCGAGCTTGCGGAAATCGGGGTTGTCCGCCAGCGCGCTGTAGAGCGTATTGACGCCGGGAATGACGTTGAACGGGTACTTCGCCAGCTCCCCGACGAAGCCCGGAATGTCGCGCGGGTTCGCGATCAGCACGTTGAGCGTTCCGAGCCGGATGCCCGCGAGGCAGTTCACGACGAGCGCGAACACGTGGTAGAGCGGCAGCGCACAGATGTACACGAACTGTGCCGGTACGGGACCCCGGCTCCCGTCCGCGAGGGCGGGATTCACCCAGGCTTCGAGCTGCAGCACGTTCGCGACCATGTTCCGGTGCAGGAGCGTCGCACCCTTCGACACACCGGTCGTCCCGCCGGTGTACTGCAGGAAGGCGATATCGTCGGGGCCGACGTCCGGCCGCACCAGCGTGCGGCGGGCGCCCTCCGCGATGGCATCGTTGAATCGTACGGCCCCCGGCAGCGCGTACGGGGGCACCATCTTCTTGATCCGCCTTACCGCGAAATTCGTGATCGCGCCCTTGGGGAATCCGAGCAGGTCGCCGATCGAGGCGAGGACGACGTGCCTGACCGCGGTCTTCGCGATCACCTGCTGCAGGGTGATCGCGAAGTTCTCGACGATCACGATCGCCTCGGCGCCGGAATCCCTGAGCTGGTGCTCGAGCTCGCGCGGCGTGTAGAGCGGGTTGACGTTCACCACCACGCAACCCGCGCGCAGGACGCCGGCGAGCGCGATCGGGTATTGCGGGACGTTCGGCATCATGAGCGCGACGCGCGCGCCCGGCGCCACCCCGCGCCCCTGCAGCCAGGCGCCAAAAGCGGCCGACTGGCGTTCCACCTCTGCAAAGCCGATGCGCTTGTCCATGAACGCATAGGCGTCGCGCGCCGCGTGGTGCGCGAAGCCATCCTCGATCAGGTGCACGAGCGAGCGGTACTGCGTGACGTCGACTTCAGCCGGAACACCCGGCGGGTAATGCTTGAGCCAGAATCGGTCCATCGTTTCCCCCTCCGCGCTCAGCGCGGCCGGACGGGGATCGGCACGTTGCAGATGTCGATGTACCCGGCCGGCACCTTGTACCACTCATCCTGCCGGTTGCGGCGCGCTTCGACCAGCGCCGCGAAGGTCTGCGTGTCGGTGCGCATCAGCTCGACCGTCGAGCGCTCGGCCGGAGGCACGTCGGCGGCCATCCGCACCGATGTGATCGGCACGCGCTCGGCCGGCTGCTCGTAGAAACCGAGCGCTCCCGTACCGCGCGGCAGCACCGACAGAATCTCCATGCCCTGCACCACGCGCCCGATCAGCGCGATGTTGCGATCGAGCTGCCGGGGTGCATGCCCCGTCACGACGTACAGTTCCGCGCCGGTGCCGCTGTCGACCTCGTTGGCGCGGCCTGCGCCGACCATCGCGTAGCAGTGCACCAGCCAGGTCTCGCCGGTGCGCGGGTCGCGCGCCGCGGGAAACCCGCCCGAGAATCCGACTTCCGGCGCATAACCGTCGGGATCCGGTAGCCTGGTGAACGGCAACGAGCCGCCTTTTGCGACCGTGAATTCCGGGGGCACGCTCGTCTTCGCCGACTTGAGCGGCCGGTTGCCGTCAGCGTCTCCCCACTGAACGACGAAGTTGTCCTGCGAGCGGATGATGCCCAGGCCATCGAAATACCCTTCGCGGACCAGCGTCTTGATGTTCTCGGCGTGCTGCGGCGCAAAATCGGGCGCCAGCTCGATGACGACCCGACCGGAGGCGAGCTGCAGGTAAAGCGTGTTCGCCGGATCGGGCGCCCGCCAGTCTCCCGGGCCCGCCGCCGCAATCACTTCCGCGGTCGTGCGCCGCTGGGCGGGCGCCGTATCCGCCGCTTGCGGCGACGGCACAAACAGGACTCCCGCGGTTCCGATCCACACTGCCACCAACCGCGACCTCGATTTCATTTCCTCAAGCCCCCGCGAAATTTGGCTCGGAGCCAATTATTCGCGAATAATCAGCTCCGAGCCGAATTTTCCCGAGTCCGGTGACCCCCGTCACCCGACCCCGCATTGACAGGCCGCCGCGGGGTTCGCAGGCTGCCGCCATGTCTGATGTCCTGATCCTCGGGCCGCAGGTCCGGTCGCCAAACCTCGCTTCGCGCCTTGCCGCATCGGGAATGACTGGCCCCATCGCCGCCATTACAGCCGGCTGGCAGGAACGCGAAGCCGAGCTCGCGGCGCTCGAGGAGCATCTTGAGCAACCGGTGCACGATCTGCGCCTCTACGCGCGCGCCGAGACGGCGTTCGGGTCGGATCCGGAATTCCACGCCGCCTACCGTGCGCGACAGGCGCTGCTGCGCGAAATGCAGGATCTCTATCGCCTGCAGCTGACGCATGCCAAGGCCGCTGCGCGTCAGATCTTCGCCACGCAGCCGGTGACGCCCCCCCTGCGTCGGGCGCGCAGGGCCGCCGTGGCGGCGCTGCGTCTCCTCGATGCGCGGCACCTCGCTGCGATCGACGCCGTGCACGCGCGCTTCGAGTCGCAATGGCGGGCGGGCGAACGCCCTGCGCTTGCACGTCACCGAGCGGAGCTCGAGCGCACGCTGGCCGCCGCGTCGACGGTGCTGATCGCCGGCGGCCATGTCGCGGTGCTCATCAACCGACTGGGATTGTTCGGAATGCGAGCGCTGCTCCGCGGCAAGTCCCTCGTCGCCTGGTCGGCCGGCGCCATGGCGCTCAGCTCGCGCGTGCTCCTGTTCCACGATTACCCGCCGCAGGGCGCCGGCGCGGCGGAGATCTTCGAGCGCGGGCTTGGGCTGGTAGCGGACGCGGTCTTCCTGCCCCATGCCGTCCGGCGTCTGGCGCTCGATGATCCGGAGCGCACCGCGCTTCTTGCCCGGCGCCTGAGCCCGGCGCGCTGCTATACGCTCGACGAGGGCGACTGGCTGCTCTTTCGCGACGGTGCGCTTTGCGCTGGCTCAGGTAGTCGCAGGCTGGCTCGAACCGGCCCGCCGGCTCCGATCGAGCGGGCAGCATGAACGAGGCCGATCTCGTGGTCGACCGACCGGCCGCAGCGTCTGCCCGGTTGCCGGACGAAGGCCGTCATCCGCGTGTCGACCCGAACGGCGTCACTTTCCATTATCGAGGGGCGGCGGACTCGGTGGGTCTCCGATGCTGGATACACGGTCTGCCCGCGAGCCAGCCTTTCGAGCGCATCGAGGGCACCGACGACTGGGTGCTCCGGATCGATCTGCCGCCCAACTCCCGGATCGAGTACAAGTTCGAGATCGTCCGCGATGGCCGGGTCGACTGGATCACGGACCCGGCCAACCCATTGCAGGCCTCCGATCCCTTCGGCGCGAACTCGGTCGTACAGGGCTACGGCTATGTACGCCCCGACTGGACGCTGCCTGATACCAGCGCACGCGCCGGCCAGATCGACGAGCTTGAAGTCCCGACTATGCTGCCGGGCGGCGTCCGCCGGATCGGCGTCTACGTGCCAGCCCGTTTCCGCCGCAGCCGGCGTTATCCGTTGCTGATCGTGCATGACGGCACGGACTTCCTGCGCTATGCAAACCTGCAGGTCGTCCTCGACAACCTGATCCATCGGCTCGAGATTCCACCGCTCATCGTGGCGCTGACCGATTCCACGAATCGCCTGACCGAGTACGCAGGACACGACGGCCACGCGCGATTCGTCGCAACCGAACTGCCGACTGCGCTCGAGGCACGCTTCCCGCTGCGCGACGAGCCGGCTTCTCGCGGACTGATGGGGGCGAGCTTCGGCGCCGTGGCGTCTCTGCATGCCGCGTGGCGGCATCCGGGTCGGTTCGGCCGGCTGCTCCTCGAGTCCGGCTCCTTCGCGTTCTCGGACATCGGCCACCACCGACGATCGCCCGTGTTCGATCCAGTCGCACGCTTCGTCAACCGGTTCCGCGCGGCACCGGGTCGTCCCGCCGAGCGGATCTATCTGAGCTGCGGGATATATGAATCGCTGATCTATGAGAACCGAAGCCTGGTGCCCCTGCTCACTGATCACGGGCTCAACGTGCGCTATGAAGAGGTACGGGACGGGCACAACTGGGAGAACTGGCGCGACAGGCTCCAGTCGGGCCTGACCTGGCTCTTCCCGGGGCCCTTGTGGATGGTCTATGAGTAGGCTCGCACCCGCGTACGGTAGCTGCGAGACTTGGCGAAGGCGAACCGGGGGTAAGCCGTGGCAAACCTGACCAGGCAAATCGGGCTGTCGCTCGGCGCGGACATCTGCTGGCCGATCTGCTTCGAGGAAATCCTCGCGCGGCTCGATCTTGCGATTGCCTGGCGCGGCGACACGCTGCGTTTCGAGGTCAGCCGGGTGACGATCGAGCCCTTCGACCTGCGCCAGCCGGTGCGCTACGACCTCGTGATCGACCGGTTGACCCACTGGTATCACACGAGCCGCGAATGGATCAAGAAGGCGGTCGTGCTCAACGACACCTACGTCTTCAACAACCCCTGGTCGCTGCAGTCGAACGAAAAGCACACGACCTATTGCGCAATGATGCGGCTCGGGCTCGACATCCCGGACACCTGGATGCTGCCCCCCAAGGCGTACGAGCAGACCGCCGACCTGCAGCCGACGCTGACCCGCTACGCGCAGCTCTTCGACCTCGGCGAGGTCGGCCGAAGGCTCGGCTACCCGCTCTTCATGAAGCCCTACGACGGCGGCGGCTGGGTCGGTGTGTCGAAGATCGACGACGAAGCGGCGCTCCGCGCCGCCTACGAAGCGAGCGGCACGAAGGTGATGCACCTGCAGGCCGCCGTGATCCCGTACGACCTCTTCGTCCGCTGTGTCGGCCTCGGGCCACAGACGCGCGTCGTCAACTACGATCCGGCCGCGCCGCTGCACGACCGGTACCGGATGGATCGCGGCTTTCTCACGCCCGAGGCGCAGTCAGAGCTCGAGGACATCACGCTCACGATCAATGCCTTCTTCGGCTGGGACTTCAATTCCTGCGAGGCGCTGCAGAAAGACGGCCACTGGTATCCGATCGACTTCGCCAACGCCTGCCCGGATTCGCAGGTCACCTCGCTCCATTACCATTTTCCCTGGCTGATCAAGGCGAACCTGCGCTGGGCGATCTTCTGTGCGGCGACGCACCGCCCGATGCGCCGCACGCTCGACTGGGAGCCGTGGTTCGAGGTCGCCGCCGGTGACCTCCCCTACCGCGAGAAGCTCGCGCGTTACGCGGCGATCGCGCGGCAGCGCCTGGCGGCGGCGGAGTTCGAGGAGTTCTGCGCGCGACATCTCGCACACCTCGACGAGGTGGCGGCGGAGTTCTTCGGCTCGGAGGCCGCCCGCGACGCGGTTCGCAGGAAAGTGAGCGCGCTCTACCCCGCGCACGAGGTGGAGGAATTCACGGAGCTCTTCGTCGGCCGGATCCAGCGTTGGCTCGAGCTCGAAGGGCGCGGCTGACCGAAGGCATGCATGGAGAAGGAATGCTTTGGCTGGCCATCCGACCGCCTGCCCGCTGCCGCACGGGTCGCACGCTGGGGTCATTACGGCCGGCCGGTGCTCGTCTTTCCCACCGCGGGGGGTGATTTCGAAGAGGTGGAGCGCCACGGGCTCGTCGCCGCTCTCGCCCCGCTCATCGACGCGGGACGGATCAAGGTGTACTCCATCGACAGCGTCGCCGGCCGTCACTGGATCGAGAAGCGCCACGCGCCGCAGTACAGCTCGCGAGTGCAGAACCTCTTCGACGCATTCATCTACCAGGAGCTCGTGCCGCTGATCCGCCAGGATTGTGCCTCGGCTGCCATCGAGATCGTCGTATCGGGCGCGTCGATCGGGGCCTTCAATGCCGTGGCGACGCTCTGCAGGCACCCGGACGCTTTTCGACTCGCGATCGGCATGAGCGGGACCTACGATCTCTCGCGCTACGTGCATGGCCACTGGAACGACGATTTCTATTTCTCGTCGCCGATGCACTACCTTCCGGGCCTGCGGCGAGGACTGGCAGCTCGAGGCGCTGCGCACCCGCCTGGTTATTCTGGCCTCGGGTTCGGGTCGCTGGGAGAACATCGACGAGTCCCGGGCCATGGCCGCGGTTCTCGGTGGCAAGGGAATACCGAACCGGGTGGACGACTGGGGTCCGTCGTATGACCACGACTGGCCGACGTGGTGCCGGATGCTCCCGCAGTACCTGGGGAACCTAGAACTCACCTGACCGGCTCAGCACCAGCCACGCATCGCGCAGCGCCGCCGTGGCGGCCCGGCAGGCTTCCAGCGTCTCGCGCACCGAGCGTGTCGCGGCCACATCGAGGCTGCCCGCCTCGAGCAGCAGCTCGAGCTGCATCGTGGCGATCGACAGCTCGTCGTTCGCGTCGTGCAGACGATCGCGCAGCGCCTCGGCGGATGCACTCTCGCGCATAGCGGCGCCTCAGCCCAGGACCGTGCGTGCGAATCCTTCCAGGAAGACCTGCATTCGTTTCGCCCCCTCCTGCGTGAGCTCTACGTAGGATCGCCGCCTGTCGACCGGGTCCGGAGTCCGGGTCGCGAGCCCGCATTGGATCAGCTCCTCGATGCGTCGCAACGCCGTCGTGGCCGGACTCTGCGAGGACAGCGCAAGGCTCGTCACGGACAGCCGCTCCCCCGACAGCCGCGCGCGCATCAGCTCCGCCAGCATCTCCCAGGCGGGCTCGGGCATCACGGCGTCGCCGAAGATCGTCTGCCGCGCGCCCTGCAGCCGACGCAGCAGCTCGAGCGTGGCGAGATTCGCCTTGACATGGGCGACGGCACTCGCGGGCCCGAGCCGGCTCAGGTGGCGCATGTTCCCGGCGAGCTCGCTCGCCACGCCGGCGAACTCGCGCAGCGCCGCCGCATCCGCCGAATCGGGTCGCGCGCGCTCAATCTGCCGCAGGCTCGCCGCGCGCTTGAGAGCGTGGCCGACCGACTCGCGCAGCGCGGCGGGCTCGACGGGCTTCAGCAGGTAATCGCTGGCCTCGAGTCTGATCGCGGCGATTGCCGTGTCCACCGTCGCATGGCCGGTGACTAGGATGATCTGCAGCCAGCGCCGGGCCGCGAATTCCTCGCGCACGCGCGAGAGGAACTCGATACCGTCGGTCACGGGCATCCGGATGTCGCTCACCACCACGTCCGCCTGCGGAGCCTCGCGCAACCAGCTCAGTGCCTCGTCGGCGGAATGCGCGAGGCGGCAGGCAAAATCATCGGACACCAGGGCCCGTTCGGCGAGCGCAAGCGCCCTGACCTCGTCATCGACGAGCAGCACCCGTGCCTCGACGCGCTCGGTGCTCACGGGCCGCTACCGCGTCTGGAGGCCGCAGCGGCCGCCCTGGCCCGATCGACGCGCTGCGTGAGCTGGATGCGGTCGACCGGCTTTACGAGCACGTCGTCGGCTCCGGCATCGATCGCCGCCTGCCGGGCCGCCTCGTCGTCCATGCCGGTCAGGACCACCACCGGCAAGTCGCGACCCGGGCGTGCGAGGTCGCGGATTTTCCGGCACAATTGCAGCCCATCCATTCCCGGCATCCGCAGGTCGATGACCGCCACGTCGGGTACTTCGTCCGCCAGCAGCGCGAGCGCGGCGTGACCGCCGCCGACAGCGCGCACCTCGTAGCCGCCGAGCACGAGCAGCTGTTGCAGCAATTCGCGGCTGCGGGCATCGTCGTCCACCACGAGGGCGACCCGGGGTCGTGGAATGGTCACGAGGGTGCCCTTGCCATCGGAACAGGCCCGCGATGAATACGCCCATCGAGCATCTGCATAGTCTGCCACGGCTGGCCTGGATCGTCGGGTTGCTGCGACGCGTCCCGGAGCTGCTTCTGGGCAGGCAAGACCATGCCCAGCGGCGCGCAGCGGCAAACGGGCCGTCCCGCCTCTCGTCGCCCTCGCCGGCGCCGCCGTCCGGTTCGGGCGGGGCGCACCGGGGCAATGCGGACGCTGGACGCGACCGGGTGGACGAATGGCTGGACTGGGAGCTGCCGCGGCTCTACTTCGAGCTGCCCTTCGTCGGCATGGCGATTTCCAAGGCGAGCTCACGGCGGCTGCTGGTCGTGAACGACGAGTTCTGCCGCATGCTCGGCTACACGCGGGAGCAGCTCCTCAGCCTGACGTGGGCCGAGATCACGCATCCGGAGGACCTGGACGCGAACGTCCAGCAGCTCGCGAGCCTCGTCGCCGGCGAAATCGAGGGCTACCGACTCCGCAAGCGCTACGTGCGCCAGGACGGCAGCCTGCTGCACGCGGAGCTCGAAGTGCGCTGCGTTCCGTCCCCCGACGGCGGCGCGCCCTACACGCTCGCAACCATCAACGACGTCACGGAACGCCGCTTGGCCGAAATGCGCCTGACGCGTGCGCGCGACCTGAACGCGATGCTGTCGCGCGTGAACTCCACGGTCGCGCACGCCGACGACGAGCGTGGCCTGCTGAGCGAAACCTGCCGCATCGCGGTGGAGAGCGGGTACTTCGGTTACGTGCGCGCAAGCTGCGCGGCGGCCGGTGCCGGCGCGGCGGAACGGGCCGTCGTCGAGTATCCGCCACTGAACGGTGACGCGCTCGACACGTCCGTCGCCGCCGGAGACGATCCCTGCGCGCTTGCGATCGCAAACGGCAACCTCGTCGAATGGGGTGACCTGTCGGACGTCGCGGTTCCCGGACCCTGCGCACGCAATGCGCTCACTCGTGGCCTGCGCTCGGTCGCGAGCGAACCGCTGCGGCGCGGTGACGCGGTGGTCGGGTCGCTGTGCCTGTTCGCCTGCGAGCCGGGTTTCTTCGAGCCGGATGTGCTGGCGACGCTGGACGAGGTGTCGCGCAGCCTCTCCTTCGGGCTCGATTCCATCGCGCTGCGACGCGAGCGCGAGCAGGCGGTGCGCGCCCAGGACGAGGCCTACCTGCGGCTGCGGGCGATTGTCGATGCCAGTACGTCCGCCATCTGGCTGACGGATCGCGACGGGAACTGCCTGCTCGCAAACCGGCGCTGCGCCGAGTGGCTGCAGACCCCGCTCGATCGTCTGCTTGGCCGGTCGCGCGAAGAACTGTTTTCGGCGGCGGACGGGGCCAAGATCGCGGCGCGTGACCGCGAGGTGCTCGAGACCGGGCAGCCGATCTCGTTTGAGGAGACCGTGTCGTTCGGCGCAGGCGAACGCACCGTGCTGGTCGTTCTGTTTCCCGTCCGCGACGCGTCGGGCTGCATCTACGCGATCGGAGGCATCTCCACGGATGTCACCGAATCGCGCCGGGCCGCCGACCAGATCCGCGCGCTCAGTGATCGCTGGGCCTCGCTCATCGCTGCGTCGCCCGCAGCGATTTTCGATCTCGACACGGAGGGACGGGTCTGGTCCGTGTGGAATCATGCGGCCGAGGAGCTGTCGGGCGTGGCGGCGAAGGATGCCATCGGTCGCCTGCCGCCAATCATGCATCCGTCGGCGCAGACCGCAGAGCGGCTGCGCCAGCGTGCGCTCGGGGGCGATACCGTGCGCAGCGTCGAAGTAACGCGCAGACGGCTCGATGGCTCCGTCGCCCATGTCAACGTCTCCTTTGCGCCGCTCCGTGATTCCGCCAGCCAGGTCGAAGGCGTGCTCGGCGTGCTGATCGATGTGACGGATCGAGTGCGGGCAACACGCGCGCTGCGGGAAAGCGAGGCGCGCCTGCGCAGCCTCAACATGGAGCTCGAGGACCGCATCCTCGAGCGTACCCGGGAGCTCGTGCTCGCGAAGGATCGCGCCGAAACCGCCGATCGCGTCAAGTCCGTGTTCCTCGGCACGGTGTCGCACGAGTTGCGCACTCCGCTCAACTCGATCATCGGCTTCACCGACCTGATCCTTTCGGGCATGGCGGGTCCGGTCACGGCCGAGCAGCGCAAGCAGCTCGGCATCGTGCTTGCAGCGGGAAAGCAGCTGCTGGCCCTCATCAGCGATTTCCTCGACATCTCAAAGATCGAGGCGGGCGCGATCCGCCTGCGGATCGCGCCGATGCATCTCCCCGGGGATGTGCGCAACGAGCTGGCCGCGTTCGACGTACTGGCGCACGATCGCTGCATCGATCTAGAGGTGCAGGCGCCCGGGTCTGAGATCGTGGTGGCGGCGGACGTGCAGCGCGTACGCCAGGTCCTCGGTAACCTCCTCTCGAATGCGCTCAAATTCACGGACGCGGGCCACGTCCGGATCCGCTTTGAAAACCGTCGGAGCGTGGCTTTGGTCAGCGTCGAGGATTCCGGAATCGGCATCCCCGCCGACCACCTGTCGACCCTTTTCGAACCCTTCAAGCGCATCGAGATCCCTGACCAGCGGGCGCGCGAGGGGACCGGGCTCGGACTTGCGATCGCGCAGCGGCTGACCGAAGCCATGGGAGGGCAGATCGGCGTAGAGAGTACCCCTGGGCACGGCAGCCGTTTCTGGTTCACATTGCCGCTGGCAGACGGAGCGACCAAGAATGCACTGCCTGCTGATCGAGGATAACGCCGCCAACGCCTACCTGGTCGAGGTGCTTCTCACGCACCGGGGCCACTCCGTCAGCATCGCGCGCTCGGGCACGGAAGCGGTCACCATCGCGACCGGACAGCCGTTCGACGTGATCCTCATGGACCTCAAGCTGCCGGACGGCGACGGGTGCGCGTTCGTTCCGAAGCTCGCAGCCGCGGCCAACGGCCGCCAGCGTGCGCCCGTCATCGCAGTGAGTGCGCACGCCCTGGCGGTCGACCAGCAGCGCGTGCTCGAGGTCGGGTGCCGCGGCTTCATCGAGAAGCCGATCGACATCGCGTCGTTCGTCGACCGGGTCGAGGCACTCGCAGGCGGCTGACCGGGGCTCAGGAGCCGCGAAACACCGGCGTACGCTTTTCGCGGAAAGCCGCGATCCCTTCCCGGAAATCGCGGGTGTCGGCCAGCGACTGCTGCGCAATCGCTTCGCGCTCGAGCTGTTCGGTCAGGCTTCGCGTAGTGCCCTCCTCGATCAACTCCCGCAGCGCGAGCTGCGCGCGTGTCGGACCGGCGGCGAGCTGGCCGGCAAGCGTCCGCGCACGCGTCTCGAGCGAGGCATCGTCGACGCATTCAGCGATCAACCCGATCCGTTCGGCTTCCTCCCCGCTGACCGGCCGCCCGGTCAGGGCCAGGTACCGGGCGCGGGCCAGCCCGATTCGGCGGGGCAGCAGCTGTGTGGCACCCATGTCGGGCGCGAGCCCGAGTTTAGGCGTGAAGAGCACCGCGAAACTGGCCGAGCGCGCGGCGATTGTCACGTCGCCGAGGAGCGCAAGCGATACGCCGGCGCCGGCGGCAATGCCATTGACGGCCACGACCAGCGGAACCGGCAGCCGGCTCCAGAGCTCGGCGACCGGGTGAAAGAACTCGCGCATGCGCGCCGCCACCGCCTGCCCCATGGACTGATCCGCGGCCGGCACGCCCGTCGGGTCCGTGAGGTCCGCACCGGCACAGAAGCCGCGGCCGCGACCGCTGAGGACCACTCCGCGCAGCTCCGAGTCCGACCGGATCGATTCCGCGCACCGGCGCAGCTCGCGCAACAGGTCGAGCGAAAGGCTGTTCATTTTCGCCGGACGGTTGAGGCTGACGACCAGAACGGCGCCTTCCCGCTCGCAGACCAGATTCTCGTATTCCATCCAGAGTCACCTCGGCCGCCAGTATCGGGAGAATCTACCGGGCCACGGCCAGCGGCTCCAGCGCCGCTGCAATGTACCGGCGGTGGACGGCCGCCGCAGCGATGCCGTTAGATGCGGAGGCACTTGGGCACCCGAGGGGCGGAAGTCCGATGATCGTCAATTTCTCCACCCGCTTCGACCGCCTGACGATGTTCGCCGAACCGGCGCTCGCGCTGCTAAACCTCCTGGGCCATTCGGCGAGCATTCCGGGCGCGATGCTCGCGGCCGATCTGCCGTCGGCCCTGGCACGGCTCCGCTCCGGCCTGGCGCAGTCGGGCCACGTGCCCTCCCCCGCGCCGGCCCCAGGCACCGAAGACGAGGACGATCAACGCCGCCGCGACCCGCCCGTCGACCTCGCGACGCGGGCGGTGCCGCTCATCGCAATGATCGAGCGCGCGATCGCGGGCGGCTCGGACCTGATGTGGGACCGGGGCTGAGCCAGGTTGGGACACCATTCGTCGCAGACTGACAACGCTTCGCCGACACCGGAGGCGGGAACTGTAGCGGGTTTCGGTAGTCTAGGCGGTCAACAGCCGGCCTGCCCCTCAGGCCAGGGGAACCAATCATGCTTGCACGTTCAATGCTCGCCGGGATCGCCGCCGTCGCGCTGGCGGCCGGTACCGCCGCGGCCGTGGCCGACGACATGAAGAAACCAGCGACCGCCGCATCGAATCCATTGCTCGCGCCCTGGGACGGCCCCTACTCGGGCGTTCCACCGTTCGATCGCGCCCGTCCCGAGCACCTGAGTCCCGCCCTCGAGGCAGCCATGGCCGAGAATCTGGCCGAAGTCGAGCGGATCGCCAACGATCCGGGGGCGCCGACGTTCGAGAACACGATCGCGGCCATGGAGCGGACCGGCCGCACACTGGACCGCGCCGGGACGGTGTACGGCATATTCGTCTCCAACCTGAACGACGAGGCCGTGCAGGCCGTCGAGCGCGAGATGTCACCGAAGCTCGCGGCGTTCAGCGACCAGATCACGCAGAACGCCAAGCTGTATGCGCGCATCGCAGCGGTCTATGACGCGCGCGAAACCTCGGGCCTGTCACCCGAGCAGAAGCGGCTCGCGTGGCTCTACTACACCAATTTCACCCGTGCCGGCGCGAAGCTCGATCCTTCGGCAAAGGAGAAGCTGTCGGGCATCAACCAGCGGCTCGCGACGCTCTACACGAATTTCAGCCAGAACGTCCTCGCCGACGAGGGCGAGCAGATGCTCCTGTTCGAGGATGAGAGCGCACTCGCCGGCCTGCCGGAGACCGCGCGCGCGGCGGCGGCGACCGCAGCCGAATCCCGCGGGCACAAGGGCAAGTGGGCGGTTCTCAACACGCGGTCCAGCATCGAGCCGTTCCTCACCTACTCCGACCGGCGCGATCTGCGCGAGAAGGCCTGGCGGATGTTCGTCAACCGCGGCGACGGCGGCGGCGCGACCGACAACAACGCGATCATCACGGAGATCCTCGCGCTGCGCGCCGAGCGCGCGAAGCTGCTCGGCTACGAGACGCACGCGCACTGGCGGCTCGAGAATGCGATGGCGCGCAACCCGGCGCGCGCAATGGAGCTGATGGAGGCCGTGTGGACGCCGGCTGTCGCCCGCGTTCGCGAGGAAGTCGCCGACATGCAGGCGGTCGCCGACAAGGAGAAGGCCGGAATCCGCATCGAGCCCTGGGACTACCGCTACTACGCCGAGAAGGTGCGCAAGGCGAAGTACGATCTCGACGAGACGGAGATCACGCCCTACCTGCAGCTCGAGAATCTGCGCGAGGGTATGTTCTACATGGCCTCGCAGGTCTTCGGCTTCAGCTTCAAGCCGGTGGACGCGGCCAAGGTTCCCGTCTTCCATCCCGACGTGCGGGTCTGGGAGGTGAACGATGCCGCGGGCCAGCTCGTCGGCCTCTGGTACTTCGATCCCTATGCGCGCAAGGGCAAGCGCTCCGGCGCCTGGATGAACTCCTATCGCACGCAGGAGCGGTTCGACCGCGACATCAAGACGATCGTGTCGAACAATTCCAACTTCGTGAAGGGCAAGCCCGGCGAGCCGGTCCTGATCAGCTGGGAGGATGCGACGACGCTCTTTCACGAGTTCGGCCATGCGCTGCACGGCTTGAGCTCGAACGTGAGCTACCCGTCGCTGTCCGGGACGGCGGTCGCGCGCGACTACGTCGAGTTCCCGTCGCAACTCCTCGAGCACTGGCTGCTCGACGCCGGAGATCCTCAACCGCTACGCGCTACATGTCGAAACCGGCAAACCGATTCCGGCGGAGCTCGTCGCGAAGATCGAGCGCGCGGAGAAATTCAACGAGGGATTCAAGACCGTCGAGTACCTCGGGAGCGCGCTCGTCGACATGAAGCTGCATCTGGAGGGTGCGAAGCCCGTGGATCCCGACAAGTTCGAGCGCGAGACACTGACGGCGCTCGGCATGCCCTCGGAGATCGTGATGCGGCACCGCACGCCGCAGTTCACGCACGTGTTCGCCGGGTGACGGCTACTCGGCGGGCTATTACAGCTATCTCTGGTCCGACACGCTGACGGCGGATGCCTGGGAGGCGTTTACCGAGGCGAACGGTGCCTGGGACAAGGCGGTCGCCAAGCGTCTGCGTGACAACGTCTTCTCGGTCGGCAACACGGTCGACCCGGCCGACGGCTACCGCGCGTTCCGCGGACGCGATCCCGGACATCTCGGCGCTGATGCGCAAGCGTGGCTTCCCGGTGCCCGGCTCTGCAGCGGCCGCGACGCCCGCCGGCAGCAGTGACCGCTGAGTCAGTTCGAGAGCGAAGATCGGCGACGAAAAGAGTAGCCAGCCTGATCCACGGGTTGCACGGCCACGGACGACCGTTCTTCTCTTCCGGCTCTTCCGCGAGGCCAACCTGGTCGAGGATGAACGCGTAGTCCTCAGCGGATTCATGGAGCTGCCGGAAGCGGCCGGTGCGTCCGCCGTGTCCGGCTTCCATCTCGATGCGAAGGTAGAGCGGGCGGTCGTCGGTCTTCACGCGCCGCAATTTCGCGACCCACTTGGCCGGCTCGAAGTACTGCACCTGGCTGTCCCAGAGCCCGGTGCTGACCAGCATCGCGGGGTACTCCTGCGGCCGGACGTTGTCGTACGGCGAGTACGAGAGCATGTAGTCGTAGAAGCTGGGCTCGTGGGGGTCGCCCCACTCGTCGTACTCGTTGGTCGTGAGCGGGATGCTGCTGTCGAGCATGGTCGTCACGACGTCGACGAAGGGAACGTGCGCGACGATCGCGCGGTAATCCTGCGGCGCGAGGTTGGCCACGGCGCCCACGAGCAGCCCGCCCGCGCTGCCGCCGGTCGCCACCACGCGTGAGGGATCCGCGTAACCCTGGGCCACGAGCCATCGAGTGACGTCGATGAAATCCTCGAAGCTGTGACGTTTTTCGAGCAGCCGGCCGTGGTCGTACCAGCGCCGTCCCAGCTCCTGCCCGCCGCGCACCTGGGCGATGGCGAAGACAAACCCGCGGTCGAGCAGCGACAGGCGTCGCGATGAGAAGTACGGATCGGACGAGAGACCGTACGCCCCGTATCCGTACTGAAGCAGCGGCGCCGTTGCCATCGCGCCGGACGCCGCGCCGGTAGACGAGGGCCACCGGCACCTGCTCCCCGTCCCGTGCGGCTGCCCTGACGTACTCGGTGACGTAGTTCGCCGGATCGAAATCGCCGAGCACCGGCTCGCGCTTCAGCAGCGTCGCACGGCCCGTGTCCAGGTCGAAATCGTAGGTCGAGGCGGGGGTCGTGAGCGAGGCATAGACGTATCGGACCAGCCGGGTGTCCGTCTCCTCGTTCGCGCCGAGCGCCATGTGAAACGCGGGCTCGTCAGACTCGATGTAGCGCTCGTTGCCGCCGTTCCAGTCGCGCAGCCGCAACCGGCGCAGTCCCCCCGATCGCTCCTCGACGGCGATGAAGCTGTCGAACACATCGAAGCCGACGATGCTGGCATCCTCGCGATGGGCGATCAGTTCCCGCCAGGTGCCGGGGTCCCGCACGGTGTCAAAGCCGGCCTCGACGAGGCGGAAGTTGGGCGCGCCGCTGTTCGTCCGGATGATCCAGCGCCCGCCAAACGGCTCGGCTTCGTATTCGTGGTCGCGCTCGCGCGGCAGGAGGACTTCGAATCGAAGCACCGGATCGTCGGCCCGTGCGTAGCGCAGCTCGCTCGTGACGGTGCTCGATGAGCCGATGAGCACGTAGCGGTCGTCCTTGCTGGTATCGATCCAGGTATAGAACGACTCGTCGCCTTCCTCGTGAAGGAGGACGTCGTCCGACGCCGGCGTACCGAGGACGTGACGCCGGACACGGAGGCCCAGCAGGGTCTGCGGATCCTTCTCGACATAGAGCACGCTCTGGTTGTCCGGCAGCCAGACGACCTGCGCCTCGACGTTCTCGATCGTGTCCTCGAGCACGCGGCGATCGGCAAGGCTCAGGACCCGGAGGACGTATTGCCGGCGCCCGACCGTGTCCTCGGTCCAGGCGAGGAGACTCTCGTCGCGACTGATGTCGAATCCGCCGAGCTCATAGAACTCGTGTCCGCGCGCGCGCTCGCGCAGATCGAGGAGCACCTGCTCCGCGGCGTCCAGCGAGCCCCTGCGCCGCGCATAGACCGGGTACTCGTCGCCCGTCTCGAAGCGGCTGTAGTACCAGTGGCCACGTCGCCGATAGGGGACGGAAACATCTTCCTGGCGGATCCGGCCGACGAACTCCAGGTAGAGCCGCTCGGTGAGCGGTCGCAGGTGCCGCAGCCCGCTTCGCGCCAGGCATTCTCGGCCGTCAGGTGGGCGAGGACCTCGCGGGTCGCGGCGCGTGTCGTCGCGAAGCCAGTAATAGTCGTCGACGCGAGTTCCGCTGGGCGAGACGACCGCCCGCGGGCGGATGGCCGCCAGGGGTGGAGACGGCTGCTTCGCGGCCAGATCGTTCATCCGGCGGATGCTAGCCGAGCGGATGCCCCGTCGCGACCGCTTCTCGGCGGTCGCGACAGGGCCGGTGGCAGGCGACCCGGCAGGGGCCGGAATCAGGCGCGGCGACGGAGGCCGGCGACGCCGATCAGCCCGAGCAGCAGCAGCCCCGCGGTGCCGGGCTCGGGCAGGCGCACGCGGTGCAGCTGGCCGCGGACCGCGCCGCCCTCAAACCCCACCGAGTGCACGTTGACGTACCAGCCCGACGGGTTCGAGGCGACCAGCACCGCGTCGGGGTCGGTGGTCGGAGCCGCTCAGCTGCCCCTCAAAGTCGATGCGCACGGCGCCGTTGACCGTCGAATCACCGATATGAATGTGTGCCGCGACGACGTCGGCGACATTTTCGATGGTGATCTCCCACACGACCGTCATCGCGATGGTGTCGATCGTGACCGTGGCGAAGCCGGTGCCGTCCGGATCGCCGGCGCCGCTCGGAATCTCGTTGGCGCCGGAGAGTTCCGCCTCCAGGACGATCGTCGCCGCCTGTAAGGGGCCGCAGGCGAGAAGACCGCCCAGTAGTGCCGCAAGAAGGTGTCGTCCGTGCATGGATGCTCCTTCGCTCGAGCGCGAACGGCGGGACGCCGGGCCCGCTGCGCTGCATACCGCGTGCCAGCGGCACACCGGCCCTGACAAAACAAACGGTTGCACCACCTCGAGTTCCGTCATTGCGACGATATGTAAAATTCATCGACGGGCTGGCCGCAGCGGATCTCCGGAGTATCATCTTTGCCGCCCGCGCGGGCAGGGGTAAGTCGGCGCCTCGGGGCAGGACGCCGGCCGGGAGGAAGCATGCTGAAGCGCGAACAGTTGACGGACGATCAGTGGCGGACCGTGCGCAACACGCCGCACCACGTCGCGATCGCCATCTCGGCGTCCGGCGGCAGCCTGTTCGACGAGATGCTGGAGCGCGCTGCCGCGATGGCCGGCATCGTCGATGCGCTCAACAGCCGGCATCCGCTTGTGCAGGGCATTGCCACCGTCGGTCGACGTCATGGATGCGCAGGACCAGTTGCGCGCGCTGGTACCACGGGCTCGCGGACTCGGAGCGCAACGTCCAGAGCCTGCAGACCAAGGCGCTCGCCATGTTCAAGGACGCCATCTTGACGCTCCAGGAACGCGGCGGTCACGACGACGTTCAGTGCTACTGCGATTTCGTCGTCGCGCTTGCGACCGCGGGTGGCGCGTACGGCGCGCGAAGGCGACGTGCTCGGCATCGGCGGGGAGCTCGTCAGCAGCGGAGAGCGCTCCTTCATCGCGCTGCTCGAAGCCGCGATGGCAGGCAACGGCCGCTGAAGCTCCTGAGCTCGGCCTTCAGGCTCCGGAAACCTTGCCCATGTCCTCCGGCGGCGACGTCGCCCCACTCGCACCCCGTGCGGCTCGGCCGCCCTGAGGCGATCGCCGACCAGGTAGGCTGCGAGGGCCGGCAGCAGCAGGACCGCGCCGAACATGTTCACGAGGAACATGAAGGCGAGCAGGATGCCCATGTCGCCCTGGAACTTGAGGTCGGAGAACATCCAGGTCGCGACCGATATCGTCATGGTCACGGCCGTGAAGACCGAGGCCGTGCCGCGCTGCTTGAGCGCCTGCTCGAACGCGTCCTTGAGCCTGAGCCCCATGTCCTGGGATTCGTGCTTCATGCGCTCGAAGAGGTAGATGCCGTAGTCGACGCCGACGCCGACGCCCAGCGCGACGACCGGCAGCGTGTTCACCTTCACGCCGATGTCGAGCATCGCCATCACCGCGTTGCAGAGCACCGTGACGATGGCGAGCGGGATGATGATGCACAGCGTCACGCGCCAAGATCGGAACGTCAGCAGGCAAAGCAGCGTCACCGAGGCGAAGAGCGCCAGGTTGACCCACTTCTCCGCGGCCGCGACGACCTCGTTGGTGGCCGCCATGACGCCCACGTTGCCGCTCGCGAGGCGGAACCGGATCTGGTCGGTGTCGCCGCCCGCACGCCTGGAACGCGTGGATCCGGTCGACGATGTGCGCGATGGTCGTCGCCTGGTGATCCGACGTGAAGATGCTGATCGGGCATCGCCGTGCAGCGTGAATTCATCAGCTCGTTGCCGAGCCGGGTCGCGAATCCGACGCCCTGCGCGATCTGTGCCCGCTCCTCGGGCAGCATGCGCCACTTGACGAAGGTCTCCGCGTACGACTGCGTAACCGACTTGACGAACCCGGACAGGCTGCGCACGGTGGCGACGCCGTCGACCTGCCGGATCTGGAAGTCGAAGTCCTCCATGCGCTCCATGACGTCGCGGTTGACGCAGGGCGAATCCTCCTCGTCTCTCAGGCTTCGCCTCGGCGATGACCTGCAGCAGGTCGACGCCGATCGCGAAGTGGCTCGTGATCATGTCCACGTCCTGGTTGTAGCGCGAGTCGGCCCGGAGCTCCGGCACGCCCTTGCCGAGATCGCCGACGTGCAGGTCGCGGGCCTTCCAGATCCCGAAGGCGAGCAGGCGCCGCCCCGACCAGCACCGCCGCCCAGGCGACCCGCCGCGTCGCGAGCGGGCTGATGCGCTCCCACAGCCAGTCGCCGGCGGTCTCCTTGCCGGCCAGCTTCGATGCCTGCTCCGGCGTGAACTTGTAGTAGGACAGCAGGATCGGCAGCAGCATCTTGTTGGTGATGATCATCACCGTGACGCCGATCGTCGCGGTGAACGCGAGCTCGCGCACGATCTCGATGTCGACGAAAGCGATCACCATGAAGCCGAGCGCGTTCGCGAGCAGCGCCATCGCGCCGGGGATGAACAGCTTCTGGAACGAGGCGCGCGATGCGGTGATGCCGTCGGCGCCGTGCAGCGTCTCGAGCTTCCAGGCGTTCGTCATCTGCACCGCGTGAGACACGGCGATCGAGAAGATCAGGAACGGCACCAGGATCGACATGGGATCGAGGCCGAGACCGAAGATCGGCAGCAGCCCGAGCAGCCAGACGACCGGCACGATGGCGCAGATGAGCGCCATCATCGTGAGCACCAGCGACCCCGAATACCAGTAGAGCAGGACCGCGGTGATGACGAAGGCGATGGCGAAGAACTTGAGTACGCCGCCCGCGCCCTTGGCGATGTCACCCATGGACTTGGCGAAGCCGATGATGTGGAGGCTGGTGCGGTCGTTCTCGTACTTGCCGCGGATCGCCTCGAGCTGCCGTGCGACCTCCTGGAGATCCAGCCGCTCGCCCGTCTGGGGATCGTTCTCCTGCAGCGTCGCGACCACCATCGCGGCGGTCTGGTCGTTCGCGACGATGCGCCCGATCCAGTCCGACTTGAGCAGGTTCTCGCGGACGCGCTCGAGCTGCTCCGGGCTGCCGTCGAAGTCGGCCGAGACGATGTTGCCGCCGCGGAAGCCGTCCTCGACGACCTCGTTGTAGCGGACGTTCGGCGTGAAGAGCGACGTCACCGAGCTGCGTTCGACGCCGTTGATGAAGAAGACCTCCTCCGTCACCTGCCGGAGCGTCTCCATGAACTCCTTCTCGAAGATCGTGCCGTGGCGGTTCTTGACCGCGACGAGCACGCGGTTGGCGCCGCCGAAGTCGGCCTGGTACTCGAGGAAGGTCTGCATGTACTCGTGGTTGAGCGGGATCATCTTGGTGAATCCCGCCTGTACCCGGAGCTGGCTCGCCATCGCCCCGAGCAGGATCGTGATCAGGACGAACACGATCAGGAGCACGCGTCGCCGGTGGAAGATCCAGTAGGAGATGCGGCCGACCCAGCCTTCCACGAAGCTGCTGCGCTCGAGTCCCGCCTCCTCCTGCCCCGCGGCCTGCTTCTCGTCGGTCATGTCAGTCGCCTCACGTCACGCCGTCGTGGACTCACTCTGTCGGCCAGCCAGGCGGGGTCGATCACGCTGCACGCCGCCCTCACCGACCGCGACCAGCCGGCCGTCGGCCTCGACGACCTGCGCGAAGCCCTTCGAGGCCGGCGACCAGTGCAGCTCGAGCGTGCGGCCGCGGTCCGTGCTCAGCGCGAGGAGACCGGTGTTGCCCACCAGCAGCACGCGGCCGTCGGCGAGCTGCGCGCCACCCATCAGCGAGGCGGTCGTCCCGAGCGGGACCTTCTCCCAGGTCGCGCCCAGGTCCGATGTCCGGTACACGTTGCCGCGCATCCCGAAGACGAGGATCGAGCCGTCATCGAGCTCGAGCGCGCCGAACCAGGATCCCTCGTAGGGCGATTCGAGCTGGGTCCAGGTGACTCCGCCGTCGTCCGAGCGCGCGAGTATCCCGGACTCGGCGACGAGCAGCAGAGTCGAGTCGACCTGGATCACCCTGGAGATGTGGCGATCGAAGGGCTCGTCGACGGACTCGTCGCCTCCTTCCTCCGCCGGCGCAGCGTTGCCCGGATTCGCGGACTCCGGGGTGAGGATCGTGCGGCGCTGCCAGGACCGGCCGGCATCGGCCGAATCGAGGTACAGCCCGAACGCACCGTACGCGATGAAGTGATCGCCGCCGAGATGCTGCACGTCGAGCAGCGAGTCGCTGCCGATCTCCTCGACCTGCACCTGCGCCCAGGTTGCGCCCGCATCCTCGGTGCGCACCAGCGATCCGCCATGACCGACCGCGACGCCGGTCTTTGGATCCCGGAAGGCGACGCCGGTGAGCGTGCGCGTCACCGGCGTAGGCACCGCGATCCACGTCTGGCCCTGGTCGTCGGAGTGCAGGACGAAGCCGCGTTCGCCAACGGCCACCAGCCGCTCGCCCGCCCTGGCGATGTCGAGCAGGATGATGCGGTCCGGCCGGATCGCGACGACCGGCGTCCGGACGATCGGTCGGCGCGCGCGGCGGCCGCCGAGGAGGCCATCACCGCGCACGCGAGCCATCCGGGGGCCCTGCTCCAGCTGATCATGGACGCCTCCCCAGCCGCATTCCGTGGCGCTCGATCAGCGGACCGCGGGCCCCGCCGACCCGCGGCCGCAAGCTCATCCGACTACTTGGTGCCCGCGCGGCGCAGCGCGTCGGGCTGGAAGTCCGCCCACTTGCCCTTCTGGCCGAACAACCACGGCGTCTTGATCTCGTTCTCGAGCAGCGAGAGCAGATAGCTGCCGTTCGAGAGGTCGTGCCAGATGTTGGCCCGGTACCAGGGCACCTTGGCGTCGAAGAACTGGATCATCGGATGCATGCTCACGCGCCAGAGCTGCTTGCGCGTGTCGTAGGCATCCTCGTAGACGACGGTCCAGCTGTCCTCGTCGAGATAGAACACCCGCTTGCCGTAGATGTGCTTGCTGCCCGCCTTCAGGTTCGCCTCGATCACCCACACGCGATGCAGCTCGTAGCGCATGACGTCGGAGTTGACCGTGTTCTTGCGGATGATGTCGTCCTTGTACTTGAGCTTCTTGTCGGACAGCTTGAACGAGTTATACGGGATGTAGACTTCCTGCTTGCCGACCAGCTTCCAGTCGTAGCGGTCCGGCGCCCCGTTGTAGGCGTCGAACTGGTCGGTCGTGCGCATGCCTTCCGTGCCGTCGTTGATGTTGTCGTAGTTCAGGTCCGGCGCGCGGCGCACGCGGCGCTGCCCGGCGTTGTAGATCCACGCTGCACGCTGCTGCTTGACCTGGTCGACGGGCTCGTGGACGAGAAACACCGTGCCCTCGAGCGTCGCCGGCGCAGTGAAGTACGACAGGAACCCGAGCAGCAGGTTGTCCTGCGCCTGGTCGAGGTTGGCATTGAAGATGCGGTACTCGCGGACGCCGATCTTGTAGTGATCGCCATTGGCGCGCACCGGGAACGAGTTGTAGTTGCGATCGACGCCGCCACCGAGGTAGCGCATCGTGTGGTTCCAGATCGCCTCCAGGCCGTTCTTCGGGATCGGGAACGGAACCGTGGTCGGTCCCAGGTTGCTGACCGCGAAACCCTGCAGCTCGACCTTGGTCGCCTGGGATTTCACGGCGTCGTACACCGCCTGCGGGTAGGCGGCGGTGCGCCGGGTCTCGTACACCGGCATCTTGAAGTTCTCGTACTTCTTGAGCATCGCCAGCGTGCCGGGCGTCAGCTTGTCCTTGTACTGGTCGGCGTTGGCGCCGGTGATGGTGAACTTCACCGCGTCCGACGCGAACGGATTCACGTAGCCCTGCGCGGCCGTCCAGCCGGATGGAGGTGCCTTCAGACCACCCGTCCAGGCGGGGATGGTCCCGTCCGCGTTGCCCGCCTTCTCCGCCCCGATCGGCGTCAGGTCGGCGCCGAGCCGCGCGACCTCCGCATCGGTCAGCGTCGCCTGTGCCGGTAGCGCAAGCCCGGCGAGCGTCACGGCCGTGGCGAGCATCGTGCTGATGGTTCTCATTGTCTGGTTACTCCCGCGGCGGATCAGAAGGTCACGCCGGCACTGACCGAGTAGTAGTCGCGATCGAACAGCGGATCGAAGTCGGCGTCCGAGTAGTCGACGTAGTTCATCTCCAGGTTGTAGCGCTTGTTGTAGTTGAATTTCAGGCCGAGCCCGAGCACCTGCCGATCCTCGATGAAGGTCGGGTCCATCGAGACGCCGTCCACGTCGTGCGCCCAGAAGATGCTCGGGGTGACGGTCACACCCGAGTCGAACACGTTGTTGTAGTCCGCCGAGAAGCGCAGCCGGTAACCCCAGGCGTCGTCGGTGACGTAGCCGTCGTTCTGGCAGCCGTTCGGCTGCGGGTTGAACACAGGGTTCGGGACCGACGGAGCCGCCGCCAGCGTCGGCGAGCAGGTGCTGCCTGCCGTCGCCGGGATCTGCCCGGCGAGGTCCGGGTTCGAGCCCACGCCGAACATGAAGCCGCGGCCGTAGCGCACTTCGCCGGCTTCGAAATCCGGAACGTTGTTCTCCTGGTAGCCGACCTCGGCGACCACCACCAGGTTCTCGGCGCCCAGGATGTTGCTGAAGGTCTTGACGGTGTTGACCTGGAACTGCGTCTTGTTGAACCGGTCGTAGCCCTGCGCATAGCCGCCGTTGCCGGCAAGCGCCGCCGCACGCCCTTCGGCCGCCGTTCGGGCCGATGAAGAGGAGCAGGCTCTGCAGCAGGTCGTTGCCGTTCACCTGCACCGGGACGCCGAGGTGGCGGCTCACTTCGAAGGACACCGACCAGCTGAAGATGTTGGTCGCGGCGCTGATGCCGTAGACCTCGATGTCGTCGGGATATTCCCAGTACGCCCGGCCCGGCACGATGCTGCGACCGAGCCGCGCGCCGATGCCGGCATGCAGCGGCGCCGGGTTGCGCAAAGTCGTGTCGTCGGCGGGGTCGAGCGGATTCGCACCGGTGCCGGGAATCCGCCAGAACGGCAATCCGTTCGATGGGTCGATGCCTGCAACCACATAGGGCTGGGTCTGCGCCGGATTCAGCGCGCCTGGGGGCAGCACCAGAGGTGTCGTTGGCGTCAGCAGCGTGCCAGCTCGACCCGAGATGTAGGGCAGCCGCGAATGGATGTTCATCCCGTAGAAGCCGAACTCGGTGTCGAGCTTCTCGACCGGAAAGCGGAACGCCACGCCGAACTGCCCACTGTCGCTCGGCTCGTCGCCCTGCACCAGCGGCACGAAGAGGCCGTTCGCCTGCGCGAAGACGTTCGAGCCGAGCTGCGGGATCAGGAACCCGCCGGAGGCCGGCGTCGCGCTGCCCAGCACGCTGGTGATGACCGTCGCGCTGTTGCACTGGCCCGGGCTCGAGGAGATGTTGTTCTCCGTGACGGCCCAGTACGTGCCGCAGGAGTCGATCGAGGTGTTGTCCCAGTCGAACTGGTAGAAGAGCTCCATCGACCCAAAGCTGAAACCCCAGTTGGCATAGGCCATCGCGACGGGCAGCAGGACCTCCTTGAGCTCCGCGCCCGGACGGCGCGCCGCAGGCACGTCGATCGGATTGATCTGGTTGACGCCCTGGATGAAGACGCTCTCGCCCCAGTTGACGACCTGCCGCCCGAGCCGGAGCTGCAGGTTGGTCTCGCCGATGCCGAAGCTGCCATACAGATACGCGTCGAGCAGCATCGCGTTCGAGAACTTCTGCTCGCTCTCGAAGCCCTCGTCGCTCAGCGATTCCCTCGGCCATTGACCGGTCAGCGGCGGAACGAAGGTGCCTCCGGGTTGCGGCCCGAGTCCGGGCCGCACGCCGTTGTAGTTGTTCGGCTGGTTGCCGAGCCGCACGTCGCCGTTCTCGAGCGCGTCGTCGTACCAGGCCTTGCCGCGGATCAGCATGCCGAAGTCGCCCTTGCGAATTTCCACATCGGTCAGCAGCTTGAGCGGAGTCGAGAAGCGATCGCCCTTCTCGTAGTTGAGCGTTCCGCTGTCCGCCTGGTTGCCGGCCAGACCGTCGCCGGGTCTCGGCGCCGTCCCCGGGGGCAACGGGCCCGAATCGAGGCCGATCAGGGAGGCGTTCGCCTTCGTATAGAGCTCCGGGCTGGGATCCTCCGCACGCCAGCTCGCCCCCGCCGAAACCGTGGTGTTCCAGATGACGCGCGTGCCGTCGTCGGTCTCGAACTCGAGGGCGCCGGCACCGCCCGAATAGGACGCGAGCACGGTACCGATCACGGTGCCAAGCACGGTTCTGCGCAGACCCGGGTCCAGCAATTGACTCGTCATCGGAATCCCCCTGCGTGAAATCGAAACCGCTTGTTGCAGCTCTGTCGCAAGGTTGCCAGCCTCTGCATCGGCTTACAACCCGTTAGTTGCGGCGCAACCACGCGCGCTCTGGGGCCCCGAGTGTCACACGCTTGCCCGGCGAGCGCGGGTGCCGCCGTGCGTCGGCACTCGCTTGCGCCTACGCGGAGCCGCGCGCGGCTCCGCCTCCGGCGGTCCGGTCGCCGCGTCGGCCAGCGCCTGGAAACTCCGGCGCAGGCAATCGGCGAAGAACGCGGGGTCGGGCAGCATGTCGCGACAGGCGACCGCGCATACCCACATCACGCTGTCGTAGCTGAACGCAGTCACATTGAGGCCGAGTCCATCGATCGCGATGCTGATCGGCGCGAAGCTGACCAGGCGCGCTCCAGCCATGAAGAGCGGGACGTCCGGGCCTCGGACGTTCGAGACCACGATGTTCATCTGCGGGACCATGACCTTGCGGGTCAGCGCAGTCGCCGCGATGGTCGGGAGCACTTCGAAGACCTGCTTGGCCAGGTCCTTACCCATGCCCTCGGACAATGCTTTCACCTTGCCGGCTTCGGCGCGTATCGCCCGCAGGCGTTCGACCGGGTCCGCAATCTCCGTGTGCAGGCGCATCACGGCGAGCCCGATCTGATTGCCCGCGTCCTCGCCCTTGTTCGCGCCGCGCAGCGTCATCGGCACCATCGCCGTCATGCTCTGCGCCGGCAGCTCCTGCTTGCTCGCGAGATACAGGTTGAGCGCACCGCCGACCGTCGCCATGAAGACGTCGTTCAGGGTGGCGCCATCGACCGCGGCGCGGATCGCCCGCATTGCCGGCAGAGGCAAGCCGACCGCCTCGACTACGCGATGCGCGGAGACGCGGCCACTGAATCGAGTGACCGGTGCGCGCCGCACGAGCGTCGACAGCTCGGGCATGCCGCCCGTTTCTTCGGCGATGCGCCGCACCCCGCGGCTCACGTTGGCGAGCCGGCCCGCGGAACCCATCGCGAGTCGGGCGAACCGGGGAATCCGGCCGAGGTTATTGGCCACCGCCCGCGAGTAGAGCTCAACCGCAGAAGGGTCGCGGTCGCGCACGCGATGTCCACCCGCCTGCGCCGCCCCGGGGGCGTCCGCGTGAGCGTCGGCCGACAGCGAATGAATTGCCTTGATGATCTCGGTGCCCGCCTCGCCGTCGAGCGCGCAATGATGGAACTTGACGTACAGAGCGAAGCTGCCGCGTGGCAGCCCCGGGATGTTGTCGAGGCCCTCGATCACGTAGGCCTCCCACAGCGGCTTGCTGCGATCCAGAGGTCGTCGAATGGATACGGGCGACCTGGATGCACAACTGGCGCCAGTCTCCGGGCTGCGGCAGCGCGATGTGGCGTACGTGGAACTCGACGTCGATCCCCGCGTCCTCGACCCAGTAGGGGCGATCGGCCGAGATGGGCACCTCGACGAGCCGCCGGCGGAAGATCGGCGACGCGTCGAGCCGCGCCTCGAAGAAACGCAGCACGTCCTTGAAGCGCACGCGACCCTCGGGCGCCGTCGACGGATCGTAGATGGCCAGACCAGCGACGTGCATGTGCTGGTTCCCGCGTTCGAGCTGCAGGAAGACGTTGTCGAGGCCGGAGAGCTGTTTCATGTTCGAACCGGTGCGAGCAAGGTACTTCGCGCACTGCGCAGAGTCCACTCCGCGATCCGGCTTTTGCAGTGCGGCAGCACCGGACGCTGGCCGCCGCAGCGGCGGCTGGTGGTCCATGTCGAAAACGCTCCATCGCAGGTCCGGCACGGACCGTCCTCAGCGCCGCCCTGTGGCGTGGGTCCGCGGGAGTACGATGCTCGATCACCCCGATCTCATTGTTTGAAGGAGAACTGCGAGATGGCGACCGGGTTCAGGAGAGGTGTCCTCGTGCTCGTGCTGGCCGCGGGCTCTGTGGCGCGGGCGGATGACGGCGACTGGGTAGCACAGAGCAACGCGAACGCCGCGCCGCTGCTGACTGTGCTGGCCCGATACGCGCCCGAAACGGCGGCGGCACTCGGCGTCGAGGGCCACGACACCGAGGTGCTCGACCTCGAAGCCGGGCTACGACACGCGGTTCGAGGCGGATCTCGCGACGGTCGCCCGCGACCTCGAGTCGAAGCTCGCCACCACCACCGATCCCCGCGTGCGCCAGGACCTGCAGATCCTGGCTGACCGCGGCCCGCGACCAGGGTCACACCTCGCAGCTCAATCGTCGGCTGATGCTGCCGTACTTCGATCTCGGACAGGTGCTCTTCCGCAGCTTCGACGGACTGCTCGACCCGCGCGTCGGCAAGGAGCGCTACCCGGCGGCGCTGACGCGCCTGCGCCGCTACACGGGCGCCGAAGAAGGCTACACGCCGATCACCGAGCTCGCCCGCGCGCGCCTCGAGGAGCGGTTTGCCACACCCGGTCTGACCGGGCCCTGGACGGTCGAGCTCGAGCAGTCGCTCGATAACCAGGGACGCTACCTCGACGGGAATCAAGGAAGCGTTCGAACGCAGCGGTCTCAAGGGATGGCAGAAGGATCATGCGCGCCTCGTGCGACAGATGGAGGACCATGCGAAGTGGGTGCGGGCGGAGCTGCTGCCGCGGGCCCGGACGACCAACCGGCTGCCGCCCGAGATCTACGCCGACAACCTGCGCAACTTCGGGGTCGAATGCGGATCCGCAGGAGCTCATCCAGGGCGCCCTGATCGGCTACATGCAGACGCGCAACGAGCTCGACACGACCGCGCGGCGCGTGGCAAAGGAACGCGGCTACGACGTCAGCGACTATCGCGACGTCCTGCGCCGTCTGAAGAAGGACGTCATCGCGAACGACGCGCTGATGCCCACGTATCGCGCGCGACTCAAGGACATCGAGGACATCGTCCGCCGCGAGCAGATCATCACGATGCCCACCCGCGAGGCCGTGATCCGCGTGGCGAGCGAGGCCGAATCGACCGCGATACCGGCACCGCACCTGAGCCCGCCGCGGCTCATCGGCAACACTGGCGAGCCGGCGGAGTTCGTGCTGCCGCTCGAGAACCCGAACGCACCGCCCGGCACGAAGATGGACGACTTCACCTTCGACGCGATCACCTGGACACTGACGGCGCACGAGGCGCGACCCGGGCACGAGCTGCAGTTCGCCAAGATGGTGGAGAACGGGACGTCGGTGCCGCGCGTGGTCTTCGCCTTCAACAGCGCCAACGTCGAAGGCTGGGCACTGTACGCAGAGGCCGTGATGCAGCAGTACCTGCCGACCGACGGTCAGATGGGCGCGCTGCAGATGCGGCTGATGCGCGCGGCCCGCGCCTTCCTCGACCCGATGATCAACCTGGGGCAGATCGAGCCGGCGCAAGCACAGGCCTTCCTCATGAAGGAGGTCGGGTTGTCCGAGCCGATGGCCAAGCAGGAAATCGATCGCTACAGCTTTCTCTCGCCGGGCCAGGCGACGTCGTATTTCTACGGTTACCAGAAGCAGCTCGCGCTCCGTGCGCGAGCGGAGATGGCGCTGGGCGCGCAATTCGACGAGAAGTCCTATCACGATTTCGTGATCGGAGAAGGCCTGCTGCCGCCTGACCTGCTCGAGGAGGCGGTGATGGACCGCTACGTCGCGCCGCGCAAGGCCGCGGTCGTGGGGAACGAATAGGCCGTATCCTGCTCGTCCGCGCGATCACGGACGGGCGGGACCTGGGCATGCGTAGACTGCGACTGGCGATCGGGGGCGCGACCGCGCTGGCGATCGCCTACCTCGCCTTCTGGCCGGTGCCCATCGAGCCGCAGCGCTGGCGCGCGCCCGACTTCACCGGTTACGCCGGCGCACACGCCGCGAATAACCGGCTCGCCGGCCTGCGGCGGGTCTCCATCGAGCCGCACGAGGGGCCCGAGCACATCGAAGTCGGCCCCGACGGCAAGCTCTACACCGGGGTTTTCTCCGGGGCCATCCTGCGCATGAATCCCGATGGCTCCGGACTGGAGGTCGTCGCCGACACGGGCGGCCGGCCGCTCGGGCTGGCGTTCGATGCCCAGGGTCGGCTGATCGTGGCCGATGCCCTGCGCGGACTGCTCGCCGTCCGACCCGACGGGACGGTCACCGTACTCGTCGACCGCTTTGACGGCCGGCCGATCGGCTACGCCGACGCCGTGGTGGTCGCGCCGGACGGTAGCGTGTTCTTCACCGATGCATCACAGCGCATCTCGCCTCGCGAGCACGGCACCTTCGATGCGGCGTTGCTCGACATCATCGAGCACTCCTGCACCGGCCGGGTGCTCAGGCACGATGCGGCGAGCAATCGCACCGAGCTGGTGATGGGCGGGCTCTGTTTTCCGAATGGTCTCGCGCTCTCCGGCGACGGGCGCAGTCTGTTCGTGGCAGAAACCGCGGAATATCGCATCTGGAAGATCGAGACGGACGCGCGCGACCTCGACGCGCCAGCCGCGGCGCGGACCCCTGACGGCGACACTCGGCTGATCGCCACTAATCTGCCGGGCTTCCCCGACAACCTGAGCCGCGGCGAGAGCGGGCGGATCTGGGTCGGGCTGACGAAGCCCAGAGCGGGGACGATCGATGCGCTCGCCGGCCAACCGTTCCTGCGCAGCGCGACGCTGCGGTTGCCGCGTTTTCTCTGGCCGGTCCCGCCGAGTTACGGTCACGTCATCGCCTTTGGCGAGGACGGGCGCGTGCTCGCGGATCTCCAGGATCCCGCGGGCGCCCTGGCCGAGACGAGCGGCGTCACCGAGTACCACGGCCGCCTCTACGTACAGAGCCTGCATGCGCAGGCCTTCGGCATCCTCGACGGCGCCGCCGCGAACTGAGTCGCCCGCGACAGCCCGACCCTGAGGCCGGCTCAGACGTAGAGAGGCGCCTGCGATATGGCGTGCGCGATCGATCCCATGACGACCAGGACCGAGGTGGCAAGCGCGATGGCGAGACCAAGTGTGTAGCGATTGCGGATCTTGAGCGTGTTCATGTCATTGCTCCCGTGTACGGCCGGGAAGATAGACCTGTTGACTGCTTCAGAAAAAGTAGCGTAATCGTTGCACAGAATTTCTTATTCCTGAACAATGCCTGCATGGACCAGTTGCTGGCAATGCGTGTGTTCGTCCGGGTCGCCGATCGGGGCTCGTTCGCGCGGGCGGCCGACGAGCTCGACATCTCCCGTGCCGCCGCGAGCGGGCACGTCGCGGCGCTGGAGAAGCACCTGGGCGTGCGCCTGCTGCACCGCACGACTCGCAAGGTGAGCCTGACCGCAGAGGGGAGCGATTTCCTGCGCCGCAGCCGGCGCATCCTCGACGAGCTGCGTGACGCCGAGCAGAGCCTGCACGATGCACGCACCAAGCCGCAGGGCGAGCTGCGGGTCGACGTGCCGGTCGCATTCGGCCGCTATCTGCTGCTGCCGGCGCTTCCCCAGTTTGCGAACCGCTACCCCGCCATCGAGCTCGACATCAGGCTCAACGACCACGTCGTCGATCTGGTCGCAGAGCGCGTCGATGTCGCGGTGCGCGTCGGACCGCTTCGCCAGTCCGGGCTGGTGGCGCGCCGCATCGCCGAGATGACGCTCGTGAGCTGCGCGTCACCGTCGTACCTCGCGGCGCACGGCGAGCCCGCCACGCCGGACGACCTGCGCGGCTCACCGGTTGCTCGGGCTGCGCTCCCCGAACGGCGGGCCGCCGGAGTGGCACTTCCCGCCGCCGTACACGCCGCGGCGTCTCAAGCTGCATTTTGCGCTGACCTTCAACATCGTCGAGGGACCCATCGTCGCCGCCGCCGAGGGCCTCGGAATCTGCCACATCGCGGACCTGCTCATCGCCGAGTACGTCGAGCGTGGCGCATTGCGTCTGATCCTGCAGGACTATTCGGTGCCCGGCCCGCCGATATCGCTCGTCTATCCGTCGGCGGGTCACCAGTCGGCGAAGGTGCGCGTCTTTTCCGATTTCGCCGCCGAGCTGATGCGCGGCTACACCGACATGGTGCAGAACAGCCTGCAGCTGCATGCGGGGCGGGCCTCGAGGCCGGAGGACCGCCGGCGTGCCCGCGGTCACCAGGGACCCTAGAGCTGCGCGAACTCCGGCGCATAGCGCACGATCGAGCCTCGCGCGGGCAGGCCGACGGTCCGCAGCTCGAGAGCCATGAACTCGTCGTGCGCGCCATATTCGTTGCCGAGTCCACGGAGCGCTGCAGCGACGAAGCCGAAGCGCGCGTAGTACGCGGGGTCGCCCAGGACGACGACGTACCCGGCGCCGTGCACGTCGCACGCAGCAAGACCTTCGCGAACAAGTAGCGCGCCGACACCGCGCCGGCGGTGCGCGGCGCGAACGGCGAGCGGGGCCAGCCCGAGGCCGGCCACCCCGCCGGCGACGAACCGGGCTGAACGCGATGTGCCCGACCACGCTGTCGGCATCCGACGCCACGATCGAGATCGCAAGCCGCCCGGCGGCGCGCAGCGCGTCCACCAGGCGCGCCTCGGCGTCGGTCGGGAAGGCGCTCGCGTTCACTTCGTGTATCGCGGGCACATCGCCCGCGTGCTCGGGACGGCAGTAGTACAAGCGGCGATCCTCGATTGCGAGCCATTGTCACAGAGTCGGCCCGGTCTGGTGCGACTGTGCTGAGGTGGCTGTAGGACGGACGCGGACATGCGAGTTCCGCTGCTCCTAGGCTGCAATCGGCCGCGACCCCTAGGTCTCGCGGGCAGCCGACGGTTACAAATATCCAATGGAAAAATTACCAGCACGCACGACTCCCCCAGCCGCCGAGGTCGACCAAAGCACGGCCGCAACCCGCTTGATCGGGCGATCGACCGCGATCGACGCGGTGCGTGCAGCTCATCGCGCGTGTCGCGCCGACCGAGGCCACGGTGCTCGTCTGCGGAGAGAGCGGCAGCGGCAAGGAGCTGGTGGCCCGTTCGATCCATGAAGCGAGCGCCCGCCGCGACGGTCCGTTCGTCGCCATCAACTGCGGGGCGCTGCCGCCCACGCTGATCGAGTCCGAGCTGTTCGGCTACGAGAAGGGCAGCTTCACAGGTGCAAACGCGCTGCATCGCGGGCTGATCGAACGCGCGGAGGGCGGCACGCTCTTCCTGGACGAAATCACCGAGATGCCGCTCGATCTGCAGGTGCGCCTGCTGCGGTTCCTCGAAACCCGCAGTTTCTATCGGGTCGGCGGTCGGGAGGAGCTGCGCTCGGAGCTGCGCGTCGTGGCGGCGACCAATCGCAATCCCGGACAGGCCGTTCGCGATGGACATGCTGCGCGAGGACCTGCTGTACCGTCTCGCAGTATTCCCGATCGATGTGCCGCCGCTGCGCGCGCGCGACGGGGATTCGGTCCTCCTCGGTCGGCATTTCCTCGATACGCTCAATCGCGAGAACGGCACCAGCAAGAAGTTCAGCACGGCCGCCAGTGCAGCGCTGCGGTCCCATTCCTGGCCGGGCAACGTGCGAGAGCTGCGCAACGCAGTGGAGCGGGCGTACATCCTCTGCGACGAAGTGCTCGATCTCGAGCCCGACGCGACGCCGGTCGGTGCCGCCGCCGCCGGAGTGCCCGAGATTCGCATCCAGATCGGAACGCGGCTCGCCGACGTTGAGCGCAGCCTGATCGAGGCGACGCTTGGCCACTTCATGGGCAACAAGCGCAGGACGTGCCGAAGTCCTCGGTTGCAGTCTCAAGACGCTGTATAACAAGCTCGCGGCCTACCAGCGCGCCGACGCTCCGGCGGCGGTCTGAGCCGGCAGCACCAGACGGGAGCAGCACATGGCGAAAGTCCTGATCGCCGATGATCACGCCGTGGTGCGCGCCGGGCTGCGGCAGTTCCTCGAGGAGGACAGCAGCATCACCGAGATCGGTGACGCGTCGACCGGGCGCGAGGCGCTCGAGGCGCTGCGAAACGGACGCTGGGACCTTCTGATCCTCGACATCAACATGCCGGATCGCAGCGGACTGGACATCCTGAGCCACATCCGTGCCGCCGGCTACCGTACGCGCGTACTGGTGATGAGCGGGCTGCCGGAGCGCCAGTACGCGCTGAACGTGCTTCGGGCCGGCGCTCGCGGCTATCTCTCCAAGGAGGGTGCGCCCGACGAGCTGCTCAAGGCCGTGCGCACCATCCTCGACGGGCGGCGTTACGTCAGCCCGGGACTCGCAGAGCTGCTCGTCTCCGAGCTCGACCAGGACTCCGACAAGCCGCTGCATGCGCGGCTGTCGGAGCGCGAGTTCCAGGTGTTGTGCAAGCTCGCCGCGGGTCGCGCGGTCTCGGACATCGCCGGAGAACTGTGCCTGTCGGTCAAGACGATCAGCACGTATCGCACGCGCGTGCTCGAGAAGATGCACCTCGAGACGAACGCGGACCTCACGACCTATGCGCTGCGCAACGGCCTGATTCAATGAGACCCGTAGGACCGCGCCGACAGCGGGCGGGCTGCGATCCTGCTAGATTCGTTGTGGGATTGACCCGCCCGCCTCGCAAATGGGATGCGCGACGGAGGCTCGGGACAGGTGCAGGATGATACCCGCCGTGGTTGATCGAGTTCCTCGGAACGCGCCAGGGCGCGCGCCGCTGCGTGTCCTGCTCGTCGAGGATTCCAAGATGCTGCAGGACCGTCTGCAGGAAACACTTACCGGCCTGCCGGGCATAGAGGTCGCAGAGACGGTCGATTCCGAAGCCGACGCCATCGATGCGATCCGCAGGGGCGGCTGCGACGTCGTGGTTCTCGACCTGCACCTGCGACGCGGCACCGGTTTCGGCGTCCTGCGCGAGGTCGCGCGTCAGACCGGCCGCGCCCCCGCGATGATCGTGTTTCACCAACTACGATCTGCCGGAATACCGGCGCATGGCGCAGTCCTTCGGCGTCCGGCACTTCCTCGACAAGGCGCGCGAGTACGAACGTCTGCCGGCCGTCATCGAGGAGCTGCGCGACGACTATCCCGGCTACCTGACCGTCACGCCGCGACGTCGTCCTTCAGCAGGACATTCTGCAGCGGCAGTCGAGCGACGATCAGCGTGCCCCCGCCCGGCGGGCTCTGGATCTTCCACTGGCCACCCAGGCTCGTCACGCGGTGTCGCATGCTGGCCAACCCGTGTGAGCCGACCACGTTCGACAACCGGTCCGGTGCGATGCCCTTGCCGTCATCGCGGATCCGGAGCACCAGGTCGCCTCCGCTGAGGCCGACGTCCAGCTCGACATTGCTCGCCTCGGAATGCCGGACGATGTTCGTCAGCGACTCCTGCACGACGCGGAACACCGCGATCGACGCGTCGTCCGTCAGCCGCAGCTCCTCCGTCAGGGTAGCGCTCGACACAACTCATCCCGGCACGACCGCACGACTGCTCGAGCACCCACTTGAGCGCCGGGACGAGTCCGAGGTTGTCGAGCAGCGTCGGACGCAGGTGCTCGACGACACGCCGCTTGAGATTGACGCCCTCGTCGAGCGCCGCGAGCACGCGGTCCCAGCGCAGCGCGACGTCCGGGTCGTCGGCGGGCGATCGTCTGCGCAGCCACGAGACGTCCATCTTGGCTGCGATGAGCAGGCTTCCGAGCTCGTCGTGCAGCTCGCGGGCGAGCGCCTGCTTCTCCCGCTCGGACACGCGCTGAAGCTCGCTCGAGAGGTTGGACAGCGCCTCCGTACGGCTGCGCACCTGCGCGTCGAGCTCCGCGTTGTGTTCCTCGAGCTGGCGTGCGTGCTCGCGCCGCCGATGAACGTCCCGCATGACGAGCAGGGCCGCCGCGACCACGAGCAGCATCGCGAGCGCCGTCGCCGCGATGATGAGCGCGCGGCCAACCCGCAACTCGCGCCGCCACGACTGGACGGCAGCCTCGACGGCGAGTCCTTCTTCGATCTGCAGACCGGACACGACTTCGCGGATCTGGTCCATGGACTTGCGGCCGAATTCCGTTCTCACCAGCGACATGGCGCTGCCGATGCCGCCGCGCCGGTACAGCGTGAGCGACTCGCCGATCTCCCGCAATTTGCCGGCGGTCAGGCCGTCGAGCCACTGGATGCGCTCGACGTTCGACGCCGGTCCGTGCCGGTGGTAGTCGTCGAGCAGCCACTGGACGCTCTGGGGCAGTTCCGCGATCGCCTTCTCGTACGGGGCGAGGTACGGAAGATTGCGCGTCAGCAGATAGCTGCGCTGCGCGGTCTCCGCCTCCGTCACCAGAAGCAGGAACTCGGCCAGCTTCGTCTGGCGCTCTTCGGCGACGCGGACCCGCTCGGCCGCGGCTTCCAGCCGCGCGGAACTCGTCTGCGACATGTACAGGATGCCGCCGAGCAGCGCGAGTGCGAGCACGATCGGCACGAAGATCCAGCGATGCCCATTGCCAGTCATAGCGATTACCTTGTGGGCGCGTTCCTACGGGGCCTGGCGCCGGCTGCCGATGGCAGCCACGGTGCCCGCCGGCGAGGATCGCCCACGGCAGTTGTTCCGCACAAGCATTACGCGTCACGGCAGGCCCGCACGGCGCTTGAGGGCGGCTCGATGGCACATGCGGTTCGTGAGTTCGACCTGGCACGCGTGCGCCGGATCTGGGGTCGCACGCTCAAGCTCCACCTGGGGCTGTACGCAGGCTACGTGGCAGAGCTCAACAAGCTCACCGGTGCGGCGGGCCGCCGTTCCTCAGCCGCATCCGCCGCACCGGAGAGCTGGGCGCGGCGATTCGCCTTCGAGTACAACGGTGTCGTGCTGCACGAATCGTTCTTCGAGGGCCTGTCGGGCGACGCGACGCCGCTGGACCGCACGGGCGCGCTCGCGCGTGAGTTCAAGCGCTCGTTCGGCGGCTATGCAGGATGGCGGTCGGATATACGCGACCTGACCACCATTCGTGGCATCGGATGGATCGCGCTCATCCGTGGCGCACGCCACGGGTCGCCTGCACAACGTCTGGATCGACCAGCACCAGCTCGCCGTGCCCGCGGACGCCGACCTCCTGCTGATGCTCGATCTCTGGGAGCACGCGTGGCTGCTCGACTACGCGCCCAAGGATCGGGGGCGTTTCGTCTCCGACGTGATCGAGCAGCTCAACTGGTCCGTGATCGAGGCGCGGTTCGCGCTTGCGCAGAGCGCCGGCTAAGGCGCGACCTACTGCCGACGGTTCTCCCGACTCTCGTTGGCGCGTTGCCGCCCTTCCGCCTCGGCCTCGAGCAGGTCGCGCGCTTCCTGCGCGGTGGCGGGCTCGGCCGCACGCGCCTCGGCTTCGACGTCCGCGCGCTCCAGGTACTCCTTGACGTGCCTGCGATAACGGCGATCCGACGCGTAGTCGCCTTCACCCTGAACGTGACGCTCACGATTCCTGTGCTTCTTCATCATCTGGCTCCTGCCTTAGGTTTCGACGCCGACGACTGGCCCCGCGGGCCCCGGCCTTGCGCCGTGCGTCGCGGTCAGACTAGCGCCACTAGGTCTCCGGACTGCCGGCCGTGCGCTCATTGGCTTGTCGGACGCCGCCGACGGGCCGGGTGGGCGGGCGCGCGAAGGTCCGCATCGGCATGCTAAGGTCGCGCCACTTTTTTTCCGCGGACTCCCCGACAATGCGTCTCGTCAGTGCACTCCTGGCCGTCTTCCTTGCGCAGCCGGCGTTCGGCAGTGAGCTTTCCGGCATCGAGCGCCGGATCATCGCGGAGATCGATGCGCGTCGCGAGCCTGCCATCGCACTCCTCAAGGAGACCGTCGACATTCCGAGCGCGACCGAGAATCTCGCGGGAGTGCGTCGTGTCGGCGCCGTCTACGCGCGTGAGCTCGAAGCACTCGGGTTCGAGACCCGGTGGGTCGACCTGCCGGCGGAACTGGCCCGGGCCGGACATCTCGTCGCGGTCCATCGCGGCACCCGCGGCAAGCGCCTGCTGCTGATCGGCCACCTCGACACGGTGCTCGAAAAGGAGCCATTCCGCCGCGACGGCGATCGTGCTTACGGCAGCGGCGTGGCCGACATGAAAGGCGGCAATCTGGTCATCATCGAGGCGCTGCGCGCACTCCACGCGGCGGGCGCCCTGCGCGACCGTCAGGTGACCGTCTTCCTGACCGGAGACGAGGAGGACTCGGGCGTGCCGCAGTCGGTGGCACGAGCGGCGCTCGTCGAGGCCGCACGCGAGAGCGACGCGGCGCTCGCGTTCGAGGGCGCCTCTCCCGGCGTCGCGGTCATCGGACGCCGGGGCGTCGGCAGCTGGCGGCTGCACGTCACCGGAGAACAGGCGCACTCGTCGGGGATCTTCCGCGAGGAGCGCGGCGACGGCGCAATCTACGAGACCGCGCGCATCCTCGCCCGCATCCACGATGAGCTGCGGGAGCCGAACCTCACCATCAACCCTTCGGTGATCGTGGGCGGCACGGATGTCGCGTACGACACCGCGAGCAAGAGCGGCACGGCGCTCGGCAAGACGAACGTCATCCCGCGGGAGGTCCGCGTCGAGGGCGACATACGTTACCTGTCGGCCGCGCAGCTCGACGTCCGCCACCGAGCGCATGTCGGCCATCGTCGCCGCCCACCTGCCGCGCACCGGGGCGACAATCGAAGTGATGGGCGAATACCCGGCGATGACACCTACGGATGCGAACCGTGAACTGCTGGCGGCGCTGGACCAGGCGAGCCGGGATCTCGGAGACGGCGCCATCACGGCGCAGGATCCGGCCGAACGCGGCGCTGGGGACATCTCGTTCGTTGCCGAGGGACTCGGCCTCCCTCGATGGGCTCGGCGCGAGCGGTGGCAACGAGCACGCGCCGGGAGAGTACGTCGATCTGGGCACGCTGCCGGCGCTCACGCGACGTGCAGCGCTCCTGATCTACCGCTTGACGCGCTGAGCTGGGATACCCGGGCGTCCGGGGCCCGCGTGCCCCGGACGCCCTCGACTGCGGGGCCTGAGCCTGTCAGGCCTCGCGCGGGCGGCGGCGGACGAACCCGGCCGCGCCGACCAGACCGGCGAGCATCAGCCCGAGCGTATCCGGCTCGGGCGCCGATTTCGGCTCGAACGAGACTCGGACGCCGAGATCGTCGTGATCGTCATCTTCCTGCGCGCCCGAATCGTCCCACAGGATCAGAAACGAGTTGGGCGCCTCCTGGATCAGGCCGACGCTGTAGCTTTGCAGCGAGCCCGGGGGGGACAGGTTGTCCCAGATCTCTTCGCTCAGGTTGTCGCTGCCGAGACTCGTCCAGAGCTGGAAGTTGACGATCCCACCGGACGTCGCTGCACTGCAGGTCGCGCCAACCGTGCTGTTGCCGGTCTGAAAGCAGTCATCGCCAGCGACGAGGAACGAGTTGGTATAGCCCGCCTCGTACCCCAGGTACTCGAAGGTGAGCGTCCCCGCGCCGGTCGTCTCGAGCACGCCGTCGAGCGTGAGCGAGAACGGCTCGGCGAGAAACGGATAATCGTTGGTGCCATCGACCGTGCCCGCTGTGCCTGTGCCTGGCCGGATCTGCAGCACGGACACTGCATGGGACGTCGAATCCGACGCGAACAGCGCCAGGGCAGCCGCCAGGGGAAGTCGGGACGAACTGCGCATTTGACGTAAGCCTCGCTTGTGAATCTGCGAGGTAGAAGGTGCAAGCGCTGTGCCAGCCTTGCGCTACAGGCACTTGCGCATCTTTTCGTCACGTCCGCGCCGAACGCTGTAACGCCCGGCGACGGTGACGCAGTTCACAGTTTGCAGGGACGTGGACAGCGACGCCGGGCCGGCACCGCCGGCGAAGTGGATCAGGTCCTGCGCAGAACATCGCCCGGCGCGGTCAGTGCGGCGGCGCGCGCATCGAGCGACCAGAGGCCCGCCCCGCGCGCGGCGAGGATCAGCAGGCCGCCGGAAATCGCCAGGTTCTTCAGGAAGAGCACCTGCTGCATCTGGTCCGGCGCGCGATGAAACACGAATGCGGCAACGAGCGTGAAGGCCGCGACAAGCAGTGCGACGATGCGCGTCCGGTAGCCCACGATCAGCGCGATGGCGCCCAGCACCTCGAGGGCAATCACGACCGGAAGCAACGCACCCGGCACGCCGGCACCCTCCATGTAGGCCTGCGTCCCGGCGTACCCGCCGACTTTTTGGACGCCGGAGATCAGGAAAATTGCAGCGAGGAGGATGCGGCCCGTGAGGTCCGCGGTCTTTTCGATCGTGGTCATCGGAGGCTCCTTGTTCCTGCGGGCGCCGGGTCGACCCATCTCAGCGAGGTGCGGGTTGCGCGACACGCATCGCGTCCGCGCATAATGCCGGAACCGGCAGGAGGATTCCTCAAATGGCCGAAGGCCGCTGTCTTTGTGGTGCGCTCCGATTCGAGGCGGATCCGCCCTTCCAGTTCATGGTGAACTGCCACTGCTCGATGTGTCGCAAGCACCACGGGTCGGCGTTCGCGACGTTCATCGCCGTGCCGCCGGCTGCCTTTCGATGGGTGTCCGGTGAAGCCAACGTCGGCGTCTACCAATCCTCTGACAACGCTGCCCGCGCGTTCTGCCGCGTGTGTGGTTCCGTCGCGCCGCACCTTCTGCCGTCGGTCGGCCAGATCATCATCCCAGCCGGAAATCTCGACGGCGATCTCGGCGTGACGCCGCAACTGCACATTTTCGCGGGCTCGCGTGCGCCTTGGTACGAGATCACCGACACGCTGCCTCGCTCGGAAGAGTATCCGCCCGGCTTCGACGTGATCGCGGTCGACCGTCCACGGGTGACGCCCCGGCTCGGAGTCGTGGAGGGCAGCTGCCTCTGCGGCGACGTCGCGTTCGAGATCCGCGGCACGCCGCACTTCATGAAGAACTGCCATTGCTCGCGCTGCCGCCGCGGACGCGGCGCCGCGCACGCCACCAATCTGTTCTATCCGGCCGATGCGTTCCGCTGGACACGCGGCGAGACTCAGGTAGTCGACTTCACGCTGCCCGAGGCGCGTTACTTCGGCACAGCGTTCTGCCGGCGCTGCGGCGGCGCGTTGCCGCGTGTTTCGGCCGCACGAGGTGTCGTCGTCGTGCCGGCGGGGTCGCTCGACGTCGACCCGGGCGTCCGGTCGTCCGAACACATTTTCACGGGCTCGAAGGCTGTCTGGTTCGAAATCACCGACAGTCTTCCGCAATACGAGACGATGCCCCCGCCCGGTTAGTCCCCCGGGAGCGGCTCGCCGGTGCTCGCTGCGGTGGCTTGCTCGCCGACGCTCGGCCCGGGTGCCTCGCTGGGCCGCGACCACGACCGAGGGTCGTTGCAGGGCTGAATGGGTGCCCCGCACACTTGGTCGGCACACACCGTACCGTCAGCGGTGTCGCGGAATCGTCGCGGAGTCATGACTTCGGAGTGGTCCGCGACGTCGACCTGCGCCGCTCCAGGCGTGCTCGCGGCCCACGAGACACCCGGTCCAAACGCCGGCTCGCCGATGCCACAGTGGCCGCCCGAGCCGGTGCTTGGCCGGGGGTGTTTGATACACCCGCGGTCGATCGCCAGCGAGGTGATCGGAGCGACTCGTGAGGCGGCGGCGCCCCGGGCCGGAGCGCGAGCGATCAGTCCTCCGGCGGGTTGTCCGCTGCGCTCCAGCGTTCCCGGTGCGCCTGCTCGGCATCGGCGCGCACGCCACGATGGCGGTTCGACAGGAGCAGCGATGACGGATCGCAGACGGTAGCGCGAATCACGCCCAGGTCCAGCGCCGCGTCGAACAGGTTGCCATACCAGTGACGCCACTCGGGCAGGAGTTTCTCGACTTCTTCGCGCAGGCTCATCGCATGTTCGATCGGTCACGGAGTGTCCCAAACGAAACTACTCCCGACGCGCGCCGCCTTCAACCATGCCAGACCGAGACATTCTGGCGGCAGGGCAGTCGGCCGCGTCGACCGCGGGTGAGGCCGCGATCCGCTCGGCCGTATCCGTCACGGCCGCTTCGAGTGCGCCGCCGCGCGCGCGATCCTGCGCCAGCGAGATTTCGCGCTCAGCGCCCGAACGACACCCGAGACGGAGCAGGGTCTCGGCTCGATTGTTTCGCGCGGCGATGTCGCCGGGGTCCCGCGCCAGCGCCTCCTCGTACAGCCGCTGCGCCGCGACCAGGTCGTCACGACCGTATGCGACGTTGGCGAGCCCAAGCCAGGGAAGCGAGGCGTCGGGCCAGCGCATCGCTGCCATCGCGTACGCGCGTGCCGCCTCGTCGGGATGGCCGACCGCCTCGAGGCTCGCCGCGGCATCGACATAGCGATCGAGATCCGCACCGGCCGGCAGGTCGCCGGGTTCCAGCGCGACCATGGCCCAGCGACCGCCGCGATCCCAGCTCCAGAGAAACTGCGCAACCGACATCTCCTGCCGCAGTTTCGTTCCGGAACGCAACAGCACGGACTCCCGGTCACGGTCGTAGCCCACCAGCACCGCAAAGTGCCAGCCGGGCCACGGACCGGCGCCCAGCTTCTGCAGCACCAGCACCGGATGGCCGGCTTTGAGCTCGGCGAAGAGTGCGTTCTGCTCCGGTCCGATCAGGTAGGCCAGGCGACCGCGCGAGCGTGTCGCTGCGAGAAGCTCGACCTGCAGGCTGCCGCGCCGCGCGGGCAGGTAAATTTCCGGCACGAGTTCGTCGGGTGTCACCTCGACGCCGGCGCTCGCAAGCACGGTCGCGAGCGCCGCAGGTCCGCATTGGTAATCGCGCTGCGGGAAAAAAGGCGTCGCAGCCAGCTCGATGCTACCCGGCTCGAGGCCGGCGAGCCCGTCGTGTCGGGTTCCGGGTGTGGCGCACCCGGCCAGCCAGAGCCAGCCGATTACGCAGGCGGCGCGCGCGGCGAATGTCATCGGCCACGGGCGCCGGCGCGCGACCGCACGCCTAAGGAAATTTCTTGAAAATGTCGATGACCCCGACCGCTTCGAGGATCAGCAGCACGAGGAACACGATGCCGACGATGGCCAGCGCGTCCCCGCCCGCGGGCAGGGAGTTCAGCTCACCGGCGAGGCTCCGAAGGTCGGCGTCCGTCATCGCCGCAACGCGCGCCTCGATCCTCGTGGCATCCACACCCAATGCACCGAGCTGCGCCCGCACCTGCTCGCGCGCGAGCGCGGAATTCACCGTGGCGAGATCCGCGGCTCGATGCTGCGACTGCACGGCCTCGAGCGTGCCGATCACCGCGGCCCGGGCGACGAGAGGCGAGCCCAGGTTCAGTATGGCCACACAGAGTATCGAAGCGACGATCCGCCTGAAAATAGTCATCGCAGGTCCCTCGAGTCATCACTGGCTGGCGCGAGTGTACCCGCCGCCCGTCGTCCGCGGGGACCGGGCTGTGCGTAAAAAAGCGCAGCCGTTCGCAGTTCCTGCAACGGGCAGTGACCGCGGGAGAGCGCTCTTCGCTCTGCGCTCCGTCACCCGAACAGGGACCTGAGCATCCCCGAGAAGGCTGCAGGGTCGCTGAGCATCACGAACACGACGCCGAACAGCGCCCCGCCCAGGTGCGCGTCGTGGTTGATGCGGCCGCGTGCCTGTTTCGCAGACCACCACGAATACGCGACATAGCCGACCGCAAAGAGGGGCGCGGGGATCGGCACCGGGATCGGAATGATGAAGAGCTGCATTTCAGGGAAGTAGACGATCGCGGCAAACAGGACCGCCGATATCGCCCCGGATGCACCGAGCGACGCATAGTCCGGATCGTCGCGATGCTTGAAGTACGTGCCCAGGTCGCTCACGATCAGCGCAATGAGATACAGCAGGGCGAACCGCGCCGATCCGATCTGCCTCTCGAGCGGGAATGCGAAGAAATAGAACGTCACCATGTTGAACAGCAGGTGCGCGATGTCCGCGTGGACGAAACCGCTGGTGACGATGGTTTCGTAGCGTTGCTTGCGCAGGAACCAGTACGGCTGGAACAGGCAACGCTCGATGAACCGGGGCGAGCGGTAGAGACCGTACAGGCTCGCCACGATGGTCACCGCGAAGATGACGGCCGCGATCCCGATTCCGCTGACTCCAAGCATCCTTCAGGTACCCGCTTCTGACTGCCTGTTGCCCGGCGCGGGCTGGCAGGATTATGCAGGAAGCGGGCGGGCGCGCCGCCGACCCCCTCGCCGGGACTACATTCGCCCCGGCGCGGATTACAATCAGCGCGGGGGCAGGGGGAAGTGAGCCTTGAGCCGCGCATTCGTCAAAGACCAGGACGAGGACCAGGGGGCTGACGACATCCCGGACCGGGTCGTGAGCCCGCATCGCAACCTCGTCACGGAGGCCGGTCTCGCGCAGATCGACGAGGAGCTGCGGCATTCCCGCGAAGGGCTGGCCGCGGCGCGCAGTGCGGCGGACCGCGCCGAGATCGCCCGTTATCGCCGCGACCTGCGTTACTGGAGCCAGCGCAGATCGAGCGCGGAGCCGGTGCCCGCGCCGTCCAACACCGACAAGGTGCGCTTCGGCTCGACCGTCACGCTCGCGTCGGGCCGGGGCGAGCCCCGCACGTTCACGATCGTGGGCGAAGACCAGGCCTCGCCGGCCGAAGGGCGGATTTCGTACGTGTCGCCGCTCGCACAGGCGCTCCTCGGCGGCCGCGTCGGCGACGTCGTACCGTTCGCCGACGGCGAGTCGGAGATCGTCCGAATCGGCGGCTGACTCGATCCGCCGCTCAGGCGGCCGGTCGCGGCTGCAGCCAGGCCGGCAGGAACCCGAATGGATCCGTCGTGGTGGCGCGGTCGAATGCGACGCCATGCCGGTCGAGCAGCGCCTGCGCGCGCCCGGCGCGCCAGGCCTCGAACAGGTCCGTGGCCCCTCCGACCAGCTCACCACCGATGAAGATCTGCGGAATCGTCTTGAGGCCCGTGCGCGCGCTCAATGCCGCGCGGATCGCGCCGCCCCGGTCATCGCGCTGATACTCGACCGAGTCGAGGTCGATCGAACGGTAGGCGATGCCGAAGCGAGCGAACATCCGCCGTACCGACCAGCAGAATTCGCACCATTCGAGCGCGAACATCACCACCGGTTGCGCGGTGTCGGCGAGCGCTTCGCGTACGAAGCGATCCGCATCCGGCGACACGACCGCGGCCACCGCCGGTTCCGGGGCGGCCGGTGGCGGTGGCGCATCGAAACGCTGGCCGGGCGTCGAGCGCGAGAGCGCCAGTTCCTCCTCCGACATCTCGGTGGGGATGTCGGCGAAGAGCGGCGTAGACAGGTAGCGCTCTCCCGTGTCCGGGAGCATGCACAGCACGATGGCTTCCGACGGCAGGTCGCGGGCGACCGCGAGCGCGCCGGCCAGGGTCGCGCCTCCTGAGATTCCGGCGAGGATCCCTTCCTCGGTCGCGAGCGCGCGGGCGAGGCGCAGCGCCTCGGCGCCATTCACCGGCCGCACTTCATCGATGAAGCCCGAGGACACCGCGTCTTCGGTGAGCCTGGGGACGAAATCGGGCGACCAGCCCTGCATCAGGTGCGGGCGGAACACGGGGTGGCTCGAGGCGGGGGCGCCATCCTGGAGGCGCGGCTGCGCGATCCCGCTGCCGAGCACCTGGGAATTGTCGGGTTCGCACACGATGATGCGGGTGTCCGGCCGGTGCTCCCGAAGCACGCGGGCCACGCCCTTCAACGTGCCACCGGTGCCATACCCGGTCACGAATGCGTCCAGCCGCCCGCCGGCAAAATCCGCCAGGATCTCGCGCGCCGTCGTCCGCGAATGGACCTCTGCATTGGCTTCGTTCTCGAACTGCCGGCAGAGGAACCAGCCATGCGCCTCCGCGAGATCGCGCGCCTTGGCGAGCATACCGCTGCCCTTCAGCGCCGCCGGGGTGAGCACGACGCGAGCGCCGAGGAACCTCATCAGGCGGCGGCGCTCGACGCTGAAGTTCTCCGCCATCGTAACGACCAGCGGGTAGCCCTTCGCAGCGCAGACCATCGCGAGGCCGATGCCGGTGTTACCGCTGGTGGCCTCGATCACGGTCTGGCCGGGCTTGAGCTGTCCGGTGCGCTCCGCGTCTTCGATGACGCCGAGCGCGAGCCGGTCCTTGACCGAGCCCATGGGATTGAACGCTTCGAGCTTGGCGTACACCGCAGCGCCGGCGGGTGCGAGTCTCCGAAGGCGCACGGCAGGCGTGCGGCCAACGGTTTGCAGGATGGATTCGTATCGCATTCGGACCCCCGGTTTGGCAGCGCTTGCCCCCGCCTGTGCCCGGATCGAACTCTACGGCGGGTGCACTTCCGGCGAAAGTCGCGCCCGTGTCAATGTGTAACAGCGAAGCCGGCGACTGCGTCGCCCGGCTGCAGCAATCGACCTGTAGACTCGCCAGCGCCGCGCCTGGGAGCGGCGGGCTGAGAGGCACAGAGCACCCGTGGATGACAGGCGTATGACCCCGGACGAGACGGGGATCCGGCAACGGCGTCGGCTGATGAAGCAACTGGCCGCACTGGGCGGCCTCTCGCTGCTGCCGCTGCGCCGCGTCGGCTCGGCCGATGTCCGATTCACGGCGGATCCGTTCACGCTGGGCGTTGCGTCGGGGTATCCGTCAGCGAACGACGTCGTGTTGTGGACCCGGCTGGCGCCCTCCCCCATGGCGCCGGGCGGTGGCATGCCCTCCCAGGTCGTCACCGTAGAATGGGAGCTCGCCACCGACCCCCAGTTTCGCCATATCGCGCGCTCCGGGCTCGCGTACGCGGAGCCGGACTGGGCCCACAGCGTGCACGTCGAGCCTGGCGGTCTCGAGGCCGACCGGCCCTACTGGTACCGGTTCACCGCCGGCGGCGTGCGCAGTCCCGTCGGACGCACGGCCACCGCACCTGCGCGCGATGCGACACCGGAGCACTTCCGCCTTGCCGTAGCCTCCTGCCAGCAATACGAGCACGGCTACTACACAGCCTACGGTGCGATGGTCGACGACGAGCCGCAGCTGATCCTGCACCTGGGCGACTACATCTACGAGCTCTCGTGGGGCGAGACCCGGATCCGAAGCCACGATTCGCCCGAGTGTTATTCGCTCGACGACTATCGCGCGCGGTACGCGCTATACAAGAGCGACCCGATGCTCAAGGCGGCGCACGCGGCGTGCCCCTGGCTGCTCACGTGGGACGACCACGAGGTAGACAACGACTACGCCGCCGAGGTCTCGGAGGAAGATGATCCGCCGGAATGGTTTCTTGCACGACGCGCGGCCGCCTATCGGGCCTGCTACGAGCATCAGCCGCTGCCGCGGCGCGCGCTGCCCTACGGGCCGTACATGCGCATGCATTCCCAGCGCGCCTTCGGCGATCTCGTGAACGTGCTGATGCTCGACGATCGCCAGTACCGCTCGCCGCAGGCCTGCCCGAGACCGGGGCGCCGCGGTGGAAACCGCGTCAGTGACTGCGCGGAGCTCGGGGCGGAAACGCGCACCAAGCTCGGAGTCCAGCAGGAGGCGTGGCTCTCGGCGGGCCTTGCGGAAAGCAAGTCGCGCTGGAACCTGGTCGCCCAGGGGACGGTCATGGCGCACGTCGACGAGAAACCCGGCCCGGGTGAGCGGTATTGGACCGACGGCTGGAGCGGTTACCCGGCAGCGCGCGAGCGGCTGTTCGCGACGCTCGAGTCAACTCGTGTGCGGAACCCAGTCTGCCTGGCGGGAGACATCCACGCCTTTCAGGCGGCGAAGCTCAACCGCCGCGCATCGGATCCAGACTCGCCCGTGATTGCTTCTGAATTCGTCACCTCGTCGATCAGCTCACAGGGCCTGCCCATGAAGATGATCGAGGAACGGCTTCGCGAGAACCCGAGCCTGCTGGCCGGCACCAGTCGGCATCGCGGCTACCTGCGTCTCGACCTGTACCGGGATCGAGCGCAGGTGGATATGGTGGCGATGGACACGGTGATGCAACGCGAGTCTGGCACCAGCGTCTTCGGATCGTTCACGGTCGAGGACGGCCGCCCCGAACCCGTGCTTACCTGAGGTAAGTCCCTGGGTCCTACTCCGTCGGAGGCGCCGCGTCCTCGTCGACGTCGGGCGGCGCACCCGGAGCATCCTCCTCGGGCACGACGAATACCGGCTGCGGCTTGCGGGCCTCCATCTCGGCCTCCTCCTGCGCGATGCGCTCAAGCAGCCGCTGGAACCCGCCAAGAAATGCGTCGAACCCCCGCCCCGCGATCGCTACGACGGCGATCGCGAGAATCACGCCCACGACCGTCAGCCACAGTGGTCGCGGCGGCTTCTCGTGATCCTTCTCCGCGTTCGCCCGGGCGAGGTCCATCAGCGCCCTTTCCCGCGTGATGGGAATCGGGGCCGTGCTGCGCTTCCTCGGGGCGTCGGATCGGGCGGGCATCGTGGCGAGTATAGTTCGCGAAAACCGCATCGTCTGGGGGCCCTGCATGAAACCTCGCTTCGTCATGGCAGCCCTGCTGGGGCTGGCCAGCGTGAGTTCCGTCCGCGGCGCGGATATCGAGCGGCGCAACCTGGCTGACTTCCCGATCGCGAGCAGCGTGAAGGTTCCGGGCGACCGTACGCTCGTGTTCCTGAGCGGCACGGTGGCGGACGTGGCGGATCCGGAGGCGCCGCCCGGCACCATCGAGCGATTCGGAGATACGGCCACGCAGGCGGCCAGCGTGCTCGCCAAGCTCGAGCGGGAACTGCAGGCCGTCGGGATGAGCATGGCCGACGTGGTCAAGATGAACGTCTTCCTGGTCGGCGACCCGCGCAAGGGTGGTGTGATGGATTTCGAGGGCCTGATGACGGCCTACAGCCGGCACTTCGGCACCGACGCGCAGAAGAACCTGCCCGCCCGTACGACGGTGCAGGTCACAGGCCTGCCGCTGCGGGGCGGCCTGGTCGAAATCGAACTCATCGCGGCGCGTTAGCATGCGCTATCCATCGGCAGCGATGGCGGTCGCCCTGCTGGCGTGGGCCGCACCCGCTCATCCGCCACGTGGATCGAACAGGCGCAGGCGGATCTCATCTGCGCCGGGGTGGCCGATCCGGCCGAGCGGCAGTCGCTCGCCGCGCCGCTGCTGCCGGTACCGCTCGACGCAAAGTCGGTTACCGCGTACTTCCGCGGCCCGCCGCGGGACCGCGGCACGCGCGGTTTCGCCATCTGACCGCGCTGGCCGCGATCGGCTGGTGGGCCGACCAGATCAACGACCAGAGTGCTGCGCAACGACGTCTACCTGAACGTCGGCGTGCTCGCCGACCGCTACGCGGCCGAGAGCGGCGACGCAGCCTTTCGTCAAGTGGCACGCTGCGCGCGCGCCCACCTCATCGACGCCAACCTCGAACTCGAGCGCATTCGCCTCGGTCGACCGGCTCGCAGACAACCTGGTGAAGCTCTACCCGGCCGATCCGCCGGCCAACGCAATCGAGGACTGGCCGCTGCTCCTGGCGCTGCGGTCGGTCTGGCGATCGAACCGCGGTCGCGCATCGCAATCGCGCTGCTCGGGACGCGAGCGATCGAACTTTCGCAGCCTCGACGACTGCGTCCGACCAGGGCGAACGATCGAGCCGACTGCTGGCCGCGGCCGCCGCGGCCTGCTGGCGCTTGGCGACGCGATCAAAGGCGCAGCAGCTCGCGCTGCAGACCGATGATCGTCACCGGCAAACCACCCGCGGCCGAACGCCGCCTGGCGCTGCGATGCCGGTCCTGTACGACAGCTGCGCGCGCGCAGAATGGCGCCGCAGACGCCGCCAACCTGCAGGCACTGCTCCGGCCGGACCAGCCACCGGCCACGCTCAACGACCAGCAGGCGGCCTTCGAATCGCTGCTGCGGCTGTCCATGGCCGCCGAGACGAAGGAGCAGTACGACGACATGGGCCGGCTCGCGAGTCGACGGCGTTCGCGATGCTCGGCCGCATGCGCGGGCTCGAACGGTACCCCATGCCGTTCTATCGTCACGCGCTCGATGAGCTCGCGGCGCACGCGCAGCCAGGATCTCGGAACGCTCGCGCGCAGCGACCCCGCGTTTGGCGCAAGAACGCTCGCGACCTACACTGGTCTGTACGAAACCCTGCTCAAGCAGGCGCAGAACCAGTTCGTGGGCGACTGCCCGCGAGCAGGCGTTCTTCCAGTACAAGATCGACAACAACCTGCACGCTCAGACCGAGCTCTACCCGGCCATGCCGCGCTCGCAGGCGGAGATTGCCGACTCGACCTTCCGGCTCGCGCAGCTGCGTTCCTTCGGACGACTGACGCTTGCGACACTCTCCGCCGAGCTGGCGAAGAGCAACATCGACCCGGCCGCGCGACCGAACGTCGAGCGCTTCTTCATGATGACGACTCAGAGCAGCGACTTCCTGCGCGGCCGCCTCGAGTCGCTCCGCATCGCACCCGGCGGCGCGCCGCCTGACGGCGATGCGCTCTGGAAGGCGTTCTTTCGTGCTCGACGTGTACAACGAAGAGACGGCAAAGCAGTACGACCGGTACGTCGCGTTCGTCCGGCAGAAGGCGCCGGGCGTGACCGAGCTCGCCACGCCGCGGCCGCTGCCGGTGCGGGAATTCCAGCGCCGCCTGCAGGGCCACGAGGCCATCGTCGCGACGCTGGTGACGCCACTCGATCTCTACGTCTGGGCGATCACGGCCTCGAGCGTCACGCTTACCCGCCATGCGATCACGCGAGCGGGACGTCGCGGACAAGGTACGGCGGCTGCGCGCCGGCCTGCTCCCGGCCGCGGGCAGTCTGCCTGCCTTCGACGCGGCGGTCGCTCACGAGCTCTACCGGCTGATCTTCGAGCCCTCGGCGAAGCGCGCTCCTCGGGTGTACGCAACGTCATCTGGTACGGCCACGGTCCGCTCGGGGCCGTGCCGCCCGCGGTGCTGGTGACGGCGCCCCCTCCAGGGCGCAGTTGCGCAGCCCTGCGGAATTCGCCGCGACGAAGTTCCTGGTCGACCGGCATGCTTTCTCTGTCCTGGCGGACCTGTCGCTTTTCGCCTGGCACCGCGATCGGCCGGTCCGCGCGAGGCGGCGCCGCGCTTCCTCGGCGTCGGCGCGCCGATGTTGTCCGCCGAGGAGCTGGCCGGTGCCTCGCGCGCCCGATCGTACGAGCTGGCCGGCGCCGATGTCACCGGGCTGGGCATGGCGGATCTTGCGCGCCTGCCGAAGCTCGCGGAATCGGTCGACGAGATGAAGGGGCTGGCCGGGCATCGCCGGCGAGGCGAACTCGACGCTTTGGCTCGGGCCGGAGGCCAACGAGCGCCGATTCGTCGGCGACGAGCTGCGGGGCTACCGGACGATTGCGCTCGCGACGCATGGTTTCCTGCCGGGCGAGATCGAGAACGTGCCCGAGCCCGCGCTGATGCTGTCGCTCGATCCCGCGGCCGCGACCGCTTCGACGGCATACTCACCAGCCGCGAGATCGCGGGGCTTACGCTCGACGCCGACCTGGTTATGCTGTCCGCCTGCAACACGGCCAGCGCCGACGCGCGACCGCGCGCCGAGACGTTCACCGGCCTGACGCAGGCTTTCTTTGCCGCCGGCACGCGCTCGCATGATGGTGAGCCACTGGCCGGTGATGTCGGCGCCGCGGTGCAGCTCTCGGTCGGCACGCTCGAGCGCTGGCAGCGCAAGGAGCGTCGCTCGCTCTAAGCCTGCAGCAGGCGATGCAGGCCGTGCGCAAGGACGGCGCAGCGAGCGCCGTCGAGTCGCACCCATCCTACTGGGGCCCGTTCGTGATCGTGGGCGACGGGCGCTAACGTGCGCAGCGCCCCACAGCACGCCGTCGCCGATCGCGTTTGCGAGCGGATCGCCGGCACGGATCAGCGGCCGCAGGCGCTCGAAGCTCTCGAGACGCCAGCGACCGCCCTCATGGTCCGCGAGCCAGAGAGCCTGTGCGACGACGCCGAGCGAGCTCGTATCCGCCGCGAGGTCTGCGGGCAGCACCGGCCCGGTGCCGGTCGCCTCGAGCGAGGCTTCGAACCGGCGGCTATCGATGTCGGTGATAACAACCGTGTAACGTCCGGGCGCAAGCGGCACGTCGTCCAGGCGTACCTGGCGCCCTTCGATGGACTCGCGGTCGACGAGCGATTGCCCGCCGGCCAGCACCGCCACGACGAATGGCGCGCAACCGCCTCGCCAGGCGAGCGGCAGATCGCGCTCGCCGGCGACGATACGCGCGTCTCGCGCGAGGATCGGCACTTCGATCGCTTTGACCGGCTCGCCTTCGACCCCGCATCGCTCGCTGCCACGGGATCCCGCCAGGGCCTCGTGACGAAACTCGTCGTCGAACACACCGGTAAAGACGGTCCTGAAGATCGACTTGAGCGTGACCCCCGTGTCCCGGATCGTGTGGGTTCCCGGACCCTTGAGCTCGGTGGTTTGACCGTTTGCAAGCTGCACCGTGATCGATGCGCGGTCGTCCGGCAATGTGACTCGATCGCCGGGCACCACCACCATGGCGATCTGCACCGGCACGGGATCGCTACGCGACGGGCGCTCGATCGAGAACCGCGCGGTTGCCGGCCGGTATGCGGCGACGACGCCCACGCCGGACTCCTCACCCGCAACGGTCGCAGCGAGGGCCGGCATCGTCGCCAGTTGCGCCGCGAGCAGCGCGATGAGACTCGTCTGCCTTGGTCCGACCATCACTCGTCCTCCTGCACGCATACCGCGCGCATCGTGCGGCAAAACCTGCCTGTGACTGGCGGGAAGCTGTTCCAGTGTCCTACATACGTCCGCGATCAGGTTGAGGAAGGCTCGGAGCCCGAGGTAGAGCACGGTCAGCACGATGGCTGTTTCAACCGATTCGAATACGCGGAAGTAGTCCCAGCCTCGAATCGCGATCGAGACCACCAGGAGCGCGAAGACGACTCCGCCAAAGAACGCCACCAGGCCGCTCAGTCGCCAGCTCGCCCACGCGAAGAACCCGAACAAGAGCAAGACGAGCGCACGATAGGCGATCTCGGAGCGGCGGCCACCATCCGCCGTCAGGGGCACATAGTGCACCGCATTCGCGAGCAGCTCGACGCCCGGCAGCACGCCGCCCGGTGTCAACCAGAAATCACCGGAGGCGCTGTGGGTGGCGCCGATCAGCACGACGCGTCCTGCGAACAGGCCCTGGTCGTCGCGGGCAATCTCCGGATCGAGCACCAGGGCCGCCGAAACCGTGCGTGCGTCTCGCGCAAGCGGATTCGCCGAGCGGCCGGTGATCCTGGGACCGACCAGGAGCCTGTGCTCGCTGGCTGAGCCCTCGGCCAGGCAATCGACGGACTGGGATGGCTCCGCGACCACGGGCGGGGCCTCGATTTGCGCTTGCGAGCGAATCGACCACGCGTACGGGGACGGCGGGGAGTCGTTGACCCTCGCCCTTCGAGCAGACCGCCAGCCATTCGACCCAGTGGCGCACGTTGCCATCGCCATCGGTACCGAAGTTCGCATGTGCCCACTTCAGCCTTGCTTGCCGTGCGAACAGCGCGTCATAGGGACTGCTCACCATGTGGCGTGCGCCGTCGACGGTCGGCTCGATGCGCTTCGGGAAAATGAGCGGCGCCGCACCGCGATAAGCGGCGAGGAATTCGGCCAGGCGCCGGTCATCGTTTGCGATCGCCTCGACGCTGCGGCCCGAAAGATCAATGTCGACGACTACTGCGACCGGCCCCGCTCGAGTCACGGTTTCGATCAGCCTCGCGAGGTCACCCCGCGGGGTGATGGCGGGAGACTGCCAGCCCCGGTACGTCGCCTCGTCGATGTCGACGATGGTGACCGGCAGCGTATCGCTCGGGGAATACCATCCCAGCGCGACAGTACGCAGCGCCCAGTCGAGATTGAACGGCGGCTCGATGACAAAGCTGACCCACGGCAGCTCGCGCGCCACTCCGAGCAGCGCAAACCCGACGGCGAACAAGACCGCGAGGACGCGCGCGCGGATCGTCCTGCCGCGCGCGGCGGTGCGCCAGACGAAGGTGACCTGCCTCCAATAGGATGCAATGGACCGCCAGGAATGCTGGCCGCGGGTCGGCTCGGACATGCCCCCAACACCTCCAGGCGGCCGGGCGCGGCTAGCTTGCCCCAATCCGATCGGTCGGCGGAAGCAGCCAGCTGCGGACGCTCGGACGTCGTTTGACCCACCGCCCGTGCTCCATCATAGTCCTGCAGGACTGTGAGCTGGATATGGGGGCACTGTTGTTCCGGGGGGATTCGGCGGGCGTACGCCGGCGCTTCGTTGCGCCGATATTGATCTCCCTGGCGTTTGCCTCAGCGGGCGCCGTCGCAGCGGAACCGAAGTCCCGGATTCGCTACGCCGAGCCCATCCAGATTCAGGCGGCAACGCTCCCCGCGTCGTCGGCGCTGCAGCCCACCGGCGCTCCTGCCCGGCTGGTCTTTGACGCCTATGGTCGACGCTTCGAGCTCGAGCTCGAGTCAAACGACCGCCTGCTGCGCCGTCTCCCGGCAGGTCGGCGCTCCGAATTGCCGCCGCACGATCTCTACCGCGGGCGCGTGGCCGGCCTGCCCGGCTCCTGGGTCCGGCTGACACGGCTGCCCGACGGACTGCACGGCGCGATCTGGGATGGTAGCGGAGTTCTACTCGATCGTGCCCGCACACGCCGCCGCGGAGTTCATGGGTGGCGTGACCCCGCTCACGTCCGACCAGTCTTTGATCTACCGCGCTTCCGACGTGGACCTGCTGGGGGGACCGGAGTTCTGCACGGTGCTCGACGGCGGCAGGTCCTCGGATAAGGCAACCACCGGTCTCGAGCAGTACAAGGCGCTGATCCGTGAGCTGCCGCGACGAGCAGCGACTTCGGAGGCCGTGGCAACGCGAGAGCTCGAGGTCGCCGTGATCGCGGACTTCGAATTCTTCTCGGCCGAAGCGGACCCGGCAGACGCGTTGCTGGATCGTCTCAACGTCGTCGATGGCATCTTCAGCGAGCAGGTCGGCGTCGCGATCGCGCCGATCGAGGTCAAGGTCTTCGACACGCCTGCGGACCCCTTCACGGCCGCCGCGGCGCCGGAGTTGCTGGACGAGGTTGGTCGTTACAGGGTCGCGACGCCGACCGTCGCGTCCGCCGGGCTGGCGCACCTGGTCACCGGGCGCGACCTGATCGGAAATACCGTCGGCATCGCATATCTCTTCGGTGTGTGCCTCGCGGAGATCGGCGTCTCGGTGAGCGAGCGTCTCGACCTGCTGACCTCGGCGCTGGTCATGGCGCACGAGTTCGGCCACAACTTCGGGGCTCCGCACGATGGGGATCCCGACCACGATTGCCGATCAACGCCGCCCGATTTCCTGATGGCGCCGACGGTCAACAACAGCCGGCAGTTCTCCCAGTGCAGTCTCGATCAGATGGCGCCAGTGGTGGCGGAGGCGAGCTGCCTACGCCTGCGCCAGTACGTCGATGTCGCAGTCGAACTCGAACAGTCCACGTACGCCGGACACACGCGGACACCGCTGCCAGTGCAGTTCGACGTCGCGAACATCGGGACCCGCGCTGCCGACAACATCGTCGCGGAGATCGACCTTCCCTTCTCTGTGACCCCGAGCTCGATCAGCGCCGAGGGCGGCACCTGCACGGTCAGTGCGGAAGACGTGAGCTGCCGGTTCGGCAGCATCGCGCGCGGCGAGCGCCGCCGCGTACGGTTCGATGTCACCGCCTCGGTGCCCGGCGACCGCTCCGTCATCGTCCTGGTGACTGCGGACGAGGATGTCGATACGAACAGCAATCGTCGTTCCATTGCCCTACAGATCAGAGCGGCGGCTGATGCATCGCTGGTAGCGGAACCTCCGCAGGCGCCGACCGTGCTCAGCGGCAGCGAGTTCGAGATCAGCTATCGGGTCGATGCGGAGGGCATACAGCCACTCGATCGGGTTGCAGTCCACACGACCGCAACCGGTCACCTCATCCTGGCGGCCACGGCGGATTCCGGTAAATGCACGGTGCGAGATGCGATCGCGGATTGCGATCTCGGGGGCATGGCGGCAGGCAGCTCGCGGCGCGTGACCCTTCGTTTGCGCGCGCGCGATGCCGGCCGACGCCGCATCAGTCACACACTCGCCGCCAGCCCGGACGACAACAGCAGCAACGATCGTGCCACGCATGATGTCTGGGTGAATCCGCTCGTGGACCTGGTCGTGCAGGCCGACCTGAACAGGCTGCAGCTGCAGGTGGGCGAGACATTCACGCGCAGGTTCACGGTCAGCTCGCTCGGACCTCGTGAAGCCGGCCAGGCGGCTTTCAGCGTCGATTGGGATGACATGCTCGAGGTCACCACGATTACGGCGCATGACGCGACCTGCGCGATCGAGCCGGGTCTCAGGTCGTACCGTTGCCCGTTCGGCTCAGCGATCGAGTCCGGCGGATCGCGGCTGGTGGACGTCACGTTTCGGGCCGCAGGCGTCGGTGTCGGATCGATACGCGCATCGGTCTTTTCGCCCGATAACCAGCACGTCACGGGGCCTCTTTCAACGAGAGTTCAAATCCCATTTGATGTTCGCGATTCGGCCGATGTTCGGATTCGGGCCACAGGGCACATGAGGGGCGCGGATTCCCGTCCATTCGACATGCATTGGGAGGTCGCGTCGATCGGACTCGATTCCGCGCAAGGAGCCAGCGTCGTACTGAGCCTTCCGCCGGGAATGAGGGCTCTCTCGGCCAGGCCGAACGCCGGCAGCTGTGCGCTCGCGGCATCGTCCGTGCGTTGCGAATTGGGAACCATCGAGCCTGGCGGTAGCCGATCTGTGACTTTCAGCGTCGAAGCGGATCACCCCGGCTCCTTCGAAGTCATCGCCGAAGCCGGCGCCACGAACGACGCCAACGCGTCGAACAACGTGGATAAGGCGGTGGTGGATGTGGCACGGAATGTCGACGTCCGTATAGTTGCCCCACCTCGAACGGAGCGTTTGAAGGTCGGTCAGACCTTTGCATACACGATCGAAGTGCTCACGGCTTCGCATCCGGTGACCAATGTTCATGCTCGAATCGAGGGCGACGATCTCGACATCGAGCTGATCTCGATCTCGCAGGGCAGCTGTACGCAAGCCATCGCTCTGGAGTGCGAGCTCGGCACAGTGCCGGCCGATTCCTCCGTGCAGATCGTGCTCGACCTGACGGTCCCCGAGCAGGGTTCGGCCTCGATTTCCCTGGCTACCGGTGGAGACATGGAATTCGATACCGCCAACAACGGTGATTCGGAGACCTTTGACGTCCGCCCGGTGGGGAACGCCAGGATCGAGATTGGTCCGCTCGCCACCGCACCAAGGGTGGATGAGGCGTTCGAGTCGCCAGAGATCACGGTCCGCGCGCTCGAGGCGACCGAGGCCGTCCACATCCGGGTCTCAGTTCCCCCGGAGCTGAGCATCGTCAGCGTCGCACAGCACTCGGGTCCGTGTTCCGTGAGCGACGCGACCGTGGAGTGTGACTTCGGCGACCTTCAATCCTCTGAAAGCCGCAGCACTTTCATGCGTCTGCGGGCCACGCGTGCCGGTTCGTTCACGCTGTCCGCCGAGGTCGTCCCTCTCGACGACAGTGACACGAGTGACAACTCGGCAAGCGTCACGGTCACCGTCGATGCCGCGGCGTCGGCACCGTCACCGCAACCGCCACCGGCGGGCGGCGGCGGATCGCTGGACTGGACGTCTCTCCTTCTGGGTGCGCTGGGTCTCGCTCTTCGATCCAGGCGCCGGCCGCCGGCGTCGATCGGCCGCGATAGGCAGTTACACTCGGTCCGATGCCCCGATGGACCTGCATCCTGCTGATCGCGGCGCTGGCAACGACCGGCCCCGCGATTGCCGACGACTACGCATCTGCGCGGGCGCGGTTTCGCGCGGCGTACGCTGCGGCGCAGACGGGGGATGCGCCCCCGGTCGCGCCGGACGGCGACGAGCTGCGCACATATCCGCTCTATCCGTATCTGCAGGCCGCGCGTCTCGAGCACGCTCTCGGCGCCGACGGCGCCATCGGCGAGTTCCTCGACGAGCATGGCGAGGCGCCTTATACGGCCAGCCTGCGTCGGACCTGGCTCGAGGATCTCGCGCGGCGCAAGCGCTGGGAGACGTACCTCGAGCACTTCGGCGCCGATGCCGAGACGAGTGTCACTCTGCGTTGCCACGCGCTGACGGCCCGCGCGGCCCTCGGCCGCGACGACGGACTCACGCAGGACATCGCCGCGCAGTGGCTCGTGCCACGCAGTGTCCCGGAGGCCTGTGATCCGGCGTTCGACTGGCTGCGCTCGCGCAACGCCCTGACGGCTGATCTGATCGAGCAGCGTGCACGGCTCGCGCTCGCTGACGGCAATCCACAGCTCGCGCGCTACCTCGCGAAGGCGCTCCCCGAGCGGACCGCGGCTCCATTGCTGCAGTGGGCCGCGCTGATCGAGCGGCCCGCGCGGTCGATCGACGAGCTCATCGATCATGGAGACCACGAGGTCGAGCCGACGACGCTGCTCGCGGGCTGGACGCTGCTCGCCCGGGGAGATCCCGACGGCGCGGCGGCGCGGTATGACGCTTTCGTCGACGCGCGCGAGCTGACCGGTCGCACCGCGAGCCCCTACGCGCTGGCGACGGCGCTTGCGCTCGCGTGGAGCCGCAGACCGGGCGCCCTCGAGTACTTTGCCCGCGTGCACGCCGACGACTTCGACGAAGTGGCGCACGAATGGCACGTGCGTGCGGCGCTATGGGCCGACGACTGGACGCGGGTGACCCAGGCGATCGTCGCGATGCCGGAGTCGCTGCGCACGCAGAACCGCTGGCGGTACTGGGCTGCGCGGGCGCTCGAGGCGTCGGGCGACACGGAGGCGGCACGCGCGGGGTTCAGAAGCGTCGTCCCCACGGACAACTGGTATGCGGCGCTGTCGGCTGCCCGGCTCGGCGAGCGCTTCTCGCCCACGCTGCAGCCGATCGCGTTCGATGATGACGAGATCGCCCGCCTGGCCGGCGACGAAGGACTCGTGCGGACGCGCGAGCTGCTGTTGTGCGACCTGGCGGGGGAAGCTGCGGCCGAATGGCAGGCGGCCAACGAGCGGCTGACACCTTCGCAGCAGGTGCAGGCCGTCGCGCTCGCGCATCGCTGGGGATGGCACCACGAGGCTATCGCCGCGGCGGCGCGGCAGTCGCTCTTCAACGACTATCCCCTGCTCTATCCGCGCCCGTATGACGACGAGGTCCGTGCCGCCGTCCGACTCACGAAGCTGCACGCAGAGCTCATCTATGCGGTGATCCGGCAGGAAAGCCTGTATCGCGCGAACGCAGGCTCGAGCGTCGGCGCGCTCGGGCTCATGCAGTTGCTGCCGTCGACAGCGCGGCGCGCCGCCCGGCGCTGGGGCCTCAAGGAGCCGGACCGCAGCGATCTGCTCCGGCCGTCGGTCAACGTGCCCGTAGGCGCCGGCGAACTGCGGTCGCTCGTCGATCGTTACGGTCAGACGTATCTCGCGACCGCCGCGTACAACGCCGGGCCGGGCGCAGTGCACCGCTGGCTTCCCGACCGAGAGATGGACAACGACATCTGGGTCGAGAACATCCCGTTCAACGAGACTCGCACGTACGTACAACGAGTGGCCTGGCACACCCTGGTCTTCGAGTGGCTCGACGACCGCAAGGCGCGCGACATGACCCCGTGGCTAGGAACACTCGGCGAGCAGAAACCGGGGGCGGGCGCCGAGCAAACGCCGTAGTCGTGCGGGCCTGGCGGCGCCTGATCGCGCGGCCCTCTACGCCGCCGCCCTGACGGTCGACAGTCGTGACGGCACCGATGCGCCGCGCAGGTCGGCCCAGTTGCGCAGGAATTCCCCGACGGCACCGGTTGCATCAGCCGACATGCGGCCAATCACGAATTCGAACTCATGATCGTCCAGGAGAAGTCGGAAACCCTGCAGGGCCTCGAGCGTCGTTTCGCCGCCCACCGAAAGCAGCGCCGCGAACACCGCGGCGCGGTTGATCGCGAGGCGTCGCCGTATCCATTCCAACGAGTCACTCAGTCGATCCCGCGCATGGAGCCGGGAGTCTGGAGATGCCGTGATGTGCGCGACGGTCGCGCGAAAGACGATGTCGTCGTCGGTGTCGCCGAGTGCGAAGGGCAGCACCTCGGATGCAGGCGAAATTCCATGCCCGACCCGTTCGCACGCTGCCTCCAGTGACCGCCGTCGATCTTCGAGGGGTTGCTGGAATTCGACTCGCCAGTACTCCAGCAGGCGCGCTGACACGATTGAATTGGAGCTCATCGTTACACCCGTTTCGTTGCCGACCGGCCGCATCGCGCCGCCTGGCGCTCGCCACCTTGCCCGGGAAGGCAGGTTGGCCGGGGACACATCCCCCGTTCTTGATGCTGCGGGAATCTTAGCAGAGCCGGGGTGGGTGGACGCAACCCGGGATCAGTGGAAGGTGTTTCGCAGTATCGCGTGGGTCGGTACGAACACGAGCACGACGAATCCAAGGAACAACATCGCGACATAGGCAGGCGCCGGCAACCGGCTCTGGACCGGCCCCAGACCCCAGGACCAGTTGATGTTCTTCTCCGGTGCGCTGACGGCACGGCTCGCCGGCAATACCACGGCGGCGAGCAGGATGGCACCCGGCAACGCGATCGGCTCCGCGTAGCCGTAGGCCGCGAGCAGCCACAGCAGGACGAGCGGCAGTGGCACGTGAAACAACGACAGCCGGCGCAGGATGAGCGGCCGGTCCTGCTCGAACATGTAGTCGGTGAGCCCGCTGATCCGGCGTCCGAGCAGCATGCGTCCGGCAAGATCGACGTTCCAGAGCATCTCGGGCAGGAGCACGGCGACGGCGAGCACGCTGGCGATGCGGGGATCCTCGAGCCACAACGCGGGTACGGCGCCGATCAAGGCGATGTCCGAGAACCACAGCAGGTTGCGCCATCCGTAGTACCGTAGCCAGATCACGACGATGGCCACGACGAAAACGGTGTAGCCGAGCTTGAACCACAGCGGGATCATTGCCCGTATGCTAGCAGCGCGGTGGTGAGCGGCCATGCGGACTTTGCACGATTCCAGGAAGGCGCGATCTCGAAGGCAGACTCCGGGACTGATCGTCAGATGACCGCCGAATCCGCCGACGCACTCGTGATCTTCGGCATCAGCGGAGATCTCGCGTTCAAGAAGATACTTCCTGCGCTCGAGAACCTCGAGCGCCGAGGCCGCCTGCCGCCGACCGTCGTCGGCGTCGCCCGCGGCACCGGCCGCGAAGCGCTGCTCGATCGCCTCCGCAACAGCCTGGCCCGGCACGATCCGGCGACCGACCCCGACGCGCTACGCCGGCTCGAATCAAAACTTGTAATCGTCGATGGAGACTATCGCGAAGCATCGACCTTCGCCGCGCTGCGCAAGGCGCTGGGTGGAGCCCGTCGTCCCGTGCACTACCTCGCGATTCCGCCGAGCCTCTTCACGACGGTCGCCGCCCGGCTCGGCGAATCCGGCTGCGCGGCCGGCGCCCGTGTCGTGGTCGAAAAGCCGCTTGGTCGCGACCTGTCCAGCGCGCAGACGCTCAATCGCGCGTTGCGATCGGTCTTCCCCGAGAAGGTGATCTTCCGCATCGACCATTTCCTCGGCAAGGAGGCGGTGCAGAACCTGCTCTATTTCCGGTTCGCCAACGCCTTCGTCGAACCCGTGTGGAACCGCACCTTCGTCGAGAACGTGCAGATCACGATGGCGGAGAGTTTCGGTATCGAGGGGCGTGGCCGGCTCTACGAGGAGCTGGGTGCGATCCGCGACGTCGTGCAGAACCACTTGCTGCAGGTGCTCGCGATTCTCGCGATGGAGCCGCCGGTCGACATGGGCGCCGAATCGATCCGCGACGAGGGGCTGAAGGTCCTGCGCGCCGTCCGGCCGGCGGAGCGTCGCGACGTCGTGCGCGGCCAGTACGCGGGCTATCGAACGGAGGACGGCGTGGCCGCGAACTCGGACGTGGAGACTTTCGCGGCGCTGCGTTTCGACGATCGACTCCTGGCGCTGGGCCGACGTCCCGTTCCTCGTTCGTACCGGAAAGCGGTTGCCAGTCACCGCGACGGAGGTGCTGGCCACGTTCAAGCGGCCGCCGCAGCGCCTGTTCGAGGAGGCGTTGCCGTCGCGTGGCAACTACCTGCGATTCCGGCTCGGTCCCGACCGGGTTGCGATCGCCCTCGGCGCGCGGGTCAAGGCCGCGGGCGAGACGATGACCGGGCGCGAGATCGAGCTCTTCGCGTGCAACTCGCAGGCCGACGAGATGACACCTTACGAGCGCCTGCTGGGCGACGCGCTGCGCGGAGACCCCAGCCTCTTCGCACGACAGGACTCCGTCGAGGCCGCGTGGGCGATCGTCGATCGGCTGCTCGCGAACGGACCGCAGGCCGAAACCTACAAAGCGGGAAGCTGGGGACCTTCCTCGGCCCGGCGCATGGCGGAATCGTTCGGTGGCTGGTACGAGCCTCAGGACCAGGGCGCGGGCCCGTGCGGCTGATCGTCGAGCCCGATGCCGAGGCTGCCGCGGGTCGCGCCGCACTCGAACTGGCCAACGCCTGCGAAGCGGCGCTCGACGAGCGAAACGTTGCGCTGATTGCGCTTTCCGGCGGGCGCACGCCCTGGCGGATGATCGAGAGGTTCCGCACCCAGGTGCTCGCCTGGAGCGGGATATACGTCGCGCAGGTCGACGAGCGGGTCGTGCCGCCCGGCGACGAACGACGCAGCTTCCCGCGGCTCGAGGCACTGCTCGTGCGGGAAGGACCATTGCCGCGCGACAACCTGCTCGAGATGCCGGTGGGAGCTTCGGACCTGGCCTCGGCGGCCCATGCCTACCAGGGCCTCCTCGAGTCGATCGGGGGCGCGCCGCTGCGCTTCGACATCGTACAACTCGGGCTCGGCGCGGACGGACACACTGCGTCGCTCGTGCCCGGTGACCCCGTGCTCGAGGCCGTCGACCGCGACGTCGCCGTGTCGGGCGTCTATCAGGGCACGCAACGCATGACGCTCACCCTCGCAGCGTTGGCGCGCGCGCGCCTGCGACTCTGGCTCGTGACCGGCCCGGACAAGGCGTCCGCCCTGCAGGAGCTCGTCGACGGCACGGCCGTGACACCGGCCAACCGCGTCGAGCGCCGCGGGCACACTCGTTGTGACCGACCAGGTGTCCGCCCGCTGAAGGCCGGCCACGCAGTCAGCCTTTGGTGACCGCGTGCCCTCCGAAGGCCTGCCGCAGGCGCGCAAGCACGCGGTTCGCATAGTCGCCGCGATCCTGGCTCGAAAAGCGTTCCATCAGCGCCAGCGTCATGACGGGCGTCGGGACACCGAGCTCGACCGCCTCGATCGCCGTCCAGCGTCCCTCGCCGGAATCGGCGACCCGCGGTGCGATCGCGTCGAGCGCGGCATCCTCCGCCAGGAACTCGGCGGTCAGGTCGAGCAGCCAGGAGCGTATGACGGTGCCGTGACGCCAGGATTCGGCGATCGCCGCGACGTCGAGCTCGAGATCCTTCTTGGCCCGCAGCAGCGCGAAACCTTCGGCATACGCCTGCATCAGGGCGTACTCGATGCCGTTGTGAACCATCTTGGCGAAATGCCCCGCTCCGCTCGGCCCGCAATGGATCCAGCCGCGATCGGGTGCGGGGGCAAGAGCCTCGAGCAGGGGCGTGATCCTGCGCGACCGCATCCACGGTGCCGCCGACCATGAGGCCGTAGCCGTTGGTGAGTCCCCAGACGCCCCCGGAGACGCCGGCATCGACAAGCTGCAGACCGCGCGCCGCGAACTGCGAGGCGCGTCGCTGGCTGTCCCGATACCAGGCGTTGGCGCCGTCGACGATCACATCACCCGGCGCAAGCAGCGTCCGCATGCGCTCGAGCACTTGCTCCGTCGGCCCACCGGCCGGAAGCATCATCCACACCGTCCGCGGCGGGGGCAGCTCTGCGGCCAGCGCTTCCAGCGTTTCGACCGGTTGCAGCCGTGGCTCGGCCGCGACAGCGCTTCGCGCGCCTGCGGCCCGGTCCCACGCGATCACCTCGAGCCCGGCACGGGCGATCCGGCGGCTCATGTTTCCGCCCATGCGGCCCAACCCGATCATTCCGTACTTGGTAGTCATGAGAATTCCTTTTCGGCGCGGCGCGATTCTGGCAGAGCAGTCGCCGCGCGGCGAGCCGCCGTTGCGGCGCGCCGAAGCGAGCATCCACCGTCGTCGTCCTGGCATCTAATGATCACGTGCGAACCGAGAACGCACGTGCCTCACCAGGGACCAGGAGACATGTCATGAATACCAGTGCTTCCCTACGCGTCATCGGCTTGAGCCGCGGTCTGTTTCTCGGATTGCTCGGTTGCGCCCTCGTGCAGACCGCGCAGGCCGAGGGCGACATTGAGCTCGGCATCGAGCTGGCCAACGAACAGCAGAGTGTCAGCGTCAGCTACGCCGGGCTCGACCTTGCAGATCCGGCCGCCATGCACAGCCTGTATGGTCGCCTCAAAGTCGCCGCCCGGATCGTCTGCGGCGGCGACATTTCGGGCGTCAAGGAGGTGCAGCGGATCTTCGCGCACCGGGCCTGTGCGGAGGATGCGCTCGACGCCGCCGTCCAGAGCATCGACAACGCGCAGCTGAGCGCCGTGCACCGGAGCGAGAAGGAAGCGCCGGTCAGCTGACCTTGCCACGCCGGAGGCAGCGGGCGCGCACGTCATCCTCTGCGGCTCGGTTTCCCGGACCGGGCTGGACGTCAACGCAAGCCACGCTGCCTCCGGCGGCTTCGGCGGAAAAGGGAACAGGTGGGACAAGTCGAGAATGTCCCCCTTTTCTGTCCGCCGCAGTGTCCACTGTCCGCGATCGGACAGATTACGGGCGGACCGGCGACCCGCGGTCGTCACCCAAAACGGTAGCCAGCTCAAAGGCTTGCTTTCGTCATCCCGGGCTGGCACGCGCCGTGCACATGGTCGTCATCCGACGATCCGTGCACGAACATGTCGCTCGCCCATATCCGCAAGTTTCCCGACCGCCTTGGCGCCAGCATGCGCAGCACCGAGGGCCAGGACCGCGCGCTCGACGGAGCCGCGACGAGCACGCGGCGCCGCCGCATCCTGATCGCTGCCGGTGCGGCCGGCCTGCTCCTGCTGCTGGTCACGGCGTGGTGGCTGCGCGGCTGGGCAACCTCCGATGCGACCGTCGCGCGCGAGCGCGTACGCATTGCCGCCGTGACCCGCGGCGAGTTTGTCAGCGACCTGACGGCCCAGGCCATCATCGTCGCGGCTGTGAGCCCGACGCTCTACGCCCCCGCGCCCGGCACGGTGACGCTCGAGGTCAAGGCCGGGGCGACCGTCAAGGCGGGCGACCTGCTCGCAACCGTGCAGAGCCCAGCGCTGCGTAACGAATTCGAGCGCGAGCGTGCGACGCTCGAGAGCGTGACGCTCGACCTCAAGCGCGAGGAGATCGACGTTCGCCGACGCATCCTGCAGAGCCGCCAGGCCAGCGATCTCGCGGGCGTCACCATCAAGGCCGCGGAGCGGGAGTTCCAGCGCGCCGAGACGGCCTGGCAGAGCAAGGCGATCAGCGAGCGCGACTATCGCCGTGCGCGTGACGAGCTGGACGCGGCTCGCCTCACACACGATCACGCCCTCGAGAACGGCAGCCTGGAAAAGGAAGGTCTGGAGTTCGAGCTGCAGACCCGTCGGCTGCAGCGCGAGCGACAGCAGCTGCTCGTGGCCGATCTTGAGCGTCGTGTCGGCGAGCTCGAGATCCGGTCGCCGGTGGACGGCATGGTCGGCAGCGTCGCCGTCAACCAGAAGGCCGCCGTGCAGCAGGACGCGCCGCTGCTGACGGTGGTCGACCTGTCGGCGTTCGAGATCGAGTTCCGTGTCGCCGAGACCTACGCCGATGCGATCGGCATCGGGATGCCCGCCGAGATCAGCTACGCCGGAAAGACCTACCCCGGCGAGGTGGCGGCGCTCTCGCCAGAGGTAACGCAGAACGAGGTGCGCGGCCGCGTCCGGTTCAGCGAAGCCGTCCCGGAGGGACTGCGTCAGAACCAGCGCGTGGCCGTGCGCATCGTCATGGACCGCCGCGACGCCGTGCTCAAGGTCGAACGCGGCGCCTTCTACGAGGCCGACGCCGGTCAGTCGGCCTACATCGTCCGCGACGACGTGGCCGAGCGCGTGGCGATCCGTTCGGGCGCGACGAGCGTCCGCGAGGTGGAGATCCTCGCCGGACTCTCGGAAGGCGACCAGATCATCGTCTCGGATACGGACAGCTTCAAGGACGCGGCCCGCGTCCACCTGAGTGATTGACGGACGGAGCCAGGAGCCAACAGAGGACCACCCATGCTTGTCATGAAGAACGTCGGAAAGATCTATCGCACCGAGCTGCTCGAGACGCACGCCCTGCGCGATTTCAGCCTGTCGGTCGAGCCGGGCGAGTTCGTCGCGGTGACCGGGCCCTCGGGCTCCGGCAAGACGACCTTTCTCAACGTCACGGGCCTCCTCGAGACGTTCGACAGCGGCACCTACCTGCTGGATGGCGACGACGTCAGCCGCCTCGACGACGATGCGCGCTCCCGGGTGCGCAACCGGAAGATCGGTTTCATCTTCCAGAGTTTCAACCTGATCCCGGATCTCGACGTCCGCGACAACGTCGAGGTTCCGCTGCGTTACCGGCGCATGCCTGCCGCCGAACGGCGCGATCGGATCGGCAAGACGCTCGATCTCGTCGGACTCGCCTCGCGGAGCCGGCACTATCCCTCGCAGCTTTCGGGTGGACAGCAGCAGCGTGTCGCCATCGCACGCGCGCTCGCCGGCGACCCGGCGATCCTGCTCGCCGACGAGCCCACCGGCAATCTGGACTCGCTGATGGCGCGACAGGTCATGGACCTGCTCGAGCAGATCAACGGGATGGGCACGACGATCATCATGGTCACCCACGACCCGGAGCTCGCGCGGCGCGCGCATCGCAACGTGCAGGTGATCGACGGACAGATCACCGACTTCAAGCCGTACGAGGCCCCCCACGCGCCGGTTCAGCTCGACGCACAGGCTCGCGCCTGAGTCCGGAGGACCACATGTTCGCCTATGACCTGAGACTCGCCGCGCTGAGCCTGAAGCGTCATCCGGGGCTCTCCGCGCTGATGGTGCTGGCAGTGGCGCTCGGCATCGCCGTCTGCACGATCACCTTCACCGTCTACCATGCGATGTCGACCAACCCGATCGCGTGGAAGAACGACCAGCTCTATGCGGTCACGATCGACAGCTGGGACCCCGAGAAACCGTCCAACGAGAAGCAGCCGGAAATGCCTCCGGAGCAGCTCACCTACCGCGACGCTATCGCGCTCCAGGCATCGGATATCCCGGCGCACAGCCTCGTGATGTTCAAGTCCGAACGGGTGCTCGATCCCCAGGAGTCTGATCGCAAGGCGTTCCGGGCGATCATTCGTGTCACGCACGGCGACTTCTTTCCGATGTTCGAGACGCCTTTCCTGTACGGCTCGGGCTGGAGTCGCGATGCCGATGCAGGGCCGGAACCGGTGATCGTGCTGAGCAAGGAGTCGAACGAAAAGGCCTTTGGCGGCGAAAACAGCGTCGGCCGCACGGTCAGCCTCGGAGACAACGAGTTCCGCGTGGTCGGTGTTCTCGACGACTGGGAGCCGGCGCCGAAGTACTACGATTTGAACAACGGCAATTTCCAGGAAGGCGAAGACGTCTTCATCCCGTTTCTCTGGGGTGAAACGCTCGAGCTTCCGGCGATCGGCAACACGAACTGCTGGAAGAGCCAGCCGATCGAGTCGTTCCGCGATTTTCTGAACTCGGAGTGCGTCTGGGTCCAGATGTGGGCGGAGCTTCCGGATCGCGACACCCGCGAGCGCTACCAGGGATTCGTCGACAACTACGTGCGCGGCCAGAAGGCGGCGGGCCGCATTCCCCGGCCGCTCAACAACCGGCTCTTCAACGTCGACGACTGGCTGGACTTCAATCGGGTCGTCAAGAAGGACAATCGTGTCCTGATCGGCATCGCGCTGCTGTTCCTCGCGGTCTGCCTGGTCAACGTCGTGGGGCTGCTGCTGTCGAAGTTCCTGAACGGAGCCGCCATGACTGGCCTGCGTCGCGCGCTCGGCGCGAGCCGCAAGGACGTCATCCGCCAGCACATGACCGAGGTGCTGCTGGTGGGGCTGGCGGGCGGCCTGCTCGGCCTGCTGCTCGCCGCGGCCGGGCTGGCAGGAATCCGCGTCATCTACGGCGACAACTACGACCGATACGACCAGTTGACGCAGATCGATCCGGTCGTCGTTCTTCTGACGCTCGGTCTGTCGCTGCTGGCGGGCGCCGTCGCCGGCTTGTATCCAGCGTGGCGGATCGGCCACACCTCGCCGGCCGTCTATCTCAAGACCCAGTAGGGGACACACATGGAATTCCAACCGATCATGCGCGCCCTGTGGCGCAACCGGACGGGCGCCATCCTGGTCGCGCTGCAGATCGCGCTGGCGCTCGCCATCGTCGTCAACTCGATGTACATCATCGTGCAGCGTCTCGAGCACATGGGGCGCGATCCCGGCCTGAACGTGGCCGACACGTTCACGGTTTTCTTCGCTCCGTCAGGCAGTCGCTTCAATCCCGAGGTCGCGATGCGCGGCGATATCGACCTGCTGCGGTCGCTGCCCGGCGTCGTCGATGCGACCCGCATCAACTCGATCCCGCTCTCCGGCAGCGGCTCATCGAGCGTGTACTACACCGAGCCCGGCGAGAAAGGGTCGCGAGGCGCCAGGCAACTACTACGAAGTCGACGAGCACGGGATCAACACGCTCGGCGTCCGTCTTGCCGAGGGACGCAATTTCGACCCCTCGGTCGTGGCGCGGCTGCCCGATAACTCGTCCGCATTCGTCCCGGAGGTCATCGTCACGCAGGCCTTCGCGAAGGAACTGTTTCCCGATGGATCGGCGCTCGACAAGACGCTCTACGACGGCCTCGGACAACCTGCGCGCATCGTCGGGATTCTCGAGCGGATGCATGGCTCGTGGGTGGGCTGGGACAAGCTCGACAACGTCATGCTGCACCCGGTTCTCTCGCACGAGCGCTTTGCGTCCTATCTCGTCCGCGCGGAGCCCGGCCAGCGCGACGCGCTGATGCGCCTCGCCGAGGACAAGCTCGCAGCGTGTTGACAATGGCCGGATCATCATCAAGGTCGAATCGGTCGAGGAGCTGGCGGCCAGCAGCTATGCAGACGACCGTGCCATGACGGTTTACCTCACCGTCGTCGTCGGGCTGCTGCTCGCGATCAGCGCGCTCGGCATCTTCGGCCTGGCCGCCTTCAACGTCAGCACGCGCACCAAGCAGATCGGCACGCGTCGCGCGATCGGCGCCCGGCGTTTCGACATCGTGCGTTACTTCATGGTGGAGAACTGGGTGATCACCACGGCCGGCGTCCTGGCCGGCTGCGTGCTCGCGCTGCTGCTCGGGTACTGGCTGTCCACGGTGTTCGAACTGCCGCGGCTGAAGCTCTATTACCTGGTCGCGGGCGTTGCGGTGCTGTGGGTGATCGGTCTCGCCGCGGCGCTCTGGCCTGCGCGCCGCGCGGCGCGCGTGTCGCCGGCCGTCGCCACGCGCACCGTCTAGTCCGCTGTTGGACAGCGCAAACTCGAGGAAACACCGATGAAGAATGTGCTGCCTGCAGTTCTGTTGGCCCTCTGCTCCAGTCCCACGTTCGCCGCAGATGAGGCAACACCCCCGTCACCCGGGCCAACGACGTCGATCAGACTGCAGGCAGGCGCAGCACCGGCTTCGCAGGAGCTGATCGGCACGCTGGCCCAGCATGGACCAGCAGTTGTTCGACGCTGCGTTCGGCTGCAAGCTCGACGTGTTACCCACGCTGGTGACCGACGACCTCGAGTTTTTCCACGACAAATCGGGTCAGACCGCGAGCTCGGGTGAGCAGTTCCTTGATCAGGTCACACAGGGTTGTGAAAGGCAGAAGGCTGGCAGCGACTTCAAGGCACGCCGCGAGCTGGTCACCGGCAGCATGATGGTGTACGTGCTCAACAATTACGGCGCCATGCAGATGGGCACGCATCGCTTCTTCGCGTTGCAGAGTGGCCAGCCGGACCGACTTACCGAAGCCGGCAAGTTCATCCACCTGTGGAGAAATGACAATGGTGCATGGAAGCTGGCGCGCGTGATCAGCTACGATCATCAGCTGGCCGATTCTTCGAACTGAGTGCCGCCAGTCGACGAGACTGGGGCTGGCCATCTCGAGCATCACCACTGTCCGCCGCCTGAGCCAGGAGCCTGTGACAGCGAACCTCGGACCCGGAGTCATGCACGGGCGCGTCGTACTGGTCATCGACGACAACGAGGCCGTGCGGACCGCGCTCGACGTGCTGCTCTCACTCGAGGGGGTGCGTGTTGCAGGTGCTGCAACGCCCGCCGAAGGGCTCGCGCGCCTGGCCAGGGGCGATGTCGACCTGGTGATCCAGGACATGAACTTCCGGCGCGAGGCGACTTCCGGAGAGCGAGGGCGTCGAGCTGTATCGTGCGATCCGCGCGCGCCAGCCCGACGTGCCCGTCGTCCTGCTGACCGCGTGGACGCACCTCGAGACCGCCGTCGAGCTGGTCAAGACCGGCGCCGCCGACTACCTGGCGAAGCCCTGGGACAATACGCGGCTCGTCACCACCGTTCGCAACCTGCTGCAGCTGCGGGCGGCGCTCCAGGAGGAATCGCGTCGCAGGCGCGTGCGGGAGCAGTCGCGTGCGGCGCTTGCCGCGAAGTTCGACCTCCGTGGCGCGGTCTACACGAGCGATGCGATGCACGCCGTTCTGCAGATGTCAACGCAGGTCGCACGCGCGGCGGTACCCGTGCTGATCACGGGGCCGAACGGGTCCGGCAAAGAGGTCATCGCGGACGTCATCCAGGCCAATTCGAGTGTCCGCGACGGTCCCTATGTCAAGGTCAACGTCGGAGCGCTGCCAGCGGACCTCGTGGAGAGCGAGTTGTTCGGCGCGGAGGCAGGCGCCTACACCGGGGCACGGACGCGGACCGGGCGTTTCGAGGCCGCGGATGGTGGCACGCTCTTCCTCGACGAGATCGGCAACCTGCCGATGGCGGGACAGGCCAAGCTGCTGCGCGTGCTGCAGACCGGCGAGTACGAGCGGCTCGGATCGTCGCAGACCCGGCGCGTCCAGGTGCGCATACTGACCGCGACCAATACGCTGCTGCCGGATGCGATCCGGCAGGGCCGCTTCCGCGAGGACCTCTACTACCGGCTGAACGTCATCGAGATCGCGGTGCCGCCGCTCGCGGAACGGCGCGACGACATACTGCCGCTCGCAAGGCATTTTCTCGATCCGGGGCTCGAGTTCGCTCCGGAGGCTGAACGCGCGCTCCTGCGACATGGTTGGCCGGGCAACGTCCGTGAGCTGGCCAACAGCGTGCGACGCGCCGCGCTGCTGGCCGCGGATCGCAGGATCAAGCCCGAAGACCTCGTTCTGCCGTCGGGCACGGACGCGGTCACGTCTCCGGGCGCCGAACCGGGCCGCGACGAGATCGAATCTGCGCTCGTCCGGTCGGACGGCGTCGTCGCCCGCGCGGCCCGTGAGCTGGGCTTGACGCGGCAGTCGCTCTACCGTCGCATGGAAAAGCTGGGAATCCAGGCGGGCGACGACGACAATCGATGACCATGACCCGGACGGGCAAGCTCACCCTGGTGCTCGCGGCCCTGGGTGCCGTCACCGTCCTCGCATGCCTGCTCGCGGGCGTGCCCGCGCCGCTGCGCCTGCTCGCCGCGGGCGGCGCGATCCTGGTTTACGTCCTGCTGGGTTGGCTGCTGCGTCGCAGCCTCGCCGAGGAATCGCGGGTGGTGTCCGCGGTCGCCGACGGGATCGCGAGCCTGCGCGACCAGGACTACAGCCTGAGCATCGCCGCGCCCGAGACGGCGTCGGCGCTGCGCAGGCTGGTCGACGCCTACAACGGCATCGGCCAGGTCCTGCGGACCCAGCGACAGGATCTGTACCAGCGCGAGCTGCTGCTCGACACGGTGATACAGGCAACCCCGCTCGCGCTGGTCCTGACCAATGCACACGGCACGGTCCTGTATGCCAACCTCGCGGCGCGCCAGGTCTTCGGCGACGGCCGCAAGCTCGAGGGCCATGCCTTCTCTGCGCTGCTCGATTCCGTCCCCGCGGCGATGCGTGCCGCGTTCGCGGAAGACCGGGACTCGCTGTTCACCGTGGGCATGAACGCCGAGTCGCAGGTGTTTCACCTGTCCCAGCGGCGTTTCCTGCTCAATGGTCAGCCGCACCGGCTCTATCTTCTGAAGCAGCTCACCCGTGAGCTGAATGCGCGCGAGGTGGCAACCTGGAAGCGGGTGATACGCGTGATCGCGCACGAGATCAACAACTCGGTCGCGCCCATCGCCTCGCTCGCTCAGTCCGGCCAGCAACTCGCGCTTGCGCCGGACGAAGCGCAGCTGCGGCGCGTGTTCGGTGCGATCGAGGAGCGCATGGCGCACCTGGCCGGATTCGTCGAGGGTTACTCTAGGTTCGCGAAGCTGCCACGGCCGCGGCCCGTGGCCGTGCACTGGCCGGCGTTCATCGAGCGCCTGCGCACCGTCGTGCCGTTCGAGACCGGGGATGCGTCACCGCGAGAGCCCGCATGGTTCGATGAGCAGCAGCTGCAACAGGTCCTGCTCAACCTGCTCAAGAACTCTCACGAGGCGGGATCGGCGTCCGGCGAGATCCGGCTGTCGGTGGCCGCAAGTCGCGGCGGCGTGATTCTCGAGCTCGTCGATCGTGGCACGGGCATGAGCGACGAGGTGCTCGCGAACGCGCTGCTGCCCTTCTACTCGACCAAGGCGAGTGGCACGGGCCTCGGGCTCACGCTGTGCCGCGAGATCGTCGAAGCGCACGGCGGGACGATCGATGTCGGCAACCGGCCGGGCGGCGGCGTTTGCGTCCGTGTCTGGCTGCCGGGTAGAGAGGAAGCTTTCCCGTAAACTCCGGCGCATGACTGCCGACATACAGCCTGAGGAGAGCCCTGCAGCCGACGATGGGAGCCGGCGGGAGATCGAATGGCAACTGTCGGCGCAGGATCTGGGACTCGTCCGGAAATGGCTCAGCGAACACGGCTCCGTGGATGACCTCACCATCGAGCCCCGCCCGACGCATGTCATCCATGACACCTATCTGGACACCGAGGACTTTCGCATACGACGCGCCGGGTATGCGTTGCGCCTGCGCGACCTTCCCGGGGCGCGCAGAGGCGACGCTGAAGGATCTCGCCCCAGGGTCCGACAGCGTGCGGATCCGGCGCGAGTTCAATGAGCCGTTGCCCACCGCGGAATTCAACGCGCTCCTGGTTGGGCGATGGACCGGTCAGCACTCGCGTACGCGCCGTCGCCGGGTCGGAAGTCTCTCAGGCCCCTATTTCGCGTGCGAACGCAGCGGGAGTGCTTTGCTGCGCTCGAGCCGGGGGACCAGCAGGCCGCTGAGATCGCTCTTGACGACACTATCGTTGCCGCCGCGGACGGCGGCTCCGAGGCACGCCTGACGCGTGTCGAGGTGGAGGCGGTGTCCGGCACGCTGGAGTCGCTCGAGGGTCTGGTCGGTCAGCTGCGCAGCGAGTGCGCGCTCACGCCCGCCACCGACAGCAAGTTCGAAGTTGGCCTCAAGGTCGCCGGCCTGAGTTGCCTGCCCGCCGGAGCTGGGCTCCGTAACGATCGATGCTTCCCTCAGCGTCGGCGAGGTCGGACGGGCGAACCTGCGGCGGAATCTTGCGGCATGGCTTGCCCACGAGCCTGCCGCCAGGCTGGGCGATGATCCGGAGGAGTTGCACCGGCTGCGCGTCGCCGGGCGTCGGATCGAAACGACACTGCGCGTCTTCGAGCCCTTTCTGCCGAAGACGCTCGTCCGTCAGCGTCGCTGCATGGAAGTCGCTGATCAAGGCGCTGGGTGCCGTTCGCGATCTGGATGTGCACCTGGCCGGACTCACCGGATTTGCGAAGGGGCTGCATGAAACCGAGGCCGGGCAGCTCACGCCGCTGCGTGAGCGGCTCATGAGCGAGCGTCACATCGCGCGCTCGCGCATGCTGAGCATGCTCGACCGACCCTCGACGCGGCGCCTGATCCGCCGTCTGCAGGTCGCGCTGGCCAGGCCAGGCCCGGCGCGCGTCCGGCGCGGACAATCCGGTGGCCGCGGTCGTGGCGCCACAGATTGATACGCCGGAGTTTCAAGAAGCTGCGCCGCGCTGCGCGCGCAGCCCGGGCCGATGGCACAGCGTCGGCGCATCACGCGCTCCGGCGGCGCGCAAAGCGGTTCCGTTACACGATCGAATCGTTCGAGGGTTTCTACGGCAACGACGCGCGGAGGCTGCTGAAGGCGACGAGCCGCCTGCAGAAGAGCCTGGGCTCCACCCAGGATGCGCATGTCGCCGCGGACCGGTTTCATGCGATGGCCGGAGCCCGCGCCCGGCGCTTGCCGCTCCGAGACGTCGTTCTGGATGGGCGTGCTCGCCGAGCGCCATCGCGGCATCGCAGACGACGCCCGCCGACGCGTGCGGAAGCGATACGCGAAGCTGCACGGCCGCCGCTGGAAAGCCTTGCGCCGCGCCATGGACGAGCTTTCGGCCGCACACGCCGCGAACCCGGACCCGGCAAGCCGCCCGACGGTCAGTTCGGCAGCGTCCTGACCCTCGGACCCGGCCGGAATCGTCGACCCCCGGCAAGTCTCGCAGGCAATGGATACACGATCGGCGTTCGTGCTACGCGGTGGGCCGGCCGCGATCGCCCACGTCACGAAGCACGGGCTTTCGCCCCGCGACATCGCCTGCCTGCCCGCGGCGGCCGGCGGACCCAAGGGCCTCGCGCTGCTTCCGCTCGACCGGCTGCTGCATTCCGAATGGCTGGTGCACGCCGGACCGCTCGAGTTGATTGGCGCGTCGATCGGTGCCTGGCGCATGGCGGCGCTCGCGCAGCCCGAGCCGCTCACCGCGCTCGGGCGCCTGCAGCATGCCTACGTCCACGATCAGCGCTACCAGGCAAAGCCCACTCCGGGCGAGGTGAGCCGTGCCTGCCGGTGTATCGCAGCTTCCGTCCACGGCGGCGGCGAGCTCAAGGTCCGAAACGGCATTTCGCTCACGATCATCACGGCTCGCGCACGAGGGCCGCTCGCGCGGTCGGAGTCGAAGCTCGCCTTTGGACGCGCCCTGCTGAGCAACTCTCTCTCCCGGCGCGCGACTCGCGGCGTACCTGGAGCGCGTGCTGTTCCAGGCAGGTGAGCGCTCGTTTCTGTCCGAGCCCTTCGATGAGTTCGGGCTCGTGCAGGTACCGATCGACAGAGCCAACCAGGACGATGCATTGCTGGCGTCGGGCACGATCCCGCTGCTCTGCTCGCCCGTGCGCGACATCGACGGCGCCCCCCAAGGAAACTACTGGGACGGGGCGCTCGTGGACTATCACCTGCTGCTGCCGTATCCGCGACTGCTCGCAACCGGGACCCCCGATGGGTGCGGATCGATCGTCCTCTACCCGCATTTCAACACCTGGGTCATCCCCGGCTGGCTCGACAAGCACCTGCCGTGGCGCAGGGCGCCGGGCAGCCACCCATGGCTCGCGCACGTGCTGCTCGTCGCGCCCTCCGCCTCGATGATCGAGCGCCTGCCCAACAGGAAGCTGCCGGATCGCCAGGACTTCTACCGCTACGGCGCGGACCACGACGCGCGCGAACGAGCCTGGAACGGCGCGATCGGCGAATGCGGGCGCTTTGCCGAGGCGGTGCTGCGCTGGATGGAGCGGCCCGATCCATCGCTGATCCAGCCGTTGTGATAGAAAAAATGGCTCGGAGCCATTCTTATTTCTGTTGCCGGCCGTGTCGAAATTGCGCGCCGAGCCTGGAATAGGGAGTGTCTCTATTCACGCAGCGTGACGAACTCCTCGGCGGCCGTCGGATGTACGGCAACCGTCGCGTCGAAGTCGCGCTTGGTGAGGCCTGCCTTCACCGCGATGGCGATGGCCTGGATGATCTCCGGCGCATCGGGCCCGACCATGTGCGCGCCAAGCACGCGCTCAGTGTCTCCGTCGACGACGAGTTTCATCAGGGTTCGTTCGTTTCGTCCGGAAAGCGTGAACTTGAGCGGTCGGAAAGTCGTCTTGTAGACCTTCACGTTGGCACTGCCCTCACGCGCCTGCGCTTCGCTCAGGCCCACGACGCCGACCGGCGGCAGGCTGAATACCGCGTGCGGCACGTTCACGTGATCGGCCTGCAGTCGGCACTCCGCCGAAAAGCGTGTTCGCCACGGCCGCGCCTTCGCGGATGGCGACCGGCGTGAGCGCGATCCGCTGGGTGACGTCGCCCACCGCATAGATGTGCTCGACGCTCGAGCGGGAAAAGGGGTCGACGATGACGGCGCCGTCGGACCGCAGCGTCACGCCTGCCGCCTGAAGATCGAGGCCCGCCGTATTGGCGTGCCGGCCCGTCGCCTGCATCACGGCGTCGACGACGAGGGTCGACGAGCGGCCGGCCGTGACGAGACGCGCCTCGAGTGAGCCGTCCGGACGGCGCTCGACGGCGGTCACGTCGCAGGACGAGCCGCAGGTCGACGCCCTTGCGGACGAGCTCCTGGTGCAGATGCTGCCGGACGTCCGCGTCGAAGCCGCGGAGGATCTGCTCGCCTCGGTACGCGAGCGTCACGGCCGAGCCGAGCCCGTGGAAGATCCCGGTGAACTCCGCCGCGACGTATCCGCCGCCGACGATGAGGACGCGGCGCGGCAACTCGCCGAGCTCCAGCGCCTCGTTCGAGCTGATGCAGTGCTCGATTCCCGGGATCGGCAGGCATCGTCGGCCAACCACCGGTCGCAATGAGAATGTGCCTGGCTCGATACCGCTGGCCTGCGATATCGATGGTGTGCGCGTCGATGAACCGTGCGCGACCTTCGAGCAGGCGGACTCCCGACGTCTTGAGGAGCGTCCGGTAGACGTCCTCGAGCTGCGCGATCTCCCGGTTCTTGTTCGCGATCAGCGTCGGCCACGAGAACTCCGGTTGCGCGCTCCAGCCGTAGGCGCGCGCGTCCTCGAAGTCCTCGCGATAGTGCGCGGCATAAACCAGCAGCTTCTTCGGTATGCAGCCCCGGATCACGCAGGTTCCGCCCGGGCGGTACATCTCCGCGATCGCGACCCGGGCGCCGAACCCGGCGGACATCCGTGCCGCCCGCACACCCGCGGAACCGGCGCCGATGACGAACAGATCGAAGTCGTTGTCTGCCACGAGTGTCTCCGGGAGGACGCACGGCCTGCCGGCCGCCAGGACGCGGATGCTACGCGAGCGACGTCGCGATGACAGGCCGCGGCCGGCCGGACCCGGTATCATTCGCCGCATCCAAACTCGATGCCCGTCCAGGCACTTGCATGCACCCGATCCGACTCGACGCAGCCCGCGCGCTGCTGCTCGCCTCTCTCATGATCGTCGTAAACCCGCTTGCGGCCGCCACGCCTCCCGTCCCGGCGGGTGAGTCGCGCCTCGAACCCTCCATCGAGCGGATGACCGACGAGCTCGTCGCCACGCACGGCGAGGCGCAGCGGGCGCGCGCCCAGCGGGGCCTCACGCAGGTCGCGAGCCTCTGGCGCGCCGAGGACGGCGACTCGGCCGCCTTCGAGGAGTTCGCGCGCCGGCACTTCGCCGCCGACGAGGCGACCCGCAAGGCGCTGCTCGAGCGGATGGACCGGCTGCATGAACAGCTCGATGGCTCGCTGAACGAGATAGCCCGCGCCTTCCGCTGGCAGGCCGACATCGAGGCCGGACCGATCCTGCCCTTCGACGAGTTGTTCGCCGCCTACGACCCTGCGGCGCACATCGACGACGACTTCTTTGCCAACAAGATCGCATTCGTCGTGCTGCTCAACTTCCCGCTCACGACGCTCGAGGAGAAGCTGCGTGACGGCGCCGGCTGGACGGCCGGAGCAGTGGGCCGAGGCCCGCCTGGCCGATCGCTACGCGACCCGGATTCCCGCATCGGTCAACCAGCAGATTTCGACGGCGCTCGCCGACGCCGAGTCCTACATCACCGGCTACAACATCTGGATGCATCACGTGCTCGACGAAGATGGCGAGCGGCTGTTCCCGGCGGGCAAGCGCCTCATCACGCACTGGAACCTGCGCGACGAGCTCAAGGCGCAGTACGCGGAGAAGGACGGCCTGGCGCGGCAGCGGATGATCGCGCAGGTCATGGAACGCATCGTCACCCAGACCATCCCCGCCGTGGTCGTGGACAACCCGCACGTCGACTGGCGGCCGCAGTCGAACGAGGTGACGGCGACATCGGTGAAGGACTCGGATCGCCCCGTCCCGCCCGGCATGAAGGTAACCGCGGAGCGTGAGCCGGACACGCGCTATGCGCGGCTGCTCGAGACCTTTCGCGCGGCGCGGCTCGCCGATCCGTACACCCCGGCGGCGCCGAGCCTGATCGCCCGCCGGTTCAACTTCGACCGCGAGCTGCCCGAGGCGCGCGTCGAAGCCATGCTCGAGCAGATCCTCGGCTCACCGCTCGTGCCGCGGGTCGCGAAGCTGATCGAGGCGCGGCTCGGGCGGCCGCTCGAGCCCTTCGACATCTGGTACAACGGCTTCCTGCCGCGCGGCAAGTACACCGAGGCCGAGCTCGACGCCATCACGCGGAAGAAGTACCCGACGGCCGATGCCTTCGCCGCGGACATTCCCGCCATCCTGGTCAAGCTCGGGTTCAGCGAGGAGCGCGCGCGCTACCTGCGCCTCGAACATCGCGGTCGACCCGTCGCGCGGCGCGGGACACGCCTGGGGCGCGCAGCGCCGCGGCGACAAGGCGCACCTGCGCACGCGTGTCGGCGCGGACGGCATGGACTACAAGGGCTACAACATCGCCGTCCACGAGCTCGGGCACAACGTGGAGCAGACGTTCTCGCTCAACGAGGTGCCCTACAACGCGCTCGAGGGCGTGCCGAACACCGCGTTCACCGAGGCGCTCGCCTTCGTCTTCCAGGCGCGGGATCTCGAGCTGCTCGGTCTCGCGAAGCCGGATGCGACGAGCGAGGCCCTCGCCGTGCTCGACGACTTCTGGGGCGCCTTCGAGATCGGCGGTGTCGCGCTGGTCGACATGCGCGTCTGGCGCTGGATGTACGCGCATCCGGAGGCGACGCCGGCCGAGCTGCGCGAGGCGACGCTCGACGATCGCGCGCGAGGTCTGGAACCGTTTCTATGCGCCGGTCTTCGGCCGCCGCGACGTGGTGCTGCTCGCCATCTACTCGCACATGATCAATTCGATGCTGTACCTGCCCGACTATCCGGTCGGCGCGATGATCGCGCGGCAGGTTGAGCAGCAGATCGGGCGCGCCGGGAACCTCGGCGGCGAGTTCGAACGGATGACCCGCCAGGGGCGGCTGACGCCCGACCTCTGGATGCAGAAGGCCACCGGTGCGCCGGTCGGTCCCGCGGCATTGCTCGAGGCCGCGGAGCGCGCACTGGAGCAGGTCCGGTAAGGACGATGCCCGGCCGATGTCGCACCAGCCTCCAAGGACGGTCGAGATCGTGTGCCACCCGGCCACGCCCACGACGGTCGTGCGTCGCATCGATGTCGGCGTCGGCATGCTGCGCGACGGCGCGCTGCGGCTGCGATACTTCCTGGACGGCGAGATCGACCGGATCGCGCTGCCGCCACGCGGCGCGGCGCGGCGCGCTGAGCGGCTCTGGCAGCACACCTGCTTCGAGGCATTCGTCGCGCGGCGCGATGCCCGCGCCTACTGTGAGCTCAATTTCTCACCCTCCGAGGAATGGGCGGCGTTCGGCTTCTCCGCCTACCGCGAAGGCATGTCGCCGATCGCGCTGCAGCGCGACCCGTCGATCGCCGTGAGCGTATCGGAGGATCGGCTGGCGCTGGATGCGGTCGTGGGCTCCGGAGATCCTGCTCGCGCTTCCGGGTGCGTCTTCGCTGCGGCTCGCGCTGTCGGCGGTGGTGGAGGAAACCGATGGCCGGCTGTCGTACTGGGCGATCACGCATCCGGCCGAGCGCCCGGACTTCCATCATCGCGACGGCTTCGTCCTGCCGCTCGAGCATCCGGACGTGAGCGGAGCATTCCTGCAGGGGACGCCCGGCGAATGATCCGCTTCGGCCTCGATCGCCTGCTCGCCGAACCCGAGTTGCGCCGGCCGCTCGCCGGCCGGCGGGTCGCCCTCCTCGCGCATCCGGCCTCGGTCACGGCCAGCCTCACGCACGCGCTCGATGCCGTCGCCGCGCTCGGTGGACTGCGGCTCACGGCCGCTTTCGGCCCGCAACACGGCCTGCGTGGCGACAAGCAGGACAACATGATCGAGTCGCCGGAGTACGTCGATCCGGCGCTCGGCATCCCGGTGCACAGCCTCTACGGCGAAGTGCGGCGGCCGACCGCAGCCATGATGGACGGATTCGACGTGCTGCTCGTCGACCTGCAGGACCTGGGCTGCCGCATCTACACATTCATCACGACGCTTCGCTACGTGCTCGAGGAAGCGGCGCGACACCGCAAGGCGGTGTGGGTACTCGATCGCCCGAATCCCATCGGCCGACCAGTCGAGGGGCTCACTCTGCGGCCCGGCTGGGAGAGCTTCGTCGGCGCCGGGGCGATGCCGATGCGTCACGGCCTGACCCTGGGCGAGCTCGGCGCATGGTTCATCGACCGTCTCGATCTCGACGTCGAGTATCGAGTCATCGAGATGCAGGGGTGGCGGCCCGACGCCGCGCCCGGCTTTGGCTGGCCGCAGGGCGAGCGCGCCTGGATCAACCCCAGCCCGAACGCCCCGGGCGTGACGATGGCGCGCTGCTATCCGGGCACGGTCATGCTCGAGGGGACGACCCTGTCCGAGGGCCGGGGCACGACGCGGCCGCTCGAGGTCTTCGGCGCGCCGGATCTCGATCCCGCGGCGCTCGTCGGGGAGATGCACCGGCGGGCCCCCGGCTGGCTCGCGGGCTGCCGCCTGCGGACCTGCTGGTTCGAGCCGACCTTTCACAAGCACACCGGCCAGCTCTGCGCGGGCGTGCAGATCCACGTCGAGGAGCCGGGCTATGGACACGCGGCATTCCGCCCGTGGCGGCTCCAGGCGCTCGCCTTCAAGGCCCTGCGCGGCCTGCGCCCGGATTATCCGCTGTGGCGGAATTTTCCCTACGAGTACGAGCGCGACCGGCTGGCCATCGACCTGATCAACGGCAGCCCGCTGCTTCGCGAATGGGTCGACGATCCGTCCGCGGACGCCAGCCGATCTCGACGCGCTCGCCGGTCCCGACGAGCGCGCCTGGCTTGCCGAGCGCGATCCGTTCCTGATCTACCGGTGAGCGACTGCGACCTCCTCGTCGTCGGTGGTGGCATCAACGGCGCGGGGATCGCGCTCGATGCCGCGGGACGGGGACTCAGGGTCGTGCTCTGCGAGCAGCACGATCTCGCCTCGCACACCTCCTCGGCCAGCACGAAGCTCGTGCACGGCGGCCTGCGTTACCTCGAGCATTTCGACTTCGACCTGGTGCGCAAGGCGCTCCAGGAACGCGAGGTGCTGCTCGCAGCGGCGCCGCACATCATCCGGCCGCTGCTCTTCGTGCTGCCGCACGATTCGCACCTGCGCCCGGCGTGGATGATCCGCGCGGGCCTCTTTCTCTATGACCACCTTGCACGCCGGCGCAGAGCTCCCGCCCTCGAGCGGAATCGACCTGCGTCATCATCCCGCGGGCGCGGCGCTCGAAGGCCGGTTTCGCCGCGGCTTCGTCTATGCGGATGCATGGGTGGACGACTCGCGGCTGGTCGTACTGAACGCGGTGGCCGCACGCGAGCGTGGCGCCCGGATTCTCACCCGCACCCGATGTACCGCGCTCTCGCGCGACGGCGCCCGCTGGCGCGCGACGCTGACGGCCGGGTCTGGCGCAGCGCGAGACGCTCACCGCACGCGCCGTGGTCAATGCCACCGGTCCCTGGGTCACGCGCTTCATCGACGAGATCGCCGACACGCTGACGGCGCGCGGGTTGCGGTTGGTAAAGGGCAGCCACATCGTCGTCCGGCGCCTGTACGACCACCCTTATGCCTACATCTTCCAGAACCCCGACCGTCGGATCGTATTTGCGATTCCTTACGAGGACGCATTCACGCTGATCGGGACCACCGATGTGGACTACCAGGGTGATCCCGGCGAACCCGAGATCGACGCGGACGAGCGCGCGTATCTCGTCGCAATGGCCAACCGGTATTTCGCCCGCGACCTGACCGACGACGACGTGTTCTGGACCTACTCGGGTGTGCGCCCGCTGCTCGACGACGAATCGGCCGATGCCGCTAGCGTGACGCGCGACTATTCGCTCGAGCTCGAGTGCGAGTCGCCACCGCTCCTTTCGGTCTACGGCGGCAAGATCACGACCTATCGCAGGCTGGCGGAGGAAGCTCTCGATCGACTGGCGCCGCTCCTGGGTCACCGGGTGCGCGGCTGGACACGCGGGGTCACGCCTCCCCGGCGGCGACATGCCGGGCGGCGACCTCGCGTCGTTCCGCTCCGACCTCGCAACCCGGCATCCCTGGCTCGACGCCGGGCTGCTCCGTCGCCTTCCGCGGGCGTACGGCACACGCGTCGAGCGCCTGCTCGGATCGGCGGCCGCGATGGCGGATCTCGGTCAGGAAGTCCTGCCCGGGCTGCACGAGCGGGAAATCGATTATCTTCGCCGGGAGGAATGGGCGATCACCGCCGAGGACATCCTGTTCCGTCGCAGCAAACTCGGCTTGCATCTGCCCGCCGATGCGACCGAGCGCCTCGAACGCTGGCTCGCCACACATCCCGCCGATTCCGCGGGCGTACACCCGGCCTGAGGAGCAGGATGCGGCCGTGACGACGCATGTGCTTGCGCTCGACCAGGGCACGACCAGTTCCCGCTCGATGCTGTTCGATTCGGCGGGACGCATCGTCGCGGTCGCGCAGCGCGAGTTCACCCAGCACTTCCCGCGTTCCGGGCTGGGTCGAGCACGACGCGCTCGAGATCTGGGCTACGCAGGCTCGCCACCGTCACCGAGGTCCTCGCCGCGCGCGGCTGACCGCGGCGGACATCGCCGCGATCGGGATCACGAACCAGCGCGAAACCACGGTGCTCTGGGATCGCGCCACCGGTCGGCCCGTCGCGCCGGCCATCGTCTGGCAGGATCGCCGGACCGCGGACGCTTGCGAGCGGCTCCGGTCGGAGGGGCACGAAGCCGACGTCACCCGCCGCACGGGGCTCGTGCTCGATCCGTATTTCTCTGCGACGAAGCTTGCGTGGCTGCTCGACAGCGATCCGGCGCTCCGCCGGCGCGCCGAGCGGGGCGAGCTCGCCTTCGGGACGATCGACAGCTGGTTGATCTGGAACCTGACGGGCGGCGCCTCGCACGTCACCGACATCACGAATGCCAGCCGCACGCTGCTGCTCGATATCGCGAGCTGGAAGCTGGGACCCGCATCTGCTCGAGCTGTTCCGGATCCCGCCGGGCGTGCTGCCGCGCGTCGTGACGTCCGTCGCTGCCACGCGGCGCGATCTCGGCACGGATCGCGGGTCGCGAGATCCCGATCGGCGGGATCGCCGGCGATCAGCAGGCGGCGCTATTCGGCCAGGCGTGCTTTGCGCCGGGGATGGCGAAGAACACCTATGGCACCGGCTGCTTCATGCTGATGAACACCGGCGCGGAGCCGCTCGCCTCGACGCACCGCCTGCTGACGACCGTCGCCTGGGACACGGGCGAGCGCTGCTACGCACTCGAAGGCTCGGTCTTTGTCGGCGGCGCGGTCGTGCAGTGGCTGCGCGACGGACTCGGACTGATCCGGTCGTCGGCGGAGATCGAAGCCCTGGCTGCGAGCGTGCCGGATTCGGGCGGAGTGTGCCTCGTACCCGCCTTCACCGGATTGGGAAGCCCGCACTGGGACCCCCATGCGCGCGGAGCCATCCTCGGCCTGTCGCGTGGCACCACCCGGGCGCACATCGCCCGCGCGGCGCTCGAGTCGATCGCCTTCCAGAGCGCGGAGCTCCTCGCCGCAATGCAGGCGGACGCAGGATCGCCGCTCCGCGAGCTGCGCGTCGATGGCGGCGCGGCGCGCAACGACCTGCTGCTGCAGTTCCAGGCGGATCTGCTCGGCGTGCCGGTGCTGCGCCCTGCGAACATCGAGACCACGGCGCAGGGCGCGGCGAACCTCGCGGGCCTCGCGGTCGGTCTGTGGCGCTCGACGTCCGAGCTCGCGGACAACTGGCGCCTTGACCGACGCTTCGAGCCGGCGCTCTCGCGTCAAGCGGCGGCGGAGCACATGGGCCGCTGGTCGCGTGCCGTAGCGCGCTCGCGGGACTGGGAACGGGCGCCGGTGTGAACTTGGGCCGCGCAATCGCCATCGCAACGCCGGTCTTCTTCGTGCTCATCGGACTCGAGTACGCCTGGGGACGACTGCGCGGACGGAACACGTATCGTCTGAACGACGCCGTCGCGAGCCTGAGTCTCGGCGTGCTGAGTCAGCTGTCGAACCTGTTCACCCAGCTGCTGCGCGTCGGCCTCTATGCCATCGCGTGGACCCATCTGGCGATCCGGCCGCTGCCGCTCGATGCCTGGTGGGTGTGGGTGTCGGGCGTCGTCGTCTACGACTTCTGCTACTACTGGCACCATCGGCTGGGCCACGAGAGTGCGATCTTCTGGGCGGCGCACGTCGTGCATCACCAGAGCCAGGAGTTCAACCTGTCGACCGCACTGCGTCAGACGAGCAGCGGGGCGTTTCTCGGGTGGCTCTTCTACCTGCCGATGGCGGTGGCCGGGTTCCCGCCGCAGGTGTTCGCCGGGGCCGCGCTGATCGACCTGCTGTACCAGTACTGGATACACACCGAGCACGTCGGCCGGCTGGGGCCGATCGATCGCATCCTCGCCACGCCGTCGAACCATCGCGTGCATCACGCGGTCAACGACCGGTACGTCGACCGGAACTACGGCGGGATCCTGATCGTCTGGGACCGGCTGTTCGGCAGTTTTGCACCCGAATCCGAGCGCTGCGTGTACGGCACGCGCGCGCCGCTCGATTCCTGGGACCCGATCTGGGCCAACCTCGAGGTCTACGCCGACCTTGCGCGCAAGTCCTGGCGCGCGCCTCGGTGGGTCGACAAGCTCAAGGTGTGGTTCAAGCCACCCGGCTGGCGTCCGCCCGACGCGGATCCGGCGACCTGGCCGCCCTCGAGCTTCGATCTTGCACGGGTGCGTCGCTATGACCCGCCGATGGATTCGGGTGTGCGCTGGTTTGCCGCGATCCAGCTCTCGCTGGCGATCGTGGCGACGTTGCCGCTGCTCTGGTTTGCGGATGCGCTTCCGGCGCGCATTTCGGTTGCGTGGGCGATCGCCATCGCGATCACGCTCTGGCTGACCGCCGCCGTGATGCAGCGCCGGCTCGGCATCGTGCGGGCGCTCGGCCTGCAGGCCGCCGTCGTCGCGCTCGCGGCGGGCTCAGCCCTGGTCGCGACGCCGCGGACCGGATCGCGGCCGACGGTTGCGGCCACCGTCACCGTAGCCGAACACCGGTCCGCTGGACGGAAACAGGCTGCTTTCGTGGGACGCCGGCTGCCGGTCGCGGTTCGATGCTCGACGCTCTGCGTCGTCGATACGCGTGTTGCCGGGCTGAGCGTTGCCGTTTCGGACCGGGTTCGGCGGCGCACCGCCATTGCGACTGCGTTGCGGCATGTCGGGGCGGGCGGCACGCGGCGGTGGTGCCGCACCGACGGTCGGTAGCTCGACGACGACCGGGTCCTGCAGCAGGTCCGCCGCAAAGGCGCGGATCTCGTCCGACACCGTCGTCGCAAACAACAGGGTCTGGCGCTCGGCCGGTAAAGCCTCGACCAGACGACTGATGTCGCGCTGGAATCGGATATCGGTCAGCCGGTCGGCCGCGTCGATCGCAAAGAGCTGGATCCGACTCAAGTCGATCGTCCCCTTTGCGACGTGGTCCAGCAGGCGACCGGTGGTCGCTACGACCACGTCCACGCCGTGCTGGAGGATCTCCACCTGGGCCCCGTAGTCGACACCGCCCTGGATCAGGACGCCGGACAGCTCGAGCTGCTGTGCATGTCCGCGGAGCGTATCTTCCGCGCGCGCGGCGAGCTCGCGGGTCGGCATCAGGAAGAGCGCGCGCGGCGCGGTCGTCGTGTCGCCAGTCGCCGTGTCGCGCAGACGCTGCAGTACGGGCAGGCCATAGGCCAGTGTCCGACCCGTTCCGTCGCCCGCCAGCGCGAGCATGTTCCGCCCGGCGAGGATGCCCGGCACGGTTTCCCGCTGCAGCTCAGTTGGTTCCGTGTATCCCTGTTCGGCAAGGGCGCGCACAAGCTCCGCCCGGAGGCCGAGGCCTTCGAATGTCGTCTGCAAGCACTTCTCCTGCGCGGTACGCCGGTGGTCCGCGTCTGTATCCAGGGTCCAGGACTGTTTGTTCGGCGGCCCAGACCCTACCTACGGGTGAGGGCCGGGCACTCGCGGGCGTCCGGCCTGGTGCAGACCCCGCATGGCCACCGCGGGCCGGGCGTCCCGGCTGGCGATGGTCCCGGATCATACAGGTTTGCCCGCCGTCTGTCTGCGAAACCCGTCGGGCCGAGGCGTCACATCCCGGCCTGCCACCGGCCGGCGGCCTCAGCCGACGGGCAGCTCGCTCACGGCGCGATGTGCCTGGTGGATCGCCACATGCGCATACGCCGACCCAGTCAGAGTCCGAATTGAATCCGGATGCGCATCCGCGACGTATGGACACGGGAATCGTCACCGAATCACCCACCGTGGCGACCCAGGGAAGGACTGCCATGTTGCTCAGAGAAAATCGTCGCATTGCAGCGGCCGTGGGCGTGGCGCTGACCTGCGCCGTCAGCGGCAGCCACGAATCCCGTGCAGCGGGTGTCCCGACATCGGGGCTTGAGGAAATCGTCGTCGAGGCCAGCCGCATCGGCCTGGTCGGCGTGTCTCGGTCGGCGAGCGAAGGTGTCGTGACCGGCGTGCAGCTCGAGCGTCGGCCGGTGCTGCGGGCAGGTGAAGTCCTCGAGGTCGTGCCCGGATTGATCGTCACGCAACACAGCGGCGACGGTAAGGCCAACCAGTTCTTCCTGCGCGGGTTCAACCTGGATCACGGCACGGACTTCGCGACGCGCATCGACGGCATCCCCGTCAACATGCCGACGCACGCCCACGGCCAGGGCTACACGGACATCAACTTCCTGATCCCAGAGCTTGTCGAGGAAGTCCGATACCGGAAGGGCACGTATTACGCGGAGTACGGCAACTTCTCCGCCGCGGGCGCGGCCGATCTGTCCTATCGCCGGACATTGCCGGGCCGATCGCGAGCCTCACGATCGGAGAGGATCTATTACCGCGGGCTGCTCGCCGGCAGCACCGCGATCGGCGATGGATCGCTGCTTCTCGCGCTCGACTACTCGACGACCGACGGCCCGTGGGAATTGCCGCAGGACTATCGCAAGTGGAACGGGCTTGCGAAGTACATTCGCGGCGACGACGAGCGCGGCTTCAGCGTCACCGCCATGGGTTATGACGGCGAGTGGCGCAGCACCGACCAGATACCGCTGCGCGCGGTCGAGTCGGGCGAGCTCTCGCGCTTCGGCCACGTCGATGCCAGCAACGGCGGAAGCTCGCATCGCTACAGCCTGTCGCTCGATGCCTGGTCGCGCGAGGACGGCCGCGGATGGTCCGCGAATGCCTATGCGATCGACTATGGGCTCGATCTCTTCTCCAACTTCACTTACGCGATAGACGCCGATGAACGGCGATCAGTTCGAGCAGTTCGACTCGCGGCGGGTCTACGGCGCGCGCGCGGAGCGTGACTGGAACGTCTCGCTCGGCGAGCTGCCCGGCGTGCTCCGTGCGCGGCCTCGAGCTGCGCCACGACGACATCGATCCGGTCGGGCTGCACCTGACGACGGCGCGCGCGCGTCGCGATACGGTGCGCGAGGACACCGTGCGACAGACCAGCTACTCCGCCTGGATTGCGCACGATCAACGCTGGAACGACTGGCTGCGAAGCGACGTCGGGGTCCGTGCGGATTACTTCGATTTCAGCGTCGAAAGTGACCTGGCGGCGAACAGCGGCGATACCAGTGATTCGATCGTCTCGCCGAAGCTCTCCATGGTCCTGGGCCCGTGGGCCGAGACGGAGTACTTCGTCAATCTCGGACGCGGCTTCCACAGCAACGATGCGCGCGGTACGACCATCCGTGTCGATCCAACCGACGGCGTGACGCCCGAGCAGCCCGTCGATCCGCTGGTGGCTGCGACCGGAGCCGAGGTCGGCCTGCGCTCAGCGGTCTGGCCCGGCCTGCAGCTCGCTTTTTCGCTCTGGTCGCTCGAGCTCGAGTCGGAGCTCCTGTTCGTCGGTGACGGTGGCACGACCGAAGCCAGTCGCAGGAGCCGGCGGGGCGGTGTCGAGCTGGGGGCCTACTGGACGCCACTCGACTGGCTGATCGTCGATGCCGACTACGCGTGGTCGCGTGCCCGGTTCATCGAGGACGACCCGGCCGGCGATCGCATCCCCGGTGCGGTCGAGCAGGTGGCCTCGCTCGGGCTACCCTGCAGGGGCCCGGTCGCTGGTTCGGGGGCGCCCGGGTTCGCTACCTGGGGGAGGCGCCACTGATCGAAGATGGCAGCGTGACCTCGGAGCCCACCACTCTGGTCAACGTGGAGGCCGGCTATCGGTTCAATGACTCACTTGAGGTTACGCTCTCTGTTCTCAACCTGTTCGACGACGATAGCAGCGATATCACGTATTTTTATGAATCAAGGCTGCCCGGCGAACCGGTTCCGGTCGAGGACATCCACTTTCATCCCGTCGAGCCTCGCACTCTGCGTGGAAACCTGACCTGGCGATTCTGATGTCGGACGGCATCGGATGCCTCCCCACAGGCCGATCTGCTACCGTGGTCACGCAGCGCTGCACTCGAGCGCGGCGGCCGTGTCAACACGTACAACAAAGGGGAGAAACCATGGGCTTTATCTGGTCTCTGGTGATCGGCGGTGTCGTGGGCTGGCTCGCAAGCATCCTCATGAAGGCGGATGCGCAGATGGGCCTCATCGCCAACATCCTGGTGGGCATTGTCGGATCGGCGCTCGGGTTCTGGCTCGCCGGAATGCTGGGGCTGGGCGGCGGAGGACTGATCATCCGCCTGGTCATCGGCACCGCCGGTGCGGCGCTGCTGATCTTCCTGCTGCGCGCCCTGGGCCTCTTCAAGAAATCCGCCTGATCGAGACAGAAGCGCGGGGTGCGGCAGGGGCCGCACCCCGCGACTTTTCGTGGCGGCGCTTACTTGAGCGCCACCTGTGACGGATCCTCGAACTCGCCGACGATCTGGACGCGCTCGTTGCCGCGCAACAGCTCCGCGCCGCGCACGATGACCTGATCGCCCGCCTTGACTCCACCGTCGATCGCGATCCAGTCGCCGTCGGCAACGCCGGCCTTGACGGCGATGCGCTCGGCCCGCTCCTCGCCGTTGACCCGGTAGATGTACAACCCCTCCGCCCGGATCACGAGCGCGTCCCGGTGCACGGCGAGCTTGCGCTGCGGCTGGCCGAGCGGCAGCTCGACCTCGACCGTGTTGCCGGGCGCGAGCAGGCCGTCGACCGGCGGCGCCTTGACGAGCACCTCGAAGGACTGCGACCGCGGATCACCCGCCGGTACGATCGTGCTGACGGCGGCCGTGAACCGGCGCCGGTCCGCCGTGACATTGACCGTGTGGCCCGGTTGTATTGCCCGGACGTGTCGCAACGGCACGAAGAGACGGATCTCGAGCTCATCCGGGTTGACGAGCCGTGCGACGACATCGCCCCGCGCCAGCTCTTCGCCTGCCCGCCGCATCCGGTCGGCCACGACGCCGTCGAAAGGCGCAGTGATCCGCGAACGGGTGAGCTGGTCGTCGGTCTGTGCGAGCAGCGCCCGCGCCACGTCGAGATCTGCCGCGGCGAGGTCGCGGTTCGCCAGGGCCTGGTCGACCGTAAAGCGGGACACTGCCGTCCCCGAAGCGCGCAGCCGCTCGAGCTCACGGTCGAGGCTCGTCAGGTTGACGCTCGCGCGCTTGACCCGGGCCGCCTGCTCGGCGCGGGCCAGCGACAATTCGCGCACATCCATCCGCGCTACGACGTCACCGGCGGAAACCGCCGTCCCCGGCTCGGCTACCCACTGCAGACGGCCGGAGACCGCCGCGGCCAGGTCGGCCGCAGCACGCGACTGCACGAGGCCGGTCGCGTGCACCGAGGGCGCGAGCTGGCGCACCTGCGCGCGCGAGATCTGTACTGACGCCGGCCGGTCCTGAGGCTGGGCCTGGGCGGCCGCGGCGAGCAACATTGCCGCGCTCGCGATGGCGAAGCGGCAGACACGCGTCGAGTTGAAGTTCATGGCTTATCCGTTCGTAACGTCGTTGGATATGACCGCCGGAACCAGCTCCGGTGCCGTGGCAGCATGCGCGACGCGCTCCTCGCCCAGGCGCAGCAGGCTCGGCATCAGCACCCAGGTAAATGCCGTGCCGACCACCATGCCGCCCGCGACCACGGCAGCGAGGCCGCGATAGATCTCGGCGCCCAGTCCGGGCATGAAGATCAGGGGCAGCATGCCGAGAACCGCAGTCAAGGTCGACAGCACGATGGGCCGCGCACGGGTCTCGAGGGCCTCGCGGACTGCCTCGCGCCGGCTCAAGCCCTTGCGCTCCCGCGCCCGGGTCTGGTCGACGAGCAGGATGGCCGCATTGACCACCAGGCCGAGCAGGATGATGAACCCGATCATCGTAAGAAGGTCGAGCGCCTGGAAACTGAAGAGTCCTACCATCCGTAGCGCGAGGATGCCGCCTGCGATCGACGCCGGCATGACGAGCATGACCAGCAGGCTGTCGCGCACCGAGCGGAAGAGCGCCGCCATCAGCGCGAACAGGATCACGAGCGCGAGCAGGAAGTTCTGGGCCATCGCGCCGAGCGCCTCGTGCAGGTCGTTCGCAGTGCCGGCGTAGGTGAGCTGGGTACCCTCCTTCATTGCAGCGCGGACCTTCGGCTCGACCTCGTCGCGGACGAGCGCCAGTGCCTCGTCGAGCGTCATGTCGTCGGGCGGGGTGAAGCTCACGCTGACCGTGCGATGTCCGTTGATGCGCACGAGCTGTGACGGACCCACGGTCTGATGCAGCGCGACGAGCTCGCCGACGGTCTGCACGCCCGAGGTCGGCGTCACGATCGGCAGCTCGGCCAGCTCCTCCGGTGAGCGCCACTCGCGCGCCTTGACGATGATGTCCATGCGTTCGTTGCCGTCGAAATACTCGCCCGCCCAGAGGCCACCGGTGAAGGCGCGTACGCTGGACGCGACCTCGGTGCGCGTGAGGCCCGAACGGGCGATGCGCCATTCGTCGGGGATCAGTTGCAGCTCGGGCTGGTTGAGCTCGAGCGAGGGGAACGGCTGTGGAAAGGTGTCGTGGATCGACTTCGGGATCTCGTCAACGGCGACACGCGCCGCGTCCATCAACGCGGTCAGGTCCGCGCCCTGGAAGTCGAGTCGGATCTCGCGGTCGTTGCCGCCGTCGACGTTGAGGAGCGAGCCCCGCTGCGAGTAGACCGGCGTATCGGGCAGCCCGGCCAACAGGTCGTCGCGCAGCAGCGGCACCATCGCCTGGATGTTGCGCGGGTCCTTCGGGTAGACGACGGCCGTGCCGCCAAAGCCCTCGAACGCCGAGAAGTTGTAATACTTGATCGCGGGTTCCTTGGTGCCCTCGAGATAGGGCCGCAGCCGCTCGATGACGATCGGCGCGAACTCGTCGCGCGCGGTCTCGAGGTTGCCGCCGGGGGGCAGCCGGAAGTTGTTCCAGATCAGGTCGGTCGGCGCGACCGGCAGGTAATCGACCCGCGGCGTGAGGAGCAGCACGATAGCCACGCTCGCCGCGGTCAGGCCGCCGATCCAGGACCAGCGTGCCTTCGGTGTATCGGTGAGCCGCATCGCAAACTCGGTCATGGCGGTCCACCAGTGCTGGTGCTGATCCGCCGGAATGCCGCGTGCGAGCGCCCATCTGTTCGCCGCCGGGATCAGCGTCATCGCGACCAGCAGCGACGCCGCGTGCGACACCGACATCGTGATCGCCAGGTCCTTGAAGAGCTGGCCCTCGAGGCCTTCCATGAAAAGGATCGGCAGGAAGATCGCGATGCTGGTCAGCATCGACGCAAGCAGCGCCGGCATGACCTCCGCGGTGCCCTCGAGCGTCGCCTTCATCGGCGGATGCCCGAGTTGCACGTACCTGAGCACGTTGCCCTGTGCGATCAGCGCCGCGTCGATCACGATGCCGGTCGAGAACGCGAGGCCGGCGAGCGACACGACGTTGAGCGTGCGGCCGAGCACATGCAGCGTGATCACCGCGAAGAAGAGCGACAGGGGGATCGAAAGCCCGATCACGAGCAGCGCGCGCGGGTCCCCGCAGGAAGTACCACAGGCCGCCGACCGCGAGCAGGATGCCGATCGCGAGACTTTCCTCGACGAAGCCGATGGCACGGCGCACGTAGACGCTCGCATCCCAGGACAGCTCGATCGAGAGGTTCTCCTTGGCGAGCGGTCCCGCGTTGAGCTCCTCGATCGCCACCTTCACGCCGTCGATGAGCTCGACGGTGTTGGACTCGGACGTGCGCTGCAGGGTGATGTAGTAAGCCGGAACGCCGCTCCGGAAAGAGAACCAGCGCGCCTTCACGTGCTCGGTGCGAACGTCGGCGACGTCACGAAGGTAGAGCGGCCGATCCTCGCTCCAGCCGACCACCAGGTCGCCGAGGTCGACGACCGGCTCGCGTCCGGTCACGCGCACCGTGAACTGGCGCCGGCCGACGTTGGCGAAGCCGGCGGACACGTCCCGCGCCGCGATGACGGTCTGTGCAAGCCGTTGCGGGGTGATGCCGAGCGCCGCGAGCCGATGCGGGTCGAAGCTCACCTGCACCTCGCGCGGCCGGCCGCTTTCCAGATTGACTCGCGACACGCCGTAGACCCGCGCGAGCCGCGGCTCCACCACTTCTTCCATGAGCTCCTGGTACTCCGCGCCGATGTCCGGCACCGAGTGGCCGGGCAGCGGCTTGACCAGCAGGGATCCCGCGTTTTCGCCCTGCCAGTTGTCGCCGCCGAACACCTGCGGCTCCTCTGCGTCCGGCGGAAGCGGCGGCAGAGTATTGAGGCGCGAGACGACGTCCAGCATGACACGGGTCATGTCGGTCCCGACCTCGAACGTCAGCCCGACGCCGCCCCGACCGCGGTTCGATTCGGAACGCATCTCGACCATGCCGGGCAGGCCGCGCATGGCTTCCTCGATCGGCTCGATGATGGCTTCCTCGAGCTCCGAGGGCGCCGCCTCGCGCCACTCCGCATTGACGAACAGCTCCGGCCGGCGCGTGTCCGGCAGGAGCTGGATCGGCAGCCGCAACAGCGCCAGCATGCCGAACAGCAGCACGATGGCCGCCGCCGCCGCGACCGCCGCAGGGTTCTGCGCGCAACGCTCGGAAATCTTCATGCCCACTCCCTGTCGCCGCCATACGCCCGCAGGCCTGCTGCAGGCTTGGATGCACCGTCGGGGCGATTCGATTAGTTTGGCAGCGACCTCGGTAACCGGACCGCCGGATGCGCCGGGGGGTTTCCGCGGCGCGATGAACCGGTATGCCGTCCCTGGCGAACCACCTGCTGCTGGACCTCGGTCTTGGCCAGGAACGAAAACCGCGGCTCAGCCCCAGCGAGCTTGCCATCGATCAGGTCCGCCGCATACCGCCCTAGGGCCGGACCGTGCTTGAAGCCGTGGCCGGAGCCGCCGCCGACCAACAGTGCATTCGCAAGGAAGGGGTGACGGTCGAGCCCGCGGCGCCTGAGCTCCCATGCGGTCCAGGCGCCAAACACGCCCGCGCCGACGACGACCACGTCCCAGCCGCGCGAGCTGCCTCTGCCTGCGCGAGCTCCTTCCGAAAGGACCATCAGGCGCGCGCGCCCAGCGCCCCGGCCTGCTCGGCCCAGTGGCGCTTGCCGTTGACCGCGCGCGCGTACTCCTCCCGGCTCAGGATGTTCTCGTCGAGCTGCATGTCCGTTCGGGAGTAGTTCGCGAAAAACTCGTCGACACGCTCGGCGGAGGGCATCACGTCGTCGCGTATGAAATTGATGTCGATGTTGATGCACACGGCGGCGATCAACCCGAACTCGCGCCGGTACACCGGAATGGTCGTGCACTTGAACCGCCGCGCGCCGATGTTGAGCTCGTAGTTGAGCTTGTCCTGGTTCAGGGCCCTGCGCTTCTTGAGGTCGATGACGAGGCTGGTCGTCCCCATCTCGAGCGCGCGCCCGGTCACGACACCCCCCTCGATCGCGCAGATCGATTTCGCGGGATTCGCGAGATTGTGCAGCAGCACTTCGATGCCCATGTTCTGGAAGGTGCGCCCGATCAGCCTGACCATGCGCTTGTAGTTCTCCAGGAACTCTTCGTTGTCCTCGACCAGCTTGTCGCCTCCATAGAGCGCATAGAGGCGTTCGTAGGCAACGAGCGCCTCGCGGTCGAGCTGCAGACGCACCTCGTTCTGCTCCCCGATGAAAATGAGCTGGCGCGCTGCGGTCGGGTCGGTGTACCGCAGGAAGTGATCCACGCCCAGACGGAAATCCTTCACGTCGAAGACCGGGAAGTTGTCTCGGTCGTTCTCGAAGGGATAGAAATCGTAGTCCTCGAGGTTGCGCCCGCGCGCGTGGCGACGCTCGCGATACCGGCCGACGAAGTAGCCGCCGACGAAGATGATCCCCGTGGCCAGCAAGCCTGCAACCACGTTCTCGACGATCGGACCGAACAGACCTTCCATTCTCCACTCCTGGAAATGGGGACAGGTTTATTTTCTGCACCTCGCCTGTCGCCGATTGAACACTCTCGCTCACGCGCCTGCAGGCGCAGAAAACAAGCCTGTCGCCATTTCCGTCAACGGCCCGCGGGAGCGGGCGTTCTACACTCGAATGACGGTGGGCCAGGCAAGATGGTAATCCCGGCGGATGCGGCGGTAGCCGCGAATCGCTTCGGCCTGGGTGCGCGCCCCGGTGAGCTGGCCGGGATCGGTGCCGATGCCCATGGCTGGCTCGCGCAGCAGGTCGGATCCACGGTCGAGGCGCGCCCGGAGCTCGCCGCGCTCGCCTCGAGTCAGGCGATCGCCGCGGAGTACTTCAAGGCAGCAGGCGAACGGCGCGAGCGCAGGGCGAAGCCGGCCCGGAGCGGCGAGCAGGCGGCGCGGGATGCAGTCAAGAACGCTGCGATCGGCGTGCGCCAGGTGCTGCTGCCGCACTATCTCGCACAAGCGCAGGCGCGAATGCGCGTCGCAGTCGCCACGCGTCAGCCATTCCGGGAGCGGCTCGTGCACTTCTGGTCGAATCATTTCGCGGTCTCCGTCGACAAACCTGCCGTGCTCGGGCTCGCCGGTGCACTGGAGAACGAAGCCATTCGACCCGCGCTCGCCGGCAGCTTCGCGGGGCTGCTGCTCGCCGTTGAGCGCCATCCCGCGATGATCCTGTACCTCGACAATCAGGCGTCGGCCGGACCGAACTCGCAGCTCGCCCGTCGGCTGGGCAAGCGCGCCCGCGCCGTGCGCAAGCTCGACATCAACGAGAACCTCGCCCGCGAGATCCTCGAGCTGCATACGCTCGGCGTCGACGGCGGGTATTCGCAGGTCGACGTGACTGCGTTGTCCGAGGTGATTACCGGCTGGTCGGTGGGCAGTGGTCAAGGCCATCTCGCCAGCGGCACGCCGGGCAAGTACCTGTTCCGCGAGAACCTCCATGAGCCCGGCGCCAGGACCGTGCTGGGACGCCGATATAGCGAGGACGGCGAGCACCAGGGCGAGTCGGTGCTGCGCGACCTTGCGCGGCATCCGTCCACCGCGCGACATCTCGCGATCAAGCTGGTTCGGCATTTCGCGGCGGACGAGCCGCCGCAATCGGCGGTGGCACACGTCGAGCGCGCATACCTCGGCAGCGACGGCGATCTCCCGGCGGTCCACCGGGCAGTGGCCGACACGCTTGCGACGAGGCCTCCGGAGAGTGCCAAGTACAAGACTCCTCAGGACTACGTCCACTCGGCATTCCGCGGCCTCGATCTGCCCGTGCCCGAAGGCCGCGCGGCGCTCGCCCCCTTCGAAGTGCTGGGCCAGCGCCCCTGGTCCCCCGGCTCGCCCGCCGGCTGGCCGGATCGTGCCGGCGACTGGGACGGAGCCGATGCGCTGATGAAGCGCATCGAGTTTGCGCAGGAGCTGTCGCAACGCGTCGGCGACAGCCGTTCGGCGCTCGAGGCCGGCGAATCGATGCTCGGCCCGGCATTGCACGCCGGGACGCGCGACAGTCTGCGTCGAGCTGATTCGGGATCGCAGGCACTGGCGCTGCTCGTGCTCTCACCGGAGTTCATGCGGCGATGACCACGAGCAGCCGTCGCCGTTTCCTTGCGCACGCACTCTCGGGCGCGATCGCGACGCAGCTGCCGGGCTGGAGCTTCGCGGCGGTGCGGGGTGAATCGCGTCTCGTGGTCGTGCTGCTGCGCGGCGCACTCGATGGGCTGGCCGCCGTGCCGCCATTCGGCGATCCGCAGCATGGTTCGCTGCACGGTGCGTTGTCAGTGGCGCCCGCGGCGGCAACGCGCCTCGATGGCTTCTTCGGCCTGCATCCGCAGCTCGCCTTCTGCGGTGAGCGATGGAATGCGGGTGAACTGCTACCCTGCCATGCGGTCGCTACTCCGTATCGAGATCGGTCGCACTTCGACGGTCAGAACGTGCTGGAAAACGGCGGCGAGCGCCCGGTCGGCAACGCGAGCGGCTGGCTCAATCGCGCGCTTGCGGGGCTGCCGCACGATAGCAAGGGCCTTGCACTCGGGCAGAACGTACCTTTGATCCTGCGCGGCCCCGCACCGGTAACCACATGGGCGCCATCGATGCTTCGCGATCCGGACGAGGAGCTGATCGAACGACTCCAGGATCTGTACTCCGAGGATGAGTTGCTGTCCGCGCGGCTCGCCGAGGCCACGCAGGCCGTGGAGCTTGCTGGTACGGCGGACGCCGCGACGGGCAAGCGGGGCCAACGCCGCAGCAGCGGACCGGAACGCCTGCAAGGCATCGCCGCGACCGCCGGCCGGATGCTCGCGGCGGCCGACGGCCCGCGCGTTGCCGTGATGGATGCGAATGGCTGGGATACGCACGCCAACCAGGGCAACGCCTCCGGCCAGCTCGCAAACCGTCTCAAGTCGCTCGATGCTGCGATGCGCTCACTGCACGAGGGACTCGGCTCCGCCTGGCGGGATACGGTCGTAGTCGTGCTGACCGAGTTCGGCCGCACGGTCGCGGTCAATGGCACGCGTGGCACCGATCACGGCACCGGTACGGCGGCGCTGATCCTGGGCGGCGCGGTCGCCGGCGCGCGCGTGCTCGCCGATTGGCCCGGTCTGCGGCCCACCGACCTGTACGAAGGCCGCGACCTCAGGCCGACCGCCTCCGTGCACGCGCTGATGAAGGGTGTCTTGCGCGATCACATGAGATTGTCCGACGCCGCCCTGCAGGACGTGTTTCCGGCGAGCGGGCGCGACCGGCCCGTGGCGGGACTCGTGCGCGAGCGGCGTTAGCGCAGAGCGGTTCGCGATCAGCCGCTCGGCGCGGCCGGGGCCGCGGCCGGCGCATGCTCACACGCGTAGTCGAGCAGCTCGCCGAAGACAGTGTTCGTTGGCGCATCCATCCACTGCAGATTCTTGTCGGAGAACTTCGCCTTCTGCACGGCCTCGCCCTGCAGGTCCGCCTCGGGAAAGGCCTGGATTTCCTTGTAGGCCAGCTTGCGGCCCGCGCAGTCGAACCGATACGTGCTCTGCGACGACAGGTAGGTCTTGTCCTTCTTCGCGGCAGGTTGCGGCGAGGAGAAATTCTCCTTGGCGCGCAGCTCAACCGTGGTGCCGACGGTCGTGACCGAGGCGGGGTCGATGAAGGCCTCCCTCGAATCCGCCTTTGCAACGGATTCCCAGGCCTGGGCGAACGCGATTCCCGGCAGGAGGGCGAGTGCCAGGGTGCGCAAAAACTGACTGAGGCGGCTCATCGGTCTACCTCGTACGGCGGGTCCGAGACCGGGGAAGGAGTGTACGCCCGGGCCAGTCCGATGAGCGATCGACGACAACCAGCTGGCCGGGCCGATCGTCTGTCATCGGACCCTGACTGCGGCAGAATGCCCCGCGGCGCTTCGGGCGTCTCCCGTGGGGTGGGTGGACGGCGTGAATAACAGACAAATAACGAGATCCCTCCGGCGTCGCCTTGCTCCACAGGCAGCGCTCATCGCCTTGCTTGCCCATGCCGCGGCAACGCAGGCAGCAACCGTCGAGGCTTTCTCACCGCAGGGGACCGTCAAGAATATCCGCCAGGTCGCGGCGCGATTCTCCGAGCCGATGGTGGCCTTCGGCGATCCGCGCTTGCCAGAGCCTTTCGAGGTCGACTGCACGGCGCCCGGACGCGGTCGCTGGGCGGACGCGCGTAACTGGGTGTACGACTTCGAAAGCGAGCTGCCGGCCGGGCTTGCGTGCCGCTTCACGCTGCGTGCCGGATTGAAGTCAGTCGGAGGCGCGGCCGTCACGGGGCGCCGGCAGTACACATTCGATACCGGCGGCCCCTCGATCCGCGCTTCGCTGCCCGCGGACGGCGATGCGAATATCGATGGCGATCAGGTTTTCGTGCTTGCATTGGATGCGCCCGCGGCTCCGGACACCGTCGCGCAGCATGCCGCGTGTGCGGTGGAGAACGTCGGCGAGCGCATCCCGGTGAACGTGCTGGCCGGCCGCGATCGCGAGCAGCTGCTCGCGCAGCGTCGTCGGCTCGGATACCAGTATCTGCAGCTCTTTGGCGAGCGCCGGACGGCATCCGGGGACGCCGGGGCAGGCGCCGCAATCGCACGATTGGAATCGGCGTTGACGGTCCTGCGCTGCCGACGCTCGCTGCCGCCGGACACGAAGGTCAGTCTCGTCTGGGGCCGTGGGATCGCCACTGCGGGCGGCCGCGCGACACGCGCGGACCAGATCCTGGATTTCCGCACGCGACCCGCCTTCACCGCGCGGTTGGAATGCGAGCGAGTCAACCCGAACGCGCCCTGCCTCCCGATGCGGCCGCTGCGCCTGCTGTTCTCGGCACCCGTGCCGTCCGAGCTCGCCCGCGGCATCACGCTGACCGATGCTTCCGGCCGCGCCTACGCGAGCGCAGCACGCGACGGCGAATCGTCGCGCACGATCGAGTTCATGCGCTTTGACGGGCCCTTCCCCGAGCGCGGCGAGCTCACCCTCGGGCTCGGCGCCGGGCTCAGGGACGACGCCGGACGCGCGCTCGGGAACGCGGATCGCTTTCCGCTCAGGGTGCCACTCGACGACTACCCGCCTCTCGTAAAGTTCCCGGCCAGCTTCGGCATCCTCGAATCCGCCGGCAGGGCCGTGCTGCCCGTCACGGTGCGACACATCGAGCCACGGGTCGCTGGGCGCCGCACGTCGTTTTCGGCCGCCGGGGGCCTGCCCGGGCAGACGCTGCGCGTCGTCCACGACAACGAGATCGCGGCGTGGCTCGAGCGGCTGGCGGCCGCGACGGCGACTCGCGGCGAATGGCAGGAGCCGAAGGGCGACGAACCTCCGACCTGGCGTGAGCTCACGGGATCGTCATCCGTGTTCAGGGCTGGCGACGAGCTGGAGGGTTTCGGGCTGCCCGTGGCCGACGACGGACGCGCCTTCGAGGTGGTCGGCATCCCTCTGCGCGGACCGGGCTTCCACGTCGTCGAGATCGCGAGCCCGCGTCTCGGCCGTGCGCTACTGGGCGAAGATCGCCCACGGTACGTGGCGAGCGCCGCGCTCGTCACCAACATGGCGGTTCATTTCAAGTGGGGGCGCGAATCCTCCCGCGTCTGGGTCACGGCGCTCGATACCGGCCGGCCTGTGAAGGCGGCGCGCGTGCGGATCAGTCGCTACTGCAGCGGTCGGACGCTGTGGGAGGGGGTCACCGACTCCGACGGGATCGCCGCCGCCGGCGCCTCGTTCGGCCAGCCGCATGGCAGCGACGGCTGCAGCGAGTGGTCGCCTGAACCCCTGATGGTCAGCGCCCGGCTGGCGGGCGACATGAGCTTTGCGCTGTCGAGCTGGCAGGACGGCATCGGTCCATCGGACTTCAACCTGCCGTTCGGCTGGCGGGGTGAGCGCGGAAGCTTTCTCGCGCACACGGTATTCGATCGCACCCTGCTGCGCGCCGGCGAGACCGTGTCGATGAAGCACTACTTCCGCCAGCACGTATCGGCCGGGCTGCAGGTCCCGCCGACGCACCTGCGCGAACCGGACCGGCCGCCGCAGCCGCAGATTCCCCACGAGCTCGTACTGATGCACGTCGGCAGCCAGCAGAGCTACCGCTTGCCGGTGAGCTTCGACGCTTCCGGCGTCGCGGAATCGACCTGGCCGATCCCGCAGGACGCGAAGCTGGGCGACTACCAGGTCGAGCCTGGTGCGCGACGAGCGCGACGGGACGACCTCGCACCCGTCGGGAAGCTTCCGGGTCGAGCAGTACCGCGTACCGACCATGCGCGCGGTCATCCAGCCGCCCGCGCGCGAGCTCGTCCGACCGAAGGAGGTGACGCTCGACCTGTTCGTCAGCTACCTCTCGGGCGGCGGGGCGGCGAACGCTGCCGTCCGGCTGCGCACGATGCTGGAGCCGATGACTCCATCCTTCCGTGATTTTCCGGATTTCGTCTTCGCCGGCGAGGACGTGCGGGAGGGAATCGCGGACTCCGACCCGCGCGACGACGAGGCCTGGTGGTACGCGTCACAGTTCGGCCACGACCGGTCGGATGTCGGTGATGCTGCGAGTGCGCCCGCCGAGGTTCATCCGCTCACGCTCGACGAGGAAGGTACCGCTCGCGCCATCGTCAAGCTGCCCGTCATCGACGGTCCGAAGAGCCTCGTCGCGGAGCTCGAATACGAAGACGCCAACGGCGAGCGACTCACCACTGCGACGCGAGTCCCGCTGTGGCCTGCCTCGCTCAACCTCGGCATTCGAACGGAGGGCTGGGTTTCCTCGAGCGACGACCTGCGTTTCAAGGTCGTCGCGGTGGACACGACCGGCAAGCCGCTCGGCCAGCAGCGGATCCTGGTCGAGGTCTTCAGGCGCGACACGTACTCGCACCGCACTCGCCTGATCGGCGGCTTCTACGCCTACGAGAACAAGGTCGAGGTACGCCGCGTGGCCGCCGGCTGCGAAGGACGCACCGACCGCCAGGGACTCCTGAGCTGCAGGATCGAACCGGGGGTTTCGGGCGAAATCATCCTGCGCGCCAGCGCCCAGGACGACGCAGGCAATGCCGTCGTCACCACGGCGACGGCCTGGGTTGCCGGTGGCGATGACTGGTGGTTTGCGCCCGGCAATGCCGACCGGATGGACCTGCTGCCGGAGGCGAAGGAATACCAGCCGGGCGAAAAGGCACGCTTCCAGGTCCGCATGCCGTTCCGCCGTGCGACGGTGCTGGTCACGGTCGAGCGCGAAGGCGTGCTCGAGAGCTTCGTCACCCGATTGTCGGGACGCAACCCGGTGATCGAAGTGCCCATCGCCGACAACCATGCGCCGAACGTCTACGTCTCGGTGCTCGCGGTGCGCGGCCGCGTGGCGGGCTGGCGGGCCTGGCTCGCGGACCTGGCGCGCAAGCTCGGGCTGACCTGGCGTCTCGAAGGCGGCGCGGCCACCGGGCTCGCCGATCTCTCCAAGCCCGCCTACCGAATCGGCGTCGCGCAGATCCGGGTCGGCTGGTCGGCGCAGCGGCTGACGGTGAAGGTCACGCCGACCAAGACCAGCTATCGCGTGCGCGACAAGGCGCAGCGTCGAGGTTCAGGTGCGCCGCGCCAACGGCCAGCGCCTTCCGGCCGACGCCGAGCTGGCGTTCGCGGCCGTCGACGAGGGTCTCCTCGAGCTGCGCCCGAACGATTCCTGGGCCTTGCTCGACGCGATGATGGACGAGCGGCCGCTCGAGGTGTGGACCTCGACCGCGCAGATGCAGGTCGTGGGCCGGCGCCACTACGGCCGCAAGGCTGTGCCCGCGGGCGGCGGCGGCGGCCGGGCCGGCGCGCGGGAGCTCTTCGATACGCTCCTGTTGTGGCGCGGGCGTGTGCGCCTCGACGATTCAGGACGGGCGCGCATCGAGGTGCCGCTCAACGACTCGCTGACGAGCTTCCGGCTGGTCGCCGTGGCGAGCGCCGGCGGGGCGTACTTCGGCACGGGTCATTCGAGCATCCGGACGACACAGGAGCTGATGCTGCACGCCGGTCTCCCGCCTCTCGTCCGCGAAGGCGACCGGTATTCCGCGACGTTCACCCTTCGTAACGCGTCAAAGCGGCCGATGAGCGTGCGCGCCACTGCAAAGATCGGCACGGAGCCGGTGTCCCGGCACAGAAGCGCGACGACGAGAGACCGGTCGTTCCGGGCGCCGAACCTGCCGCGCTGACGGTCGACGTGCCTGCCGGTGGCGCGCGCGATCTCGTCTGGCCGGTGACCGCCCCGGTCGGGGTCGATGCGCTTGCCTGGACGGTCGAGGCCGTGGAAGTCGACGGCGCGGCGCGCGATGCCGTGCGTGCCTCGCAACGCGTCGCCGCGCCTTTCCCCGTGCGAACCTACCAGGCGACGCTGAGCCAGCTCGAGGGCGCCTTCTCGCAGGCCGTCGAACGGCCTGCGGCGGCGATCCCGGGCCGAGGCGGCATCCGTGTCTCATTGCGCGCGAAGCTGGCCGGGCCGCAGCAGGGCGTGCGCGAGTACATGTCCGCGTATCCCTACACCTGCCTCGAGCAGCGCATATCGAGGGCGGTCGCGCTGCGGAACGAAGCGCTCTGGAATGCCGAGATCGCGGACCTGACCCGCTATTTCGACGGCGACGGTCTGCTGCGCTATTTCCCGACGCATGGACTGGCCGGCAGCGACGTGCTGACGGCCTACCTGCTCGCGATCGCGCACGAGGCGGGCTACGCGATCCCCGGCGACACACGAGCACGGATGGTCGAGGCTCTCGCAGGCTTCGTCGCCGGGCGCCTGCAGCGCGACTCCGTGCAGCCGGCGCCTGATCTGTCGATCCGAAAGCTCGCCGCGATCGAGGCCTTGTCGCGCTACGGCGCCGCGGAGCCCTCGATGCTCACGAGCCTCGCGCTCGAACCCAATCTCTGGCCGACCTCGGCCGTGATCGACTGGCTCGCGCTCCTCACGCGCATGGAGGACCTGCCGACACGCGCGCGCCGCATCGAGGAAGCGCGGCAGATCCTGCGCTCGCGGTTAAATTTCCAGGGCACGATGATGGGCTTCTCCACCGAGCGAAACGACGCCCTGTGGTGGCTCATGGTCTCGGGCGATGTCAATGCCGCGCGCTCGGTGCTGACGCTGCTGTCGGCGCCTGCCTGGCGGGACGACCTGCCGCGGATGATGCGTGGCCTGCTCGAGCGGCAGCGGCGCGGCGCACTGGGACACTACGACCGCCAACGCCTGGGGCGTGCTTGCCACCGAGAAGTTCGGCGAGGCATTCGAGCAGACACCGCTCACGGGTCGCACGCGCGTCGACCTGGGTGGAACGGCGCGGAGCGCTGGCCTGGTCTGCCGAGCTGACAGACGCCGGCGTCGACTTCCCGTGGCCCGCGGGCCCCGCGACGCTGGACGTGACGCACGACGGGTCCGGCCGTCCGTGGATGCTCATCGAAAGCCGGGCGGCCCAGCCGCTCACCGCGCCGCTCGCAACCGGCTACGCGATCCGCCGCACGCTCGTACCGGTCGAGCAGGCCACGACCGGGCGCTGGACGCGCGGGGACGTCGTGCGCGTGCGGCTTGACGATCGAGGCGCAGTCCGACATGGGCTGGGTCGTGGTCGACGACCCTGTCCCGGCCGGCGCTTCGATCCTCGGCGGCGGTCTCGGGGCGGATTCGGCCCTGCTCGTCGCCGGCGAGCGGAGCGAAGGCCGGGTCGGACTCGCCTTCGAGGAGCGTCGCTTCGACGCCTTCCGCGCCTACTACAGCTTCGTGCCGAAGGGCCCGTTCGTCGTCGAGTACACGCTGCGGCTCAATAACGCCGGGACGTTCGTGATGCCGGCAACCCGCGTCGAGGCGCTGTACGCGCCGGAGATGTTCGGCGAGATGCCGAACGCAGCGCTCACCGTGCGGAGCGCGCCGTGATGCGCCTCGTGGTCATCGCGTGCCTGCTGCTGACGTCGTTCGCTCACGCGGCGCAGACACCGGCGTTCGACGAACAGCGCGCCGACTGGAGCGCCTCCTACGGCTGGCTGCTCGACCGCGAGGGCGTCGCTCTCGAAGCTGACCGCCTCGACTTCGACGGCCTGCGTGGCCCGTGGGTCGCGCTCGAGGACATCTCGCCCGCGCTTCCGATCGCCGTCGTGAGCATCGAGGACCGGCGCTTCTTCGATCACGGCGGCGTCGACGGGCGTGCGCTGCTCGCCGCCGCGTGGCAGGCGCTCCGCGGGCACGGCCGGCGCGGCGCCAGCACGATCACCATGCAGCTTGCGGGGATCATCGGGCCCGAAGGTGCATCGCCGCGCGGACGCCGCGGGTTGCGCGGGAAGTGGGCGCAGATGCGCGCCGCGTGGAGGATCGAGCGCACCTGGACCAAGGCGCAGATCCTCGAGGCCTATCTCAATCGCGTCAGCGTGCGCGGCGAGCTGCAGGGCGTCGGCGCCGCGGCGGCGGCGCTCTTCGGCAAGACGCCGTCCGGTCTCACCGAGGCCGAGGCCTGGCTGATTGCGAGCCTGATCGCCGCGCCGAATGCCGAGCCCGCGGCGGCGGCGAGGCGCGCCTGTTCGCTCGCTGCGCGTCGTGGCGCGACGCTCGACTGCGCCACGCTGACGGCGGTCACGCACCTCGCGCTCGAGCGGTCGCCTGCCGCGCAGCCGCTGCCGTCACTTGCGCCACAGCTCGCGCGGCAGCTCCTGCGCCGGCCCGGCGAGCGCGTGACCACGACACTCGCGGCGCCCGTGCAGCGCCACGTGCACGAGGTGCTCGTCCGGCAGCTCGCCAGTCTCGCCGACCGCAACGTCCGTGACGGCGCCGCGGTCGTGGTGGACAACGCGACGGGCGAGGTGCTGGCGTACGTCGGCTCAGCGGGCCGGCACTCGCGCGCCGGGGCCGTCGACGGCGCACGTGCCCTGCGGCAGGCGGGCTCGACGCTGAAGCCCTTCCTGTACGGGCTCGCATTCGAGCGACGGTACCTGACGCCTGCCTCGCTGCTCGAGGACTCACCGATCAATCTCGAGACGAGCACCGGTCTCTACATCCCGCAGAACTACGATCACCGTCACCTCGGCCCGGTGAGCGCCCGCACCGCCCTCGCCGGCTCGCTCAACATACCCGCCGTGCGCGCGCTGCTGCTCGTCGGAATCGAGAATTTCCACGAACGGCTCGATCGGCTCGGCTACGACGACCTGCACCCGGAGGCGGAGCACTACGGCTTCTCGCTCGCGCTGGGATCGGCCGAGGTCAGCCTGCTGCAGCAGGCCAACGCCTATCGTGCGCTCGCCAACGGCGGTCTGTGGAGTCCGCTCCGGGTCGTCGCATCGCCCGCCCGCGCGCCCGAGCCGCGCCGGGTGATGCCCGAGTCCGCGGCATTTCTCGTCTCGGACGTGCTCAGCGACCCCGCCGCGCGTGCCGCGAGCTTCGGACTCGCGAGCCCGCTCGCCACGCGCGTCTGGGCCGCGGTGAAGACCGGCACCAGCAAGGACATGCGCGACAACTGGTGCATCGGGTACTCGGACCGCTACACGGTGGCGGTCTGGGTCGGCAACTTCGAGGGCGACTCGATGCGCGACGTGTCCGGGGTGACCGGGGCGGCGCCCGCATGGGCGGAGATCATGCAGTGGTTGCACGAGGGCCGCGCATCGCGCGCGCCGCGCGTCCCGGCCGGCGTCGTCGCGGCCGATGTGGTGTTCGCGCCGGCGGTCGAGCCGCCTCGGCGCGGCTTCTTCCTCGCCGGTACGGAGCTGACGCGGGTCGAGGCGCTGGGGAAGGGTCCGGCGCGGGCGCGCATCTCGAGCCCCGCGAACGGCGCCACGATCGTGCTCGACCCCGACATCCCGGAGGCGAACCAGCTCGTGATCCTCGAAGGACACGGCGCGGATGCGTCGCTCGATTTCTACGTGGACGGCCACCGGCTGGGGACGGCCGAGCGGGCGCGCCGCTGGCGGCCCGTGCCCGGCGAGCACCGCGTCGAGCTGCGCACGCGCGATGGCCGCGTCCGCGACGTGGCCCGGTTCACCGTGCGGGGCGGCTGAGCGTAATCTGGCTCTGAGCCAATTTTGCGAGGGGCATCCGCATGCATCGTCCGATCGTAGCCTTGCTGGCGCTCGTCCTGCCCGTATCCGCCGTCGCCGAGGTCAAGCAAGGCGCGCCGGACGGAGCGATCATCGAGCACCGCTTCCCGATCGCCGCGACGCCGGCGGCCGCGTGGCAGGTGCTGGTGCATCCGGAGCGCTGGTGGCCGGCGGATCACACCTGGTCGGGTGCGCCCGGCAATCTGAGCCTGGTGGCCGAAGCGGGCGGCTGTTTCTGCGAGCGCTGGGAGGACAACAGCGCCGAGCACGCGCGGGTAGTGATGTCTCGCCCCGGCGAGATGCTGCGCTTGCACGGATCGCTGGGACCGTTGCAGGAAATGGCGGTGACCGGCGTCTTGACCGTGACGCTTGCGGCGAAGGATGGCGGCACTGAAGCGGTCGTCACCTATCGTCTGAGCGGCGATCCATCGCACAAGCTCGACGCCTTCATCGCCGGCGTCGACCAGGTGATCGGTCTGCAGTTCGGCAATTTCGCGAAGGCCGTCCGCTAGTGACCGGTCTCGAGGATGCTGCGCGCCGCGGCGATGAGACGGTCAGTGTCCTTCACATCCTCGATGCGCGCGGTGCGCGGTGGGATCTCGACGCCACGGACGCATGCCGGGCGCGTCGCGAGCTGGTCGACCCAGCGTGACAGGTGGGGGAACGGGTCGATCGGCACGCCCGACCAGTCGTGGCCACGGACCCAGGCCCAGCTCGCGATGTCGGCGATCGAATAGTCGCCCGCGAGATACTCGTGTTCGGCCAGGCGGCCATCGAGCACGCCGAACAGCCGCCGCACCTCGCCCTGATAGCGGTCGATCGCCGGCTGCAGCTTCTCCGGGAAGTAGCGATAGAAGACATTCGCCTGCCCCATCATCGGGCCGATACCCGCCATCTGGAACATGAGCCACTGGATCACGAGCGAGCGACCCTTCGTGTCGCGCGGCATCAGCCGGCCGGTCTTCTCCGCGAGATAGATCAGGATGGCGCCCGACTCGAACACGGCGAAATCGCCTTCGTCACGGTCGACGATGGCCGGGACGCGGCCGTTCGGATTGATCCGCAGAAATTCCGGCGTCTTCTGGTCGCGGCGCGACAGGTCGAGGTGATGGACGGTGTACGGAAGCTCGATCTCCTCGAGGGCAATCGAGACCTTGTGCCCGTTGGGCGTTGCAGCCGTATATAGATCGATCATTTGGCGATTCTACAGGCCGGACCAGCGGTCGGTGCGGCAACAGTTACGGCGTGACCCCTGCCCGCTGCCACAGCAGGAGCTGGTTGTTCGCGGGCATGGCGTGGTTGGCGTCCAGCTGCAGCTGCTCGGCCGCTGCGAGCGCATCGACGGCCTCGAAGTCGCGGATGCCGCTCGCCGGATCGCGGCTTCGCAGGTAAGCGTCGAACTCGGCGTTGCTCGCGGAGGTGTAGTCGCCGTGGAACCGGAACGGCCCATAGACAGCCAGGTGTCCGCCCTGCGCGAGAACCCGTCCGACGCCGCGGAAGAACGCTTCCACCTCGTGCCACGCCATGATGTGCAGCGTATTCGCGCTGTAGACGACGTCCGCCGACTCGAGCGGCCACGCTGTAGCGCTGACGTCGAGCTCGAGCGGCGCGCGCAGGTTGGGCGGCCCCTCGCGCCGTATCCGCTCGGCGAGCGGTTCCAGCCATTCGCGCCGCTCCGTCGGCTGCCACGTAAGCTCCGGCAGATGACGCGCGAAGTGCACGGCATGCTGGCCCGTGCCCGCGCCGATCTCGAGGACGAGCCTGGGCCCGGTCAGGACGCGCGCGAGGATCGCGAGGATGGGACCCTTGTTTCGCTCGCAGGCCTCCGAGCTTGGCAATACTGCACTCATCGGCGCCCGCTCAGCTTCGCCACTGGCGGCTGCGCACATTCTGTAGCTGCCACGGCTGGTCGACGTCGAGATCCTCGTCGAACAGCAGGCCGCGTCCCTGCAGCGGCGTCCAGGCGGTGAACTCGCCGACCAGACGGCCAAGGTAAGGTGCGGCGGTTGCAAGGCATTCCTCGAAATCGAGGTCGTCCGGCTCGACGATGCCGCGTCGCGGGTTGCGGATCGCCCACATGATCGCCGACAGCACGCCGGCGGCGACCTGGACGCATGTGGCATTGGCATACGGAACGTGCTGACGGGCGTCCTCGATCGACAGCTGAGATCCATACCAGTAGGCGTTCCTCGCATGGCCGGCGAGAAGCACGCCGAGCTCGTCCATGCCGGTCACGATATCGTTGCCCAGCCGCCGTTGTCGCTGCTGCGGCTGCCAGCCGCGGCCTTCCAGCTCGAGCACCGAAAGCATCGCATCGTCGCAGGGATGGTAGACGAACATCACCGTGGGCCGGTAGATCGTCCGACCTCCGCTTCGCAGCGACAGGTGGTCGGCAATCGAGAAGACCTCGTCGTGCGACATCATCAGGCCCTGGAAGCCGCCGCTCGCCGGCGTCCAGCTGCGCGCGAACGTCGCGGCGCCAGGCCGGTTCATGAACAGCGTCCCCGACTCGCGTTGATGGATGCGCGTGCCACGTGGCCGCTGCTTCTCCGCGGTGCCGAACGAGATCTCCGACGGCTGCATGGCTTCGTCCATGAAACCGTCGATGGACCAGGTATTGACGAACTCACCCGGCCGCTTGGGTCGGTCGCTCACCTGCGTGTCGCGCTCGGAAATCTGGATCAGGCTCACGCCGAGATCGCGCGCGAGCACGGCCCACTCCTCCCGGCTGGCCGGGCGACTCGAGCCCTGGCGCAGCGCGCGATCGAGCTCGAGCAGCGCACGCTTCACGAAGTGCGACACGAGCCCGGGGTTGGCGCCGTGATCGACCACCGCGGTCGGAGAATCACCGCCGAGCTCCGCGGCGAGCTGCATCGCGCGCCTGCGCGTCGTGAAGTTACTGCGCTGCCGCAGATCGAGCATCGGGTTGTCGAAGACTCCCGGCCAGGGCTCGATCGAGGAGTCGACATACAACGCGCCGCGCTCCGAGGCATACGTGATCAGATCCAGGCTCGAGACGTCGACCGACAGGTTGAGCAGCAGATCGCCGCGCCGCAGGTGCCGGGAGAGGATCCGGCGGAAGCTGCGCGGTTTGAGATGCGCATGGATGAACTGCGCGCCGTGCTCCTGGGCGATGCCGCGGCCAACCTCGTCGGCGGCCAGGACGACGAGGCCCTCCGGCCCGAGCGCCAGTTGCCGGCGCAGCAGCGGGAGGATCGCCTGGCCGATGCTGCCGCAGCCGACCATGACGATGCGCCCCGCGAAGTCGACCGGCGCGCTCATGACGGCGATCCGCGTGCAAGCGGCCGCGCGAGCTCGTTGAACTGCATGAGACGCGCTTCGGCGAGCACGCCGTCCAACTCCTCGCGCAGCGTCCGGTCCGGGGCCGACCGGTCCACGCGGACGAGCGCGCGACCCCAACGCATGACCAGGTCCGCCCACGGCAGGCGCTCCTGCTGCGTATAGGCCTCGAGCGCGTCGGCATACCTCGATGCGCGCACGCTATCGCCGAACCGCCAGCTCACCTCGATCGCGTGACGATAGAACTCGAAGTAGTTGTGGCTCACGCAGCCCGCAGCCAGCCACTGCTCGCCTTCGTCGAGCAGTGCACGGCAGGCGCCGGCGTCCTCGCTTGCGAGCGCAAGGGATACGAGCGCCCACGGACCACAGTAGGTCGCGCCGCTGTGCGCGCCAGGGCGACGGCGTCCGCCAGCGTCGCCTGCGCGAGGTCACGATCACCGAGACCGAGCACCGCGAGGCCGCGCAGGACCTGGCCCTCGGCCTCGAAGCGGCGTGCGCCGATCTCGCGCGCGAGCGCGAGTCCGCGATCGCCGGCGGCCAGCGCCTCACGATAATTCGCCCGATACACCTCGACGGACCCGCGCACCGAGTTCGACACGAGTTGCGGGCGCAAGTGGCCGGCCTTTGCGGCTTCTGCCTCGCATCTCGCGCTGATCTCGAGCGCCTCCGCGAAGCAGCCCAGGTAGGCCTGGGTGCTGGCCACCATCGGCAGGTAGCTCAACCGCAGGCCCGCGAATCCGTGCTGCTCGCAGAGCGCGACGCATCGATCGAACTCCGCATGTGCCGTGCGCATCCGGCCGCGCTGATACTGCGCATCGCCCAGGCCGCCGAGTGAGCGCGCGATGTCCTCGGGCGAGTCCGCCTGCGACGCGTACGCGAGGGCGCGACTGTGTGCGTCGAGGCATTCATTCAGCTCGCCGCGCGGAAAATGCAGGTTGCCGCGCAGCGTCCAGAGTTGCGCCAGGGTGCGTGGATCGGCTCCGGCCATCGCGGCCTGCTCGGCGTGGGCGAGCGCTGCGAGCGCCTCGTCGTAGCGGTCGACGATCCGCAGGCTCCCCGCGAGACCGAGCCAGCCGCGCGCCCGCTCGGCCATCGTCGATGCGAGATCGATGCTTTCGCGGTAGCGCCACGATGGCGTCGTCGGTTCGACCCCGTGTCAGGCTGATCTGCCCGATCCCGGCGAACGCCGCGCAGAGATCGGTCGGGGAGCGCGCGAGGTCCCGGCTGCGCTGCGCATGTGCGAGGGCCCGATCCAGCCGCGATGCACGCTGCTCCTCGTCCGCCGCGCGCAGGTACGCGGCGGGGGCGGTGGGATCGTCGGCGGCCGCCAGGTGGTCGGCCTGCAGTCCCGCATCACGCGCCTCGAACCACGCCGCCGAGCGGCGGTGCAGCTCGCGGCGCGTCGAACGCAGCAGCGACTCGTATACCGCATCCCGGATCAAGGCATGCGAGAACCGGCATTCCTCGCCTTCCAGGGCGATGAGTCCCGCGTGTTCGAGTCCGCCGACGTCGTACCCAGGCTCCGCAAGCACGTGACGCAACGCGCTCGCGCGCAAATCGCGCACCGAGCACCGCCGCCGCGTGCAAGCCCCGCTGCAGTTCGTGCGGCAACCGTTCGATGCGCGCAAGCAGCAGACCACGTACGGAGCCGGGCAGGCTCGTCTGTCCGGACTGCGCGGACCGGAGGAGCTGGTCCAGGAAGAGCGGATGCCCGGCCGCCTTGTCGAGACATTCCTCCACGAGCGAGGGGCGGAGCCCCGTGTACCGCGCCGCCAACTCGCGAGCCTCGTCGTCGGCGAGGGGAGCCAGGTCGAGCGTCGTGACGGGACAGCCGCGGGCCCGCGCTCGCCAGCCCGGTCCCGTGGGATCGCCGTCTGTCCGCGTCGAGACGATGAGCAGCACGGGCAGAGGCGCGCACGCGGCGGCGAGATCCGCCAGCTGCGCGACCTCGACCGGATCGGCCCAGTGGATGTCCTCGACCACGAGCAATTGTGGACCGCGCTCCGCCTCCGCCTGCACGAGCCGTAACATCACCCGGCCACGTCCGCGTTCACGGGTCGCCGCATCCATCGCCGAGAGGACCGACACCGCGCCCTCCTGCGGTGCGACCCCCGCCAGGTCGCGGGCGAGCAGTTCGTCATCCGCAGCCAGCGTTCCGCCGGAAACGGCCCGCTCGATTGCCGCGCCTCGCTCAGCATCGTCCGATTCCGGTGCCGCGCCGAGCAGGCAGGCGGTCGAGCGCCGGCGTCGGGCGTTCGCTGGCCGACTGGCCGAAATCGAGTACGTGCACGGCGTGGACCCGCGCGTTACGTTCGCGCGCCGCGGCAGCGAGCGTCTCGATCAGCGACGACTTGCCGATGCCGGCATCGCCGCGCAGGATCACCGCGCGTCCGCGTCCCGTCGCCGCGACGCGCTCGAGCAGCGTCGCGAGCATCGCGAGCTCGGCGCGCCGTCCCGTGAAGAACCGGGTGGGTGATCGCGCCTCCGGTGTCGCTGCCGCGACGATCCGCTGCGCCCGGCTGGTACCCCACGGCGCAACGGCGCAACGGCGTAGCGTCCCGCGACCTGTGAGATGACATCCAGAGCCGCTGCAACCTCACCCGCGTCGGCAGTCCGCGCGAGCTCGCGCGCCTGCACCACGGGTCGACCGGCCAGCGGAAACGGTGTCATTTCCGAGACCGGGAAGCACCTGGCCCTGCGAAATGCCGATCGGCCAGTCGCAGACGGTCGGATGTCCGGTCGCTCCCATCCGTAACCAGCTCCAGCGCCGCCCGCACGGCATGCTCGATTTCGTTGCCCGCTACCGCGCCAAGCCCGAATACGGCCAGGATCTCCCCCTCCGTCGGCCGGTCCACGCGACCACCGTGCCGCTGGACCACGGCGGAGATCCGCGCGTGCGCCGCAGCGATCTCGCGACGGGCGGATTCCGGGTCGTCCGCGGCTCGCCCAAGTGTTCTCACCGATCCGCGCCACGAGGATCACGGCTTCGCGGAGTGTCGTATCCGCGCCGGGTCCCTGCGCGGAGCTGGTGGCTGACCCGAAGTCGTGGGATCGGCAGCCGGCTCCCCGGGCTCGGCAAGGGCACCGCTCTCCGACGGCGCAGCCGCTCGACGGCGACGCAGCAGCTCACGGTGGAGCGCCTCGGTAGCCGCCTCCGGAGCGACGTCGAGATCGCGGCGCAGTGCGTCGCGGCAGCTGCGGTACACGCGTAGCGCATCGGTATAGCGTCCCTGGCGGGCCAGAGCTTCCATCAGATCGCGCTGCGCGCGTTCGTTCGACGGCTCGAGGGCGACCAGACGCTCGAGCGCTGCGATGCTGCCGGCGTCATCGCCCACCGCGGCACATTGCGCGGCCATGCCCTGCGCTGCGGTGAGCAGCAGGCGCCGCAACTCGCCGCGACGCTCGTTGAGCCACTGCTCGAATGCCGACGATCGGGCGTCCAGGCCGTCGAGCAGCACGCCGCCGTGTCGTTCGATGGCCTCTGCAAGCGCACCGGGAGATCCATCGCGGATCAGCGCGCGCAAATGCGCCACGTCGCTCTCGACGACGGCTGCATCGAGCGCAATGGTCCCGCCATCACCATGCAGCGCCGGGGCGCAGGATGCGGTGAGGCTCCGCCGCAGGCTGGTCAGCGCCTGGCGCAGGCTCGCTCGTGCAAGCTCGGGATCCGAGTCCTCCCAGAGGAGGCTCGCCAGCCGATCCCGCGAATGCTGGACTCCGGGTTCGAACGCCAGGCAACCGAGGAGCGCCTGGGCCTTGCGCGAGGCGATGCGGATCTCCCGGCCCGCTGCCGTCCGAACGCGCACGCCACCCAGCAGCTCTACATGGAGTTCAGCCACGCCCAGTTCCCACTGCCTGCCGGCCCGACGGACCGGTCCGGGGATTTTCACGCTTTTTTCACGCCTGTCGAGACATCCCGTTGACGCCGCGGGCGTAGCTTGCCCGCGACCCGAGAGATCGGCTGGAAATTCGGCTCAGAGCCAGATTTCCAGCCAGTAATGTGGCTCTGAGCCGAATTTGGAGGAAAGCATGAAACTGAAGGACCGCCGCGGACTCGATGTCTCGAGCCGCAACCCCGAGTCGATGGAGCGCTTCGAAGAGGCGCTGACCCTGACCGCATCGTATTTCTTCGATCCGCTCGCGACCATCAATGGCGCGCTCGCGGGGGACCCGGCGTTCGCCATGGGTCATTGCCTGCGCGCGGCGCTGGGCGTGATGTCGTCGGAGCGCGGCGCCCTGCCGATGGTCCGGGAGAGCGTCGAGGCCGTCGAAGCGCTGGGAACGCGCGCAACGGACCGGGAACGCGCCCACGTGGCGGCCGCACGGCGCTGGATGGAGGGCGACCTCGCCGGCGGCATGCGCGGCTACGGCGACATCGTCGTCGACCACCCCCGTGACCTACTCGCAGTGCAGGTGGCACACATCGGCGACTTCTTCCTCGGGCAGTCAACGATGCTGCGCGACCGCGTGTCGCAGGTGCTGCCGAGCTGGAACGCATCCGTGCCCGGCTACGGCTATGTGCTGGGGATGCACGCCTTCGGGCTGGAGGAGACGGGTCTGTACGACCGGGCCGAGGACGCCGGTCGCAAGGCGCTTGACGCAAACCCGCGCGATCCCTGGGCTGTGCACGCGGTCGCGCATGTCATGGAGATGCAGGGACGCATCCGCGACGGCATCGAGTTCCTGAGCTCGCGCGCACCGGACTGGTCGGTCAACAACGGCCTCGCCTATCACAACTGGTGGCATCTCGCGCTGCACCACCTCGAGCTCGCCGAGCACGACCGCGCGCTCGAGATCTTCGACACGCGGATCCGTCCGGCCGAGACCTCGGTCGCCCTCGAGATGCTCGACGCGTCGGCGATGCTCTGGCGTCTCACGCTGCGCGGCGTCGACGTCGGCGGGCGCTGGAAATCGCTGGCGGCGTCCTGGCAGCCGATCGCGCAAGACCGGTTCTATGCGTTCAACGACGCGCACGCAGTGATGGCGTTCGTCGGCGCCGGCGAATGGGCGAGCGTCGATCGCACGATCGACAGCCTCGAGCGCGCTGCGCAGGAATCGGGCACGAACGGCATGATGTCCCGCGAGGTCGGCCTGCCGCTGGCGCGTGCGGTCGCTGCGTTCGGTCGTGAGGAGTACTCCGCGGTCATCGAGCACCTGACGCCGATCCGCGCCCGCGCGCATCTGTTCGGCGGCAGCCACGCGCAGCGCGACCTGCTGCAGCTCACGCTGCTCGAGGCGGCGTTCCGGTCCGGTCGGCCCTCGCTCGCCCGCGCCCTTGCCGCGGAGCGGACCGAGCTCAAGCGCACGAGCCCGTTCAACTGGCGCATGACCTCACGCGCACTCGCAGCGCAGGGGCTCGACGACGAGGCCAGGCAGGCGCTCGCCACCGCCGACATCAAGGCGGCGGTCCAGCGGCGCACACCGCAGCTCGTATCGCGCGAAGCTGCGGTCGGCTGATTCGCCGATCACACGGGCGGGGCGGCTCGACGCCGCCCCGCCTGTCGCCGCCTGGGCGGTAGGTTGCCCCGGCGGGCGCGGCGTAAACTCGGCACATGAAGGAGGCCGGCACGAGCTCGCGCAGGCTGCTCGCGGCGCTGCTCCTGCTGGCAGCGACAGCTTCGGTTGCCTCGGGCGGCCGACACTTACGAGACCAAGCGCATGACACTGCTCCGCGAAATCGAGCAGGACGTCCGCGACACCGCCACGTACCTGAACCGGCGCACGCTCGACGAGCGCGTCATGCGTGCACTCGCGAAGGTGCCACGCCACGAGTTCGTGCAGCCCGACGATCGGCAGTTCGCGTACGAGAATCGCCCGTTGCCGATCGGGCACGGCCAGACGATCTCGCAACCCTACATCGTCGCAATCATGACGGACCTCATCGAGCCGGCGACGGGCTGCCGCGTGCTCGAGGTCGGCACGGGTTCGGGATACCAGGCCGCCATCCTCGGTGAGCTCTGCAACGAGGTCTACACGATCGAGATCATCGAGGGCCTCGGCATCCCGGCACGCGAACGGCTCGCGCGGCTGGGCTATCGCAACGTCGAAGTGCGCCTGGGCGACGGGTATTACGGCTGGGAGGAGCAGGCGCCCTTCGACGCGATCGTCGTCACCGCGGTCACCTCCCACGTCCCGCCACCCCTGCTCCGCCAGCTGAAACCGGGCGGGCGCATGATCCTGCCGGTCGGCACACGATTCACCGCGCAGGAGCTCGTCCTCGTAACCAAGGGCAGTGACGGCCGCGTCTCGACCCGCCAGGTCCTGCCGGTCAGGTTCGTGCCACTGACCGGCGATCATCCGGGCGAACATGAGTGAGCGCCTGCCGGCCGGATCCATCGCCCTCGTCTCCGGCGCCGCGCTTGCAAACGAAGTCCTGCTGACCCGCTACTTCGCGGTCGTCCACTGGCATCACTTCGCGACCATGATGATCAGCCTGGCGCTGCTCGGGTTCGGCGCGAGCGGCACCTTCGTCACGCTGGCGCGCCGGTGGCTGCTCGCCCGGTTCGTACCCGCCTACGTCGCGAATCTGCTGGCCTTCGGCGTCCTTGCGATCGCCGCACCCGTCGCTGCATCGGTGCTGCCGTTCCAGGCCGAGCAGCTGCTGTGGGATCCCTGGCAGCCGCTGTGGCTCGCGACGACCTATCTCGTCCTCGCCCTGCCATTCTTTTGCGCCGGAAACGCGATCGCGCTGGCCCTGTTGCAGTGGCGTGCGCGCGCCGGACGCGTGTACGCCGCAGACCTCTTCGGCGCGGGCCTGGGCAGCCTGCTCGTCCTCGCCTTGCTGTATGTCGTGCCTGCGGAGGTCGCGCTCAAGCTTCTCGCCTGCGTGGGTGCGGCGGCTGCACTCGTCGCGCTCGTCGAGCTGCGCTCGCGGTGGCACGCGGCGTACTGGACCGGTGCCGTGGCCCTGGCGCTTCTTGCCGCGGTCCCCGCTGAATGGCTGCGGGCGGAACCGGGCGAATACAAGGCCCTGAGCCAGGCACTGCGCGTGCCGGGTACACGCATCGTCGCGACGCGCTCGAGCCCGCTCGGCCGCGTCGACGTGATCGCGAGCGAGCGCGTGCCGCTGCGACATGCACCGGGCTTGAGTCTCATGGCCTCGAGCGAACCGCCGCCACAACTGGGCCTCTTCACCGACGGCGACGGTATGGACGCGATCACGTCGGCGACCGCCGATCCGGCGCGCCTCGGATTCCTGCGCGAAAGCACCGGTGCGCTTCCTTACCAGGTGGCCTCGCCTCGATCCGTGCTCGTGGTGGGCGCGGGCGGTGGCCTCGAAATACTCCGTGCGCGACAGCATGGCGCGGACCGCATCAGGCCGTCGAGCGCAATCCCCAGGTCGAGGAACTCCTGCGCCGCACCTTCGCGGACTATACGGGCGGCCTCATCGACAAGCCCGGGGTCGAGCTCGTCGCCGGCGAGGCACGCGGGATACTGGCCTCGGACGAGCGGCGCTACGACCTGATACAGCTATCGCTCGCCGGCGGTCCCGCCGGCGGCCTCGGCGGCCTCAACGAAGACTACGTTCACACGGTGGAGGCATTCGAGCTCTACCTGTCGAGATTGAATCCCGGCGGTTACCTTTCCATCACGCGTCATGTGCAGGTGCCGCCGAGGGACGGCCTCAAACTGCTCGCCACCGTGATCGCCGCGCTGGAGGCTTCCGGGGTCGCCGATCCTGCGCGCAGGCTGCTCATGATCCGGAGCTGGCAGACCGTTACCCTGCTCGCAAAGAACGGCGCGGTCACTTCGGATGAAGTCACTCGCGCGCGACGATTCTGCGAGGCCCGGGCGTTCGACGTCGCGTGGTTCCCCGGTATGCCGCGCTCGCTGGCGAACGTCTACAACGAGTTGCGCGAGCCCTGGTTCCATGACGGCGCCCGGTCGTTGCTGGGTGGAGAACGCGAGCGGTATATCGCCGGCTACGTCTTCGACATCCGTCCAGCGACCGACGACCGGCCGTTCTTCCGGAACTTCTTCCGCTGGCCATCGTTCGTCGAGGCGTGGCGGACGCGTGAGCGTGGCGGGATGGCCCTGCTCGAGGCGGGTTATCCGGTGCTCCTCACCACGCTCGTCCAGGCCCTGCTCGCCGGCGGCCTGCTGGTGCTCGCGCCGCTCGCGGTCCTGCGGCGCCGCAACGAGGCGGCCCGCGGCGCCGGACGCGTTCTTGCCTGCTTCGCCTGCATCGGGCTCGCGTTCCTGTTCGTCGAAGTGGTTTTCCTGCAGAAGTTGCTGCGCGTCGTCCACCATCCGACCATTGCGCTCGCTGATCGCGCTCGCGACGTTTCTGATCGCCGCCGGCGCGGGAAGCCTGTGGACATCGCGAGTACCGCACAGCAGCCCGACCCAACGCTACGTCGTGCTGGCCGTCGCCGGGATCGTCGGGCTCGGCGCGTTGCTCTCGTTCACGTTCGACCCATTGCTTGCGCGACTCGAGCACTGGGGCCTCGCTTCCAGGATCGCCGTCTCGGCGGCCCTCATCGCACCGCTCGCTTTCTTCATGGGATTCCCGTTCCCGCTCGCGCTACGCCGGCTCGACGCACCGCTCGTGCCCTGGGCCTGGGGAATCAACGGCTGCGCGTCGGTCGTGAGCCCGATGCTCGCGACGCTGCTGGCCGTGGACCTGGGCTTCACCGCCGTGCTCTGGCTGGCGCTCGCAGGCTACGCCATCATGCCGGCGTTACTTCCGTCGCCGCCTGGGTAGAGTCACAACCGATGGCTGGAATCGATGCGGAACCCTTGAATGCGCCGGCGCGCCTCGCTGCGCTGTCGCCCTTGCGATACCCGGTGTTCCGGGCGGTCTGGAGCGCCAGCACGCTTTCCAATGTCGGCGCGGTCATCCAGTCCGTCGGCGCCGCCTGGATGATGCTCTCGATCGCAGAGTCGGCGACCATGGTCGCGCTCGTTCAGACATCGGTCGCTCTGCCCATCGTGCTGCTGGCGCTCGCCGCCGGCGCGATCGCGGATAACGTCGACCGTCGCAAAGTCATGATCGTTGCGCAGGTCTTCATGCTGATCGTGTCGATCGCGCTGGCAGTGTGCGCATGGGCCGGGTTGATCACGCCCTGGTTGCTGCTGCTGTTCACTTTCCTGATCGGATGTGGCATGGCCTTCATTGCTCCCGCGTGGCAGGCTTCGGTGGGCGACATGTTGCCGCGCGCCGAGGTTCCGGGCGCGGTCCTCCTCAACGGATTGGGCTTCAACATCGCGCGCAGCGTCGGCCCGGCCATCGGCGGCATGATCGTTGCTGGCGTGGGAGCGGCGGCGGCGTTTGCCGTGAATGCGGCCAGCTACGTCCCGCTGATCGTGGTGCTTGCCCGCTGGCGCCCGCCGCCGACCCCGAGATTGCTTCCGCGTGAAACATTTGGAGTCGCGGTCGCCGCGGGCCTTCGGTACGTGGCCATGTCTCCCGCGATCCATGCCGTCCTGGTCCGATGCGCTGCATTCGGCATCGGAGCGAGCGCGATCCTGGCGCTGATGCCGCTGATCGCGAAGCACATGGTCGATGGCGGCCCGCTGACGTTCGGGCTGCTGCTCGGTGCATTCGGAGCGGGAGCGGTCGCAGGCGCGCTTGGAAGCGGGTATCTGCGGCGGCTAGCTGTCGACGGAGACGATCGTGTGGGCCGCGTCCGTGAGTTTTGCCATCGCCGCGGCGATCTCCGCTGTGAGCAGTCACCTGGCGATCACGATGACAATGATGCTGGTGGCCGGTGCAGGCTGGGTACTGGCACTGGCAACGTTCAACGTCGCGGTGCAGATGTCCGCCCCGCGCTGGGTCGTCGCGCGTGCACTGTCGATCTACCAGATGATCGCGTTCGGCGGAATCGCCGCGGGCAGCTGGCTCTGGGGCGTCGTCGCAGCCAGCGAGGGCACACCGGCGGCGCTCCTCGCGGCGTCGATCGTGATGCTCGCCTGCGCGGCACTGGGACGCTGGCTGCCCCTGTCGCAGGCGGACAATCTCAACCTGGACCCGCTGCGCCAGTGGAACGAGCCGGACACCGCCGTACCCATCGAGCCGCGCAGCGGCCCGGTCGTGATCACGATCGAATACATCATCCGTGCCGAGGACATACTGGAGTTCCTGGCAGCGATGGCCGAGCGCCGACGCATCCGGCGCCGCGACGGGGCGCTCAACTGGCGGCTGCTGCGCGATCTCGCGGATCCGCGCATCTGGATCGAACGCTACGAGACGCCGACCTGGCTGGACTACCTTCGCCACACGAACCGCATGACACAGGAAGATGCGGTCGTGCCGCAGCGACTGCGCGCTTGCACAGCGGCCCGGAGCTGCCGCGCGTTCGGCGCATGATCGAACGTCCGACCGGGTTACCTCCCGGGCCGGTTCACCACAGCTCGATGAGTCGCTGACCGCGGCCATCCACCCGCCCTAGGCGGCGATGTACCTCGCGGTCGGGGCACCGCCCTGGCAAGAGGAATCGCAGTGCGGCAAGAAGCGCCCGTCGCGGTCGAGCGAAAAATTCCTCGACCTGCCGGCTGCGGTTCCTGCCGTGCACGCACCATTCGCAGAAGTGCTCGCAGTTATTGGACAGGATGCGATAGCGGTCCTCGCCGAGCCGGGATCGCGCCCGCGCGACCACGACATCTCGCTCGAATCGCGCGCCACTGTGAGGGCGGACGCGGACAGGGCGTCCGCGCGCAAACTCGGTGAGGGACACCTCCTCCACCGGTCCGGCCCGCCAGCCGCGGGACAGCCCCCGGTAGTGCACCACCTTGCCGTCCCCCACATAGATGCCGTGGTGCGTATACAAGGTTCGCGACGCGACGACATGCGCTGCGAGGGGCGGCGCGGCGTCGCGGACACGAGCCACTCCTGCTCTTCGCGCGCGGCTGCGTGTCGGGTGGCGCGCGCACCGGATTTTTCTTCCCGTGGCATGGTCATGCGCCCGGAGTGCAGCCGTTGACCTCATCGAGTGCGGCCCATGAGGGGACCGCACTTCGCGCCGGTCGTATGCCCGGCAGGCGCACGAACGGCGCCACCGATTCGTCGTGACCATGGCTTGCGGGAGGCGTCGGCCCGCACGAGACAAGGGCCATGCGACGGCCCAGCGCCCAGTTCGGAGCAGGAATCGACTGCTGCCCCATCATCGAGGCGAGCCGCGCCTGATACGTCTGCCATGTGCTTTTCATGACACCTCCATCCATTTCGTCGTCGATACTTGATACGGGCGAGAGCCGGGATTGGAGGCACACGCTTCGTCGCGCCGACGGCACGGTTCGGCCGGGCGTAATATCCCGGCCTCGACAGGGGTCCACTGTTCGTGACCCACCGTCACATCACGAGGGGGACTGATCATGGCCATGAATCGCAGGGACTTCGGCAGGGTGATGCTCGGCGTGACCGGCGGTCTGCTCGCCGGTTCTCAGCTGGCGGAGGTGGCCTCTGCCGCTGAGGAGAGCGGCGGCGACAAGCACATCTGCAAGGGTCATAACGCCTGCAAGGGCAAGGGCGGGTGCAAATCGGGCGACGGCGGCTGCGCCGGCAAGAACTCCTGCAAGGGCAAAGGCGGCTGCGCGACCCAGGCCAAGCACGAGTGCAAGGGCCAGAACGACTGCAAGGGCCAGGGCGGCTGCAAACCCAGTGACAACGGCTGCGCCGGCAAGAACTCCTGCAAGGGCAAGGGCGGGTGCAAGGTGCCCGTCGAGCACCTGGGCTGATCGCCCTGCGCTGCTTAAGCGGCTGTCATCCGGGCGGCTGCGCCCGGGTGGCAGCCGCTCGGCCCTGACGACGCCGATGCGTAACCGCTGGAACCTGCCCGATCTCGGGCTCGGCGTCGGCCTGCGGACCAGGCACTTCCGTCACATCACCGAGCACTGGCCGGAGGTGGACTGGTTCGAGATCCTCTCCGAGAACTTCATCGACACGGAAGGCCGCCCGCTCTGGTACCTGGACCAGATTGCCGAGCGCTATCCGATCGTGATGCACGGTGTCTGCCTGTCCGTGGGCAGCACCGATCCCATCGATTTCGGCTTCCTCGACAAGCTGCGCGCGCTGGCCGGACGCGTGAAGGCCGTCTGGCTCGGTGATCACATCTGCTGGACCGGCGTCGCCGGCATCAACGGACACGATCTCTACCCGGTGCCATACACGGACGCGAGCCTGCGGCACATGGTCTCGCGGGTGAAGATCATCCAGGACTACCTCGAGCGGCCGCTGGTGCTCGAGAATCCGTCGACCTACCTGACCTTCGCGTCCTCGACGATGCCGGAGGAGGAATTCATCGCCCGGCTTGCCACCGAGTCCGGGTGCGCGCTGCTGCTCGACGTCAACAACGTCTACGTGACCTGCCGCAACCACGACCTCGATCCGGCCGCCTGGCTCGATGCGATTCCCTACGACCACGTGGTCCAGGTGCACCTGGCCGGCCACACCGACAACGGCACGCATTGCATCGACACGCACGACGGGCACGTGATCGACGCCGTGTGGGCACTCTACGCGCAGGTGCACCGGACGGCGGGTCGGCGCGCCACGCTGCTCGAATGGGACGCGAAGATCCCGGCGTTCCCCGACCTGCAGCAGGAGCTGCGCAAGGCGGCGCGCTTTCGTGATCAGCGCGCACGCGTCCGCGCGCCAGCATGAGCCGCGCACCGTCGACGCTGGCGCGCCTCGAGCGCTGGATGCAGACCGTGGTGACGCATCCGGCGGGCCCCGGCGCCGGCGCCCGGTCGCCGGCGGCCAAGGTGCTGCTGCCGCGGGCTGCGCGGAACATCGAGACGTGTCGTGCTGCCGTCGCGGTCGCAGAGCGCGATCGACCGCCTCGGCATCTACGCGCACATGTACTACGCGCGACTCATCGAGGTGATGACGGCAGAGTATCCGACGACGCGGCGCATCCTCGGCGACGATTTCTTCGAGCGCGCCTGTCGAAGGTACATCGAACGACATCCATCGACCGAACGCACGCTGCAGCGCCTGAGCGCCGGGTTTCCGGCGTTCCTGGCGCGACATCTGCCGGCCAGCCGCCGCAGCGCGCTCGCAGTCGATGTCGCGCGCATCGAGCGTGCGATGGAGGACGTCTTCGATGCGCCACTGGGCGTGCCGTTGACGCACGCGCAGCTGGCCGCGATCGCGCCGGACGCATGGGAACGGTTGCGCGTACGGCCGAGTCCCGCGCTCAGGCTGCTGAGGCTCCGCACGCCGGCCAACGCTTACATGAACGCCGCACGCGGCGGTCGAACGGTCCGCGTGCCGTCGCCGCGCCTGTCATACGTCGTGGTGTACCGGCATCGCTACCAGGTGTACCGTCGCACGCTCGACGCTGCGCAGTTCGCGCTCCTGTCGGCGCTTGAGGACGGCAAGCCGCTCGCGGCGGCCGTCAGGCTCGCGCTGCGACACTGCCGTGGCGAACCGGCGCGGCTCGCGGCGAGGCTCGGCGACTGGTTCCGCGAGTGGACCGCCGCGGGAATGCTGCAGGTGCCGGATCGTCCGTTCACGCCCGGTCTCCCTAAACAGAGACGCCTGAGCTCGCCGAGGAAAGACTCCATCGGCTAGAGCCCTTCCGCCGCGAGCTGCTGGCGCCACTCGGCGCGCGTGCATCGAACTTCGCGAGCAAGGCTGCAATTTCCACATCCCCCAGTAAGTGCTTGAACCAGGGTTCGCCCGCCAGAAAGGCGGGCGGAGCCCCGCCGGTGTCGTAGAGCTGCTGGAGGTTGGCGATGACCCCCGCGCGATCGCCCGATACCGCCGCGATCCGCGCCGGATCGTCAACGGGAATCCCCGCTCCGGCCCTTTGGTCGGCTTGAGTGCCGTGTCGCATATTTCCCGGCGGAACCGGCGATCCGGTTCGCCTGCGCCTCATTGCCGGCTTGTCGGTAGAGGAACATGGCCCTTGGCGAGAGGAAAAAAGCGGGGAAATTGCTGACGTCCGGCTGCCGTGCACCGAAAGTCGGCATGGCGGCCAGCAGTGTCTGAAGCGCCCGCTCGTATTCGCCCGCCGCGGTCTCATACTCGGAGCGGCTACGCAGAAATTCCAGCTCGGAGCCGAATCGGCGGTTACCTGTCCGGATCAGCGCAACCGCGTCGGCGAATCTACCTTCGCGCACGTCTAGTTCTATCCGCATTGTCAGCTCACGAGCGCTACCGGGAGCGAGCGCCGTCAGCCGTGTCGCATGACGCCGCGCCGCAGCGGCATCGCCCAGCCCCGAGTATGCAAACGCAAGGCTCTCGTAGGTACCGGCATTCTCGGGGTCGAGCCTGACCTGTGCCGCTGTCCAGCGAATGAACTCGTCGAATCGCCCGGCCCGACCGCCCAGCTGTGCGCGGGTATTGAACAGAATCATCGATCCGGGTTGCACGGCAGCCAGTTCGTCGACCAGGTGTTGCGCGGTCTCCGGGTCGCCGTAATTATCGCTCGCTAAGGCGTAGCTCATGAGCAGGATCGGCGCGAGTGGGTCGACAGAGTAGGCACGCGCATACGTGCGCACTTCGTCCTCGGAACGGCCGATATCGCCGTAGGACTGGGCGAGCCAGACTAGTGTCTGCGAGTCGCTCGGGTTCGCGGCGGTCGCGCGCTCCAGGAGCGGGATCTGTTCGCTCGCCGGGGCGAGCTTCTCCGCGAGAACGATCGCTTTCACCGCATACGCTTCCCCGAGGTCCGGCTGCAACGTCAGTGCCCGATCGAGCTCCTCCTCGATTCGAGGCTCGGTGCTGCCGAGGTCGCGATGCCTGTAATTGACGAGGAGCGCAAGACTGTTGGCGATCCCGACATGGGCCCGCGCGAAAGCCGGGTCGAGCGCGACGGCGCGCTCGAACTCCTTGAGCGCCGCCTCCATTCCGGTGCGTTCACGGGGGCGCAGCAGGTGCTGACCACGGAGGAAATTCGTGTAGGCCTCGACGTTGGACGTCGGGCGCTGATCGTCCGGAAGCGCAACCGCCTGCGTGGCCGAGTCCTTGCCCGAGCGTCCGCCGGATGGCACCTACGACCTGGCGCGCGATGTCGTCCTGGATCGCGAACACATCCCCGAGCTGCCGATCGTAGGTGTCTGACCACAGGTGATAGCCGTCCGTCGCCTTGACGAGCTGCGCGGTCACGCGGATGCGGTCGCCCTGCTTGCGCACGCTGCCCTCGAGGATGTTCTCGACGCCGAGCTTCTGGCCGATCGTGCGCAGGTCATCGTCGCGGCCCTTGAAGGCAAAGGCCGAGGTACGACCCGCGACCTTGAAGCCCTCGACCCGGGCGAGCACGTTCAGCAGCTCCTCGCTGATGCCGTCGGTGAGGTACTCCTGGTCCTTGGCCTGGCTCATGTCGACGAAGGGCAGCACGGCGATCGAGACCACCGACGACTGCCCCGGCGGCCGGTTGCGCAGCCGGCGAAGAGGCCCGCGGTACGCAGCACGTAGCTGTCCACTACGACATAGAGAGAGCGCCGCCGCCAGCACGCCGATGATCAGGAAATCGATCTTGCGCCCGGTGAGGTGCGTGATCGACTCGTGGTGCTCGACTTCGTGAGTGCGCTTGATGCCCTCCGGCGTGAGCTCGAACGCCCACGCGAGCACGAGCGCGAGCGGAAAGCCGAGCACGACCAGCATGATGACGAATGAGACGCCCCACGGCGGGATGCCGAGCCTCGGCATCGCGAGGTCCGCGATCTGCAGGACCAGCCATCCGACCACGGCGTACAGGATCGCCGACGCGCACGACATTGCGGCGCTTGAGTTCCCTGAGAAAGAAGTTCACGAGGGTGATTCGTTCGGACACGCGATGGCCCGTGGCACTTATAGCATCGGACTCGCGCGATTTCGAAAGCGCCGAGAGGATCAGCCTCACGGATGGCCGACGGAGGATCAGAAGCGCAGCGGCGAAGGCCGCAGATAGCGCGGTCCGAGCTCGCCGATGAATGCGGGCAAGACGCGGACGAGCTCGTCGGGACGATTCCGTCTCAGACGTCCGTCGTGCATGAGGACGATGTCCCCGGGCTTGATCGCGCGCAACCGCGCGGCAATGCCGGCCGCGCGACCCAGCGGTCCCCAGTCGATGGCGGTCAGGTTCCAGAGCACCGTCTGCTGCCCGCCCAGGCGAGCCTCCTCGATCATGCAGCGTCGCCTGCGCCCGTGCGGCGGGCGGTAGGCTCGCGGCGCGCGGCCGATCGCGTCCGAGATCGCCGCCGCGCCGTCACGTACCTCGCGCCGGGCGTCGCCCTCGCGCATGACCCAGGGATGGCGGTGGCCGTAGGTGTGGTTGCCGACTTCGTGTCCGTCCGCGGCGATGCGTCGCACGAGCGACGCATGTGCCCGGACCGATTGGCCGATCACGAAAAATGTCGCGCGGGCGCCCGCGGCGGCCAGTACGTCGAGCACACGCGGCGTCCACGCGGGATCGGGCCCGTCGTCGAACGTCAGGTACACCTGGCCGTAATCCTGATCCGTTGGCTCCGAGCCAGTCTTCACGGACGGCCCCGGTCGAAGTTTTCGAGCAGATCGGTGCGCGTGAGCCAGAACATCCTCGGCTCGGGGGCATCGTTGGCGGCCGTGCGCAGCGAAGGCGCGAACACCCAGCGCATCAGCCGGAAGTGCGCACGCAGCCAACGTCGCCGCAGGCCCGCCGGCAGCGGCTCCGAAACGAAGCCGACGTGTCCGCCGTGCTCTCGAATCCAGGTCACGCCGTGGAAGACCGGCAGATCGCCGAGCGCCGGATCCTCGCGGGTCGCCTGGGCCAGGTGTGCGAAGGAATCGCGCAGCAGGCGGCCGAACCGCACACCGGTGCGGACACGGCTGCCCTCACCGAGCGCCGCGATGCGCGAATTGTCGAAATGCAGCGAGCCGTACGGATCGCCGGGCGAAAGCCGCGTGCCGTCGGAGAATCGCATCGCGGGCCCCGGATAACGGGCGCGCGCCACGAACAGCATTGGACCGACCGGCCGCAAACGATGACGCCGGCGATACATCGCGTCGACCTCGACGAGACAAGCCCGGGCGACGGATCGAACCCAGCTCGTCACGCCTGCTCGCCCGCGGCCATGTCGGGCTGTGTCGCCCCTGCGTACTCGAGAGCCGTCTGCGCCACGCGGGCTGCGCCGTCCCGCCTTCCGAGGGCCCAGGCGCGACTCTGCAACTGCGCGAGCTGCCCGGCGTCGTTAAGCCAGGCGTCGACCAAGTCCGGCAGTGCGTGCTCCGGGACCAGCCGACCGACGCCGTGTCGCTCCAGGAATCGAACGTTGAACCCCTCCTGTCCGCCGAGGGAGCTGGTCGCGAGCAGCGGTCGGCCACAGGCGAGCACTTCGGCTACGGTCAGGCCACCCGGCTTGCCGACCACGATGTCGGCTGCGCGGATGAAGTACTCCATCTTCTCCGTCCAGCCGAACACGTGGAAGCGTCCCTCGCTGCCCGCCGCGCGCGCCGCCAGCGCCGCCTGCGCCGGCCGGTTGTGTCCGGCGATGAAGACAATCTCGGCGTCGGCGCGCATTGCGAGCAGCTGTCCCGCGACCGCATCGACCCCGAGACCCAGGCCCCCGCCCAGCACGAGCACGATCGGTCGAACCGGATCGAGACCGAGCGTCGCGCGAGCCTCCATCGGCGATGGCGGCCGTGCAAATCCGGGCATGAGCGGGACGCCGGTCACCGACACCGGCACGGCCGGCGATCGCGGCAGGCCGGGAATGGCCGCGTGCGCGACGCAATATGCGCTCGTGCCCGGCTGCATCCAGAAGTCGTGCACGCCGAAGTCGGTCGGTACGGCGATGCTCGGGATCGCGAGGCCTTTGCGAACCTTGACGGTCGACAGCAGCGCGGCGGGGACCATCTGCGTGCCGACCACGACGTCCGGGCCAAATGCCAGCACGCGGCGCGCCAGGCGCCGTGCCAGCCGGGCCCAGATCCACTTGAAAAGCGGCATCCGCACGCGCGCATCGTTCCACGGCAACGCGCGCGCATCGCCCGGCAGCGACGTGCAGAGCAATGGCAGCAACGCGCAGTCGAGCGCGTAGGGACCGACGCGCGGCACGAGCGTCGGTCCGTCGCCGAGGATGGTGGTGAGCCGCTCGAGACCCTCGCGCAGTTGCGGAGGCGGCGACTCGTTTCCTTCGATGATGCGACGCCAGGTGCGCTCATCGAGCTGGTAGATGCGCTCGTACAGGTCGGAGTGCTCCTGCACCAGCCGCAGGTACGTCTGCCGCACCGTGTCGGCGACGCTGGCATGCATGAGCGACCAGAGATCGAGCATCCACACCTCGGCCCCGGGCGCGCGCGCCAGGATCGCCAGCTCGATCGCCCGAGCGGCGCGCGCATGTCCGTGCGCCCAGCTCCGAGGTGAGCAGCAGCACTCGTGGTCCGCCGGCGCCGCGCGCGTGCGACTTGCCGGTCGTCGGATCCGATACGATGCGTGCTTCCGCAGACATTCCGGAATAGCTTCCCTGCAATTCAGCGCCCGAGTTTCCCTCGCGCCGGTGAAAAATGCCAGACACGGATCCCGCCGATCTCGAATTCCCGCCAGCGCAGATGCTGGCGATGGGCGACGCGGTATTGCGCCGCGTCGTCCGGCATCTTGCGAGCATCGGCGAGCAGCCCGTCCGTGGCGACGTCGACGCCGCCGAGCTGTGCCGCGCCATGCGCGAGCCTGCGCCGGAGCGCGGATCGGATCTCGAGCCGCTGCTCGAGACGCTCTTCGAGGAGTGGATCCCGCGCACGTACAACACCGCGAGCCCGGGCTATCTCGCGTTCATTCCGAGCGGCGGTGTCTTTCCGGGTGCGCTGGCCGATCTCGTGTCGAACGGCGTGAACCGCTACACGGGCGTATGGCGCGCCGCGCCGGCGCTCGTGCAACTGGAGTCCAACGCGCTCGACTGGCTGCGCGACTGGATGCAGTTCCCGCCGACGACGCGCGGCGTATTCACGACCGGCGGCTCGACGGCGAACTTCACGGCGATCGTCTGCGCGCGTGAACGAGGTCTCGGCGCCGAGATCCGGCACGGCGTCATGTACACCTCGGACCAGGTGCATCACTCGGTCCTCAAGTCGGCGCGGCTCGCGGGCGTCATGCCCGACCGGATCCGCGCGATACCGGTCGACGCCGCATTCCGCATGCGCGTCGATGCACTCGAGGACGCCATCGAGCGCGACACAGCCGCGGGCCTTCGGCCATTCCTCGTCGTCTCCTCCGCCGGAACGACTAACACGGGCGCGGTCGATCCGCTGTCGGACATCGCCGCGCTCTGTCGCTCACGCGGGCTCTGGCATCACGTCGACGGCGCGTATGGCGCGTTCTTCCACATGTGCCCGGAGCTTCGCCCGTTACTCACCGGGCTGCCGCAGGCGGATTCGCTCACGCTCGACCCGCACAAGGGCCTGTTCCTGCCGTACGGGACGGGCGCCCTGCTGGTCGCGGAGGGAGACGCCCTGAAGGCGGCACACTCGGTGACCGCGAGCTACATGCCCGCGAACCAGGAAGACGCGGATCTCTACGATCCGCATCAGTTCGGCCCCGACCTGTCGCGGGGATTTCCGGGGCTGCGGGTCTGGCTGGCGGTAAAGCTCTATGGCGCCACGCGCTATCGTGCGGCCATCGCAGAGAAGCGTGCACTCGCGTTGCGCGCGGCGGAGCTGATCGGCGACATTCCGCACGTCGTCATGGATGCGTCTCCACAACTTTCACTGTTCGCGTTTCATCTCGAACGGCCAGGTTCGACGATTGACGAACAGAACGCCGCAACTCGCGAGCTGCAGGAGCGCGTCACGCGTCGTGGCAAGGTGATGCTGACGGGTTGCGAGGTGCGCGGCCGGCACCTGGCACGGGTCTGCGTGCTCAGTTTCCGGACTCGACGTGAGCAGATCGATACGTGTGCGGAGCAGCTGGCTGAGGAGGCACGCACTCTCACAAGTCGGCGGTAACCATCGGTGCATCGCCTGCAGCTCCCACTCCAGCGCTTGTTGTCTCAGCGCAACATACTTTCCGGATCCGGGAGTGGGCGCGATCGAGCGCCGCCGGACACCGATGAAAAGCATTGCACCCGACCCCGGACTAGGATTACAAACCATTCTGAATCGGTTGACGTACCGGTGAATTATCGCGTTATGGCGTCGAAGAACGGGGGATCTATGAGCACCAACAAGCATGACGTAGTGCGCACCGCGGTCCGTTCAGCGCTGCTCCTCGCATTGGCGCCCGTTGCGGCGCAGGCACAAAGCCCCGCGGGTGAGAGCATGGAGGAGATCCACGTTACGGGCTCCCGCATCCGGCAGTCCGGTGCGATCAGCCAGCAGCCGGTCTTCACGCTCGATCGCACGGCGATCGAGCGGACCGGCGTTGCGAACATCGGCGACGTGCTCCAGCAGATGACCACGAGCGGCAAGGGGCTCAATGCGAAGTTCAACTCGTCCGGCAACTTTGGATACCCGCCGGATGGCGGCGGCATCGGCGCAGGCTCGGCACAGATCGACCTGCGAAACCTCGAATCCAAACGGGTACTGGTGCTGGTGGACGGCGTGCGGTGGGTCAACGAGTCCTCGGCATCGGGCGTCAGCGGCAGCGCGGACCTGAACACGATCCCGCTGTCGATCATCGAGCGGGTCGAAGTCCTCGAGGATGGCGCCTCGGCCATTTACGGTTCGGATGCGATCGCCGGCGTGATCAATATCATCACGCGCAAGAATTTCGATGGCATCGAAGTCAACGGCTACTACGGCGAATACGAGGAGGGTGGTGAAACGACCGACGCGAGCCTCACGCTCGGCGGCAGTGGCGAGCGATTCTCCGGCATGTTTGTGGCGAGCTACTACGAGCAGAAGGACATCAGCTCGGGCAGCTGGGAGCAATCCGCGTTTCCGCAACCGAACGCCGGTATTGGCGCTGGCAGCTCGGGTATCCCGCAGGGTCGGTTCGTGTTCTGTGATCCCTCGCGCCCGACTGGCCAGGCCGGCTCCTGCGCGAGCGGCGACTTCTATGACGTGACGCTCAACTCAGGCACGACCACGCCGGTCTGGGACCCGGCCAATCCCACGGGTGGTGCCACTACGTACCACGCCTTCGGCGGCGCCGACCGGTTCAACTATGCGCCTTTCAACCTCCTGCTGACGCCCACCGAGCGCAAGTCGCTCTACACGAGCATGCTCTACGAGGTTACCGACGACGTCGAGGTCCACATCAAGGCGCTATACAACAACCGCACCTCAACGAACCAGGCGGCACCAGAGCCGATGTTCGTTGGACCGTCCGCGGGCACCGGCGGCCTCGCCGACACGATCAGCATCTCGGCCGCGAATCCATTCAATCCGTTCGGGATCGACCTCGACGCGGGCAGCAACCTCGCCGTCGTGACCCGGCGCCCTATCGAAGTGGGTCCCCGCATCTTCGACCAGGACGTCGACACCTGGTATGTGAACGTCGGTGCCGAGGGCGACCTAGATTTCGGACGCGGCTACACCTGGACTGTGGACCTCTCGACCTCGGAGAACAAGGCGGACCAGACGTTTCAGAACGGCTACAACCTGGCGAAGATGAAGCTGGCGCTCGGCGACCCCACGGTCTGCGCGCAGGTGGCCGGCTGCACGCCGCTCGACCTGTTCGGCGGCCAGGCGCGACCCATGACGCAGGAGATGATCGACTACATCCGCACGACCCAGATCGACTCCAGCGAGCAGACACTCGATCTCATCACCGCCAACATAACGGGCGACCTGTTCGACATCGGTGATCGCGCCGTCGCATTCGCGGCGGGATACGAACATCGACGTTACGAGGGCAAGTTCGATCCGGATCCGCTTCGGCAGACCGGCGAATCGCAGGACTCGTTCGCCTCCCCCGTGTCGGAGAGCTACGACGTCGACGAGGTGTATGCGGAGTTCAATTTCCCGGTGTTGGAAAGCCTGGACGTCAGCGCCGCCGCTCGGTTCTCCGACTACTCGACCTTTGGCAGCGAGACAACCGGCAAGGTCGGCTTCCGCTGGCAGCCCATCGATGACCTGGCATTGCGGGGCACATACTCGACCGGCTTCCGCGCGCCAAACCTCGGCGAGTTGTTCGGGCTGACGCAGTTCGCTGCGACCTTGACCGATCCCTGCGGCCCGACCGGCACCGTGATCGTAGACGACGCGGACGGCCCGAATACGACACCGCTCGAAACGGCCTGCCGCGCGCAGGGCGTCCCATCCGGGTTCGAGCAGGCCAACACGCAGATCATCACTTTCACCGGTGGAAATCCAGAACTCGAACCCGAGACCTCCGACAGCTACACCGTCGGCGTGGTCTACGGCGCGAGCTGGGCTGAGGATCTCGCCGGCACGGAGGGGCTGGCCTTCGAGGTCACGTACTACCATCACGAGATCGAGGACGCGATCCAGGCGCGCGATCTGCCTGCGTTGCTCACCGATTGCCTCGCGGCAGGTGGGACCGACGCGACGCTGTGCTCGCCCTTCGTGCGCCAGGCAAGTGGCAATCTGAGCCCACCCAATAACTTTCTCGACAACCTCGGCAAGATCGAAACCGACGGCGTCGACTTCAAGGCCAACTGGGCGAGCGAACCCTTCAGTTGGGGTGCGCTCACGGCGGCCCTGCAGACGACGTACGTCAACGATTACGAGGCCGTCGACGTCGATGGCATCGTTTCGCAGCGGACGGTCGGCATCGAGGTCAACAACAGTGCGATTCCCGAGTGGCAGGCGAACCTCCAGCTCGGTTGGACGTTCGGCGACTTCGACGCGGTGTGGAGCATCCGTTACATCGATGGTGTCGAGGAGTTCTGCTCCAACGCGCTGACGGACGGCGTACCGGGCTGCGAGACGTTCGCCGACATGAACAAGCTCGACTCAACCGTCTACAACGACGCACAGCTGGCCTGGTCGGACCCGTTCGCGCTGACCGGTCTGAGGCTGACGTTCGGCATCAACAACATCTTCGACGAGGACCCCCCGATCTGCTACTCCTGCTCGCTGAATGGTTACGACGCAGGCACCTACGATCTGCCTGGCCGCTTCTGGAACGTGAGCGCCCGCTACCGGTTCTGAGCCAAGCGACCCGGATCGGGATCAACCCGGAGCCGGCGGAAGTTTCCGCCGGCGCCGCGGTCAGGACGCGTGAACACCTCTCGCGCGGCACCGTGGTTGACCCGATCGCCCAGACACGTTGAAGTCCGCTTCGAACCTGCGGACGTTGAACGCGAGGGAGGCGCCGATTGCTCGCACCTGATGTGAAACCGCCGCTGGCCGCGCCGGGCGAACAGCAGGTGATGCGGCACCTTCCGGACGAATGGACCTGGAACGCCACCGCGAATCCGCTCCCGACCTCCGCCGACGTCGTAGTCGTGGGTGGCGGCATCGTCGGTGTCTCGACCGCGTACTTCCTCGCACGACAGGGCGTTTCCGTCGCCCTGTTCGAGAAAGGCCGGATCGCCGGCGAGCAGTCCGGGCGCAACTGGGGCTGGGTGCGACAACAGGGCCGCTCCCCAATTGAGTTGCCGCTCATGATGCAGAGCCTGCGCATCTGGCAGGGTCTTGCGACCGAGCTGGGCGAGGATCTGGGGTTTCGACAGGGCGGTTCGCTCTATCTCGCAGAAACCCCTGAGCAACTCGCCGGGCTCGAGGAGTGGCTGCCCGTCGCTCAGGCACACGCGCTCGACACGCGCATCCTGAAGGGTGCCGCGCTCGACGCGGTCCTGAAATCAGAGGGCCGAACCTGGACCGGCGCCATGTACACCGCCAGCGACGGTCGAGCGGAACCGAATCGCGCCAGCGCGGCGATCGCGCGTGGCGCGCAGCGCGCCGGCGCTCACATCGTCACCGGCTGTGCCGTCCGTGGCATCGAGCGCGCGGGCGGCCGTGTCGTGGCCGCCGTCACCGAGCACGGCGCGGTGGCGACGCGCGCCGTCGTGTGCGCGGGCGGCGCCTGGACACGGCTTTTCTGTGGATCGCTCGGGGTCACTGTGCCGCAACTGACCGTGCTCGGCTCGGTTGCCCGTACGGCGCCAACGGACGAAGTGCTTGCGGGCGAGGCCTGGTCGCCGAGCGTCGCGATCCGCCGGCGCGCCGACGGCGGCTACACGGTCGCGCATGGCGGATCGTTTCTGCATTCGCTGACACCGTCGAGCATCCGCTTCGCTCCCAAATTCCTGCCCGCACTGCGCCAGGGCCACGGCTCGACACGACTCGCGATCGGCCGGGAGTTCTTCCGGGCGCTGGTCACCCCGGCCCGGTGGCGACTCGACGCGCCGTCGCCCTTCGAGCGCGAACGCGTGCTCGACCCGGCGCCCGAGCCGCGCGTCCTCAGGCAGGTACAGGCGGCGCTCGAGCGGTGGTTTCCAGCCATCGCGGCGGCACCCTTCGTCGAGACCTGGGGCGGCATGATCGAGACCTCCCCCGACGTGTTGCCGATCATCTCGCAGGTCGACGGTCTCGAAGGATTCCATGTCGCCACGGGCTTCAGCGGTCATGGATTCGGTATCGGCCCCGGCGCCGGTAGACTGGTAGCCGACCTGGTGACCGGGGCGGCCGGCGCCGGCGAGCAGTCGGCATTCCGGTTGACGCGATTCTTCGACGGATCGCCGATCAGACCCGGTCCGGCGATCTGAGTGAGTGAGGTCCAAATGAAGGCCGACGACATCGCCGTCTCCGCGCAGGAGATGAAGCCCGCACTGGCGGCGCATTACTACAGCAGCCCCGACGTGTTCCGGCTCGAGACGGAGCGCCTCTTCCATGCGCAGTGGTTCTGCGTCGGCCGCGCGGACCAGGTTCCGGCCGCTGGCGACTGCCTGCACGTCTCGGTGGCGGGTGAAAGCGTGTTCGTGCTGCGCGGCCGCGACGACGGCTTGCGCGGGTTCTACAACGTGTGCCGGCATCGTGGCAGTCGCCTGGTGCGCACGTCTCCGCTGCCCGACCCGGCCGCGCCGGACGCCGCAAGCTCCCCTCGCATGGCCGCAGGCGTCGTCTGCCCGTATCACGCCTGGACGTACAACCTCGACGGAACCCTGCGCGCGGCCCCGTTCGTGCGGTTCGACGCCGGCTGCCCGAAGGAGCAGTTCTCGCTCGTTCCCGTACACCTCGACACCTGGGGCGGTTTCATCTTCCTGAATCTCGCGGCGCAGCCGGCGACGTCGCTCCGCGAACAGATCCCGGATCCGGTGCGTCGCCTGGTGCGCTATCCCCTTCAGGACCTTCGCCGCGGCGCGCAGCTCGTTTACGACGTCCGCGCCAACTGGAAGATCATCATGGAGAACTACAACGAGTGCTATCACTGCGGGCCGGTGCACCCGGAGCTGTGCGCGCTCGTGCCGGCGTTCCGCGAGCGCGGCGGCGCGGGCCTCGAGTGGGACGACGGGATACCGCATCGCCCCGGCGCCTGGACGTTCACAACCAGCGGCACCTCGACGCGCGCACCGTTCCCGGGGCTCTCGGAGACCGAGAAGACGCATCACAAGGGCGAGCTGGCGTACCCGAACCTGCTGCTGAGCGTTGCGGCCGAGCACGTAGCGGCTTTCGTACTCTGGCCCATGGCGCCGGATCACACGCGGATCGCCTGCGAGTTCCTGTTCCACGTTTCGGAGGTGGATAAGGCGGGCTTCGACCCGCGCGACGTCATCGATTTCTGGGACGTCGTGAATCGCCAGGACTGGATGGTTTGCGAGGGCGTGCAGCTCGGCATGCAGTCGCGCGGCTTCCGCGGCGGATTCTACGCGCCGATGGAGGATCCGAGCCTCGACATCCGCCGCTATCTCGAGCGGCATCTCGGCGACCTGTCGAGCGTCGGTTGAGGCAGGAACCGCCTGCGTGACGGCGACCAGGCTACGACGCCGTCGTCATCGGCGGCGGACACAACGGGCTCGTGACCGCGTTTTACCTGGCGCGCGCAAGACTGCGCACGCTCGTGCTCGAGCGGCGCGAAATCCTGGGCGGCTGCTGCGTCACCGAGGAGATCGATCCGGTGGCTGCACCGGGATGTCGGGTCTCGACCGCCTCATACATGGCGAGCATGCTGCGGCCGGAGATCATCCGCGACCTCGAGCTCGACAAACGCGGCCTGCGCATGATTGCCGCCGAGCCGACGCTGCAGGCCGCGACGCCCGACGGGACCGTGCTGCCGTGGTGGAGCGATCGCGAACGCATGCGTGCGGAACTGCAGCGCTTCGCGCCGGCCGACTGCGAGCGGTTTCTCTCACTCGACGTGCGGTTGAGCGGTCTCGCGCGGCACCTCGAGCCGCTCTTCATGCAGGCGCCGCCGGATCTGCACAAGAGCGGCCTGGCGGCCTTAAGCGAGCTGCTCAGGTTCGGGCTCCGGTTCCGCGGCCTTCGCGGCCGCGAGGTTGCGGACCTCATCGCGTTCGCGACGGGAAGCCTGGGCGAGTTCCTCGATCGCTCGCTCAGCTCGCCGCATCTCAAGTCGCTCGTCCTGGCCAACAGCCTCTATGGCAAGCACGGCGGTCCCTACGATCCCGGAACGCTGTTCGGCCTGCTCTTTCACCTGCTGGGCGGTGGACAGGAATCACGGCAGGGATTCGTCGGCCACGTGATGGGAGGCATGGGCGCCATCACCGCCGCGATGGCCGAGGCCTGCCGCGCCCGCGGGGTCGAGCTGCGCACCGGCGCCACGGTGGCGCAGGTGCGCGTGCGCGCGCGGTCGAGCCGACGGCGTCGTGCTCGAGGACGGCTCCGAGATCGCCGCACCGATCGTGGTATCGAACGCGGATCCGAAGAGGACGTTTCTGCAGCTGGTGCCGCCGCAGGAGCTCGCCGCGGAGTTTGCCGACGCCGTGCGCGCAATCAAGATGGACGGGCCGTGCGGCAAGTTGAATCTCGTGCTGGACGAGGAACCGCGGCTGAATGGCGCTGACGCGGGTGCGAATGCGCTGCAGCGCGCCCAGTTCACCCTCGTGCCATGGCTCGACGATGCGCAGCGCTGCTACGAGCGGGCGCGGCACGGGGAGATCGATGCGCGGCTGTGGATAGACTGCCTCGTGCCTTCGCTGATCGATCCGTCGCTGGTCACGCCCGGGCGTCACGTCATGACCTGCTTCGTGCAGTATCTCCCGTACCGCGTGGCCGGGTCCGACTGGCCCGCCGAGCGCAGCCGGCTTCAGGCGCAGTTGCTGGCGCAGATCGCCGAATTCGTGCCGGCTGTTGGCCGTTCACTGGTCGCGAGCCGCCTGTATACACCGGCGGACCTCGAGGACGTCTTCGGCATCACCGAGGGCAACATCTTTCACGGCGACCTGCGGCCCGATCAGCTCTTCTTCATGCGCCCCGTGCCCGAGCATGCGCGCTACGCCACGCCGCTCCGCGGCTTGTACCTGTGCGGCGCGGGCACGCATCCGGGCGGTGGCGTCACCGGTGCACCGGGACACAACGCCGCGCAGCGCATCCTCGACGATCTGCGGCGCGATCGGTCGCTGCGGCGAGGTACCGGGTCTTGACGGGGGGTCGCGCGCGGCGGGCCGTGCCGGTGCGCTACCGGATTCTCGGCGTGCTGTTCGCGCTCAGCTTCGTCAATTATTTCCTGCGCAACAACCTGTCGGTGGCCGTGCCGAGCATCCGTCAGGAATTCGGTTTCAGCAGCGCCGAGCTTGGATGGATCCTCGGCAGCTTCAACCTCTCCTATGCCCTGCTGCAGATCCCCGGCGGGTTGTTCGGGCAATTGCTCGGACCCCGGCGCGCGCTCACGATCATTGCCGTCAGCTGGGGCGTGCTGACCTTCCTGACCGGATTTGCGCCTGCGTTGATGGCAGCCTCGGCCGCCGGCGCCATGGTGTCCCTGATCGTCGTGCGCTTCCTGCTCGGGGCAGCCAATGCGCCGATGTATCCGATCGCAGCGGGCGCCTTCGCGAACTGGTTTCCGGCGGGGAGCTGGGCGTTTCCCAATGCGGCGCTCAGCGTCGGACTGACCCTCGGCCAGGCGGCGATCGGGCCGCTGGTCACGATGCTGATCGTCCGGTACGGCTGGCGTGAGTCCTTCTATGTCCTGGCGCCGCTCGGCCTGCTCGGCGGCGCATGGTGGTACTGGTACGGGCGGGATACACCTGCCGAGCACCGCGCGATGACTCGCGAGGAGCTCGAGCTCATCACGCGTGATCACGCGTCGGCGAGCGTGCAGACGGGGCGGCGCGGCGACTGGGCGCGGGTGCTGTTGCAGCGAGACGTGCTGCTGCTCTCGGCATCCTACTTCTGCATGAACTACGTGTTCTACATGTTTGCCCAGTGGCTCTTTACTTACCTGGTCGAAGAACGGAAATTCTCGCTGCTCGAGGGCGGTCTGCTGTACGCGCTACCCTTTGCCACCGGCGCGGCCCTTGCTGCCGCGGGTGGACTGACCTGCGACGCGCTGTGCCGGCGGATCGGCCCGCGCTGGGGATGCCGGTTGCCCGCGATGACAGGGCTGGTGCTCGTTGCCGTGTTCCTGCTGGCGGGCGCCTACGCCGTAGATCCGTACGCAGCCGTCGTGGATGCTGTCTCTCTGCTTCGGGTTCACGCAGTTCACCGAGGGCTCGTTCTGGTCGGCGACGACTTACGTGGCCGGACCCTATACCGCGACGGCGACCGGTGTGCTCAACACGGGTGGCAACGCGGCGGGGTTTCTCGCACCGGTCGTCGGACTGCTGGTGGATCGGCTGGGGTGGATCGCGACCCTGGCGAGCGGCACGGCGTTCGCAATCGCGGGCGCCGCTTTGTGGCTGCTCATTCGCGTGGACGGGGTGCAGGCGAATAAAACGACGGGCGCCGGCCCGAGCCGGCGCCCGCTTTCATAGATAGAACGAGTGCTACTAGTTCGTCGGCTTCGGCGCCTTGTCCGAAGGATTGGCGGCACTCCAGGACGTGAACTCTGCGGCGCTCACGTACCCATCACCGTCTCCATCGGCGGTCTTGAAATCTTTGCTGAGCGTTGCCTGCGACCGTACCTCGGCAGCCGACAGCTTGCCATCGCCGTCTGCGTCGAGATCCTTGAAGCCGCTCTTCATCGTGTCGTCCGCATATGCGCTCATGGCGACTGCAGCGACGACGAGTCCAAACAAAGTCCGTTTCATGAGAGTCTCCTGAATCCAGCTGGTAAGGGCCCGGTCATGGTGAGCCGCTCCCGCCGGGCGGTGCATCGGCGAGAGGGCTGCGCGCCGTGTGGGATTTGAGGCCGGACGCATGTCGGAACGCGCCTACGTGGCGCGTCATCGGGCACTCGCCGGATCGCCGGTATGGCCCAGCTCGGTAAGCGCCTTCGTGACCTCCGCCAGCGGCTCCGCGACGCTGGATCGGCCCGGCTCCTCGCGAAGCATGTTTTCCTCACTGGCGGCCTGGAGCTGCACCAGCGCCCGTTGCCAGTTGAGAAGAATGGCGATTTTCTCCTCGACCGAGCAATCGCACATCGCGAGCACCTCGCTGGGATCACGGAAGTACGACTCTGGCGCGGCAAGCGCGCGGCTACGCTCCGAAGCATCCATGGTTACTGCTCCTTCGGTCGCAATGCGCCGGTTTCCACGCGCACGGGCGCAAACGATTCCGCACACGCGATCCATGCGGAATCGGCGAACGGCCCGTGCGGCCGTCCGTCTACGTCCGACAGATCCTGCCGACGGTATCTTGCTCCGCCGGCCCGATTGTCGCCACGACGCTGACGCCTAAGCTGCGCGGACCAAGTGAGGCGGCCCCGTCAAACTGAAATCAACGGAAATAGGAGCGACCATCATGCCAACTGCTTCGGGACACACTTCGGCAATTTCCGCGCGCAAGGTCATCGACACTGACGTCTTCGATACCACCGGCAACAAGATCGGCGAGGTGAAGGACGTCGTGCTCGAAAAGACCTCGAACAACATCATGTTCGCGATCGTGGGCTTTGGCGGCTTTCTGGGCATGGGTGAAAAGTTTCATCCGGTGCCATGGAGTGAGCTGGACTACAGCGAGGATAGAAACGGCTACGTCGTCAGTTTCACCAAGGAACAGCTCAAGTCGGCGCCGACAGGCTCCATCGACGAGCTGGTCCGGAACGACGGCCAAGGCTATCGCAATCGCGCGTACGCACACTACAAGACGCGGCCGTACTGGAGCTGATCGTGTTCCGACCTCGTCGGTCGGAACACGTCTAGAGCCGTGAGACAAGAGCCTGCGGGGTGGTCCACCTCCCGCAGGCTCGCTTGCTCATGGCCCACCATCAGTTGCGCTGTAGGAGAGATTCCGACTCGAGTTTCCTCGTTCGAGGGCTACATCTTCGACACTGGAACGAAGACACTTTCGACGTTACCGGAAGCTGGATGACAGGGCCCACCTACAGGAGGCGGCGATGGCGACGAAACGGAAATCGAACGGAAACGGCGCGCGGAAGTCGACGGCGCGTGGACGCGCGGCTCAGTCAGGACGTGAACGCGATGCCATATCGCTGCTGAAGGCTGACCATCGCCAGGTAGAGGCCTGGTTCGAAGAATTCAAGAAGGCGCGCTCGGAGGAACGAAAGTCCGAGTTGGCTGACTCGATTTGTAATGCGCTCAAAGTACATACGCAGATCGAGGAAGAGATCTTCTATCCGCCTTCCTTGAAGGCGCGGGAGACGAGAACATCCACCATGAGGCCGAGGTGGAACACCAGGGAGCCAAGAACCTGATATCGGAGATCGAACAGGGGGGTTCGAGCGACGAGTATTTCGATGCGAAGGTCAAGGTACTCGCCGAGATGATCAAGCATCACGTCAAGGAGGAAGAAAAGCGCGATGGCATGTTCGCCAAGGCACGGCAGGCGGGCTTGCCGCTTGCCGAGCTGGGCGAGCGCCTCGCCGAACGCAAGGCCCAGTTGGAAGGACAGGTGGCTGCGTGGCCGGACAGCCGCCAGTCCGAAGCACGCATGCGGTGAGCCGATCCAGTCGCCGCGCTGCGCCTGAGGGGGAGCATCGATGATCGATCAGATTACGCTGACCGGAACTGCTGAGGCGTTGAGCTATCAGTCGTGGCTCCATTCTCTTTCAGATCGCGCGCGCAGGGCCTTGTCCCCGGAGGAAGCCTGGGAAGCCGGCGCGACGACAATGTTCCAGGCATTGGTGGAGCGAGGATTCGTCCCTGCCCATGACGTCGAACGTGCGCTGGCGAGCACGCTCGACGTACTCTCACGCTGAAGAACGTCACGCGGCGGGCCGGAGGACTCTCGGAGTAGGCGAGTCCCGCGCGTCGCGCGAGTTGCGCCGGCGTCAGCTTCCCCCGAGGTCCGTACTTCAGGGTCGGCGACTTGTCTCGGTCAGCCCTGTTCCATGAGGCCCGACTCGAGGCACTACTGATGTCGGGAAACTGCAACTCCGTCGTCGGCCCCTCTCCGACTGATGCGAGCGGGTGCGCCCTGCTGGAAACGGCGCGTATATTGCCGGCGGTTCGACTCAATTCCGCCATGACGCTGTTCGCTGCGCTGGTATCCACGTCGAAAGAGGTCGGAGCCGACGCTTCGCGGCTCGCCAAGGTGCGCGCACTGGGTGCATTTCTCCGCACGCTCGAGCCGGCGGAAATCGAAGTCGCGGTTCTCTACCTCTCGGGCGAGACGCCCCAGGGCCGCTCGGGCCTCGGCCCCGCCGTCCTGCAGCCGGCCGAGTGCCGAATCGCCGGCCGGCGAGCCGAGTTTGTCGATTCTGGACGTGGACGGACGACTCGCGGCGCTTGCCGAAATCCGCGGCACCGGCTCCAAAGCGGGCCGGATCCAGCTCCTCCGCGAGCTCTTCGCGCGTGCGACGAGTGCCGAACGGCAGTTTCTGATCCGGCTGCTCCTCGGCGACCTTCGCCAGGGGGCGCTCGCCGGTGTCATGGTCGAGGCGATCGCCGCCGCGAGCGGGGTGCCGCTGGCCGAGGTGCGACGCGCGGCCATGTATGCCGACAATCTGGGATCGGTTGCGCACGTGGCGCTCGTCGAGGGACTGCCCAGCTTGGGCGGTTTCAGCTCGCAATCCTGTCGCCGATCGCGCCGATGCTGGCGCAGACCGCAAACGACGTCGAGCAGGCGCTGGAGCTGCTTCCCTGGTGATGTCGCGTTCGAATGGAAGATGGACGGCGCCCGGATCCAGGTGCACCGGCGGAGGACACCATCCGTGTCTACACCGCAACCTCAACGAGGTCACGAGCGCCGTGCCGGAAGTCGTCGAGACAATCCGCGCCCTGCCGGTCCGCGATCTGATACTCGACGGCGAAGCGATTGCCGTTTCCGCCGCGGGGCGTCCCCATCCGTTTCAGGTGACGATGCGGCGGTTTGGCCGGAGAGTCGGTGTCGAGGAGTCCCGCGCGGAGCTGCCGCTGAGCGCATTCTTCTTCGACTGCCTCCGCGCCGAGGGGCAGACGCTCGCCGACCGGCCGGCACAGGAGCGATTTGCCGCGCTCGCGTCGGCGCTGTCCCGAGCCGCTGCGTTTCCGCGTCTCGTCACGCGCTCCGAGTGCCGCGGCGCAAGCGTTCTACGAGGCCGCCCTCGCCGCCGGACATGAAGGCGTGATGGCGAAGTCGCTCGATGCTGCCTACGAAGCGGGCAACCGTGGCGCGGGATGGCTCAAGATCAAGCGCGCTCACACACTGGACCTGGTGGTGCTGGCGGCCGAATGGGGCCACGGCCGTCGCACGGCAAGCTGTCGAATCTGCATCTCGGCGCACTCGATCCCGCCACTGGCGAATACGTCATGCTCGGGAAGACTTTCAAGGGCCTCACCGATGCGATGCTGGAGTGGCAGACCCGGGAGTTGCTGGCGCGCGAGGTTCGAGCGTAATGAATGGACGGTGTACGTTCGGCCCGAGCTCGTCGTGGAGGTCGCCTTCAGCGACCTGCAGGCAAGCCCTCGATACCCCGGCGGTCTCGCACTGCGGCTCGCGCGCGTCAAGCGATATCGGGACGACAAGCGAGCCGATGAGGCTGATACGATGGTGCCGGTGCGCCGGATCCACGAGGCACACGCGTAGCAGGGACGTTGTCGTCCAATTCTGACGGGCAGTCGGGTTCGACGCCGATAGTGCCTCGAACGCCTATTAGGCGTTCATGGGCGCTCAATACGAGTTGCTGAGCGCTCCATGGACACTGAAACCGACGTCACGGCTCATGCTCGAGCCAGGCGCCTGCACTGCGACTACGAGGCCATCCGTCGGCAGAGCGTGGCGCTTTGCGCTCCGCTCAAACGGGAAGACTTCGTCGTCCAGAGCATGCCGGACGCAAGTCCGACCAAGTGGCATCTGGCGCACACGACGTGGTTCTTCGAGCGCTTTGTCCTGCGAGAGGCAATACTGGACCTTGCCCCGTACAACGAAGCGTACGAGTTCCTTTTCAATTCGTACTACGACGCCGTCGGCCCACGCCAAGCACGGGACAAGCGCGGGCTGCTGACGCGACCGACCATCGACGAGGTCCTGGGCTATCGCCACTACGTCGATGAGCGGATGAGCGAGCTGCTGAGCACCACGGAGATGCGGGAGGACCTCGCCTCGCGCGTAGAGCTCGGCCTCCACCATGAGCAACAGCACCAGGAGCTGCTGCTGACGGATCTCAAACATGCGTTCTCGCTGAACCCGTTGCAGCCCGCGTATTGCGGCGCTACGCCTCGCCCGGTTGGCGACGTGTCAGCGCTTCATTGGCACGGCTTCAGCGAGGGTTTGCGTGAGATCGGTGCCGAGCCCGGGTCGTTCTGCTTCGACAACGAGCAACCCCGGCATCGGGTGTACGTCCAGTCGTTTGCACTCGCCCACCGACTCGTCACCAACGGCGAATTCCTGCAGTTCATCAGCGACGGCGGCTATGACCGTCCGAGCCACTGGCTGGCCGACGGCTGGGCGCTGGTCCAGACGCAATCGTGGCGACACCCCCTCTACTGGTCGGAACGGCTCGACACGGAGTTCACACTGGCAGGCCGCCGGCCGATCGACGCGGCAGAGCCCGTCTGCCATCTGAGCTATTACGAAGCGGACGCGTACGCACGCTGGGCCGGTGCAAGGTTGCCGACTGAGGCCGAATGGGAAGTCGCATCGCGTACGCGGGGGCCGTCTGGCGATTTCGTCGAGAACGGGCGGTTGCATCCGTCCGCCGCAACGCCCGGTCCGCAGCTGCAGCGGATGCTGGGCTCGGTGTGGGAGTGGACAGCCTCGCCCTATACGCCCTATCCCGGATTTCGAGCGGGGGCGGGCGCAATCGGTGAATACAACGGGAAGTTCATGGCCAACCAGTACGTTCTGCGCGGCGGCTCATGCGCCACACCCGAGAATCACATCCGCCGCAGCTATCGAAACTTCTTCTATCCGCACCAGCGCTGGCAGTTCACGGGCGTGCGGCTCGCAAGGAATGTGTGAATGGCCGCAGTCGAACGTGCACAGGACTGGCTCGGCAATGCGCACCGTCGCGACGCCGAGGAACTTGCGGTGCTTGCTTCGGTGCTGGGCGGCCTGCGACAACGTCCGAAGCGCCTTTCGCCGGTGTGGTTCTACGACGAGCGGGGCTCGTGTTTGTTCGATCAGATCTGCGAGCTGCCCGAGTATTACGTTACGCGCATGGAGGTCTCGATCCTGCAGGCTCGGCTGCCTGAGATCGCCGCCAGTCTCGGGCCCGATCTCTGTGTGATCGAGCCCGGGAGCGGCACGAGCATCAAGACGCGCATGTTGCTCGCGGCGTTGGAATGCCCGACCGCGTACGTGCCGGTAGACGTTGCATGTGAGCATCTCGAGGCTGCCGCGGTGCGCCTGCGACACGAATTCCATGGACTCGAGGTGCGTCCGATCTGCGCGGACTTCACTCGACCGTTCATGGTTCCCGAAGGTCCACCATTCTACAGTCGAATGATCTTCTTCCCCGGCTCGACAATCGGCAACTTCGAGCGTCACGAGGCGATCCGATTGTTGTGCAATCTCCGCCGGGTCGCCCGCGGCGGCTCATTGCTGATCGGCGTCGACATGGCGAAGGACCTGCGCGTGCTGCTGGCGGCCTACGACGATGCGGCCGGCGTAACGGCTGCGTTCAATCTCAACGCGCTCGAGCACCTGAATCGCCGCCTCGGAACCGACTTCGACCCCGCCGGCTTTCGTCATCGCGCCGTGTGGAATGCGACCGAGTCGCGGATCGAGATGCATCTCGTGAGCAGGCGTCGACAGCTCGTCAGGGTCGGCGACGCATTCGTCAGCTTTGCGGAGGGCGAGGCACTCGTTTCCGAGTACAGCCACAAGTACACACCCGAGATGTTCGCAGCGCAGGCTCGCGCCGCGGGCTGGCATGTCGAACAGGTGTGGACCGATCCGCGCGAGTGGTTCAGCGTGCAGCGGCTGGTGCCAGCGTACGCGCCTATTTTGGCCGAGGTTCGCGGTTCGCGCGCTCGGGTTCAGGCAGTCGACCCGATCGATAATCCTTGATTGCCGCGACGAGGGTCCGGGCGGCATTCCGCACTTCCTGCTGTACGGCCTTGTCCTCGTCCAGCGCCTGGTGACTGCTGGCGTACGGCTCGTAATAGCCGATGTATCGATCGATGGTCGCGCCGTAGCCGGCCTGCACCAGGTGCATGTCGTGGAGCCAGTCCACGAGCGACCGTCGCAGCGTCTCCGCGCCCCGGCGTCGCCGTGCACGACGACGGAGAAGCGCCTCCCTGCGAGATGGCGGGGATAGTCCCAGCCAGCGAGCTCGAGCGCCTTGGCCCTGGACGCGTCCTTGCCTGCCGTGCTGGTCGGATCCGGGTTCCCGCCGTCCGCGCAGACGAGCCGGTCGATCATCAGCTTGAGCACGCTCGGCGCCTGGTACCAGTAGACCGGCGTCACGATCATCACGCCGTGGGCGGCGACCCACCGGGGATATATCTCGTTCATCCAGTCATTCACTTGTCCCATCGCATGATTCGGATAGCAGGAACAGGGCCAATGGCAGAGCGGCATCGCCGTCGATACGCAGGCCTTGCACGGAAGTATCTGACGGCCGTACTGCGCGGTGAGCAGGCTGAGGTCCAGGAAGTCGCACTCGAATCCCCGGACACGCTGGATTTCCCGGCGCGCGATCTGGGCCAGGCGAAATGACTTCGACATCTCGCCCGGGCACGTCTGGTCGTGACGCGCCGCGCCACAGATCAGGAGAACGCGGCTCGCACTCCTCCGAAGGCGCTGGCGACGCTCGGCCGCCCGGATCTCCCTTCGAGCCTCGAGCCATTCGACGGAGAGCTCGAAGTCCGGATCCTTGAATCCGCGCCCGGCTCGCCGCTTGAGCGGGCTCTTGCGGTACTCGTCGTACGCTTGCCACGCGACTTCGACGACGCGATCGATTTCTGACTGGACGTCCCCGAAGGCGGGATCACGGAACCGCTCGACCAACCGGCGTGCAAACTCCTTCCGCGACAGCTTGACATCGCCCTGGCCCACACGCGGCTGAGGCGCTCTGGACCGCTCTGGCATGGACGGATCCCTCGCCGGTTACCGGCAGATAGGATGAACCCGCGGATCACCGGCGTACAGGTGCGCGTGTCCGACAGCGACTCGCGCCCACCGCCGATGCCATCCGGAGCCCGAAGTGGAAATCGTATGCGCCTGGCCAGCGATCGGAGGGATCGATCATGGTGAGTCAGGGGCTCAGGCCAGCCAGCGAGCTGGCAGATCACGGCAACCGATTTCCCAACGAGAGCGACGAGTATCGCAAGGCGCGCACGGCGTTGCTCGCAGAGGAGATCGATCTGCGGCGGCACATCGAACGAGTCGCGGCGCAGCGGCGGGCCCTGCCTCCCGGCGGCAAGGTACCTGAGGACTACCAGTTCATCGGCGAATCCGGCCGGGTGCGCCTGTCAGATCTGTTCGGCGAGCACGACACCCTCGTGACCTACAATTTCATGTTCGGACCGAAGCGCGACAGGCCATGTCCGATGTGTACCTCGCTCCTTGAGTGCCTGGGATGGCGAGATCCCCGACATGGAGCAGCGCGTTGCCATCGCAGTAATCGCGAAGTCGCCGATCGAGCGCCTGCGCGCGTTCAAGAAGGAGCGCGGATGGCGCCACTTGAAGCTCTATTCATCGGCCGGAAACGACTTCAACCGTGACTATTTTGCCGAGGGGCCGAACGGCGAGGATTGGCCTGCGTTGAACGTGTTCACGCTACGCGATGGAACCGTCCGTCATTTCTGGGGCGGCGAGATGACCACGGAATCCGCCGATCCCGGCCGATCCCCGCGGCGCCCCAGATCTGATGCCGCTCTGGACCGTTCTCGACAACACGCCGGAAGGCCGGGGCAAAGATTGGTACCCGAAGCTCGAATACACCCATCAAGGAGGACGACATGGCCAAGGAACGTGAACTGGAAGAGAAATTGTGGACGGCCCTCAAGTCTGACCGGACGCTCATGCTGGGCCTGGCCGGAGTCGACGAAGGGCACGGTCAACCAATGACGGCTCAGCTCTCCGATGACGGCGACGGCGGTCCGATCTGGTTCTTCAGCTCAAAGGACGTCGATCTCGTCAAAGCGGTAAGGACACGACACCGCGCCGTGGCGCATTTTGTGGCGAAAGGACACGACCTCTTCGCCACAATTCATGGAGAGCTCGTGATCGACGACGACCGCACGACAATCGATCGTCTCTGGAATCGATTCGTGGCGGCCTGGTACGAGGGCGGAAAGGACGATCCCCATCTGCAACTCTTGCGCCTCGATCCCGAGCGTGCGCAGATCTGGCTCAATGAAAGCAGCGTGTTCTCAGGCGTCAAACTGCTGCTCGGGCGCGACCCGAAGGAGGAGTATCGCGACAAGGTGGCCGAGGTCGAACTACGGGACTGATGAGCATGGCTGACAGGTGACATTCGAGGCGGTGTTGATTCTCCAACGCTGCCCACCTAGCATCTGGCGATGCGGCGCGAGCGGCTTGGCCAAGCCATATTCCTGTTGTCAGCAGTCTTCCTGCTCTTCGTCGGCGCCTTCAGCTACGGCTACTTGGTCGCCCGGACCAAGTGGTTTCCGTATCGGATCATTTCGCAGGCATTAGCCGATGTTGAATCTGTGCTCGACCTGTTCCGGGCGAATGCACACGAGATTCTCAGCTCGCGAAACAGGGCGGTGTCGTCGTTCACGAACGTACGCTGACACAGCCGAGCCTCACCTTTTTCACTGCCTTCGACGGCCAGCGTTTCCGGCCGTTTCTCATCGACATGGAAGGCAACGTCGTCCACCGATGGGACACCAGCTACGATGCTCTGTTCAAAGGCAACACGGACCCCGATCTGGTCGGGGACAGCCGGCGCCACCTGCACGGCGCGCACCTGTACGCCGATGGCTCCATCCTGGCAAGCTTCGAATACCGGGGACTGGTAAAACTCGACCGCTGTTCACGCCTCCTCTGGCGACTGAAGCGCTACACGCACCACGCCATCCTGCCAATGCCCGATGGATCATTCTGGGCGCCTGCCGTCGACGCGAGGAAGAACATCCGTCGTCCCCGTCATCTGGCAGACAAGGGCCGCGGCGAAGATACTATTATTCACGTCTCCGCCGATGGCAAGGTCCTCGAAGAGATCAGCATCATCGATGCGATCAGGAAAGGCGGCTATCACGCGATCCTGTTGCCGGCGCTGCAGAACAAATCCTTCGATCCTACGCATCTCAACGACGTCGAACTCGTCACTGAGGAACTGGCAGAGAGAATCCCGCAGGTCGAGGCGGGGGACTTCCTCGTCTCGCTGCGAACGCCGAATGCGCTCGCGATTATCAGCCGTGAGAGCCGAGCCGTGGTCTGGAGCATGGTCGGACCGTTCCTGCGCCAGCATGACCCGGACATTGTGGGCGACGGAACGCTGCTCGTCTTCGACAACCGTTCCGACGTCGATCAGCGCACGCCGGTCCGCTGGCTGGAAAAGCCACAGACCTGGGGCTTTTCGCGCATCGTGCGGGTCGACCCCGTCGACTTCGGGCAGGTCTCTGGTCGTTCGAAAGGTTCCACGGCGTTCCCTTTCTACACTTCCATCCAGGGCAAACAGCAGTTGCTCGGCAACGGCAACATCCTGGTCTCGGATCCAGAGGGCGGGCGCGCATTCGAGGTTGCTCCCGCGCACGGCAACCAGGTGGTGTGGGAGTACGTAAACCTGCTCGAGGGCAAGGGGGAAGGCCACCTGGGCCGGGTGACCGAGGCCACGCGTTTCGACTTCGACGGCAGTCAGTTTCTCAACAAGCCCTGTCCCTAGCCTGGCCGGGCGGTTGAACGTCGCTCACATCTGGCGGAACAGATGCAGGTAGCTGCGACTCACGGGCAGCACCTCGTCGCGGCCCTTCAGATGGATGTCCGCGGTTTCGTTCGGGCCGCGCGTGACGTGGCGATGGCGCGCAGGTTCACGACGACCGAGCGATGCACCTGCGCGAACTGCGATGGATCGAGCTGCGGCGACCAGTTCCTTCAGCGGCGTGCGGATCACGGCTTCGCGCGGCTGGCCCGCGTCGTCCCGCCAGGCGATCAGCGTGTACTTCTCCTCGGAGCGCAGGAAGTCGATGTCGTCCACCGCGATCAGGCGCACGGTCTGGCCGACCGACGCGCGGATCCAGCGCAGCGGCGCCGGCGCCGCATTCCGCTGCAGACTGCGCCGCGAGCTGCTGCAGCAGGCTTCGGTGTTGAGCGCCGGCTGCGCTGCGCGCAGGCGCTCCTGCAGTCGCGCGACCGTCTCGGCCAGCCGCGCCGGTTCGACCGGCTTGACCAGGTAGTCGAGCACGCCCTGCGCAGAACGCCTGCACGGCGTACTGGTCGTAGGCGGTGACGAACACCAGATGCGCGCGGCGGCCGATGTGGCGCGCGGCCTCGACGCCGGTCATGCCCGGCATGTGCACGTCGAGGAAGCAGACGTCGGGCCGCTGCGCCTCGAACTGATCGATCGCCTCGCGCCCGTTGCGTGCCTGCGCCACGACTTCGCAGCTCCGGCCACGCCTGCGCGAGCATGCGCTCGAGCGCGTCGCGCAGCAGCGGCTCGTCGTCGGCAATCAGGGCGGTCGGACGCTGCGGCGTCATGCGGGTTCCTGCCGCGCCGGGAACTCGAGTTCGGCGCACACGCCGTGCGGCTCGATTTCGGTCAGGCGCAACTGCGCATCGCCGCCGAACGCCAGCTGCAGGCGCTCGCGCAGCGTCGAAAGGCCCGTGCCGAGTCCGTCGCCGGTCGGCTTGAGACCCGACGCCCGTGTCGGTGACGCGCACGCGGCAGCGGCCGTCGCGCAGCTGCACATCGACATCGATGCGCCCGCCCTCCTCGCTCGGATCGATGCCGTGGCGCACGGCGTTCTCGACCAGCGTCAGCAGCGTCATCGGCGGGCATCGCAGCGCCTTCGCCGCCGCGTCGATCCGCAGTGCGAACTGCAGCCGATCGGGCATGCGCATCTGCATCACTTCCAGATAGGCGCGCACCAGCTCCAGCTCCTGGCCGAGCGTCGTCGCCGGCTCGTGCAGGCGAGGCACCGCCGCGCGCAGGTAGGCGATCAGGCTCTTCAGCACCCTCGACGCCTGCGGCGAGCCGGCATCGACCAGCGCCTGCACGTTGGCGAGCGTGTTGAACAGGAAATGCGGCGCGACCTGCGCCTGCAGCAGCCGCAGCCGCGCATCCAGCGCCTTGCGCTCGAGCTCGCTGCGTTCGAGCTCGAACGCCAGCGCCTGATCGCGCGCGAAGGCGTCGCGCTGCCGCAGCATCGCGCCGAGCGCGATCCACGGTGCGAACAGCACGCCCGTGAAGGTCAGCATCGCGTAGCCGATGGCTCGCTTCTGGTCCTGCGCGAACTGCGGATCGCCGCCGGTCGTGAGCCAGTACGCGAGCAGCGCGCCGAGCGGCACCGCCGCCGCGATGCCGATGAGCTGCAGCGCCCAGCGTGCGAGCCACCGGGGCAAGCGTTGCGGCCACTGCTCGAAGAGCCCGAACGCCAGCATGGCGGTCAGCCCGACCAGCAGAGCGCGGGCGACGACGACGGCGGTGGCCGTCTCCGAGTGGATGCTGAGCACGAGCCCGAACAGCGCCGAGATAGCAAGCGTGAATCGCACGCGTCGCCAACCCAGCATCAGGGCAAGACCACGTGGCTTTGCAGGAACAGCGGGAGCGGCATGACGTGACTATAGTCGAATGGTTTGCGCCACCCGGGGCCCCTGCGGCGGTGGCGTCCGGCTCCAATCGTCGTCTCATCCGCCGACATCGTGACTCGGCCGCGCTCTGTCGCTGCTCGTCGCATGGGGCTGGTCTGTGTGGCAGCGCGCGACATAGTCCCGCCCGAAGCGGCCTGGATCGGCCGCATCAGTCGGCCATCCAGCCAGGAGCTGATGATGAAAACTGCCAAGACCCCCGGCCGAATTATCGGCATGCTGTTTCTCCTGCAGGGTTCGTTGCGCCGGTGACGAACTTCGTGTTGCTGGGCCCGGCGATAACGACGCCTCCCGGTTTTCTGATGAATGCAGCCGCCAGGTCGACTGAAGTCAATCTGGCCGCGTTGTTGTCTCTCGTGACGGCGCGCTCTGGATCGCCATTGCGATCACGGCGCTGCCCGTCTTCGGCGGTACAGCCGCGGGATGGCTATCTGGTTCGTCGCGTTCGCTGTGGTCATCTCTTCGGGGCTGATCTTCGAGGGGATCGCCGTTCGCTCCATGCTGGCCTTGAGCCAGGAGTACGCCAAGGCAGGACGATGCCGATCTTGCCCATTTTCAGGCACCTGCGACCTTGGCGAGGGCAATGCGGAACTCGGCGCATTACACTGAACCTGTTCGTCTCCGGCGGCGCGCTTCTCGTGCTCTACTGCATTGTTCTTTCGCTTCAAACTGATTCCGCGCGCGTTGTCGACCTTTGGCCTGGTCACGGTCGTGTTGCTGATCGCCGGAGCCGCGATTCCGCTCCTCGGCCATCGACCGTCATGCTGATGTTCATGCCGATGGGGCTCAGCCAGCTCGCTCTCGCGCTATGGTTGATCGCCAGGGGCTTCGCGGACCGAAGCGCCGCTCACCAAGCCGCGGAGTAGACCAAATGAGAACTGTGAAGCGTGCTATTCTCGCCTTGGAGTGCTGTCGCCATTCCACTTGCGCTGCTGGTGGCGGTGTTTGTCGCCTACTGGATGTCGGACAACACGTGCGACTCGATTCGAGCATCGCTGCGCCCGGGCAACCCGATAAAAGGCGATCGTCCATTGCGACTATGGCACAGCCGAAGTCCTCAAGCTGGACGACGTCGAAAAGCCGGTTCCGGAGGACGACCAGGTCCTGGTAAGGGTTCGCGCCGCCGCGGTCAACCCATTGGACTGGCATTACATGCGAGGCACGCCGTATGTCATGCGCATCGAGACGGGTCTGCGGAAGCCAAAGGTCACACGACTCGGCGTTGACTTCGCGGGAACGGTCGAAGCGGTGGGCCGAAGTGTAACGTACGTTCAAGCCGGGCGACGATGTATTCGGCGGGCGAACCGGCGCCTTCGGTGAGTATGTGACGGTTCGGACAGGATCGAGCGGTGGCGCTGAAGCCGGCCAATTTGACGTTCGAGCAGGCGGCTGCTGTCCCGATCGCGGCCATCACCGCATTGCAGGGTCTTCGCGACAAAGGCAACCTCCAGCCGGGGCAGAAGGTCCTGATAAACGGCGCGTCGGGCGGTGTGGGTACCTTCGCCGTGCAGATCGCCAAGTCATTCGGCGCACATGTGACCGGCGTTTGCAGCACGCGCAACGTAGAGCTGGTCCGATCGCTGGGCGCGGACGAGGTCATCGACTACACCCGGGAGGATTACACCAGGAGCGATCAACGTTACGACGTGATCCTGGACAACGTCGGGAACCGCTCGTTGCTGGACAACCGTCGCGTCCTGACTTCCGAGGGCAAGTACTTGTCCTGATCGGAGGCGGAGGACCCGACGGCGGGCGGTGGATCGGGCCAATGATCAACCCGGCAAAGGCACTCGTCTTGTCGCCCTTCGTGTCCCAGGACATGGGAACAATGCTGGCGGAGCTCAACAAGGAGGACCTCAGCGTCCTGGGCGAGCTCATGCAGGCCGGCAAAGTGACGCCTGTCATCGACCGGAGTTTCAGCCTGAGTGAGGTCCCGGCTGCGATTCGGTACCTGGAGACCGGGCGCGCTCGAGGAAAAGTAGTAATAGCTCTGGAATAGATGCGTAAAAGAGGCGCCGTGTCGCATCGCGCGATCGAAGGGTCGCCGCAGCCGTACACCACAGCGGCATGAACGCCATGGAGTCTCGTCGCCGCCCCACGATCATCGCGGCAGCGCTCATGTGCCTCGCGCTGGCACTGACCGGGTCGTGGTGGCGCGAGGCTCGGCCGGTACCGATCGCCGATGGCGCCGTCACGCGGTTGCCGTGTATTTCCTACGCACCGTCGAACGACGGTGGCGACGCCCGGACCGGCGTGACCACTGCGCAGCTGCGCAAGGACCTGGCCTTGCTCGCCAGGCGCACCAGGTGCGTACGGACATACACCGTCTCGGAAGGGTTCGACCAGGTCCCCGGCCGTGGCACGTGAGCTGGGGCTCAGGGTGCTGCTCGGACTTTGGATCAGCCGGGACAAGACCCACAACGAGCGCGAGATCGAGCTCGCAACCCGAACTGCCCGCCAGCACCGGGAAACCATTCGCGCGATCGTCGTCGGGAACGAGGTCCTGTTGCGACGCGAACAGACGCCCGCAGATCTGTCGGTCCTGCTTCGCAGAGTGGCCACGGCGACCGGCCTGCCCGTGACCTACGCGGACGTCTCGGGCGTACTGGCTCGAGAACAAGTCACTGGCGCAGTCCGTTTCTTTCGTGACAGTGCACATACTGCCGTACTGGGATGACGCTCCTTTCGGCATCGACGGGGTCATGCCCTTCGTGGACGCGCTGTACGCGGAGCTGCAGCGGGCGTTCCCCGACAAGAAGCTGTTGATCGGCGAGACGGGCTGGCCAAGCGCCGGGCGCCCGCGCGGCCCGAGCGTACCTGGCCGTGTCAACCAGGCCCGGTACATTCGCGAGTTCACCGTCCTCGCGGAGAAGCGTGGGTTCGACTTCAACGTGATCGAGGCCTTCGATCAGCCGTGGAAGATCGCGAAATGAAGGCACCGTCGGCGGACACTGGGGACTCCACGATCGCGAACGGCGGGAGAAATTCCCCTGGAACGGCCCGGTGGCCGAATCACCGCACGGCCGAATCGTGGCCCTGTTGGCACTGGTCGCCGGCGCGCTCGGTGCGCTCGCGGGCGCATTGCTCGTTGGAGCGGACCGGATTCGTGCCGGGCTCGCGGTCGGTGCGTCCGCGGCGCTGCTCGTCGCGGTCGGAGCGCGCCAGTGGCAATACCTCGTCGACGGCAACGTGAACTGGACCGACTGGTCGGTCACGCTGGCGGTGAGCACGGCTGGATGGCTCGTCTACCTGTTCGCCTTGCGCGCGTTCGTGTCGCACCCGGCGACTCTCTATCCCATTCCTCGTCCGCTGGGTCTGCTGCTGATGCTCTGCTGCGCGTACGTCTGCCTCGGTCTGGTCTTCGCCGGCCGTCACCGCGACTTCCCGGTCTGGCTGTTCCTGCCCGGGGTGCTGGCTTTCGTCATCACGGCGCTCGCTCATCCCCGGGCCCGCGGTACTGCGCTGCGTTCGAGCAGCGCGAACGAGGAGGTGCTGCTTGCGGTCTGGCTCGTCGTAGCCGGTGTTGCAATCCCGCTGCTCGAGCGGATGCAGAACATGCGTGCACTCGGCTCGGGGGCTGTCGAGCGCACTACTTGGCCTCGCGATCCTCGCGCCACTCGCCCTGCAAGCGCGCAAGCGCAAGGGCGCCGCCGAGCAGGCCGACGCCGGACCACGTGAAGTTGTACAGCATCATGCCCCAGGTGCCGACCGTGAGGGCTAGATAGGCCGCGATGGCCGAGCGGCGCCAGAGTGCCAGCGCGGCAAACGCGACACTGGCGCGTCCGAAGACGTCGTTGAGGAACGCGTGGATCACGAGCATCCGCAGCTCGCACCACCACGGCGCCGTGATCGCATCGCATACTGGCCCCAGGTCGTCGCGTTCTATGAGGCCGAAGCGGACCGCGGCTGCGGCCGCGCCGGCGAGAATCACCGCCAGGACGACGCGGATGATCGCCCCGCGTAGCCTTACGGGAAGCACGCTAGCAAGCCGGGTCTCGTGGACATCTCGGAATCGGTGACTGATGAGTCCGATTGTGACAGACATCCCCGCGCGCCTGGACCGCCTGCCATGGTCGGCGTGGCACTGGCGCGTGGTGATCGCGCTCGGCGTGAGCTGGCTGCTCGACGGGCTGGAGGTCACCGTGGTCGGCTCGCTCGGGCCGAGCGCTGCAGCGCCCCGACACGCTCGGCCTCTCGGCGACCGGAGATCGGCTGGGCGGCGTCGGCCTACATCGCGCGGCGCGGTGCTCGGCGCGCTCTTCTTCGGCCGGCTCGCCGACCGGCTCGGCCGCAAGCGCATGTTCCTGGTCACGCTCGTCGGTGTACCTCGTCGCCACGGTGCTCACCGCGTTCACCTGGGACATCGCCTCGTTCGCGTTCTGCCGCTTCCTCACCGGCTTCGGCATCGGCGGCGAGTACGCCGCCATCAACTCGGCCATCGACGAGCTGATCCCGGCGCGCGTGCGCGGCCGCGTCGACCTCGCCATCAACGGCACCTTCTGGGTCGGTGCCGCGCTGGGCGCTGGCCTGAGCATCGTCCTTCTCGATCCCGGGTTCTGGCGCCCGAGATGGGCTGGCGCATCGCCTTCGTGCTCGGCGGAGTGCTGGGCGTCGCGATCCTGCTGGTACGGCGGCACGTGCCCGAAAGCCCGCGCTGGCTGCTGACGCACGGCCGCGTCGAGGAAGCGGAGGCGGTCGTCCGGGACATCGAGGGGAGGTCGGCGTGAGCGAGCGAGCCGCGCGCGGAGAAGCTGCACATGCGGGCGGTGCGCACCGTGCCCTGGGGCGATGTGCGCGCACGTCATCGCCGTGCGCTACCGCGCGCGCGCGATCTTCGGACTGACGCTGATGGCCTCGCAGGCGTTCTTCTACAACGCCATCTTCTTCACCTATGCGCTGGTGCTCGCGCGCTTCTACGGCGTGCCCGACGAGCGCGTCGGCTACTACATCTTCCCGTTCGCGCGTCGGCAACTTCCTCGGGCCGCTGCTGCTCGGGCGGCTCTTCGACACGGTCGGCCGCCGCGTCATGATCGCCACGACGTACGCGGTGGCCGGCGTCGGGCTTGCTCGTCACCGGCTATCTTTCAGCGCAGGAGCTGCTCGGCGCGACTGCAGCTCGCGCTGTGCTGGAGCGCCGTCTTCTTCGTCGCCTCGGCGGCGGCGAGCTCCGCCTACCTCACCGTGAGCGAGATCTTCCCGCTGGAGATGCGCGCCGATCTCGATCTCCCTGTTCTACGCCGCCGGCACCGCGCTCGGCGGCTTCGCCGGCCCGCCGCTGTTCGGCGCCATGATCGAGAGCGGCAGCCGCGAGGCGCTGTTCGGCGCCTATGCCTTCGCCAGCTTCCTGATGTGCGCCGCCGCGCTGGTCGCGGCGTGCCTCGGCGTCGACGCGGAACGCCGGCCGCTCGAGGAGGTTTGCTCCGCCGCTCGGGACAGAAAATCGGTAGATAATCCTGCAGTACGCACGATCAAGGAGCGATGCAGGTCATGACCACGAAGCCCTGGAGGTCGCTGACTGTGGCCTGTTCTGGCCCTTGCGTCCACTGATACCGTCGCGTTCGAAATGCCGCAGGTTATCGTCTCGTTGACCTCGGGCACGCGCTCGGCGAGGAGCAGACTTGACCGGCCGTCACGGCCAGCCGCGCGTTTCTAGCTCGCCCAGCTCGCGCACGGCTATATGTGGGGCGGCTTTTTCTATTCAGCGAATCGGTTCTGCGCGCCAGACACTGGCGGGACGCACCTGGATGCGCCCATCCATTTCGCGCGCGACCGGATGACGGTCGATCGGCTTCTGCTCGGTCAGCTCGTTGCGCCCGCAGTTCGCATCGACGTGCGCGAGCAGTCGGGCAAGGATCGCGGCTATCGCCTCTGGGCCTGGAAGATCTCCGATTTCAAGCAGCGCCACGGCCGGATCCAGCCCGGCACGATCGTGCTCGCCGCAGACCGGCTGAAGCCCTGGTACTGGCCCGATCGCAAGCAGTACCTCGGCAGCGAATCGCTCGAAGACGCGATGGGCTCCGATCTTCCAAGCCACGCCCCCGAGGCTGCGCGCCTGCTGGTCGAAGAGCGCCGGGTTGCGCTGCTCGGCGTCGACACCGCGTCGATCGATACGGCCTGCTCGAAGGACTTTCTCGTCCACCGCATCGCAGCGGCCCGCCAACGTCGGCCGGGCTCGAGAACCTGACCAACCTGGACCAGCTCCCCGTAGCCGGCTTCAACGTCATCGCGCTGCCGATGAAGATCCGCGGCGGGTCGGGTGGTCCGGTGCGCGTCATCGCGCTCGTGCCACGCTGACCCTGCTGGGCGAGTCGGCACCGCGGCGCAGTGCCTCGGCAACGCTCCTGCCGATGATCTTCGCCTGCGCACGAACCGAAACGGTGAACGCAAGGAATGACCAAAGTCCCTGGTCTTGCCGCCAGGCTGGTGATGTAGAGGCCAGGCACGCTGGTCTGGAAATGCTCGTCGAGCACCGGGAACCTGTCCCGCATGCCAACCCTCGACAAGCAGCCCCTTGGCGAGGCACCGGCACCTTGGCCATGTGTCCACCTCGTAGACCGCGGCGAAAACCACGTGGTCGACCGTCAGCACGTCGCCGCTGTCGAGCCTGACC
>CAVWOW010000003.1:0-106186 GCA_963756755.1 uncultured Gammaproteobacteria bacterium
TGATACCGCCCGCGAGCGCCGCGGCGAAACCCGGGTCCTGCGGCCACACGGAGTGCTCCGCCCAGACGTTGGCGGTCACGGGCTGGTCGACTCGTTGCCGTCGTCGTGCGCTTCGACGCCGGGGCTCGGATAGACGCCCAGGTGGGAGTGAACGTCGATCAGACCCGGTGTCACCCAGCGGCCACGCGCCTCGATCACCTTCGCGCCCGCGGGCACCGCGAGACCCTGACCGACCGCGCTGATGCGGCCGTCGACGACCAGGACGTCCGCCGCCTCGAGGCGTGTCCCGGTGCCGGTCAGTACGGTCGCCGAGCGAATCAGGACCGGTGGGCTCTCCGGGACGCGGTAGGTCGAGGGATACGGCTGGGACACGGCCGTCATGTCGGTCCGCGTAGCGGGTTTCTCGGTCTGACCTGCGCATGCGGTCAAGGCGCACGCCAGGGTCAGCATGCAGGTGAGCTCTCTCACGGGGACATACTCCCAACTATCGGGACGCGGAATTCTAATCCGAGCCGGGAGACTTGCCCGTCCGGGCCGCAGATAAAACGAGGCGGCCTTGTGGGCCGCCTCGAAGGTACGCGCTGCGCCCGGTCAGAGGCGCCCCTGGGTCAACAGGTGGCCGGCGGGAATTCCAGCCATAGCGCGTTAGGAACCGTATGCATCGTCAGCCGCACTTCGAGTCGCCGCAGCTCAGGCAGGTCATGCAGCCGTCCATCATCACGACCGCCGCGGTGCTGCACTTCGAGCAGAGCTGAGCGCCCTGCGGATAGAGACTCTTGGCGAAAGCGTCCTGCTGCTTCTGTCGTGCCTCGTACTCGCTGCGCTTCTCCTCGATCAGCTTGCGGCGGCCCTCGTCGAGCTCCGGGGCGCGCAGCAGCCCGATGGTCTGCAGGTGTTTCTCGATCACGTAGCCGAGCTCGGCGATGATCGACGGCATGAACTTGCCTCCGGTCTGCCAGTAGCCGCCGCGCGGGTCGAACACCGCCTTCAGCTCCTCGACCAGGAAAGTCACGTCACCGCCCTTTCGGAACACCGCCGAGATGATCCGCGTCAGCGCCACGATCCACTGGAAGTGATCGAGGTTCTTCGAGTTGATGAAGATCTCGAACGGCCGGCGCTGCTCGTGCTCGGTGCCCTCGTTCAGCACGATGTCGTTGATCGTCACGTACATCGCGTGATCGGACACCGGCGTCTTGATCTTGTAGGTTGACCCGATCAGGACTTCCGGACGCTCGAGCTTCTCGTGCATCCAGATGACTTTGGAATCCCGTGGCTCGTCGCTCGATTCCTCGCGCGCCCGCGCGGCGGACGCGGCTTCCGCCGCTTTCGCCTCGCTCTTCTCGCCGGGCTTCACCACCCGGTACTTGACGATCTTCGTATCGATCCTGTGGCCAGTCATCGTCGTTACTCCGGCACCGTCGCGCGGCGCCTCAGAACTTGCCGTAATACCCTTCCTTCAGGGCATCGAACAGATTTGCGGCGGTGTGCATCTCGCCGTCGTATTCCACCATCTCGTCGCCCTTGAGCGCGAGCTCGCTGCCGTCCTCGAGCGTGAACACGTAGGTCGTGTTCTTGAGGTCGTCCTCCTTGACGAGCACTCCCTGGAAGGCGTCCGGGTTGAAGCGGAAGGTCGTGCAGCCCTTGAGCCCCTGCTCGTGCGCGTAGAGGTAGATACCCTTGAAATCCTCGTAGCGGAAGTCGGTCGGCACATTGGCCGTCTTCGAAATCGAGGAGTCCACCCACTTCTGCGCGGCCGCCTGGATGTCGACGTGCTGCCTGGGCGTCACGTCGTCGGTGGTCGAGAAATACTCGGGCAGGCGCTCGCCGGCGCCGGTGGCGCCCGGCATCGCGGCAGAGTTCACGAGCTCCCGGTAGGCCAGCAGCTCGAAAGAGAACACGTCGATGCGCTCCTTGCTCTTGCGCCCCTCGCGGATCACGTTGCGGAAGTAGTGATGCGCGAACGTGGGCTCGATGCCGTTCGAAGCGTTGTTGGCGAGCGAGAGCGAGATCGTGCCGGTGGGCGCGATCGAGCTGTGGTGCGTGAACCGCGCGCCCACTTCGGCGAGGCGGTTGACGAGGTCCGGCGCCGCCTCCGCCACCCGCTGCATGTAGCGGCTGTAACGCGCGTGCAGCAGTCGCCCGGGCAGGCGGTCGCCGGCGCGGATCCCATCGCGCACGAGCTCGGGGCGCTTGCGCAGCATCTCGGGCGTGACCGCGAATTCCTCGCTCATGATCGGCGCGGGGCCCTTCTCGCGCGCGAGCTCGAGCGCCTCCTCCCAGCCCGCGAGCGCGAGCTCTTTCGAGACGCGCTCGGCGAAGGCCACGGCCTCCGGCGAGCCGTACTTCATCTGCAGCATCGTGATCGTCGAGCCCAGGCCCAGGAAGCCCATGCCGTGGCGTCGCTTGCGGCGGATCTCGTCCTGCTGCTGCTCGAGCGGCAGGCCGTTGACCTCGACCACATTGTCGAGCATGCGGGTGAATACCTTCACGACCTCGTGGTACTCGTCCCAGTCGAAGTGCGCGTCGTCGCTGAACGGGTCGCGCACGAAGCTCGTGAGGTTGATCGAGCCCAGCAGGCAGGAGCCGTATGGCGGTAATGGCTGCTCGCCGCACGGATTCGTGGCGCGGATGTTCTCGCACCACCAGTTGTTGTTCATCTCGTTGACACGGTCGATGAGCACGAACCCGGGCTCGGCGAAATCGTAGGTCGAGCTCATGATCACGTCCCACATGCGCCGCGCCGGCAGGGTCTTGTAGACCTTGCAGAGCACGAGGCCCGCCTCGTCGCGCACGTACCCGGTGGCATCCGGCCATTCACGCCAGAGGAAGTGTGCGGGATCCGAGGTGTCGACGCCTTCGATTTCCTTTGCCCTCACCGGGAAGGCGAGCTGCCAGTCGCGGTCCTCGCGCACCGCCTGCATGAAGTCGTCGGTGACGAGCAGCGAGAGGTTGAACTGGCGGAGCCGCCCGGACTCGCGCTTGGCCCGGATGAATTCCATGACGTCCGGGTGGCCCACGTCGAAGGTGCCCATCTGTGCGCCGCGGCGGCCGCCGGCCGACGACACGGTGAAGCACATCTTGTCGTAGATATCCATGAAGGACAGCGGGCCCGAGGTGTAGGCGCCCGCGCCCGACACGTACGCGCCGCGCGGTCGCAGCGTCGAGAACTCGTAGCCGATCCCGCAGCCAGCCTTGAGCGTGAGGCCCGCCTCGTGGACCTTGCCGAGGATGTCGTCCATCGAGTCGCGGATGGTGCCCGACACCGTGCAGTTGATCGTCGAGGTCGCGGGCTTGTGCTCCTGCGCGCCGGCATTCGACGTCACTCGCCCCGCGGGGATCGCGCCGCGGCGCAGCGCCCACAGGAACCGTTCGTACCAGTGCTCGCGGATCGCCTCCTTCTCGACATCCGCCAGCGCCCGCGCGACACGCTTGTAGGTGTCGTCCATCGTGCGGTCGATCGGTGTCCCGTCCTTGGCACTCAGTCGATACTTCTTGTCCCAGATGTCCAGGGACGCTTCCTGGAATGGAATGCTGCGGGCGTCCCTGGATGCAAGCTTCACGGCGGTGCTCATTTCGGAAACACGTCTCCCATCTCAGGCGGTACTTTGTCGAAAAGAAATCCCCTCGTGCGCCGTGTCATGCCACTCGATAGAGGAGCTGCGGCGGCGCTACGGCCTGATCCTGAATTTCGTCCAGCTGCGACGGCCTTTGTTAACCCCCGAGGCTCGTCAGGCTGGACACAACATATTGGGTCAGGGCGCAAAGGGTATGCACCGTTTCCCGGTCCGTCAACCATTTCGTTCTGTCCGCTGCGATGCAGCAAAACTGTTCACTTTCAGTGACTTATGTTCTTACCTTCGCGTAGCGTCACAATGCCTGAATCAGCGGATTCGTCAAGACCTTTTTACACCAAAACCACTATATCTTGTGTCCACCGCTTGATCACCGGCAATTCACAGCTTGTCAAGAACCTTGGATACCGCGTCGGCCGCCGCGGACGTCGATCCGCGCCTCTCCCGGTCGGGCCGCAGGAACTCGCCGCGAAGCTCGGCAGTCTGAGCAGCCGAACGGTGCCGCCGCGGCGAGCCGGCGACACGAGGAAGTCGCCGCGAAGTGCGCTGCTAAACTTCTTCGTTCCCCGCTACCGATCACCTCAGGACTACGAATGAAGCGCCACCCGAGCCTCGCCACCCTGGTACTGGTCCTCGTCCCGCTCGTCGCTCCAACCATCGCGACAGGCCAGTTGCCCGGCGCGGTCGGCGAGACGCCGGTGCCGTCGCTCGCGCCGATGCTGAAGAAGGTCACGCCCGCGATCGTGAACATCGCCATCCGCGGCACCGTGCAACAGGCAGACAACCCCCTGTTCAACGACCCGTTCTTCCGTCGCTTCTTCGACATCCCGAATACGCCGCGAGAGCGCAGCTTCCAGAGCGCGGGCTCGGGCGTGATCGTCGATTCGAAGAACGGCTACATCATCACGAATGCGCACGTGATCGAGAACGCCACCGAGATCACGGTGACGCTGCTCGACAACCGCTCGCTCACGGCGAAGGTCGTAGGCAAGGATCCGGGCTCGGACGTGGCCGTGCTGCAGGTCAAGGCTGCGAACCTCACACAGATTCCGGTGGCCGATTCCGACCGCGCCGAGGTCGGCGATTTCGTGGTCGCGATCGGCAATCCCTTCGGTCTCGGCCACACGGTCACGTCCGGGATCGTGAGCGCGCTCGGCCGCTCCGGGATCAACCCGGAAGGCTACGAGGACTTCATCCAGACCGACGCGTCGATCAATCCCGGCAACTCGGGCGGCGCGCTGGTGGATCTGTCGGGCCAACTGGTCGGCATCAATAGCGCGATCCTGTCGCGTACCGGGGGCAACATCGGCATCGGCTTCGCCATCCCTTCCAACATGATGAAGACGGTGATGAACCAGCTCGTCAAGTTCGGAGAGGTGAAGCGCGGCGTGCTGGGCGTCAACGTACAGACGCTGACTCCCGACATCGCGGCCAGCATGGAGTTGGGCCAGATCCAGGGCGCACTGGTCTCGCAGGTGATCGACGAGTCGGCGGCCGAGAAAGCCGGGCTCAAGGCGGGCGACGTCGTCACGGCGATCAACGGCAAGCCGGTGAAGGATGCCGCGGGCCTGCGGAACTCGATCGGACTGCTGAGCGTGGGCGACAAGGTCGACATCGCGTTGCTGCGCGACGGCCAGCCGCGCCGCGTGACCGCGGTGATCGGCGAGCGGGACGCGGCGGCCGAGGCGCGCGCAGCAGGGCTGCACAGCGGGCTCGAGGGTGCGCTGCTCGAGGACGCGCCCGGCGGCGACGGCGTGCTGATCCGCGCGGTCGCCGAAGGCAGTCCGGCCGCGCAGCGCGGACTGCGCGCGAACGACCTGATCCTGGGCGTCGGGCGCACGCGAATTGCCAACCTCGAGGAGTTCACGCGCGCGACGCAGGACGCGACGGCCTTCGTGCTGCAGATCCGCCGCGGCAACGCGACGCTGGTGATCCCGATCCGGTAGGCGGACATGCCGCACACGGTCTGTGTCCTCGGCGGCACGGGCTTCATCGGGAGCGCCCTCGCGGCGCGCCTGGCGGCGGAAGGTCACTCGATCAAGATCCTGAGCCGCGATCCGGCGCGGCACCGCGACCTGCTCGTCCTGCCCACGCTTTCCATCGTGCGCGCCGACGTGCACGACCGTGCGGTGCTCGAGCGGGAGTTCCGCGGCTGCGACCGGGTGATCAACCTGGTCGGAATCCTGAACGAGCGCGGCTTCGGCGGACGCGGCTTTCATCGCATCCACGCGGCGCTCACTGAAACGGTCGTCGCCGCGTGCCGGGCGACGGGTGTTGCGCGCTACCTGCACATGAGCGCGCTCAACGCCGACGCCGCTCGCGGTCCGAGTCACTACCTGCGAAGCAAGGGCGCTGCCGAGGACGCGGTGCGGCGCGCCTGCGCCGACGCCCCGGAGTACGCGATCTTCCGACCGTCGGTCGTATTCGGCCCGGGCGATTCGCTGGTCAACCGCTTCGCGCGGCTGCTGAGGCGGATGCCGGGCGTATTTCCGCTCGCCTGCGCTGATGCGCGGTTTGCACCGGTGTACGTGGGCGACGTGGTGCTGGCACTTCGTGCGTGCACTCGACGATCGAGCCGTGGGCCGACGCATCTTCGAGCTCTGTGGGCCCGAGGTGCTCACGCTCGGAGACATCGTGCAGCTCACCGCGCGCGCCGCCGGGCTCTCGCGCGTCGTACTGGCGCTGCCACGGCCGCTCAGCCGCCTGCAGGCGGCGATCATGGATTTCGTCCCGGGCCGGCCGTTCTCGACCGACAACTACCGCTCGACCCTGGTCGATTCGACCTGCACGGAGAACGGCTTCGCTGCGCTCGGCATCGAGCCCGTCTCGCTGCGCGCGATGATCCGCCGCTCGCTGCAGTGAGGATTCACGGGGACGTCGCCTGTGCACACCGCCGCGTGTCGCGCGGCATGCGGCCACTGGCCGAGCTCCGCGGCACGCCGATGGAACGCCGGCAACGATCCTGCGGCCTCGAGCTCGCGGGTGAGGCCCGGCACGCAGTTCTCGTAGGTCGCGACCGCCGCAAGATGCGCATTGTTGAGCGCCCGGTCGAACCATGCGTCGTAGCCTGCATATCCGCCCCAGCGCGCCCGAAGCTGCGCGTACTCGAACTTGAGCCGGCCGAACTCCCGTTCCTTCGCGCGGCGCATCTCCTCCGGGGGCGCGCCGCTGGCGTAGAGCCGCGCGAGGCGGGCACGCGCGTCCGCCAGCAGCGCGGCGAACTCGCGCTCGCGGCTCTCCTGTCGCTCCCACGTCGGCGAGCTCCGCGGTCGGAGCGCGAGCCGCATACCAGCGGCGCACGCCCGCCGCGGCCACGACGCTCGCGTAGGCCTCGTTGAACTCGCTGTCGTCCGCCACGTAGAGCTGCTCGTGCGCGAGCTCGTGAAAGATCGTCCCGAGCAGGCGCGGTTCGCGCCAGCCGAGCATCGTGTTGAACACGGGGTCCGGCAGGTGCCCGAGCGTCGAGTAGGTCGCCACGCCGCCGACGCTGACGTCGTCGCCCTGCGCGGCGAGCTTGCGGGCGCGTGCATGGGCGTCCTCGGGGTCGAAGAAACCGAGATAGGCCACGCAGCCGGCGATCGGGAAACACCAGCGGTGCGGCTCGATCGAGAACTCGGGGGTCGCCACGACGCTCCAGATCGCAAACGGGCGGCCGAGATCGGCATAGCGCCGGAAACTGCGGCCATCCGGCAGGCCGAGCTCCTCGACCGCAAATTCGCGCGCTTCGGCGACCAGCTCGAGGCGCTCGCGCGTCGCAGGCCGGGTCGCCGGGTCCGACGCGACTTCGGCGATCGGCTTGCTGCGCGCGAGCACGTCGACCTGCCCGCCCGCCGCCTGCATCAGGTAGCAGCCGGTAAGCGGCAGGCTGATTGCAAGGGCTGCTAGGATTCTGCGCATGAAGGTGTTTCTGGTCGGCGGGGCGGTACGCGACGAATTATTGGGCCGCCCGGTCACCGAGCGCGACTACGTGGTCGTAGGCGCCACGCCGGATGCGCTCAAGTCGATGGGCTACCGGCCGGTCGGCAAGGATTTCCCGGTGTTCCTGCACCCCGAGACCGGCGAACAGTACGCGCTCGCGCGCACCGAACGGAAGACCGGCCCCGGCTACTACGGCTTCGAGACGCGCTTTTCACCGGACGTGACGCTCGAGGACGATCTCGCGCGGCGCGACCTCACCATCAATGCGATGGCGCGCACGGAGGACGGCGTCCTCGTCGATCCGCACGGCGGGCGACGCGACGTCGAGGCGCGCTGGCTGCGCCATGTCTCTCGGGCGTTCGTCGAGGACCCGCTGCGCGTTCTGCGGGTTGCGCGCTTCGCCGCGCGGCTGTCGCCGCTCGGCTTCCGGGTCGCGCCCGAGACGCTGGACCTGATGCGGCGGATCGTCGATGCGGGCGAGATGGCCGCGCTCGTTCCCGAGCGGGTCTGGTCCGAGACCGCTCGCGCGCTCGGCGAAGCCCGGCCTCGGGAGTACTTCGAGGTGTTGCGCGCCTGCGGAGCGCTCCGCGCGGTCTTTCCGGAGGTCGATGCGCTGTACGGGGTGCCGCAGCCTCCGCAATGGCACCCGGAGATCGACACGGGTCTGCATACGATGCTCGCGGTCGAGGCGGCGGCCGGTCTCTCCGCCGATCCGACCGTGCGTTTCGCCGCCCTGGTCCATGATCTCGGCAAGGGCACGACCCCGCGCGAGCTCTGGCCCAGGCACACGGGCCACGAGGAGCGCGGCGTGGCGCTCGTCGAGCAGCTCTGCGCACGGCTGCGCGTGCCTACCGAGTACCGCGAGCTCGCGGTGATGACGTCGCGTCACCATGCGAAGGTGCATCGCCTGGCCGAGCTCCGTCCCGCCACCCTGCTCACGCTGCTCGAGCAGGTCGACGCGTTTCGCCGCCCGGAGCGGCTCGAACGGCTGATCCTCGCCTGCGAATCGGACGCGCGGGGCCGCGGCCCGGAGCGGCTCGTTGCGCCTTATCCGCAGGCCGCGCGGCTTCGCGCCGCGCACGCGGCGGCGGCCGCGGTGCGCCTCGCGCCGGAGCTGCTCGCAGGCGGCGATGGCGCAATGATCGCGCAGCGCCTGCGTTCCGCCCGCCTCGCCGCCATCGAAAAAATGGCTCGGAGCCAATTTTCCGGGCCGTGACCGCCTCAGTAGCCAAGGACGAGACGGAAAATTGGCTCCGAGCCATTTTTCCGGTCAGGCGAACACGGCGAGGATCACGCCGGCCAGGATCAGCCGATAGATCGTGAACGGCAGGAGGCCGATTCGCCCCAGGAAACCAAGCAGGAAGTGGATGCATGCAACGCCGGACAGCGCGGCAAACACCGCACCGACGATCATCGGCCCCCAGGTAACCGGCGCATCCGACGTGAACAGCTTGTAGCCTTCGTAGACGCCCGCCGCAGCGGTGCCCGGCACCGCGAGCAGGAACGAGAATCGCGCCGCTGATGCGCGCGACAGTCCGAGGCCCCGTCCCGCTGTCATCGTCACGCCGGAGCGCGACGTTCCCGGGACCAGCGCGAGTGCCTGCGCACAGCCGATGGCCAGCGCCTGCGGCCAGGTGAGGTCGTACTCATCCCGGCCGCTCGGACCGAACCGGTCTGCGAGGTACATGAGGATGCCGAAAACGGTCAGCGTGCCCGCGATCAGGAGCGGCTGTCGGAAGCTCGTCTCGATTCGATCCGCGAGCAGCAGCCCCAGGAGACCCACCGGCACGGTCGCGACGATGACCTGCCAGGCGAGGCGACTGTCGCGGCTATGACGCCGGTGAAGCACCGAGTCGATCCAGGCGGTGGCCATCGCGCCCAGTTGCCGCCGGAAGTACAGCAGCACGGCCAGCAGCGTGCCCATGTGGATGGCGACGTCGAATGCGAGACCCTGGTCAGGCCACCCGAGGAAATGCGGCACCAGGATCAGGTGACCGGAACTGGAGATCGGCAGGAATTCGGACAGGCCTTGTACGATGGCCAGAACGATCGTTTGAACAAGATCCATTCAGAGATTCACCTTAATTTCTTCTTTGGTCGCGCCCGCTACAGGGCATGCCTCAGGTCACGCACCGAAAAGCCGGAGAGCGGCGCATCGTAGCCCCGGCTCAAGCCCAAAGCCTTGAACCGCTCCCCCATTTCGCCCGGCAGGGTCAGCACCATCGCCTGCCGCGACAGGTTCAGGCGCTGCACCAGGTCGAGATCCGACACCTCGACCACGTAGTCACCGATGCCGCAGCCGATGAGGAAGTGCGCCTGCGTCGAGTAACCCGCGACCTCGAGCCCCGCGGCCTGCGCGGCGCCCGCCACGGCGCTGAAATCCACCCATGCGCCGATGTCCTGCAGACCCAGGCGCGCGAACGGGTCATCGTGAAAGCGATGCCGGTAGTGACACAGCATCGTGCCCATGTGTCGCTCGGCCGCGTAGTACTCGCGCCGTGGCAGGCCGTAGTCGATCGCCAGCACGACGCCGCGCTCGATGGCGCGCGCGAGGCCCGCGAACCATGGATCGAGCGCCAGATTCACCTCGGATGAGTATCCCTCGGGCAGCGGCGCGCCGAGAGCGGCCTCGATACCGCGCACCGCATCGCGCAGAGCGCCGCTCGCACGTGTCTCGGACCACTCGAGCCGCCCGAGCTGCCAGCTCACGCCCATCGCATTGACTTCCGCCCCGCGGATCACGAACCGCTCGACCGGCATCGCATCCAGCACCTCGTTCGCGAGGACGATGCCGGTGAACGATCTCGGGAGACGGTCCAGCCAGGCGACCCGCTCGAGCATCTGCGGGCACGACTGCGCGAGAGTCGCGCGCTGCCGCTCGCGCAGGTCCGCGCTCACGTCCAGGATGCGGTAGCGCCGCGGAAGCGCGTCGAGCTTCGCCAGTTCGTCGAGGACGACGACGGCCATCGCACCCGAGCCGGCGCCAAGCTCGAGAATCTCGCCGCCGCCCAGTCCCGCCAGCACTTCGGCGCACTGCCGCGCGACGCAACGGCTGAAAACCGGCGCGACCTCGGGTGCCGTGACGAAGTCTCCCGCCGCGCCGAGCTTCTGCGCGCCGGCGCTGTAGTAACCAAGCCCCGGTTCGTAGAGCGCGAGCTCCATGAACCGCGCGAATCCGATCCAGCCGCCGCGCGCCTCGATCTCGGTGCGGATCCGATCCTCGAGCGCGCGGCTGTGCGCCGCTTCCTCGGGGGTGAGCTGCCGGCAGCTCGTCGGGTCTGCTCACGGTCGGGCGCCCGGGCAGGCGACAGCCTGCGTTGCGTTGGGTATCTTCGCAGGCGACCGCGCGTGTCGGCGCGGCAGGCAGGATTCGGCGCATGCATGCAGAGCGGCCGCTCGATGGACACTGCATCCTCGTCACCGGTGCGGCGCGCCGCCTGGGCGCAGCGATCGCACGGCGGCTGCACGCGGCGGGCGCCTCCGTCGTCGTGCATCACCGGCGCTCCGCCGCCGAGGCGACAGCCCTCGCGGCCGAATTGAACGCCGCGCGTCCGGGGTCGGCCATCACCGCGGCCTGCGATCTCAAGGATCTCGATGCTCTGCCGACGCTCGTCGAATCCGCCCTGCAGCGTTACGGACGGCTCGATGCGCTCGTCAACAATGCCTCGACCTTCTATCCCACCCCGGTCGGCAGCATCTCGGCGGCCGAATGGGACGACCTGCTTGGAGCCAATCTGCGCGCGCCGCTCTTCCTGTCGCAGGCCGCCGTACCGGCGCTGCGCACGGCGCGCGGACTGATACTCAACATGCTCGACATCCATGGCGCGCGGCCGCTGCGCGGGCACCCGGTCTACAGCGCTGCGAAGGCCGGACTCGCGATGCTCACCCGTTCCCTCGCCCGGGAGCTCGGTCCCGAGATCCGCGTCAACGGCATCGCGCCCGGCCCGGTGCTCTGGCCCGAGAGCGGACTCCCCGAAGATCTCAAGCGCGAAATCATCGGCAAGACGGCACTCAAGCGGATGGGAACCCCCGAGGACGTGGCGCGCGCAGCGCTCTATCTCGCCGCCGACGCACCCTACGTCACCGGCCAGATCCTCGTGGTCGACGGCGGCCGAAGTCTCTGAGCTCATGGCGCGAGAGGCCCGGCTTCGTCGTCGAGCTCGATCTCCCGCAGCGGGTGCGCATCGCGATCGAACCGCGCCCACAGCTCGCGCATCGTGAGTCCGAGAGTTGGATGCCGCAGATCCGGTGCGAGCTCCGCCATGGGCCCGAGCATGTAGGCCCGCCGTACGAGATCCGGCCGCGGAAGCGTCAGGCCAGGCTCGTGGCTCACGCGATCGCCATAGAGAAGCACGTCGAGGTCCATGCTGCGCGGTGCCCAGCGCGGCGCGGCGCGCGCGCGCCCGCAGGCCACCTCCACCTCGTGCAGGCGCGCGATCACCGCGTGCACGGGATCATCCGTCACGAAGGCCACGACCAGGTTGACGAAATCCTCGCCCTCGAAACCCACCGCGGCATTGCGCCAGGCACGCGAGCGCCGAAGCTGCGGATAGTGCGTGCGCAGCAGGGAAAGCGCCCGGCGCAGGTTGGCAACCGGCTCGACGTTGCTGCCGGCCGCGACGAAGACCTCAGGCAAGTCGCCACCCTGCCAGGCGCAAGGTGGTGCTCACGGTGCGCGACCGCCGTAGTCCTTCGCGCCGCGCTCGATGAGGATGCCGACGTCGCGCGAGCCGCGAATCGCGCCCTGCTTGTTGAGCCGCACCCGCACCCACGGAACGGAGAACTCGGTGATCACGACCTCGGCGATGCGTTCTGCGAGGGTCTCGACGAGCTGGAACTGCGAATCGCCGATGTACTGCAGCAGGCGCTTCGAGACCCGCTTGTAGTCGAGCGTGTCCTCGATCCGGTCGCTGCCCGCCGCACGACGGATGTCGGCTCCCATTTCCAGGTCGACGACGATCTTCTGCTTGACCCGTCGTTCCCAGTCCCAGATGCCGATGATGCATTCGGTCGTGAGGCCGCTCAGGAAGATGATGTCCATGGGGTCCTGCGGATGCGGCCTGTGAGATGGTCGGGCGCCTGGACGGCTCATGTCCGGCCCGGCGCGGCTGCCGGTGGCACGAGCTCCGAGATCGGCCAGCGCGCGCGGGCGCGGATCGCGAGATCGTCGTGCTCACCCGCGGCCAGCCGCAGACAGCCGAGCAGCGCGATCATCGCCGCATTGTCCGTGCAGAACTCCGGCCGCGGGTATGCCACCCGGACGCCGAGCCTGGACCCAAGCGCGACGAGGCGTCCGCGCAGGCGGCGGTTGGCGCCGACACCGCCTGCGACGACGAGCGTCTGGGCGCCCGTCACCTCGACGGCCCGCTCGCACTTGATGGCGAGCGTGTCGGCCACCGCTTCCTCGAAGGCGAGCGCCGCATCGGCGCGCGTCTGATCGTCGAGCGTGCGATCGCGCAGCGCGACGATCACCGCGGTCTTGAGCCCGCTGAAGCTGAAATCGAGTCCGGGGCGTTCGGTCAGGGGCCGGGGAAATCGGAAGACGCCGGAACGACCACGCTCGGCGAGCGCCGCGAGCTGCGGTCCGCCCGGATACCCGAGACCGAGCAGCTTGGCGGTCTTGTCGAAGGCCTCGCCGGCCGCATCGTCGAGGGTGTTGCCCAGGATCTCGTAGCGACCCAGCCCGTCCACCCGCGCGAGCAGCGTGTGACCGCCGGAAACCAGGAGCGCCACGAAGGGAAACGGGGGCGGGTCGGGCTCGAGCAGCGGCGCGAGCAGGTGGCCTTCCATGTGGTGCACGCCCAGACAGGGTATGCGCCAGGCATAGGCCAGGCTGCGCGCCACGGCCGCCCCGACCAGGAGGGCCCCGACGAGCCCGGGACCACTCGTGTACGCCACGCCATCGACCGATTGCGGGACCACCGTGACCTTCGATCATTTTCTTCAACAGGGGCAATAGCTTACGGAGGTGGTCGCGAGAGGCGAGCTCGGGGACGACCCCGCCATACGGGGCATGCAGGTCCACCTGGCTGTAGATCTCGTGCGCGAGCAGGCCGCCGTCGGTGTCGTACAAGGCCACCGCCGTCTCGTCGCAGGAAGTTTCGATCCCGAGCGCCCGCATTCTTTGCAATTCCTCACCGTCCTCACTAAAATTCGCGGCCCGATTTTCCCGGCGGTGGGACCTGAGTCCCCGAGACCGCCCGACCAGCAGTCTGACGAGGTTTCGATGCCCAGCGTCCGCGTGCGTGAGAACGAATACTTCGATGCCGCCCTGCGCCGGTTCAAGCGCGCCTGCGAGAAAGCCGGCGTGCTGACGGAGCTGCGGCGCCGGGAATTCTACGAGAAGCCCACGCAGGAGCGGAAACGCAAGAAGGCCGCCGCGGTGAAGCGGCATCAGAAGCGCAGCACCCGGGACCTGTCGTCGGCACCGCGCGCACGCACGTACTGAGCCGCCATTCGTGACGCTCAAGGAGCGCATCACGGAGGACATGAAAGCGGCCATGCGGGCCTCCGACAAGGAGCGCCTCTCGACGATCCGCATGGTGCAGGCTGCGATCAAGCAGCGCGAGGTCGACGAGCGAATCACGCTCGATGACGCGCAGGTCATCGCCGTCCTCGAGAAGATGGTCAAGCAGCGCAAGGAGTCCATCGCGCAGTTCGAGCAGGGTGGCCGCCAGGACCTCGCCGACAAGGAACGACAGGAGATCGAGCTGCTGCAGACCTATCTGCCCGCCCAGTTGTCGGCGGCAGAAATCGACGCGCTGATCCGCGACGCGATCGCCGCGACCGGCGCCGCCTCGATCAAGGACATGGGCAAGGTCATGGCCATGGTGAAGACGAAGGCCGCGGGCCGTGCCGACATGGGCGCGGTCGGCGCGCGGGTCAAGGCCGCCCTCGGGCCTGAATCCGGAAATGGGGTCGGATCAATTTTTCGGCCGCGGGCCGGTAAAGCGGCTCCTGCACGGAGAAGTAAATCTCGAGCCATTTCTTGGGTTTCATGGCCGGCCGCATCCCGCAGCACTTCATCGACGAGCTGGTTGCGCGAACCGACATCATCGAGGTGATCGGCGGCCGCGTGCAGCTCAAGCGGGCCGGCCGCGAGTACAAGGCCTGCTGCCCCTTCCACGACGAGAAGACGCCCTCGTTCACCGTCAGCCCCGACAAGCAGTTCTATCACTGCTTCGGCTGCGGCGCGCACGGCACGGCGCTCGGCTTCGTGATGGAGTTCGACCATCTCGGCTTCGTCGAGGCGGTCGAGGAGCTCGCCGCGCGCGCCGGCCTCGAGGTGCCGCGCGAGGGCGGCGACACGGGTGTGGCGCGCCCGAACGAGGATCTCTACGTCGCACTCGAGCGCGCGGCGCTCTACTTCCGCCAGTCGCTGTCCGGCGAGTCGCGGGCACGGGAGTACCTTGCGGGTCGCGGGCTGACGCCCGACAGCCTGACGCGCTTCGGCATCGGCTATGCGCCGGCACGCTGGGACGCGCTGCTCGAGCGCTACGGCGGCAGCGCGGAGGAACGCCAGACGCTGCTGCGCGCCGGGCTCGTGATCGAGCGCGCGGAAGGCGCGACCGGCCACTACGACCGGTTTCGCGACCGGGTGATGTTCCCGATCCGCGATGTCCGCGGCCGGACGATCGGCTTCGGCGGCCGTGTCCTCGACCAGGGCGAGCCCAAGTACCTCAATTCGCCGGAGACCGAGCTCTTTCACAAGGGGCGCGAGCTCTACGGCCTGTACGAGGCGCGGCAGGCGACGCGCGGCCTGCAGCGGCTGCTGGTCGTCGAGGGCTACATGGATGTCGTGCGTCTGCACCAGGCAGGGATCACCTACGCCGTGGCGACGCTCGGCACCGCGACGACGCCCGAGCACCTGCAGCGCATCTTCCGGCTGGTGGGCGAAGTCGTGTTCTGCTTCGACGGTGACCGCGCCGGGCGCGCTGCCGCATGGCGAGCGCTCGAGAACGCAGTGAGCGAGGTCAAGCAGGGCCGGCAGCTCCGGTTCCTCTTCCTGCCGGAAGGCCACGATCCGGACACGCTGGTCGGCGAGGAAGGTGCGCAAGCCTTCGAGGCCCGCATCGGCACGGCCGTCCCGCTGTCGGACTACCTGATCGGCGAGCTCGCAGGGCGTTGCGACGTGACCAGCGTCGATGGTCGTGCCCGGCTGGTCGAGCTGGCGCGGCCATTGATCCGGCGGATACCGTCCGAGGTCTATCGCGAGCTGCTGACCGGCGAGCTCGCGTCGGTCGTCGGCATGCCGGCCGCGCGGTTGACGGAGCTGCTCGGCGGCACCGCGGATGACGGCGCCCGTGCGGATCCACGCCGCCGCGCACCCCCCTCCCGGACACCCGCGGGCGCTGCAGATGGCGGGGCGCGGCAACCTCGTCAGGCAGGCGGTCAGCCTGCTGGTGCACCACCCGTCGGCCGCGGGAGCAGCGCGTGGACCTGGAAGCGCTTGCCACCGTGGACCGGCCAGGCGTGCCCCTGCTGCTCGACGCTCCTGACCCAGCTTCGGGAGGATCCGGCAGCCAGCACGGCCGTCCTGCTCGAGCGCTGGCGCGATCGTCCGGACCACGGGCCGCTCGCCCGGCTGGCCGCGGCCGAATGCCTGGTCGCGGACCCGGCGGCCGCCGCCGCCGAGCTCGGATCGGCCATGGCCCGGCTCGTGGCCGAGGACACCCCCGCCCGGCGCCTCGATGCCCTCCTGGCACAGGCTCGCGACGTGGGGCTCTCGGACCCGGAAAAGCAGGAGCTGCAGGAGCTCCTGCGGGCCCGGCGCGGGCCGGAGCAGCCGACGAAGTAATCGGCGGTTTTTGACTGTCCAATGGTATACTTCCGCTCTTTTTTACCACCCCCTCCACGAGGCGCCCATCTTGAGCAAGACGGCACGCAAGCAGGTCAGGAAAACAGCGGCACGCAAGCCCGCCTCAGCCCGGTCCGCCTCCGCGGCGCGCAAGCCCGCGGCGCGCCCGGCAGTTCGGGCGGTGCACGCCCGAACTGCGGCACGCGCGAAGCCCGCGCCACGACCCAAGCATGCGGCAGGCGCCAAGCCGGCCTCGCGGCCGGTGGCAAAGTCCGCGACGAACGCCCGCCCGGCCGCCCCTGCCCGGGTCTACTGCGAAGGCTCCTCCGTCGCCGGCCAAGCCCGGCGTCCCGCCCAAGGTCGCGGCGGTGGCTCCCGCCGGCGACCCGAAGGTGAATTCCACGGTGCCCGGCCGCAAGCCCGGCAAGGCCGCGAAGCCCGGCGCCGAGAAGCTGGAGATCCGCCTGCCGCCCTCGACGCCCGAGGATCGTCAGTCGCAGTTGAAGCTCCTGATCGCGCGCGGCAAGGAACAGGGCTTCCTGACCTACGCCGAAGTCAACGATCACCTGCCGTCCGAAATCGTCGATCCGGAGCAGATCGAAGACATCGTGCAGATGATCAACGACATGGGCATTCCGGTGTACGAGAAGGCACCGGATGCCGAAGCGCTGCTGCTGCGCGAGCCGGTGGTCGCCGACGAGGAAGCCGCCGAGGAAGCCGCGGCCGCGCTCGCCACCACCGTCGATGCCGAATTCGGCCGCACCACCGATCCGGTCCGCATGTACATGCGGGAGATGGGCACGGTCGAGCTGCTGACGCGCGAAGGCGAGATCGCGATCGCCAAGCGCATCGAGGAAGGCCTCGATTCGGTCCGCCGCGCGCTGTCCTCCTATCCGCCGACCTACGACTTCATCCTCCGCACCTACGAGCCGGTGAAGTCCGGCCAGGGGCGGCTGATCGACATCATCGTCGGCTTCCACGACCCGAATGCGCCCGACGTGATCGCCGAGCCGATCAACCCCAAGCTCGCGGCCAAGGCGCCGGTCGAGGAGGAACTCGAGGAAAACGACGAGGAGGCCTCGGAGGACGAGGAGCAGATCGAGACCGGCCCCGACCCCGAGGAAGCCGCGCGGCGGTTCGCGTCGCTCGCGAAGCTCCAGGCGCAGGTGGTCAAGGCGCTCGACGAGAAGGGTCCGCGCGAGCCGAAGACCGCGCGGCTGCGCAAGCGGCTCGCCGACGAGTTCATGGAGCTGCGCCTTTCGCCGCGCATGTTCGACGCGCTCATCGTGCAGCTGCGCGAGCACCTGAACGAGATCCGCGGCGTCGAGAAGGCGGTGATGCAGCTCTGCGTCCGCGATGCCGGCATGCCGCGCTCCGACTTCATCGAGACCTTTCCGCGCAACGAAACCAACCTGCGCTGGCTCGACAAGCACATCCGCGCCAAGCGCAAGCACTCCGGGCCGCTCGCGCGGCTGCGCGAGCAGGTCGAGAAGCAGCAGACGCGCCTCAGGGAGATCGAAGGCCGCTCGCACCTGTCGATCGCGGAGATCAAGGAGATCAACCGCGAGGTGGCCGTGGGCGAGGCCCAGGCGCGCCGCGCGAAGAAGGAGATGGTGGAGGCGAATCTCCGCCTCGTGATCTCGATCGCGAAGAAGTACACCAACCGCGGGCTGCAGTTCCTGGACCTGATCCAGGAAGGCAACATCGGCCTGATGAAGGCGGTCGACAAGTTCGAGTACCGCCGCGGCTACAAGTTCTCGACGTATGCGACCTGGTGGATCCGGCAGGCGATCACCCGCTCGATCGCCGACCAGGCGCGCACCATCCGCATCCCGGTGCACATGATCGAGACCATCAACAAGCTGAACCGCATCTCGCGGCAGATGCTGCAGGAGATGGGTCGCGAGCCTACGCCGGACGAGCTCGCGGTGCGCATGGAGATGCCCGAGGACAAGGTGCGCAAGGTCCTCAAGATCGCCAAGGAGCCGATCTCGATGGAGACACCGATCGGCGACGACGAGGATTCGCATCTCGGCGACTTCATCGAGGACACCTCCGTCGAATCCCCGATCGACTCCGCGACGACCGAGTCGCTGCGCGAGACGACGCACTCGGTGCTCGCGGGGCTCACGCCGCGCGAGGCGAAGGTGCTCCGGATGCGCTTCGGCATCGACATGAACACGGACCACACGCTCGAGGAAGTCGGCAAGCAGTTCGACGTCACCCGCGAGCGCATCCGGCAGATCGAGGCCAAGGCGCTGCGCAAGCTCCGTCATCCGAGCCGCAGCGAGCAGCTCAGGAGCTTCCTCGAGGACTGACGATTCCGGCGTGATGCACGGAAGGAAAGAGGCGCGGCGACCCCGCGCCTCTTTCGCTCGAGGCCGCGGTTGTCTGCAGATCGGCGCCCTTCCGTTCAGGCACCAGTCCTTCCTTGCGCATGCGGTCGAGCTCCTGGCGCTGCTCTGCAGCGTGCGCCGCGACCTTGCGCTGCCAGCGCCTGGAAGCGCGGATCCTGGCGCAGCTCCGCGAATGCCGGTTCGTCCTCGAAGAGAGTACCGCCACTGGCTGTACCCGTAGCCGGACGGGATGCGAGCGCTCGAGCAAGCGCGAGCTGCGGCGTCCGCGTCGCCGTGCAGCGCCAGTGCCACCGGGTGCCACCGAAGTACCAGAATTCCGGCCGACCCTCGGCGCCGACCTCCTGTCGCATCCTGGCGATGATTCGCGAGCAGGCGGCGGCCGCGGCTCGACCTGGCCGTCGAGGATCAGCAGGTCGCGCCAGTGCGATCGGTCCGTCGCGCAGGCCCGAGCGGTCCAGGATGGTCGGGCTTGTCGGCGGCGTCCCACTCGACGCCGGAAAACGACTCGATCGCGGCGACGGCACGCGACGCTTCCCCGGTCGGCCCGCGCGTGCATGCGCAGCGCCGAGAAGATCACGGAGACATTGTTGGTGCCGTCGTGCGTCGCGCGACGGCTTCATAGGCGGCCTCGCCTGCTGCTTTCCATTCCTTCCGTGCATGGCGATAGGGGCGCGGCGGAACGGCCGTCTCGCCATGTGAAGCATCGGCCAGTTCCTGCGCTGCCCGCTCGTCGTCGAGATCCAGGTAGATCCGGATCAGGATGCGCCGCGCCTCTTCCATCAAGCGGATCCACTGCCAGCGCCTGCTCGCAGAGCTGGATCGCTTCGGCATGGTTCCCGAGCAGGAAGCCCTGCGACCTCGCACGACCTCACCAGGGCGGGCAGGTACCGCGGATGCTCGTCGAGCACCCGCTTCAGGAGTTTCTGACGGCGCCGACGCGCGTCGCCGCGCTCGTAGAGCAGGAACACGGCCTTGGTGACATCGTAGCCGGGTTCGAGCGGGTCGATCTTGCGGGCGCGATCGAGCAACTCGAGCGCCTCGTCGCGCCGCGCCGGGGTTCTGATACAACACGGTGGCGAGGCCCGCATAGCCCGCGGCCGCATTCGGGCTCAGCTCGAGACCACGCCGGTAGTCGGCTTCGGCCGCGGACGAGGTCGTCGAAGAGTCGATGTGCGCGCGCTGCAGGCAGGCATCGCCATTGTCCGGATCGAGGGCCAGCGCCCGCTCGACGAGCTCCCGGCCCTCGCGGAGCGCGATCTCGAAGCGCTCGGCTGCGGTCCTCGGCGATTTCATAGTCCGCGACGAACAGCTTCGCGGCGGCAAGACTGACGTAGGCGTCGGCAAATGCGGGTCGAGCCTGCATGGCGCGCTCGAAGTGCTCGATCGCATCGCGCGTGTCGACCACGCGGTCGTTGGCCGGCAGGCTGCGGCCCTGCAGGAACGCAAGATAGGCGTCGAGGTCTTCGGTTCCCTGGCCTGTCAGACGATCCCGCTCATCGCATCGAGGCTCAGCTCGAGCGCACGCGTCACCTGCAGTGCGATCTCGTCCTGGACCTCGAAGATGTCGCCGGGGGGCCGGTCGAAGCGCATCGACCACACGTCGGCGCCGCTTGTCGGTGTCAATCAATTGCGTCGTGACGCGCATGCGGCGGCCGATCACTCTGCACGCTGCCTTCCAGCAGGTAGCGGGCACCGAGCTGACGGCCGATCTCGCGGGCATCCTGCTGCCGCTCCCCGAAAGCGAAGGAAGAGGTGCGGGAGATGACTTCGAGCTTCTGCAGGTTCGCGAGCTGGTGCAGGACGGATTCAGCGATGCCGAGTGCAAGGACTCTGGCCGTCGGCGAGCCGTGCTCAGGTTCTGAAACGGCAGCACCGCGATCGCTGCGCCCCGCGCTCCGGACGTGCCGAGGCTCCGACTGCCGAACCAACAGGACGGCGACCGCGCGTCAGCAGCACGCCGATGATCGCGACATCGGCATAGCGGCGCAGGCCGTGCATAACTGGCCGCGGGGCGCCTTCGGCCGCAGTGTCGCGCAGAACACCCGAGTCGCCGCCTCGTAGAACCAGGCGAAAGCGACGGCCACTGGAAAACCGATCAGCGCGGCGACGATCAACGACACCATCACCCAGCGCGGCACGCCGAGCGGCTCGAAGGTGACGTCGGCAATCTGCAGCAGCAGCCAGGCGATGACCGCATAGCTCGCCGCGACGCGGATCACGCCGCGTTCACGCAGGCGATGCAGCCAACCCGTGCCGGTAGACCTCGACATGTGCGCTGCGGAGCTTACGGGTTCACGGCCGCTGCCGCCTAGCATCGACGGAAGCCGCGCGCGCACTCGCTACGACGAGTTGCGATCCGGCACGAGTCCTTCGGCACGCAGGCGCTGCAGCTCGCGGCGCTGGCCGGCGATATGGGCGAGCACCCTGGCCCGAACAGCCTGAAAACGCGGCTGCCGGCGCAACTCGGCAAAAGCGGGCTCAATTTCGAAGAGTTGCCATGTAAAAAACACGTTCGACTTGCTCGCAACCGCGCGCTCGAGCATCGCGAGTGCCGCCTCGTCTTCGCCATTCATGGCCAGCGCGGCGGGGTGGAAAATGAAATACCAGTACTCCGGGCGTCCGAGGTCGCCGACTTCATGTCGCATGCGGGCGAGAATCGCGGAAAGGAGCCTTCGGGCCTTCTGCTCCTGGCCGCTTTCGAGCAGAACACCGGCGAGCGCGATTGCGGCATCTCGCACGCGCGACGCCTCCTCGGGCAGCACCGCATCACCGGTCGCGCCCCAGCGAACGCCCGATTCCGCTTCGAGCACCGACTCGGCGCGACCGTAGTCGCCCGTGGCACGCGCATGCATGCGGATCGCCGTGCAGACGAACCATCGGGTGAGGGGGCTGGCCGTCCGGCGCTCCAGTGAATCATAGGCCACCTCGCCGGCCCGAACCCAGTCGCGGCGGTCGAGCAGGAGGGGCAAGGCGCGCAGCGTCAGCTCATCGCCCGGCTGCTCCACCAGCGATTCGGCGATTCCAGAGTCGCCGAGCTGAAGGTAGTTATGAATGAGCTCCTTGCGCGTCTCCTCCAGCAGCGGATCGAGCGTCAGGGCCTCCTCGCAGTAACGGACCGCGGCTGCGGCGTCGCCGAGCAGCTGGTTCATCTCGCAAAGCCGCGCGAGCGCCGGGACATAGCGCGGGTTTCTTGCCACGACGTCGCGGAGCAGCTCACGCGCCCCTTCGACATCGCTGAGCTCGTCGAACATGAACACCGCCCTCGTGACATCGTAGGCGGGCTCGAGCGGATCGAGCTTGCGAGCACGATCGAGGAGCCTGAGCGCTTCGTCGCGCCGCGACGGCGTCGAATAGAGCACCGCAGCCAGTCCCGCATGACCTTCGGCGGAGTTCGGGCTGAGTTCGAGACCGCGGCGATAGTCCTCCTCTGCCGACCCGAGATCCACGAAGGCAGACAGGTGCGCTCGTTGCAGATACGCTGCGCCGTTATCCGGATCGAGTTCTACCGCCCGTTCGACGAGTTCCCTGCCGCGGTCAAGGGCGCGCCCGAACCTGGCCTGCCTGTCGCCCGTCACCTCGTACTCCGCGACGAAGAGCGCCGCCTCGGCGATCCCCAGATAGGCTGCCGCGAACGCCTGGTCGCGCGCCACCGACTGCTCGAAGTGGGTGATCGCCTTGCTGGCATCGGTGACCCGGTTCGTTGCGAGCAGCGCGCGCCCCTGCAGAAGCGCCAGGTAAGCCTCCAGGTTCTTCGTTCCCTGCCCCGTCATGCGCTCCATTGCGTCCGGCGCCAGGCTCAGTTCGAGCGCTCGGGTGACCTGGAGCGCGATCTCGTCCTGGACCGCGAAGATATCCCCGGGCGTCTCATCGAAGCGCATCGCCCAGACGTCGGCGCCGGTCTCCGTGTCGATCAGCTGCGTGGTCACGCGCATGCGAGAACGATCGCTCTGCACGCTCCCTTCGAGGAGATATCGGGCGCCGAGCTGGCGACCGATCTCGCGTGCGTCCGTGCCCTGATCGCGAAAAGCAAACGAGGACGTGCGCGCGATGACGTCCAGTTCGGCGAGCTTTGCAAGCTGATACAGCACGGACTCGGCGATGCCGAGCGCGAGAATTTCGCCCTCGGCGCCGGTGCTTAGGTTCTGGAACGGCAGCACCGCGATTGTCGAGTTGCCCGACCCCGCCCGTCCGAGGTCCGACTGCCGGACCAGCAACACCGCGACCGCCGCCAGCAACACCCCGATGATCGCGACATCCGCATAACGGCGAACGCCGTGCGTGACCGGCCGTGGAGCGCCCTCGGGCGCGGTGTCGAGCCCGATGCCCCGATCGCCGGCCTCGTAAAACCACGCGAGGGTGACGGCGATCGGGAACCCCAGCACGGCGGCCACGATGAGCGACACCATCACCCAGCGCGGAACGCCCAACGGCCCGAACGTGACGTCGGCAATCTGCAGCAGGAGCCAGGCAATGACCGCATAGCTCGCCGCGACGCGGATCACACCCCGCTCGCGCAGGCGGTGCAGCCAACCGGTGCCGGCAGTCGTCGACATGTCTGCTGCAAAGCTTACGGGTTCGTGGCTCCCGTCGCCTAGGTGATGGCAGTCGCGAACGCGCGCTCGTTTCAGCTGAGTCGATGGTTGGCGGTTGCGGCGGTCAGGCACGGTTCGATATCAGCGCCTGAGCGCGCATTCGTTCGAGTTCTTGCTGCGCGCCGTTGCGCCATGCCGACTTCGAGCTCGACACGATTGTTTTCGAGGCTCACCAACTTTTTCCTGCGACCCGGGTAATACGAGGTTAGGTCGCCCCGAACCCAATCCAAAACGGCGTTATGTCCGCCCGGCAGAACTGCGCGAGATCGGCTCCCGCATTGCACGATTGCGGACGATGGTAGTACGCTAGGTGGGAAGAATGAACCACGTGAGGGGGGCCATGCGACCCAAAGTCATGATCCTCGCTGTCGTCGCCCTGTTCATGGCGACGGCTGCGGAGGCGTGTCCGGCCTGCGGAGACAAGCTCTCGCTGGTCGGCGGCGGCGTAAGTTTCGAGCGCGTGAGCCAGGCGACGCCGGGCCGGATCATCGTGCTCGCGGAGCCGGGCTCGCTACTGCAGTCGGCGGACAGCGATCTCGGTCTCGTCAACGAATTCAAGCGCGCCGGGCATGATGTCAAGGTCGTGCCCGATGCGGACGAGCTGGATCGAGTGGTTCGTGAGCAGGGCGCCGACATCGTAGTCACCCACTGGTCCGAGGCGGCGGCGACGGCCGCGCGCCTGGGCACGGGCGGCAAATCGCCCACGGTCGTGCCGGTTTCCTATAAGGCCGACGATGCGGCTGCGGCCAAGGCCGCCGGTTCCGCCAAGTGCGTAAGCCAGGCGGACAAGAGCAACGGGCGCAAGCTCACCGAGACGATCGACAAGGCCCTCGAACGCAGGCGTAAAGGTGAGCCTGCGGATTGCGCGCTCGTCGTTGCCAGCCACGCGACCTAACTGATGCCGAGTCAATTCCGCTGCAGGCTGGTGCTCTGCCTGCTGGCCGGGCTGGCACCTGCGACGGTCGGTGCGCAGGCGTGGCTTCCGGACAAGGGCGCGTTCAATACGACGCTGCTTTACAACAACGTCCTGAATAAGCAGCACTGGCTGCCCAACGGTGACACGGTCGACGTCGGACACACGCGTTCCGAGACCCTCGCGTTTCTCGCGAACTATGCGATCACCGACCGCCTGATGGTGTCAGGCAGCCTGCCGTACGTGAGCACGAAATACTGGGGGCCGCCGAGTCACGGGGGCGCGCCTGGACTGGACGTCGACGACGGCGACGAGCACGGCTCGTTCACCGACCTGCGCGTGGGCCTGCATTTCCAGGCGCTGGAGCAGCCCTTCGCGCTGGCACCCTTCGTCGCGTACGTCCTGCCGATCAGCGACTACTACACCCGCGGCCACGCTGCGCAAGGTCGGGATCTGGAGGAGCTGATACTCGGATTCAGTGCCGGCAAGAGCTTCGATCCGTGGATTCGCCGCTCTTACGCGCAACTGCGCTATTCGTACGGCTTCGTAGAGGAGCTCCAAGGGGTCTCGAACGACCGCAGCAACCTCAATCTCGAGCTGGGCGCATTCATCAATCCGCGCTGGAACGTCAGCCTTTATGGCGCCTGGCAGTGGTCGCACGGCGGCATCGACGTTCCCGTCCCCCGGAGCCATCCGTTGTTCCTCGTCCACGACCAGCTCGCCGCGGAAGAGTTCTTCAACGCAGGCATCGGCAGTGGCTATGCGCTTACCCCGCAGGTGACCGCCTTCGCCATGTACATGTACGGCTTTTCGGGCAAGAACGGCCACAGGATGAACCAGGGCGTGACTGTCGGCTTCTCCTACGGCTTCCGTCCGCGCGCTACGGCGGTGCTGGGCGAGAATGCCGAGGCGCCTTGAGCCTCCCCGACAGCCGCAGCGGCCGGCTCAGTTCCCGGCGAGCTCGAGCGCGAACAGCGCCCACATCGCGAAGACGAAGATCGTGCTCAGCGCGTACGCCGTAAAGCGGTGCATGACGCGGTTATAGGTCGTGTGCACGATGCTGTGCACCGCACGCAGCATCACGAAACCCCAGGCCAGCGACACCTGCATCGGCGTGCCGAAGCCGGTAACGTATAGCGCGAGACAGATCGCGAAGAAGAGGACCGGGATCTCGAACAGGTTGCGCAGGTTGTCGGCCGCGCTGTTGTTGGCGAGCAGCTTGACGGCCTCGTCGGCGCGCGCGAGGCGCTGCGGGTCGATGCCGCGCACCCGGATCTCGGTCAGGCGCACCGCGTAGAGCCGCAGCCACACGAGCGCAACCAGCCCCGCTTGCGCGCACATCGGCCAGAGGATCGCCGTTCGATCGGACATGTCGGTCTCCAGGTCGAGCTTCCCGCAGGATTGCGTTTGATGCACTCTGCGGCCTTTCGCCCTGCGGAGCAAACACCCGATGGACGCGTATTCGCTGGTATACCCGATGTTCGCCATGGTGCTGCTGACCGCCACGGTGCTGGTCATCATGTTCCGGAGCCGGATGCGCGCGGTGCGTGAGAAGGCGCTGGGCACCGCCTATTTCCGCACCTTCCAGGGCGGCACCGAGCCGGAGTACGCGGCCAAGCCTTCGCGCCACTTCGTCAACCTGTTCGAGGCGCCGACGCTCTTCTACGCGGCGTGTCTCGCGGCGCTCGCGACCAGGGCGTCCGGGCCGGTGATCCTCGCGCTGGCCTGGACCTATGTGGCAATACGGCTGGCGCACGCATGGATCCACATCGGCCGCAACCGCCTCCGCCACAGGATCCCTGTGTACGGTGCGAGCTGGGTTGTCCTGCTGGCGATATGGACCTGTGTCGTGGTCCAGGTTTCGCGCGCCGGTTGATGCAAACTCGACCCTGTGCAGGCGCGACCGTTGGGGCCTCGCCACAGGGCATCATCCGACGCCAGTTGCGCCGAACACACCCGAAATCTGCGCGAACAGGCCCAGCATGAGCCCATAGACGGTCTGCCCGAGCAGCGTCGTCAGGGGCGTCTGAAGCCCGTAGTTGAGGCCGAGGAACCCCGGCGGTTCGAGCACGTACGCGTGGCCCGGTCCGTCGTGCTCGCTCGCCATCCGAGGGTGCGCGTAGGGCAGCAGCGGAAGTACGCACACCAGCAGGAAGACGCCGTGCAGGAAGCCCAGCGCGGCGCCGAGCCACCAGTTGCCGATACCGACGCTGGCAAAGAACACGAAATAGAGCAGCGCGAACATCGATCCGCCGATCGTGTATGCGATGAAGCCGATCACGATGGCCCGGTCGCGGTTCGGGGTGAACAGGGTGCCGACGAGAAAAGGCAGGCTCAGGCGCGACCATCCGAGCGCCTGGCTTCCCTGCAGCACGGTCGTCATGGCCACCGTAGCGACCAGGCTCCAGATCAGGAGCGCAGGCCAGTGGCTTGCGAGCAGATTCATCATGGCGTATCGGTCGCGGTCAGTGCGAGCGCTGCGTTGATCAGGCCCACGTGCGTGTACGCCTGCGGAAAATTTCCGAGCAACTCACCGGACTCCGGATCGATCTCCTCGGCGAGCAGGCCGACGTCGTTGGCAAACGAAAGCACGTGGCGGAAGGCTTCCCAGGCCGCTTCGCGCTCGCGCCGCTTCGCCAGGTGGTCGATGGCAAAGAAACTGCAGATGGCAAATGCGCCTTCCGGTGAAGCAAAGCCATCGGTGCCGGGTTCATAGCGATACAGCAGCCCGTTATGCGCAAGCTTCCTGTGCACATAGTCGAACGTGCCGCGCATGCGTTGGTGACGCGGATCGCGGTAACCGAGGCATCCCGCCAGCAGCAGGCTGCCGTCCGCCTGCTCGCCGTCGAGTACGGCGACGTAGCTGTGTACCCGGCTGTTGTAGCCGTGTGTCTCCACGCAATCACGTATGGCGGAAGCGGCCGCGGCCACATGGGGCTTCAGCCGCATGTGGCCCGACGCCTCGAGCTGCAGCAGGGAGTCGAGCGCCGCCCAGCACATGATCCGGGAGAACGTGTAGCGCCGGGGCTCGCCACGCACTTCCCAGATGCTGTGATCGGGTTGCTGCCAGTCCCTGCAGACTTCGTCACCGAAGCCGCGCAGGAGGCGCGCCTCGTCACGCTGCAGGCTACCCGTGGCATCCACGAGGTTGCGCGCCGCGAAGCACACGGCGCCGTAAACGTCGAGCTGAAGCTGGACGCGCGCGGCATTGCCGATCCGAACGGGTTGTGAGTCGCGGAAGCCACGCCAGTGGGAGAGCTCGCTCTCCGGCAGATCGGTGCGGCCGTAGATGTCGTAGAGCACCTGCAACCGGGGCCAGGTGAGGCGCGTCGCATGCAGCAACCAGTCGAGAAAAGCGCGACCCTCGTCGAGGTAGCCCAGGCCGGTGAACGCGCGCATGGTCAGGGCCGCATCCCGCAGCCAGCAGTAACGATAGTCCCAGTTTCGGTCGGCCCCAGGCCACTCAGGCAGCGACGTAGACGGCGCCGCGACGACCGCGCCGGACTGCGCGCTGCACAGGAGCTTGAGCGCGAGCGCGCTGCGCACGACCGCATCGCGGTGCGGCCCGTCGTAGCGAGCGCGCTGGCTCCATTGCCGCCACCAGGCATCCGTCTCGGCGAGCCGCTGTTCGGCACTCCTGCCAAGGCCGGGAACCACCCCGATTTCGTTCCGTTCATAGCTCAGCGACAGCCAGCGGCGCTCGCCGCCCTGGAGCACGATCTCGCCGGACAGCGACGAGCCGTCGGGCGTCAATTCCGCATCCGAGTGAAGCAGCAGCAGATGGCTGCCCCAGCTCCAGGCCCAGAGACTCCTGCCGCGTCGATGGAGCCTCGCGGTCTTGCGCGCGTAGTCGGGGCGCGGGTTGAGCTCGATGCGCACGCGCACTGCGCCCTCGAGGCCCACGAGGCCGCGCAGGATCTCGCGCATCGGTCGCAGCTCGGCGGAGCCGCAGGGCAGCGGCATCAAATCGATCAGCCGGAACGATCCCGCGTCGGTCGTGAACGTCGTTTCGAGGACGTTGCTGCCCGGTCGGTACTGACGTCGACTCGTCGAGGGGCCTGCTGCCGTGATCAAAAACCGCCCGCCGAGCTCGACATCGAGCAAGGACCCGAAAATCGAGGGCGACGAGAAATGCGGCGCGCACCACCAGGCGATCTCGCCGGCACGTGACACCAGCGCCGCCGTCCGGCAGTCACCGATGACGGCGTAGTCGCCGATCGTGGCTCTCACGGGAAAGTCGTCTGCGCCCCGAGTGCCCATTCGTAGAGTACCCGGGTTACTCGAGCCCGATCCGCCGGTTAACGTGCCGCCATTACCGCCACCAGCAGCAGAACGTAGCCGACCGCCGCAACGGATCCGTGAACGACGATCGGTACTTTGGGTATCGGCAGCTGTCTTGCGTGATACCTCAGGTTGAGCACCGCGCCGACGATCGCCACCACCACGAAGATGCCCGTGGCCGTCATGGCGAGGACCGGCAATCCTACGGTCGCAGCCGCGTAGAGGAGCAGCGTCAGCGCAGCCGCGGCCAGCACCCCGTGCGCCATCACGAAAATGGTCGGCGGCCGATCTGCGCCGCGGAACCGGATGACGGCCATCACGACACCGCCGATCGCGGCGATGCCGAGCAGCCACGCCGCCGTCGTCATCATCGAGAATGCGTCCATGGAAGCCCTCCCTTGAGCAAGCTGGCCCGATTCTAGACCTGATGCCGCACGCAGCCGCGTTGAGGGTGCCAAAACCCTGTGAGAAGCCCGCCTGGGCCATCCATTCGTGCACCGGGGAGACTATGAGGACAGCCCTTGCCGCATATCGGCTCGCCGTCTCGCTGCTCGGCACTGGCTCCGCCGACTCGTCCTCTCCCACCGCTGCTCGAACGTAAACGCCATCGAGAAACAGCATGTGAAGGTGAATCCTGAGGTTGAGCGCGCTGCCAAACGCGAAGGAAACGGCGCCCGAACTGCGCCGGCATCATTACGCCCGGCGCGTGCAAGATCGGTATCATGCCGGGCTTCATTCACGAGCCGGGCAAGATCGCCATCGAGTCGCGATAGCCCTTGAGCGTGCGGGTGTCCGCACGGTCAAGAGTCCGGCTGATCTCGGCTCTAGGCGATTACCGAGGAGCTCGCGAAAGGGAAAAGGTCAAGTCGAGCGCGACGGCAAAGGTGAAAGCGAAGGCGAAATCGAGTCAACCCAAGGCAAAGCCAAAAAGCGAAGGCTCCGGCGAAGAAGGTGTTGAACGCGGAACCCGCCGCCAAAAAGAAGGCGAAGCCGAGCAAGAAATAACGAGGTCTCTCAATACGGGTCGATCGGCACGTACTTCACGGGATAGCCAGTCTGTTGATCCACTAGCGCGGTCCAAAAGCCGCGCGTGTGCTTGACCGGAAGCCAGCCGAAGTCCTCGGCTGGCCGCTGCAGCTCACGCAAACCCTTCGCGATGATCTGTTCGAATTCTTGATTGCGCTGCCGCAGCTCGGACAGGGGCTTTAGCTGCTGTTTGATCGGTCCGATCTGCGATCCGTAGTCCACGAAAAACTTTGGCCGCACTCCCACATCGCGTCCCTCTAACGCCGCCCAAAGCGCGTCGTCCCTGTCCTCGGGTTTTACAAGTGTTGCAACCAGAACGGGGCCTCGTTTTGAAGGGGATGCGTATTTCGATCCCTTGGCCTCGAGTAGATCTTTCTCCGTGATTTCTCCCGCGGCAATAACCTCGAGGCGATCCTGCACGAAGGCGACGTAAGCCGGTCGAGCTTGCGATACCGCATACACGCCATACACGAATGCCGCGACCTGAACTACACCGACGACCGTGTAGTCGATCACCAACGCGAGCCGCGATTTTCGACTGTTGTAAATGATCAGAGAGATGAGCGGGCCGAGGACCAAATCGCACCCCGTAATCAACATGAACAGCTTTAGGCCGCCGACCATCGTCCCGAAAGGTGCGGGGTACCAGACCAGAAAAATGAGCGCCGCGGCGAGCAGGGCCACGATGAGCGTTGCCGCGAAATGAATGCCGAAAGCGCGGAATTTTTCGCGCCAAGGAATCATGGGACGCCTCCATTTACGAACCGCCGCACCGGTAGGTAAACACTCTAGTTGCCGGGTTGATCATGATTTTACTAGCTCGCAGTTCCCACAGAATCCGCGAACTCCCGCACATGTTGGTAATTTCCTAGCGTCTGTAACCGCACTTAAGCACGGTAATAATCGGTGCTCGGTAGCCCAGAGACGTCGCCATGACACTCCGCATCGCTCTCGCACAACTCAATCTCTTTGTCGGCGACGTTGCAAGCAATACGGAGCGCGTGATTCAAGTCGCGGCGAAAGCGCGCGACCGGCTCAACGCGGACCTCGTGTTGTTTTCCGAAGCTGACGCTATGCGGCCATCCGCCCGAAAATCTGCTCTTTCACAAGGGATTGCACCGACAGGTCACGGCGGCCGTCGCTGGCCGGCTGACGTAGCGGCACAGCTGCTCGATCGTCTCTCGCTCCCTGCCTTCGGCGCTTGCACCCGCGTGCAATGAGAAGCCGGACGCTTCGGCCACGGGCTGGTCGTGCTCTCCCTGCGGCCGCCGCGGCAGCGTCTACATGCGAACACTTTCTGTCCGGTGCGCGGCCCCATCGCCACCCGATACGTGATCGAGTGACCGAGCAAGTCATCTACCGGCTCCCCTTCCCCGGATAGAGCGCGAGATAGAGGCAGGTATCCTGACGGAGGGGCGGGCGGGCCGCGCTTGCGACCCCCCGGACGGGGGTGTAAACGGATGGGGGAGCCGGATTCAGGGCAGCCTTTGGTCAGCCCTTCGAACCGTGAAATATATCGTCGCTGCTGCTTTCCTCGCGGGTGCGGTCGCCCATGCGGCGCCCGACCTCGAGGTGAGGTAGCACGTCGACGTCGAAGCGCCCGCGCCGGGACAACCTGTCGAATTCTCGATCGACGTACGCAACATCGGCCCCGATCCGGCGTTGGACGTTCACGTCCGGGACGAACTGCCGGCGGGCCTCGCCATTCCGGCGGGCATGGCGCCTTTCGCGAGCAGCGGCACGTTCGATCCCGACACTGGCGACTGGGCCGTCGGCGACCTGGCCGCCAGCGTCGGCGCCACACTGCGGATACCGGCAATCGTCAGCGCGGCGGACCCGCCCGACTGCATCGTCAATGCAGCCGGAGCAGCGCACGAAGCCGATCAAAATGCAGCAAACAACCGCGCCATGGTCGCAATCCGGCAACCGGGCATCGACCGCTGCGTAGACGTGGCCGCGCGGTTCTTGACCATCACCTCGGAGCCGGACTGCGAATCCCGACGTCGCTTTACCGTCGTCGTCCACATCATCAATCAGGGAACCGCTGCGGCGAACAACGTCGTCGCGAGCCTGGCGCAAGATCCCCTCGTTGCGCCCAACCTGCGGTTCAGCGAAGCCGGTTGCGTGGGCACGAGATGCACCCTGACGACGCTCGACGCGGGTGAAGCTGTCCAGTTGCTGGCGGAGTCCGATGAGTTCGAAAATCCGGAGGCGCAACAGCTGCGCCTGACGGTCGAGACGACCGGCGACGACGCCGATTTCGCAGTCGACAACAACATTGCCGTAAGTGACGGCATGCTGCGCGAGTTCACGGAATGCCCTCCGATTGACGTTGGCGGCGTCGATTCAACCTCTGAAGGAGGCTGCTTCGTCGCGACGGCGGCGCACGGATCGCCGCTGGACGCGCATGTCGTGACGCTGCGCCACTTTCGCGACAAACACTTGCTGCAAAGCGCCGTTGGGCGCGCACTGGTCCGCATCTATTACCGCTACTCGCCCGCCGCAGCAGCGGTCATTTCCAGGAATGAGGGGCGGCGTCTCGCGGCCAGGGGCTTTCTTGCCCCGCTGGTGCTGGCGATCGCCCATCCGTGGCGCACCGCGCTGATCGCGGTGCTCATCGTGGTGGCGCTGCTGGCCAATCGCCGCCGGGCTCCCGCCGGTGTTGAACATGAGCAGGGTCTGCGTTGACTCAGTCCGCCGACGTATTCATCAGTTGTTCGCGCGAGGACAACGAGCGCGTTCTCGACCTCGTGGCGAGGCGGCGCAGAGCGGGTGTGAGCGTCTGGATCGACCAGAGCGGAATTGACGGCGCGGCGCTGTGGGGCAAGGCGATCGTCAATGCACTGGAGAGCGCAAAGGTCCTCCGTTGCCGGGCGTCGTGAGCGGCAGGCTTCTGATCAAGCCAGCTCCGCAATGCAATCCGCAAGCGGCAGCACTTCGACCTTCCGGTGCAATGCATAGCGAGTCGCTCCGGGGTAGATCACGAACAGGCGATGCAACTCCAGATCCTTGAGCGCGGACCCTATCGAGGGGGTCATGGTGGGCGCATCGGCTCGCTTGATCTCGATCCCGATGCGGCGCGCGCCTAGTAGCAGCAGATCGAGCTCGGCGCCCGCCTGGGTACGCCAGTAATAGGCATTGGCCTTGGGCAGACGCGCCAGGAGCTGCTCGATGACAAAGCCTTCCCACGAGCCACCGACCACGGGATGGCCTTCGAGCTGCCGGCGCTCGCCAATTCCGAGCAGCGTATGCAACAGACCGGAATCGCGAATGTAGACCTTGGGGGACTTGACCAGGCGCTTGCCGACGTTGGCGTACCACGGCTCCAGTATCCGCACGACGAGGGCACCGGCGAGTGTATCGAGATGACGCCTGACGGTGGTGTGCGCCTCTCCAAGGGAGCGACCGATCTCCGAGCTGTTCCAGATGCCGCCCGAATAATGCGCGGTCATCGTCCAGAACCGGCGCATCGTGCCGGACGGTACCTGCACGCCGAGCTGAGTCAGATCCCGTTCGAGGAACGTCCGGATGAAATCCTCTCGCCAGGCCGTGCTCGCCCGTTCCGAGCGCGCCAGGAATGAGCGTGGAAATCCGCCGCGCAACCAAAGCCGGTCCAGATCCGGCTTTTCGAGCTCCTCGAGCGTAAAGCCGCTCATCTCGACGATCGCGATCCTTCCAGCGAGCGTTTCGGAGCTCTGACGCAACAGGTCCGGAGATGCGCTGCCCAGAATGAGGAATCGCGCGCGCACTGGCCGCCGGTCCAGCAACACGCGAAGTACGCCAAATAGGTTCGGCCGCAACTGAACTTCATCGATCACTACCAGCCCGCGCAATGGCTCCAGCGCCGTCATGGGCTCCTCGAGCCGCGCGAGGTCGACGGGGTTTTCCAGATCGAAGTAAGTAGCCCGGGATCCCTTGATCAACTGCCGCGCCAGGGTGGTCTTTCCGCACTGACGCGGCCCCAGCAATGCGACTGCTGGGTTCGACCTGAGGCTGGCACGCAGGCGGCGTAGAAGGCTGGAGCGTTTGAGCATACCTTGAATATTGTGCGACATCCGCTCAATATTCAAGGTGGTGGGCCCGGTAGGATTCGAACCTACGACCAAGGGATTCACGTTCCCCGGAATTTCTCCCGGACGCGGACTATCTCTTCACCCTCGGCGAAGTCGCCGGTCGGGTGCGGGACGCTCGACGCCTGTCATCAAGGGCACTGCAGCCCTCAGGTAGTCTCTGCACCTTCCGGCGGTGTACCGCCGGCTTGGCTCAGGGTTGCCATCAGCCGAACTGGAAGGATTCCCTGAATTCATCCCGTCCACTCCGCGAGTTACGCCGCGGAGGCACCTTTTCGATGAGTCCCCTGCACTAACCGCTGTGCTACAGGCCCACGGCGCAATTCTACAGAATTGCGGCAGATTGCCGACGCCGATCGAACCGGCGCAGTGCCAAAGTCTAATCGTGGAATCGACGCGGCAATTGACTTGTTCCGTCTGCAGCTCGTCGCTGTCAGGACGCCAGGTCGGCTAATCGCGGCGAAGGGTGGCCGTTTGTCGCAGATGTGGGTATGCCGCCAATCTCAGGGCCTTGGAATTCCACCATCGCGACGCCACGATCAAGTCATTCAGCCTCAGCGAGGATGATTCTGTGCGTCGCTCGAGAGCTTGCGGCCCTCGACGAAGTGGTAGATCAGGAGCGCGAGCCCCACCCCGACCGGCATCAGGGCGAACCAGGCGATGTCCTCGCTCGCGACCGCGCGCAGCGCGACAAGGAGACCCAGCCCCACGAAGGTCCAGATCATCCCGGAGAGCAGGTGCCGCGGCTTGCGGTCGTTGTTGAACGACTTGAAGAAGGTTTCCGGCAAGGGCGGCAGCTCCATGCCACGCTCGATCGCGGCCATGCGCTCCTTGTGGTGCGCCTCGACGATGTCCCGCCGGCGGCGGTAATCGACGATGGCGAACACGATCGGGATCGAAAGCGACATGATGATCGCGATGATCGGGATGAAAACGGCGATGGCATCTTCCGACATGGATGGGCCTCCGGGGTAGATGCCCGTTATATGCGGGCGGGGCCGGAAAGGTTGCACCGGAAGCCCTGCAACCTTGAGGCCCGCCCGGGCATATAAACTGCGACGCGCCGGTCTCGGCCGCGATCGGGAGGGCGCCTGGCGCGCTGATGGACCCGGAAATCGAACAACACCTCGCGGCGGGCCGGCACGATCGCGCGTTCGACCTGGTCGTGGGAGCCTACAAGGACCGCGTCTTCCGGCTCGCCCTGTCGATCCTGCGGGAACGCGCGGCGGCGGAGGACGCGGCCCAGGAGACCTTCGTCCGGGTCTGGAAGGCCCTGCCCGGCTTCGATGGCCGCGCCGCGCTCGGCACCTGGATCTACGCGATCACGCGCAACACCTGCCTGATGGACCTGCGGCGCAGGCGCCCCGACCGTGTCGCTCGACGACCCGGATTCGCAGGATGCGCACCAGGCGTCGGCCGCAATCGCGTCGGGACCGGCGCGCGGATCCGGAGCGCGACAACCTGCTGCGACTGCTGGCGCAGCTGCCGCGCAACCAGCAGGAGGCGGTGCGGCTCTTCTACCTGGAAGACCGGTCCTACGAGGCAGTGGCCGAATCGCTCGGCATGCCCCTGGGCACGGTCAAGAACCTGTTGCACCGGGCACGCAAGCGACTCGTCGAGCTCGCGCGCCCGGAGGAGGTCAAGGCGGCATGAACATGAACATCGCGCAACGGCCCCTGCGAGGACTACGAGTTCGACGTCGCCGAGCTCATGGACGGCACGCTCGCGCCGGAGAAGGCGCGGGTCGTCAGCCTGCATCTCGCCGGTTGTGCGCGCTGTCGCCGCTGGCGCGACGAGTATGCGGCCATGGATGGGCGGCTCGCGCGGGCGCTGCCGCGGCCGCGCCTGCCGGCCGACTTCGAATGGAAGCTCGCCGCTCGCGTGCGGGCGCGCTGGAGCAGCGAACGCGACGACACGCGTGCCGCCGCCGAGCAGGAGTACGCGAGCCTGATGGCGGGGCTGCGCGGGCGGCTGCGCGAAGCGACGGTCGGAAGCGTGGCGGCGGCGCTCGCCGCGACCGGTTGCGCGCTGGCTGTTCTGCCCTCGCTGGTCGAGCAGCTTCGCCCGGCGCTCGATGGGCAAACCGGCTCGCTGGTCTTCCAGCTCGCGACCACCGCGATCACAGTCGCGGCGATCGCCTGGTCGTTCCGGAACGGCATCCTTCCGGGGTTGCGGCTCCGCGGCTGAGGCAGGGTTCAGACCTTGCGCGCCCAGCCGTGCCGGTCTGAAGCCTCGCCCGTCTGGATGGCGACCAGCGCGCTCCGCAGCCGCTGCGTCACGGGTCCGACCTCGCCCGAGCCGACGCGATGCTCACCGTCGCGATGCACGAGCGTGCCGATGCCTGCGAGAACCGCCGCGGTCCCGGAGAGCGCGGCCTCGCCTGTCTTGACCCAGTCGAGCATCTCGGCGACGTCGAACACACGCTCTTCGACCTTGAACCCCATGTCACGCGCCATCGTGAGCAGAGACTCGCGCGTCACGCCGTGCAGGAACGTCGAATCGAGGCTGCGCGTGACGATGTGCCCGTCGCGGATCAGCAGGAAATTCGCCGCGCCGGTCTCCTGCACCGAGCCACCCGGGCAGAAGAGCACCTGGTCGACCTTGTACTTGTCGCGCGCCGCGAGCGTCGGGCCCATCGCCGCCGCATAGTTTCCGCCGGTCTTGACCATCCCCAGGTGCGCGGCCGTGCGGTTGGCCTTGTCCTCGACGTAGATGCGCAGAGGCTTCATGCCGCCGGAGAAGTAATCCCAGACCGGGCTCGCGAGCGCGATCAGCGTCGCCTCGTTGGTCGGGGTCGAGGCCGCGCCGATGTTGGGCATCGTGCCGAAGAGTATCGGCCGCAGGTACAGCGCGCCCGGCGGCTCCGGAACCTGGTCACGGCAGCGATCGATCACCGAGGTCACCATCGCGGCGAGCTGACGCCGCGTCGGGCTCCGGCATCGTGAGCAGCCGCGCGCTCTGGCGCATCCGCTCGATGTGGCGATCCATGCGGAATACGTGCACGCTGCCGTCCCGCCAGCGGTAGGCCTTGAAGCCCTCGAAGCAGGTGCTCGAGTAATGCAGCACATGCGCGGCCGGGTGCATCGGAATCGGCGCGGTCGGCGTCAGCTGCGCCTCGCTCCAGCGCCCGTCCTTGAAATGCGCGATCGACATGTGGTCGGCGAGCACGGTGCCGAAGCCCGGTCGCGCGGTGGTGCCTGCCGGCGCCGTTGCGGTTCCCTTGGAGCGTGATTCTGCGGTCGCTGCGTTCATGGCTGTCTATTCCGGAATGAAGATGGTGGCCGGGTGCTCGAGCATTTCCTTGAGCACCTGGATCATGGCGGCGGCGTCGAAGCCGTCGACGAATCGATGATCGAATGACGAGGACAGGTTCATCATCAGGCGCACGGCGACCGCGCCGCCGATCACGACCGGGCGCTCGATCGCCTTGTTGACGCCGATGATCGCGAGCTCGGGCGCGTTGATGATCGGCGTCGAGACGATGCCGCCCAGCTTGCCGAGGCTCGTGACGGTGATGGTCGACCCCGTGAGCTCGTCGCGGGTCGCCTTGTTGGTACGCGCCGCCTCCGACACGCGGCGGATCTCAGCGGCGAGATCCCACAGTCCGCGCGCCTCGGCATGCCGCACGACCGGCACCTTGAGACCGTCCGGGGTCTGCGTCGCAATGCCGGCGTGCACCGCCCGATGACGGACGAGCACGTTGCGCTCCGCGTCGTAGGACGCGTTGCACTGCGGGAACCTGTCGATGGCGCGCACGAGCGCCGCGACGAGGAACGGCAGGTAGGTCAGCGACGGCGACCCGTCGGGCCGGCGGCCGTTCAGGTGCTTGCGCAGCGCCTCGAGCTCGGTGACGTCGACTTCCTCGACATAGGCGAAGTGCGGAATGTTGCGCTTCGCCTCGCTCATGCGCTGCGCGATCACGCGGCGCAGCCCGATGACCTTGATCTCCTCGGTGCCTGTGCGCTTCGCGAGCGGCGCGCCGGGCGAGCGTGCCGCGTCACCAGGCACTGCCGGCGCGTGGCCCGACAACGCCGCGGCGAGATCCTCGCGAGTGATGCGCCCGGCCGGTCCGCTGCCGGCCACCTTTGCGAGATCGATGCCTGCCTCGCGCGCACGGCGCCGCGTTGCGGGCGAGGCCATGACACGGCCGCCGCCCGCGGCCGGCGGCGCTGCAGCCGGCGCTGCGCCCTGGCCATTGCTGCGGGGCGCGAGTTGCTGCCACGCGCCGCCGCAGCCGTCACCGCGGGCGCGCCGGCCGGCGGCGCTGCAGGTGCCGCGGGCGAAGCGTCAGCAGCGGCCGCGGAATCCGTCTCGAACACGATCAGCTCGGAGCCGACCTTGACCATCTCGCCGGGCGCGCCGTTGACCGCGAGCACGCGGCCCGTGACCGGCGCCGGCACCTCGACCGCCGCCTTGTCGGTCATCACCTCGGCCATGAGCTGGTCTTCCTTGACGAGGTCGCCGACCTTGACGTGCCAGGCGACGATCTCCGCCTCGACCGTTCCTTCACCCAGGTCCGGCATCTTGAAGACGTATCGGCTCATCGCGACTCCATCACCGTCTTGAGCGCAGCCGCCACGCGCGCCTGCCCGGGAAAATACTCCCATTCGAAGGCATGCGGATACGGCGTGTCCCAGCCCGCGACACGCTGGATCGGCGCCTCGAGCTCCCAGAAGCACGCTTCCTGGATGGAGGCCGACAGCTCGGCGCCGAATCCGGAGAAGAGCGTCGCCTCGTGGGCGATCACGCAGCGCCCGGTTCGGTTGACCGAGGCGACGATCGTGTCGAGATCGAGCGGCACCATCGAGCGCAGGTCGATGATCTCGGCATCGAGCCCGAGACTCTCGGCCGCGGCCTGGCAGACGTAGACCATCGTTCCGTAGGTCACGATCGTGACGTCCGACCCTGCGCGCACGATGTCGGCCTTGCCGATCGGGACCGTGTAGTAGCCGTCCGGCACTTCGCCCTTCGGGTGCTCGCTCCAGGAGACGGCGGCCTTGTTGGGGTTGCCGTCGAACGGCCCGTTGTAGACGCGCTTCGGCTCGAAGAACACCACCGGGTCGTCGTCTTCGATCGAGGCGATCAGGAGGCCCTTGGCGTCGTAGGGGTTCGAAGGCATCACGACCTTGATGCCGCACACGTGCGTGAAGATCGCTTCGGGGCTCTGCGAATGGGTCTGCCCGCCGCGGATGCCGCCGCCGCAGGGCGTGCGGATCGTCACGGGCGCCCAGAATTCGCCCGCGCTGCGGTACCGCAGCCGCGCGAGCTCGCTGAAGATCTGGTCGCAGGCGGGATAGATGTAGTCGGCGAACTGGATCTCGGCGACCGGGCGCAGGCCGTTCACGCCCATGCCGATCGCCGCGCCGACGATCGCGCCTTCGGCGATCGGCGTATCGAGCACGCGGTGCTCGCCGTACTTGCGCTGCAGCCCGTCCGTGACGCGGAACACGCCGCCGAAGAAGCCGACGTCCTCGCCGAGAACGACCACGTTCGGGTCGCGCGTCATCATGATGTCCATGGCGGAATTGAGCGCCTGGATCATGTTCATCCTCGCCATGGCTCAGCCCTGCTCCGAGCGCATCTGCTCGCGCTGGCGGACGAGGTGTGCGGGAATCTCCTTGAAAACGTCCTCGAACATCGTATCGGGATCGAGACGCGGCCCTTCGCCGAGCGATCCATGCGTCACCGCCTCCTTCCAGGCCGCGACGACCTGCGCGTCGAGCTCAGCGCTGAGCGCCGCATGCCGCTCCTCCGACCACTCACCGAGCGCAATCAGGTGGTTCTTCAAGCGCTCGACCGGGTCGCCCAGCGGCCACTTCTCGTAGTCGTCCTTCGGGCGGTATCGCGACGGGTCGTCGCTGGTCGAATGCGCGGCCCCGCGGTAGGTCACGAGCTCGATCAGCGTCGGGCCGGCCCCGAGACGCGCCCGTTCCGCGGCCCACTGGGTCACCGCGTAGACGGCGAGGAAATCGTTGCCATCGACGCGGATGCCCGCCATCCCGTAGCCCGGGCCGCGCGCGGCGAAGGTGCGCTGCTCGCCGCCCGCGAAGCCCTGGAAGGTCGAGATCGCCCACTGGTTGTTGACGACGTTCAGGATCACCGGGGCCTGATAGACCGAGGCGAACAGCATCGCGTGGTGAAAGTCGGCCTCGGCGCTCGAGCCCTCGCCCAGCCAGCTCACGGCGATGTCGTCCTCGCCCTTGATGGCTGCGGCCATCGCCCAGCCCACCGCCTGCGGGAACTGCGTGGCGAGATTGCCCGAGATCGAGAAGATCCGTCCGGCCGCCCAGTGATACATCACCGGCAGCTGCCGGCCCTTGCACATGTCGCGTGTGTTGGACAGGAGCTGGCACATGAGGTCGACCAGCGGCCGTCCGCGGACCATGTACAGGCCCTGGTTCCGATACGACGGGAACAGCATGTCGCCCGGGCGGAGCGCCATCGCCTGCGCCACGGAGACAGCCTCCTCGCCGAGCGAGCGCATGTAGAACGTGATCTTTCCCTGGCGCTGCGTGCGCTGCATCCGGTCGTCGAACAGACGCGTGAGCAGCATGTGCTTCAAGCCGATCTGCAGGTCCGCTGCGTCGAGATGCGGATGCCAGGGACCAACCGCGCGGTGATCGTCGTTGAGCACCCGGACGAGCGAAGTTGCGAGTCCGCCGATGTCGCGCACCCGCGCGTTGACGTCGGGCCGCGGCACCGCCCCGGCGGGCGAGGTCTCGAGATAGCTGAAGTCAGGCTTTTCGCCCGGCCGCGAATGCGGTTTTGGCGTGTGCAGGCGCGATCGGCGCGGCATGGATCCCTCGGCTGCGGCGGGTGGACGGAACGGCGCGATAGGGTACTCAGATCAGCCGTGCGATCGTTGAATTTGTTGCGTTGCATTGCAACAATGCGGAATCTTCGTTTCAAGAATGGCCGATCAGATGGAAAATACTCCCCATACCGCCGTGGACCGCGTCGATCGACGAATCCTCGACGTGCTGCAACGCGAGGGCGCGCTCGCGGTGGCCGAGGTCGCCGCGCGCATCGGGCTGTCGACAACGACCTGCTGGCGACGCATCCAGGCGCTCGAGCAGGCCGGCGTCATCCGCGGTCGGGTCGCGGTGCTCGACCGCGCGGCGCTCGGGCTCGACGTGACGATCTTCGCGCACGTCAAGCTCTCGACGCAGGGCCGGGACGCCATCGCCGCCTTCGCCGAGGCGATCCGCGAGCGCCCGGAGGTGCTCGACTGCTACACGACGATGGGGGAATGGGACTTCATGCTGCGCATCGTCACGCGCGACATCAAGGCCTACGAGGCTTTCTACCTCGATCACCTGTCGAAGCTCCCCTTCGTCCAGTCGATCAACTCCTCGGTCACTGTCACCGTCATCAAGGAAACGACGGTCCTGCCCCTGTAATGGGGACAGTTCTCCATTTCCGGTGCCTGCGCTCGCGCACCGCTGGCGATTTCCGGGCGGAAATGGAGAATGTCCCCATTGCCGCGCCCCAACGACGGGAACGAGCAATGTCCCTGAACGTCTATTACTTCGAGGATCTGCCGCCTGGAAAGGTGCTCGAGTTCGGCGGCTACGAGATGACCGAGGAGGAGATCGTCGGTTTTGCGCGGCGCTACGACCCGCAGCCGTTCCATCTCGATCACGAAGCCGGCAAGGCATCGATCTTCGGCGGCCTCTGCGCAAGCGGCTGGAACACGACGGCCGTGATGATGCGGATGTGGGTCGACAACTTCCTTTCGCCGGAAGCGAGCCTGGGTTCGCCGGGCATCGACGAGCTGCGCTGGCTCAAGCCCGTCTATCCCGGCGACCGGCTGCGATGCCGAATCACGATCGTAGAGGCGACGCCGTCGCGCAGCCGCCCCTATATGGGCGCCGATTCGCCAGCAGGCGGAGCTTCTCAACCAGAAGGACGAGGTCGTGCTGCGGCTGATCGGGACGAGCTTTTTCCGTCGCCGCCCCACCTGACAGGAGGATCGAGCCATGAACACCAGGCGCCCGACACGCAGGGATGTGTGTCGGCCTCATCGCGGCCGGCGCGGTCGCCGCCCACCTGCCATGGTCGGCCCGCGCGGCGGACAATGCGCGCATGGCCACCCGCGTGATTCCCGGGACCGACGAGTCGCTGCCGGTCATCGGCATGGGCTCATCGAACACCTTCGACGTCGGCGACGGTGCGGCGGAGCGGGCGCCGCTGCGCGAAGTGCTGCAAGGGCTCGTAGGCGCGGGCGGCACGGTGATCGATACCTCGCCGATGTACGGCCGCTCCGAGCAGGTGTTGGGCGACCTCATCGCCGAGCTCGAGCTTCGCCCGAAGCTCTGGATGGCCACCAAGGTCTGGACACGCGGCCGTGCGGAGGGCGTGGCACAGATCGCCGAGTCGATGCAGAAGCTGCGCACGGAGCGGCTCGAGCTGCTGCAGATTCACAACCTGCTCGACTGGCGCGAGCATCTGCCGACGCTCCGCGGCATGAAGGAAGGCGGCAAGCTGCGCTACACCGGCATCACCCACTACCGCGCCGATGCACACGCGGACGTCGAGCGCGTGCTCCGCGCCGAGCGCTTCGACTGGGTACAGATCAACTACTCGCTCGCGGAACGCGAGGCCGAGCGCTCTCTCTTTCCTTACTGCCGGGAACGCGGTATCGCCGTCATGGCCAACCGGCCGTTCGCGGACGGTGCGCTCTTCGAGCGTGCGCGCGGCAAGAGCCTCCCGCCGTGGGCGGCCGAGATCGGCTGTGCCTCCTGGGCACAGTTCTTCCTGCGCTTCGCCGCCTCGCATCCGGCCGTGACCTGCGTCATTCCCGCAACCGCGAAGCCGCGGCACATGCAGGACAACGCCGCGGCCGGCTCCGCGCCGCTGCCCGACGAGCGACAGCGGGCGCGGATGGCCGAGTATTTTGCCGCGCTGTGACCGCCGCCAGGCGATCCTCTTTCCGGCCGGTCGCCGCGGCGAGGCGCGCGGCGCAGGTTGCCCATGCCGCCGCAGCGCTCTCCGTCCTGTGGCTGCAGGCGTGTGCGTCTCTGTCAGAGCGCGAGTGCCGCGACGAGGACTGGTATCGGGATCGGGTTCGACGACGGCTACGATGGTGCATCGCACCTGCAGCTGGCCACGCATCGCGAGGCCTGCGCGCCCTACGGCATCGAGCCCGACGCGGAGCAGTACGAAGTCGGGCGTCGAGACGGGCTCGTGCACTACTGCACCGTGAGCCGCGGATTCGAGATTGGTCGTCAGGGTCTGCAGTACGGTGGCGGTTGTCCGGCGGGCAGCGACCGCGAGTTTTTCCGCGGCCATGAGCTTGGCCGCCGCTTCTATGCGGTCGACCAGGAGCTCGAGCGGGTCGAAGCCGATCTGCGGAGCTATCGCGTCCAGCTCGGAATGAGCGATATCGACGAGACCCAGCAACGCTGGCTCAGCAGCCGGATGCGCGAGCTCGAGTTCGAGCGCTCACGGCTCGAGGCCGACCGTCGTCAGCTCGAGTGGGAGCTGCGACGGCTGTGACCGCGCAAGCTCACGTCGCCGTGATCGGCGCCGGCATCGCCGGGCTCGCCTGCGCCGCGGAGCTGGCTCGCGCCGACGTGCCGGTCACGGTGCTCGAGCGAGCCCGCGGGCTCGGCGGTCGGCTCGCGACCCGGCGCCACATCGATCTTGCCTTCGATCACGGCGCGCAGTTCATCACCGCGCGCAGTCGGCCCTTCGTCAGGTACGTGAACGTCGCTCGGAACGCCGGCGCCGCAGCGGCCTGGGCGCCGTCGATCGTCGAGGACGGGCAGCGCAACTGGGACGCGCCCATCGAGGACTGGTATGTCGGCACGCCGGGCATGAGCGCACTCGTGCGCCCGCTTGCCCGCGGCCTCACGATCCAGACCGGCACGTGCGTACACGAGCTGCTGCGCCGGGACAGCAGCTGGGAGCTCGAGACCGACACCGGGCGGCGCCTCGGACCGTTCGGCGCCGTGGTCGCGGCGGTGCCGGCGCCCCAGGCGCTGTCGCTGCTCGCGCCACACGGACGTGCCTTCCGTCACCTGATCTCGGTGCGGATGGCGCCGTGCTGGTCGCTGATGGTGTCCTTCGAGCGTGGACTCCCGGTGCCGAGCGACGTGCTGCGCTGGACGCATGGCGCGCTCGCCCTCGCGGCGCGCGAAAGCAGCAAGCCCGGCCGGCCATCCGGAACGCGGGAGCTGGGTGATCCACGCTGCGGCGCAATGGAGCCGCGAGCACCTTGAAGCCGATGCGCAGGAAGCGGCGCAGCTCATGCTGCACGCCTTCGCCAACGCCGTCGGCAGCCGCCTCCCGGCGCCTGCCTGGCTCAACGCGCATCGCTGGCGGCATGCGATGGTGGAACAGCCGCTCGGTCTTCCCTGCCTGCTCGACGCCGATCTCGCGGCCGGTGCCTGCGGCGACTGGTGCATCGCACCGCGAGTCGAGGCCGCGTTCGAGAGCGGCCGCGCGATGGCGCATTCGGTGCTGTCGATGCTCGGCAGGTCGGTGCCGCTCGTGCGGAGTTGATTCGCGCCGTCACGACGACAGGGAGCCGCGACCAGGACGTGGCCGGAACATGCGCACGCGCACGCCATCCTCGGAGACGAGCTCGTAGGCGCCCCAGAGCGTCAGCGCCACGACGAGCGGAATGACTTCGTAGATGACGCGATACAGCAGCACCGCCGCGAGCAGCTCCGCCGGCGGAACCTGCGGCAGCAGCAGCAGCATCGTCGACTCGAGCACACCGAGGCCCGCGGGCACGTGGCTCAGGCTGCCCGCCAGGATGGCGGCGAGATAGACGGCGACGAACGGCAGGAAATCGAGATCGACGGACTCGGGCAGCAGCAGGTAGAGGACCGAGGAGATGAGCCCGACGTCGAGCAGCCCGACTACGACCTGCAGCGCCGTCATACGTGGCGAAGGCAGGTTGACCGCCCAGCCACCGAGGCGGACAGGCGCCTTGCGGCGAAGGATCAGCACGGCGTATCCCACGTCCTTGGCGAGCCCGATCAACCCAAGGGCGAGCAGCCACCGGCCCGGCACGCCGAAGGCGATCGAAAGACGATCGGTCGACAGCACGAGCGCCAGGTCGACCAGCAGGCTGAAGGCCAGCGCGTACGGCAACGCGCACATCAGCACCGTCGCGCCGATCTCCATCGCCGAGAATCCCACGGGCGAGTACATGCGATACCGGAGCGCGCTCGCGCTCAGGAGCATCTGCCCGAGCGCATGACCGATCGGGTAGGCGATGATCGCCGTCATCGCGGGACGGGCGATTCCGAGCGAGCGCTTCACGTAGCGCACCGCAACGCCTTCGTACAGCGCGATCGTCAGGAAGGCGCCGACGGCGCACGCGGCGGCCAGCAGCAGCTTCGCGCGCGGAACGTCGAGCATGTTCCGCCACACGTCGGCGGGGTCGATGCGCTGGAACGTCCGATACAGCACCCAGGTTGCGAGCCCGGCGATCAGGAGGCTCGCCATCACGCCGATGGCGGTCTTCAACCGATGCCGGCGCGGGTCAGGCATGAGTGGTCACGTCAACCAGTCGAAGAAAATGATTCTCATTCGCGCAGCTGGCCCCGCGATCGCGAAACCGGCATGACGCTGCGCTGTCCAACCGATCGACACCGCGTAGAATCGCGTGCCGTACTCGATGCGCAAGTTGCGCTGCTCGGCCGATTTCGTCCGCACAGGAGATTACGTCAATGTCCAGTCATCGTATTGCGCGGCGCAGCCTCCTGAAGAACGCACTGCTCGGCATGGCGGCTGCCCCCGCAGCGGCCTGGCTGAGTCAGGCGGAATCGGCGCCCGTCAAGCTCGACCCGAGCGACCCGCAGGCCAAGGCGCTCGGCTACGTCGAGAACGCCGCCAACGTCGACGCCAAGGCCAATCCGAATTTCAAGCCCGGTCAGACCTGCGCGAACTGCCTGCAGGCCCAGGGCAAGGCGGGCTGATGCGCTGCTTCCGTGCAATATTTTCCCGGGCAAGCTCGTCCAGGCCAAGGGCTGGTGCAAGGTCTGGGTCAAGCGGCCCTGATCGCACGCCCGAGCTCCCCTCACCCAGACGGCGCGGCCGCCACCGGTCGCGCCGTCTGCATTTCCGGCCCTCGCCGGGCCGCCCCTTGAAAGTCTGCTGTCCGATCGCATCTAGGGACGCATGCAGCAGTCCGCACATGGCGGTGCGCACAAGGAGGACGAGGAAATGCGAGTGATCAAGTGGGAACCGTTCCGCGACATCGACGACATGTTCGACCGGGTCTTTGCCGATTCGATGCGGCGCTGGTCGCGCGGGTCGAACGACGAGCGCCGGGTCTATGACTGGGCGCCGGCCGCCGACGTCAGCGAGACCGACGGTGAGTACCTCATCAAGGCCGAGCTGCCCGAGGTCCGAAAGGATGATCTGAACATCACGGTCCAGGAAGGCGTGCTGACGCTGGCCGGCGAGCGCAAGCAGGAGACGCGCGAGGAAAACGAGAAGGTGCACCGCGTCGAGCGGTTCCACGGCACGTTCTCGCGGCGCTTCACGCTGCCCGACGACGCCGACGAGCAGGCGATCCGCGCGGAAAGCAAGGACGGGGTGCTCGTGATTCGCATCCCGAAGCAGAAGGTGGTCCAGCCGCAGCCGCGGCAGATCCAGGTCCAGTAACGGACGCGGCCCTCCCCTGCCCGGGGAGGGCCGCACTCTATAATCGCCGCGTCTGCGCCACCGGAGACGCGACGATGACCACTGCCAAGGCCACGGCCGATCTCTGCGACGATATGCCGATCGGCTGCAGGTCTGCGAGCCGATCCTCCAGGCCTACGGTGGCGTGGCAACCATGGGCGGCGCGATCAGCACGGTGCGCTGCTTCGAGGACAACTCACGCGTCAAGGAAGCGGTCGAAAGCCGAAGGCCAGGGGCGCGTCCTGGTCGTCGACGGCGGCGGGTCGCGCCGTCATTCGCTCTTCGGCGGCAATCTCGGCCGGGCAGCAGTCAAGAACGGCTGGGCCGGCGTGATCGTCTACGGCTGTATCCGCGACAGCGCGGAGCTCGCAGCGCTGCCGCTCGCCCTGCGCGCGCTGGGCACGATGCCACTGCGCAGCGAGAAGCGCGGCGAAGGTGAGCGCGACGTGCCCGTGCGCTTCGCCGGCGTGACGTTTCGTCCCGGCGATTTCGTGTACGCAGACATGGACGGCATCGTCGTTTCGCGCGAGCCGCTGGCCTGAGCGCGCCGGCGACGTCACAGGAGCGTGTGATGACCCGGATGGTGTACTGCAGCTTCCTCAAGCGCGAAGCCGAAGGGCTCGATCGCATCCCCTACCCCGGCCCGCTCGGGCAACGGATCTACGACAACATCTCGAAACCCGCGTGGCAGCAGTGGCTCGGCCACCAGACCATGCTCATGAACGAGTATCGCTTGTCGCCCATCGAGCCCAAGGCCAGGAAGTTCCTCGCCGAGGAGATGGAGAAATTCCTGTTCGGGGCCGGCTCGGCCAGACCCGAGCGAATTCGTCGAACCGCGACGACCCGCCCGCCTGAAAATTGGCTCAGAGCCATTTTTCCGGCCGAACCCGTTCAGCTCCACTCCGTCAGCCCCTCTCGCGCGTACAACTCGCGGAAGGAGGGACGCGCCTTCATCCTCGCAACGTACGCTGCGATCTCGGGCCAGGTCGTAGCCGGGCGAGGCATGTTGCGCGACCAGCGCATCAGCATCGTTGCGAGGAAATCGAGCGCGCTGAACGATGCGCCGCACATCCACGGACCGGACGACGCGAGATGGGCTTCGATGCGATCCCAGGCGGCTTCGATCTGCGGGCGGACCGTGGCCTTTGCGGCTTCGACGTTCGCAGGCCCGGCAGCGCCCTCGGGATAGAACCAGTCACGAAACGCGGGCTGCAGTGTGTTCGACAGGTGGAACATCCACTGCACGTAGGTCGTGCGCTCCGCCGCGCCCGGTGGCGGAGAAAGCTTCGCTTCCGGATGACGCTCCGCGAGCAGCGTGAGCAGTGCAGCCGACTCGAAGACGGGCTTCCCGTCGATGAGCAGCGTCGGCACGAGCCCGTTGGGATTGAGCGCGAGGTACTCCGGCCGCTTGTGTTCCTGCGCATCGATATCCAGCCGCCGGGCTTCGAACGGCACGCCCAGCTCGATCAGCAGCCAGTGGACCGCGAGACTCGCCGCACCCGGCGAGTAATAGAGGACATACACGGTTGTGTCTCCCGGAGAAGGAATCGAGGCCACGGAAGTCAGAGAGCAGGCACTTCGCCCGCCACGGCGGCAATGAGGGTCGCGACAGGCTTCGGCAGCCCGAGCCGCGGCGGGTCGCGTGTGTCGTACCAGAGATACCGGTCGTCGTCGCGCAGGCCGGCCGCGGCATCCGTGCAACGCACGATCAACGGCTTCATCTCGAGCTCGAAATGACTGAACGCGTGTCGCAGCGGTTCGGCGGCCTGGGCGGCCTGGGCGCCGGTCAGCCGTTCGTGGCTCCATTGCAGTGCGTGCTCGCGGGTCGGGAATTCCGGCAGGCCCCAGAGACCGCCCCAGATGCCCTGCGGCGGGCGGCGCTCGAGCAGCAGCTCCCCGCCGGGCCGGATCGCGATCACCATCCATGACTCGCGTTGCGGACGGCGCGTCCTGGGACGCGGCGAGGGCAGTTCCGCTTGCCGTCCCTCGCGCCGCGCGACGCAGCCCGCGGCCACCGGACACAGCAGGCAGGCGGGCTTCGCACGCGTGCACACCGTCGCGCCCAGGTCCATGATCGCCTGCGTGTACTCCGCCGCCCGGGCCGGCGGCGTGCAGTCCTCCGCGAGCCTCCAGAGCCGTTGCTCGACACTCGCATCGCCCGGGTAGCCTTCGACGCCGAACTGCCGCGCCAGGACCCGCTTGACGTTGCCGTCGAGGATCGGATGGCGCTCGCCGCGCGACAGTGCCAGGATCGCGCCCGCCGTCGAGCGGCCGATCCCGGGCAGCGCCATGACGTCCGACAGCGTCGTCGGAAATTCGCCGCCGTGGCGCGCGACGATCTGCCGTGCGGCGCGTTGCAGATGACGCGCCCGCGCGTAGTAGCCGAGACCCGACCACAGGTGCAGCACTTCGTCCAGCGGCGCGCCAGCCAGGCTCGCGATGTCGGGAAAGCGTCCGGTGAACGCCTCGAAATACGGGATCACCGTGGCGACCTGCGTCTGCTGAAGCATGATCTCGGACACCCAGACGCGGTAAGGCGTCGGGTTGCGCTGCCAGGGCAGGTCCTTGCGGCCGTCATGCTCGAACCACGAGAGGAGGCGCGCGGCGAAGTCGGCCGTCCGGGACAGATCCGCCGGTCCGGCATCAGCGCTCACGCGCGCGCTTCTCGACGTTGTCGAACAGCTCGAGCGTGGAAGCCTTGAGCGCGCGTACGGCGAAGCGCCGACCGATCACCGAAGGTACCCAGAAATCCGGCACGAACTCCGCCTCGTAGGTGACGTCCGTCGCCTCGTCGGCCGCCTGCCAGGTCGTGCGGGTGAGCCCGCGTCGCAGCTCGCTGCGCTCCGGGATCACGGTGGCAAGCAGCTCGCCCTCGCGACGCTCCACGCGCTCGACGCGCTCGACGTTGCGACAGAAAAAACCCGCGCAGGCGCGCACGACGGTCCGCACCAGCTCGACGTCCGCATTCTCCGACGGCAGGACCGCGCTGTCACGGATCCGCGGATCGAGCCGGCGGTAGGCCGCGTAGTCCGTCAGCACGGCCGCGACATCCTGAACCGGCGCGTCGACACGCACGACGAGCGAGATCCGGTAAACACCTTCCTGCAGGCTCGCATCGAGCGATTGCACCGACAACCCCTGCGCCGCCGCCGGGAGCAGCGCGACTGCGATGGCGGTCAGCGCGGAAGCGCGGGTCATTGCCCGAGCAGGTCCTTGAGCGTTTCTTCGAGCTTGTCCTTGAGCTTCTTCTCCACCTCTTCGCCCTCCCGCCGCAACTGCTGCCGGGCCGCGGCCTCGAGCAACCGGTTGACATCCGGTCGCACCCGCGGCTCGCTCATCGAGCCACGCACTGTAAGCGGAATGTCCACACCGACGATCCGATCGAGCGACAGGCCCGCGACCGACCCTTCGGGGGCCTCGAGCAGCCGGGCGGTGAGCGCGAGGTCGAGCGCCCCGGTGCCGTAGTCCACCGTTCCCCGACCGCTGCGCCCGCAACGACGAATTGGCAACGTCGAAGCGGTCGTTGCGGATCACGGTACCCTCGAGCCGGCCCTGCGCCTCGAAGCGATCGAAGGGCGTGTACGCCGACCCGGAGCGCCGCGGAGCTGTGCTCCCGCGCGCGACGGCGACCGCGCGCTCGATCTCCGCCCACAGGTCCACGCCGGCGAAGCGACCATCGGTCACCTGCAGTTCGAAGGGTCCCGTGAGGCTCGCAAGCAGCGCCTGCCGCCCGCGGCCCGCGCCGCTCACGCTGCGCGGTCAGCGATCCGCGGCCGCTCAGTCGCCGCTCATCGATGAGCTGCGCGAGCAACGCCGCCGAGTCGACGTCGACGAGACGCTGCTCGAGCGTGAGGCGCGGAATGGCCTCCGCAAGCTCGTACTTGAGCACCGTCTGGCTGGTACCGCCGAAGACGGACGCGCGCAGCGGGTCGAGCGCAAGCGTGCCCCCGCTCAGCGCGACGCTGCCGTCGAGGTTCGAGAGCTCCATGCCCGCGAGCTGCAGTCGGCCGACCGCCAAGCCGACCGCGGACATCGAGCGCTCGGAACCGATCCTTGCTCGCCGCCGGCCGTGCAGCGGCCACGCCGGGTGCCGCCTCGACAGGCGTCGCCGGCAGGTAGTCATCGAGGACGAGTCGATCCGCGCGCAGATCGAAGCGCACGGTTCCCAGCGGCCCGGCATCGCGCTCCAGGCTGCCCGTGATGCGCGTGCCGTTGAGGACGGCCACGAGATCGCGCAGAGCGAAACCCGGCCCGTACCGCAGTGCCGCCTTGAGCTCGATCTCGCCGGGCGACTCGGCGTCCTTGAATGCCGGCAGCGGACACGCCGAGGGCCGCCATGCAGCGCTGCGCAGGTCAGTGCGCTCGAGAGTCACCGGCCCTTCCACGATCAGCCCCTCCTCGCTCTGCTCGGCTTCCAGGCTCGCATCCCCCCGCGCGTCGGCCAGGCGGTAGTGCAGCTCCGGGGCGGAGTAACGTCGCGCATCGAGATCGGCGGTGATGTTCGCCGCCTCGATGCGTTCCCTTGAGCGGCTCGCGCGCCGATCGGCCGTCGCGGCACGCTCGAGCCCGACGCGCAGGTCCTCCACGGTCCACAGGCGCGAACGTGCGCGGCCTACTCGCCCGGTGACGACCGCGCGCAGGCCCGCCTGCCCGCCTTCCTCGAGCGCGAAGCTGGCCCGGATAGGCGTAGGCACGTCGAACGCGAGCGCGCCCGTCTCGGCATGCAAGTCGACGAACTGCAGTCGGCGCGAGCGGCGGGCATCGACGAAACTCAGCCGACCGTCCTCGATCGCAAGCCCGGCGATGCTGAGTCCGGCGGTCTCCTTCGCCGCCGGGATCGGCTCCACATCGGACTCGTCCAGCGGATCGTTCGCTGCGGTTGGCCTCAGAAGGTCCGACCAGTTGTCGTGGCCGTCCGCATCGATGCGCAGCGCCACCACCGGCTCGACGAGGGTGAGCCTGCCGAGCTCGACCCGCCGGCGCAGCAGTGGCCACAGCGCGACCCCGATGCGTGCGTCCTGCACCGTGAGAAAATCGCCGGCGCCCGCCCGATCGCTGATCGATAACGGCCCGGTGCTCACCGCCAATCGCGGCAGCAGCTTGAGGCGAAGATCGCCCTCCAACTCGAGGGTGCGCCCGGTTCGCTCGTTGAAGGCGAGCTCGATGCGCCTGCGATAGTCGTTTGGATCGAACAGCAGCCGCAGCAGGAGGGCGCAGACGACGGCGAGCGCCAGCAGCGCGCCGAGCCCGATCGCCGTCCACCTGATCACCCGTCCTGGCACGCCCGCCGGACTCCATGCGTCCGGTCCGGCCTGCATGGTAGCAACTGGCCCGCAACGGCGGCCGGCGGTGTCGTCAGCTGCAGACGAGCGACGCGTCGGCGCCCGCGCGGCAGGCGTCCGGGTAGCCGTACTGCTTCCAGTAATCGACCATGCCGATGCGCTCGGCCAGCGCGGCGAAGCGCTTGTCGCGGCGGAACGCGCGGCCTTCCGGCGACCATGCGTGCCCAAGATCCCAGGTGCTGGCCCAGGCGTTGCTGTCCCTGCGGAGTTCTTCCTCGAGGATGTCGTAGACCAGGTCGACTTCCCCCAGCTGCAGGTACGGGCCGACGAACCCGACCTGCGGCGCGATCTCCGGATCGATCTCCCGCATGCTCGCCACGACGCTCGGCCGCAGCTTCGGATCAGCGAGCGCATCGACGAAGCGCGCCGCGTACGGCTTGATCTCCTCGGCCATTCCGTCCATCTCCGTGATCAGCTCGCGCGCCTTGGGCCAGTCGCCGGTGCGCATCGCGATGGCGGCCTCGATGCCGAAGCGCTTCTTGTTCAGGCCGAGCTCGGCGGCGAGGTTCGCGAACCGCAGCGCCTCTTCGTTCTGGCCGAGCTGCAGCAGCGCGTTGGCGAGATTGGCCGCGAGCACCGGTGACGACGGATCGAGCTCATAGGCGCGACGCGCCTCCGTCATCGCCGCCTGCAGGCGGCCGACCTTGGACAGCAGGATCGAGTACCAGTGATGCGGCGTCGGCTCGTTGGGCTCGAGCGATATCGCGAAGAAGAACCCCGACTCCGCGTCGAGGAAGTCTCCACGATCGGCGTTGATCTGCGCGAGCACCGCATGCGCCTCGCCGATGTTGGGATCGAGCACCAGCGCCTGCCGTGCCGAGGTCTCCGCGAGACGGAAGAACCTCTCCTCGTCGCCCTGTTCCTTCGTGTAGCCGGGCATCACGACGTAGCTCGACGCGAGCGCGGCGTGCGCGCGGCCGAACCCCTGGTCGTGCGCGAGCGCCGACTGATACAGCTCGATCGCACGCTTCAGGTTGTCCTCGCCGCGCTTCTTCCAGACCGCCCGTCCCTGCAGGTAGAGCTCGTAGGCCTCGACGTTCTGCGTCGGCGCCTGCGTGCGCTGCGCAAGCTGCTGTTCCTCGGGTGCGAGCTCGATGCGCAGCCTGGCGACGATCGCGTTGGCGATCTCGTCCTGCACCTTGAAGATGTCCGCCAGCTTGCGGTCGTAGGTCTGCGACCAGAGGTGGAAGCCCGATTCGGTGTCGATCAGCTGCGCCGTGATGCGCACCTGGTCGCCGGCCTGCCGGACGCTGCCCTCGAGCACCGTCTCGACGCCGAGCTCGCGGCCGACCTGGCGGATGTCGACGTTGCGGCCCTTGTACGCGAAGGCCGAGGTGCGCGAGGCGACCTGCAGCCCGGGCACCCGCGCAAGCAGGTTCAGCAGCTCCTCGGACATGCCGTCGCTGAAATAGTCCTTGGAGGTGTCGCCGCTCAGGTTGGTGAACGGCAGCACCGCGATCGAGCCACCACGCTCGCCAGCCAGCGCACGGCCCAGGCCGCGCTCATAGAGCAGGTACCCCAGACCCGCCATCAGCAGCAGCACGACGGCCGCGTACGCGAGCCGCAGGCGCATCTGCATGGACGAGGTCTCTTCGCGCAGCGGCGCCGTGCGGCGGATGCCCTGCGGACCGACGTCGAACACCCAGGCCATCACCATCGCGACCGGGAAGCCCACCAGCAGGAAGACGACCACGAACGTGACCGTCCACTCCGGCAGGCGCAGCGCAGGCAGCACCACCGAGGAGGCCTCGGTGACCATCCACGCGACGGCCCCGTAGCCGAGGGCGACCTTGCCCACGCGCCGGCGCTTCAGTTCCGTTAGAAAGGCCATGGACCTCGTGCTGTCGTGCTCCGGGGGAGGACCGATCGGCTGTCCGGTCGCTCCGCCAGCTGAGACAGCCGGGGCCGGACCGGTGTTCCCGGCGCCGCCTATTGTCCACGAATCGTCGACTTGAGCGAGCCTCACGGCATTGGCTCCGGCCGTACCTCACTTCTTGCAGATGCTGATGTCGCCATTCAGCGTCTTGATGCGGACGCGGGCGCTGCCTGGACCCTCGCGGAAGCGCAGTTCCCGCCCCGGGGCGTATTCGTCCGTCCGGGCCGGTTCCGGGCCGAAGCAGTTGCGGATCTCGCCGTTGAAGCTCGATATGTCGAACTCGGCATTGGGCTTGCCGACGAAGTCGACCCGCACGTCGCCGCTGATGCTCTCGAAGTCGAGGCGCGCGTCCGCCGCGAGCTTGCCCTTGAGCGCCAGGTCGCCGCTCGTGCTGCGCATCCTCGAACGGCTCGTCTCGCCGAGCGCGAATTCGAGGTTGCCACTCACGGTGTTGCCGTTGACTTCGCCCGCGACGTTGTGCACCTGGGCGTCGCCGCTCACCGTCGTGAGCGTGATCAGGCCGCGCTTGCCCTGCCCCGCCACGGTGATGTCACCGCTGACGGTCTTGCATTCGACGTCCTCGGTCGCCGCCTCGGTTTCGATATCCGCGCTCACCGCCTGCAGGCGCTGCGCACCGTGGACGCCCTGCACCTGGATGTCCGCGCTGACGGTGATCACGGCCAGGCTGCTGCCCGCGGGAACCTTGATGTAGAGGTCCGAGTCGTCGCTGCTCCCCCTCTTCGGCAGCACGACCTTGATCCGGGTGTGCTTGCCGGAGGTCTCGAACACGAGCCGCTCCGAGCCTTCGCCGAGCTCACCCGTGACTTCGACTTCGCTGCGGTCCCAGCCGGTCACGACGACGGAGCCGGAGGTGTTCGACACCTCCACCTGCCCGGCGGGATCGACCTGCGCGCTCTTGTTGATCTGCGTGTCGTCGTCCGCCATCGCGCTCGAGGCGACGAGCGCCAGGCTCGCAACCAATGCGCCCAGGCGCGCGCTCCGGCCGCCGGCGAAGTCGCGGAACTCGATCCTCATAGCTTTATCCCCTCGTCCTCCGGGACCATCGTCCCGTTCAGATTGGCCAACTGGTTGACGCTCGCGAGCACCGCGAGCTCGTCCTGGTACGTGTTCAGCAGCAGCTCCTCGAGCAGCGCGTCGCCGGGCTGCAGCGCGAGCGCCGCGTTGATCTCGTCGGCGGCCCGGCGCAGCTCCGCGAGATTGTTCTCGACCTTCTGCCGCGCGGAGGGCGGCAGCCGGTCGATCCGCTCGGCCAGCATCGCGACGAGCTGCTGCCGGGCCGCGGCGTACTCGGGGTCGAGCGCATAACCCGGCCCGAACGCCGCAGCGCTGTACGACCGCATCCGGCGCTGCAGCTGCATCCGGCACCGCGGGCGGCGGACTCACCGCAACCGGAGTCGCGCCGCGACGCACGACATGCGCCGTGATGAGCGACGAGGCCGCCACGAGCAGCACCGCCGCCGCCGCCATGGGCCACCAGCGTCGCCGCGCGTCGCGCGGCTCGAGCCGCGCCGCGATCGACGGCCACAGATCACGTGCAGGCGGAAGCTCGCGCGGCAGCCCCGCGAGCGCCCGCTCGACCCGCGCGTCACCCGATTCGGCATCATGGCTCACGACGTACGCTCCACAGGCGCGAGACGCGCACCCAGCAGCTGGCGCGCGCGATGAAGCTGCGCCTTGCAGGTGCCGACCGCGATGCCGAGCATCGCCGCGGCTTCCTCGTGCGAATAGCCGTACATGCCCGCCAGCACGAGCACGCGACGCGCTCCGGGTGGCAGCGCGGCGATCGCCGCCTCGATATCCAGGTCGTCACCGGCCTCGCCGGTGCTCGGGTCCGCGACGAACTCGAGCGTGTCATCGACCGGCGCATCGACGCCGGTTTCCTCGCGCCGTCGCCGGCCTTGCGCGAGCACCGCGTTCACCGCGATCCGATGCAGCCAGGTGCCGAACCCGCTGCGCCCCTCGAAACGCGGCAGGGCCCGCCAGGCCTGGATGAAGGCTTCCTGGGTGCAGTCCTCCGCCCGTTCGCGATTCGCGGTCATGCGCAGACACAATCCATGAATCCTGCCGACGTGTAACCGGTAAAGCTGCTCGAACGCCACTTCGGAGCCCGCCTTCGCCGCTGCCACGAGCCCGCGCTCGTCGGCGTCGCGGCGCGCGCGGTCGAAATCGATCACGGCGGACGCCTCGGCCAAACACCACACCTCGGAAACCCCGGCCCCTGGCCGGCGCGCAATCCTACCCGTCCCCGGGCGGCTGGCTGGCACGAAGAGCCGCGCCTTGACGTATGAGATGCACCTGTGACCGCAAAGGTTTGACCCAGGGGGCGCCGGAACTCAAGGGCTGCCGCCCTCCAGGTAGTCCAGCGCCCAGCCCGAGCAGGGTCCTGAGCCCGATATCCAGCGATTTCTCGTCGACGAGGAACATGGGCGAGTGGTTGCTCGGCGCCGTGGCTGCGTCGCGGTCCGCGGCCGTGCTGCCCACGAAAACGTACAGGGTCGGGACCTCGTCGGAGTAGAACGAGAAATCCTCCGCGACCGTCGAGAACGGCGGCACGACCAGCCCGTCGGGGGTCGCGATGCGTTTCAGCGTCCCGAGCATCCGCGCGGTCAGCGCCGGGTCGTTTACCACCGGCTTGTTCGGTTCGTCGTCGGGCTCCACCGTCGCGGTGGCGCCCACCGCCGCAGCGATCTGCGTCGCGATGCGCTCGATCCGCTCGAGCGTCTCGCGGCGCATCTCCGGATCGAAGGTCCGCACCGTGCCGACCAGCTCGACGGTGTCGGGAATGATGTTGAAGCGCACGCCGCCCTTGATCGAGCCGACCGACACCACCACGGGCGCGCGCGTGATGTCCGTCTGCCGTGCGACGATCGTCTGCAGGCCAAGCACGATCTGCGAAGCGGTGACGATCGGGTCGACGCCCTGCCAGGGACGCCCGCCATGCGTCGACCGCCCGGTCACCACGATGCGGAAGCGGTCCGAGCCGGCCATGATCGGGCCGCTGCGATAACCCACGTGGCCAACGTTGAGCTCCGCCCTCAGGTGCAGCCCGAACATCGCTTCGGGTTTCACCTCCGAGAAGAGGCCTTCCTCGAGCATCAGCGCCGCGCCGCCGCGCTCGCCCTCCGGCGGGCCTTCCTCCGCCGGCTGGAACACGAACATCACCGTGCCCGGCAGCTCCTTGCGCATCGCCGCGAGCACCGAGGCCGCACCCATCAGGATCGCCGTGTGACCGTCGTGACCGCAGGCATGCATGACGCCGACCGTCTCGCCGCGAAACTCGGATGTCGCGACGGACTTGAAGGGCAGGTCCGTCTCCTCGGCTACCGGCAGCGCGTCCATGTCCGCGCGGAGCGCGATGACCGGCCCCGGCCGGCCGCCGCGAAGGATGCCCACGACGCCGGTGTGTGCGATTTCGGTACGCACCTCGAGTCCCAATGATTGCAGGTGGGCGGCCACGAGCTTTGCGGTGCGTACCTCGCGGTTGCTCAATTCGGGATTGCGATGGATGTCCCGGCGCCACTCGACGACCTTGGGCCGTATGCCTTCGATCGCAGCCTCGAGCTGCGGTGCGTTCTCGGCGGCACGCGCCGGCACGGTGAGCGCAATCAGCAGGCAAACGGGGGAGATTCGGTGCATGGGCGCATATCCGGTGGCAGGGAGCGCGCGAGGATAGCCGATATACTGGCGGTCACTCATGTCTCGACGGGAACGACGATGCCTTGGCTTCCGATCCTGCGGCGCTGCACCCGACGCGCGCCTCTCGCCTTCGTCTGTGTACTGAGCGGGCTTCTCACGATGGGTGATCCCTGGCGATGCGGAGGCGCAGGCCATCGACCCTGCCATCGCACGCTCGATGGCGAAGACGCAGAAGCCGCCACTCCACGGTCAGAAGTGGATGGCGATCACGGGCAAGCCGCTTGCGGCCACGGCCGGAGCGCTGATGTTCGAGCGCGGCGGCAATGCAGTGGATGCCGCGTGCGCGATGATCGCGGCGACCTCGACCATGTGGGACGTGCTGAGCTGGGGCGGCGAGACGCAGGCGTTGATCTACGACCCGCGCACCCGCAAGGTCGTCGCCGTGAGCGGGCTGGGTGTCGCACCCTCGGGCGCGACGCCCGAGTTCTACCGTTCGAAGGGAATGAAATACCCGCCCGAGCGCGGCGCGCTGTCCGCGATCACCCCGGGTACCCCCGGCGGAATCATGCTGATGCTCGCCGAGTACGGCCGCCTGTCGCTGGCCCAGGTGCTGGCGCCCGCGATCGAGCTGGCGGACGGTTATCCGATCGACGCCGAGACGGCGAACAACATCGAGCGCTGGAAGGACACACTGCGCGAGTGGCCGTATTCGAAGGCGGTGATGCTGCCGCACGCCGGCGAGGCGCGCGAAGCGCCGCAGTCCGGCGAGATCTTCCGCCAGGCCGATCTCGCCGCGACGCTGCGCAAGCTCGTGGAGGCCGAGCGACAGGCGCTCGCCGCCGGCAAGTCGCGCAAGGAGGCGATCGAAGCCGCGCATCACCGTTTCTACCGGGGCGACATCGCGGAGGAATTCGTACGCGGGCTTCGCGAGCAGGGCGGGCTCGTGACGCTCGAGGACCTGGCGGGCTGGAAGCCCTGGATCGAGGAGCCGCTCAAGACGAGCTATCGCGGCGTCGACGTCTACAAGCTCGACACCTGGACGCAGGGGCCGGTGCTGCTGCAGGCGCTCAACATCCTCGAGAACTTCGACCTGCGCGCGATGGGCTACAACAGCGCGAGCTACATCCACACGGTCTACCAGGCGATGAACCTCGCCTACGCCGACCGGGATTTCTACTACGGCGACCCGCTCTTTCCGCCGGAGGAGCCGCGGCGCGGCCTGCTGTCGAAGACCTACGCGAAGGAACGCGCGGCCATGATTCGCAAGGACCGCAACGATGCCGCCGCCGGGCCCGGAGATCCGTATCCCCACCAGGACGGGAAGAATCCGTATGCCGGACTGCTCAATCCGCGGACGGCGGCCACGACCGCGCCGGCCTCGGGCACGGAAGACGAGGCGGCGCTCGAGCGGTTCAAGGAAGGTTTCCTGCGCGGCACGACCAGCGTCGTCGCCTCGGACGCCGAGGGTTGGCTGGTGGCGGTGACGCCGAGCGGCGGCTGGATCCCCGCAGTGATCGCCGGGCGGACCGGCATCGGCGCGAGTCAGCGCGCTCAGCAGTTCGTCGTGGAGGCGGAAGAGAACCCGTTCAACGTCATCGAGCCCGGCAAGCGCCCGCGCGTCACGCTGACGCCGAGCCTGGCGCTCAAGGACGGCAAGCCCTGGCTCGCCTTCGCGGTCCAGGGCGGCGATTCGCAGGACCAGAACCTTCTGCAGTTCTTCCTCAACGTCCATGAGTTCGGCATGACGCCGCAACAAGCCGCCGAAGCAGCCAACTTCAACAGCTACCAGATGAAATCATCCTTCGGCGAGCACAAGTCCGAACCCGGCCGTCTGATGCTGAACGCGTCCGCGCCCGAGTCGGTGCGCCGGGAACTGCGGCTGCGGGGCTATACGCTCGAGTTCGAGGACCGCAGCTCCGGACCGATCAACGCGATCATGCTCGACCATGCGCATGGGACGATGTGGGGTGGCTCGAGCAACCACGGCGAGGACTACGGCATCGCCTGGTAGATGTGCCTCTGAAAATTGGCTCGGAGCCAATTATTCCGCATTCGAACGTTTGCCCCGGAGCTGAGCTGTCCCGAACAATTGGCTCCGAGCCAATTTTCATCGCCTTGGCGTGCTCAGGTAGTGATGCCAGAGCACGCGGGCGGCGACCGCGCGCCAGGGCCGCCAACTCTCACCGATTGCGCACATTTCCGTTGCCGACGGGCGCGCCGGCAGTCGCTTCAGCTCGCGCGCGGCCTGTGCCAACGCGATGTCGCCGAGCGGCCAGATGTCCGGCCGGCCGAGCGCCATGATCAGGTAGATATCGGCGGTCCACGCGCCGATCCCCTTGATCGCGATCAGACGGCGACGAGCCTCCTCGTCGTCGCAGCGCGCCAGCCGGGCGAGATCGAGGTCGCCGTCGATCACTGCGCGCGCGAGGTTGCGGCAATACTGCGTTTTCTGCCGACTGAACCCGGCCACCCGGAGCTGCCGGTCGTCGAGTCGGAGAAACGTCGCCGGTGTAAACGGTTGCGCGAGCACGTATGCGCGATCGAAAGCGGCACGCGCGGAAGCGAGCGACACCTGTTGCTCGAGGATGATGTGCACCAGCGTCGCAAAGCCGGTCCTGCGCCGCCAGAGCGGGGGCGGGCCGTGTGCACGCACGACGCGGGCGAGGTCGGGGTCGCGTCTCGCAAGCGCACGCGTGGCGCGGTGCAATTCATCAATGGTCAGCATGCGCCTCCGACTGGCTCTGAGCCAATTATTGACTGGTGGCGATGGAGAGCGCGAGCTGGCGGCTCTCGTGCACGCAGTCATTCATCGCGACACCGCGGTAGGCGTTGCAATTGAGATGCAGCCCCGGGAATCGCGCGGCGCGCGCGAATGCGGCATCCACTGTCGCGAGATGGCCTACGCCGTAGGCCGGGATGCCGCGGGGCCAGCGCTGGACGAATGTCACGTCCGGGTCGCGATCGAGCTGCATGGTCGTCCTGAGCCCCTCGCGCGCGGTGTCGATCAGTCCGCGTTCATCGAGCTCGACGAGTTGCGGCGCACGCTGCCCGCCGATCAGGACACGCAGGCTGCAGGCACCCGCCGGCGCACGATCCGGGAAGATGCTGCTGTCCCAGAGAACCCCGAGAATCGGCGCGCGCGCCGAGCTCGTCGTGAGCAGCCCGTACCCGTCCAGCGACGCGATGGGCGAACGAAAGCCCATGCCCACGACCGCGATCGGTGTGTACTCGATTCGGGACAGGAGGGCCGCAAGCTCCGCATCGAGCGGGGCGAGCATTGCCGCGGCCGCAAACGAAGGCGCGCACACCACGACGCGGTCGACTTCTGCGGACGATCGCGCGCCCTCGATCCGGTAACTTCCGCGCTCCCAACACGACGGCCCGCACCGCGTCCGCGGTGCGCCACTCGACCGGCGCGAGCTCGACCAGCCTGCGGATGAGCGTTTCGACACCCGCCGTCAGGCTCATGAGGACGCCGCCCGGGCCGGTACGTCCGCGCTTCGCGATCATGCCCCGCAGCAGTCCGCCATGTTCCCGCTCGAGCTGTGCGACGAGCGGGAACGCCGCCTGCACGGACAGGCGGTCGGGCGTCGATCCGTGTATGCCGGCCGACATGGCGTCGAGAAAGACGCGGGTGAATCCGGGCCCAAGGCGGCGGTCGCCGAACTGCCGCAACGTCTCCTCGCCCCCCGCGCGTCGCGGGGGCACGAAGAGCTCGCCTGCGACGCGCAGCTTTTCCTGCCAGCTCAGGAGATCGGACTCGAGAAAGAGTCGTGGCGATTCCGGCAGACGGTGCAGGCGATCCGTGTAGACGAATCGCTTGCGGGCCGCTTTCGCACCCGGCAGCAGGCTCGCCTCGAGACCGGTGTCCCGGCAAAGCTGGAGGCAGTCCGGCTTGCTCGTGAGGAAACCGTTCGCGCCGGTCTCGAATCGAAAGCCGTCGACCTCGACGGTTCGCAACTTGCCGCCCAGGCGCTCCTCGGCCTCGAACACCGTGATCCGCGAACCCGTCAGCAGTCGTGACAGGTAGAACGCCGTCGCGAGCCCGCTCAAGCCCCCACCGATGATCCCGATCCGCATCCTCTTGTCCGCAGCGCGCCGATTCAGGCGGACGTCGCGAGTTGCTCGCGATGATACAACCGCGCCGCGACGAACCACACGACGGCCACCAGCGCGAGCCCTGTGCCCAGGCTCACGGCCCACTCCCCCCACGCGATCGGCTCGCCGCGCAACACGCGCAGGATGAGCTGGTTCTGGCCGAGAAAAGGCACGGCCAGCATCCAGAGCTGAGTGCGGACCGGCGCGACCATCAGGAACAGCGTCGGCACCATCGGCAGGAAGATGAGCACCGGCAGATATCCCTGCGCCTCGCGATGGCTGCGGGCGAATGCCGCGAGCGCCGTCAGCACGCTCGCGCCGAGCAGGATGATCGGCAGTATCACGACCAGGAGCTTCCCGAGCGACCGCGCCGACACCTCGAGCCTCAGGTCGAGGTTCTCCACCGGGATCACCGCAAAGGCGATGCGGTACGCGAGCAGCGTCACGAGGAGCGACGCCAGCGTGAACACCGCCGTGGCGAGAATCTTGCCGCTGATCAGCGCCCCGCGCGACGCGGGCGTGGCGAGCAGCGGTTCGAGCGACTGTCGCTCGCGCTCGCCCGCCGTCGCGTCGATCGCGAGCTGCATGCCGCCGATGAAGGCGAGCAGCAGCAGCAGGTACGGCAGGAGCTGCTGGGTGAGGTCGAATCGCGACTCCGGCGTCGCCACGTCGTGGAGCGCGAGCTGCAGGGGCTCCGCGGCCGACGGGTGTACGCCCCGCGCGATGAGGCGCAGCGTCCCGACCTGGCCCGAGTACGCCTCGAGCAGGCTGCGAACGCGTGCGACCGAGGTCCCGGTCTGCACGGGTCGCGAGCTGTCGTAGATCAACTCGACGCGCGCCGGCTCACCGGAGCGCCAGCGCGTGGCGTAGTCGGCCGAGATGCGCAGGATCACCTCGTGCTCCTGGCGCTGGACCGCGCCATCCGGATCCTCGGGTGGCACCACGATGCGCAGGTCGTGGCTGCCGAGCCAGGCCATCAGGTTGGGCGCCCGCTCCGCGCCGATCACCGGCAGCTCGAGCGTCGATTCGAGCTTCTGCAGCTGCTTGCGCACGCCGACCGCGCTCATCCCCGCCAGCAGGCTCGGCACCGCGAGCGGCATGACGACGAAGGCCATCAGCACCATCCGTCTGTCCCGGAACGCGTCGAGCAGCTCCTTGCGCATCACCGTCCAGAGCGCGTTCATGCCAGCAGACCTTCGTCGCTGCCGATCGCGCGGACGAAGGCGTCCTCCAGGTTCGAGGCTCCCGTTCGCGCGCGCAGTTCCTCTGGCGTGCCCTGCGCGACGACGTGACCGCCGGCGATGACGACGATGCGATCGCAGAGCGCCGCGACCTCCTGCATCACGTGGCTCGAGAGCAGCACGCAGCGGCCTTCCGCGCGCAGGCCGCTTGAGGAAGCCGCGCAGCGCTCGCGTCGTCATGACGTCGAGCCCGTTGGTCGGCTCATCGAGCACGACATTGCGCGGGTCGTGCACCAGCGCGCGCGCGATGGCGGTTCGGGTCCGCTGGCCGCCGGAGAACCCTTCCGTACGCCGCTCGAGGAACTCGCCGAGGTCGAGCGCCCGCGACAGGCGATCGATCCGCTCCGCGATCACAGGCGCGGCGATCGAATGCAGCTGCGCGAAGTACTCGATGTTCTCGCGCGCCGTGAGCCGCTTGTAGAGCCCGCGCGCGTCCGGCAGCACGCCGAGCCGGGCGCGCACGCCGTCGGGATCGGTTGCGACGTCGAGACCATCGACCAGCACACGGCCACGATCGGCGTGCATCAAGGTGTACAGCATGCGGAGCGTCGTGGTCTTCCCGGCACCGTTCGGGCCAAGCAGCCCCGTGATCTCGCCGTCCGCCGCGGTGAAAGTCACACCGTTGACCGCATGCAGCGGGACGCCGCGGATCGTGAACGTCTTGTGCAGGTCCTGCACTTCGATCATGAGGCGCTCCCGCCCGGGCACCACGAGCTCACGGCTCCCACCCATGCGCGCCGGAAAATGGCGGCGTCTCGATCAGGCGGTCGAGACAGCCCGCGGCGAGCGCCCTGGCATCCGCAGAATCGATGAACTCTGCGATCAGCTTAGGGCTACAGCCGACCGTCATCACGTTGTGACCCTGACCGCGGGCCACCAGGTGACGCCCGTTCGGCAGGGTGCGAAGCACCTGCTCCGCGTAGCGCGGCGGCGTCACGGGGTCGAACTCCCCGGAAAGGAGCAGCGCGGGTCGGTCGCTTTCGACCGGCGCGTGGAAATCCGCGGGCACACGCCCGCGCGGCCAGACCTCGCAGGCTGCCTTGATCGAAGCCACGAACCCGGCGCCCAGGATGGTGTCCGCGTCGGCCGGATCGGCGACGAGCCATGGCGCATCCTCGGCGCAACTCACCGACAACTGCAGACCGAGCGAGATCTGCTCTCCGACCAGGTCCTCGATCATGCGGGCCTGCGCCATCAGGAGCTCGGGCTCGCCTGCCGCCGCACGGGCAATATTCATCGGCAGCATTGCTGCGAGCTGCGGCGCATACGCGTAGAGCCGTACGACACCGGCCACGAGGTCCGCGGTCAGCAGATCCTCGCGCGGCTCGGCGGTACGCGGATCGAGGTACCGGACCACGCGGGGCTCGCGGCGGAGCTCGTCGAGAAGCCGCGCGAGCGACGCGCGCGGCTCGCCGAACCGGCGTGCGCACACCTCATCGCGCGTGCAGCGTTCGAGCTGCAGATCGATCGACTGCTCGAGATTGCGTGCGTGTTCGGCGCCGAGCGCAAGCTCCGGGGGCACGACACCGTCGAGGACCAGGGTCCGCACGCGCGACGGGTGCCGCCGCAGGTACTCGAGCGCGACCCGCGTGCCATAGGAAATGGCGACCAGGTTGATCGTCTCCGCCCCGAGCCGTGCGCGCACGGCCTCCAGGTCGGAAACGGCGTCGCTCGTCGTGAAGAATCGTGGATCCGCCTCGAGGCGCTCCAGGCAGCGTGCGGCCTGGCTCCGCGCGGCTTCCGGCCGACCCGCCTCCGCCGCTCCGGGCACACCCGCCTCGTCGGCCGGTCCGCAATCGAGCGGGTTACCGGGCCCGGTGCCACGCTGGTCGAGCAGCAGGACGTGCCTGCGTCGCAGCACGTCGCGGAAGGCCGGGCGACACGGCAGCGTAGCTGTCGCGCGCGGATTGCCCCGGCCCGCCCGCAAGCATGAATACCGGGTCGGCCGCGGGCTTGCGCGCAGCGCTCGGCACCCACGCGAGCGCGAGATCGATGCGTCTCCCGTCGGGGCGCGAATGATCCTCGGGCATCGCGACGCCGGTGCATTGCGCGGCGACGGTGAGCGGCAGGCCCGGGGAACTCAGCGTGCAGGGCGCGAACTCGAGCGTGCCAAAGCGGCGCGCGCCCTCCGTGGCGGGGGTGACGCCGGCCAGCCCGAGGGCCAGCACCAGGTGCAGGGTCCAACCCGAAGTCTTCATTGGATCGGTGTTTCCGATACGATCCTGCAATGATCGCCGAACGCATGCCTCCGGTCACCCGGGCTCTGCTGATCGCAAACGTCGCGGTCTTCGCAGTCCAGTTCCTGACGGGGCCCCTGCTGATCGCGTCCTTTCGCCCTGTGGCCCATCGGGTCGGAGCAGTTCCCAGCCGCGCCCTCCTTCCGGCCATGGCAGCTCCTGAGTTACGGATTCCTGCACGCCGGGCCCGCGCACCTGTTCTTCAACATGCTCGCGCTCTACATGTTCGGCGGCGACATCGAGCGCCTGCTCGGTTCACGCCGTTATCTCGTCTATTACCTGCTCTGCGTGGTGGGTGCCGCGGTAACGCAGCTCATCGTCATGGGCAACATCGATCGTCCGCCGGTGCCGACGCTCGGGGCCTCCGGGGGGGTCTTCGGCCTGCTCCTGGCGTTTGGCATGGCCTATCCGCAGCGCCGTATCATGTTGCTGTTCCCGCCCATCCCGATGCCGGCCTGGCTGTTCGTCACGCTGTACGGACTGCTGGAGCTGTATCTGGGCGTGACCGGGACGAGCCAGGGAGTCGCGCATTTCGCGCATCTCGGCGGCATGGTCGCCGGGTTTCTGCTGCTGAGCCTGTGGCGCAAACAGGCTCGGCCAGGCTGAAGGGGTCGAACATGGCGAAAGCGCGGAAAGCATCGGGCCCGGATGTGACCGAGGAGGCGGCCCAGGACGGCCGTGCGGGTGCTCCTGCGCTGGGCGGGCGAGGACCCCGCGGCGCGAAGGGCTGCGCGACACGCCGCGCCGCGTGGTCAGCGCCTATCGCGACTGGTACGCGGGGTACCGCATCGACCCCCGCGAGTACCTCGGCCGCACGTTCGAGGAAACGGCCGGCTACGACGAGATGGTCGTGCTGCGCGACATCGAGTTCGAATCGCATTGCGAGCATCACATGGCGCCGATCATCGGTCGCGCGCACGTGGGTTACCTGCCGACCCGGAGGGTCGTCGGCATCAGCAAGCTGGCGCGCGTCGTCGATGCCTACGCCCGCCGGTTCCAGGTCCAGGAGAAGATGACGGCCGAGATCGCCGCCTGCATCAACACTGCGCTGCGTCCGCGCGGCGTCGGCGTGGTGATCGAGGCAGTGCACGAGTGCATGACGACGCGCGGCGTGCACAAGCGCAGCGTCTCGATGATCACCAGCAAGATGCTGGGCACGTTCCGCAGCGACGCGCGCACCCGCAACGAGTTCCTGACCTTCATCGACATACGCGATCGCAAGTAGTCCGCGGACCCACGAACAACAACGGGAAGACCAAATGGCCCGAAAGCGACCGGTTCGCAGCACAGGTACGATCGTGATGCTCGAGCACCGCTCCAAGGTGCTCGCGGAGAACCCGCTCGGCGACCCGCACGTGCGCCGGCTCGCGGTGTGGCTGCCCCCGCAGTACGACCGGCGCAGCCGCGGGCCCGGCGCGCGCTTCCCCGTGCTGGTCGACATGGTGGGCTTCACCGGGTCGGGTCCGGCGCATCTCAACTGGAAGCCCTTCAGCGAGAACCTCGCCGAGCGTGCCGCGCGTCTGATACACGAGAAGCGCATGGGCCCGGTCATCCTCGTGATGCCGGACTGCTTCACGAGCCTCGGCGGCAACCAGTACGTCAACTCCTCCGCCGTCGGCCGCTACGCGGATTACCTGGTCGACGAGATCGTGCCGTACGTCGATCGCGAATTCCGCACGCTCGCCTCGCGCGAGCACCGCGGCTGCTTCGGCAAGTCCTCCGGCGGGTACGGAGCCATCATCCACGGCATGCGCTATACGCGGCACTGGGGCGCCATCGCCGACCATTCGGGCGACGCCTATTTCGAGTTCATCTACCACTGCGACTGGCCGAACACCCTCAACGTCCTCGCCAAGTACCGACAGCCGGCACGACGGGCTGGACGACAGACGCCGACCGAAGTCGCGCGCGGCGACCGCCGGCTGATGCAGGGCTTCGACGACGGCCGCGCCAAGCGCTTCCTCGATGCGATGTGGGGCAAGCCTAAGCTCTCGCACGCGGAAGGCATGGCGATCATGAACGTGTGCATGGCCGCCACCTACGATCCGGACCCGAAGGCGCCGCTCGGCTTCCGGTTCCCGTTCCACCTCGAGACGCGGCGAGGCCGTGCCGGGCCGCTGGCGGCGCTGGATGCGCCACGACCCCGTCAACCTGGTCGCGCGGTACCGCCGGAATCTTCGGCGGCTGCGCGGGATCTACATCGACTGCGGCTGGCGCGACCAGTTCCACATCCACTTCGGGACGCGGATCCTCTCGAAGCGCCTCACGCGCGGCCGGAATCGCGCACCGCTACGAGGAGTTCGACGATGACCACTCCGATGTCGACTATCGCATGGACGTGAGTCTCCCTTTCCTCTACCGCGCGCTGCGCCCCTGAGGTGAACGCGTCCAGGCGCCCCGGGCGCCCGCGTCTCGGACTCGCGCTCGGCAGCGGGGCGGCCCGTGGCTGGGCGCACATCGGCGTCGTCGCCGCACTCGTGGAGAAGGGTCTCAAGCCCGACGTCGTCGCTGGCGCCTCGGTCGGAGCGCTGGTCGCAGCAGCCTTCGCCAACGGGCGACTCGCCGCGCTCGAGCAGTGGGTGATCGCGTTGACACAGCGCGACGTCTGGCGTCTCGTCGATGCGTTGTTTCGCGGCGGCGGAGTGATGACCGGCAACCGGTTGATGATGGCGATCGCCACCCAGATCGGCGACCCGATGATCGAGGACCTCCCGGTCGCCTTCGGCGCAGTCGCGACCGATCTCTACACGGGCGAGGAGATCTGGCTGCGCAATGGCTCGATGATGACCGCCATTCGAGCTTCGAGCGGCCTGCCGGGGCTCTTTGCGCCGAGCTGGCACGAGAATCGCTGGCTGATCGATGGCGGGGTCGTCAACCCGGTGCCGGTGTCGCTTTGCCGCGCGCTCGGCGCGGATGTCGTGATCGCCGTGGACCTGAGTCGCCCGGTGACCCGCGCAGCGATGCGCGCCGCGCGCGGCGACACGGCGTCGCGGCGGGCGCCCGCCGCGGAGACCACGCCCGCTAGCGCGGAAGGCACCGCCGTGCTTCGCAGCTGGTCGGGCCTGATCGACGGGCTGGTCGAATCGTTCCGCGCGCGACGCAGCGAGCCGGGTCTGTTCGAGGTGATGGCGAGCGCCGTCGGAATCATGCAGGAACGCATCAGCCGCGAGCGGCTTGCGGCGGACCCGCCCGACCTCGTGCTGAAGCCCGACCTCGCAAGGCTCCAGCTCATGGACTTTCACCGGGCGCGGGAGTCGATCGAGACCGGCCGTAAGTGCGTCGAGGCCGCGGACGTCGACGTGACGCGGCTCGCCGCGCAGCTCGACGCGCGCAGGACCGTGAGGCGTCGTCGCAAGCCGACGCGGACGAGCTCGCGTCAAGCGATGATGCCGGCGCATTCGGCATGAATCCGATCGACCCGGCTCCGCCGGACCTCGTCGAATTATTCCAGAGCCTGTCCCGCCCGCAGTCCGAGGAGCGCGTCCTCGTCCTGCAGTCGGTCGGCATCGGCTCGCAACTGGTGTTCGCCGGGCGGCCGCTGGCACCTCTTCGTCGCGGTCGAGGACGCACCGGCCGCAAGGCAGCAGCTCGAGCGATACGAGCGCGAGAACCCGCCTCGCCCGGCGCCCGACCGCACCGCCGGTGTTGCAGCCTTACGCTGGCATCGGCTCGCTGGCTTATGCGTTCGTGCTGCTGCTCGTCGGCTATCTCGCAGGAATCGGCGCGCTCGACCTGGATTGGCTCGACGCCGGCGCGCTCCAGGCGGGCAAGGTGCGGGGTGGAGAGCTCTGGCGCGCTGTCACGGCGCTCACACTGCACCTCGATGTCGCGCACCTGATCGCAAACCTGGGCTTCGGCATGCTGTTCGGCTACTTCGCGGGGCAGCTCCTCGGGCCGGGTGTCGCGTGGGCCTCGATCGTGGGCGCCGCCGCAGCCGCCAACCTGCTCACGGCACTCGTGCAGACGGCCGGGCATTCCTCGGCCGGCGCGTCGACCGCGGTCTTCGCGACGCTCGGGCTGCTCGCCGCGTATGGCTGGCGGCAGCGTCAGTCGCGTCGCCGAACGCTGGGCCTATCGCTACGCGCCGATCGTCGCCGGCGTCGCGCTGCTCGCCTTTCTCGGCGTCGGTGGCGAACGCACGGACGTGCTCGCGCATCTCGCGGGCTTCGTCACCGGGGCGCTTGCCGGCGGATGGCTCGGCCGCGCGCCCGGGCGCGGACCGGCGGGTCGCCGCGGACAGCGGTTGCTCGGCGGCCTCGTGATGACGGTCATCGTGATCGCGTGGTGGATGGCACTCGTCGCGAGCGCACGCTGACCGGGGCCGCACCCGTCCGCAGCTACTCGACGCGAGTGGCGATCCACCACGTGGTGCCACCTGCGTCCTTGACGCCGCCTCGGTTGTCCTCGTCTCCCTTCTTCACCGGTTCCTGCACGGACGTGGCGCCTGCTTTCAGGGCACGTGCATAGGTCGCGTGGACATCAGCGACGTAGACGTGCACGTAAGAAGCAACAGGTGGCCACCCCGGTGCGGAGTCAGCGAGCATCAGGACCGTATCGTCGATGCGAACCTCGGCGTGCATCAAGCGGCCCTGATCATCGGGGAAGGCTCGAAGCACACTGGCTGCGAATACCTGCTCCAGGAACTTTATCGTTCCAGCTGCATCACTGACGATCAGGTACGGTGAGACCGTGCTGTAGTTTGCGGGTTTGAAGCTCGGCATTTTTGCTCCGTCAATGAGCGCCGACACGAGCTCGTTCGTGCGACCGGCGGTCCCACTTCGCCAGATCGGCCACGGCTCTGGCACGCCGCGTGTTCCTAGTTGGTCTTCGTACTCTTGCTCTCCATGACCGGCGCCCACGTGCCGTCGGGCCCCTGTGCTTCCATCTTGAACGTGTACGCCGTGGGCGAAAGTTCCTTCAGCGTGACGCGTGTCTTGACCTTCCTGCCACCCATCATGCTTTCGTCACTGTAGGTCCAGGTGTCACCCTTGACCGTTCCGCGCGGCACCGTGGTCATCGTCATGCCTGTGGTGTCGACGCCGTAATAGACGTAGGTCTTCTCTTCGGGGCTGTAGCTCATGATGCCGATGCTCTTGCCCGGGCCCCAGGGAGACTGTCCCTGGCCATGACAGACGACGGAGAATCGTCCTTCGAACCACTCGCACTTCTCCGTCGATGTCATCTTGCCGCCGGGACCCATCTCGCTCGGCTTCATCTCGCCTTCGGTTCTCCAGTTGCCCACGAAGTATCCGAGCCGCTGGTGCTCGGGGCCGGGTTTCGGCGCCGCGGGCTCCTGAGCGATGGCGAACTGAACACCAAGGATTCCCGCACAGACCGATAGGCACTTGATTCTGCTGTCCATGAGGTGGTCCTCCGCAGTTGAGGGTGGTGATGGTATCGCCGGCATGGCGCGACCGCCACATCCAGCCGACGCGCTTGAACGAAACCACATGCAGAGTGCCGCTTACCGCTTCTTCGCTGCCAGCGTCGGATCCCCAAGCCGCTTGTTCAGGGCGACGGCCTCCCGGGTCAGCCGGCGTACTGTTGCGGAATCGACGGTCACATCCTCATGCAGTTCCAGGGTGGCCATCTCGTACTTCCCGCCAGGCTTGAGGCGAGCCTCGATGGCGCGCAAGCGCTGCCCACGCCAGAAGCCGAACAATACGCGGCCTTCCTCGGCGCGAATGAGCAGGACGGGGCCATTGGCAAGGTAGACGAGGTGGCCCCATTTCACGACCTCCTCCAGCGGCGCTGAGGCACGAACGGTCGCACGAAGAGCTTTGACGCACTTACGACGCCATCCATCGAGGGCAGCAACGTAAGCCGCGGGGCTGGCGGCAGGTTTCGCCTTTTGCATGGTCACCTCGACCTCTCCTTAGCCGCAGCTCCTTCGAAGAACCTGGCGCATCGGCACGTAAGTCACTCCGATGCCCTCGACACGCGGCCCGCATACGACGAATCCGAACCGCTCATATACCCCGGTGGCGTATACCGAGGAGCGGACGGAGATTTCCACTTCGGCCTCCGCGGTCAGCGCCTCAGATCTCGCTCGATGCCACAGCGTGCGCGCGATACCGCGCCGTTGATACGCCTCCGCCACAAACAGATGCACCAGATGCCGATTGTCGCGAACGCCAAGGACTCCGACCAGCTGATCGCCATCCAGCGCCACCAGATAGTTGTAATTGCCAGCCGTGATGTAGCCTTCGATCGCCTGTGGCGCAAACAGTGCCATGAACTGCTCCGGGGCCGGATCGGCGGGCTCCGGAGTCCGGTGGTGCAGCAAAGAATGAATCAGCGCGCTGATGCCGGTTGCGTCTGACACCACGGCCGGGCGAACGTGAATCACTTTTTCGATTTCGTCTCGACGTCGGGCGACGGCGCCTCGTTCCAGATGTCGACGACACAGCGCCAGGTTCCATCGGGGTCTTTGCGCCAGATCGCGACGCCCTTCGCGTGCACCGTCTGAACGGTCCCACCGGGTCCAGGGATCGTGTAAACGCTTCGCGCATGGGTGTAGGCGAAATCTCCACCGCCCGCCACGACAACGCTTTGCGGCTCCCAGGTTACGCTGAATCCCGGCGTCGCGAAGCCCGAAGCCATGTAATCGCGGATCGCGTCCTTACCGACAATCGGTGGGCCCGCGGGTGGAAGCATCACCGCGTCTTCCGCCATGTGGGAGAGGCTTCGATCCAGATCCCGGTCTCTTGCGGCCGTCGCCCATTCGCGCTCCGCTGCCAGCACAGCAATCCGGTCCTGATCCGGATTCGGGGGCGAGGAACGACACGAAAGCAGCGTCGCGAGCAAGATGCCTCCGACAAGCAGCTTGATGCGCACTGCCCCGTCCCATCTCATCCGAGCGGGCTCTTTTTGTACCTGACGGTCAGCTCGGTTCGCCACCCATCGCCATCCGAAACCTCACGGCGAACCTCGAGCGACTGAGCGTCTCGCGTCGGCTCGAACGCGTTGTCAGCCGTCATTTCCGTAGAGCTCCGAGTAGCTCGGGTCAGCGTGTTCCCACGTGAGCGCATTCTCCACCAGGTAGTCTCGAACCGCCGCCAACTCAACGCGTGGAGGGATGGTGACGGTAAAGTACCGACTGCTCGCGCCTTCGTACTCGCATCCCCTGTCAACAAGCCCCTCGAGCAGGACCATGGAATTGCTCCCGGTTGCTACGGGCTCGTCGAAGAAGATTCTGACGGTTCTGTTGCCGCACTTCTCCACCACTGTCTGGAAAGTGGGCACTTGTTCGGCTGGATCGACCGGGGCAAGGACGACATCGCCAAGCGATACCGAGTAAGCATAGAAAGGCATGTTGTCGAGTCTGTATCGATCTTGGCCAAGGTCGAAGGCCCAAAGCGTTTCCACATTGACGTCTCCGTCCTCGCCGACGACACGGAACAGGACTTTCCCCGTTGGCCCGCTGGTGTCGCTCATGGTGCCACCATGCACTTCCACGATCGTTCGTACGGTCCGGTGCTGCACTGCAACCCGATGATTTGACTAGACCATGAGTCGAGTTATGGGTCAATAAATCGGGCGGCAATTGCCGCATACGGGCAGAATCTCACCCGACTGCCATGGCGCTCCTTCATCTCAGCGACGAACAGATCCGCGACTGGAGCCGCGAGCAGAAGGACCGCTGGTGGTTCCACAACGTCTTTCGCGGCGACATGCCGCAGCTGACGCTGCGTGCGGCAGCGACAGGCTTCCTGCTCGGCGGCGTGCTGAGCGCGACCAACCTGTACGTCGCGGCCAAGACGGGCTGGACGCTGGGCGTCGGCCTCACCTCGGTCATCCTCGCCTTCGCAATGTTCCGCGTCCTGTCGCGGCTCGGCGCCCGCGACATGACCATCCTCGAGAACAACTGCACGCAGTCGATCGCGACGGCGGCGGGCTATATGACGATGCCGCTGACCTCGGGAATCGCGGCCTACATGTGGGCGACCAACCAGGTGCTGCCGTGGTGGCAGATCATGTGCTTCAACGTCGTCCTGTCCTCGATGGGGGTGCTGGTGGCATTCCCGATGAAGCGCCGCTTCATCAACGACGAGCAGCACCCCTTTCCCGAAGGTCGCGCCTGCGGCGTCGTGCTCGACGCACTGTACGAATCGGCGGGTGCGGCTACCGGAATGTACAAGGCTCGCGTACTCGCTGCGGCGGCCGGCATCGCCGGCACGATCGGCGTGCTCTCCGGCGAAAACATCATGCGGCTCGTGCAGCAGAGATGGCTCGGGCTCACGACCGCCTGGCACCTGCCACTCTCGCTCGATGGCTGGTATTACACGCTCGCGGAGAAGGGGCTGGTGCCCCTACCCCGCCTCGCCGGCGTCGATATCCGACAGCTCGCGCTCTCCCCATCGCTCGATCTCGCGATGATCGGCGCGGGTGGCTTGATGGGCATCCGCACGGCGTCGAGCCTGCTGGTGGGTGCGGTACTCAACTTCGCCGTGATCGTGCCCATCATGATCTCGGCCGGTGAAATCGCACCGCGCGAAGGCTCGGTGGCCGCAGGCACGGCCGTGTTCGGGCGCGCGCACATCCTGAACACCTGGTCGCTGTGGTGGGGCATCACGATGATGGTGGTCGCGGCAATGGTGACGCTCTTTGCGCGGCCAGATGTATTCGTCCAGGCCTGGCGCATGCTGACCCGCCGGGGGCCCGTCGCACCGCGCTACGACGTGCTCAAGGATATCGAGCTGCCGCTCAGGGTTTCGGTGATCGGCGTGCCGCTGATCGGCGCGTTCGGCGTGTACCTGGCGCAGGTCTGGTTCGGCGTGCCGTGGTGGCTCGGCGCCGCCTCGATCCCGCTGATCCTGCTTCTTGCCCTGATTGCGGCGAGCAGCACTGCGCTCACCGGCATCACGCCCTCGAGCTCCTTGTCGAAGATTCCGCAATTCATCGTCGGCGCGATCGAGCCGCGCACACCGGCGCCCAACCTCATGACCGCGGTCATGTCGGCCGAGGTGGCGAGCAACGCGTCGAACCTGCTGATGGACATCAAGCCGGGATACATGCTGGGCGCCAAGCCGCGCCAGCAGGCGATCGGCCACGGCATCGGCATCGTGGCGGGCGCGCTCGCCGCGACGCCGCTCTACTTCCTGCTGTTCGGCCTCGACCGGTTCGTTCCGGGCGGCGCCGTGAGCGTGCAGGACACGATGGTGAGCGACAAGTTCGCGTTCCCCGGCGCTGTGCAGTGGAAGGGCGTCTCCGACCTCGTGACGACTATCTTCGGCGGAGGCGGATCCGGATCGGTGCTGCTCACGACGTCGATCGTCTGGTCGATGGCGATCGCGGCGTTTGTGGCGCTCGTCATGGAGGTGATACGCATCCACACTCACCACCGCTTTCCTCTGTCACCGCTTGCAATCGGACTCGGCGTGGTCGTGCCCCCGGAGTCATCGCTCATGATGTTCCTGGGCTCGCTCATGTTCTGGGTCGCTGGCCGCATCTTTGGTCAGCGGCGCGAGTCGGGAGGGTTCCGGTTGTGGGTGGATTCGCAGGAGGCGATCTGTGCCGGACTCATCGCAGGCGCAGCGTTGATCGGCATCGCCGACATCCTCGTCCGCGTGTTCCTGTTCGACGCCTGACGCGTCGTCCTCGTCAGTCGGCGACTAGTGAATCGAGTCCCGGAAGCGGAAATACGCCTCCAGGACGGAAACCGGGGCCTCGAGCTGCGGATAGTGACCGACGTCGTCCAGATAGGTTACGTCCGGATTCGGGACGAGCTCGCTGTAGCGGTCGGCGAGATGTGCCCCGGAAACCGGATCCATCGCGCCACAGATCAGTTGCCGGGGAACCGTCGTGTCGATGAGCGCACCCACCCAGCGCTTGCGGTTGACCCGTCGCTGCTTCATGTAGCCGATCAGGCCTGCCAGCGCGACGTAGCCCTCATCGCGCTCGATGAGAGCCCATTGATCGCGCAGTTCTTCGCGTGAAGGCGGGTTGCGGCCGGCAATGGACCGCATCGTCGCCTCGAAGCGGCGATAGGTCGTGCCGTGCGCGATGAACGGACCGATCAGCGGCAGGGCGAGCAGCCGCTGGATCGGCCGCGGCCGGTGCGTCTCCGGAAAGAGGCCGCCGTTCAGGAAGCTGACACTGCGCAGCCGACAACGCCCCTCGCGCTCGCGTGCGAGCAGCTCCTGTGCGACCGTGTCGCCGTAGTTGTGCGCCAGCACGTGCACGGGCCCGCATTCATGCTCCGCGATCAGCGCCTGGCAGAAATCCGCCTGCTGCTCGATGGTGTAGCGCGCGCCTCGTGGTTTCTCGGACAGCCCGAAGCCGAGCATGTCGAGCGCGTAGAGCGAGTACCGCTCGGCGAGCGGCTCCCAGAGCTTGTGCCAGTCGTAACTCGAAGTGGGATAGCCGTGGATCAGGAGCAGCGGCTTGCGGTCGCCGACGATGGCAGTACGAGTGAAGATCCGCCGCCCGAGCAGACGTATCGTTGCACCGCCCTGTTCCCAGGCGGTCAGCTGCGCCGGATCCACGCTGTATGTCCTCCCGATCCTTTGCGGGGCGCCGCCGCATGAACGACGGGGCGCTGCCGATCCTCTACCTCGACGACTGGCTCGTGGTGGTCGACAAGCCCGCGGGACTGCTCGTGCACCGCTCGCCGGTCGATGCGCGCGAGACCCGCTTTGCGGTGCAGCTGCTGCGCGACCAGCTCGGTCGATACGTGTACCCGGTGCATCGGCTCGACAAGGGCACCTCCGGCGCACTCGCCTTCGCCCTCGACCCCGACACGGCGCGCAGCATGTCGGAGGCATTCGCGGGTGCCACGGTCGAGAAGACTTACCTGGCGCTCGTACGGGGCTGGCCGGATTCGGGCGGCGAGATCGATCATGCGCTGCGGCCGGTCGAGGACGACGTGCTGCCGGCCGTCGGACGGCCGGCACAGGCCGCGCACACGAGCTACGAGCGGCTTGCGACCTGCGAGCTCCCATACCGTGTCGACCGCTATCCGACCAGTCGCTACGCGCTCGTCCGGCTGCAACCGCGCACCGGGCGACGCCATCAGCTCCGTCGCCACCTCGCGCACCTGTCGCACCCGATCGTGGGCGATTCGACCTACGGCAAGGGTGCGCACAACCGCCTCTTCGAGCGCCTGTACGGTGTGCGTCGACTCATGCTGGCCTGCGTTACGCTCGAATTGTCGCATCCGGTCACGCGGCAACCCCTGCGCATCGATGCGCCGCTCGCTGAGGATTTCGCATCGGTGCTGCGAGGGCTGGGCGTCGATGCGCCGGGCTAGGCGACGTTGTGCGCACGAAACCAGGCCAGGCACTGCTGCCAGGCGTCCTTCGCGACTTCGGGTCGATAACTCGGCCGATAGTCCGCGTGGAAGCCGTGTGGCGCGTCCGGGAAAACCACGATCTTCGACGGACTCTTCGCGGCCACGAGCGCCGCCTGCATCCGCTCGACATCCGCCATCGGTATGCCGTCGTCCTTTCCGCCGTAGAGACCGAGCACGGGCGCCTTGAGCTTCGCCACAACGTCGATCGGATACGTGGGCTGCAACTCGTTCGTCGTGCCAACGAGCCGCCCATACCAGGCAACTCCCGCCTTCAGCGTCGGGCTGTGCGCCGAATACAGCCAGACGATGCGTCCACCCCAGCAGAACCCGGTGACACCGACACGCTTCGCATCGCCGCCATGATCGCCCGCCCAGCGGGTCGTCGCATCGAGATCCGACATGACCTGCGCGTCTGGCACCTTCGACACGACGTTCGACATGATGTCGCGGTAATCCGTGTACTTCGACACGTCGCCCTGGCGGGCGTAGAGCTCGGGCGCGATCGCGCAGTAGCCCTGCTTCGCAAAGCGCCGGCAGACATCCTTGATGTGCTCGTGCACGCCGAAGATTTCCTGCACGACCAGCGCGACCGCGTGCGGCCCCGCCGCCGATGGCATCGCCCGGTAGGCTGGAATGTCGCCGTCTGAGGTCGGGATCTTCACTTCGCCCGCCTCGAGACCGGCGCTGTCGGTCGTCAGGGTCTGTGCAGTAACCGGCTGCACGGCGGCTGCGAAACCGACGGAAAGCGTGGATACCAGCATCGTGCGGCGCGTGAGCGGGGTCTGCTGCAGCAGGCCGGCGAGCTCGGCGGAATCGGTGGATGCAGTCATGGCGATGTTCTCCCTGTCCGGTGCTGAAACACGAAGAGGCGAAGAATAGCCACGAAAGGCCACCGAAGGCCACGTTCTTTCACTCCGGTTCCACGCCGGGCAGGAACGGTCGCTCCTCTCGCGCGAGGGCTGCCGCGACGTCGGCGGCGACGTAGTAGTGCGCGAACTCGGCGGGCATCCGCCGCGCGCGGCCGCTTTCGAGATCGATGCAGACGTAATGGATCAGCGCGCGCAACAGCGTCTCGCCGTCCTCGCGGCGGCGGATCTGAAAACGGCGGTCGATGCGCAGCCGCTGGTCGTTCCGAACGGGCCAGGTGGCCACCTGGATGTGATCGCCTTCGAGCGCCGGGCGCAGGTAGTTGATCTGCGTGCGCCACACGGCCATGCCGCGCCCGAGGCGGCGACAGACCTCCGGGGGAATTCCGCGTTCGGTCGAATGCGCCCAGGCGCAGTCGTCGAGCCAGGTGACGTAGACCGCATTGTTGACGTGGCCATAGCCGTCGATTTCCGCGTGCACGGCCACGCGCTCGTGGATGAAGGGCGAAGGCAGGTCCCAGCTCATCGGGCGCGATTCTCCTGCACAGCTCGCGGCGGCACGGGCAGGGGGTTACCGCGGCGCGCCGCGAGGCGGGCGCCGCGCTTCACGAGTTGCCGCAGCCGATGCAGGAACGGCGCGAAGTCGACCTGCATCGTGTGCCGCGGCGAGGCGACGTAGCGGCGACGGACGGCCATCCGCTCGCGCTCGATCTCGCGGCGCATCGTGCCCTCGTCGGGCAGGCCCACCTCCCCGCGCAGATACCCTGCGATCAGCTTCGCCTGGACCTCCGCCGGCTGCATGATCGAGCCCAGCGGCTGGTACAGCCCGACGAAGAACAGGTTCGAAACGCCGGGCGACATCGTGTGCATCCACAGCGGCACATAGTTGTCGCGTACCGGCAGGAATCCCTCGTCGAAGAACGGAAAGGCGACCGTGTAACCCGTACACCAGACGATCGCGTCGATCGTCTCGCTGCTGCCGTCCACGAACCGGACCTCTTTCCCTGCGAACTCGCGGATGCCAGGCTTGACCAGCACGTCGCCATGGCCGATGCGCGAGTAGAACTCCTGGCTGATCGTCGGGTGCGCCTGGAACCAGCGATGGTCCGGTTTCGGCAGCCCGTAGTCGGTGGGGCGCCCGAAGGCGATTCGTGCGAGCAAGCCCACCGCCGCGCCACCGATCCACCAGGGAATCCAGTGCGGCATGTCTACGAACTGCCGGGTCACGGGGCGGCCGAATACCCACTTCGGCATGACCCAGCCCATGCGACGCACCGACAGGAAGCAACGCTCGGACACCGTGCGCTGGCCGAGCTCGCAGGCGATGTCCATCGCACTGTTGCCGAAGCCCACGACCATCACGCGCTTGCCCCGCAGCGGCAAGGGCGAGTCCGGATTCAGGTAGGCATGCGAGTGCATCTGCAGACCATCGAAGCGCCCGGGATACGGCTCCGGCCAGCGCGGCTCCCAGTGATGGCCGTTGGCCACGACGAGCGCGTCGAACTCGCGCTCGCCGCCGCGGTCGGTCGTGATGAGCCACACGCCGTCCGTGCCTCGCCGCGCCCGGGTGACGGTGGTCCCGAGCTCGATGTGTGGCCACAACCCGAAGCGGTCGGCGTAGGAGCGGAAGTAGCGGTAGATGTCGTCGTGACCGGGGTAGTCGGGAATGTCCGCCGGCATCGGCAGATCCCGATACTCCATCATCCGCGTGTCGGTGTTGATGTGCAGCGACTCGTAGGCCGCCGTCGCGCCGTACGGCTTGTTGTCGATGCACCAGATTCCGCCGATGTGCGGCGTGCGCTCGAAGCATGTGACCGGCAGGCCCTTGTCCTTCAACGCCTTGATGACCGGCAGTCCGCAGGACCCCGCGCCGATCACACACACGCTCGGCAGCGCCGCGCTCATGCCGCCCCGGAAATCCGGCTCAGAGCGAATTCATCCGGGATATTCGGCTCCGAGCCGATCATTCCGAGAGGTCGTCCTTCTCGGCCCAGATGCCGCCGAGCCAGGCCTGGAAGCGCCCGCGGAACACCGTATCGTTCGCATAGTCGCCCTCGGCCATCCACGCTTCGATGGCGCGCTTGCGGACATCGACGATGACGCGTCCGAGACGCCCGCAGCACAGGTCCCACAGGCTCGGCGTCCGCGGCCGGTAGGCGATCGTGACATCGACCATCGAGTGCAGGATCCCACCCATGGCCGACATCACGAACGACATGCCACCGGCACGCGCGGGCAGCAGGTCGCGGTATAGCGAGCCCGATTCGACGCGCTTCGCCTCCGTGAATCGCGTGCCCTCGACAAAGTTCATCACCGAGGTCGGCATCCGACGGAACTTCGCGCAGGCGCGTCGTGTCGCCTCGAGATCCTTGCCGCGCAGGTGCGGATGGCGCGCGAGAAACTCCGACGAATAGCGGCGCATGAACGGAAAGTCGAGCGCCCACCACGCGAGTCCGAGCAGCGGCACCCAGATCAGCTGTCGCTTCAGGAAGAACTTCAGGAAGGGTATGCGGCGGTTGAAAATCGACTGCAGCACCAGGATGTCGACCCAGGAACGGTGGTTCGACACGACCAGGTACCACTGCCGCGGATCGAGACCCTCGAGCCCCGCGACGACCATCGGCATCGAGCGCATGGCCCGGAAGATCCTGGCGTTGGTCGCGATCCAGCATTCCGCGATCTGCGTCAGCGCCCGGCTCGTCCTTTGTCGCCATGAGTCGACGGGAACGAGGAGCTTGAGCACCGCGACCAGCATCAGCAGCGTCACCCAGAACACGACGTTGAGACCCATCAGGGTGATCGTGGCCGCTCCCTTGAGCGATGATCCTTTGCCCTCGTCCACCCATGCTCCCCCGGCGGTTCCGCGTTCGATTATGCCTGTTTGCACCGAGCCGCTTGCTCTGGTCTGATTACGGGATGACCCCACAGTTGTCCGATATCGAGGCGCGGGTGATCGGCTGTCTGATCGAGAAGCAGATCGCGACCCCCGATCAGTACCCGCTCACCTTGAACGCGGTCTTAAATGCCTGCAACCAGAAGAGCAATCGCGACCCGCTGACGAACCTCGCCGAGCACGACGTCCAGGCGGCGCTCGCCGCGCTGACCCGCCGCGACCTGGTGCTCGAGCGGTTCGGCCTCGGCGACCGGGTGCCGAAGTACCAGCAGCTCTTCTGCAACACCGAATTCGGGTCCCTGCGATTCTCCCCGCAGCAGACGGCCATCGTCTGCGAGCTCCTGCTGCGGGGACCGCAGACGCCCGGCGAGTTGCGCACGCGGGCGGCCAGGCTTGCCGCGATCGAGGATCCCAACGCGATCGACGCCGCGCTCGAGGACCTGATGACCCGGCCCGATGGCCCGTTCGTGGCCAGGCTTCCACGCGAGCCCGGAAGACGTGACTCGAGATACATGCAGCTCTTCACAGGAGAGGCCCCGCCGGCGGTCGACGATGCCCCGCCTGCACCGCGAGCCGACGCTGCGGCGCGCGCCTCTACCGACGCGCGAATCGACGCGCTGGAACAGACCGTAGCGGAGCTGCGCCTCGAGCTGCGCGAACTACGCGCGATGCTCGGCGGGAATCAGTAACCCTTACCGAGGTCAACTACGGAGAGCATCCGCTCGCCCGCCACGTAGCGGCGCAGGTTCTCACGGACGATCGCAAGCCGCGTGCCGAACCCGAGGTCGGATCGGGCGGAAACGTGCGGGGTAATGATCACGTTCTGCATCTTCCAGAGCGCACTCGTGGGAGGCAACGGTTCGGGATCGGTCACGTCGAGCCCTGCACCCGCGAGGCGGCCACCCTTGAGCGCGGCGACGAGATCGGCCTCCACTACGCTACCGCCGCGGCCAACGTTGATGAAGTACGCGCCCGGTTTCGCAGCCGCGAAGAACGCCGCATCGAAGAGGCCCGTCGTGGCCGCCGTCAGGGGCGTCGTGTTGACGATGAAATCGGCCTCCGCGGCAAGCTTGTGCAGCTCGTCGGGCAATCCCACGTAGCTCACGAAGTCCGGACCCTCGCGCCCGCTCGCGCGCGTGGCGGTCACACGCATGCCGAGCGCGTGCGAGCGGCGCGCGACCTCTGTGCCGATACCGCCCAGGCCCACGACCAGCACGGTCTTGCCTTCGAGCGTGATCATCTTGACGGACGGCGGCAGCTCCTCGCTCCATCGAGCCTCCGCGCGCTCCGGGATGTAGAACTGCAGCGCCCGCGCGAAAGCCATCATCATTGCGATGACGTGCTCGGCCATGACCGGTCCGGAGACGCGCTGCATGTTGGTGAGCAGCAGGCCGCGCTCGCGGAGCACCGGCACGGCGACGCAGTCCTCGACTCCAGCCGAGAACACCTGCACCCATTGCAGCCGCGGCCCCGCTGCCAGGACTTCCTCCGAGCAGAAACCGATCGCGGCGTCGGCCTTTCGAGCCAGCTTGACGGCCTCCGCCTCGGTGGAGGCCGACAGGAACTCGACGCCCGGCGCCACGGCCTGCAGCGCCGGCAGGAGCTGCGGTGTTCGATTCCAGAGCAGCACCTTGCGCGGCGGCGCCCAGCCGGCCCGCTCGCGCACCGGTGTGCTCGATTCCTCGAGCCCGAGCCGCCGGATCAGCGCAGTCGTGGCGTCCGCCGCCTCCGGCGGCGGCTTCGCCACGAAATCGATGTACGGCGCGATGACTTTTCCGCCAGGCGCAACGTAAGCGGGGGCGGGAGCGCCGGCTGGACCGAGATGACGTACATAGCGGTACATCGCGCGCAGATCTTCGTCGCTCAGCGACTGCATCGCTTCCGAGGGCATCGGCGGCAGTCGCTTGACCCGCGCGCGCGCCAACCATTCCTCTTCGCTCAACGTGCTCACGAGCAGCCGCAGGTTGCTCGGATAGGTCGTGCCCCATGGACCCTGGTAGCCCACGTCGAGGCCCGTCAACCAGAGGTCCTCGGGGACCTGCATGCCCTCCTGTGCGAAACCCGGCGTGTGACAGAAGTTGCAGCTCCCGACCTCGACGAGGTAACGGCCGCGCGCGATGTCGTCGACACCCGAGGACTTGCGCGCCCAGGCAGACTCCGTCGCAATCGCTTGCGCCGCAATCAGCAGCGCATGAGCAACCACCGTGGAAACGATCCGGGTCCTGTTGGCCTTCTTCATGCGCGGGCGAAGATAGCGGAAAGCCATGAGCCTGGCGAGAGCCGGTCGCCGTTTGCGTATATGCTCGTCCCTCGTGCGCCCTCGATTGGGCATGCCGGATTGTGGCGCCATGAGTTACCTGATCTGGAAGCTGCTCCACGTCCTTGCCGTCATCGTCTTCGTCGGAAACATAACCACGGGCATCCTCTGGAAAGTGCACGCCGATCGGACACGCACTCCGGAGCTGATCGCCCACGCCTGCGCGGGACTGACCCGAAGCGATCGCTGGTTCACCATCCCGGGCGTGGTCCTCATCATCCTCGCCGGGATAGCTGCGGCGATGGCCGGACATCTCCCGATCCTGGGGACGGGCTGGATCTTCTGGTCAATCGTGCTCTTCATCATTTCGGGGCTGGCTTTCATGCTGCGGGTGGCTCCGCTGCAGCGGCGGATGCACGCGATCGCGGTCGCCGGCGTCAACAGCGGCCAGATCGACTGGCCCGCCTACGAGACGGCGACGCGTTCGTGGAATCTGTGGGGGATGGTCTCGCTGCTGACGCCGGTGCTGGCGGTGATCCTGATGGTGCTCAAGCCGGCCCTGCCGGCCCCGTGAGCGCTTGTGGCCCGGAGACCAACCTCATGGATGACCCCGATGACGTGCTCCGTTTCTGGTTTCCGTCCATCGCGCAGGACGATCCGACGGCAATGCCCCGTCAGCTCGAGTGGTGGTTTCGCGGTGGCGCGGATGCCGTAATCAATGAGCGGTTCCGGCCGCTCCAGGAGCGCGCCGGCCGCGGAATGCTGGACGGATGGTCCGAGGAGCCACGCGCGCGGCTCGCACTGATCATCGTGCTCGACCAGTTCTCCCGAACCATCCACCGTGGCGATGCGCGAATGTATGCGCTCGACCCGAAGGCGCGCGCGCTGACACGCGCGGGCCTCGACGCAGGCCACTACGCGGCGCTCGACTCGCCGTGGGAAAAGACCTTCTTCTTCCTGCCGCTCGGTCATTCCGAGGACCTGCGCGATCTCGATCAGGCCGTACGGCTGGCCGAGGAGCTGGCTCGTGCGGCGCCGGTGGCGCAGCGACCGATGCTCGAGCATTCCGCGTCGCAGGCACGCGCGCACCGTGACGTGATCGCGCGTTTCGGCCGGCATCCGCATCGCAATTCGGTTCTGGGCCGCGTCTCGACACCGGACGAGATCGAGTACCTCGCGCGGGGCGATCTCGTCCACCAGCGGCCGCTCCCGCCTCACGGTGCCGGCCATGCCCGTTGAGCTGCGTGCCCTCCGCGCCGACATCACGACGCTCGCCGTGGACGCGATCGTCAACGCCGCGAACGCATCGCTTCTCGGTGGCGGCGGTGTGGACGGCGCGATCCATCGCGCGGCCGGTCCGGAGCTGTTGCGCGAATGCCGTGGGCTCGGCGGCTGCCCGACGGGCGAGGCAAAGCTGACGGCCGGCTACCGCCTGCCGGCACGCTTCGTCATCCACACCGTCGGTCCGGTCTGGCACGGCGGCGAAACCGGCGAAGCCGACCTGCTCGCCTCCTGCTACCGCCGCTCACTCGAGGTCGGCGCCACGCGGGGCGTTGCCACGATCGCATTTCCGGGCATCAGCACCGGCGTGTACGGCTATCCCCGGGAGCCGGCGGCGCAGATCGCCGTGGCGACCGTGCGTGCGACGGCGCCGCAGCTGGCGTCGATCCGGGAAGTGATCTTCTGCTGCTTCTCCGAACCGGACTTGCGCATCTACACTGCCCTCCTCGAGCGGACCTGACACGCCCGCACGCAGATAAGGAGACCCGATGACCGTCGAGCAACGCAATCGCGAGACTGCGCTCGCGGTCATGAAGGCCATCAGCGACGGTGACTCCGCGTCGCTCTTTGGGATGTATGCGCCGAACGCGCGCTTCTGGCAGGCAGGTCGCCGGCTGAGCACTGCTGGCTGGCACGACATGGAATCCACCGGACGTATCACCGCCAAGGTGTTCGCGCGGATGGCGGGGCCGCCCAACTTCACCATCCTCTCGGTAACCGCCGAGGGCGACCGGGTGGCGATCGAAGCGGAAAGCCACACGAGCCTGGTCGACGGGCGCCCGTACGAGAACCAGTACCACTTCCTGCTCAGGTTCGATGCCGACGGGAAGGTCATCGAGTTCAAGGAGTATCTCGATACGCTCTACGCGTTCGAGACGCTGTATGACGGCAAGGTGGATATCTGAGACCAGGTGCCGGGTCGCAGTTTCGCAGTTATTGGCCGAGCAGCAATAAATAACTGCGAAACTGCGACCCGGCACCACCTAGAACCGCCAGATCACGCCGAGCGAGGGGAATACCGGCAGGTAGTTGGTGGCTTCGACCTCGAGCCCGAACTCACCCTCCTCGTCGTTGAACTCGTACTCGACGCAGCATTCGTTGCGGTGGTTGAACAGGTTCGTGATCTCAAGGAATACCGTGAGCTCGCCTGCCTGTTCGAGCTGGAACTTCCGGGCGAGGCGCGCGTCGATGCTGGTATAGCTGCCGAGTCGATTCGCGTTGCGGGGGCCGGTGCTCACGAGCGGCAGCGGATCCGTCGTCACGAGCTCGAAGTCCGTCGTTGGCCAGCCGGTTCGATAACTGCCGGCAACGGCGAGGTCCCAGCGCTCGGTCTGCCAGGCCAGGCCCGCGCCGACAGCGTTGGTCTGGTCCCAGCTTCGATCGATCTCAGAATCGGAAAATTCGTCGCGGACGGACGACCACGTGTACGTGAGCCACCAGCGGAGCGGCCGCGCGGACCGCCGACTGACGGTGAGCTCGACTCCCCGCGCGCTGGCCGACACCGGCGCAACCTCGATCCGGTCCGGCTTGAGTTCGGGCAGCAGCACGAAGCTGTTCAGCAGGTTTTCGTACCGTGGCCGCAGCTCCTCGTACTCCTTCCAGTACGCCTCGAGACGCAGGTCGATGCCGCCGTCGAGCGCGTACTCGACACTGGCGTCCCAGTGGTCGGCGCGTTGCGGTGGCAGGAACTGGGTGACGCCGTCGGAGATCTGCAGCTCGTTGATCGCCTGGGACTGGAAGTAACGCCCCCAGCCTGCACGAAGCTTCGTGCGCTCGCCGAAGGTCTGGAGCAGTCCCAGCCGCGGGCTCAGTCGTTCGCCGCCGGATGGACTCAAGGATTCCTCGTCCCAGCGCAGACCGAGATCCGCGGTCAGCCCGGGCGATCGCCTGCAGGCGAACGCTGGCATAGACACCCAACTGGTGTCCCGACGGTGCGGCGCTCAGCGTGCGGGCGCGGGTCGGCTCGTCGGGCGCGCCGGGGGTGAGGAACAGCAGGTCGAACTCGACCTCGTCGTCGTAGTCGTAGCGACCCTCGAACTGACGCCATTCCGCACCGAATGCCAGGGTGAGCGTCTCGGAGCGGGCGAGCAGCCAGTCGGTCTGCAGCGAGTCGACGGTGAAATTGCGCCGGTCCTCGAGCTCGCCTGTCGCGATGCCAGACTGATCCACCGTCCCGAACCGCTCGCTCTCGAGCTGGCTGCGCGCGGCCATGACGCTGCCATGGAGTTCGGGCCCCGGCTCGTAGTCGACGCGCAGCCAGTAGTACTCGTCGAGGTAGTCCGCCTGTGCCTGCTCTTCGCGATCCGTGTCGTGCAGGTCCAGGTCGTCGTGGAAGCGCAGCGCGCTCCCGGTCAGCGCCACTGCATCGGTGAACTGGTAACCGAGGCGCGCATAAGCATCCGTATACCTCGGCTGACCACGATCCTCGTTCAGCGCGTTGAACAGCAGGTCCAGGTTGCTGCGGCGCGCGGACAGCAGCCATTGCCCGCGGCCTTCGTCAAATGAGTCGGCCACCCGGCCCGAGGCGTTGAAGAAGCTCAGTGCCAGCTCGCGTTGCGGCGCGTTCGCGCCGGGCAGCGACTCGATATTGATGACGCCGCTCATGCGGTCACCAAAGGCCGCAGGAAAGGCACCGGTGTAGACCTCGATCCCGCGGATGATGGCAGGGTCGATGGTGCTGAAGATGCTCTGGAAGTCCTTGAAGTGGAACGGATTGAACAGTCGCAGCCCATCGAAGCGCACGAGCGTCTCGTCCACTTCGCCACCTCGGAAATTGGCCTTGGCCGTGAAATCGCTGGCTGCCGTCCCGGGGAGCCTGGCCACGGCGCGTAACGGGTCATCGCCGATGTCCGGCAGCAACTCGATATCGGCGGCTTCGAGCTGAATCGGCGGCGACGTCGCAGGCGCCAGGCGATAGCGGCTGGTGGCGACGATCACTTCCTCCAGTATTTCAACGCCGATCGGTGGGGCGTCGCGGACGGACGTGGCGCGGCGTGATTCGCGCGGGAGTTTGACGAGGAGTACGGAACCATTGGGCCCGGGCCTGACTGCAAGGCCATGCGGGGCCACGATCTCCGCGAGGACGGCGTGCGGTTCGGAGGCCTGCGGTTCCTCGCGCACGCGCATCCACGGGCGGACCAGGTCACTGCTGTAGAGGGCCGCGACGCCGCGATCCTCCAGTTCCGAAATCACGTCGGTCAGCCGACGATCGACGAGAGCAGCGGCCACTGCCGGTGACGAAATGACCAGGGATTCGAGTGCGCAGGCCAGGCCGGCGGCACGCCGCTTCGGGTTCCGAAACGCGCGCCTCTGCGGCTCACTGGCGGCGGTTCCGTGGTGCACGTTCCCTGTCAGGGTGTCGGCTTGGTCTGAATGAGCAGTGTACCGTCCGGCAGCTCGACGTATTCGAGGTTAGTCGTCGCGAGCATGACGCCGAGCGCCTCGAGCGGCGCGAAGTGCCGGATGCTGCCGTGCAGAATCGTTGTGGCGGCGCGCCGTTGCACCTCGCTGTCCTTGTAGCGGATCGGCCGGCCCGTCTCGCGGGCGACCCAGTCGAGCAGCTCCGTCACGGGCCGCTCGTCGATTTCAGGTGCGGGCGCGACGGTTTCGACCCATTGCCAGTCGGCATCGGTCGCCAGGATCGACGTGCGCTCGAGCCGGCCGTCGGGCCCGATCAGGAGCTGTTCCCCCGCGGCCCCGTCACTGCTTTCCCCACCGTGGCGCAGGACCACGCGGCCTTCACGCACGCGCAGGCGGTAGGTCCCGGCGGAGAAACTGACTTCGAACTGCGTGCCCACGTCGATCGCCTTCGCGACTGGTGTGGCGATCTCGACGGGTTCTCCTGCGCGCTCGCCGCGGCCGCTGTCGATGTAAGCGCGACCGGTCGCGAGATGCAGGCTCGCCGGGCTCTCGATCCGCACTTCCGTACCCTCGGCGAGCCGCAGCGAGGATCCGCCCGCAAGCATCAGGCCCGCGCGGCCGCGTGGCCCGGTACGGAGCGCGGTGCCCGACACCAGCTGTCGTCCGTCCGCCTCGAGCAGCTGCCAGTCCGCCTCCCCGGCGACCCGGACTTCGATCGTGCCGATGATCCGTTCCACGGTGGCGACCGGGGAGGCGGGGGCTCCCCAGTCACGGGGCCCGAGCGTGAACAGCACGGCCAGCGCGGCAACGACGGCGGCGACACTGGCGGCCAGCCGCGCGGAGCGCCGTCGCTTGAGTATGCGGCCGGTCTTGTCGCGCCAGGCGTTGGTGGCTGCTTCGAGCGTCTGACGATAGGCGGCCTCTGGCGGCACAGTGCGTCGGCCGGCGCTGCGGATCAGGTCGGCAACGAGTTGCGTCTCGGGCCGTGTCTCGCCAGGCGTCGGGGTTTCGTCGATGTTCATCGTTCGCTCGTTACTCAACCTATTTGAGGTGGCCGCAGCGCGTCGGGCGTCGCCGACAATTCGAGCATTGCGGTACGAAAGGCCTGTCTCGCACGCGTCAGGAGCGACTCGGCGGCCTTCGGTCCGATCGCGAGCCGCTGCGCGATCTCCTGCACCGGTAGCCCATCGACGTACTTCCATTCCAGCACGTCACCGTAGCGATCCGGCAGCACGTCCAGAGTCGCCTGGATCAACCGGCGCACGTCGTCCTGCCAGACGGCAACCTCCGGTCGCTCGATCGCCGGCGCGGTCATCGCCTCGAGCACGGCTCGCAGATCGGGTTCATCCTCCAGTGGCACCAGGCGGCGCGCATCGGCGCTGCGGCTGCGGCAGTGGTCGATGAGCGCATTACGGCAGATCTGGCAGAACCAGGTATAGAGCGCCGCCTCGCCACGATAGGAATCCAGCCGTTCGATGGCTTTGCAGAACGTCAGCTGCACGACCTCCGTCGCCGCATCGTGATCACCGCGCAGCCGCACCAGCGCAAACCGGTACAGGCGGGGGAAAAAGCTGTCGAAGAGCTGCCGGAACGCCCGCTCGTCCCCACTCAGGACCTGCCGCGCCAGGGCAACGTCGATGTGCACCGGGTCGCTCATCGGTCGATCCACGCATTCGGGCCCGTCATCACACCTGCCTGCACCCGCCCCGGCGGTTCCCACTGATCATGAGACGAGTTCCATGCGCCGATCCTTCGCCGGAGGCCGGATTTCGGCCCACCGCGGTCGAAAACGAAGGATCGCCACCGCCAGGCCGTCCAAACCGTGCAGCAGGAACAAATCAACTCGAGGAGGCGGATCATGTGGCGGACACTGTTTGAGCGCGGCCTGATCGTGGCGATGCTGAGCGCCGGGGGCGTCGCCGTCGCCGAGGCCAGGGAGTTTACCGAGGACTTCCCCATCGAGGAGTGCCAGTTCCGTGCGTATGGCGGAAACCCGTTCTTCATCCTCACCCCGGGAAGGCAGGCGTACTTCACGAATCAGCGTTGCGTGGCCGCGGGCGATTGCGACGAGCTCGAGGAGCTGTGGATCACGGTGACCAACCGGACGCGCACCATCACCCTGCGCGACGATGGCCGGACGCGCGACATTCCGACGCGCGTCGTCCAGGAGTTCGAGACGGCCGATGGCGAGCTCGTGGAGATCTCGCGCAATTACTTTGCGACCTGCTCACCCGACCGCGACGTCTACTACTTCGGCGAGGAGGTGGACATCTACGAGGATGACCGCATCGTCAGTCATGACGGAGCGTGGCTGGCCGGCCGACGCGGCGCCGAACCGGGGATCATCATGCCCGACCGCGCGTTCCTGCTCGGCTCGCGCTATTTCCAGGAGCTGGCCCCCGGCATCGCCGAGGACCGCGCCGAGCACGTGGGGGTCGATCTGGACATCAATGTCCCGGCCGGGTCCTTCGAGGAATGCGTGCGGATCAACGAGACCACGCCCCTGGAGCCGGGCCACGTCTCGAAGAAGGCCTATTGCCCGGGTGTCGGTCTGGTGCGCGACGGCGAGCTCGAGCTGACCGCGATCTACGATAATGGCGTTCCGCCGGCGCGGTAGCCGTCGTCCTTGGGAGATATACACGATGACACGGAGGCTCGTGCTGCTCGCGATAGTGACGCTCGCTGCCTGCGACAGGAGCGCGCCGCCGGCCACGCTCGCGGCGCCGCCATCCTCGACCGCCGCGCCAGGCGCGACCGCGGCCGTTGATCCGGTTCCCGCGCAGCTGCCCTTCGTCAACCGTACCTGGGTGCGACCAGGAGCACTGAGCCCGCCCGGCTCGATGATGATCTTTCTCGGCGACGGGACGCTTCTGTCCGATTCCTGCTTCGAGACCTATCGGCTCTCGCGTTGGCGGAGCGCAGGCGACGGTCGCATCACCTGGCAGGAGGACGGCGTCGACATCGACGCGAAAGTGCTGAACGCCGACGAGCACGAGTTCGTTCTGGAGTTACAGCTCTCGGGCGGCAGTGAACAGCACCGGTTCGTCCCCGCTGCGGTTCCCTACGTCTGCCCTGACATGCCGCGTTGACGCGGCTGCTACACCGGACGCAAGAAAGCGCCGGAGAGGCAAGCTCTCCGGCGCTCATTACCACGAGCGAGTATCCCTCGCTCGAAGCGCCCTGCGTCAGGCCTTGCGCTTCATCGGCTCGCGCGAGATATCGTCATCGTCGTCATCGGTGCCGTATCCACCGCCCTGCCGGCCTTCCCAGGCGCGCACCTGGCGCTCGGCTTCCTCCTTGGTGATGCCGTAAGTTTCCTGGATGCGTCCGACGAGTATGTCGCGATTGCCCTTGATCACGTCGAGCTGGTCGTCCGTGAGCTTCCCCACTGCTGCTTGACCTTGCCCTTGACCTGATTCCAGTTTCCCTTGACCTGTTCCCAGTTCATATCCGTCTCCTGTTGCAATGATTTCACCGGCGTGCCGGGCTGCAGTTGCAAGTGCAAGCACCATGCCAGCAGCGGAAGCGGCGTGAGAGCGGCCGCGAGGCAGTTCGCGACACGACCAGGGATGTAGCTATTACGCGTCGTGGGTAGGATCTACCCGCGCTGCGTTGTGATCGCAGCGGCACACGAGCCGCGATCAGAGCGAGCGGGCGATGATTTCCTTGAGGACTTCGTTCGCGCCGCCGTAGATCCGCTGCACGCGCGCGTCGACGTAGAGCCGGGAGATCGGATATTCCTTCATGTACCCGTAACCGCCGAAGAGCTGCAGGCATTCGTCGGCGACCTTGTTCTGCAGATCGGTGAGCCACCACTTCGCCATCGAGGCGTCGACGGTGTCGAGCCGCCCTTCCCGGAGCTTCACGATGCAGTCGTCGATGAACACCCTCGCGATGTGCACCCAGGTCTTGACCTCGGCCAGCGTGAAGCGCGTGTTCTGCATCTCGAGCAGCGCCTTGCCGAAGGCCTTGCGATGCCGCGCGTGGTCGACGGTGAGCTCGAGCGCGTACTCCATCGCGGCGACGCCACCGATCGCGAGCAACGTGCGCTCGTAGGGCAGGTCGTTCATGAGCTGCGCGAAGCCCTGGGACTCGACGCCGCCGAGCAGGCGGTCCGCCGGCACCCGGACGTCGTCGAAAAAGAGCTCCGCCGTGTCCCAGCCAGTCTGCCCGATCTTGTCGAGCACCCGCCCGACGCGGTAGCCGGGCCGGTCGCGGGTCTCGACCATGATGATCGAGATGCCCTTGGCGCGCTGCGCGGGATCGGTCTTGGCCACCACCGCGACGAGTCCGGCGTGGTAGCCGTTCGAGATGAAGGTCTTCGAGCCCTTGATGACGTATTGCCCATCCTCCAGATGCGCACGGGTCCTGACCGCCTGCAGGTCGGAGCCGGCGCCCGCCTCGGTCATCGCGATCGCGCCAACCAGCTCGCCGGTGGCCATGCGCGGCAGCCACGCTGAGCTTCTGCTCCTCGGTGCCGTAGTTGAGCAGGTAATGCGCGACGATGCTGTGCACCGAGTGGCCGAGGCTCGTAATGCCGCGGCGGCCGAGCTCCTCGACGACGATGGCCTCGTGGCGCACGTCACCCCCCACGCCGCCGTAGCGCTCCGGGATGTCGGTGCAGAGCAGGCCGACCTGCCCGGCCTTGCTCCACAGCTCGCGATCAACGTGGTGCTGCTCGCGGAAGCGGGCGTCGTGAGGCACGATCTCGCTCTCGACGAAGCGGCGGGCTGCGTCCCGGAACAGCTCCAGCTCCTCGTCCATCCACGGCGATCGGTAGCCGGTCACGATCGCGCCCTCAGCCGTAGCCCATCACGGCCTTGACCTCGAGGTACTCCTCGAGACCGAACGCGCCCCACTCGCGGCCCGAGACCCGACTGCTTGTAGCCACCGAAGGGCGCGGCGGTGTCGAGTCCCTGGCCGTTGAGATGAACATTGCCCGCGCGGATCCGGCGCGCCACCGCGCGCGCGTGCTCGAGATCGCCCGAGGACACGTAGCCCGAGAGGCCGTAGGGCGTGTCGTTCGCGATCCGGATCGCTTCCTCCTCGTCGGTGTACGGCAGGATGCACAGCACCGGGCCGAAGATCTCCTCGCGCGCGACGGTCATGTTGTTCGTCACGCCGCTGAAGATCGTCGGTCGCGTGAAGAAGCCGCGGCGCAGGCCCTCGGGCCGGCCCGGTCCGCCCGCGATCAGCCGCGCGCCCTCCTTGATCCCGGTTTCGATCAGGCCCTGGACCCTGCGCCACTGCGCACCGCTCGCCTGCGGACCCATCGTCGACGCAGGCTCGAGCGGATCGCCGACCTTGACCCTGGCGAGAGCGGCCGTGGCCGCCTGCTCCACTTCCGCCAGCCGCAGGGACGGCACGAGCATCCGCGACGGCGCGTTGCAGCTCTGACCGGTGTTCAGCATCATCGTGGCGACGCCGTGTCCCACCGCCTTCCGGAAGTCCGCGTCGTCGAGCAGGATGTTCGGCGATTTTCCTCCGAGCTCGAGCGCGACTTTCTTGACCGAATCCGCCGCTGCCTTGTCCACGAGGATGCCGGCACGCGTCGAGCCGGTGAAGGAGATCATGTCGATCCCGGGGTGCGATGCGAGCGCGGCGCCGACGGTCGGGTCCGTCCCCGTTCACCAGGTTGAACACCCCTTTCGGCACGCCTGCCTCGTCCATGATCTCGGCGATCACCTGCGCCGAGAGCGGCGCCATCTCGCTCGGCTTCAGCACCATCGTGCATCCTGCGGCCATAGCCGGCGCGACCTTGCAGGCGATCTGGTTCGCCGGCCAGTTCCAGGGCGTGATCATCCCGATGACGCCGATCGGCTCGCGCACGATTCGCGTCGACCCCTGCGCGCGCTCGAACTCGAACGACTTCAGCACGTCCATCGCGACCTTGAAGTGGCCAAGCCCTGCGGGGGCCTGCATCGGCCGCGACACCGTCGCCAGCGGCGCTCCCATTTCCTCGGTGATGGCCTGCGCCAGGTCGTCCAACCGGCGCTGGTAGACCTGGACGATCCGCTCGAGCAGCGCAAGCCGCTCCTCGCGGGTCGTCCGCGAGTAGCCCTCGAAGGCCCGGCGCGCGGCCGCGACTGCGCGATCCACGTCCACGCGATCGCCGAGGGAGATCACCGCAGTGACCGCCTCGGTCGCCGGATTCATGACCTCGAAGGATCGTCCTGCGGCCGGGGCGACCCAGGCGCCGTCGATGTAGAACCTGCGATACTCGCGCATTGCGTCCGTTCACCTGGCTGGAAACAGCGACGAGAATAGCGTAACCCGTGGCAGACCTCACCGTTCCCGATCGCCCGAAGGCACGATCGCTCAAGCCGCTGCGGTCGCTGTGGCCGTATCTCAAGCCGTATCGCGGCACGATCCTGCTCGCACTCGCCGCCCTGCTGACCGCCTCGGCAGCCATGCTCGCCCTGCCGATCGCGCTGCGATACCTGATCGACGAGGGCATGGCGACGGGCAGCACCGAGACCGTCAATCGCTATTTCGTCGCGTTCCTCGCCGCCGCCGCCGCCTTCGGCGTCTTCGCCGCGCTGCGCTTCTATCTGGTCACCTGGCTCGGCGAGCGCGTGGTGGCCGACCTGCGCGCCGACGTCTACTCGCGCGTCATTCGCATGGATCCGACGTTCTTCGAGGTCACGCGCACCGGGGAGGTTCTCTCGCGACTCACGACGGATACGACGCTGGTGCAGTCGATCGCCGGCGTGAATCTCTCGATCACGCTGCGCTCGACCGATCACGATCATCGGCAGCCTGGTCATGCTCGCGATCACGAGCCTGAAGCTCACGGGCCTGATCGTCGTGCTGATTCCCCTGATCCTCGGGCCGCTGGTGACGCTCGGTCGGCGGGTGCGCCGGCTGTCGCGGACCTCGCAGGACCGGATTGCGGACACCAGCGGGCTCGCGGGTGAATCGCTGAATGCCATCCAGACCGTGCAGGCATTCACGCTCGAGGACGTGCACGCTCGGCGGTTCGGCCAGGCGGTCGAGGACTCGTTCCGGGCCGCGGTGCGACGGACACGCGTGCGCGCGGTGCTGACCGCGGTCGCGACCATGGTCGCCTTCGGCGGCGTGACCTGGGTGCTCTGGGTGGGCGCGCACTCGGTCCTGCGCGGCACGATGACCGGCGGGCAGCTGAGCCAGTTCCTGATGTACGCGGTATATGTCGCGGTTGCGGCCGCGTCGCTTTCCGAGATGTGGGGCGAGATCCAGCGCGCCGCGGGAGCGATGGAGCGGCTCGTCGAACTGCGCAACGCCTCACCTGCGATCGTCGCGCCGGAGAACCCGGTGCGCCTGCCCGTCCCGGGTCGCGGCGCAATCCGCTTCGAGCACGTCACCTTCCGCTATCCGTCACGGCCGGAGTCTGCGGCGCTGGAGGATTTCGACCTCGGCGTGGCGCCCGGCGAGACCGTCGCCTTCGTCGGGCCGTCAGGCGCCGGGAAGAGCACCAGCTTTCAGCTGCTGCTGCGGTTCTATGATCCGTCGCGCGGGCGCGTGCTGATCGACGGCGTCGATATCTCGCTCGCCGACCCGCGTGCGGTGCGGGAGCGGATCGGGCTCGTGCCGCAGGAAACGATGCTGTTCGCAGCCACGGCGCGCGAGAACATCCGCTACGGCCGACCCGGCGCGACCGACGCGGAGGTCGAGGCCGCCGCCGTGGCGGCGGCCGCGGACGAATTCATCCGCCGTCTCCCGGACGCATACGAGAGCTTCCTCGGCGAGCGCGGCGCGCGGCTCTCCGGCGGGCAGCGCCAGAGAATCGCGATCGCCCGGGCGATCCTGCGCGACCCGCCGATACTGCTGCTCGACGAGGCGACGAGCGCGCTCGACGCCGAGAGCGAGCGGCTGGTCCAGCACGCGCTCGAACGGCTGATGCGTGGCCGCACGACGATCGTCATCGCGCATCGCCTCGCGACCGTGCTCGAGGCCGATCGCATCGTGGTGATGGACCATGGCCGTATCGTCGCCGTGGGCTCCCACGCCGAGCTCGTGCGTAGCAATGCACTCTATGCTCGGCTCGCCGCGCTGCAGTTCACCGATGGCGGAGCCGAAGCCGCTCCCGCCGCATGAAGTGGCAGAAATGAACCCGGGTCTACCCATCGGGCCGCCCGTGCCGGGCTGGACGGCGCGCCCACGACCGCCGCGCGCCGTTATCCAGGGACGCTTCTGTCGGCTCGAACCCCTGTCGGCCAGTACCCACGCCGATGCGCTCTTCGATGCGAATGCGCTCGACCGCGAAGAGCGCATGTGGATCTATCTCCTCGGCGGCCCCTACCGGGAGCGCGCCGAATACCGCGCGTACCTGGAGAAGTGCGGGGCAAGCGAAGACCCGCTCTTCTTCGCGATCGTCGACGCCCGACTCGACCGCGCGACGGGGCTCGCGTCGTACCTGCGGATCGAGCCCGTGCACGGTGTCATCGAGGTCGGTCATCTCGCCTTCTCGCCGCTCCTGCAACGCACCGCGGCGGCCACCGAGGCGATGTACCTGATGATGAGGCAGGTTTTCGATCTCGGCTACCGGCGCTACGAGTGGAAGTGCGACTCTCTGAATGCGACCTCACGCCGAGCAGCAGAGCGACTCGGTTTCACGTTCGAGGGCATCTTCCGCCAGGCGCTGGTGTACAAGGGGCGCAACCGCGATACCGCCTGGTACGCAATCATCGACCGGGACTGGCCGGCGATCGACGCGGAGTTCCGCCGCTGGCTCGATCCCGGCAACTTCGATGCGAACGGCGTACAGCGCACGCCGCTTCAGAACGGCGCGCCGAACACCAGCCGATAAACCGAGATGCCGGAGCCGAACCGGTAGCCGAGCCCGATGCGAGGTAACGGTATGCGCCAGACCCGGATCTGCTCGGTAGCGCCGAAGGTCACTCCGAGCTCGAATTGTGGATCGCCGCCACCGTGCTGCTCGCCGTTCAGGGGTCCGTCCGGCCTCTCGACGAACACGTCGCTGAAGGCGTATGCGAGGAAGTCCGCGCGCCGGCCGTAACCTTCGGTGTCGAAGGGCCGGCGGGCCGTCATCCCAATCCGCAGGCGCGTGAAATCGTCGGAGCGGTCGAGCGAGCGCTGATCGACGTGCACGTAGAGCAACTCGTTGTACGACTGCCAGCCCGTTGCGCCGTAGCTGACGTCGTAGAGACCGCGCAGCCCGACGGAGTAGATGCGCTGGTCCAGGTCGCTGGTGCGGTCGCGTGCCACGCCCGCTTCCGCGAAGGGCTGGAGTCGCAGGCGCTGCGAGAGCAGGACCTCGAGCATCAGCCCAGGCACGATGCTCAGCGAGTCGAGAGAGTCAGGCAGACCGGTTTCGACGACGTCGATGGTCTCGAAATCGAGAAAGCCAAGCGTCACGGGCAAGGTGAGCTTTGCGCGGACCCGCGCGTCATCCGCATGGTCGAACTCGTAGCCGAACGGGATCCGGTAGACCTGCAGCGTCCGCCCGGACATCGTGTAGACACCCGATCCGAGCTGGGACGCAAAGCCGAAATCGATGAAGGCCTGCTCGGAACGGGTGAGCGGTGACGGTGACTGCGCGTTCGCGGCCACACCAACGCAGGCAAGCAGACAGGCCAGTACGAGGCGCATGTCCGCTGGAATCTATCCTGTGGTTGTCGATGCGACAAGCAAGGCTTGCCGCGCTGCGTGCCGAGCGCTTAGGCTTGCGCCGCGTTTTCCGGAGGTCCCAGCGCGTGCGACAAACCAGTCATTCATGGCTGCAGCAGGTGGTCATCGTTGTCACTGCTTTTTGCTCCGTCGCGGGCGCCGCCACGGCTCCCGACGACGGCGAAGCCGCGTTTCGCGATCTGTATCGCGAACTGGTTGAGATCAACACCACGTTGTCGGAAGGGAGCTGCACCGTGGCCGCCGAGGCGATGGCCGCGCGCCTGCGGGCCGCGGGCTTCCCCTGGAGCGACGTCCAGGTGCTCGTGCCCGACGGGCAGCCGAAGGACGGCAACCTGGTCGCGCGGCTGCAGGGCCGGGAACCCGCGCTCGATCCGATCCTCCTGCTAGCCCACATCGACGTGGTGGAAGCAAAGCGCGAGGACTGGGAGCGCGATCCGTTCAAGCTCGTCGAGGAGGACGGATTCTTCTATGCGCGCGGGGCGAGCGACGATAAGGCGATGGCCGCGGTCATCACCGACTCCCTGATCCGTTTCAAAGCGGGGGGTCACATACCACGGCGGACGATCACGCTCGCCCTCACCTGCGGCGAGGAGACCTCGAGCGTCCACAACGGGGTGGCCTGGCTGCTCGAGAACCGGCCCGAGCTGCTGCGCGCCCGGTTCGCGCTCAACGAAGGTGCCAGTGGCCTGCTCGACGCCAACGGTCGGCCGGTCGCGCTCGACATCCAGGCGGGCGAGAAGGTCTACCAGGATTTCGCGCTGAAAAGCTCGAACGTCGGCGGACACAGCGCGCGGCCGATCAGGGACAACGCGATCAACCGGCTTGCGGGCGCGCTCCTGCGGATCTCGACATACCAGTTTCCGATCCAGTTGAATTCCACGACCCGAGCGTACTTCGAGCACCAGGCGTCGGCGGCGCCGCCCGATGTTGCCGCCGACATCCGCGCAGTGCTCGCCGAGCCGCCGTCCGCGGATGCTGCGGAGCGGCTCTGGTCGCGGAATCCGAGCTGGAACGGCATGCTGCGCACGACCTGTGTCTCGACGATGATCGACGGCGGCCACGCGGAGAACGCGTTGCCGCAGATCGCGCGCGCGAACGTCAACTGCCGGATCCTGCCCGGCACGACGATCGAGGCGGTCCAGCAGCGGCTCGCGGAGCTCGTCGCAGACGACGCGATCCGGATTTCACTCCAGGGTGATCGCGGTATCTTCGCCCCCGTGCCGCCGCTGACGCCCGCGGTGCTGGAACCTGCACGGCGCGTCGCCGCACAGATCTGGCCCGGCGTGCCGCTCGTCCCGACGATGACGCCGGGCGCCACGGACGGGCGGTTGCTCAACGTGGCGGGCATACCGACCTACGGGCTGACCGGCATGTTCCACGACGCGGAAGGCAGCCGGGCACACGGCCTGAATGAGCGCATACGCGTCAAGTCGCTGCTCGACGGGCGCCGGTTCCTGCACGAGGTCGTGAAGATCTACGCCGACGCGCCGGACTGAGCATCTCGATGGTATGGTCCGTCGATGATCGGAACGCGAAATCGGATCTCGTCGACCCCGGCTCGGGTCTCACGCTTGACAGCGTTCGCCCTCCTTGCGGGCCCGCCCATTGCCCTTGAGGGAATGGTTAACGACTTGCATTCGAACTCTATTTCGCCGCGGCTGGTTCCCCTTCAATGATGCTATCGCCGAGTTTGCTGAGTTGATACTTGTAGGAGAAGATGGCGAAGAGGAGCGCCACGAGAAGGACGACTTTCCAAAGGACAAAGCCGAGCTCTGCACCGCGATCGATCAGGATGACCACGGCCAGGGCATTGATAAAAAACATACTTAGCTCACCTATGAACACCAGCGCGTAGCCCAGGAAAACGTTGCGCGGAAACCGCAGTTGGGGCCGCAATCGAAATGCAACCCAATGAGCAACCTGCATGACGATGACCACGATGGCGACCAGAACAAAGTCCTTTGAGAAGGCGCCTTCCATTCCCCCGGAGAGCAGTCGCCGGTAGATAGGAATTCCATTCCACAGAATGGCCTGCGATCCCGCCGCTTCTGCGGCAATCAAACACCAGAAGAGGATTCTGTGGCGTGAGGAGTTCATCGCGAGAGATGAGTCGCTTGCGTAGCCGTTGCTCGCCTCACCGTCCGGTGGGAGGCGGCGGGGCTGCCGCGGGCTTGCCGCCCAGCCACAATCCAGGCGGCACCTGGTCGGCCGGGATGAAGATCGGCTTGCTGGTTGGCCAGAACGGAATCAGTTCCGGCTTGTAGCCCGGCGGGTAATATTCGTCCGGCGGAATCTCGGCGTCGCGTATCGACTGCTCCTGGAAGTCCTGGCGCCTGTTGCGCGGAGCCGGAATTACCAACCCGCCCATCGCGGCGATGTCGAACTTGGGCGGCGCCTGGCTCGGGAAATCCGGGATCACGCCTTCGCGCACCCACACCTTGTCGCGCGTCAGGTTCACCACCACCATGTCGGGCGCGCCAAAATGGAAGGGCCCCTTGTAGTGGTAGCGGATCTCGGCAAGCAACTCCGGGTTGGAGTAGGCGTCGTATCCCATGTGCGTGGTCATGGCCATGCGCGGCTTCACCTTGTTGAACAGATACCCTGCCGCGTAACCGGAGTTGTGGGCACTGTCCACGGTGTTGCGGCCAATGACGGGCATCACGCCATTTACCGCGGCGGCGATTGCCATCAACTCTGGCTGGACTTCCGTGACCAGCAGGTCGCATCCCTCGGCGTACTTGATGGTGAGGGAGTTCGGACGGCCGTCGCCGGTGAATGCGACGCACATGTCGTTCCAGTCGAGGCGATACGCTGAGGCACCGTCTTCGGTGTGCGATTGGCGCCAGTGCGTGATCTTGACTCCGTCCTTTTCGTAGGCCACGCCACCGTCATCGCGAAAATCGAATTCGTTGACCTCCATGTCGAAGCCCTTGCCGATCGGCGACTGGTCAAAACTGGCGCGATGCCAGGACAGCATTTCCTTCATCCGATCCATCATGTAGCGGACGCCGTATTCCGGCTTCGTGCCCGACGGCCCGGTGATGCGGAATGGCTCATGCCAGCGTCCCGCCCATGCGCCGAACATGTAGGTATAGGCCACCGAGTCGACGTGATCCCAGTGCAGGTGGGTCAGGAAGATATTGTTCAGGCGATTGAGCGACACTCCGGCCGCCAGGTAGTTCGCGATCGAGCCCGGCCCCATGTCGAAGATGAAGCTGTTGCCATTGCCGAGCTCGACGTACACCGAGGTGCCCATCTGTCCGGGCCGCGGCATCGGTGAACTGCCCATGAACGTCACGCGGATCTCGTCGGGCTGCACGTCCTCCGTCTTCGGGAACCAGTTCGCCGCGCTCTTGAGCCAGGGCATCGGTGCGACCCCGTCGAAGGTGAGGCCTTCCTTCCAGCGGCCCATGGGTGTACCACCGGTCGCAACAGCCTTCAGAACCGCCGGATCCGCTTCGTAGCCCTTCGCCGCGAGCATCTTCAGCTGCTCGGCCTGGGGTGGGGCTTGCGCGGCGGACTCAGTCCCTGCCAACGCCAGGCCGATGCAAACGCTGAGTGCAGCGATCCGGGTTCTGTTATTCATGTCGAGCCTTGTTTATCAATCGTTGATACGGGCTTTCACGAGCGGGTTGTCGTAGATGTTTCAGAAGCGAAACGTGGCGCCGATTTGCGGTCCGCTCGTCGTGAGCGACTCGATCGGTGCCTCAAGGTCGTAATCCAGGTATCGCCACCCCGCCTTGATCTCCCCCCACGAAAACGCGTAGCCAACGCCCGCCATTGCCTGCAGCGTTGAATCCGAATCGCCGGTACCGACGTCCAGGTAGTACGGTACGAACCATGCGCGGTTCGTTCCGAAATTGATTCGACCTCTGACTCCGATGATGCCGTCCCAAAGGTCGTTGCCGACTTCACTTTTTCCATCGCGACCGGGCAGCGGCAGCGAGCCAATGTCGCCGTCAAAATGCCACGTCAGGGTCTGGCTGACATCCAGCAGGCGTGCACCTGCGAGAAGCTCCAGACTGTGGGCCGGCTGATCAATCACACGGTACGTGCCGACGGTGGTCCAGACCCAGCTGGTGATATCAAGGTCGGCTTTTGCGGTAACGCTCGCCGGCAAGTCGTTGCCACCGACGCTCAGGTTCCGGGTGTTGGATTTCGTGGCACCCACGTCGAGGTAGACAACGTCCGTCGCGACACCCCAGCGCCCCTTGCGCACCTCCAGCGCACCCAGGAACGCAAAATTGAGGGCATCGAGGATGTCGCCACCGCTGACGTCGATGGATGGCCCGTCCGTAGGGCCTCCGGGTGCCGATGGAAAATGCGTGTCGCCAGTGATGTCGGGCAGCCAACCCCAGATCGTTACTGCCCACTGCCAATCGTCCGACGGCGAGTCCGCGGCAAGTGACACCGCAGGGATCGTTGCAACAATGCCGAGCGCCGCTCGGAGAATCGCCGAACGTCACTTTGATATTTGCTCATGGGAATCCGCGGGAACCAATTCTGTTCGTTGACAGGACGGGCGAGCAGTACAGGTGCCGCACGATAGGCCCAGGCGCAGAGATGCGCAGCCCGAAAATCTACGGGTTCAGTCGCAGAAAACTACCGGACGCTTAGAACCGAATTCTTGCAGTCGCGCCAAACGAGAGACCCGGCGCGAGATAGTTCTGATAGGCGGGATCGCTGCCGAACAGATTCGTTACCGCACTCTGGTAGACGTACGTTTCGTCAGTGAGATTCTCGCCCCAGATTGATAGATCCCAGTCGCCAATGCGCAGACCTGCCCGGGCATCCAGAAGGCCGAACGCGCCCTGCACATGCCGCGGATCGTGGTTCACGTTCGAGAAATAGTCGTCGCTCCAGCTGTAGTCGGTGCGTGCGTAGAATTCGCCGAACGAGGTCGGTCGATCATAGGCAAGGCCAGCGTGCAGCTTGAGCTCTGGGGCATTCGCCAGTGTCGCCCCGCTCAAATCGCAAGTACCGGTCGCAGCGTCGGTCGGCGTGCGTCCGGGATAACACAGACCTTGGGTGAACTCCTCGTACTGCGTCCGCGCATAGGTACCGTTCAACTCGGCGACCAGCGTGTCCGTGATCCGAGCGGTCAGATCCATTTCCACTCCCTTCGAAGTCACCGCTGGGGCGTTCGTGACGAGGAACTGCAGCGCGACGAAGCCGGCTTCCTGATAGTCGGTGAAGTCGCTGTAGAACGCCGCGGCATTGAGCTGCACCCGATCCTCGGGCGAAGCGGGTTTTCAGACCGAGCTCGTAGTGGTCCACTTTCTCGTCGGCGAACTCGCGCTGCTCCGGTAATGCGCGACCCCAGTCGCCGTTGAATCCGCCCGACTTGAAGCCGTGGGATACGGTGAGATATCCCATCACGTCATCGGTGAAGAAGTACTGCGGGGTCAGCGACCACGTGACTGCATCCGTCTCGCGCGACAGGTCGGCGTCGACCGTGTCGGGCAACAGAGCAAGCGAGATGAGAGTTGGCGTCGAATGATTGAGGGAATGCGTGACGGTCGTGTCCTTGCTCTCGGTCTGCCAGCGCGCTCCCGCTGTCACGGTGAATCGTTCGGTCATGTTCCAGGTGGCCTGGGCGAAGAGACCCAGATATTCCGTATCGTTTCTGGACAGCAGATCACCGGAATCTCCCGGCTGACCCAACGGCAGCCCAGGCGCCAGCGGAACCAGCGGAGCCTCCGATCCGAGTACAAAGCTGCTGTGGCCACCCCAGCCGCCGCGCTCGAAGCTGCTGTCGTAATAGAACGCACCGGCGATCCACTGCAACCGGCTGGTCGCGGGAGAGGTGATGCGCAGCTCCTGCTGAAACGCATCGCCCGCCTGACGGTCGTTGAAGTCGAGCAGCGAAAAATTCAGTTGATCGGCATCGTTGCCCTGCGTCAACTCGTACTCGTCCCACGATGTCAGCGCGGTCAGCTCATAGTCATTGCCGAAACGGTACGTCCCGATAAGCGTTGCTTCGCTGGCATCGAATGTCGTTTCACCGGCGTAGTTGCGGCACACGCGCCGATTCTTTGGATCGTTGTCCGGACACGGGTCGCCGAAAGCTTCATTGATCGCCGCTGGAGCGGTGCCGTAGAACATGTCCGGTTCGTTGTTGCCCTTGCTGCCCGGCATCTCGCTGTGCGCGGCGATCAGCCGCAGCTTGAAAGCATCGTTCGGCTCGAACACAGCCTGGCCGCGCACGGCATACCGTTGCGTCTCATTGGTGCCCTCGCCCGTGCGCGGATCCTCGGACGTGAAATCCTGGTCGTAGTAGGCAGCGCTCGCGCCGAGCCGCAGGGAATCGGACACAGGCCCGGACAGCGCGCCCTTCGCCACCCATGTGTTCGCGTAATCAGCACCTTTGACCTTGCTGATGCTGAGTTCGCTGCTCACATGCAGTTCACGACCCGGTTCGCGCGTATACACCGCGATGACGCCGGCAGTGGAGTTCTTGCCATACAGCGTGCTTTGCGGTCCCTTGAGAATCTCGACTCGATCCAGGTCGACGAGATCGCCCCCGCCCAGGCCGCTGCGCGAGCGGAACGCGCCGTCGGAGAAGTAGGCAACTGCTGGTTCGAAGTTGGGGATATTTCCGAAATTGCCGATACCTCGCAGTCGAAACTGCGTATTGAGGGGTTTCTGGTTGTTTTGCACGCCCAGCGAGGGAACGCGTATCGCGACGTCGAAAATGTCGCTGATGCCGGTCTTTTCCATACCGTCACCGGTGAGCGCGGTAATGGCGATCGGTACCGCTTGCGATGACTGCGTGCGCTTTTGCGCAGTCACAGTGATGACCTCGAGCGCGGCGCCGGGTGCGGTGACGGTTGCCTTGTCTTGTGCCGAGACGGTCACCTGAGCACTCAGCAGGACGCCGACCAGCACACCGCGCGAGGTCCACATCCATGGATTACGCATCGATTGATTCCCCTTCCTAGTCCTATTTTGCTTCATTTTCAGGCGTCCCATGCTGTTGATGAGCTGTGCGCACCTGAACGGCAATGGCACCCTGGATGTCGCTCTCCCCTCAGGCCTTTTGGTGTATCGTGAGCGCCGACAAGGGAAGCGCCCCAAGGCTCGCAAGTGCCCGTCGACGATCTCGTTGACCGGAACATGCCCATGCACCGTCCACAAATTCCCTCGCGAAGCGACCTGCGTCGCCGCCGCATGGGCAGACTGATACCGATCATCGGCCTCGGCCTTTGGCGCTTGGTTCGCGGGCTGGCACTCGATGTTACCGGTGCTGATCATGTCGGCCGCCGCGGCCGCCGAACCCAAGCACGTCCTCATCATCCACTCGTTCGGCCGCGACTTCGGGCCGAACAACGCTATCGTCCTGACCCTGCGTACAGATCTGGCGAAGCTGCTGCGGCAGCCCCTGGCCTTTCGCGAGTTCTCGCTCGATAGCGAACGCGGTTTGACGCTTGAGAACGAACGCGGTTTGACGCTTGGAAACGAGCGCCCGCTGATCGAGTTCATACTGAGCAGCGGCGAACCTCCGGACCTGATCATTGCGAACGGCGCACCGGCGGCGCGCTTCTACGTTCGCCACCGCGAGGCGCTTTATCAGGACCGGCCGCTCCTGGTTACGGGCATCGACCGACGCGGGATGCGAGGCGTGACCCTCGGCGCGAACGATCGCCTGGTCGACCTGAACGTCGACGTTGCCGGCGTTGCCCGGACCATCCTCGAGTTGCAGCCGGACACGACCACGGTCGCGATCGTGCTTGGCGCCTCGGCGCTCGAGCGGTACTGGGCGAAGGACATAGAGCGCGAGCTCGGCCGGGTCGATAGTCAACTGCGCGTGCTGCCGTCCGAGAGCTTGAGCCTGGAACAGATGCGCGAACGCATGTCGCAGCTGCCACCACATTCGGCGGTGTTCTATGCGATCTTTTACGTCGGGGCGGACGGTGTGCAGCAAGAGAACGATCAGGCGCTCGCCGCGATACGAGAGGTCTCGAATGCACCGATTTACGGCTTTTTGGAACGCCAGCTCGGCGCCGGCGTCGTGGGCGGACGGCTCATAGACTTGCGCGAAGTCGCCAGAATGACGGCGGAACTGGCGGCCAGCATGCTGGAGAGCGGACACGGCGCAGCTGAAAACAGGATCGTGCACACACAGCCGCCGGCGTTCGACTGGCGCGAGCTGCAGCGATGGGGCATTCCCGAGAAACGGCTGCCGCCCGGTTCCGAGGTGCGCTTCCGCCCGCCATCGGTGTGGGAGGAGCACCGGCTTTTGATTCTGACTGGGGCGGCGATCGTCGTGCTGCAGGCAGCCCTGATTGCCGCGCTGCTGTTCCAGCGTGCACAGCGCCGCAATGCCGAAAAGGAGGCAGCTGGCTTCAGCGGGCGACTGCTCACCGCGCACGAAGACGAACGCCGCCGCCTTGCGCGCGAATTGCACGACGACCTCACGCAGCGCCTCGCGCGGCTCGCGATCGACGCCGGCCGACTCGAGCGCAGCGCGGGAGCCGATGCATCGAACATGCGAAACGACCTGGTGCGCCTGAGTGAAGACGTGCATGCGCTGTCATATCGTCTGCACCCGTCGATGCTGGACGACCTCGGGTTGGTCGAAGCGTTGCGCGCCGAGTGTGATCGTGTGGCCAGCCACGGCGACGTGCGGGTGGAGGTCAATGCGGACGACGTAACCGACACGGTGCCCAGCGAGGCGTCGCTGTGCCTGTTCCGCGTGGCGCAGGAAGCGTTGAGCAACGCGGTGCGCCATGGAGGGGCGAACGCGATGACCGTGCTGCTGTCGGCGCGCGGCAACGGCTTGCAGCTCGCGGTCAGCGACAACGGCAGCGGTTTCGATCCCGAACGCTCGCGCGGCCGTGGCAGCCTGGGCCTGGCCAGCATGCGCGAGCGAGTACGCCTGCTGCGCGGTCAGCTCGACATCGAAAGCGCGCCGGGGCGTGGCACCACGGTCGTGGCATGGGTACCGGCGTGAAACGGATCGGCAGGCCGCGTGTATTGCTGGCCGACGACCATCGCATGGTGGCCGAGGGGCTCAAGAGCGTGCTGGAGGAAGAGTTCGATCTCGTCGGCATCGTCGAAGACGGCCGCGCGTTGGTGAAGGCGGCGCGCGAATTGAAACCCGACGTCATCGTGGCGGACATCTCGATGCCGCTTCTCAACGGCATCGACGCGTTGGCACAACTGAAGAAACACGACTCCAAGGTACGGGTCGTGCTGCTCACGATGCACCGCGACCCCGCGTACGCGCGCCGCGCCCTGCAACTCGGCGCTCTGGGCTTCGTGCTCAAACACTCGGCGCCGGCCGAGCTCTTGCTCGCGGTGCGCGCCGCGCTGCAGGGCCGCACTTTTATCTCCCCCGACCTCGCCGCCGAGGTGTTCCGCACGGCTGCCGACAAGGAAGCCGACCCAGCCGCGGCGCTGACGCCGCGGCAGCGCGAGATCGTGCAACTGCTCGCCGAGGGTCAGTCGGCCAAGCAGATCGCCAAGACGCTGAATCTGTCGGCACGTACGGTGGAAGATCATAAGTACCGGCTGATGGAAACACTGGGCATCGAAAACAGCGCCGAGTTGATCCACTTCGCGATCAAGCACAGCCTGGTCCGGTAGTTTCCTGCGACTGAACCCGTAGATTTTCGGGCTGCGCACCTGTGCGCCCCGCGCCTATCGTGCGGCACCTGAACTTCACAGCCCTGCGCTGAAGTTTTCTGTCGCACAAATGCACAAAAGATCGAATTGCGTCTTGCTGGCGGATCGACACCACGGTCTGCGTGACAGCGTTCGCGGGCTGCTCGAAACACAGTTCGACACGGTGTTCATGGTGGCCACCGAAGCATCGCTGCTCGAAGGGGCCGCGCACTTGAACCCGGAGGTCGTCGTGGTCGACCTGTCGCTGTCCAGTGGTGACATGAGCGGCCTGCTGCATCGCATTGCCGAACGCGCGCCGGGCGCAAATATCCTGCTGCTGTCAGTGCACGACGAACGCACGATCGCCGAATCTGCGCTGGC
>CAVWOW010000004.1:0-254000 GCA_963756755.1 uncultured Gammaproteobacteria bacterium
TGAACACGCCGGCATCGGGATCCGCGGCGACCACTTCGAGATTCGGATTGCGCTCGAGCGCGGCGCGCGCCCAGGCCATCTCGGCGCGCGTCTTCTGCGCGGGCGTCTCATGGCTGCCGCACACTCCGAGAGCCAGCAGCCCTGAGCATGCGAGCGCGAGCGCGCGGGACTTCGTCAGGATTCGGATCCTTCCTTGGCTGCGCATGGGACCTCCGCGTGCCGGTGTTCTGTCGATGGTCGTATGTTCATCCCAGGCCAGCCGGCCGTCCATCCTGTGTTACATAACGTCCGAATGACATGCACGCCTCGACCACGCGCCGCAGGGTTCGGATCAGCTCGGCCGAGCGGTCCTCTTCGTACCGTGGCGGCCAGCTACCCTCGCGGAAACGGGTCGTGGGCTCTTCGAGGTAAGCACGCATCGCGAGCTCGAGCTGTACGGCGTGCACCCCGCTCTCCGGCTGACCGTACTGGCGCGTGATGTAGCCGCCCTTGAACCGACCGTCGACGACCGTCGGCAATCCGCTCGCGGCACAGATATCTTGCAGCGATCGAGCGAGCGCCGGCGCGCAGCTCCGTCCTGAATTGGTTGCCGAGGTTGAATACCGGCAGCGTGCCCTCGAAAAGCCGCGGCACCACCGAGCGGATCGAGTGCGCGTCGAACAGCACCACCGTGTCGTGCGTCTTGCGCAGCCGCGCGAGCTCGTTCGAGATCGGGGCGTGGTACGGCGCGTAGTAGCGGGCGCGCCGCGCCGCGATGCCCCGCGCATCGGGCTCGCGGCCGGCGGGGTACAGCGGCTCACCGTCGAACGTGGTCGTGGGGCAGAGCTCGGTCGTCGCCTGCCCGGGGTAGAGGGAGCGGCCCTCGGGGTCGCGGTTCACGTCGATGACCGTCCGAGAGAGCAGCGTTCGGATTACGGTCGCGCCGAGCTCTCCGGCGAACGAATAGAGCCGATCGACGTACCAGTCGGTGTCCTTGCGCGCGAGCCAGGGCGAGACGAGGCGCTTTCGACCTCGCCGGGCAACCGCGTCCGGCATGCGGCACGGAGAGCACCAGCGGCGCATCACCCGGCTCCACGATGAGCCGTCGTTCCAGTCGTCCACCTGCATGATGGTCATCGGTCAGGTCCGGTCGCTTCGATCCACCAGCCGCGCGGCGCGGGCGTCGCGAGCTGCCAGTCGAGGGCCTCGCGCGAAGGGTTCTCCAGCCGGCAAGTGTATGACGCGGGAGTGCGATCGGCGCGCTCTTGCTGGTCGCGAGCTCGGCGTCTTCGCACACGAAGCAGCCCAGCAACCCGGCGCTCGACCGGACAACGGCCGCGCTGCGCAGCGGTCGGATCGTTACCCGCGCTTCGTGCCGCCGTGCCATCACGTTCAGATCGCTTGTCGGCACACCCAGCAGTCCGCAGTCGGTCGTGTCGTCGCCGGGAAAGGCATGCATGGCCTCGTCGGTCGCCCGTACGTCGACCGGTGCCCGCCCGGCGGTCGTGAGCCGCACACCGTCGCCTTCGAGCACCGCGAACCAGCGCTCGACGCCGGGAAACACCGAGAACGGCCCGGCCGTCTCGACGTCGGCCACGCTGATGCGCACGGCCCAATGTCCTGGGTCGGACCAGCTGAGCAACGTGCGCGTCCACCCGCCGCCATTGGCCCAGGGCTCGGGCATGACCTGCGACGGATGCAGGAGCCTCACGGCCGTTTCAATACGACGCTCGAGCTCGCTGTCGTAGGCACGCCGGTGCGATACGTGACCAGGAAGTCCAACCCGCCGACGACTCCGTCGTCGACCACGATCGGCTCCGGCGCATTCTCGACAGGATAGGCGCCGCAGGCCTCGGCCGGGTCGCAGATGAATCCGTCGTTGTTGAGGTCTGTGCCGGACAGCACGATGTACTCGCCCGACGCGACCCCGTCGAACTGGTACGCGACCGACGTTCCGTCCGCCTGCACTTCCACCTGCGCGCACGGCTCGTCGGTGGCAGCATCGATGAGCAGGATGTAGTGGTTGCCGGCGCTCGGCTGACCGCTGACCTCGACGATCTCCATGAGCACGTTGACGCGCGCCGTGCCGCCGTTGGACGAGAATTCGACGAAGCCGGAGTAGCTTCCGACGGCCAGGCCGGCGCGACTGACGCTCACCGGTAGCGGCCAAGGCCGTTGGCATCGACGGATGTCGCTATCGCCGACAGCCAGGGATCGGAGGGCGTCGTCCCTTAGATGACGAGTGTCCCGCCGCCCGCGTTCGTCGCAAAGATCTCCGCCATCGTTCCGATGCTGCCGAAGGCGAGCGAGGAGGGGGTTCGCTCAGTGTCGGCGGCGCGGGTGGCAGCGACGGGTCGACGGCGGCGACCGACTTGCGCGCGTTGATGAGCCCGACCCCGAGCTCGTCGGGACCGGGCTGACCGATGTCGTCTGTCAGTGCGCCCTGCGCGAGCAGCCCGTCGATCTGCAGCGGCGTCGTCGCGGGACTCGCGCTCAGCATCAGCGCGATAACGCCCGCGACGTGTGGCGCGGCCATCGATGTGCCCCCGAGCAGCTCGAGCGTCGGAAATATTGTCGCGCCGCCGCCGCTCGCATGCGTGCTGTAGACGCCGTCCGGCAGGCCGTCGCCGTTGACGTCGCGGCTCATGTCGCCGCCGGGTGCGGCCACATCGACCATGGGACCGAAGTTGGAGTACGGCGCCCGGGTGCGCAGGGGCCCGACGGACGACACGCTGATGACATTGGGACAGGAGGCCGGCGTCTGCGCCGCGCTCGTGGCGTCGTTGCCTGCGGCGGCAACGACGACGACGCCCCGGGCGCGCACCTCCTCGTAGAGGGCTGCAGTGGTGGAGTCGCAGGGCGCGTTCACGCCGAAGCTCAGGTTGATCACGGCAGCGCGCTGCGAGGGCAGGGTCCCGGAGTCGTTGCTCAGACCCGCGGCGTAGCGGACACCCTGCATGATGTCGAAGCTGCTGCCGGTACCGTCGCAGCCGTCGAGCGCGCGCACCGGCATGATCCGCGCCCCCCAGGACACGCCGGCGACGCCGCTTCCGTCGTCGCTGCGGGCGCCAATGGTTCCGGCCACGTGCGTACCGTGAAAGATCGAGCCGCCGAGGATCGTGCAGCCGGGATCGGCCGGGTTGGCGTCGATGCCGTCGCCGTCCTCGTTGGTCGGGTCGCTGATGAGGTCGCGGCCGTCGATCAGCTTCGATGCGAGCTCCGGATGCGGCGCGACACCGGTGTCGACGACCGCGACGCGGATCGGGTCGCCCGTCGTCAGCTCCCACGCGCCGGGGAGCTGGATCTGCTCGTAGTGCCAGCGCTGGATCGCGTAGCCGGGATCGTTCGGCTCCCGTGATGCGCGCATCACGCGGTTCAGGTCGGCGCTGCGGACGTCGGGATCGGCGCGTAGCCGCTTGATATGGAGGAGCGTATCGAGCTTGCGCTGCTGCTCGGCGTTTGCGACATGCCAGCTGCGTTTCGCGGCAGTTGCAGCGACGGCTGCGGGGGCGGTCGGCAGCTCGAGCAGCATCGCGCGTCCGGGGTCGCCGCCTTTCCGGGTCGTGCCGTAGTGCTTCGCGAGCGTGGCAGCGTCGTTCGCGGATTGCGCGGCGGACCGGCCTGCGCTCCTCAGCGTGACGATGGCCTCGCCGGGGACGAACTCATCGCTGAGGCGCAGGCAGTCCACACTCGAGCCGACGGTTGACTGTCCCACACTCAGCCGGTAGAGGGCTGCCCCTGAGAACACCGCAACGTCGATGAAGTACGTGCCGCTCGCGGGGACGGTGACCTGTTCAACCTGGCCGTCTCCGACGCAGGCATCGACGACGTCGAGGCTCGGGTTCAGCAGGTAGAGGTCGGCATCGTCGCCGCCCGGCTGCGCCGACGGGATCACGAGCTCGATGACCTGCCCCGCGACCAGGTCGACTCGGTAGTAATCGTCGATATCGCCGATGATCGACGATCGGCCCGATGGGCCCTCGCCCGGCACATTGACGTACCCGCCGATCACGACCGGATTCGGTACGGTCTGCGCCACCGCCTCGTTGTCGTTGGCAGCGAATGGCGCGAACGGATCGTTGACGTCGCTGTCCGACCGCGAAGTCGTCGCCACCAGCAGGTTTCCGGCGACGGTGCCGTTCGCGCCCTGCAGCGCGACTTTGGCCCTGCCCGTTACGTTGCCGCCCCGGCCTGTGCATTGCAGCGTGAATGTCGTGGACGCCACCACCGGCCCGACGGTTTCCTCTCCGGACGCAGGTTTCAAACCCGTCCAGCCGCCGGACGCCTGACACGAATCAGCATGCGTGGTCGACCAGTTGAGCGTCGTCCTCGTGTCGGCCACGACAACGGAGGGTTGCGCCTCGATCTGCACCGTGGGCGCCGGCGTGCCGTCGCCACTGCCGCTACTGCCGCAGCCCGCCAGCGCGGCGGCGATGACCGCGATCGTGATCTTCCTTGACGCGGGGAACGCCGTGGTCAGAAACGCCCGCATGTTCGGGTCTCGCGGATGCGCGCAGCAGATGGCGCGAATCTTACAGCTACGGACAAGGCGCGTATTTTCGGCGAAGATGCCGCGGCCTCCAGGCAGGAACGTTATGACACTCCGGTCGACGCTGCACTTCGAATGGGCATTGCTGCCCGAGGGCTGGAGCCGCAACGTCCGTGTGACGCTGGTCGGGGACCGGATCGCCGAGCTCGAACCCGCTGCTCGCGCAAGTGACGCGGACGAGCGTCACGCTATCGGCCTGCCGGGACTCGGCAACGGCCACAGCCACGGCTTCCAGCGCGCAATGGCCGGGCTCACCGAATGGAAGGATGCGGCCGCGGCGTCGTTCTGGACGTGGCGCGACACGATGTATCGCTTTCTCGATGGAATCGGGCCGGACGAGCTGGAGGCGGTTACCGCACAGACCTACGTCGAGATGCTGGAGGCCGGGTTCACACGCGTAGGCGAGTTTCATTACCTGCACCACGACGCAAGCGGTCGGGAGTACGCCGACATCGGCGAGATGGCGGCGCGCGTGGCCGCGGCCGCGTCGGACACCGGGATCGCACTCACTCTCCTTCCGGTCTTCTACGCGCACGCGGGCTTTGGCGGCGCGCCGCCTGCGGCAGGGCAGCGCCGCTTCATCTGCAGCCTCGATCAGTACCAGCGGCTGCTCGCATCCTGCGAGCGGGCCACCGCTCGGCTACCGGACGCAGTGCTCGGCGTCGCGCCACACAGTCTGCGTGCGGTCGACCAGTCGGAGCTGCTTGCGCTCACGCAGCTGCGACCCCCGGATCCGCTGCACCTGCACATCGCCGAGCAGACGCAGGAGGTCGACGACTGCATCGCGTGGTCGGGTCAGCGGCCGGTCGACTGGCTGTTCGATCGATTCGAGGTCGATGCGCGCTGGTCGCTGATTCATGCGACCCACGTGACGTCGGAGGAGCTGGGGCGCGTTGCTCGCAGTCACGCCGTCGTGGGACTCTGCCCGATCACCGAAGCCAACCTCGGCGATGGCGTGTTTCCGGCGGCCGAGTTTATCGAGCAGGACGGCGCCTTCAGCATCGGTACGGACTCGAATGTCTCGATTGATGCCGCCGGCGAGCTGCAGCTGCTGGAGTACGGTCAGCGCCTCACGCGCCGGGCGCGCAACGTCCTGGCCGTGCCCGGCGGGGCCTCGACCGGCCGCGTGCTGTTCGAGCGCGCGCAGGCCGGCGGCGCACAGGCACTCGGAGAGCAGGGCGTCGGCCTGGCCGCCGGCGGGCCGGCGGAGCTGGTCTCGCTCGACGCCTCCGTCATGCCCTTCGTCCCGACGACGCCGGACCAGTGGCTCGATCACTGGATCTTCGCTGCGCGACGGCCGATGATCGACTGCGTCTGGCGTGCGGGGCGCAAGCTCGTGCAGGGTGGGCGGCATGTCCACGCCGAGCGGATCGAGCGGCGGTATCGCGCTGCGCTCGCACGTCTTGTGGCGGGGTTGCGCTAGCCGCCTTCCCGGAGTCCGACCGTGTCCAGTGACGTGATCTCGATGTTCCCAACGCTCGTGTGGCGGGTGGAGCTCGACGATGCCGTGCGCGAAGCGATCGGGTCGAAGGGCATCGCGGCGCTGGCACTCATGAGGCGGAGTCTGCCGCCGCTCGCGCCGGGCGAGGGCTGGCAATCGATGCAGACGCTGCACGAGCTCGAGGACTTCAGTGAGCTCGTCGCCCACGTGCGGCGCACGGTGGCGGGAATTCTGAAGTTCCTCAGCATCGGCTACGACGACGTCGAGCTCACCGCCTGCTGGGCGACCGTTCTCCCTCGAGGCGCGGCACACCGGATCCACCACCATCCGAACAACTTTCTGAGCGGTGTCTACTACCTGCAGACCAGCGCCGGCGCCGATACGATCAATTTCCACGACCCGCGCAGCCAGACCGGCATCATCCGGCCACCGGTCACCGCACTCACCGCCGCCAACACCGACCAGGTCGTCGTGCGGGTGCGGAATGGCACGCTGCTCGTGTTTCCGGCGTGGCTCGAGCATTCGGTCGATGCGAACGCGGGCGACTCGGAACGGATCAGTATCAGCGTCAACGTGATGTTCAGCTCGTTCAGCGAACGTCTCACAAGACCCCTTTGGCAGGCGTCCGGAGAAAATCATGGGCAAAGATGACCGACTATCACGCGATACCGATGCGCCGGATGTGGCGCTGCCCGGCACGGCGAACAGGATTGCACGCGAGCGTCCGGCGTTGTGGGAGGCGTTCCAGCGACTGGGGGAGGAGGCGAGCCGGGCGGGCCCGCTCGATGACCGCACGCGTCGCCTCGTGCATCTCGCCTATGCCATCGCCGCGGACTCGGAAGGCGCAACCCATTCGCACGCCCGTCGCGCGCTGGCCGACGGTATCGGCGCCGAGGAGCTCGATCACGTCGCGCTGCTCGCCGTGACCACGATCGGATGGTCAGGCGCGATCAAGGGTCTCACGTGGGTGCGCGACGTCACCGGGTCTGCAGGCAGTGGGAAATAATCGAGGAGGAGCATCATGAGCGGCGTTGATTGGTATGTGGAAGGGGTTTCATTCGGCAACTGCAACTGCTCGTACGGGTGTCCTTGTCAGTTCGAGGCGCTGCCGACGCACGGCAACTGCCGAGGCTTCGAAGTGTTGCGAATCGACAAGGGGCACTTCGGCGACGTGAGGCTCGATGGGCTGAGGTGCGGCGTGCTCTACGCCTGGCCCGGTCCCATTTTCGAAGGCAAGGGCGAGATGCAGGCCATCATCGACGAGCACGCCGACTCCGCACAGCGCGAAGCGCTGACGAAGATCCTGCAGGGCGAGGAAACCGCGGAAGGTGCGACACACTGGTGGGTGTTTCGCGCAATGTCGGACACCATCCATCCGACGCTTTTCAAGCCGATCGACTACGAAGTCGACATCGAGGCCCGGACGGCGCGGGTCGTCATCCCAGGTGTGCTGGAGTCGACGGGCACACCTATAAGGAGCCCCGCGACGGGCCAGGTGCACCGGGTCCGTATCGATATTCCCAATGGCATAGAGTTCGAGCTCGCCGAGGTCGGAAGCGCGACGACGCGCAGCATGGGAGCCGTCAGGCTGGAACTCAAGGACACATACGGTCAGTTCAATCACCTGCGCCACTCGGGTCGGGGGATGGTGCACCGCTGAGCGCAAGGCCACTGACGGAGGTCGGCTCGCGCTCGCGCAGCAGCATTGCCACGGCGCGCAGCACGCGATAGGCATCGGGCAGCTCCTGGGTCCAGAACTGCGCGCTCAGCAGGTCCGCGAACTCCAGGTCGACGTGCCCGAGGGCGTGGCTGACGATGGTGACGTGCGAGCGCGAGGGTGCCGCGGCACGGGCGAGCGCGATGCTCTCGGTGTAGGGAATCAGCGAATCGCTCTTCCCGTGGACCAGTATGAGGCGGGCCGGGAGCGCGCGGAGGTCCTTGTCCGCGAGCGTCAGCGCGTCGATCGTCGCGACGGTTTCGTCGGGCAGCCCGCTGATCAGCTCGAGCGTCCGGTCGGGATCGGCATTGGTCAACAGGCGATAGACCGACTGGCCTTCGGGACCCAGCCGGCCCGCGAGCGAAGTGATATCCGCGGTCGGATCCCGTGTTCGGGCCTCGACCATCGCCTCGAGCGTCGCCCGGTCGGTCGGATCGCGGAGGTGATGCTGCACCGTCTTTGCGAATACGAGGCGACCGTAGTCCGAGGGCTCCGCATGCCGGAGCTTGCCGTCGTCCTCGAAGTAACCGGTCGTGAAGAAACGGATCGCGAGCCGCAGGTCGTGATAAGCGCCAACGCCGAAGACGAAGCGCACGCGGTCGCGGATGTCTTCCTCGAGGGCGGCGAGCACGGCCGGACCCACCGCGAAGCTGAAGGCGCCAATGCCGGCTCGGCCACCCGGAGACAGGTCCTCGCGATCCGCGAGATAGCGGAAGGCATCAGCCACTTCGCGCACCTGGTCCGGCCGAATCGTGAGCTCGCGGTAGCCGCTCAGCTCCGGCGTGAGCACGGCAAAGCGCACGCGCGCCAACGTCAGGGCGAGCGCGACCAGGCGCTCGTGATCCTTGCCCTCGGGCACAGCACCCGGCACCAGGACCACTCCCGCCTCGGGGGCACCCTCGCCGGGCAGATAGAGATCACCGCGGTTTGAACGCCCGTCGATCGTGTAGCTGATGGGCGTGCGCGAGGGCTCGGCGGTCGAACGCTCGAGACGGCTGTCGCCCGCGGCGGCGAGGTCGTCGAGCACCAGGTACGCGTCGTGATACGGCCGCGTCGCGCAGCCGGTACACACGAGGAAGCATGCAAGGAGCCAGGCTCCCCTGCGAAGGAGGGACCGATGCATGGTGCAAGTCCTGCCCCGATCGCGCCGGTGCCGTGCGAGCTAGTCGCAGGTAAGTAATGGAGCCGCGCGCACGCTCGATCGGACGCAGTCTGGCCCGTCGCTTCCGTCGGTGCCAGCCCTGTCGGACGGTCGGTGGCGATCAGGGGCTTATAGAGCGGCGCTCGCGCGTCTGACCACGCGGTTGTGACCGCGGCCTTCGCCCGGCGCGACACCGCGCAGCGCGCGCATGCCGCGCCACAGTGCGACCCGGCTCAGACCCACGCGTGCGGCGACTTCGCCGACGGGCAGTGTCGTCGTCTCGAGCAGCGACAGCGCACGCTCGATGCGCTGGCGGCGCAGGAACGCCCCGGGCGTGACCTGATGCGCCTGCTTGAAGACGCGCAGGAAGTGATACGGCGAGAGTCGCGCGGCAGCAGCGAGCTCCGTCAGCGTGAGGTCGCGCCCGAGGTCCGCCATCATGTAGTCGACCGCCCAGCCGACGCGCCGCGCGAGCTCGCGCCGCGTGGACGGCCGGGCCTGGTCGAACTGCTCGGCGATGTGTTGACGCTCGCGCCACGTGGCGATCGACCGAACGACGCATCGCCAGCGCTGCTCATCGATCCACGCGAAATCATGCTCGCGGGCGAGATCCCGCCGGCTGACCGAACTTCGCAAGCCGTGAAACATAAGGCACCAGCCTGTGCGTCCCCCGCGCTGCCACACTGCTCCGCAGGATGGTTCGGATCAATCGGGGAGACATCATGCGCGTCGCGTCATTCATTCGGTTCGTCGCAATGCTCCTGCCGCTGGCGGCGCATGCGCAGACGCCGCCGCCCGCCGAGGCCACGAAACCTGCGGGTCTTTGCGACGCAGGTGCCTATCGCGCATTCGACTTCTGGGTCGGCGAGTGGGTGGTGCGGCACGAGTCCGGCCAGGAGGTCGGACGCAACTCGATCCAGCCCGAGCAGCGGGGCTGTGCGCTCGTCGAGCGCTGGACCTCCGCGGATGGCAGCACCGGCGTGAGTCTCAACTTCTACGACCCGGTGACGCGCGTCTGGACACAGCAGTGGGTGAGCCCCGGTGCCGTGCTCACGATGACGGGTGGGCTCGTCGACGGTGCGATCGTGCTCGAGGGGCCGCTGCACTACCTGAAGGACGGCCGCGCGACGCGGCTGCGTGGAACCTGGACGCCGTTGCCCGATGGCCGCGTCCGGCAGCACTTCGTGGAATCCGCCGACGAGGGCAAGAACTGGGCCGACTGGTTCGACGGCTACTACTCGCGCATCCGCGATTGAACCTGACCGATCCGGTGGATTTTCCGCCTTGTCGACGCGGACGGGCGTCCTATACTTCGCCCGACCGCTACGTCGTCGAGCCGCACGCGGGCAGGTTCCCGTGCTGCAAAGGGGGAATCCATGAGGCCGATCGTCGCGTTTTCCTTGCGTGCCGCGCTGCCGTGCGCCGCCGCCATGCTCGTTCCGGTGGCCGGTGCGGCAGAGCTCGAGGAGATCATCGTCACCGCGCAGAAGCGCGAGCAGTCGCTGCAGGACGTCAGTGCTGCGGTCACGGCCCTGAGCGCCGATCGGCTGTGGACCGCGCGTGTCAACACCATCGAGGACCTGCAGTTGATCGTGCCGAGCGTCTACTTCGGCAACGACTTCAACATGGCGAAGCTCACCATCCGTGGCGTCGGCTCGAACACTTCCACGACGGGGAGCGAGCCCGGTGTGGCACTGCACGTCGACGGCGCAGTGATCTCGCGCGCGGAAGCGCAGCTCACCTCGCTCTTCGACCTGGAGCGCGTCGAGGTGCTGCGCGGGCCGCAAGGTTCGCTGTACGGCCGAAATGCGGTCGGCGGCTCGATCAACCTGATCACGGCCAAGCCGACCGACGAACTGAGCGGCTACGGGCGCCTTTCCTACGGCGATTACAACTACATCAACTTCGAGGGCGCGGTCTCCGGCCCGCTGCTGTCGGACCGGGTGCTGGGCCGCATCGCCGTCAAGAGCGAGGACCGCGACGGGTTCGGCGACAACCCGGTCACCGGCAACGAGGTCGATGATCTCGATCGCAAGATGGTGCGCGGGCAACTGCAGTTCAACCTGGGCGACTCTGCCGACGTGCTCCTGAGTGGCGAGTACTACGACCAGGAGGACCAGTCGCGGGCGCTGAAGTTCCGGCGCGACGCCTTCCCCGGTGTCGTCCGCCTGACCTCGGGCGGATGCCAGCCGGTGGGCAGTCCCTGCACCTATGCGAGCGATATGCGGGACCTGGCCACGGAGATCGACCCGTTCACGGAGACGGAGACCTGGGCGGTCACGGGCATCCTCGACTGGCGCCTGGGCGACAACTTCACGCTCGTGAACATCACGAACTATCGTGAGCTGGAGACGGTCATCGGCCAGGACCTGGACCTCGCCGCGACCGCGAACAGCCTGGCGACGACGGGCTTCAACACGACCTATCAGCGGCGCGATGTGGACAGCGAGCAGGTCAGCACGGAGCTGCAGCTCAAGTACGACGACAACGAGCGGCTGAACGGAGTCCTCGGGTTCTACTACCTCGACGAGACGCAGCGGCCGGTGGATACGGTCGGCCTGGACGCGTTCTTCGGCCAGGCGCACATCCTGCCGGTGCTGGCCAATCCGGCCATCGGGGCGTTTCCGCCGATCAGCGCCACCGGCCTGCAGGTCGACGGCGTGAACGTTTCCGCGGTGCCGATCGATCCGATGCTCGCGGCAGAGCTCTGCAACACCGCCGAGTACGTGAGCGTCGATCCGGCGAACCCGCCGGCGCCGAAGCGCGTCTGCATCCACTCCGACCTCGGAACCGAGGTGTATGCGCTGTTCGGCCAGGCCAACATCACGTTTGGCGACTGGACGCTGAAGCTGGGCGGTCGCTACAGCGAGGAAGAGGTCACGGCGTCGAATCCCTCGATCATCATGGCGCGCAATGGCCTGGGGCCCGTGCTGCTCACGACCCCGGACGGCACGCGCAACCGCAGGAAGTTCGACGACTTCACACCGGAGGCGGGCTTGTCGTGGCGCGCGAACGACGACCTGATGGTCTATTACACGTATTCCGAGGGCTTCAAGGCGGGCGCCGGAGAGAACGCGGCGCCGGGTGCCGCCACGGGCTTCGTCTCGATCATCGTCGAGCCGGAGGAGATCGAAAACCACGAGCTCGGCATCAAGAGCACCTGGCTCGACAACCGCATCGCCGTCAACCTCGCCGCGTACATGTACGACCTCGAGGGTCAGCAGGTCAACAAGACGCTGAGCGGCGGTCCGGCGGGCTTCAGCACCATATTCGAGAACGCCGCGGAGACCTCTGCCGAGGGCGTCGAGCTCGAGGTCTTTGGCTCGCCGACTGACCAGTTCAGGTTCAGCGCCGCGGTGTCGTACCTGCACTCACGTTACGACGACTTCCTCACCAAGGATCCGCTCGACCCGCGCAATGTGTCCGGGGGCGTACCGGCGGGCAATCCGGCCACGGACTTCGTGCCGCCGAGCGGCGTGCCGGACGTTCAGCTCTCCGGCAACCCGACGCGCAACTCGCCCGACTGGGCATGGAACCTCCACGCGGAATACGACCTGGGCGGGGAGATGCTCGGCGGCGTGTTCACGCTGATGGGCGATGTCTCGTACAAGGACGACATCTACTTCACGGAGTTCAAGCGATTGCTGGAGGGCCAGGAGAGTTACACGATCCTGGACATGCAGCTTCGTTACGCGTCGGTCGACGGGCAATGGACCGCCGATCTCTGGGGCAAGAACCTGACCGATGAAGAAGTGGCATCGAGCACGTTTCAGCTCGCCACGGCCCGCGTCATCGGCGTCACCTACATGCCGCCGCGAACCTACGGGCTCACACTGGGCTACCGGTTCTGACAGGACCGGCCGCGTGCTCATGGTGTTCGAGGCCCACCTCGCGTGGGGCGACGCCGCGTAGCTGGCGCACGCCCCGCCACAACGCGAGCCGGCTCAGACCCACCCTGGCCGCGACCTCGTTGACCGGGAGCTCCTTCGACTCGAGGAGCGCGAGCGCGCGCTCGAGCCGCGCGCGCCGAAGGTAGCCCATCGGCGTCACCCTGTGCGCGTCCTGGAAGACGTGCGCGAAGTGATACATCGAGAGGCGGGCCGCGGCCGCGATGTCGCTCAACACGAGGTCGCGGTGCAGGTTCGAGAGCATGTAGTCGACGGCCCAGCCGATGCGACGCTCGAGCTCCTGTCGCGTCGATGGTCGCGCCTGGTTCAGCCGTTCGGCGAGCCGCGGCCGCGCGCGCTCCTCGGCGAGCAGCCGCGCGAGTAGAAACAGGTACTGCTCCTCGAACCAGCCCTCGTCGCGCTCGCCGGCCTCGACGTAGTGGCGGATGTAACGCAGCACCGGGCTGACGCGATGGTCGTGCACGCGCAGGTTTTCTGAGAACTCGACGTGCGCCGTGACGAGCTCGGGCCCGTGGTCGAGCGCGGCCACGAGTGATTGCGGCGCGGCGTGCGCGACTTCTCCCGGGAGTCCGGGGCGAACGAAGATGGAAAACGAGAACGCCCGGCGCGGGGACTCGAGCACGCTCGAGTACTCGCGGCCCTCGTTCAGCACCAGGTAGGTGTTGTCCGTGACGGTGATCCGCCGCCCGTCGACGAAGTAACGCTCGGTGCCGTCGTTCACCATCTTGATCGAGAGTGTCTGCCGGAAGCGGGTGTACTCGGCCCGGTGGGCCCAGCCGCAGACGATCCAGTTGCCTTTTCCCCACTGCGAATAGAACGCCTCTCGGAACGCCTTGTTGTATTGCGTCTCCGGCGCCGGCGGCAGGTCGGGCAATTCCGTCAGGATCATCAAGCGCATCCGCGGTAACGACTCCATTCTTACTCGCGGCATGGCGGAAACAACACACCTATTTATCGCAGCTTGCGAATTGTCGTTGCTTCGATGCCACAACGCATCGATTCGCAATTCCTGAATCACATGCGCGCGAAAAACCGGCCTAGCGTTCCGCGAAAAGGCGGTCGGAGGAGCACAGGACGTGCCCTTCGACCAGGGTGAGGCCGGTAACAAGGAGAAGCAGCATGAATACAACACAAGGGATGAAACGCGCATTGCGGAGGCTGGCGGGCATGGGCCTCGCGGGCCTCGCCTGGCTTGCGCCGGGCGCGCAGGCACAGGAGCCGCAGGAGCCCGTGGAGGAGATCGTGATCACGGGGTCGCGTATTGCCGCGCCTAACATGACGAGCACCAGCCCGGTGCAGGTCGTGACGGCGACCGAGATCCAGCACCTCGGCAAGACGGACATGGTCGGACGTGCTGAACACCTTGCCGCAGGTCTTCCAGAACTCCGCGACCGACTTCTCGAATACCTCCAACTCGCTGTCGACTCCGGGCGGCATCACGACGGTCAACCTGCGCGGCCTCGCACCGCAGCGGACGCTGGTGCTGGTCAACGGGCGACGCCTGGGCACCGGCGACCCGAACACGGGCAACCCTAACCCGGCGGCGAACATCGATCAGATCCCCGTCGCTCTCGTCGAGCGTGTCGACGTCGTCACGGGCGGCGCCTCCGCGGTCTACGGCTCCGACGCCATCGCGGGCGTCGTCAACTTCATCCTGAAGGACGACCTCGAGGGCGTGGAAGTCGACGCGCAGTACGGCTTCAACTATTACGACAACGGCAACGGCCTGGTGCAGGGACTGGCCAACGACGCCGGCATCGACGTGGCCGGAGGCAGCGGCACTGACGGCGCGAACCTGAGCGTGTCGGTCATCGGCGGCACGAACATCGCCGACGACCGGGGCAACTTCACGGCCTATTTCACCTATCGGCAGGCCGATCCGATCACGGGTTCCGACCGTGACTTCTCCGGCTGCCAGGTCTTCACCGTGCTGCCGGACTCGAGCCGCTGCGGTGGCACGAGCAACTCGAACTACTTCCGCCTGGTGACCAGCCAGGACGAGTACTCGGTGGTGGGTGACCAGTTCCTGCCGAGGCCGCAGGCGGGCTCCTCGCCGCCGGCGGAGTTCAACTCGAACGAGTTCATCAACATGTCGCGTGACAGCCACGCGCTACATGGCGGGGTTCATGGCGCACGCGTCGCTCAACGACTACGTCGAGCCGTACGCGGAGTTCGGCTTCATGAACAACCAGACCGAGGTCGTGATCGCGCCGTCCGGTCTTTTCCGCAATTCGAACCCGTTGAGTCCGGTCAGCAATTACGAGGTCAACTGCAGCAATCCGCTGCTCTCGGACCAGCAGCGCGCGATCCTCTGCACGCCCGAGCAGATCGCGGCGGACACGCTGAACCCGGGGTCGAACAGCGTCAGCGTCGAGATCGGCCGCCGAAACATCGAGGGCGGCGGACGCGTCGCCGAGTTCGAGCACACGAACTACCGCGGCGTGCTCGGGGTGCGCGGCAACCTCGGGCCGGTGTGGAACTACGACGCATACGGGCAGTACTACTACACGACGCTATATAACTCGAACGCCAACTATCTCAACTTCCAGAGCATCGCCAACGCACTGCAGGTCACGGGTACGCGGGACAACCCGGTCGTGCATCAGCGGTGGCTCGTGCGTGCCCTACAACATCTTCACCGAGGGCGCCGTCACGGAGGATCAGCTCAGTTACCTCTACACGCCGGGCACCGCCTACGGCTCGGTGAGGCAGCAGATCGTGCATGCGGACGTGACAGGGAATCTGGGTGACTACGGTCTCGTCGTGCCGTGGGCGCAGGAAGGGATCAGCGTCAACGCCGGCGTCGAGCGGCGTACGGAGGACCTGGAGTTCGCGCCGGACTCGGCGGAGCTGTCCGGCCTGCTCTCCGGGTTCGCCGGCGCCTCCGTGCCGATCGACAACGGCTACACGGTGGAAGACGTCTTCGCGGAGTTCCGTGTGCCGCTGGTGCAGGAACGGACCGGCATATACGACCTGGTGTTCGACGCCGGGTACCGGTACTCGGATTATTCCACCTCGGGTGGTGCCGATACCTGGAAGGTCGAGCTGCAGTACGCGCCCATTCCGGATCTCCGGTTCCGGGGCTCGTTCCAGCACGCGCTCCGTTCGCCCAACATCATCGAGCTCTACAGCCCGCAAGCCTACGGGCAGCAGAGTTTTCTGGGAGTCGACCCCTGTGCGCCGCTCAACGGCCTGCCGGCGACGGCAACGCTCGACGAGTGCATCCGCACCGGCGTGACACCCGCTGCAGTACGGCGACGGCCTCGCGACCAACACGATCCCGCAATGCGTGTCGAACCAGTGCGGCCAGGTCATCGGTGGCAATCCCGATCTCGAGCCGGAGGAGGCTGATACGTACGCGCTGGGGGTGACCATCACGCCCTCGGCCCTGCCCAACTTTACCGCGAGCATCGACTACTACCGCATCGAGCTGGACAATGCCGTCGGCGCGCTGCCGGGCGCGTTCCTCTTCACACAATGCATGGCGACCGGCGAGGAGCAGTTCTGCAGCCAGATCAGGCGCACCGCGCTGGGGTCGCTGTCCGGCTCGAGCGTCGCGAGCGGCGGGTACATCCTGCAGACCGGTGTCAACGTCGGCCAGGCCGAGGTCTCGGGCATCGACGTGCAGACGACCTATACGCTGGACCTCGGCGACAGCGGCCACGCGCTCACCGCCACCCTGAACGGTGCGTTTCTGGAGGAGGCGACTGCGACGCCGGTGCCCGGTGCCGGCTCGTACGACTGCGCCGGTCTCTACGGCACGATCTGCCAGACGATCAACCCGGAGTGGCGGCACAACCTGCGGCTCACCTGGGGGACGCCGTGGGAGCTCGACGTGTCGCTGCAGTGGCGTTACATCGGCAGCGCCAAGTCTCGACCAGAACGACTCGGACCCGGACCTGCAGTTCGCCGTGTGGGGCGAGTTCGACGAGTTCAACGCCGAGCTGCCGGACATGAACTACCTCGACCTTTCTGCGATGTGGAATGTCCGGGACTACCTGACGCTGCGCGCGGGAATCACCAACCTGCTCAACGAGGATCCACCGATCGTCGGAACGGAAATCTCGGGTACGGGATCGGCCAATACGTATCCAACCTACGATACGCTCGGCCGGCAGGTGTTCCTCGGCATGACGGCCCGCTTCTAGCGCCAGTCAAGCATGAGTTGCAGCGGCCGCGGGTGAATGGGGGAGCCCGCGGCCGCGGCTTCGAACCGGGCCGGCTCAGGGACGAGCCGGTTCGCGTGTTCGTTTCCCGAGCCCGGGCGCCACCGCCGCGGTGACGCATGATCGTAGACTGCGCAGGTCCGCGGCGTGCGGATCGCGACGTCAACCGGGATGAAACGGATACTGGGTCTGCTCGCAGCCTTCATCGGCGGCTGGTTGGGTTGGTGGCTGGGCGCCCGGCTGGGCTTTGCTGTCGGCATCCTGCTGAGTGTCTTCGCCGCCGGTGCCGGCATGTATGCGGCCTACCGTTGGTTCGACGAGTACCTCGGATAGCACTGTCCGACGTCAGCGTGCGAACAGCCGGGACGGATCGCGAAACGCCTTGAACTCGAGGGCGTTGCCCGAGGGGTCGTACAGGAAGAACGTCGCCTGCTCGCCGACCTTGCCGGCGAAGCGTATTCCCGGCTCGATGACGAACGACTGGTTGCGGGCTTTCAGCCGCGCGACGAGCGCATGCCAGTCGTCCCAGCCGAGCACCACGCCGAAATGCGGCACGGGCACGTCCTGGCCGTCGACCGGATTGTGCGTCCGCACGTGCGCGGTCGCGGTCGAATCCAGGTGCGCGACGAGCTGGTGGCCGAAGAAGTCGAAGTCCACCCACTCATGGCTGCTGCGGCCTTCCGGGCAGCCAAACAGCTCGCCGTAGAACGCGCGCGCCGAGGCGAGATCGTGGACGGGGATCGCGAGGTGGAAGGGCGCGATGGCCATGGCCAACGATAAACCGCTCGCGGTCCGGATTGCCGAGGAAAATGGCTCCCGAGGAAAATGGCTCCGAGCCAATTTTTACCAGCCGCCGCCGCCACCACCGCCACCTCCACCACCGGACGAGCCGCCGCCACCGCTGCCGGAGCTCGAGCCGGGGGCCGTGGACGCCGACGAGATCGCGCCGCTGAACGAGGAGCCGAGGCTCGAGGTGAAGCGGCCGACGTCGCGGCTGCTCCAGCTGTCCCCGCTGTACCAGCCGGGCGAGTGGGCCGCAGCCTGCGTGGCGAACACCGTCGCGAAGCGTTGCGCCCAGCGTTGCTCGACGTCGAGCGCGAGCGCGGCAGGGAGATACTGCTCGTAGAGCGCGGGCGTAAGCGGCGGCGCATCCACGAGCTGGAGCTCGTCACCCTCCGCGACGTCGAGGAAGAGACGGAAGCCCGCGATGTGATCCATCACGGCGCGGCCGGCGACCGTGGGCGCCTTGAGCAGCCGGCCGAACACGCCGTTCGCGAGCAGCGCGAGCAGAGCGGCGCCGATCGCCACCCAGCCCGCCGGTGTCAGGAACCACCAGTTGGGCCCGAACCCGCCCACCGTCGCGGCCAGCAGCACCACGCCCGCGCCGAGCAGCAGGCTGAGCACGACCCCACCGGCGTGCCAGCCGCCGTTGATGCGGAAGAACGACGGGCTGAGACGCTTCTTGAGCAGACCCTCGTGGCTGCGCTTCGCGCCGCCGATCAGGACGTGATTCTTGTCGTCGAGCTCGACGCTCGCACCCGAGGCGAAGAGCTTGTCGCGAAGCGCCCGTTCGTCCTCGCTGAACGCATCCGCTGCCTTGGGCTCCGCGCGATGCAAGGTGTACTCGTGCTTGCGGCCGAAGAGCCCCTTGCTCGTCTGATCGATGCGCAGCCCGCCCTTGACGGCCAGCGCCAGGACCGCGGCGGCAAAGCACCGGTCGTCGTAGGCCAGGCGCGTCAGGTAGCGCATCGACGCCGGCGAATGCCCCTTCGGCGCCTCGTAGTGCGGGACGACGATGCGACCCGGCGGGTCGCGTCCCACGGCGTGCCAGGCGCGCCAGTAGTACAGGATCAGCAGCGCGAGCCCGGCTGCCGCGAGCACCGCCGGCCAGGAATCGCGGAACAGGTAGCCGGCATTGCGCGCCGCGCTCGGCGGCGTCACGTAACCCTTGGGCCAGCTCGTGACGATGGTGAGGCCCTCGCCGGGGGCGAGGCCGCGGGTGGTGCGAAAGCTGGCTGCCCCGGCGTCGATGCCGGCCGTCCACTCGCGGCCCTTCGCGCCCTGCGGCCCGGTGTACGCCTCGACCCGGATCGCGTCGGCCGGCACGCTCTGCGGAAGAAACACCTGCGCGCCGACCTCGTCGATCGGAAAATCCCAGCCGTTGCCGGTGACGTTCCAGTAGAGCTCGTCGTATTCCGCGAATAAGCCCAGCTGGCGGTCGCTCTCGTAGGTGATCGTGTAGGTGTACTCGCCGGGGTGCAGCTCGACGTCGGCGTCGCCGATCCAGACGCGCACTCCGTTTTGGCGCTTCTCGACGCGATAGGGCTCTGCCCGGCCGTCGCGTGTCACGGCCTGCACGTCGAAGCCGGTGACCACGCGCTCGCCGCGTCTGTTCGTATACACGGTCGGAAAGTCGCGGAAGATCCCGCGACGGATCCCCGTCCCTTCGGCCCGCACGCGCAGCGTCTCCCGGACCTCGAGGGTGCTGTCCGGGCGGACGCGGATGTCGCTCTGCCAGGCGAGGATCCGTTCGTCGGCGCGCGCCCCGGCCGTCGCCAACGCGAGGGTGAGGAGCGCCACCCGCGCGAGCGTGCGTATCACGCGGTTTCGATGTGTTCCCTCGCATCAGGTCGCCTTCGGCGCCGGCTCGAACTCGAAATACTCGGCCGGGCGGAAGCCGAAGAGCCGCCCCGGGATCACGTCCGGGAAGGTCGCGAGGCGGGTGTTCAGGTTGTTGACGGCGCCGTTGTAGTACCGGCGGGCGAACTGGATCTGGTTCTCGGCGTCGGTGAGGTTCTTCATGAGCTCGAGGTAACTCGCGCTCGCCTTGAGCTCGGGGTAGGCCTCGGCGATCGCGATCAGGCGCTCGAGGCCCGCGCCCAGCTCAGCTTCCACGCGGGCCCGCGCGGCCGGCGAGGTCTCGCGCATGCCGCGTGCACGGAGCTCGGTGACGCTCTCGAGCACCGACCGCTCGTAGCCCGCGTGCTGCTTGACGACCTCGACCAGCTTCGGGATCAGGTCGTGGCGGCGCGCGAGCTGCACGCCGACGTCGCTCCACGACTGCGCGACGCGATTGCGGTCCCGCACGAGGAGGTTGTAAGCGACGATTCCCCAGAGCAGGATCGCCGCCGCGACGGCGAGCGAGATGAGCACGGTCGCAAGAATAAATCAGCTCAGAGCTGAATATTCCGGACAAATCAGCTCTGAGCCGATTTTCAGGAGCCGCGTTTCAGACGGCTCGTTCCTCGCGGACCCAGCGCATCAGCAGCAGGCCCGGCGGCGAGCAGGATGACGGTCGAGGCGAACCCGGCGCGCTGGCTGTGAAATGCGCGGGTGAAGATGGCGACGAGCCCGTGACCGAGGAACGCGGTCGCGGTGCCGGACAGGGCGTAGATCCCGAAGAACTGGCTCAGGTGCGCGAGCGGCGCGATCCGCGCCATCATCGCGCGACTGTTGCTGAAGCCGGCGGTGACGGTGGCGGCCAGCACGGCGAATATGGCGAAGAACAGCAGCTCGGGGAGCGTGCGGAAGTACGGGAACGACCAGACGGGCCCGGCCGCGGCGGCGTCGTACGGCACGCCGTAGAAGAGCTGCGTCGGCGTGATGCCCACGGCGGCCAGCATGCCGACGCAGGTCGTGCCGACGGACACCATGATCGCGGTGCGCGAGCCGTAGCGGTTGTCGATCCAGCCGCCGAGCAGCCCGCCCACGATCGCGAACGGCGTCAGCGCCACGCCGAAGAGCAGCAGCGCGGCAAGGTCCCAGCCGAAGGTCCCGGCGGCATAGATGCCCGCGTAGGCGAGGATCGCCACCATTCCGTCGGTGTAGAGCATCCGCGCGAGCAGGAAGATGCCGACGTTCGCGATCTCACGCGCGCGCTTCACCGTGTGCGCGATCTCGCGGAGACCTTCCCTGATCGCGCGGCGCATCGGCACGCCCGACGACGGCCGGTCGGGCGTCCAGAGCAGGAGCGGGAGGTGAAAGATGAGCAGCCACACGCCGGCTACCGGCCCGGAGATACGGTTGTGCTCCTGTCGGGCAGGATCGAGCCCGAAGAGTGGCTCATCCGGCAGCAGGCCCCAGTCGACGAGCCCCGAGGCGGGCAGCGCGACCCCGAACAGCATCACGATCAGCGCGAGGAGCGAGCCCGAGTTGCCGACCGCGATGCCGAGCCCGGACAGACCGCCGAGCTTCTTCGCGCTCACGATCGAGGGCAGCATCGCGTTCTGGAACGCCTCGCCGCACATGAAGCCGGTGGCGAGCACGACGATGAGCGCGAGGATCACGGGGACCGGGAGTCCGCCCTCGGCGGCCGGCATCGCCCACCAGAGCGCGATGCACGATGCGCCCATGATGAGCGCGATGCCGGCGATCCAGGGCTTGCGTCGCCCCATGCGGTCCGAGATGGCGCCCATGATCGGCGCGAGCACCGCGACGAAGACACCGACCAGCGTGTTGGCGAGGCTCCAGAGCTCCTGGCCGCGGACCGGGTCGCCGATCACCGTGCCGGTGAAGTACGTCGCGAAGACGTAGATGTAGACCAGGCTCAGGTAAGGCGAGCGCGAGAACTCGAACAGCGCCCAGGACAGCTGGCCACGCCGATCCGCGACCGGCCCGCCGGTCGCGGAGAGCTCGACGTCATCGGCCGCGTAGACGGGGACAGTCCCTGTTTCGCTCACTCGAGCGCTGAGACGTCTATAAGGTGGCTACGAAACAGGGACAGTCCCAGGCTAGAAGTTGTACGTCCCGCGCAGCCCGTACTGCCGCGGCGGGGCCGCGTAGAAGAGCGTGGCGTTGTTCTGGATGCCGGCGATGTACTGCTTGTCACCGGCGTTCGTGATCCAGGCCTCGACTTTCCAGTTGTTCGATTCCGGCGCAAACGTGAGGAGGCCATTGACGAGCGTGCGCTCTTCGAGCGTGACCATCGGCGAATCCCACAACGCCGCCTGCGTCTCGCCGGTGTGCGCGACGTCGACGCGGGGTGTGAGATAGAAGCTGCCGATCGGGATGTCGTAGGCCAGCCCGATATTGCCGGTGAACTCGGGCGAGAACGGCGCCCTTGCGCCGGTCAGGTCGGTGAACTCGCCAGTGAACGGGTCGACGACGTTGCTGAAATCGCCCAGCTCGCTGTCGAGATAGGCCGCGCCGAAGTCCATTCTGAAATTGCCGACCTGTGCCTGTGCGCTCAGCTCGGCCCCCCAGATCGTGCTCTCGGTCTCGGCGTTGCGTAACGCGGGGTTGTTGAGCGCTCCAGTCTGGTCGGCAAAATTCGCCTGGTAATCATCGAAGGTCTCGTAGTACACGGTGAACTGGGTACGGAACTGATCATCGGCCCAGGTCGATTTCCAGCCGGCCTCGTAGTTGATGACCTCCATCTCGCTGTACGGGAAAAACGTCGGGGTCAGGAGCGGATTGGGGAACAGGTTGATGCCGCCGGTAACGTGGCCGCGCGAGATCAGGCCGTAGAGAAACTGGTCAGGATTGACGGTCCAGTTGAGCGCGACCTGCCAGTCGACGGAGTCCTCGGACAGGTCCTGCTCGTCGCCCCCGTCCGATGCGCCCGGGAACGGAAAGACGAGCGGCAGACCGGGTTCCGGCGGCGAAGCACCGAGGTTGAACAGCCATTCGGTTTTCTGATCCATCTTGTAATCGCTGTATCGCGCGCCGACCTCCAGCTCGAGTGCATCGCTGAACTCGTACGCGCCATGGGCGAACACGGACCAGTCGTCCTCGTCCTTGTCCCAGGGGCTCGTCGCCCAAGGCTAGATCGGGCATCCGGATGAACGGGCCCCCGATGAAGATGAAACCGCCTTCCTCCCAGGTCGGAATCTCCGCCTCCGCCGCTGGTAGAAGGCGCCGAGCACCCAGGTCAGCCCTGGTCGTCCGGTGAGATCAGGTTGAATTCCTGCGAATAGATCTCGACGTTCGCCTTGCTGCTCGAACTGGTAGAGACGGCGGAAGCGTCGCATTCAGGTCGAGGTTGTTCTGGTATCGACGTCCTGGTAGCCCGGTGAGCGAGTTAAGTTCAGGCCGCCGCCGGTCTCGTACGCAGATCCATCACCACGCGCGTGGACTCGTCCGTGTAAGTGAAGTCGGCGTTCTGCTCGATGTTGCCGAACGGCTCCTCCTGGTACACGGTCGTCGGGTTGCCGCCGAAATCCAGGTCGCTGTAGTCGATCTTCAGCGTCCCGCTGAAATTGTCGCCAGGTGCCCAGAGAAAGCCCCAGCCGGTAAGCTGTTGTTGTCGACTTCGCCGGGACTGCCCGTGAAATTGCCGAAGATCGAGTCGTAGAAGTAATCGCGCTCGTAGTGCTTGTAGGCCGGCGCGCATGGCGAAATGTGTCGCCGAGCGGTACGTTGACGATGCCGGTGAAGTCGCGGGAAGCGTAATTGCCGACGTCGCCGATGACGCTGCCGTGGAAGTCGTCGAGATCCGGATCGCGCGTGTTGATGAACACGGCGCCGCCCGCCGCGCTCTTGCCGACGAACGTGCCCTGCGGTCCGCGGTACACCTCGATGGAATCGATGTCGAAATACGGCTCGTTCTGGAAATATCCGGCGAGCGTCGGGGCACCATCGCGGTAGATCACGACGCCCGAGGGCACGTCGATGTCGACCTGGCTGCGGCCGATGCCGCGGATGTTGAACACGTTCGCCGAGCCGTAACCCGCAATGTTCACGCTGGGCGCGGCGTATTGCAGGTCGTACAGGGTGGTGACTCCCTTGTCCAACAGCAGGTCGCCGCCAATGACGGAGGCCGAGACTGACGTGGTCTGCAGATTGAGCTCTCGCCGCTGCGCCGTGACGATGATTTCCTCGAGGCCCGATGTCGTTGTCTGGGCCGAGGCGTCTATCGACGTGAGCGTTCCCGCGGAGCCGAGCGCCAGGAGGCACCCGCGCAGCAAGCGTGAATTGGGCTTATTCATCGCCATCACCCCCGACGCCGGTGGACCCGGGCGGACGGCAGACTAACATGTTACCTCCGCAAAGATCAACCGCCGGGACGATCGCCGGGCGCGTGTTCCGAACGCCGCGTCATAACGTCTGGCCGCAAGGACGCGAGCGGACAGAGACTGCTGGAGCCGTCGGGCGCGCCTCACTAAGTGCCGCGGGCAATGAGCAGGAGTCGGGAAATTCGCAGGTTTTCGTCGGATTCTCGAATTACGAAATCGGACGCGCGCCGGATCGCGGCGGATCGGCGACGGCGCGCGTTGCCGGATCCTGGCGTCGGCAGTGCGTCGGCCGCGACCGCTCCCGTTGAGAGGATGACAAAGGCTGACATGTTAGTATTGCTTAATGGGTGTCGAAGCTAAACTCTCTGCCGCGATGCCCAGAAAGCGCCACGTAGAAGACGCGTCGAACGATCATTCCAAGTCGGAGCGCGTCTATCGCGAGCTGCGGCGCCGGATCCGCGAAATGGAGCTCGCCCCCGGCTCGCGCCTGCGCAAGAACGACATCGCGGTCGAGGCGGGCATGTCGCGCGCTCCGATCAACGAGGCGATCGCGCGGCTCGCCGACGAGGGACTGATCGACGTGTTCCCGCAGAGCGGCAGCTTCGTCTGCGCCGATCCGTCCGCAGGACGTGCGCGAGAGCATGCTGATCCGCACCGGCCTCGAGATCGAGGCGATCCGGCGTGCGACCCAGCTCGCGGACAAGCCGTTTCTCGCGAGGATCGACGAGAACCTGGACGAGCAGGCGGCGGCGGTGCGCGACAACGACATGGTGCGTCTCGACGATCTCGACGAGGCCTTCCACGCGACGATCTTCGAGGCGGTCGAATCGCCGCGCGCCAAGCGGCTGCTCGACGCGACCCGCGCGATCCTCGACCGGTCGCGCTTCCACGCGCTGCCGGAGCCCGGGCGCCCCAAGGCGACCGTCGCCGAGCACCGCCGGATCGCGGACGCAATCAGGAGCGGCGACGTCGAGCTGGCCGCAGCGGCGATGCGCGTTCACCTGACCGTCGTCGCGCAGGCGCTCGAACGCGATCTTGCACGCATGGATCTCGACGCGAAGCCGAAGCGCGGACGCTAGGTGCGCGAGCCGCCGCCCCGATGAAGATCACGGGTGTCAGGACGGCGTTGCTCCCGGCCGGCACGTTCCGCGCGCTCATCCACAGGATCGCCGCACATCGCGACGTCTGTCGTGGCGCTCGAAACCGATGCTGGCCTTCAGGGGATCGGCTTCTGTCTCGGCGATGCATGTGCGGAGATCGAGGGTCTCGCGACGAGCCTGCTCGCGGGCGAGGATCCGCGAGGAGTCGTCGGTCTGTGGCAGCGCATGATGGATCGCGCCGCGGATCGCGGTGCCGGCCAGGGAGCGAAAGACGGGATCGCCGCGCTCGACCTGGCGCTCTGGGACCTCAAAGCCAGGCTGAACGAGGAGCCGCTCTGGAAGACGCTTGGTGGTCGTCGACCCCGTGTCAACGTGCATGCGGGCGCCTGCGATGCGGCCGCGGACGACACCGCGTTCACGGACTGGTACGCGATGGCGCGCGACTTCGGCATGCGCGGCGCGCTGCTCCCGGCAAGCGGCGAGCCGGACCGGGACGTGGAGCGCCTCGAGCGGATGCGTGCGGCGCTCGAGACCGGCACCGCGCATCCCGCGCTGATGCTCGATTTCGGCGAGCGGTTCGCACCCAAGGATGCTGCCCGGCGTGTGCGCGAGCTCGAGCGGTCCTTCGATCTCACCTTCGTGCAGGACCCTGCGCGGCGCCGCGACGCGGCGGGCTCGAAGCGCGTCTCGAACGCGATCCGCGCGGCGGTCTGCGGCGGCGGACGATTTGCCTCGCCCGAGGATTACCTGGCGCATTTTCACGCGCATGCGCTCGACGTCGTGATGCTCGGTGTCGGCAGCGGCGGTGTCACGGGCGCGCTGCAGGTCGCCGACACGGCATACGGTTTCGAGCTGCCGGTGGTGCTGGCCGATTCGCCGGGCAATCTCCATGCGCATCTCGCGTCCGCGATGCCCTATTGCATGAGCATGGAGGTGTGCGACCCGTACGTGGCGAGCGGTGTGCTGGAAAGCGACGTGCGCATCGAGGACGGCTGGGCAATCGCGGGCGATCGGCCCGGGCACGGACTGTCCATCGATCCGCAGGCATTCGCCGCGGCCAGGACGACCAGTCAGCGCGCATTCCGGAGGTCGCGGTGAGGATCACCGGCTTCCGTGTCGAGCAGTACCTCATGCGCATGGACCGCGCGGTCGGCGACGCCAACCTGCCCGAAGGCGTCGACCTCATGCCCGGCTCGATCCTGTTTCTCGAGACGGATGCGAATCTCACGGGCATTGCGCTCGGTTACGGCGGCAGCGCGGTGGCGATGCTCTTTCCCGCGATCGAGGGCGAGGATCCGCGCGAGGCGGTCGGTCTCTGGATCGCGGCTCAACGACTGGGTGCACAAGGGCGGCAACGAGGGCGAGGCGAACGCAGCGTTGAGCATCATCGACGTCGCGCTCTGGGACCTGAAGGCCAAGGCGGCCGGCGAGCCCTGTGGCGCACGCTCGGTGCGAGCGAGGGTCGCGTCAAGGCCTACGCGAGCGGTCTCGACTACTGCCTGTCGGACGAGGAGCTGTACGGGTTCTATCGCCGCATGGCGGAGCAGGGCATCGACGCCGGCAAGCTCAAGGTCGGCCTCGACCCGCATGCCGACCTGCGACGGCTCGGCATCATGCGCGAGGCGCTGTCGGTCGCCTCGCCGCGGCCGCGGCTCATGATCGACTCGAACGAATACTGGTCGCCCAAGCAGGCGGTGCGCTACATCCGCCAGCTCGAGGCGAAGTTCGACCTGGAGTGGGTCGAGGAGCCGGCGCGGCGCTGGGACTACGATGGGCTGCGGCTCGTGTCGCAGCAGGTGTCGGCGGCAGTCGCGACGGCCGAGAACATCAACGGGCTCGCCGACGTCTATCCGCTGATCGCCAACCAGGCGGTCGACGTGCTCAACGTCTCCGCGCTGCACTCCGGCGTGACCGGCTGCCGTCAGATCGCACGCATGGCGCAGACCTTCGAGCTGCCGGTGTCGATGATGAACTGCCAGGCGAACTTCATGGCGCACATCGCCGCCGCGCTGCCGAATCACACGATGATGGAAGTCGTCGACCCGGGCCGCGAGCATTGCCTGCGGTTCGACAGCCGCATCGAGGACGGCTGCATCGTGCTCGGCGAGGCGCCGGGCTTCGGCATCGAGGTGGACGAGGCGACGCTCGCCGCGCTGAAGGCCAATCCGCCGCGCGGCCGCGGACGGTTTCCCTTCCCGCGTCGCGAAGGCGCCGGGCGCTATCTCGTGCCGCCGCGCGAAGGCGAGGTGCCCTGGCGGAAGGGGCCGTGACTTCGGCCAAGTCGCAGAGGCCGTCCCCAGCACCTAGCCGTGAAGGGGCTGGCCGCCGCTCGCCACGTCGTAGATCTGCACCGAGCTGGTCGAGACCTCGGTGACGTAGATGCGCTTTTCGCCGCGCGGCCCGAACGCCAGGTTCGTGGGGTGCGTGCCCTCGATCTTGATCCGCTCCGCGACCCGGCCACTGCGATCGAGCACGGTGATGTCGCCCTGCCCGAACACGCAGACGTACAGGCGCCCGTCGGCACCGAACTTCATGCCGTCGGGCCCTTTCAGCTCCGCCGGGTCGTAGCGTTCGATCACGTTGCCGAAGAGCTCGCGGGCGCCGCGCACCCGGCCGTTCCGCCACGGCGTAGCGGTAGATGTTCCCGGTCAGCGTCTCGGTGACGTAGAGATGCTCGTCGGGTCCGAAGGCAACGCCGTTCGTGAACTGAATTCCCTGGTCGATCAGGTCGACCTCGCCCGTCGCGACGTCGACGCGATAGACGCGTCCGTCGTAGGGAAGGTTGCGCCAGTCGGGGTTGAGCTCGCCGCCGGGCGCGAGCGCCTCGAGTTCGATGCCGGAATCGGTGAGGTACAGGTCGCCGTTGGGCGCGAAGGCGAGATCGTTCAGGAACAGGAAGGGCTCGCCGCGGCATTCCTGCGTGAAGACGATCGGCTGCCCATCGAGCGTGAGCTTGAGCAGCGCGCGCTGCAGGGTCTCCGCAACCCAGATCGACCCGTGCCGGTCGCGCGCCAGCCCGTTCGGCCGTCCGGTCTTCGCCACCGTGCGGCGCGAGGCGCCGTCCGCGGCGACGTGCGTGATCCAGCCGCGATCCGCGCCCATCTCGACGAACAGGAAACTGTCGTCGGGCAGCACCACCGGCGCTTCCGGGAAAATCGAGATCCGTCGCGAAGGTTTTCATGCCGATACCTGCGTGCGCGTCAGCTCGTGCGGTACTCGTCCATCGCCCGGGGCGTGAGCTCGGTGGAGGCGCCCGGGTCGGACGGCGCCAGGCACCGGCCATCCTTCAGGCGTACCTGGTGACGGAAGGGCCCGACGTCCCAGATCGGGATCACTTCGAGGAACCACGCGTTCGGGATCGCGCGCACCAGGTGCTGGTGCACCTGCATCAGGTCGCCCGCATGCGGGCAGACACGCAGGCCGTGGGCGTGTGCGAGCGCCGCGACCTCGAGCCAGGGCGTGACTCCACCGACGCGGCAGACGTCGACCTGCACGACGTCGACCGCGCGCGACGGCCATGTAGTCGCGGAACGCGTGCGTCGTGTAGACGTGCTCGCCGAGCGCGATCGGGATCGTCGAGCGCTCCTTCAGCGCGCGATGCGCCGGGATGTCGTCGGGGTGCAGCGGCTCCTCGAGCCAGGAAAGACCGAACTCGGCGAGGCGCTCCGCGGCGAGCGTCGCCTGCTGCAGGTCCCACTTCTGGTTGGCGTCCACCATCAGCACGGTCTCGCCGACGCACTCGCGCACCGCGCGCACGCGCCGGCAGTCCTCGGCGGTGTCGGGCAGACCGACCTTCATCTTGAGCGCCGTATAGCCGCGGTCGAGCAGGCCGCGCGCCTCGTCGACCAGCTGGTCGATCGAGAAATTGAGCCAGCCCGCGTGCGTGTTGTAGATCGGCACGTCGCCGGTGCGGGCGCCGCCCAGGAGCTGCCAGAGCGGTTGCCCGGCGGCCTTCGCGAGGATGTCCCAGAGCGCGATGTCGACCGCGGACTGCGCCATCGTCGTCGCGCCCGCGCGCCCGATCCAGTGCGCCTTGCCGAAGTAGAGCCGCTGCCAGATCGCGCGGACGTCGTGCGGGTCGAGGCCGACGAGGTCCTCCGCGTAGAGCGTATCGATCGCGGACTGGATGACGCGGCCGCCGTGACCGACGGTGATCGTGTAGCCGGTGCCGGAGATTCCCGCGTCGGTGGCGATCGTGAGGCCGGCGATCTCGAGATGCCGCACGGACTGCATGCTGTCGGCGATCTCCTGCCCGACCGGCACCGTCAGCACGAAGCTCTGCGCATGCCGTGATCTTCACGCGGCGATCCCCGCAGCGTCCCGAGCGCGCCTCAACGCCTGACCGAAGGCGGCGTCGAGGGATAACCGAGCGCCGCGTAGCGGAAGTCGCCCAGCTCGTGCGTGCGCACGGGGCTGGTTGCCGTCGGACAGGCATAGTAGGCGCGGATCTCGCTGATCAGCCCCGCGGACGAGAACACGTACCACTCGTCGCCGCGCAGATAGACGCCCTGCTTCGGCTTGAAATGTGTCCATTCGATCACCGCCTCGCGACGCGGCGCGTCGACGATGATCCGGTCGATGGTCCAGATCGAGCCCAGGTTGGCCACCGCGCGCAGCCACCCGTCGGCGATCGCCTGGGCGCCGACGAAGGTGCCCTGCGGCGCCCCCGCCGGGAAGTAGTGCACGGCGTCGGCCTCGAAGCACGCCATGATCTTCGCGGCATCGGCCTCGTTGCAGCCGTCGAAGTAGGTTCGGATGGTCGCCTCGAGACCGGCGGCGGTGGTGTCGCGCATGAGGTGGTCCTCCGTTCAGCCGTTAGCGCGGCCGGTCACGTAGGGCGCGCCGGCCAGTGCGAGCGAGACCTCGCCCAGGCCATCGATCCGCCCGCGTACGACGCGGTGACCGGCGATCCGGCGGCAGCGCGTGCAGGTGCCCGGGCAGCACGATGTCGCCGGCCTGGAGCGTAACGCCGAACGCGGCGAGCGTGTTCGCGAGCCAGGCCACCCCGTTCGCCGGGTGACCAAGGATCGCGCCGGTGTTCCCGGTCTCGACGACGATGCCGTCGATCTCGAGCACCGTCTCGAGCTCCGCGAGCGCGAGACCTGTGGGCGGCGAGCGCCTGGCTACCCAGGACGACGCGTGCCGAGGAGCCGTTGTCCGCGACGGTGTCCGTGATCTTGACCCGCCAGTCGATGATCCGCGAGTCGATGACCTCGAAGCACACCCGGATGTGATCGGTCGCTGCGAGCACGTCGGTGATGCCGACGCCGGGGCCGGCGAGCGGGCGACCGAGCACGAACGCCGGCTCGACCTCGATCTGCGGGTCGATCAGCGTGCCGAGGTCGAGGGCGCGGTCTTCGTCGAGCATCATCGTGTCGAGAAGATGACCGTAGTCGGGCTCGCGCACGCCGAAGAGCTCCTGCATCGCCTGCGCGGTGAGTCCCACCTTACGCCCGACGACGCGCTCGCCGCGCTTCATTCGCCGCTCGATGTTGCGACGCTGGATGGCGTAGGCATCGCTCAAGGCGAGCCCGGGATAGTGCTCCGTGAGCGGCGGGATCGGGCGACGGCGGGCTTCCGCGTCGGCCAGCGCATCGGCGCAGCTTGCGACAATCCCGGAATCTGCGGCGCGATCGTTCACGCGGTACCGCCCCGACGCCTGCGGCGCGTGCGCGGCATGCTGCGCCTCGCCTGATCGACGACGGCACGCGCGCCCGCGGCGAGCATGCGGGCGTCGAAGCTCACGCATTGCAGCGTGAAGCCGCGCTCGGCCCACGCCCCGCAGGTCGCCGGGTCGTCGATGTAGATCCCGAGCGCGACGCCGGCCGGCACCTGCTTCGCGATCCGTTCCGCAGCCGTCGATGACCCCGCTGCTGCCCGGCGGGACACCCAGCGACAGCGCCAGATCGTAGGGCCCCACGAAAACCGCATCGACGCCCGGGACCGCGGCGATGCGGCCGACCTGCTCGAGCGCCTTGCGGCCCTCGATCTGCAGCACGACATACGTCGATCGGGCGAGCGCGTGGAGCGGCTGCTCGAGCGCGTCGTAGCGGGCGAGCGGCGAGAAGCCGCGAGTCCCGAGCGGCGCGTAGCGCGCCTGCGTCGACGACTGCGCGCGCGCGGTCCACGCTTTCCACGTGCGGGGCCATCACACCGTGGGCGCCGATGTCGAGCGCCTTGCCGATCAGGCCCGTGTCCTCGCCCGAGGTCCGCACGAGCGACGGGCAAGCCGGCGGCGTGCGCCGCGAGCACGAGCGGCTCGAGGCTTCCGAAGTCGATGGACGAGTGCTCCATGTCGAGCACGAGGTAATCGAACCCGGCGAGCGCCAGCACCGTCACGCTGGCCGGCGTCGGGAGCTCGATCAGGAAGGTGCCGAGCGCTCCGCGTGCGGCGGTGCCGCGGCGCAGCTTCTCACCGAGCAGCAGCGCGCCGGCGGCGCGCGTGGCCGCCGCGCTCTTGACGTGTCGCGGATTCTTCCAGCGCTTCGCGTTGGGCACCGTGACAGACTAACATGTCAGCGCGAGAGAGTCCAACCAACCGCGGGTACAACGGTCCCACAATTACAGCCATTGAATAGCGGATGCCGCGCCGATGATGCGCGTTGGAATCCTCGTGGCCGCATAACTGGCATGTTAGCCAGTCTCACTTCCGGATCGAATCCGCCGTCGCCTGGATGAAGGCCGCAATCCTCGTCACCTCGTCCCGCGTCAGCTTGCCCGTGAAATCCGGCATGCCTTCCGACACGGACGGCCCGTTGAACACCTGGCGGTCGAGATTCGCGAGTACATCCGGAGCGATGTAGCCCAGGTTACGAATGTTGCCGCCGCGGTCCACGCCCGGCACGCCGTGGCAGAAAACGCAGTTGCTGACGTAGAGCTCGAGCCCTTCCTGCACGTGCGCGGGGTCGTACTTCACGCCCTTGACCAGCGCGTTCAAGTTGTAGGCCGCGACTTCGGGCAGCGGTGCCTTGCCACCGAGCGCGTAGGTGTAGACGCGGCCCGGCCCAATCTTGTCGGACGCGCGCTGCGACAGGCCGTAGACACCGCCCCAGCCGACCGCAATCGACACGTACTGCGTATCGTCGATCAGATAAGTGACCGGCGCGGCGACGATGCCCGTGCCGACGTGCGAGGTCCAGAGTGGCTGGCCGGTAGTCGCGTTGTAGGCGAGGAAACGACCGTCCGCGGTGCCCTGGAAGACGAGATTCCCGGCGCTCGTCAGCGTCCCGCCGTTCCACGGCGAGACTTGCTCCTGTCGCCACGCTTCGCGGCGCGCAATCGGATCCCAGGCGATCAGGCGCCCGAACGGCTTGCTCGTCGGCGCTTTCACGTTCGCAAACACCGAGGTGTTCCAGCCCAGGTTCGAGTGCGGTTCGCCCGGCCGATGCGTGTCGGCCTGCCAGTTCTTGTTGTCGTGCAGGTTGATCGGGACGTTCTGTGTGGGCAGGTAGACGAGACCCGTGTCCGGGTTGAAGGACATCGGATGCCAGTTGTGTGCACCGTAGGGCCCGGGGATCGCATCCGACGGATCGTCGCTCCTCGCGATGGTCGTCTCGACCGGCCGGCCGTCGGCCCCATAGCCCGAGGTCCAGTTGACGTCCACGAAATTCGTGGCCGAGATGAACGCGCCGTCGGTGCGGTCGATGACGTAGAAGAAGCCGTTCTTCGGTGCGTGCAGGATCACCTTGCGCGGCCGGCCCTCGAGCACGAGGTCGACGAGGATCATCGGCTGCGTCGAGGTGTAGTCCCAGTTGTCGCCGGGCGTCTCCTGGTAGTGCCAGACGTACTCGCCCGTGTCTGGCCGCAGCGCCACGAGCGACGAGAGATAGAGGTTGTCGCCGCCGGCGGGACTTCGCAGCCGGTGTCGCCACGGCGTGCCGTTGCCCGTGCCTATGTACATCAGGTCGAGCTCGGGGTCGTAAGCCATGCTGTCCCAGACGGTGCCGCCGCCGCCGACCTGCCAGTAAGGGACGCTCGGGTCCCAGGTCTTCGCGGCCCGCGCCATCGCGTCGTTCTCGAACGGCTGGGCCGGGTCGCCCGGCACGGTGAACCAGCGCCATTTCTGCTCACCCGTCCCGGCGTCGTAGGCGGTCACGTAGCCGCGGACACCGTACTCGGCCCCGCCGTTGCCGATCACGACGTTTCCCTTGATGACGCGCGGGGCGCCGGTGATCGTGTACGAGCGCGAGCGGTCGACGATCGTGTCCTTCTCCCAGAGCACCTTGCCGGTCGCCGCATCGAGCGCGATCAGTCGCCCGTCGAACGACCCGACATACACCTTGCCCTTGTGCAGCGCGACGCCGCGGTTGACGACGTCGCAACAGCCCTTGAAGCCGATGCTGCGCGGAACCTGCGGGTCGAAGGACCAGAGCCGCCGGCCGGTGCGCGCATCGAGCGCGTGTACGACGCTCCACGACGCGGTGACGTACATGATCCCGTCGACGACGAGCGGCGTCGCTTCCACCCCGCGCGTGGACTCGAGGTCGTACGACCAGACGAGGCCGAGTCCGCTGACGTTCGTGTCGTTGAGGTGCTTCAGGCGGCTGAAGCGCGTCTCCGCGGCGTCGAGACCGTGGGTCGGCCAGTCGGGGGTGACTTTCTCGTTGGCGCGGATCCAGTCCTCGTCCACCCGTGCGGTCACGGAGCGGATGTGCGCCTCGCTGCCCGGTGCGATCGCCGCCTGAGGTCCCGGCTCTTCCGGATTGCGCTTGCAGGCGACGAGCAGCGTCGTGCCCGCCACTGCGATCGCGGCGGCATGTGGCAGCCAACGAGTGGAAATCATCGATCGTGTCTCCCCGTGCGCAGACCGCTCAGGCCGTGCGCTGCTCGCTGAGCCCCAGTTTCTCGATCATGGTCTTCCGGATCAGGTACTTCTGGACCTTGCCGGTGATGGTGGTCGGAAAGGCGTCGACGAAGCACACCATCGCCGGCACCTTGTAGTGGGCGATCTGACCGCGGCAGAACTCGCGGATGTCGTCCTCGGTCGCGGACTCGCCCGAGCGCAGGCGGATCCAGGCGCAGACCGCTTCGCCGTAACGCTCATCCGGGACGCCGACCACCGCGACGTCCTCGACCTTCGGGTGGCGGAACAGGTACTCCTCGATCTCGCGCGGGTACACGTTCTCCCCGCCGCGGATGATCATGTCCTTGCTGCGCCCGACGATGTTGCAGTAGCCCTCCTCGTCGATCACCGCGAGATCGCCGGTGTGCATCCAGCCCTCGGCATCGATCGCCTCCGCGGTGCGCGCGGGGTCGTCCCAGTAGCCGATCATCACCGCGTAGCCGCGTGAGCACAGCTCGCCTGCCACGCCGCGGGGCACGGTGCGTCCGTCGGTGTCGATGACCTTGGCCTCCATGTGCGGCTGGATGCGGCCGACCGTCGAGACGCGCCGCTCGAGGGAGTCGTGCGGTGAGCTCTGGAAGCTCACCGGGCTCGTCTCCGTCATGCCGTAGGCGATCGTGACCTCGCGCATGTGCATGCGGTCGACGACGCGGCGCATCACCTCGACGGGGCAGGGGGAGCCCGCCATGATCCCGGCTCGCAGCGTCGACAGGTCGAACTGCGGGAACTGCGGATGCTGCAGCTCGGCGATGAACATCGTAGGCACACCGTGCAGCGCAGTGCACCGCTCGTCCTGGACGGCCCTGAGCACCGCGAGCGGATCGAAGCCGGCGGACGGGTAGACGATGGTCGCGCCGTGCAGCACGCAGGCAAGGTTCGACATCACCATGCCGAAGCAGTGATAGAGCGGCACCGGCACGCAGAGCCGGTCGCCCGCCCGCAGCCCCGTGCTCGCACCGACGAACCAGGCGTTGTTGACGATGTTGCGATGGGAAAGCGTGGCGCCCTTGGGCAGGCCCGTCGTTCCGCTCGTGAACTGGATGTTGATCGGCTGCCGACCGTCGACCTCGGCGGCGGCCGCGGGCAGGCGCTCGCGGCGTGCGTCGGGGATCCGGGCGAACTCGATCCAGCCGGGCCGCGGGCCGCCCAGGGTGACGACGGTAGTGAGCGATGGCAGTCGCGCGGCGCGCAATGCGCCCGGCTGGCTGCCGGGGATCTCGGGGGCCAGCGTCTCGAGCATCGCGAGGTAGTCGCTGGTCTTGAACGACTCCGCTGCGATCAGCGCCCGGACACCGACCTTGTTGAGCGTGTACTCGAGCTCCGCAAGACGGTACGCGGGGTTGATGTTGACCTGGATCAGGCCGGCGCGCGCGGTGGCGAACTGCGTGAGCACCCACTCGGCGCAGTTGGGGGCGAGGATCCCGACGCGGTCCCCGCGCGTGAGACCAAGCGCGAGCAGTCCCTCCGCGAGGTCGTCGGCGCGGCGCGCGAACTCGGAATAGGTGTAGCGGATCTGCTGCTCGACCGAGACCAGCAGCTCCACGTCCGGCCAGCGCGCCACCGCCCGATCGAGCAACGCGCCGATCGGTTCCTCGAGCAGCGGCGAGCTCGTCTCACCGCGTACCTGGCTCAGGTTCGTGTCCATCTTCGCGACCTGTACGCAGGGCGTGCGTCGGCACCCACTGGAATTGCCCGCAGACTAACATGTCAGAATTGGCTGCAACAATGCTCCGGGGGATCCAGATAGCCAACATTCGCCCCGATAGACATGCACTGACATGTTAGCGTAGCATCTGCCCATGCCTGCAGGCTCGCAAGCATCGCAACGGCGCAGCTTCGTGACACGCGGCGGCCGCGCCGTGACCTTCACCACGCTCGGCTTCGGCTCGGCGCCGCTCGGCAATTATCTCCGGGCGCTGACGGAAGAGGAGTGCGACGCCACGCTCGCGTCGGCCTGGGAATCCGGCGTGCGCTACTTCGACACTGCGCCGCTCTACGGGCTCGGCCTGTCCGAGATGCGCGTCGGTCGGCTGCTGCGCAGCCGCGGGCGCAACGACTTCACGCTCTCGTCCAAGGTCGGCCGGCTGCTCGAGCCCTGCGCGCCGGATGAGGTCAACGGGTTCTTCTTCGTCCACACGCCGCAGGTGCGCTTCGTCTACGACTACTCCTATGACGGGGTGATGCGCTCCTATGAGGAGAGCCGCACGCGTCTCGGCCTCGATCGCATCGACATCCTGTTCGTGCACGACGTCGACGCGTTCGTCCACGGCGGGCGGGCGAACTCCGAAGCGCGTATCCAGGAGCTGCTCGAGACGGGCGGCTGGCGGGCGCTCGATACGCTGCGTTCGCGCGGCGACGTGGCGGCGATCGGGGTCGGCGTCAACGAATGGGAGCCTTGCGCGCGGATGCTCGAGCTCGCGGATCCCGACCTCTTTCTGCTCGCCGGCCGCTACACGCTGCTCGAGCAGGCGCCGCTCGATACGCTCTTTCCGCAGTGCGAACGGCGCGGCGTCGGCATCGTGATCGGTGGGCCGTACAACTCCGGCATCCTGGCCGGCAAGCCGACCTACAACTACGCGGAAGTCCCCGCCGACATCGCCGCGCGCGTGCGGGAGATCGACGCGGTGTGCCGCCGGCACGACGTGGCCTTGCCGCGCGCCGCGTTGCAGTTCGTGCTCGCGCACCCGCTCGTCGTCAGCGTGATTCCGGGTGCGCAGACCCGCGACGAGAACCTGCAGAACGTCGCCGAGCTCGACAAGCCGACACCCGCTGCGTTCTGGGCGGAGCTCAAGGAACGCAAACTCCTGCATCCACGCGCGCCGACGCCCTGAGGCCGAGGCCCGACGCCCGCGAGATGGACCATGAAGCTCTCGGTCGACGATGTTCTGCCGGACGACCGGTACACCGGCACACTGGTCGGCCGGGTCTGGATCGACGCGCCACATCCCGGGCCGCGCACCTGTGTCCTGCGCGACGGCGAGCTGGTGGATCTCTCGCGTCTCGCGCCGACGCTGTCGCAGCTCTTCGACCTCGGCACACCGGCGGAGGCCGTGCGCGACCATGCGGGCGCCCGGCTCTGCTCGCTCGAGGCTGCGCTCGCCCGGGGTGCATTGCTCGCTCCCTGCGACCTGCAGGCGGTGCGCGCCGCGGGCGTCACCTTCGCCACGAGCCTCGTCGAGCGCGTGATCGAGGAGCGCGCGCGCGGCGATGCGGCCGCCGCGGCTGCACTGCGTGCCGAGCTCACTTCGGTGCTCGGCGGATCGCTCGCGGGCCTCGTGCCGGGCTCGCCCGCGGCGGAGGAGGCGCGGCGTCTCCTCGTGCAACGCGGGCTCTGGTCGCAGTACCTCGAGGTCGGGATCGGTCCGGACCCCGAGGTGTTCACCAAGTGCCAGCCGATGTCGGCGGTCGGCTGCGGCGCCGAGATCGGCCTGCATCCGCGCTCGCAGTGGAACAACACCGAGCCCGAGATCGTGCTGGCCGTGTCGAGCCACGGCCGCATCGTGGGTGCTGCGCTCGGCAACGACCTCACGCTGCGGGACTTCGAAGGGCGCAGCGCGCTGCTCCTGCCGCTCGCCAAGGACAACAACGCGTCCTGTGCGATCGGTCCGTTCGTCCGGCTGTTCGACGAGGGTTACGACCTGGACGCCGTCCGCAGCGCCGAGGTGCACGTGAGGGTCGAGGGTACCGACGGGTTCGTGGAGGAAGGGACGAACTCGCTTTCCGGGATCAGCCGCGACCCCGCGGCGCTGGTGGATACGCTCTTCGGCGACGTGCACCAGTACCCGGACGGACTGGTGCTGTTTCTGGGCACGATGTTCGTGCCGAGCCGCGATCGCATCGAGTCGGGCGCGGGCTTTACGCACCGGACGGGCGACGTCGTGCGGATCCGATCGTCCAGGCTCGGGTCGCTCGTCAACGTCGTCACGACTACGGATCGCGCGCCGCGCTGGACGTTCGGTACGCGCGCGCTCATGGCCTCGCTCGCCGCGCGCGGACTCCTGTGATGCGCGGCCTGTGTCATCTGCGTTGCGACCGGATCGATGGAGGATTCCAGGCGTGAACAGAATCGGGCAGGCACTCGTCGCGGCTGCGCTCGCGATCCTCGCCGGGCCAGCGGCGGGGGAGCCCAGGGTCGTGGGGACGACGGTGCTCGGACCCTTCAGCGGGCACGATGCGAAATTCCACCCGGCTAACCTCGCGCCGCACCGGATCGAGTACTACGGCACGGATCTCGGCTTCACCTACGAGCACCAGGGCGAGCTCAAGATCCTGTTCGGCGACAGCTGGGCGACCGAGGCGTACTCGCCAATCCAGGCATCGACCGGCGGCCGATACGACGACGCTTTCGGCTCGATCGATCTCGCGGCGTGGGCCGATCCCGGGCGCATCACGCCCGACAGCATTCCGTTGATCCGGCTGGGACAGAACCCCGGCACCACCGAGGCGGCCGCCATCGATCCGGGACACGTGATGGATCTCGGCAAGACACCGATGGGCGGCTTCAGCAACGGCGCACGCGAGTTCGGCATCATGAACTCGACGAAGCCGCGGGGCTGCCGCGTCGAGGCCGACTGTGGCAATGGTCTCGCGTGCGACACGGAGCTCGGCTTCGTCGGCAGCCGTTACGACGACCAGGCGAACCTGACGCTCGGCTGCATCGACGGCGAGCCCGGCTGCACGGCCGACACGATGCGCGATGACAAGGGTGCGGCGGTCGCCGGCAGCGGTTTCTGTGTCGATCGCGGCAGCACCGTTGCATCGACGACGCCGGCGGGGCGGATCAGCGCCATGGCGCTCGCGCAGCGCGTGGGGCTGCGCAGTGAGAGCGACCCGCGGCTCTACACCGACAACCGCATCTGGCTCACGAACCGCTTCGTCAATGCCACGGTGCGCACCGTGGGCGCATTCGACCCGGCCGCGGACGCCTCGCGCCAGGACCTCCGTCCTGCGAAGGGCGAGCGGCGAGTCGCGTCGCGTCTTCCTGTGGGGACGGCCGGGCTTCGTCGGCGTCGGCGCGAACGGGCGCTCCCTCGGGCTCTACTTCGCCTACGTCGACATGCCGGCCGGGCCAGGATTCGCCTGGGAGCCGCGCTATTACACGGGGACCGCCGCGGATGGCCGGCCGCAGTTCAGCTCGAACGAGCAGGAGGCCGCGGCGCTCGATCTCGACTCGACGGTCGCGGGGGTGCAGACCGCCGAGTTGCACGACACCGTCAACCAGATGAGCGTCGCGTGGGTCGCACCGCTCGGGAAATGGATGATGTTCTACGGCGGTGGCATGACGAAGCTGCCGACCCCAGCGTTGTCGCTCTGCGGCGTGCTGCAGGTCTTCACCGGGCGTGAATGTCGCGACGTCGTCGTCGGCAACGGTGCAGTGCGGATGCGCACGGCCGATCATCCCTGGGGCCCGTGGACGCCGCCGCAGGACGTCGTCGTCGGCGGCGACCCGGCGCAGCCGGGTTCCGGGCTCTACGGTGTGGGCGGACCGCTCCGCCATCCCGCGTGCACGGCGCCCACATGCGTTCGCAGCCGGATGAAGTTCTACCAGGAGGACGAGTACGGCTTTCTCTACAGCGCAAACATCATCGAGCAGTGGACGCGAGCCTCGGACAAGGGCGTGGATGTGTACTGGAACGCGTCGACCTGGGATCCCTATCGCGTAATTCTCCTCAAGACAAGGATCGAACCATGAAGAAATTCGGCTCAGAGCCGATTTATTCACATCGCTCAACCATGAGCGCCGCGGTCGTGCCGTCGCCGGAATCGATGCGTGCCCCCCGCGCGCGGTGGCTGCCGGCGGCCGCTGCGGCGCTCGTGGTTTCTTCGGCGGCTGCCGATCCGGCTCCAGTGTCGACGACGGTGCTCGGACCATTCGTCGGCGTCGAGCGCGCCGCTGCATCCGGCCAATGAATCGCCGAAGCGTATCGCCTTCTACGGCACCGATCTCGGGTTCACCTACGAGCACGCGGGTGAGCTCAAGATCCTGTTTGGCGATACTTCCGCCACCGGGAGTGGCGATCCGATCGAGGCGTCGACCGGCGAGCGTCTCGATGACGGGTTCGGATCGATCGAACTCGCCCGCTGGCCCGATCCGGCGAAGATCGCGGCGGGGAATCTCCCGCTCGTGCGGCTCGGACAGAACCCGGGCACGACCGAAATGTCCGCGATCGATGTCGGCCATCGCACTGGAGAGTTTCAAGACGCCGATCGGCGGGTTCAGCAACGGCGCGCGCGAGTTCGGGCTCTTCTACCTTTCGAAGCCCCAGGCCTGCAGCAACGATGCTGCGTGCAGCGGGCTCGTCTGCGACACAGGCCTGGGCTACGTGGGCGAGCGACCCGAGGCACAGGAAGGCCTTACGTTCGGCTGCGTGGACGGCGGTCCGTACTGCGCGGCGGACACGATGAACGATGCGGCGGGTAAACCCGTCGCCGGGAGCGGGCTCTGCGTCGACCGGACGAGCAGCATGTGGCGAGACGACGACCTGGGCCGCATCGCGGGCAGTCGCAGTCACCCATCGCATCGGCCTTCGCGACACCGTGGAGCCGAAGCGCTACCGCCCGCTTCGCGACTGGCCGACGAACAAGTTCGCCAACCTCGCCCTGCGCACGGTGCAGGACTTCGATCCCGCGCGCGGGGCGGGCCGGGCGCAGCAGGACTATCGAGCGGCCACCACGGCGGGTGCGAATCGCCGTGTATTTGTCTGGGGACGGCCGGGTTTCATCGGCGTAGCGGCGCGTGGCCGCACCCACGGGCTCTACTTCGCCTACGTCGACATGCCGGCGGGCGACGCCACGCCATGGAAGCTCAACTACTACTCGGGTATGGATGCGAAGGGCGTCGCGCAGTTCTCCGAGCACGAGCGCGACGCGGTCGCGCTCGATCTCGACTCGGCGAAGGAGGGCGTGCAGCCGCTCGAGGTCCACGACGTCGTCAACCAGATGAGCATCGCCTGGGTGGAGCCACTCGGCAAATGGGTGATGTTCTACAGCGGCGGCGTGACACGCATCCCCTTGCCGCCGCTGCTGCCCAACTGCGGCGTGCTCGAGTTGTTCACGGGGGCGATGTGCCGAGACGTCGTCATCGGCAACGGCGCGTTCCGCATGCGGACGGCGGATAACCCCTGGGGCCCGTGGTCGGCGCCGCGGGACATTATCGCCGGTGGCGACCCGGAGGCCCGGCCGCTCGCGGATCAGTACGCGCCCGGTGGGATGCTCCGGCATCCCGAATGTACGGCGCCGACCTGCGCGCCGCACACGCCCGACACGGAGGTGACTCCAGGCGACTACGGGTTCCTGTACTCGGCGAACATCATCGAGCAATGGATCCGCCCGGCGGGGAAAGGCGTCGACATCCTCTGGAACGCCTCGACCTGGAATCCCTACCGGGTCATTCTCTTGAGGACGCGGATCGAAAACGCTGTGTCGGCGAGCGACGATCGCTTGGAACGACGCTTACCGGCCGCCTCGCCGCCGGCACCCGCGCGTTCGCAGATGGCCCGGAACCCGGCGGCGCAATAGGGCACGAGGCGAGCATGGACGTCGTCGAGATCGCTCGATCGGCAGACGCCGCCTGACAGCTCGATCGATACGCCCGGTCTCGGCGAAGGTCAGCGTGAGCGCGCCGGACAGGAAATGATAGGCCCAGTAAAGGTCGCGATCCTCGGCAGCCGGGCAGCGCGCAGCCGGATCGCTTCGATGAACTTCTGCACCAGCGGATCGAAGTAGCCGCGTCATCAGTACGCCGCCCCACTCGGGCGAGTTGTTGACCTCGGCCACCAGCGCAAAATAGGCTCTTCCAGCCGGGCCCGCCGCGCGCGGAGCGGTCGAGCAGCGGGTGAGTGAAGGCGTCGATAATGTCCTCGAGCGTGGGCGGCTGACTCCTGGCCGAGGACCGCCTCCAGACTGCTGCGAGACGCTCGGCGTTCAGAAGCTCGGCGGCGCGCGGTGGAACACCGCCTCGAGCAGTCCACTGCTTGTTGCCGAAGTAGTAGTCGGCGAGTGCGACGTCGACGCTCGGCGACGCCGGTGATGTCGCGCACCGAGACGCCGTGAAAGCCGCGCTGGGCGAAGAGCTGCTCCGCCACGTCCAGGATCCGTTCGCGCGTCAGCTGGCCGCGGGCCGCGGCGCCCGGCGCCGCGTGCCCGCGCGCGCCCGCGGCCGGGCGACGATCGTGCTCCGCCGCGTGCCTTCTTCATCTGCCGCTGCGTTACGTGGTTGCGTCCCGGCGTGACCCGTGCTGCCGGGCGGGATTCTGGCCGACCCGCGCAGGTGCCTGCAACGACTGTTGAATTTCAACGAACGTTCAACTAAATTTCAGCAGTCGTTGAAATCCGGCGCCCACCGGGTGCGCCTGCAGGGGGAATCCATGAAGCAAGTTCGTCTTTGCCTTCGCTGCAGCGCCTGCGTGGCCGTCGTCTCCTCGATGCTGGCCGTGCCGGCCGTGTTCGCGCAGGACGCGCCGGCTGCGCCGCCGGAGCGCCGCCCGGGCGTCGAGGAGATCATGGTCACGGCCCGCCGCCGCGACGAGAATCGCTGCAGGACGTGCCGATCGCCATGTCGGCGTTCTCGGCAGAGCGACATCGAGAACACCGGCGCGCAGGACATCACCTGGCTGCAGCAGACCACGCCCAACCTCACGCTGCAGGTCGCGCGCGGCACGAACTCGACCCTGATCGCGTTCATCCGCGGCGTCGGCCAGCAGGATCCGCTGTGGGGCTTCGAGCCGGGCGTCGGCCTGTACGTGGACGACGTCTACATCGCGCGGCCGCAGGGCGCGGTGCTCGACATCTACGACATCGAGCGGCTCGAAGTGCTGCGCGGGCCGCAAGGCACTCTGTACGGACGCAACACCAGTCGGCGGCGCGATCAAGTACGTGACCGAAGCCGCTCGGCCGAGGACGCGCGAGCTCGACGACCAAGTGCACAGTCTGGGTTCGTACGGCCAGACACGACCTGATCGCCTCGGGCGTCGACTGCCTGCTCGGCGAGACGCTGTCGCGGTCGGGGCAAGCGCCGCCATCTACCGTCGCGACGGCTACGGCGAGAACCACTTCACGGGCGGAGGACCATTACGACAAGGACGTGGACGCCTACCGCGTGAGCGCCGAGTGGAACCCGAGCGACAGCGCTCGCCGTCCGGCTGGCCGGCGACTACGTCGACGACAACTCGAACGCCAAGCACGGTCACCGCGAGGCCCCGGGAGCGGGCCTCGCCGCCGGCGATGTCGTGCCTCCCGATGTGTACGACACGACGCGGCGGGCATCGGCGACGACAACCAGCGTCGAGACCCAGGGCGTTGCGCTGACGGCGACCTGGGAAATCGACGACGTGCTGGACGTTCAAGTCGATCACCGCGTACCGCGAGGGCGAGACGGAGCACGCTGATCGACTTCGACAGCGGCGCCGCCGCCGCGCTCGACATTCCCGGGTCGCTACGAGGACGACCAGACGACGCAGGAATTTCAGCTGCTGTTACGAGGGAGACCGGATGCAGGGCGTCGCCGGCCTGTACTACCTCGACGCGACCGCGGCCGGCGCCTTCGACACGCTCCGTCGGCGCGCTCGCGATTCGACGATCGCGACCTCGGGCGAGGTGCGAGACGGAGAGCTACGCAGCGTTCGCCGACGTAAGCTTCGACTTCACCGACGCGCTGTCCGCCTCGCTCGGCGGCCGCTGGACGCAGCGACGAGCAAGGCAAGGCACGGTGTACCGCGCAGAACTTCACAGGCCTGGGCTCGCCGCTGTTCGGCATCGACCACCGCGATTCCGGGCCTGCGTGCGCTCCGACTACACGAACGAGCGCACGTTCGAGGAGTTCACGCCCGCGCGCCAGCGTGAGCTACGACTTCAGCGACGACTTGACGGCCTACGCTGCTTATTCCGAGGGCTTCAAGTCCGGCGGCTTCGACATGCGCGGCGACGTCGTACTCACGCCGGACACGGTCAACGGCTACGACCCCGAGACTGTCGATTCCGTACGAGCTCGGCCTGAAGGGCACCGCCTTCGACGGTCGCGCTGAGCTTCAACGGTGCGGTCTTCTACGCAGACTACACCGACCAGCAGATCACCCGGCAGGAGGCGACCGTGACCGGCGTGGTCGCGAGCTTCGTCGACAACGCCGGCAGCTCGACCATCCAGGGCGTGGAGCTCGAGGGCGCGATCTCCTTCACCGACCGGCTGACGGCGACGCTACGGCATCGGCTACGTCGACGCCGAGTTCGACGAGTTCCGACTCGGTCACCGGTCGTGTCCGGCTGTCCCGGTGCCGATCGACCTGTCGGACACCGCCGTGTTCCAGAACACGCCCGAGTGGAACGGCAACCTGACGCTGACCTACGGGCACGCAGTTCGCGGACGGCAGCGTACCTCTCCGGCTCCGTGAGCGGCTCGTACCGCGAGCGAGTACACGATGTTCGAGTTCGAGAACCCCGCTGCTCGATCAGACCGAGACGTTACACGCTGCTCGACGCGAGCCTTGCCTGGGCGCTCGCCAGACGGACGAACTGCGGTTCGCGCTGCACGGGCGCAACCTGACCGATGAGGAGTACAAGATCGGCGGCTACTACTTCCCCGGAGCGCCGTTCGGCAACGTCCGTCAACAGCTTCTACGGGCCGCCGCGCACGTGGTGGCTAAGCGCGAGCTACAGCCTCAACTGAGCCGTCGCGCGGCACATGGGTTCCCTGGACGCGTCCGCGTCCACTGATCGCGGACGCTGATCGCCCAGCACGGCCATAAGCAGGCTGACAAGCCGGCGCTTATCTGCGGGGAGCCGCCGGCTGTCCTGGCGGGACTTCGATCGATCGACGAACCAGGTCGCGCAACGGCCTGCTGCCGGCTCGGCCTCGGCGCCCGGCGCGCGCATCGCGGTGCTCATGGGGAACGGCGTCGAGATGGTCGAACTGCTGTTCGGGGCCGGCAAGGCCGGCGGTCTCGGTCGTGCCGCTCAACATGTCGGTCAGCGATCCGGCGGTGGCCGCGATGATCGCCGACAGCGGCGCGCTCGCCGTGGCCGCCTCGGGCGATCACTGCCGCCGCATCGACGCGCTCATCGCCGCGGGCGTGCTGCCGGCGACTTTGCTGAGGCTGGGCGTCGATGCACCGGACGCCGACTGGATCGACTTCACCGCCTGGCGCGATGCCGCACCCGCGAAGCCACTCACACACGGCCCGGACCCGGACACCGAGTGCAATATCATCTACAGCTCCGGCACCACCGGGGTGCCCAAGGGCATCGTCCATAGCCACGGCTGCCGGATGCACTGGGCGACGGACCTCGCGATTGCGCTGCGTTACCACAGCGGCGCGGTCACGCTCTGTTCGCTCGGGCTGTATTCGAACATCAGCTGGGTGGCGATGCTCGCGCACGACCCTGGTCGGCGGCACGCTGGTGGTCATGCCTTCGTTCACCGCGCCGGGCCTGCTCGAGCACGGTTGAGCGGCATCGCGTCACGCACGGCGGCTTCGTCCCGGTGCAGTTCCAGCGCCTGCTCGAACTGCCGGCCCCGGATCCCGCGAGCTTCGCTTCCCTGCGGACCATCATGTGCTGCGGCTCGCCGCTGGCCCGTGGCGATGAAGCGGGCGACGCGTGACGACGCTCGATTGCGAGCTGATCGAGCTCTACGGCTTGACGGAAGGCATCGTGACCACGCTCGCGCCGGAGGACTTCGACCGCAGGCCCGAGTCGGTCGGGAAACCCATCCCCGGCCAGCAGCTCAAGCTCATTGGTGCAGACGACCGCGAGGTGGCGGTCGGGCGAGTGCGGTGAGGTCGTGGGTTTCGGGCGGCTGGTCATGGAGGGCTACCACAACCGCCCGGACGCCACGCTCGAGGCCACATGGACCGACGCGCAGGGCCGGCGCTGGCTGCGCACCGGCGACATCGGTCGCCTCGACGACGAGGGGTTTCTCCATATCGTCGACCGCAAGAAGGACATGATCCTGTCCGGCGGGCAGAACATCTTTCCCGCGGACATCGAGTCGGTCATGCTCAGGCACCCGGCGGTGCTCGAGGTCGCGGTGATCGGCATCCCCGATCCGCGTTGGGGGGAGACGCCGCTCGCTGTCGTGGTGCCGCGCAACGGCGCGCACGGTCCAAGCGTCCGCACTCACGGTCTGGACCAACGAGCGGGTCGGCAGGCAGCAGCGCATCAGCGCAGCAGTGGTGCGCGCGGCCCTGCCGCGCAATGCGAACGGCAAGGTCCTGAAGCGTGAGCTGCGCAACGAATACGTCGGCACCTGAACCGCGGGGAGGACACGCCCTTGAGTGGCAACGCCTGGCGGGACCGCCATTTCGCGTCCTCGGATGGACTGCACCTCTATTACCGCGACTTCCCCTCGCCGGGATCAGATCGCGCGCCGGTGCTCTGCCTGCCCGGGCTGACGCGCAATAGCCGCGACTTCGAGACGACCGCGACGCGAATGCAACGCACGCGCCGCGTGCTCTGTGCGGATCTCCGGGGCCGCGGCCGCTCGCAATACGACCCGGTCTGGCAGAACTATCATCCAGGGACCTATGTCGCGGACATCGCGCGGCTGCTCGCGGACGCGGGCATCGCGCGGGTGGTCCTGCTCGGGACCTCGCTCGGTGGATTCCTGTCCATGGCGATCGCCGCAGCGACGCCGCGGCTCGCGGCCGCGGTGATCCTGAACGACATCGGCCCCGAGGTCGATCGAGCAGGCCTGGCCAGGATCGCCGCCTATGTCGGCCGCGATTCGGTTGCGCAGAGCTGGCCCGAGGCCGCGAAGCGCGCGCGCGAGGTCAACGGGCACGCCTTTCCGGACCTCACCGACGAGGCATGGCTCGCCTTCGCGCGCCGCAGCTGGATCGAGGCGGACGGTGTCATCCGGCTCGACATGGATCCGCGCATCGGCGACGCGGTGCGCGCTGCGCCCGCCGCGGCGGCGCCCGACCTCTGGCCTCTCTACGCGGGCCTGGCGTCCGTGCCTACGCTTGCGATTCGCGGGGATACGTCGGACGTGCTGTCGATTGCCACCTTCGACCGGATGCTGCGCGAGAAGCCCGACCTGCGGCGGGTGACCGTGCCGGGCCGCGGCCATGCACCCTCCCTCGACGAGCCAGCGTGTATCGCGGCGATCGACGCCTTCCTCGCGGACGTGGAGTGACCAGGCCCGCATGATGAGCTTCGTTGTGGTGCTCGCGGCGCTGCTGCTCCTGATGTTCGTGGCCTACCGCGGCTACAGCGTCATTCTGTTTGCACCGATCGTCGCCATGCTGGCCGTGCTTGCCACGGATCCCGCCGCGGTACCGGCAGTATTCACCGGCGTGTTCATGGAGCGCGTCGCCGGCTTTCTCAAACTCTACTTCCCGGTGTTCCTGCTCGGTGCGGTGTTCGGGAAGGTCATCGAGCTGTCGGGCTACTCGCGGGCCATTGCCGCTGCGGTGATCCGGCACGTCGGGCAAGAGCGAGCGATCCTGGCCATCGTGCTGGTCTGCGCGCTACTGACCTATGGCGGTGTCTCGCTCTTCGTGGTCGTGTTCGCCGTCTATCCGTTTGCGGCCGAACTGTTCCGGCGCGGCAACATCCCCAAGCGCCTCGTGCCGGGCACGATCGCGCTCGGTGCCTTCACCTTCACCATGGACGCGCTGCCGGGCACGCCGCAGATCCAGAACATCATACCGACGACCTTCTTCGGTACGACCGCGTGGGCTGCGCCCACACTCGGGGTCATCGGTTCGATTTTCGTCCTGGTGGCCGGCCTCGCGTACCTTGGGTGGTGCCGGCGCCGCGCCGCCGCCACGGGTGAGGGCTACGGCAGCTGGCCACGTCAACGAGCCGGAAGCCGTCGAGCGCGCGCGCGCGGTCGGCGCGCTGGTCGCGCTCCTTCCGCTCGTGGTCGTGGGGGTCGTCAACCTGGGGCTGACCCGGCTCATTCCGCGCTGGAACGAGGCGACCATCACCACCGAGCTGCCAGGACTCGCGCAGCCCGTCGTCACGCAGCTCTCCGCGGTGACTGCGATCTGGGCCGTCCAGGGTGCGCTGCTTGCGGGCATCGTCACTGTTCTGGCGCTGTCGTTCCGGCCCGTCGTGACGCGATTCGTGGAGGGGAGCAAGGCCGCGGTCGGCGGCGCCATGCTCGCCGCACTCAACACGGCCTCGGAATACGGCTTTGGCGCCGTGATTGCAACGTTGCCCGGGTTCCTGTTCGTCAAGCAGGCGCTGATGGCGATTCCCGATCCCCTGGTGAACCAGGCGGTCACGGTGACGATCCTGGCCGGCGTCACGGGCTCGGCCTCGGGCGGGATGAGCATTGCGCTCGCCGCCATGTCGGAGCAGTTCCTGGCCGCCGCGGATGCGGCCGGTATTCCCGCGGAGGTGCTGCATCGCGTGGCATCGATGGCGAGCGGCGGCATGGACACGTTGCCGCACAACGGTGCTGTCATCACGTTGCTGGCCGTCACTGGCCTCACGCATCGCCAGTCCTACCGGGACATCCTTGCGCTCACCGGCATCAAGACGCTCGCGGTGTTCGTAGTGATCGCGGTGTATTACGCGACCGGCCTGGTCTGAGCTGCGGGGCCGCTTTAATGAACGCTGATCGGCTCGCATCCTGCGCCATCCTTTTTATGACCGGCCTGGTGACCGGGTGCACGTCCGGACCCACGGCCCGAGCATCCGATGCCTCCGCGAGGCCGCGCGCGGTACTCATCGGCGCGCCGATCCGCATCGCGCTCGACGGCGAGAGCGACGACCTGCTGACCGCAGGCCTCGGCACCGCGGGACTTCTGGGTCCACCGCCGTCGTTCGCGGACCCGTTGCACCCAACGGCGCGCGAGCTGCGACGCCGCGCGATCTACATGAACTATCGCGGGCTCGCGGACCTGTCGGCTGAGCCGGGTGGTGGACCGGCGATCGGCGGGACCGAGCTGTTGGTGGGCCTGCGTTCGCCCGTGGGACCGTCGACGGTCATGCTGCAGATACCGCGCGGGTTCGATATCGACCATCCCTGTCTCGTCGCCGTGGCGAGCTCCGGGTCGCGGGGGATCTATGGTGCGCTGCCGACCGCGGGGGGCTGGGGCCTGCGTCACGGCTGTGCCGTGATACACACGGACAAGGGCACGGGCAGCGGGGTGTTCGATATCGCGAGCGCTCGAGGCGTGCGCATCGACGGTACGGCCGCTGCGGCTGGCGATCCGCTGCTCTCGTTCGATCCAGAAGGGTCGGCCGTCACACGCCTGGCCGCGCAGCGGCCGAATGCCGTGCTGTTCCGCCATGCGAACTCCGGCCTGAATGTCGAGGCGCATTGGGGCGAGTACCTGCTGCAGGCGATCGAGGTCGCGTTCGATCTCCTCAACGCCGAGTTTCCGCATCGCGAAGCGCCGATCGCTGCGGGCAATACGCGGGTGATTGCGGCCGGCATCTCGAACGGGGGCGGGACGGTCCTTCGCGCGTTCGAGCTCGACCGCGCCGGATGGATCGACGGTGCAGTGGTCTCGGAGCCCAACGTCAGACGTGCCGGAACGTGCGACCGCGGGGCTCGTGGTGGAGTCGGGCACGACGCGCACCGGCGACCTCGGCACGCCTTTCTACGACATCGTGACCGCGCAGCTACTCATGCAGCCCTGTGCGCTTCTCGCGGAGGAGGACGCGCAGGCACCGTTCCGGGCTGCCACGGTCGCGGCGCGACCGGCGCTCGAGCAGTGGTGTCGCGACCTCGCAGCACGCGGCGAGCTCGGCTCCGGCAACATTGATACGGGGGCGCGTGTGGCGCGCGAGCGTCTGCTGGGCCTGGGGCTCTTGCCGGAGACCCTGCGGCTCGGGCACGTCAACGTGCACACCTCGCTCTGGCTCGCGGTGGGCGTCGCCTATGCGGCGGCGTATGCCCGCTTGGCACCGGACGAGCTGCCCTGCGGCGTGAGTTTCGCCGCGACCGATGCCGCGGGCGCGGCGCGGCCGCCGACCGGCGAGGAGCTGGCGCGCATGTTCGCCGACAGCAACGGCATCGCGCCGACCGCAGGCGTGAACCTCGTCGCGGCCGGGGTGGACGGGAAAGTGCGCAACATCGGGGTGGGCAGCGTCGATCTCGCGTTGTGTCTGCAGGGTCTGCGCGAACGGGTCGCAGCTGGAATCGCGGCCACGACGGCCGATCCGCGACCAGGCCGACGGCCGCTCGTCCTGATCCACGGCCGCGGCGACGGCCTGATCGCGGTGAATCACAGCTCGCGGCCGTATTACTACGTGAGTGCCGCGGGCGATCCGGAGACGGGCATTCGCTACTACGAGATCGAGCGTGGTCAGCATTTCGACGCTTTTCTGCCGCTGCCGGGCTTCGCCGGTCATTACGTGGCGATGCAGCCGTTTTTCGATGCCGCAATGGACCTGGTGGAGGCGAACCTGAGCTCCGGTCAGCGGCTGCCGCCGCAGCCAGGTCGTTCGCGCGGCCATCCTCACGGCGCCCGGCGCGAATGCCATCACGCTCGGTGACCACGTCCTGCGCGTTCCGGAGTGACGCTTAGAAGGCGTGGGCGACCACGCATCAGCTTTCCATGCTGGAATTCAAGGTCGGCGCCCCTCGACGTCCTGACATGAATCCGGTAGTATTCAGTCATACCGCACGTGAGACGCGACCGATGCCACGCAGCAGCCCTGCCCGAGCCGTCAAGAAGGCCATTTCTCTGCCGCCCGACCTGGCTCGCTTCGCTATGACTACGGCTCGTGAGGAGGGCAAGACCCTGAGTGCCGTCGTGCAGGACGCCGTGCGGGCATATCGACTCTCGCGACTTCGCGGAGAGTACCGCGACTTGCAGAGCTACTGGTCACAACGCGCCCGCGAAAAGGGCGTGTTGACCGACAGCCAGCTCGAGCGCTACCTCAAGCGCAAGACCTGAGCCGCTGACATGCGAGTCGTCCTCGACTCGAATATCTACGTCTCCGCGCTGACGCTCCCGGGAGGCAGCGCCGACTCCGTGCTATCGGCCGCACTGACCGGCGCTTTCGTTGTGCTGCTGTCCGAGCCCATCTTTGGCGAGACAATGGGCGTCCTCGGCCGCAAGTTCTCTCGCGACAAGGAGGAGCTCGCTCGAGTGGCCCTCTTCCTGAGTGAACTCACTGAGCACGTCGCGCCTGCGTGGTCGCATCACCGTCCTCGAGGACGACCCGGACAACCGCATCCTCGAATGTGCGCTTGAAGGCGGCGCCAACCTGATCGTTACCGGCGACCGCGCGATGCTCCGACTCGGCAGTTACGAGGGCGTCGAGATCGTCTCACTGCGCACTTTCCTGACTCGGTTGGCATCGCGCAATTGATCAATGTCAGCGGCCGTCGACCACGGGACCCCTACGCCGCGCGGGTCGCGGCCTGGCGCCCGAATCCCGCGTTCTTGTTGAGCGTGATCGTGTGCCAGTTGGTGTACTCCATCAGCCCGTGCAGCGAGTTCTCGCAGCCGATGCCCGACTGCTTGTGCCCGCCGAACGCCTGGTGAGGCGAGTACTGGTGGATCTCGTTCAGCCAGACGGTGCCTGCCTCGAGCTGCGCGCCGATCCGTTGCACTGCCTCGAGATTACGTCCCCACACCGAGGCGCCGAGCCCGTAGGGTGTGTCGTTCGCGCGGCGGATCACGTCCGCCTCGTCGCGCCACTTGAGCACCGGCAGGATCGGCCCGAAGGGCTCCTCGCGGACGACGCGTGAATCCTCGGGCGGGTTGTCGACCAGCGTGACCGGCACGTACCAGCCCGTCGCGCCGCGGTCGATCGTCCCGCCGATCGCGAACCGATGGCCGTTCCTGCGACAGTCGTCGAAGTACTCCAGCACCTTGTCGTACTGCGGCTGGTTCTGGATGGGGCCCAGCTGCGTGTCCGGCTCGGCGCCGTCGCCCACCTTGACCGACTTCGCGTACGCGACCAGCTCGCGCAGCATCTCGTCGTAGATGTCCTCGTGCACGTAGAGCCGCTTGGTGGAGTTGCAGAACTGCGCGTTGTTCTGAAACGCGGCCCAGAAGAGCTCCGGCGCCAGCTTCTTCGGGTCGACGTCGGCCAGCACGATGGCTGGGTCGTTGCCGCCGAGCTCGAGCGTCAGGCGCTTGAGCGTCCCCGCTGCTGAGGCCATGACGCTCTTGCCGGTGTCGGTGTGCCCGGTAAAGGCCACCTTGGCGATCCCGGGATGCGCGGTCATCCACTGGCCAAGCTCGTCGCCTCCGCTCACGACGTTGAGCACGCCGGGCGGTACCGCGTCGCGGCAGACCTCGCCCAGCTTGAGCGTGCAGAGCGGCGTGAAGGGCGAGGGCTTGACGATGATCGTGTTGCCGGTCGCGAGCGCCGGCGCGATCTTCCAGATCGCGAGCAGCACCGGGAAATTCCAGGGCACGATGCCTCCGACGACGCCGAGCGGCGAGAAACGGGTGATGACGCGGCGATCGGCGGTGTCTTCGACGATCTCGTCCGGCAGGCGCTGCTTCGCGATCTCGCGGCACCAGATGGCCGAACCCATGATCTCCCACTCCGCGCCGGCGCGGGGCTTGCCCTGCTCGCGTGTCAGCAGCCGCATGAAGTCCTCGGCGTGACGCTCGATGCGATCCGCGATCGCGTTCAATGCGGCGCTGCGTGCGTCGACTGCGCTTCTCGCGCCAGGAGGCGAAGGCCGTGGACGCGGAGCTCACGGCGGGTCGAGCTGCGCGCGCGAAGCATCGGGCACCTGCGCGATGACGGCGCGCGTGGCCGGGTTGTACGCCGGAAAACTGCTCGTCCGACGAGACGAGCTCTCCGTTGATCGTGTGCCGGTAGGCACCGTTGAAATCGGTCACGGTCGTTCCTCCACTGGGGAATTCTCCAATGAACTACCTTCGTGCCGCCGCATCGGCTGGCATGAGGTTGCGGCGCTTGCGCGCCAGTGATTCGGCGTGCACGGCGCTCGTGCCGTAGGCGAGATCGCGCTCCGGCGGCGGCACGATGTCAAAGTGGCCGTAGCGGTCATGTCCTCGGACGAGCATGACCATGTCACGCTCGCGTCCCTGCTGCACGACGTCCGGCGAGATGTAGCGTACGGCCAGGCCGATGCGCGGCGCGTCGGATTCGTTTGGCCCGGACCCATGCACGATCCCGATGTGGTGCAGCGAGAACTCGCCGGCCTCGAGCTCCAGTGCCACGGACCGTTCGGTGTCCACGTCGACGGCAATCTCCTGCCCGCGGGAGAGCATGTTCGCGTCCGCATAGGTGTCCCGCTGTGGCAGCAGGTCGCCGCGATGCGTGCCGGGGATGACGCACATGCATCCGTTCGCAAGCCTGCTCTCGCTCAGGGCGATCCATGCCGTGACCACATTGGGTGGGCTCAGTCCCCAGTACGCCGCGTCCTGGTGCCAGGAAACGAAGGCCTTGTCGTGCGGGAACTTCGGAAACCACTGCGAGCTCCAGACCAGGACGTCGGAGCCGAGCACGGACTCGACCGCATCGAGCACGCAAGGGTTGACGACCATGTCGTAGACCCAGCGCAGGAAGAGGTGGTTTTCGATCGAGAACGCCACCCGCTCGCGGGGCAGCAGCGGATCGAGGAGCTCCCGATGCTGATCGTAGTGCGCGACAAACCGACGGAGGAGCGCGCGGGCCTCGTCCTGCGAGTACGCACGCAGCGGAAAGTGATAACCCAGCTCCTGAAAGTCGGCGTGCTGTCCGGGGCCGAGCCTGGTCGATTGCCGCATCGGGTCACCAGAGACGATCCGATGCGATCCGCGCGCCCTTCCGACAGAGCGGCGAGCTTGGCCCAGGCGATCTCGGGCTCGACGAGCGCGAGTCCGACGAACGTCCCGAACCCGCAGTCGCTGCCGGCGATGACGTTCTCGCGGCCGACGAGGTTCGCGAAGCGCACGATGCGCTCGGCGACCAGCTCGGGGTGCTCGATCCGGTTCGACATCGACTCGATGACGCCGGGGATCAGCACCTTGCCGTCCGGGATCTCGAGGCCCTCGAACACCTTCCACTCGTGCGCGTGGCGGGAGTTCGCGGCCTCGAACAGCAGGCCGTGCGGCTTGATCGTGAGTATCAGGTCGATGATCTCTGCGAGCGGAACGTCGCGGTGGTGCGGCCCCGGGTAGTTGCCCCAGCAGAGATGCACGCGCACGCGCTCCGGCGGCAGCTTTGCGACCGCGGCGTTCAGCACCTCGATGTGCAGGCGCACGTAGTCGCGGAACGGCTCGACCGGCTGGTCGGCGAACTCGCGGTGGCGGGTCATCGCGAGGTCGGGGCAGTCGAGCTGCAGGTTGAAGCCCGCCGCGATGATGGCTTCGTATTCGGGCTTCATCGCCTCGGCGACGGCCCAGAGGAATTCCTCCTCGGTCTTGTAATACGTGTTGCCGAGGAACATCGACACGACGCCCGGGGAGGCCGCGGTCATGAAGCTGTCCGCGACCTTTGCGCCCTTGAGCGCACCCTTGAAGTTCTCGATGTCGGCCGCGGCATCCGCCGTGCCTCGCGTCTTGACCGGGCCGTTGCAGGCGGGGCGGTTCATGTTGAGCCGCTGCACGCCCGGGTCGTTGAAGTAGTTGCTCGCGACGTTCGGGTAGTCGAGCAGGTCGGAGAGCTTCGGGCGATTCGACGTGCCTCCGAAACCCGTCAGGCGCTCGGTGACGTAGGTCGCATAGGAGGGCTTGCTCATCTCGCCGTCGCTCACGACGTCGATGCCGGCCTCGACCTGCCGCCGGACGACCTCGCGGACCGACTCGCTCACGCGCTCGGCGAGCAGCCGGGCGTCGACCGCCTTGCCTTCCTCCTTCGCATACATGAGCTCGACCAGCTTGTCCGGGCGGGGGAGGCTGCCGGTGTGGGTGCGTGAGGATGCGATCGGTGCTTCTTTTCACTGCGGTCTCCTCCGGGGATCGGGATGCGCGCGCTCAGTACGTCGCGCGGCCGCCGCTCACGTCGTAGCACTGCGCGGTGACGAAGCTCGCCGCGTCGGAGGCCAGGAAGTGCACGACCTCGGCGACTTCCTCCGCGGTGCCGAAGCGCCCCATCGGCGACTTGCTCAGCATCAGCTGCGTCGCTTCGGGCGGCAGCTGGTCGAGGAGCGGCGTCTCGACCACCCCGGGGGCGACGCAGTTGACGCGGATGCCCTCGCCCACGACTTCCTTTCCGAGCGCCTTGGTGAACGCGATGATCCCCGCCTTCGCGACCGAGTACGGGATCAGCCGCGGCGTGCCTTCCTTGCCCGCGATCGAGGCGACGCTGACGATGCAACCGCGACCGCGTGCGCGCATGTGCGGGATGACCGCGCGGCTCACCAGGAAGACGCTCGTCAGGTCGATGTCGAGCACTTTGCGCCAGTCCTCGTCGGCGAGCTCCCAGAGCGGGGCGGTGCGACCCATGATTCCGGCGTTGTTGACCAGAACGTCGATGCGGCCGCAGCGCTCGAGCGTGGCATTCACCAGCGCCTCGACATCCGGCGCGCGGCTCACGTCGCCGGCCAGGGCGAGTACGTCGTGACCCAGCGCGCGAAGCTTGCTCGCCTCCTGCTCGACGGCGTCGGACCGCAGGTCCGCGAGCACGATGCGCGCGCCGCTCGGCAGCGAACCGACGGGCGATCGCGAGCCCGATGCCGCCGGCGCCGCCCGTGATCAGTGCGACGCGACCGGCCAGGGCTGACGATGGCTCTGAAATGTTAGTCATGACCAGTTGGTCGCAGGTTCGTTGACCACGAGGGGTACCCCGCCTACACTAACATGTCAGTTGGAGCAAGCCAACGAGGGTGACAATCGTGTACGACGCCAAGCTCCCGCCAGAGCACAAGGCGGTCCCGCTATGGGGTTGCGAGGACCTGTACTGGGAAGACTTCGAGATCGGTCACCGCATCCGCACGATCCGCCGCACGCTGTCCGAAGGCGAGAGCATGGCGTTCAACACGCTGGTCGTCGACATCCATCCCTACGTCGCCGACGACGTCTTCGCGACCGAGGAGGGTCTCTTCAAGCGCCGGCTCGTCGCGGGCGCCTTCGTCTTCAGCGCAGGCATCGGCCTCGTCGCCACCAACTGGCTGCAGGCGTTCTCTACGGCTACGACCGCCTGCGGTTCATCAAGCCGGTGTTCATCGGCGACACGATCTATACCATCCGCACGAATATCGCCAAGGAACCGAAGTACCCGGATCGCGGGCTGACGCGCGCGAAGTACGAGGTGTTCAAAGGCGAGGGCGAGCTGGTGCTCTATGTCGAGCACCTGCAGACGGTGCTGTACCGCGACCCCGCGAAGGCGAGGGCGACGGTCCAGGGGTAACGGCCATGTCCTCTCCCACCGCGACCGCACTGCGATGACCGCGAAGGGGTCATTGCGCGGCATGGCCTGGGATCATCCGCGGGCACGCGGTCCGCTCGAGGCGATTTCCGCCGCCTGGTCGAAGGCCCACGGCCTGCCGGTGCACTGGGATGCGCGGCCGCTGAAGGATTTCGAGGACCAGCCGCTCGAGGAGCTGGCGGCATCCTACGATCTCGTGCTCATCGACTACCCGTTCGTCGGGTTCGCGGCGACCTCGGGACTGATCGAGCCGGTCAACGACTGGGTCGACGCGACCTATCTCGCCGACCAGGCCGCGAACGCCGTGGGCCCGAGCTTCGACTCGTACGCTTGGGCGGGGCGCCAATGGGCGCTCGCGATCGATGCTGCCTGCCAGGTGAGCGCGGTCCGCGACGATCTCTGGCGCGATGCGAAGCTCGGTGCATTGCCCGACGCGTGGGCGCAGGTCGCGGAGCTCGCCCGGTCGCTGCGTGCGGCGCCGCGCCGGGTTGCGATCCCGCTCAACGACAACCACGCCTACTGCGCGTTCCTCTCGGTCGGCGTCGGACTCGTGGGCGAGCGATTCTGGCCGGCGGGCGGCCGCATCGATCGCACGGCCGGCGGCGAGGCGCTCGAGTTCCTGCGCGCACTCGTCGCGGACCTGCATCCTGCCTCGCGCACCGACGACCCGATCGCGATCTCCAACCGCATGTCGAAGAGCGACGAGATCCTGTTCGTGCCGCTGATGTTCGGCTACTCGAGCTACGCACGGCCGGGCTTCCGGCCGCGGCGGCTGCGCTTCGGCAACGCGCCGCGCGGGCCTTCGGGCGCACGCGGATCGGTGCTCGGGGGTGTGGGGCTCGCGCTTTCCGCGCGCTCGCAGGAGCGCGCGGCGGCGGCGGCGTCTCGCGCGCCTCATCGGCTCGTCCGAGGTCCAGCAGGGCCTCTATGCCGCGAGCGGCGGACAGCCCGGCCACGCGGCGGCGTGGAGAGCGTCGAGCGTCAATGCGCAGACCGGGGGATTCTTCAGCGCGACGCGCGCCACGATGGAGACCGCCTTCGTCCGGCCGCGCGTCGCGGGTCATCGCGTGTTCCAGCCCGCGGCGGGCGCGGTGATCCACCGCTACCTCTGGTCGGCGAGTGGGTCCGCGTCGGACTGCCTCGCGGAGATCGACGCGTTCGCGGACCGCTGGCTCGACGGCTGGGGACGCGAGGGAGTCGCCGCATGAACGTCGAGGCATCGACGAACCGGGACCCCGCCGCCGCACCGGGGCCGCTCGCCGGGATCCGCGTGCTCGATTTCACGGCGCTGCTGCAGGGCCCGCTCGCGACGCAGATCCTGGGCGACCTCGGTGCCGACGTCGTCAAGCTCGAGAAGCAGAACGGCGAATGGATGCGGCAGTGGGGCATCTTTGCCGCGCGCACGCACGGTGAGACCGACGCGTTCCTCGCCTTCAACCGCAACAAGCGCAGCGTCGAGATCGACCTCAAGGATCCCGCGCACCTCGAGCGGATCTTCGAGCTGGTCGAGCAGGCGGATGTCGTGGTCGAGAATTTCCGTCCTGGCGTGATGGACCGCGCGGGCCTGGGATACGAGGCGCTGCACAAGCGCAACCCGCGGCTGATCTACGCGGCGTCTTCGGGCTACGGGCGCACCGGCCCCTACGCCGCGCGCCCGGGCCAGGATTACCTGGTGCAGGCGCTGACCGGCGCGATGTGGCTCACCGGGCGCCGCGACGATCCGCCGCTGCTCTTCGGCGCTGCGATCGCCGATCAGTTCACGGGGCTGCATCTCGTGCATCGGGATTCTCGCCGCGCTCCAGCACCGCAACCGCACGGGCGAGGGTCAGCGCGTCGACGTGGACCTGCTCGCCGGCATGCTGGCGGTGCAGCAGCAGGAGCTGACGGTGTACCTCAATCACGGCCCGCTCAAGGAGCGGCCGGTAGGAGAACGTCGGCCATCCGGGGATCACTGCGCCCTGCGGCGTCTATCGCACGGCGGACGGCTATCTGCTGCTCGCGATGTGCCCCTGTCCGACGCTCGGCAAGATCCTCGGTCTCGACTGGCTCGCGGAGTACGACACCAACGAGAAGATGCTCGAGGCGCGCGACGTCGTGCATCGGCGCCTGTCGGGGCACTTCGCGACGCAGTCGACCGCGCACTGGATCGAACTCCTGTCGGCACACGACGTCTGGTGTGCGCCCGTGCAGCGCCACGCCGATCTCGAGCGCGACCCGCAGATCGCGCATCGCAAGCTGATCTGGGAAGTCCCTTACGGCGAGGGCGGCCAGACCTATCGCACGGTCGGCTCGCCGTTCTCGTTCTCCGAGACACCCGCCCGCGTGCGTCGCGGCGCGCCGCGCGCCGGGCAGCACACCTCGGAGTTCCTCGACCGTTCGCTCTGGAAGGAGTGAGCCATGACCGATGTCTTCGCGCCGATCCGGGACGCCATCGCGGTGCGCGTGCCGCCCGACCGCAAGCGGCCGATCGCGATCGTGGGCGCAGGCGAAATCGTCGATGTCGCGCACCTGCCGGCGTACAAGGCGCATGGCCTCGCCGTCGCCGGCATCACCGACGTAAGGCGCGAGCGCGCCGAGGAGGTCGCCAAGCGCCACGGCCTCCCGAAGGTCTACGCCTCGCACGAGGAGATCGCGGCCGATCCGGACGTGGCCGTCGTCGACATCGCGGTGTTCCCCTGGGTGCAGCACGACATCGCGCTGCGCCTGCTCGACGCCGGCAAGCACCTGCTCTGCCAGAAGCCGCTGTCCTACGACTTCGACGAGGCCGGCCGCATCGTGGCGCGCGCGCAGGAGCGCAACCGGCGGCTCGCGGTAAACCAGCAGCTCCGCTGGTCGGAAAGCGTCGCGGCCTCGCGGGCGATGGTGGCGCAGGGTTGGATCGGCGAGCCCTTCGAGATGAGCTGGGATTTCCACGTCGGCACGCCGTGGGAGGCCTGGCCCTGGGTCGCCGCGCTGCCCAGGCTCGACCTCAACCAGTTCACGATTCACTTCATCGACGCCGTGCGCTGGATCCTGGGCGAGCCGCTGCGCGCTTACGGTACGCAGGCGCGCGAGCCGGGGCAGCCGGAGAAGGGCGAGACACGCACGATCAGCGTGCTCGAGTTCCCGGGCGAGACCCGCGCGTTCCTGCGCAGCTTCCACAAGAACCGCACCGGCGATCCGCGCGCCGAATTCCGCATCGATGGCACGCAGGGGAGCATCCGCGGCACGATCGGTCTGATGTACGACTACCCGCGCGGCCGTGCCGATACGCTCGAGCTCAACTCGCGCGTGCTGCCGACGGACGGCTGGCTGCATTACCCGGTGACGAGCCGCTGGATTCCGACCGCGTTCATCGGCCCGATGGCCTCACTCCTCGAAGCGATCGCGACCGGCACCGAGCCGCTCACCTCCGGCCGCGACAATCTCGCTACGCTTCGGATCGTGCACGCGCTCTACGAGTCGGGGCGCGAGCATTCCGTCGTGACAGCTCGCGTAGCAGCAGACTCGTCGACGCTGCGCAACCGCGCCGCAGGGAGCCCGACATGCCCGAGACCCGAGTCTTTCCACCCGAGCGCGAGCTCGATGCGCTCTTCGATCAGCTCAACAACGCCGGGCGCTGGGGGCCCGACGACGAGCTCGGCACGCTCAACTACATCACTCCGGCGACCCGCCTCGCCGCGGCGTCGCTGGTGCGCACGGGCCGGGTGCTCTCGATCGCGCGCGACCTCGACACGCGGCAGTCGCCGAACAACCCGTCGCCGGTACGGCACACGATGTGCTACCAGGCGCACTAGCCGATCGGCGCGGTCGATGCGCTGGCGCTCGAGATGCACGGCTTCGCGCTCACGCACCTCGATGCCGATCGCTCACGTCTACCGCGGCCAGGACGTCTACAACGGGCGCAAGGCCGGCGTAGTCGCGACCCCCGGCGGGCTCGCCTGCTGCGACATCCTCGCGCAGAAGGAGGGCATCTTCACGCGCGGCGTGCTGCTCGACGTCGCGGGCGCGCGCGGTGTGCCGTGGATGAGCCCCGACCAGGGCGTGTATGCAGCCGACCTCGATGCGGCGGAGCGCCGCCAGGGAACGCGCGTCGGCTCGGGAGACGCGATCTTCGTGTACACCGGGCCTGCAGAAGCGCGAGGCGGCGGAAGGGCCGGAGAACCTGGGCCAGCGCGTCGGCATCATGCCGGATGCGATCCGCTGGATGCACCAGCGGGAGATCTCCGTCTATTCGGGCGACTGCGTGGACGCGTTTCCGAACCCCTACGGCGCGCGCTACGTGATCTACTTCCATGCCATCGCGCTCGCCGCGATGGGGCTGATCCTGCTCGACATCCCCGCGCTCGAGCCGCTCGTCGAGATCTGCGGCGAGCTTGGCCGCAGCGATTTTCTGCTCACGATGGCGCCGCTGCGAATCAAGGGCGGTACCGGCTCGCCCGTCAATCCGATCGCCGTCTTCTAGACGGACTGCCTCGAAAATTGGCTCAGAGCCAGATTACGGCGGACTGATCTGGCTCTGAGCCGATTCTGCTGACGAACCTTCTCAGGCGAGCCTGGCCAGCAGCTGCTGGAACCGCGGGTGCTCGCGCATCGGCGCAAAATCGTCGTCATTCAGCAGCCACTGCGCGTTCGACCAGCCGAGCGACACGGCGCGCTCGAGCAGGTCGAGGGCAGACTCGTAGTCGCCGGACAGCGCGCCGTGCAGGCGGCGTTGTAGTGGGTGCTTCGGATCTTCCGGGCGCAGTGCGACGGCCCGCTCGAGAATCGGCGCGATTCCTCCCGGCGTCCGAGCAGCGCCAGCACGGCCGGCCCGTGGTCGTAGGCCGCAGAGTCGTCCGGGTCGATCGCGAGGCGTCGCTCGATAGCCGCCCAGGAACGCTGGATTGCGCGCTGCTCGCCGACCCGGTCGCCGAGCGCCTGGTATTCCTGGATCGTCAGGGTCACCGGCAGGTAGTCGTCCGGGCTGGATCGCAAATGCCGCTTCGAAGTGACGGGCTGCGCCGGCATGGTCGCCACGCGTGACGAGGAAGCGAGCATAGTAGTAGTGCGCGTCGAACAGCCGTGGCATCGAGCGCGATCGCACGTTCGAAGGCGGCCGCCGCCTCACGCCTGCCGGTCGTCGATCGCGAGCACCTGCGCACGCGCGACATGCGCCGCAGCGAGCCCGGGTGCGAGTTCCAGCGCGCGCAGGCTCGCGGTCCCGCGCGTCTTCGAACTGCTGCGTCCGGTCGCCCAGGCGAGAACGACAAGTGGGCCACTACGCTTCGCAAGCGCGGCATGCGCCTCCGCGAACTGCGGATCGAGGCGGATCGACTCGCGGAAAAACTGCGCCGCCGCGGCGCTGTTCGGCCTCCTTCTCGCGCCGCATGAGCTGGCGACCGCGCAGGAAGAACTCGTACGCGTCAATGTTGTCGGTCCCGCGGCGCTCGAGCCGCGCCGCGTCGTCGTCGAGCAGCTTGACGCGCAACGCGCGCACGGCGGCACGAGCGATTTCCTCCTGGATGGCGAAGATGTCCTCGAGGCGACGGTCGAAGGTCTCCGACCAGAGCACGTGCCATCGGCGGCGACGAGCGCGGCAGCGACCCGTACCCGGTCGCCCGCCCTGCGTACGCTGCCGTCCAGGATCGCGCGTACCTGCAGCAGCCGCGCGACCTCGCGGTTGTCCACCGCGCGGTCCTTGAACTGGAAGGACCCGGAGCGAGACGCGACGCGCAGACCGCGCACGCCGGCCAGGGCGTTGATGATCTCCTCGGCGGTGCCCTCGCAGAAATAGCCCTGGTCGCGGGCCGGGCTCATGTCCGCGAACGCGAGCACTGCGACCGACGGGTCCGTCGCGGCCGGCAGCGCAGGCATCTCCACGGCGTCCGGCGGTGGGAGCCGGAGGGTCGGCTGGCCTCTGCGTCCCGGTGCTCGGGCGCAGCGCTGCCTGCGCCTTCCTTCGTACCGAAGCCCCAGGCGACGGCGATTGCAATGAAGAAACCCGCGATCACCAGGACGATGATGAAGCGGAGCGCCCATGCGGGCAGTCCGAGCGGCACCAGCATCGTCGAGGCCACCTGCACGAGAAGCCACCCGCCTGCGGCGTAGGCGAGGGCCACGCGCGCGACGCGGCCGGACTTGAGCGACCGCAGGCGGTGCCTGTACGGCGATTCGGTTTCCCCCATGGGTGAACATTATCGTCGACTTTTGAGACCGGTTTGACGAAGCACCGATGCCGCGTCCTATATGGCTGAGCTGGCGAAGATCCGGGCGACACTCACGCGGCTGGGCGGCACGTCGACCATGCGGACCTGGCGCGCGCGGTTTGCGGGCCCAAACGCGGGAGCCATCGTCGTGTCGATCGAGTACCCGGATATGGCGACCTTTGCGGCGGAGGATGCCAAGGTCCAGGCCGACGCCGGGTACCGGTCGCTTCTCAAGGGGCTGGATCGGATACGGACGATCACGTCCGACAGCCTCTACGAGGAAGCAAAATAGACGAGGATACGGCCGCGGAAACTGACTCTCAGCGGCCTGCGGATGGATCATGGGCCCCGCTGGTGCGATCATCGGAGCTTCCGGCGGAAGCCGGCGGTCCGGGCCATTGGCGGTAAACCGAAAACCCTCGCTCAAGGAATTCCTGGCGGAGCTGCGCCGCAGGCGCGTGATCCGCGTTCTCTTCCTGTATGCGATCGGCGGCTGGTTGGCCATCCAGGTCGCCTCGACCGTGCTGCCCGGTCTCAACGTGCCGGACTGGTCCGTCACGCTGGTCATCGTGCTCGTGGCCCTCGGCCTGCCGCTGGCGGCGCTCCTGGCCTGGGCGTTCGATGTCGGCGACGGCGGCATCCACCGGACACCCGTAGCGCCCGACGGCGAGCGGGTGTCGCGGGTTGCGACGGCACCGGACGAGGACCGCCGCTCGATCGCCGTGCTGCCGTTCGTCAACATGAGCGGCGACCCGGAGAACGAGTATTTCAGCGACGGGATCTCGGAGGAGATCCTCAACCTGCTCACCAAGCTTCCGATGCTGCGTGTCTCGTCGCGCACGTCGTCCTTCGCGTTCAAGGGAAAGAAGGTCCACATGCCGGCGGTGGCCCAGCGGCTCGGCGTCGGCACGATCCTCGAGGGGAGCGTCCGCCGGGCCGGCGACCGCGTGCGCATCACCGCGCAGCTCATCGACACGAAGTCCGATTCGCACCTGTGGTCGGAGAGTTACGACCGGAGGCTCGAGGACGTCTTCGCGATCCAGGACGACATCGCGCATTGCATCGTCACTGCGCTCCGCGTGACGCTGACGCCGCAGGAACGCCGCGCGATCCAGTATGCGGCGACGTCGAACCCGCAGGCCTACGACTTCTACCTGCGCGGGCGCAGCTACTACAACGCGATGACGAAGCGCGGCTTCACGCATGCGCTCACGCTCTACCAGGAGGCCATCGAGCGCGACCCGCAATACGCGCCCGCGTTCGCCGGCATCGCGGACGTGTACTCCTTTCTCTTCAAGTACGGTGGGGGAACGCCCGAGATCGCCGGCCGGGCGCTCGACGCCAGCCAGCGAGCGGTCGCGCTCGATCCCGAGCTTGCGGAGGCGCACAGCTCGCGCGGCCTCGCGCTGTCCATCAACAACCGGCACGCGGAGGCGGAAGCCGAGTTCGAGCGCGCGCTCGAGTTGAAGCCGTCGCTCTACGAGGCCTGGTACTTCTATGGTCGCGACTGCGTTTCGCAGGGCAATCCCGACAAGGCCGCCCGGCTCTTTGCGCAGGCGGCGGCCATCAATCCGGATTCCTACGAGGCACCGCAGTTCCTGGCGAGCGCATACCACCAGTCCGGCCGGACGCAGGAGGCGACGGACGCGTACCGTCGCGCCGTTGCGGCCGCCGAGAAGCACCTCGAGCTCTATCCGGATGATGCTCGCGCCCTGTACCTCGGTGCGGGCGCCCTCATCGCAACGGGCGATGCGGCGCGCGCCACGGAATGGGCCGAGCGGGCGCTCGAGGCGGCGCCCGACGAACCCGCGGTGCTCTACAACGTCGGCTGCATGTACAGCCAGATGGGCAACAAGGATCGCGCCATCGAGCTGGTCGACCGGGGCGTGAAGCTGGGCTTCGGGTACCGCGCCTGGCTCGAGCACGACGGCGACCTCGACCCGCTGCGGGACGATCCGCGGTTCCAGGCGATCCTCGCGCGCCTCGCCTGAGTCGCGCGGATTCCGATTCAAACCGCCACAGACCCTCGCGCATCCAAGCGTCGTTCCTGTCACAGGGAGTTCGGCCCGCATGCGACGCAAAGCCAGGTACTTCGTGATCGGCGCGGCGGTCCTCGCGGCGCTCGCGACCGGTCTCTACGCCTGGTCCCGCGAGGAGGTCGAGCCGCCACCTCCGGCCGACGTCGTCTGCCACGCGGGCGCGTACCGTGATGCGAGTGGCCGGCTGCTGACACTGACACCGCTGGACGACGGTCTGCGCTACCGGCTGGAGTCCGGCGAGACGGGTCGGCTGACCCGTCAGCCCGATGGGACCTGGACGGCCACGCCAGGCTGGAGCGATGACGGCCCGGTCGCGGCAGTGGCGCGAATCGGTGCCTGCGGCGGATCGACGATCGAGTTCGGGCTCGCCGGCGAAACACCGGTCGCGGCCACACGCGAAGTCTTCCGCATCCGCGAGACCACGTTCACTTCGCGCGGGATCAAGCTCGCCGGGCGCCTGGTCCTGCCGCCGGGCGATGCGCCGGTGCCGCTCGTCGTCGTGCTTCACGGCTCGGAGGACTACTCAGGGCGTCTCTATTACCCGGAACAGCATCGCCTGCCGGCGCAGGGCATCGCGGTCTTCGTGTACGACAAGCGCGGGACGGGAGATTCGGAGGGCGAGTACACGCAGGACTTCTACGTGCTCGCCGCGGATGCCGCGGCGGCGCTGGACGAGGCGCGGCGGCTGGCCGGTGCGCGTGCGGCACGTGTGGGCTACGTGGGCGGCAGCCAGGCGGGCTGGATCGCGCCGCTCGCGGCGACACAGGCGCCCGTCGACTTCGTGCTGGTCGGATACGGCATGGCCGAGGGACCGCTCGCGGAGGATGCGGGCGAGGTGCGGCAAAGCCTGATCGATCGCGGCTATGGGGCCGATGTTCTCGCGCAGGCGAAGGAGATCACGGACGCGACGGGACGGGTCATCGCCTCCGACTACCGCGACGGATTCGAGGAGCTGTCCGAGGTCAAGAGGCGCTACGGGAACGCGCCCTGGTTCGGCCAGATCCAGGGTGAGTTCACGCAGGATTTCCTCCAGCACCCGAACCTGATGCTGCGCGTCTTCGGGCCCTTCCACGACGTCGGGACGAGCTGGGAATACGACCCGATGCCGACGCTCCGTCAGGTGTCGGCTCCGCAGCTCTGGATACTCGCCGGCAGCGATCGCGAAGCGCCGCACGAAGAGACGCTGCGCCGACTGGCGGAACTGCAGAGCGAAGGCCGCCCGATCGTGACCGCGGTGTTCCCGGATACCGATCACGGCATCATCGAATTCGAGGAGCACGACGGCGAGCGAATCTACACGCGCTACGCCGAGGGCTACTACCCGATGATGGTGGAGTGGATCCGCTCCGGTACGGTCACGGGACCGTACGGTCGCGCGACGATTTCGGACCCGACTTCATCGGGCGTCAAAGCGCTTCGAATCGCAGGCCCGAATACCGGGTGAGCCGCTCGATCAGCCGGTCGCCGAACATCGTCGCGGGGGTCCAGAAGCCGCCGCCACGCGCCGACCTCGGAATATCGAGCGCGAGGCAGGCGCCGGCCTGCCCGAGCATCTTGCCCGTCGAGCCGTAACCGGGATCACGATCACCGGTGACCTTCACCTGCAGCGTGTGGCCGTCCGCGGTTCGCCCCAGGATGCGGATGTCGAAGAACCCGTTGCGCTGCTCCTCGGGACTGGGTCCTTCGCCGGGCGCAGGCAGGAACCGCTCGAGCACCCAGCGCGTGGGCGGCACGCGCCGCCGCGGCCATGAAGCCGTTCAGGGCGACGCCCATGCTCGTGGCGGCCGCGCGGCCGGCGAATCCATTGCCGCGCAGCACCGCCTCGTCATAGCGGAAGTCCGCGCCGTAGGCCTGCTTCGCAAGCGCGTTCGTGCGTTGCACGATCCGGGTATTGATCGCCGACATCACGAAGGGCGCGACCCAGGACTTGAAGTCGGCGTCGTACTCCGCGACGGAGACGCTGGGCTGGCGAAGCTGCGGACTGTAGCCGTCGGGGCACAGGGAATAGGGATTGGCGAGCTCCCTGCGCAGCTCGGGATCGCCGGCGGCTTCCTTGACGACATTGAGAATACTCGCGACGGTGCCGCCCGAGGCGCCGCCGCGCAGCGCCTTGACCCGCAGCTTCACGCGTGGGCAGGTCTTGCCGTACTTCTGCATCGCGCGCTGCTGCAGGAAATGCACGCCCAGGTCGGAGGGGATCGAGTCGAAACCGCAGCAGTGCACGATGCGGGCTCCGGAGGCGCGTGCCGCGCCTTCGTACTTCCGGATCATGCGACGGATCCATTGCACCTCGCCGGCCAGGTCGCAGTAGTCGGTTCCGGTCGCGGTGCAGACCTTGATCAGCGGCTCGCCGTGGAGCGCATACGGACCGACCGTCGAGACGACGACGCGGGTGTCCGCGCACATCTTCCGGATCGCCTCCTCGTCGGCGGCGTCGGCGACGACGATCGGCAGGCGTGTCGCCTTGGGGTAGAGCGAGCCGTGCAGCTCGCGCAGCTTTGCTTCCGAGCGCCCTGCGATCGCCCAGCGCAGGTCGCCGTCAGTGCCGAAGCGCTCGTAGAGATAGCGTGTGAGGATCTGCCCGACGAAGCTCGTCGCGCCGAATACCGTCAGGTGCCGCGGGTCCATGCCCGCCATTACACGCCGAAAAACGGCTCGGAGCCAATCAGAGGTGCCGCGATCAGAGGTGCCGGGCCGCAGTTTCGCAGTTATTGACCTGGTGGTCGCCCGGTCGCAGAATGGCCAAGAGACGGGCAATGACTGCGAAACTGCGGCCCGGCACCTACCGGAGCGGCCCATGAATGCGACCAAGGAAGCGGACGCCGGCGCGGCAGGGCGGCCGAAGCTGCTGCTCGGACAGAGCATCGCGAAGAACCTGATCCTGGGCGAGATCGTCGAGGAGAACCTGTTCCCCTATCCGGCGATCAGGAGTCGCGATCGTGAGCTGCTGGGCCAGGTCGTCGAGGCCATCGACGACTTCCTCGCAGACAAGTCCGCCGATTTCCGCCGCTGGGACCGCGAAGGCGCGCAGCCCGCGGAATTCATCCAGTCGCTGCGCGAGCTGGGACTCTTCAGCCTGATCATCCCGGAAGAGTTCGGCGGGCTCGCGCTGTCGAACGCGGCCTATGCGCGCGTGCTGGCGCAGACCTCGAGCTACGACAGCTCGGTGTCGCTCACCATCGGCGCGCACAGCTCGATCGGGATGAAGGGGATCCTGCTCTTCGGCACGCCGGAACAGAAGGCGCGCTACCTGCCGCGGCTCGCGACCGGCGAGCTGATCGCGGCGTTCTGCCTCACCGAGCCCGGCGCGGGCTCCGACGCCGCATCGATACGCACCTCGGCGAAGCGCGGCGAGGACGGCGCCTGGATTCTGAACGGCGAGAAGATCTGGATCACCAACGGCGGGATCGCCGATCTCTGCACCGTGTTTGCGCGCACCGACGGGCCGGAGGGCAAGATCACCGCCTTCATCGTCGAGACCGCCTGGCCGGGCGTCACGCGCGGACCCCACGAGGACAAGATGGGCATCCGCGCCTCGTCGACCGCGTCGGTGTCGTTCGCGGACGTGCGCGTGCCGGCCGAGAACGTGCTCGGCGAGGTCGGCAAGGGCTTCAAGGTCGCGATGAGCATCCTGAACAACGGCCGCACGGGCCTGGGCGGCGGCGCGGTCGGCGGGATGAAGTCGCTGATCCGCATGGCCGGGCCGGCAGGCGCAGGAGCGGCGCCAGTTCGGCCGGCCGATCGCCGAGTTCGGGCTGGTGCGCGCCAAGATCGCGCAGATGGTGGTCGACTGCTTCGCCGCCGAGAGCGCGGTGTGGATGGTGGCGCACTACATCGACGAAGGCAGCGAGGACTACTCGACCGAGGCGGCGATCAGCAAGGTCTTCGCGAGCGAGGCGATGCAGCGCACTTCCTACGAGGCGCTGCAGATCGCCGCGGGCGCCGGCTTCATGCGCGAGCTGCCGTACGAGCAGTTCGCCCGCGATGCGCGCATCCTGCCGATCTTCGAGGGCACGAACGAGATCCTGCGGCTCTACGTCGCGCTGTCGTGCCTGAAGGACGTGGGCGAGAAGCTCACGGAGCTCAAGTCCGCGGCGGCCTCGATCTTCAACCACCCGATCAAGGGCTTCGGCCTGATGTCGGACTACGCCGAGCGGCGCTTCGCGCAGGCGACCGGCGTCGGGCGCGACCGGGTCCGCCATCCGCTCGCGGCGCCGCTGCGCCCGCTCGCGGACGACTACGAGAAGTACGCGACGCGGCTCGCGCGCGCCGCCGACGAGGCGCTGCGCCGGCTCGGCAAGCGGGTCGCCGACGACCAGGCGCTGCAGAAGCGAATCGCCGACCTGCTGATCGATCTCTTCGTCGGCCTCTGCGTGATCTCGCGCGCCGATGCGCTCGGCAAGGCCGACCCCGCGACGGCGGAGCAGGTGCACGCGATCGCCGCCGTGTTCACCCGGCAGGCGCGGCAGCGGATGAGCCGCAACCTGCGGCGCCTCACCCACAATGACGATGCGGCGGTCGATGCGATCGCCGCACAGGCGCTCGAGCGCGGCTACGCCTGGGACGTGAATCTAGAATATTCGGCTCAGAGCCAGATTACCGCGCCGTTATCTGGCTCTGAGCCGAATTTGTCGGGACGGAGGTTTCTGCAATATGGTGATGTATTCGAAAGGTATTGGTACTCGCGACGCTCGTCGTCGCTCTCGCTCGCGACCGATGCAGATGCGCAGGCGACGGCACCGGCTGAGACAAAACCCGCGGCGCCCGCGGTCATCACCCCCGCGGCGAATCTGCACGCGGACGGAATGCCGGAGCTGCCGGCTACGATCGCGACTTCGGTGGGACGGTACACGGAGTTCCGCACCGCAAGCTTCGCAGGCTGGCACCCGACACGGCGCGAGGCCCTGGTGCTGACGCGCTTCGCGGACACCAACCAGGTCCACGAGGTGCGCTTCCCCGGCGGCGCACGTCGCCAGCTCACGTTCTTCCCGGATCGCATCACCGGCGCGAGCTGGCCGCGTCGCTCGGGCGAGTACTTTCTCTTTACGCGCGATCGCGGCGGGGACGAGTTCAGCCAGATTTTCCGCACCGACGTGGCGAGCGGCGCCACGACGCTCATCAGCGACGGCGGACGGTCGCAGAACGCGCTCGGCCCCTGGTCGCACGCGGGCGACCGGATGGCGTACGGCTCGACGCGCCGCAACGGCGCCGATCGCGACATCTACGTCGTCGACCCGAGGGACCCGGCGACGACCGGCTGCTGCTCACGCTCGAGGGCGGCGGTTGGAGCCCGCAGGACTGGTCGCCCGACGACACGAGGCTCGCGGTGCTCGAGTACGTCTCGATCAACGAGAGCTACCTGTGGGTCGCAGACGTCGCGAGCGGCACGAAGACGCGAGTCACGCCGAAGGTCGGACGGGAGAAGCTCGTGTCATACGGCGGCGCGGAGTGGAGCGCCGACGGAAAGGGCCTGTGGGTCACGACCGATCGCGGCTCCGAGTTTCGGCGCCTCGCTTACCTCGATGTCGCCACCGGCGAGCATCGCTACTTCATGGCCGACATTCCCTGGGACGTCGATCTCTACGACGTGTCCCCCGACGGACGGACGATCGCAGTCGTCACGAACGAGGACGGCATCAGCCGCCTGCGGCTGGTCGACGCCGCGAGCGGCACCGCGCGCGTGGTCTCTGGCGTGCCGGTCGGCGTAATCGGTACGCTCGAGTGGCATGAGAACGGCCGGGAAATCGGGCTCTCGTTGTCGTCGGCCCGCGCGCCGTCCGACATGTTCTCCGTCGACGTGGCGAGCGGAAAAGTCGAGCGGTGGACCGAGAGCGAGACCGGCGGGCTCAATGCCGCCACGTTCGCCGAGCCGGAGCTCGTGCGCTGGAAGAGCTTCGACGAACGGGCGATCTCGGGCTTCCTGTACATGCCACCCGCCCGGTTCACGGGCCGGCGACCGGTCGTGATCAACATCCACGGCGGCCCGGAGTCGCAGGCCAAGCCGGGCTTCCTCGGCCGCAACAACTTCCTGCTCGACGAGCTGGGCGTCGCCATCCTCTATCCGAACGTCCGGGGCTCGAGCGGCTACGGCAAGTCGTTTCTCAAGCTCGACAACGGCCGTCTGCGCGAGGACTCGGTCAAGGACATCGGCGCGCTGATCGACTGGATCGCGACGCGCCCGGATCTCGACGCTTCGCGGATCATGGTGACGGGCGGCAGCTACGGCGGGTACATGACGCTGGCCTCGGCGACGCACTTCGACGCCAAGATCCGGGCGTCGCTCGCGGTGGTCGGCATCTCGAGCTTCGTCACCTTCCTCGAGAACACCGAGGATTACCGCCGCGACCTGCGGCGCGCCGAGTACGGCGACGAGCGCGACCCCGCCATGCGCGAGTTCCTGCTGTCGATCGCGCCGCTCAACAATGCGTCGAAGATCACCAAGCCGCTCTTCGTCGTGCAGGGGAAGAACGACCCGCGCGTGCCGTACACCGAGTCGGAGCAGATGGTGGCGACGATCCGCAAGAACCAGGGACCGGTGTGGTACCTGCTCGCCGACGACGAGGGACACGGCTTCGCCAAGAAGGCGAACCAGGACTTTCAGTTCTATGCGACGGTCGAGTTCATCCGCCGGTACCTGCTTGCGCCCGATGCTGGAAGCGCTGCGCGGTGACGGCCATGCGCGCCTGAGCGCCGCCGAGCTCCGCGCGCTCGTCGCGCCGCACGACGCGGGCGCTCGCGGAGCTGGCGCCGAGCTGGAACGACCTGCCGCGGGACGAGTACCTGCGCGACGGCGGGCGATACCGATCGCGCCGGCACAGTTGCTACATCCAGGATCTCGAGCGAGTGACGCTTGACGCGTGTCCCGCACCGCGCGCACTGGCAACCCACGACCTACAACGCGCTGCACGGCGGGCTCGAGCGCTGGTTCGAGCCGGTCGAGGCGCGGGTGGCGGAGAGCCCGGCGTGGCTCGCGCTGATCTGCGCGGATGGGCGAGCTCTTCGCCGCGTTGCGTGCCGTGCCGCGCTGGTACATCGAGGCGCACCAGTTCCGGATCGATACCGCCTCGGGGATCGGCCGTCCGACGCCGGAGGGCGCGCATCGCGACGGCGTCGATTACATCGCGCTCGTACTCGTCGACCGCGTGCGGGTGGTCGGTGGCGAGACGCGCGTCTTTGCCGCCGACGCCAGCCACGGGGTGCGTTTCACGCTGGACGAGCCGTGGTCGGCGCTGCTGCTCGACGACGCCCGCGTCGTACACGAGACGACGCCGATCCAGTCGCAGACGGAGGAGCCGGGCTGGCGCGACACGCTCGTGCTGACCTACCGTGCGGCCGGCTTCCAGGCGCCTGCTCAATAATTCGGCTCAGAGTCGGATTAGTCGGGCGTAATCTGGCTCTGAGCCGAATTTCGGGGCGACGGGCGCGTGGGACCCAGGTACTTGTCGTACCAGTCGAGGCGTCGCGCGCACGAGCTGGTTGTGCGGCAGTGCGCCGTGTCCGGCCTCGAACAGCACGTGCTGCTTGTCTGTCGGGCGGCGTGCCGAGCAACTCGAAGAACCGGCGCTGCGTTTCCAGCGGCACGTCGATGTCCCAGCGACCGTTCAGCATCAGCACCGGCTGGTGATCCTCGGCAGGTAGTTGAAGAACTGCTCGGCTGCCGGGATGTCGAGCAAATAGATGCCGCCGCCGTCGAGCACGGCCGATCGAAACCGCTTCTCGACCGCCAGCACCGGGACCATCGCCTGCGCGCCCAAGCTCACGCCGAACCAGCCCAATCGCCCGATATCGATGTCGTCGCGTGTCGCGAGGTAGTCGATCGCCCGCCCGAGGTCCTGTCGCGCGTGGCGCAGCCGGATGCGATAGCGATCGGCGGCGCTCATCGACTGGCGCCGCTCCGGCGGCCAGTGACGCTCGAACGAGCCGTCGAGGGCGACCACGACCAGCGCCCGGCCGGACTTGAGGATGAAGTCGAGCGGCTGTGCGGACTCGGTCGGGTCGAAATCGTTCGATTCGAAGGGCCGCCTCGTGAACCCGGCATGGGGCACGTAGACCACTGCCTGGTAGGGCGGCGTGCCCCCGGCCGGCAGGAACAGCTGCACGGCGAAGCGCGAGTCGTCGTAGCCGGTGGCGAGCGTAATCCGCTCGCGCCGCCAGAGCGGATTCGTCGACCGAGCGGCTCGACGCGCGCATCCAGGCCCGCCGGTGAGTATTCGAGCTGCTGCGCGAGCACCGCGTAGGCGTCGTCCGCGACCGGCACGAGTGCCGCGTAGTCGATCGACTTCCGCTCGATCGGCTCGCGCAGTTCCGCGGCGTACGCGAGCCCGTGCTGTGTGCGCATGCAGCGAATGCCGTTGCCGGCGAGCGGTCCCAGGGCGGCGCCGCGTCGAGCTCGAGGAACATGTAAGGGGCCTGGTTCCACGCGCCACCCGCGATCGAGCGTCCGTCGGCAACTGCGTTCCACAACCATTCGCGCACGTTGCCCGCCATGTCGTAAGTGCCGTACGGTCCGATCCCGGCGTGTCGACCGACCGGCGCGGTGCCTTTGCCCGCGAAGTTGCTCGCGCCGATGATCGCCGCTCCAAGCGATTCGAGCCGCTCATTCAGCGACATGGCGGCCCGGTACCAGTGGTACGCGGTTGGCAGCTCCTTGCCGCGAAATCGCGCGTAGGCGACGGCCTCGAACCAGCTCACGCCGGCGACCGGGTGGTCGCCGGTGCCGTCGGGATACGTGCCTGCCTCCCAGGTCGCCGGTCCCGGGCGTCCGGTCGCATCGACGAATGTCGCGACTGCGGCCAGCCAGTCCGGAGACTGCCTCTCCGAACGGCAGATCGCGCCAAAGCTCGGCCCGTGCGTAACCACCGCGCGTCGATGAATTCCTTGAACTCCCGGTTCGTGACTTCGAAGCGGTCGATATAGAACGGCGGAAGGTCGACGGGCTCATCCTCCTGGATGAGCGGGACCGGCAGCGGATCCGAGCTCACCAGCACCATTTCGACGGGCGCGGACTCCGCATCGGCGAGATGCAGTGCGAGATCGACCTTGGCGATGCGGTCTGTACGTGCGGGGTCCTGATAGTTGCGGAGCTGGACGCCGGGGTTGCGCATCGCGAAGACCGCGCTTGCGTGTCCCGGATGCTCGAGCTTCCACAGACCGAAGCCCATTGGCATCGTGGCTGTCGACGAGTGGCGTCTTTCCGATCGGCCGCCACTCGGCCTCGGTGCTCGCGTACGGGCGGTAGTAAACCGTCGCCCCGCTCGGTTTGCTCGTGAGGTTGACTGGCATCGTGAACGAGGGCTCGAGCGTCTTGAGCCGCGGGTCGTTCGGGATGATCGGCTGGATGCGGGCGGCGAGGTCGAACGCAGCCTGGTAATTGTCCGCGGCGATCAGCGCCTCGAGCTGCGGGAGCGCTTCCTCGCGCGCCCAGCGCTCGCGGCCGCGCTGCTGCAGCGTCCAGGTGAGCGCCGCGGCGAGTGCGATGAGTGCGAGCGCGCCCGGGATCGTCCACCACGTGCCCAGGAGCTGGCGCAGGATCGCCCCCGGCCGCGCACGAGTCTCGGCCGTTGCGGGGCGGGCGGCAGTTGCGGCCGCAGCCGACGCCGAGCCCTCGAGCGCCGCGCCAGGTGCGAACCGGCCCTGGATCGCCGCGACGATGTGGTCGCAGATCTCGTCCTGCAGCGCGAACGCGTCCTCGAGCTTGCGGTCGTATCGCTCCGCCCAGACGTGCTGGTCTTTCGGAGCGTCGATGAGCTGCGCGGTCACGCGCATCCGGTCGCCGACCTTGCGAACGCTGCCCTCGATCACGTAGTGGCAGCCGAGCTCGCGGGAGATCGTGCGGGCGTCGACGCTTCGGCCCTGGTAGGCGAACGCGGATTGCCGCGACATCACCTTGAGCCCCGGGATCGCCTGCAGCCGCGTCGTAAGGTCCTCGACGATGCCGTTGGCGAAATGGACTTGCGCCTCCTCCTCACTCATGTTCGCGAAGGGCAGCACGACCACCGAGTCTGGCTGGACGCGGCTGGCCGGCGCACCTGGCGCGGCCGTGTCCGCCCCGTGATCGCGGACGATGTCGAAGCTCCAGGCGAGCGCCAGCGCGACCGGGAAGCCCAGCAGCAGCAGGACAGTCGTGAATGTCACCGTCCACGGCGGCAGGCTGAGCGCCGGCAGGACGACGGCGGCGACCTGGACCAGAAGCCAGGCGACCACCGCGTAGGCGGCGGCAACGCGGAAGACCTTTCGCTTTCTGAGCTCCGCCAGCCAGGCCATGGGCCGGAAGAATAGCCGTAAATACTGGAAGTCCGGCACTGACAACGGAAATAATGCGCGCCCCTACATGAAGGACCGCCCATGCACATGCTCCGTCCGGCCGCCCTGCTCGTCGCCTTCCTGATGCCTGCCGCGATGGCGGGCGCCGCCACGACCGCCCTGCACTGCGGCGAGCTCTACGATTCGAAATCCGCGCGGCTCGTGGGTGCGCGGACGATCGTCGTGACCGATGGCCGCATCGCGCAGGTGCTGCCCGCGCGCGCGGCGGTGCCCGGCGCCGAGACCGTCGACCTGGCCGGCCACACCTGCACGCCCGGCTGGATCGACCTGCACGTGCACCTTTCGGAAGAATCGAACCCGGATCGATACTCGGAGCAGTTCCGACTCGACGACACCGTGTTCGCGTATCGCTCGGTCGGATTCGCCGAGAAGACGCTGCTTGCGGGTTTTACGACGGTGCGCGATCTCGGCGGCCGCGTTTCGACGGAGGTCCGCGATGCGACAGCCCAGGGCCTGGTCAAGGGGCCGCGTGTCTATGCCGCCGGCAAGTCCATCGCGACGACCGGCGGCCACGGCGACCCGAACAACGGCATGAATTCCGAGATTGCGGCGGCACTCGGGCCTCCCGGCCCGACCGAGGGCGTGATCAACGGTGCGGACGAGGCACGCCGCGCGGTACGGCAGCGATACAAGGACGGCTCCGACCTGATCAAGATCACCGCGACGGGCGGTGTGCTCTCCTACGCGAAGAGCGGTGACGGCCCGCAGTTCACCCTCGAGGAGATCCGCGCGGTGGTGGATACCGCGAAGGACTATGGATTCACGGTCGCCGCGCATGCGCACGGAAAGGAAGGCATGCGCCGGGCGATCGAGGGCGGCGTCACCTCGATCGAGCACGGCACGTACATGGACGAGGAGATCTTCGAGCTGATGAAGAAGCACGGCACCTGGTACGTGCCGACGATCAGCGCAGGAAAATTCGTCGCAGAGAAAGCGAAGGTGCCCGGTTTCTACCCGGAGATCGTCCGGCCCAAGGCGGCACGGATCGGCGCGCAGATCCAGGACACGTTTGGCAAGGCCTGGCGCGCCGGTGTGAAGATCGGCTTCGGCACGGACCAGGGTGTCGGGCTGCACGGGGACAACGCGCTCGAGTTCGGCTTCATGGTCGAGACCGGCATGCCCGCGGCGGTCGCGCTGCAGACCGCGACCTACAATGCCGCGCAGGTGCTCGGTGCGACGGACATCGGGCAGATCGAGCCCGGCTATCGCGCGGACGTCGTCGCGGTGCCCGGCGACCCGCTCGCCGACATCTCGCTCACGAGCAAGGTCGACTTCGTCATGAAGGACGGCGTCGTCTATCGCCGACCATAAATTGGCTCAGAGCCAGATTATCCCGGTGTAAATTGGCTCTGAGCCAGAATCCCGGGCGGATATCTCGGAGAAGAGCGATGAGACGGACAGTCCTCGTGATGGTGATCGGGCTGGCGATCGTGGCGGGTTGCGAGCGGCGCGAGACGGCAACCACCCCGCCGGAGCCGGCTGCGTCGCCACCGCCGGCGGCCACTACGGAGCCCGTGCCCGTGCCGCCCGCAGATGGCCCCGCGCTGCCCTCGGCACCGGCGAAGGAATGCGACGCCACACCCGTGCAGCGCCTCGTGGGCGAGATCTACACGCCGGAGCTGGGGGAGATGGCGCGCGTCGAGGCCGGTGCACGCGTCGAGCGCGCGCTGCGGCCGGGCCAGATCGTAACGATGGAATTTCTCTCCGACCGTCTCACGTTCACGCTCGACGAGAGCGGGCGGATCTCCGCGGCGAACTGCGGCTAAGGAAGGTGCCGGGTCGCAGTTTCGCAGTTATTTTGTGATTCGCGGTCCGGCTCAGCTCGCAGGCAATAACTGCGAAACTGCGACCCGGCACCTAGCCTTCAGCAGGCGGTGCGTCGGACTGCTGGCGGAGCTTCTGGATCACTTCCTCGTAGTACGGCCGGTCCTTGAGGCTCGCGTACTCGCCCGGGAAGCAGATCGCCGTCAGCTCGGCGTAGTCCTCGACCCAGTTCGTCAGCACGACCGCGCAGCGCCAGCCGTTGGGCAGGCGCGTGTTGTCGATGATCGGGAAATCGAAGAAGCCGACGTCGAAAGTCGTGTTGAGGTTCTGCGCGTCGGTACCGGTGCAGTCGGTCGCCTCCATACGCACGCGCAGGTTGCGCGTACGGCGGTCGACCGAGCGGACCAGCACCGCGAGGTCACACCGGTTCTCGCCGATCGACATCGTCTGCGGCTCCTCGGTCAACGGCAGGCTGCCCGCGCCCGTCGCGTCGAGCGCCGCGAGGTCCACCGGGCCGCCGAAACGTGCGCCGCGACCCTGCAGGGTAAAGAGCTGCTTCGAGGTGACCTCGCGCGCGAGATTCTCGATCCGGGCCAGGAGTTCCTCGCTGTCCGTACCCGGCGGTGACTTCAGGAGCTTGCGCTGCAGGTCGTGGAAGAGGGGGCGCAGATCGAGCGAGTCGTGGAAGTTGTTCGACAGCAGCTCGAGCTGAAGGACCTTGGCGTCGAGATCGGTCGGGCTCGCCTGCAGGTATTCCTGCAGGATCGCGCCGAGCACGTCCTTGCGCAGCGTGGACTCCGCGACCTCGCGCTGGCTCATGAGCTCCGAATAGAGCCGCGCATTCGAGTCGCGCGATTGTCGTTCCTCGAGGGCGCGCGAGCCGGTGACGCCGAGAAAAGCGACGGCCATGGCGGTCAGCAGGCCGCCGACCGGCTGCAGCAACACACCGAACTTGTCCCAGCCGTCCTTCTTCTTCGGCGGCTCCGTCATCGCGGCCGCCTGATCAGCCGCGCTTCGCCGTCAGCTTGCCGTCCGCACCGACCGCGAGCACCACGTCCGACTGGGCCGCGTCCTCGAAGGACACGATGTTCATCGTCGCCGACTTGCCGTCGTGCGTCACGGTGAGCGTGCACTTGCCGGTCTGGCCGATGACCAGCCGATAGGCGCCCTTCTTGTCGGTCTTGACCGGGCCGTACGCCTGGTCCCCGCACTGGGCGGCGATTTCCGCACCCTCACCGACCGGGCCGGCAGCGCCCTTGACCGTGCCGAAGACTTCGCCGGCGCCTGCGACGGCGGGGATCAGGCTTGTAGCGATTGCAAAAGCGATGAGCTTGTTCATGACAGCATCCTTGATGCGCGGAGTGCGATAAGACTACCGTATCGGCAGGGGAGTTCCACCTGATGGCGGTACGGATCGTACGGTTGGGCAGCCCGAGGAAACCGGGTGAGGGGCTACGCATCGGCACGGTGCGCCGTCCGCCGCGCGGCGTGCCGAAATCCGAGTACTCGAAGCGCGACCTCTACGACGTGTGGCTGCCGAACCTCGCGCCGAGCGAGGCGCTGCTGAAAGTTGCGCAGGCGGCGGCTGCGGACGACGACGAACGTGCCTGGCGCGCATTCGTACGCCGTTATCGCGCCGAGATGAAAGCCCCGGAGAATCGTGCACTGCTCGACACGTTCGCGGCGCTGTCGCACCACGCCGCGTTCGCGATGGGCTGCTATTGCGCTTTGGAGTCGCGCTGTCACCGATCGGTGCTTCGCGAGCTGCTTGCTGCGCACGGTGCGGCAATAGCGCGAGACTGATCCGGCTCATCACAGGGATCCCGTCAGCACTTCGGCCGGCAGGTTCGGGTCGTCCGGATCCGTGACCAGCAATAAGCGGATGATTCCGTCCTCGAGTCGAGCGGCGATGCCTTCGATCTTGTGACATTGCTCGAGGTGCTCGAGCATGCTGACCCGTCCATCCACGTCCACGACTCCGACCGCGGCGCCCAGACAGGGGCCGTCGTCGTAGCTATCCTCCGTGTCCTCGGCAACGGCCGTGAATACGAATCGTCCGTCGGGCAAGGCGGCTCCGTCGGTGAAACAGAGCGGCACGCCGCGGATTGCACCCAGGTCGAAGGTTCTCATGTCCAGGGGCGTGGTTGCACCGGGCGGACGTCCCTCGGCCAGGGCTTCGAGTGCTGCGCGCAGCGGAAGCCGGATGCAGGCATTGGTGGAATCGCGCTTGTTGCCACGATGCAGAAGGCAGAAATGCTCGGCCGTCGCGAACGCACCCTCGATGTTGAGCGCGGGCAGACGGGCCCTGAGCGCGGAATAGAGTCCGCGAAAGCTGACCTGGATGGCCGGCTCATCTGCGACTTCCCATGCGTCGAGCTCGATCAATGCGCCCGCCTCGCGGTTGGGTCTGGACCCCGAACCGACCGCGAGCAAGACACCGTAGGGAAACCCCGGTAGTGCCGGCAGACGTGTCAGCGCCTCGAGGTCTGCCTTCGCGGCCTTGCGCTGCGATGCCGCGTGGGGCAGCCGACCGGGCAGCACGGTCAGCAGCGAGCCAGGCTCGCTGCCCTGGGCGGAAAACACGCCCAGCTGATGCTCATCGTCCGCGATGACGTAAAGCAAATCGCCGACGCGCACGAGCCCGCTGGCCGCGCTCAGGTGACGCGGACGTCCGGGCCCCGGCGCGCGGCGCAAGGTCAGCTCGCGAATCTTTTCCAGGTGGAGCATCGGGTTGCGGAGGAAGGCCAGCGACCGTCAGTCTGAGATCACCGGGTCATCGGGACGGCGACGACGCGCAGAGCATCGGCCACCAGTGTACCGGTCCCCGCGTTGCGTACCGTGACGACGAGCTCCGACCCGGCCGCGTCGACGGTGCCGAGCGGCAGCCAGCGCGCGTTCCATCGTCGCTGATCGTAGGTCGCAAGCGGTGCGCTTTCGGCACCGCCCGCGGAATACACCGCGTGCGTGGCCTGTCCCTCGGCCGCGGGATACCAGACCGCGAGCTCGTAGCGACCGGGGGCCGGCACGGGAACACGCCAGGAAAAATCCGCGCCGGGCGTGCATCACTCTCGTAGACCGCACCTGAGCCCGAACGCGCACCGCGACTCGTGACCCGGCGCCAGCCGGCCGTCACATCGGTGGTGTCCGTGGCAGCGGCGATCCGGGCCGAGTCGTCGTGTCGCCGGCCGGCGGCCACGCGGCGAGCAGCTCCTCGACGAATCCGCCGAGCGTGGCGACGTCGTGTGGTGGGTCCTCCTTGTCGAGTCCGTTGCTGAACGCGGCGATCACGAAGCGCCGGCCGTCGGGCAGCGCAAAGGCGGCGATCTCCTGCAGCGTGTCGTACGCGAGACCGTTCTTGGCGCGGAAGTCGGTGCCGGGCGGCAGGCCGCGCCCGTAACCGCCATGGCCGCCGTAACGCTCGCGCTGCAGCAGGCTTTCATGTAATGCCGTCGCCTGCGGCTCGATGACGCCTTCCTCGATTGCCAGCATCAGTCGCGCGGACTCATCCGGCGCCATGGCGTTGCGGCCGACGCGGGCGATCGAGAGCTTCTCGAAGCCCACCGGCTCCTCGCCCGAGTTCGTGGGCCAGGTCTTGTTGAGGACGCGCTGACCGCCGAGCAACCCGAGGGACGCCAGCAGGCGTTCGGTGTAGCGGCGCTTCGCGAGCCACGCCTCGAAGTCCGCGTCCGACCCGCTCTCAACGTTCGGCGCCCCGGACAGGGCATCGACGACGCGACCGGTTGCGACGTTGTCGGACTCGACGATCATCGGCCGCACATCGGCATCGAGGCAGTCGGGCGCCCGGCCGCGCTCTGCGCACCAGTGCACGGCGGCCACCAGGTACGGAAGCTTGACCGTGCTCGCGGGGTAGGCGAGGGCGCTGCCGCCGACGCTGCCGCGCAGCCAGCGGCCGTCGGCCTGTCGTGCGAGCACCGTGACGTCGAATCGATCGAACGGCTGCCGGGCGAGAAAACGCTGGCGCGCGCTCGCGACCGCCGTCGCAAGCGCCGCATCGTCAACGATGGCGGGCATCCCGGGCGGATCCGCGACCGCCGGGCACGCAATGCACAAGAGCAGGAGCGCAGCGCAGGTGCCCATGGCGCGCCGCGCGGCCGCGCGAGGTCGCGTCAGTTCAGGCGGTGGATAGCCCGGCGCGCAGCGCAAACTTCTGCACCTTGCCCGCGGCATTGGTCGGCAACGCATCGACGAACTCGATTCGCCTCGGCACCTTGTAGTTCGCCATGTTATCGCGGCACCACGCGGTGAGCGTCGCCTCGTCGAGCGCGACACCGGGGCGGCGAATCACGAAGGCGTGTCCCACCTCGCCCAGTCGCCGATCGGGCGCGCCGATCACGGCGACCTGGGCGATACCGGGGTGCGCCGCCATGATCTTCTCGATCTCCGCCGGGTAGCAGTTGAAACCGCCCGCGATGTACATGTCCTTGCGGCGGTCGGTGATGCGAAGGTACCCCTCTGCGTCGAGCACGCCGACGTCGCCGGTATGCAGCCAGCCGTCCGCATCGATCGCCTCGGCAGTGGCCACGGGATCATCGAGGTAGCCGCGCATCACGTTGTAGCCGCGTACCAGCACCTCGCCCGGCTCGCCGCGCGCGACGGTGCGGCCCCCCTCGTCGATGCAGCGCACTTCGACCCCCGGGATCGGCACGCCGCAGGTGAGCGCGATGCGCTCGACGCTGTCGCCGCGGCGGCACATCGTGACGATGCCCATGCTCTCGGTGAGCCCGTAGCCGGTCACGACCGTCTCGAAGCCGAGCACCTCGTGCATCTGCTGGATGAGAGACGGGGGCACCGTCGCCGCACCGGTGACCGCGAGGCGGAGCGACGACAGGTCACGGCGTGAAAGCGACTCGTGGGCGAGCAGCGACTGGAACAAGGTCGGTGGCCCCGGCAACACCGTGATTCGCTCGCGCTCGATCCGATCGAGGGCCGCGGAGGCGTCGAACATCGCAAGCGGCGAGATGCGGCTGCCTACGATCAGGCAGGCAAGCCATCCCGCCTTGTATCCGAAGGCGTGGAAGAAGGGGTTGACGATGAGATACCGGTCGCCCTGCTCGAGCCCGACGAACTCACTCCAGGCGGTAAACGCCCGCACGTTCTGCTCGTGCGCCGACAGCACGCCCTTGGGCCGGCCGGTCGTGCCGGAGGTGAACATGATGTCCGCGAGGTCCTCCCCGCGCAGCTCGGCGCGCCGGCGCAGCACCTCATTGCGCGGGACCTCGCGACCGCGGGCCAGGAACTGCGGCCAGCCGACCGTCGCCCCGGTGCCGGGCGACGCAGGCGACTCCTCCGCGTCGAGCAGCACCGTGAGCGCCAGGGCAGGCAGGTCCTCGCCCGCGAGCAGTTCCGGATATCGCGTGCCCAGGAACTCACCGACGGTGACGAGCACCGAGGCCGCGCCGCGTCGCAGGATGTCGCCGGCCTCGCGACCCTTGAGGCGTGTATTGAGCGGGATGATCGCGGCGCCTGCGGTCTGCGCGCCGATGGCCGCGATGATCCAGTCCGTCCGGTTCGGGGCCCAGATCGCGACCCGATCCCCGGGTCGGACCCCGGCCGCCATGAAAGCACCCGCCGCCTCGAGGGTGGCCGCCTCCATCCCGGCGAAGTCGAGGACCGTGGGGCCGTCCTCGATGGCCGGGTCCGCAGGGTGACGCCGCGCGGCGCGCGCCAGCACACCGGGGATGGTCAGCGGATCGGTAGCTTGCGAGGTCATCAGTCAACAGGCCCTATGAATCCGCGAAACGTAGTCCAAATGGCGGTTGACCTTTCAATGTTCGTAGGTAAAGTAGCAAACCTCTACGCAGATTGCGACAGGCCCCCTTGACCAACGCGCTCGATTTCACGGGCCGGGCAGTGCTCGTCACCGGCGGTACCCAGGGCATCGGCCGCGCGATCGCGGAAGCGTTCCTGGCCCACGGTGCGGGTGTCGTCGTCTGCGCGCGAAATGAGCCGGCGGAACCGCCGGCGGCGGGGGGGCGAGCCGCCGGGTTCGAGCCCTGCGACGTGCGCGACGCCGATGCGGTGACGCATCTGATCGAAGCCGTCGTCAAACGGCACGGCCGGCTCGACGTACTGGTCAACAACGCCGGCGGCTCGCCCGAGGCCGAGGCGGCCACCCACAGCACGCGGTTCTTCGACAAGATCGTGCAGCTCAATCTCTCAGCGGCCTTCTATTGCGCGCAGGCGGCGAATGCGCGCATGCAGATCCAGCCCGACGGCGGAAGCATCGTCAACATCGCAAGCGTGTCCGCCGCGCGCGCGTCCCCCGGAACCGCCGCGTACGGTGCTGCGAAGGCTGGGCTCTTGAACCTCACGCAGAGCCTCGCGATGGAGTGGGGGCCCAAGGTCCGGGTCAACGCGGTCATCGCGGGCCTGGTCGCGACGGGAAATGCCGAGGCGCACTACGGCGGGCCCGCTGGCCTCGCGCGCGTTGCGGCCAGCCTGCCCGCTCGCCGCATGGCTGAGCCCGGGGACATCGCCGATGCGTGCCTGTACCTCGCGTCGGGGCTCGCCGCGTACGTGAGTGGCGCCGCGCTCGCGGTACACGGCGGCGGCGAGCGGCCGTCCTTTCTCGACCTCGCGCGCACCCCGGGTGCGCCCTGATCCCGGAGCATCGCCATGAGTGATTATCGCCCCCAGGTGGCCATCGTCACGGGCGCAAGTCGTGGCGCGGGCAAGGGCATCGCGATCGGGCTGGGCAGCCGCGGGATGACGGTCTACGTCACCGGCCGCGCGAAGAGCGCGAGCGGCGGAAAGATGCTGGGCCGCGACCTGCCCGGGACGCTCGAGGAAACGGCGGCCGCGGTGACGCGCGCCGGCGGCAAGGGCGTCGGCGTCGTGTGCGATTCGGCGCGGGACGAGGACCTGCGTGCGCTCATCGAGCGCGTCGTGCGCGAGACCGGTCGCATCGACATCCTGCACAACAACGCAACCTACATCGACGACCGCCTGGTCGAGCCGGGTCCGTTCTGGGAGAAGCCACTCGACTTCGTGAAGATCCTCGACGTGGGGCTGCGCTCGGCGTACGTCGCGAGCTGGCACGCTGCGCCCGTGATGGTGCGGCAGGGCCGCGGGCTGATCGCGTTCTCGTCGTCCTTCGGCGGGGGCTGCTACATGCACGGCCCGGCCTATGGGGCGCAGAAGGCGGGCGTCGACAAGCTCGCCGCGGACATGGCCGTGGACTTCGAGAACACCGGCGTCGCCGCCGTGTCGCTCTGGCTCGGGCCACAGAAGACCGAGCGGTCGGTCATCGCCGTACAGGAAAAACCCGAGCAGTACACGGGCTTCATGGCGGTGGCCGAAACCCCGGAGTTCAACGGTCGCGTGCTCTACGCGCTCGCCTGCGACCCGAAGCTCGCCAGCCGCTCCGGGCAGACGCTCATTACGGCCGAGCTTGCGCAGGAGTACGGGCTGCGCGACGAGGGCGACCGGCAGCCGCCGTCATACCGCGAGGCGCTCGGCGCGCCGCGGGTGCCGCATCCGGCCCGGGTGATGTGAGCGGAGCCTGAGCCGGTGCACACTTGCGCTCTCAGCAGGCCGGGGACGACCGTGAGCCGACCGATCGAAACACGGGAACTGCGCGACGCCTTCGGGACCTTTGCAACCGGGGTGACGGTGATCACGGCGCGGAGGCCGGACGGCGAGCCGATCGGCGTGACGGCGAACTCCTTCGCGTCCGTATCCCTGTCACCGCCGCTCGCGCTCTGGTGCATCTCCCGTGACAGCACGAGTGTGGCCGCCTTCGTCGAAGGGGCGGATTTTGCCGTCCACGTGCTCACCGCGGCGCAGCAGGACGTGGCGCTCAAATTCGCAACCCGCGGCGGCGAGAAGTATCCGGCGGGTGCGTTCGCCGGAAAGCATGGCCCGGCGCCGAACGTACCGGGGGCGTTGTGCCGCATCGACTGCAGCGTGGAGCAGGTGCACGCGGGCGGTGACCACCTGATCGTCGTCGGACGCGTGCTGGCGGTCGATCGCCGCGTCGGCGCACCACTGCTGTTTCACGGCGGACGGTTCGGGCGGCTCGAGGTCGACGAGACCTCGCCCGCGCTCGATCTGTGGGATTCCTTGAGCAGGGGATGGTTCTAGCAGATGAGTACTGCAGCGAAACTCGTGGATGCCCACGCGCGGGTCATGGACGGCCAGAGCTGGCGCGGTTTCTGTCGCGCGCTCGAGACCGCGGGCGACATCGTGCTCGCCGCGACGACCCCCGCGACTCCGATTGACCGTGCGGAGGGCTATCGGTATCTCACGCGCCTGACGCGCATCGGCCTCGAGATGATGCTCGAGCACGCCGATCCCGATTTCCCGACCTTCTACGCGGCCTCGCATCCGACCGGCAAGATCGGCGGCGACAACCCGGACAACCTCTATCAGAACGCGACGATCACGGGCGACCGCGAGTACCGCATATACGGGCGGCGCAACACGGTGCCGTATCTCTCCTTCGGCACCAAGGCCAACCGCTACGCGACCGAGGGCACGATGGCCTCGACCGGCGAGCTCGAGGCCGCGGAAATGGTGTTCGGCAAGGACGGAAGCTTCGAGATCGCCGTCAGCCGCGATCGCAAGCCAGGCAACTGGCTGCCGCTCGCCGCCGACACGACGATGCTGCTCGTGCGGCAGACCTTTCTCGACCGGCCGAACGAAGTGGCCGCGGACGTGCGCATCGAGCGTGTCGGCGCGCCGCCGAAACCCGCGCCGCTCACGCCTGCGATGCTCGATCGCGGTCTCGCCGCTGCCGCGGCCTTCGTCACCGGCACCGCGCGCACGTTCGTCAACTGGGTGGAAGAGTTCCGCAAGTACCCGAATGCCTTTGCGCCCTTCCCGCAGGAAACCTGCTACCGCACGGGCGGTGACCCGCTCATCTACTACCTGCACGGGTTCTGGCAGCTCGCGCCCGACGAGGCGCTGGTGATCGAGAGCGAAGTGCCGGAGTGCGATGTCTGGAATTTCCAGCTCGACAACTACTGGATGGAGTCGCTCGACTACCGGTACCTGCCCGCGTGCTGGAACAAGCACACGGCGCGGTACAACCCGGACGGCTCCGTGACTTTCGTCATCGCCGCGCGCGATCCGGGGCTGGGTAATTTCATGGACACGGCCGGCCACGCCTGCGGGTCGATGCTCTTGCGCTGGACACGCGCGAAGACGCATCCGCAGCCACGCTGCCGGGTCGTCAAGCTCGCCAGCCTTTCCCGGGGGACACCGACGTGAGCATGTATCTCGAGGACATCGAACGCATCCGCCAGCTCAAGTACCGCTATTTTCGCGGGATCGACACCGCCGACATCGAGCTGCTGCGCGGCGTGCTCGCGGAGGACGTGCACATCGACTATCACGGCGGGACTTACCGCTGGCAGGTCGACGGGCGCGAGGCGATGCTCGCGGCGATCGCGGCCGCCTTCAACGCGCAGGCCGTCGCCTGCCACACGGGACATCATCCCGAGATCGAGGTGCTGACTCCGACCACGGCGACGGGCATCTGGTACCTCACCGACGTGTTCATCAACCTGCGCGAGAAGCTCGTTACGACCGGCAGCGCGCTGTATCGCGACGAATACGTCAAGCAGGCCGACGGCTGGCGGATCAAGACGTCCACCTACCAGCGCCTGTACGAGATCCAGGAGACACTGGCCTCGGCGCCGAAGCTCACGGCGCACTATCTCGCGAACGCGGCCGCGCAGCAGGCACTGGCCCGGGCTGCGCGATGACGGCCCTTGCGGGAAAGATCGCGCTCGTCACGGGCGCAGGTCAGGGAGTCGGCCAGGGTATTGCGCTCGCACTCGCGGGAGCGGGTGCCGCGGTCGCGGTGGTCGGGCGCACCGAATCGAAGCTCACCGCGACCTGCCGGCAGATCGAGCAGGCCGGTGGCCGCGCGCGCGCGTTCGTCTGCGACGTGAAGACCGCGGCCGACGTCACCCGCACGGTCGACGCCGTCGCCGCCGCGTTCGGCGGTCTCGACATCCTGGTCAACAACGCCTACGAGGGCGCGTGGGGTCCGTTGCTTTCGCTCGACGATGCCGCCTTCATGCGTGGAATCGAGGCGGGGCCGCTCGCCTCGTTCCGCTTCATGAAGGCCTGCCATCCGCATCTCAAGGCGCGCGGCGGCGGCAACATCGTCAACCTCATCACCTCGGCCGCTCAGCGCTGGGACGCCGCCAACTACGGTGCCTACTCGGTGGCGAAGCAGGGCGTGCGCGCGCTCACCCGCGCCGCGGCGAGCGAGTGGGGGCGCGACGGGATCCGCGTCAACAACATCGCGCCGCTCGCGATGTCGCCGGCGCTCGAGGCCTGGATCAAGGCGGGCCCCGACGAGGCGCGCGAGTTCTTCAAGACGATCCCGCTGAGCCGCATCGGCGACTGCGAGGCGGACATCGGCCGCGCCGTAGTGGCGATCGTCGGCCCGGAGATGCGCTACCTCTCGGGCGCTACAATTCCGCTCGATGGCGGCCAGGCGTTCTTCGGCTGACGCGATGAGCGCACGCGAACTCACCGTCGACGTACTGGTCGTGGGCTCGGGCAACGGCGGACTGACCGCCGCGCTCTGCGCGTACGAGCTCGGACTCGAGGACGTGCTGGTCGTCGAGAAGAGCGACCTCTACGGCGGCACGAGCGCCACTTCCGGTGGCGGAGTTTGGATCCCGTGCAACCGCTACGCGCGCGCGGCCGGGGCGCAGGACAGCTTCGAAGAGGCGCGCGAGTACCTGCGCGGGACGATTCCGGCGAGCGCGGTGTCCGACGCGATGATCGAGACCTATCTGAGGGAAGGCCCGAAGATGATCGACTTCCTGCACGAGCGGACGCACGTGCGGTACGAGTCGCTCGAGCACTATCCGGACTACTGGTCGGTCCTCCCCGGAGCAAAGAACGGCCATCGCTCGATGGAGCCTGAGCCGGTCAACCGCGACGTGCTCGGTGCCGACGGACCGACGCTCCGCGACACGCACCACATGATCTTCATGATGGACCGCATCTCGATGACGCAGGTCGAAGCGCACGACCTCATGATGCAGTCGCCGGGCTGGAAGAAGCTCGCGGCGCGGATGGTGTGGAATCACTACAGCGACCTGTCGTGGCTGCTCAGCCACAAACGCTCGCGGCGCCTCACGTGCGGATCGGCGGGTGTCGCGCGTCTGCGCTGGTCGATGCTCGATCGAAAGCTGCCGCTCTGGCTCTCCGCACCGATGCGCGAGCTGCTCACCGACGGCCGTGGCGCCGTGGTGGGCGCACGCATCGAGCGCGACGGCGCCCTGTGGACGATACGGCGCGCGGCACGGCGTGGTGCTCGCCGCCGGCGGATTCGAGCACAACCAGCAGATGCGCGAGCGCTACCTGCCGCAGCCAACCAATACGGAATGGAGCGCCGCCGCCGGTACCAACACCGGGGACGCGATCCGTGCGGGAATCGCGGTCGGCGCGGCCACGCGGCTGATGGACGGCGCCTGGTGGTGCACGACCGTGCGTGTCCCCGGCGAGCCCGTGCCGCGGCTCGCGATCATGGACAAGTCCTATCCGGGCGGTTGCGTCGTCAATCGTCGCGGCAAGCGCATCGCCAACGAATCGCAGAACTACCTGACCTACCTGCTCGAGTTCTTCCGCCGGCACACCGCCGAGGATCCGCAGACGCCGACCTGGCACGTGTTCGATGCGCGTTTCCGACGCAGCTACTTCGTGGGCCCGCTGTTCCCAACGCGGTTCATGTCGGACAAGAAGATTCCGCAGGAATATTTCCGCTCGGGATTCCTGACACGCGCGGATTCCGTCCGCGAGCTGGCCACGGCGGCTGGGATCGATCCCGCCGGTCTCGAGACGACGATCGCGGCGATGAACGAGTACGCGCGCACCGGCAAGGACCTCGAGTTCGGACGCGGAGATGCCGCCTACGACCGTTACTACGCCGACCCGACCGTGAAGCCCAACCCCTGCCTCGCGCCGATCGCCGAGCCGCCGTACTACGCCATGCGGATCGAGCCCGGTGATTTCGGCACGCATGGCGGGCTCGCCACCAACACGGATGCCCGGGTGCTGCGCGAGGACGGCTTGCCCATTCCCGGCTTGTATGCCGTCGGAAACTGCGCGGCGCCGATCCTGCCGACCTATCCGGGGCCGGGTGCGACGCTCGGCCCGGCGATGACTTTCGCCTGGCAGGCTGCCAAGCACCTCGCCTCGAAATTGGCTCGGAGCCAATTTTCCGAGGACCGGCGGCGGTTTCGGCCCCTACGGTCGTCGAGCAACGGAAAATCGGCTCCGAGCCAATTTCGGCCGGCGGGGCGCGATGAGCGCCGCCCCGACGCTGGATCCCGATGAGCTGATCGCGCAAGCGCGCGCCGAGACCGGCCTGCTCGAGTTCGACGAGCCCGATGTCGTCGCGCCGCTTCGCGTGCTGACCCGCGCCTTGCGCGAGGAGGCGCGGCTCACGCCCGGTGGGCAGTACTTCTGGTCGGGACGCCTGCACGGAATTCTGGTCGCGCGCCTGCGCGGCCGCGACTGGGTGCGGCGTCATCCGGAAATCATCGACGAACAGGTGCCGCCGCCACTCGTGATCCTGGGCCTGTCGCGCACCGGCACGACCCTGCTGCACCGATTGATCGCCGCGGACTCTCGTTTCTACTCGGCGGCCTGGTGGGAATGCCGGTTTCCCGTCCCGGCACCCGATGACATCCGCGGCGACAAGCGCATCGCGGTTGCGAAGGCCGAGGTTGCGGCGATGCTCGAGGCCAACCCGGATCTCCTGAGCATCCACCCGTTCGACGCGATGGGCGCCGACGAGGACATCCTGCTGATGGACCAGACGCTGCTCAGCACGACCAGCGAGACCCTGGCCTGCGTGCCGAGCTATTACGACTGGCTGCGGACCCAGGACCTGCGTCCCGCCTACGACTACTGGTACCGCACGATCCAGCTGCTGCAGTGGCAGAAGCGCAAACGCGGCGAGTCGGCGGAGCGCTGGGTGCTCAAGACGCCGATGCACCTGGGGCATGTCGACAAGATCGTCGATATCTTCCCGGACGCGACCTTCGCGCAGACGCACCGCGACCCGATCGCGACCATTCCCTCCTACGCGAGCATGATCTACGAGCTCTGGCGTGGCGTCGGCGAGACGTCCGACCCGGTGGAGGCCGGCCGGCAGACCAGCGGCACCCTCGAGCACGACCTCAACCGCTGCCTGGAGGTGCGCGACACGCTGCCCGCCTCCAGGTTCATCGACATCGATTTCCGCGACACCGTCAAGGACCCGGTGGGCGTCGTCGAGCGTATCTACCGGCACATCGGCTTGCCCATGACCGAGCAGGCACGGCGGCAGATCGGCGACTACATGGTGTCGCACCCCCGGGAGGGCCGGCCGAAGCACGAGTACACGATGGAGCAGTTCGGCTTCTCGCCCGAGGAGATCGAACGGCGTTTTGCCGAGTACCGGCGGAGGCACATCGACCGGGTGGCGCGGGCCTGAGTTATGATGGCTGGTGCCCGGGGCATGCCGCTCCGTACAGGGAATCAATGGCCAAGCCAAACTATTCATACCAGAAGAAGCAGCGCGAACAGGCAGCGAAGACGAAACGGGAAGAGAAGTTGCTGCGTCGCCAGCAGCGGAAGGGCGACCTTCCGCCGACCCAGGAACCGCCCGCAGGTCAGGGAGCGGCCGTCACCCCGGAGGGGTAACGACGACGGGACCGGCCTCAATGGCCAGTGCCCGGTTCCGGAGATCGGCATGGCTGTATACGGTTATCACGAACAGCCCGACCTGCTCGAGTTCGATACGCAGGTGATCGACAGCCGGCCCGGGGCCATCGTTCTCGAGCGCTCATGCTGCATCCGGGCGGTGGCGGGCAGGTCTCCGATCTCGCTCGTCTGCACCATGCGACGGGCGTCGTCGACATCGTCGGTGTCTCGCTCGAGGCCGGCCGCTACTGGCACGTTCTCGGCTCGCCGATCGAGATCACTGGCCCGGTGCACGTCACAATCGACGCCCAGCATCGCTCGCGGATCGCCCAGCTGCACACCGACACGCACATCCTGAACGCCCTGGTGTTCCGGCATTTCGACGGCGCGCTCGTCACAGGAGCGCAGATCGCGGCGGATGGCACGGCGCGGATGGACTTCGACCTGCCCGAGGTCGATAACGACGCGCTTCGCCGGCTCGAGCCCGAGCTGAACGCCGTCATCCAGGCCGCGCTACCCGTACACGCGAGCTATGTGTCGAACGCCGAAGCCAGCTCGACGCCCGGCCTGATCCGCAGTGCCGCCGTCGCCCCTCCACCGACGGCCGACGGCCGCATCCGAATCATCGAGATCGAGGGCCTGGACCGGCAGGCCTGCGGCGGAACGCACCTGTCGAACACGGGCGAATCGCGGCCGGTGCGCATCACCAAGGTCGAGAACAAGGGGCGGCACAACCGCCGCATCCGGATCATGCTGGCCAGTTGAAGGCGGACCCATGAACGGGCCCCGTCCGGACGGCGCCGTGCCGCTGGTGGTCGCCGTGACCGGCCACCGCGACCTCGTGCCGGATGAGATTCCTGCCATCCGCTCGCGAGTCCGCGAGTTCCTCAGCGGCCTCCAGTCCAGCTACGCCAATCGGAAGGTCAGCGTGATGTCACCGCTCGCCGAAGGGGCCGATCAGCTCGTCGCCGAAGTCGCCCTCGAGCTCGGCATACCGCTCCGCGTGCCCTTGCCGATGCCGAAGCGTCTCTATCTGCAGGACTTCACGTCGCAGGAGTCGCGCGAGCGGTTCGACCGTCTGTGCGCGGCGGCGACTGACGTATTCGAGCTGCCGCTCACGCCCGGCAATACCGCGGAGTCAGTCGCCGGCAACGGCGCCAACCGGGCGCGTCAGTACGCGCAGGTCGGCGTTTTCATGTGCGCACACTGCCACGTGCTGCTCGCGCTCTGGGACGGAAAGGACTCCGACCAGCTCGGCGGTACGAGTCAGGTCGTTCGATTCCACCATGACGACGTCATGCCGGGGTTCACGCCGCGCGGCGCGGCGGGCCGGCTGGTCCTCGCCGACGACGAAAGCGACCTCGTCTACCACATCGTCTGCTCACGAAACCGGCCCGACGGCGCGCCGGCCGCGGGGCATGCGGCTCTCAGCGTGAGCTGGCTCACCTCCGACGACCGCGAGCCACGCGTCGCGCAGATGCCGGCGCGCCACCGTCTCGTCTTTGCCCGGACCGACGAGTTCAGCCGCGACATGCAGGAGCATGCGGCACAAATCGAAGCCGGCAAGTATCCGCTTCTGACTCCCGACCAGGCGGCGACGATGCCGCCCGGTCTCAAGGACATCGACCGGATCTTCGTCGCCGCGGACTGGCTCGCGATCCACTTCCAGAGACGGGTCGTCAACACGGTGTGGGCGACGCACGCCTGCGTATTGCTGACCGGCCTGGCCTATCTTTCCTACACGGACTTCCGCTCGGACCGCACCTTCATCTTCCTGGTGCTCGCAGCGATGGCGCTCGGTTCGGCGATCAGCTGGCTCGCGACGCGTGGCGCGTGGCAGCGCAAGTACCTGGACTACCGGACGCTCGCCGAGGGTTTGCGCGTTCAGTTTTACTGGGCCGCCGCGGGGGTCACGAGCGGCAACGTGTCGAAGTTCGCGCACGACAACTTCCTGCAGATGCAGGACCCCGAGCTGGGCTGGATCCGCAACGTGATGCGGGTCGCGGGCACTCATTGCGACGTTGCGCCGAACCGCACTTCGTCGGGGCTTCAATTCACCGTGCGCGAGTGGATCGGCGACCCCGGCTCGGGCCAGCTCGGCTACTTTTCCCGAAGAACCTCGGAGCGGCTCCGGCACCAGCACATCACACGGCGGGTCGGACAAATGGGGCTGTGGGTGACGGCCGCGGCTCTGGCTGTGTTGCTCTTCATCGGTGCCGGGATTCCCGTGACGTTGCGTCAGCCGCTGACCTACCTGTCGGGCTGCGTGCTCCTGCTGGTGGGCGTGCGGCTCTCCTATGCAAAGAGCACCGCCGAGGCGGAGCTGATCAAGCAGTACGAGTTCATGCACCGCATCTTCCACAACGCGCGGCGGCGCATCGACGGAACGGACTCGGAGGACGAGCAGCGGCGCGTGCTCAGGATCCTGGGCGAGGCGGCGCTCGAGGAGCACGCCGAGTGGATCCTCCTGCACCGCGAGCGGTCGATCGACCGGAAGGAAATCCTGCGCCTCGGCTGACGGAAATTCGACTCCCGGAATTCGGCTCAGAGCCAATTTCTCGAGATAATCAGCTCCGAGCCGAATTTCCGGTGGGCGCCGCGAACCGGCTTAGCTGCCGATCGGCCCGCCGTTGTCCTTGGTGATGACGATCGTTGCCGAACGCGGCCGGCCACTGGCCGGGCCGCCCGGCCAGGAGCTGTACTGCGTCGGATTGGCCGGATCGTTGGCGCCGCTCGGCGCCTCGCCGGGATGCTGGATGCCGACGAACATCGTGCGCTCGTCCGGCGTAACGAACACGCCGGTGATCTCGCAGATGTTCGGGCCGACGAGGAAGCGCCGGGTCTCGCGCGTGCGCGGGTCGGCGCAGAGCATCTGGTTGTTGCCGAAGCCCGCGTACGCGTTCGCGTTGATCGTGCTCCCTGATACGTCGGTCTGGATCCAGAGTCGGCCACTGGGCGCGACGTAAAGCCCGTCGGGGGAGCCGTACTTGTCGCCGATGATCGTAGAGCCGTGCGCCGCATTGTCCGGGTCGCCGCCGAGCGCGAAGATATCCCAGTAGAAGGTCGGCTCCGAGAAGTCACGCCGGTAACGCCACTGGATGATCTGGCCGTAGGTGTTCGGCGCGCGGGGGTTCGCGGCGTCGACAGTGGCAGCGGTACGGCTCGAGTTGTTCGTGAGCGTGGCGATTGCCGTCAGCGAATCCGGGAAGGTGTCGATCCACTCGGGTCGGTCCATCTTGGTCGCCCCGGCCAGGTCCGCCGCGCCGCGCGTGTTGATCAGGATATCGGCCAGCGACCAGCCGGCCAGCGCCGGGTTCGACGGGATGAGCGGCAACCACACGCCGCTGCCGTCGGCGTTGAACTTCGCGACATAGAGCACGCCGTCGTTCAGCGGGCTGATGCCCAGGCGGCGTGCCAGCCGCCAGGGCAGGCGCGACACGTAGCGGTAGATGTACTCGTTCGCCTGGTCGTCACCGGTATAGACGACGACGCGTCCGTCGCGTGCTTCCTGCACCCACGCGCCCTCGTGCTTCAGCCGTCCGAGCGCCGTGCGCTTGACCGGCGTCGAATTGGGATCGAAGGGGTTGATCTCCACGACCCAGCCGAACCGATTCGCCTCGTTGGGCTCGCCGTCGGAGAGAAAGCGCAGGTCGGTGGTGTGCCAGAGATAGCCCGCGCCCGAGGCGTTGATTCCGTAGCGCTGCTCGAGCGGCGTGGGCGCGCCGAGCTTGCGGAAGTAACCGTTGAAGTTCTCCTCGCAGGCGAGATAGGTGCCCCAGGGCGTGTAGCCCATGGCGCAATTGTTGATCGTCCCGAGCACGCGCCTGCCCGTCGGGTCTGCGCTGGTCATGAGCCGCGCATCGCCCGCGGCCGGGCCACTGAGCCGCATTGGCGTATACGCCGTGATCCGTCGCGCGTACGGCGATGGGCGCGACGACACGCCACTCGCCGCGTCGGCGATGCCCGCGGCTGATCTCGATGATGCCGACACCGTGTGCCGCCTGTGACTTCCGCGTCTTCTCCGCGTCCCAGTTCGCCGTGCCGTCGGGGAAGAGCAGGACGTCGTCCGTGTACTCGTGGTTCTGCACCAGCAGGCCCCGCTCGGAGCCCTTGATCGGGAAGTACACGACGCCGTCGTTGTGCATGCCCCACTGCCATTCCTGCTCATAGGACGAATTGCCGGCGTCGGACTTGAACGCCGGTCCGTCCGACACCGGATCGCCCCACGCGATCAGCACCTTGGCGGTGTAACCCCTGGGCACGACCACGGTGTCGGCGGAGGAGACCGGGATGCCCTTGAATCCGAGCAGCGGACGATGGAATCCGTGCGCCTGCGCAGGCACCGCGTTGAGCAACGACCCGATTCCGCTCGCCCCAGCGATCGCCGCGGTCGCGAGACCCCCGCCCACCACGCTGCGACGCGACAGGCGCGCCTCGATCACCGTGGCGAAGGACTCGTTGTCCGATTCGTTGCTGACGAAGTCGTCGTCGACGTTGGCCATGGCTCGCGTCCTCGTACGTTGATGCCGGGGTTGCGGCGCGCTCGACGGGTCGAACGGCCGCAGTGGCGTGACGCTAGAGGAACGTTGTTGCCGTTCGATGAAGGATCGCTGACAGGAAATCGCGCTAGTAGCGCCAGAGGACGCCGATGGACGGCAACAGCGGCAGCCAGTTGTCGTCGTCGCGGATGAGCACGGCCGGCGGGCCGGTTGCGACCTCGTAATCGACGCAGCACGTGTTCTCGCGGTTCGCCAGGTTGATGACCTCGAACCAGGCGTCGAGCTCGCCGCGCTTCAGCTGGAACCGGCGGCTGATGCGCGCGTCGATCGAGATGAAGTCGCGCAGGCGGCTGTCGTTGCGCTGACCGACCAGGACCTCGGCCGGATCGGTTACGGGGTCGACAAGCCGCACAGAGGTCGTCGGCCACCCGGTGTGGTAGGCCGCCGCCAGCGTCGCCACCCACGGATCCGAGGTCCAGGAGATCCCGCCGCCGAACGCGTGCCGCTGGTCCCAGCCGCGCCGAGTGTCGACACCGGCCTCGCTGTCCTCGGCGCGCGACCACGCGTAGTTCAGCCACCCGTTCCAGGCCGAGGCGGACCTGCGTGACAGCAGGACCTCGACGCCGCGCACACGCGCGGAATCCGGCGCGATCCGCACGCGGTCCCAGCGCAGCTCCGGCAGCAGCGAAAGCGGATTGAGCAGGTTCTCGTAGCGGGCGCGCAGCACCGCGGTATCGCTTGTCGTAGGCTTCGACGCGGAGCGAGTGCTCGCCGGGCAGTGCCTGCTCGAGCCCGAGCACGATCACATCCGCACGCTGTGTCGGCTGGAACTGCTCGACGCCGTCCTCGACCTGCAGCTCGTTGATGCTCTCCGCCTGCTGGTACCGGCCCCAGCTCGCGCGCAGCCGCGTGGTGGGAGTGGCCTCGTACGCGAGGTTGACGCGAGGTGCGAACTGCTCGTCGGAGTCGGCGCCGTAGCTCTGCTCGTCCCAGCGGACGCCCACCTCCGCCGTGAGACGATCGGTGGCGCGCAGCCGGCTCGTCGCGTAGAGAGCGATGTGGTCGCCGGACGGCGACGGCGCCAGCTCGCGCTCGACGGTGCCACCGGGGTCTGCCGGGAACGGGAATCCCGGCTCGAAGCTGATGCGGCTCGAGTACCGATACGTCGCCGACAGCGACCGGAACTCGACGCCCAGGCGATGCAGCCAGCGCTTCGTCGAGTAGCGGGCGTCCAGCCGCGCCCCGTAGACGTCGTATTCGCGGTCGTCGTCGACGAATCCCGTGCGCCGGCCCGGGTCGTTCACGGTCCCGGTGCGGTTCGCCGTGACGTCCGAGTACGACAGCTGCAGGCTGCTCGAGAGCGCGGGCGACCACCGGTGATCGAGCGTGCCCCACACGTAGCTGTTGCTGTAGTCGGCATCCGCGCGCTCGGTGTCCTCGTCGTTCCGGAGCGCGGATTTGTCGGTCGCGAACAGCATGTGCAGGCTCGCGCTCGTGGCATCGCTGAAGGCGAAATCGAGGCGTCCGAAGCCATCGAAGTAGCTCGGCTTGCCGATCTCCGACTTGGCCAGTTCAGATACGAAGTCGAGGTTGCTGCGTCTCGCCGACAGGAGCCACTGGCCGCGATCGCCGGCAAAGCGCATCGACGCCAGCGCGTTCGTGTGGAAGAGGCTCAAGCCCGCCTCGTAGTAGCGATCGGCGTCCGGACGCGTGGAGCGTGCGTCGATGACCGAGCTGATGCGGTCGCCGAACTCCGCGGTGAATCCGCCCGCGAACACCTCCAGGCTGTCCAGGATGCGCGGGTCGAGCACGCTCGTCGGACTCGACACGAGCCGCAGGTGAAAGGGCTCGTACATCGCCAGGCCGTCGAGCACGACGAGCGTTTCCGACTGCTCGCCGCCCCGGATGTACGCGAGACCCGAGAAGCCGTTGCTCGCGGCGGCGGGCAGACGGTGCACGGCCTTGAGCGAGTCGTCGGCGAGCCGCGGCAGCGCCTCGAGCTCGGCCTGGGTCAGAAAGGTCCGCTCGAGCGGCGAATCGTCGGCGAGACGGAAACGACTGCTCGCGACGACGACTTCCTCCAGCGGCGTCGGCGCCGGGCGGCGTCGCTGCGACGACGGCCCGGTTGCGTCGAGCGTCCGGCGCACGACGGCATAGACGATGCCGCCGACGTGCTCGGCCTCGAGGCCGTGCGGAGCGAGAAGCTGCTCGAGCAGCGCAGGCCCGCCGGTCGCCGTCGGCTCGACCTGCACGCGCAATCGCGCAGGGACGACCTCGGAGCTGTAGACGAGGCGCAGGGTCGGGGCCGCCGATTTCGTTCAGCACGTCCGCCAGGGTGCGGCCGCGATAAGGCGGTTCGGCGCCGGCGCGTCCCGGAAGCAACCCGAGGAGGAGCGCCGCGAGCGCGGCCGCGACACCGGGCGAGGTTCGAGCGGCCACCTCGCAGCCCGCGGGATCGGTGCATCGTGGCATCGGCGGTCGTGCGGCGCCCCGAATGGAGCGGACGCGCGATACTAGCCGACGGGACCGGAGCGGCCTATCGGCGGCAGCATCAATGGCGCGAAGGCCGGACCTCGATGCGCGCGCGCGCCACTTCGATCGCGAGCCCGGTCGTCGCGCCTACGGCGAGGATCGATTCATCGGGGGTGAGCCCCTCCACCGATCCGCGCAGGACGATTCGCGACGCGGCCTCCTCGGTCTGCGGGTCCGCAAACACCAGCTCGCGCCCGGTCTCGCGCGCGGCCCAGCGCAGGAACGCCAGCAGCGTGCTGCCTTCGATCGGATACGCCGGTGCAACCGCGCCCGCCCAGTTCCACGACGCGTCGTGCGCAGGGAGGTCCAGGCGCGTCACGCGCCCGGCGTCGAGCAGGATCTGCTCGCCGGCGACGCCCGATACCGCGCCACTGCCGACGTGTCGATGCGCACCCGGCCCTCGCGGACGGCGACTCGCACCCGCTCGCCCTCGACGCGCACCTGGTATTGCGTCCCCAGATGCCGAACGGTGCCCGAAGCGGTGCGCAGCGAGAATGCATCGGCACGCGGCCCTGAGCGCAGCTCCCGTATCGACGTACGCCGCGCCTTCCTCGAGCGATGCCGACTCGTCGCGGTCGGAAGGCGAGCCGCGACGACCGGTCGAGGCGCATCGCGATCCCGGACTCGAGCGCGAGCGCGGCGCGGGCGTCACCGACCGTTCGTATTTCCGTTCCGACCGGCGATCGAGCTGCCCGGCGCGAGCGGCGTCCAGCGCGACTGCTCGTCGGAGCGCTGCTCGACCTGACCCGAGGCGAGTGCCAGCGAGGCCACGACCTGCGGCGCGCGATCGAGGAGCGGGGCGACCAGCCAGACGCCGAGCGCGGCCAGCGCCGACGCCCGCCGCCACGGCCCAGCCAGTGACCCGTCGGCGACTGCGGCGCGCCGCCACCAGCTCGCGCCATTCCGCCTCGACCGCAGCGCGCACCTCGGCCTGCATCGCTGCGGCCGGCCGTTCGCGTTCGCCCGCATCGCGCAGCAGACGTGCGATCGACTCGTCGTCGGGCGGTTCGTCGTCTGGCTTCATGTATCGCCCCTCATACGCCAAGCTGGTTCAGCACGTCCCCGGTCGTGGCGCCGAACACCGCCTCCATTCCGTTGCGAAACGCCACGCGGGCGCGCGCCAGCAGGGACTGCGCCGCCGTGTGACCGATCCCCAGCCGCTCGCCGATTTCCTCGACCGAGCGGCCTTCGATGTACTTGAGCTCCAGGGCCTCGCCGTACCGTCCCGGCAGGCGGTCGAGCACTGCGTGCACGATCCGCTGCAGCTCCGCCGCGTCCTGGCGTCGGGGCGGTTCCGCCGACTCCGGCGCCTCGATCGCCTCCAGGGCCGCGCGGATCTCCGGGCTGTCGTCGATCAGCACGACCTGCTCCGAGTGGCGGCGCAGCCGGCGCAGGTGGTCCGCAATCTCCCGCCGGCAGATCTGGCACAACCAGGTGAAAAGCGCCGCGTCGCCGCGAAATCCGCCCAAGGCCCCGTACGGCCTTTATCAGGGTGGCCTGTACTACGTCCTTGGCAAGGTCCAGGTCCCGGTTCACGCGAGGCAGGGCAAACCGGTAGACGCGGGGGAAGTACTCGTCGAAAAACGACGCGAACGCCCGCTCGTCGCCGGCGAGCATCCGATCCACCAGTTGCCGATCGTCGTTCAAGCCTTAAGTCCACGGGCCGTATGGGCGTTGGACGCCCGAATCTACACGAATCAATCGGCCAGCCGGCCCGATTGATTCCGGCTCCGACGGACGTCCAACGGGAGTCGGGCGCACTGGCCCGCACCTGTTGCGTTCCCTGCGACGACCTGGAGGCTCCTCGAAATGCGAATTTCCGCGTGGCTGTCCGCCCTGCTACTGCCGTTGACCCTCGTGGCCGCCGCGGCAGCCGCGACGACACCGGCGGCGGCGACGGCGCCCGGCCTCGACCTCTCAGCCTATCGGGGAAGTGTCGTGGTCGTGGACTTCTGGGCGTCGTGGTGCACGCCTTGCCGGCGCTCGATACCGTGGCTCAACCAGATGCGGGCTCAATACGGCGACCGCGGCCTCGTCGTAATCGGGGTCAACGTCGACAAGGACGCCCGGGATGCCGCGCGATTCCTGCGCGAAGTACCGATCGAGTTCGACGTCATCTATGACCCCGAGGGCGTGCTCGCGGAGCGCTTTGCCGTCGAGGGGATGCCGAGCTCCTACGTCTACTCGCGCGACGGTGAGCTCGTGGCCCGCCACCTCGGGTTCCAGAACTCGCGGCGGTCGGAATACGAGGAGCTGCTCTCGAGGTTGCTGAAATGAAGAGGTTGTTCTTGATATGCCTGGCAACGGCCACGCTGTCGGGGTGTGCCGGCATTGGCGTCGACCCGTGGGATCGCGGCGTGCTCGCACGCGAGGATATGCAGCTCGACGCCTATCCGACCGACCTGGCGCTCGACGATCACATCTACTTCAGCAAGGAAGCCTCGAGCGGCGGCCGCGGTTTCGGCGGCGGCGGCTGTGGCTGCAACTGAATGAGCAGGCGCGACATGCGGCTCGGTAACGCGGTCGCAGCGGCGACCTGCACGCTCCTGGGGTCGGCCGCGCCCACGATCGCGGCGGCCGAGGACGCCGATCGGTGGGACTTTGACACGGCGCTTCTGTACTACGGCGAGGACAACGAGCGCGTCCGCTCGCTGAGCGCGAGCGTTCTTGCGCGGCGGGACTTCGATGACGACCGGTACCTGGACCTCGGCCTCAACGTCGACAGCCTGACGGGCGCCTCGCCGAGCGGAGCCATCGCGACTGACGAACCGCAGACGTTCACCCGACCATCCGGCAACGACGTATACCAGACCGCGGCCGGCGAGATACCCCTCGACGATACATTCCTCGACACGCGCTATGCGGCCAACGTCGGGTGGACCCAGCCTTTTGCTCGGCTCTATACCCTGGCGGCGGGGCTCAGCTTCTCCACGGAGTACGACTACACGCACCTCGGCGCCAACCTCGGCGTGACGCGGGACTTCAACCGCCGCAACACGACCGTGAGCGCCGCGGTGGCATGGGCGCAGGACGACATCGACCCGGTCGGCGGTGCACCGCTGCCGCTCGCCCTGATGCAGGACGTCGGAGACCATTCGAGCAAGGCGGGTACCGACAGCAAGGACGTCCTCGACCTGCTGTTCGGCGTCACCCAGGTGATTGGTCCGTCGACGCTGCTGCGCGTCAATTACTCCTTCAGCGATTCGAGCGGCTATCTGACGGATCCGTACAAGATACTGAGCGTCGTCGACCCGGTCACCGGCGACACGCTGGCCCGCACGCCGCCCCCGGGTGTGCTCGGCCCCAGCGGCGTCTTCCGCTACGAGGCCCGGCCCGATGCCCGTACGAAGCACGGTCTCTACGCTGAAATGAAGCACGACTTCGAGCGGCGGGTGCTCGGGCTCTCGTACCGGTTCGCCACCGACGACTGGGGCATCGATTCGCACACGCTCGATACGCGCCTGCGTTGGCCGATCGGCGAGTTCAGCTACGTGGAGCCGCACCTGCGTTATTACACGCAGACCGCGGCGGATTTCTACCGGTTCAGCCTGCTCGACGGCGAGCCCCTGCCGGCCTACGCCTCGGCGGATGTGCGGCTGGCCGAACTCGACGGCATCACCCTCGGGCTGAAATACGGCCGGCAGACCATGTCCGGCAACGAGTGGAACGTGCGGGTCGAGTTCTACCAGCAGTCGGGCAGCGTGCCGGGCGGCCAGATCATCGGCAACCAGGCACGGCGGGAGCAGTTCCCCGATCTCGATGCCGTGATCGTGCAGTTCGGTTACCGCTTCACACTCTGAGTCCCGGCGATACGACGCCATGACGGTCGCGGCGCGCAATGTCGAGCTCTTCGCCGAAGACGGCTACTGGGCCGGGCGCTTCCGCGCCATGGCCGGTCCGTGCGAGGTTCTGGTCGATACCGAAGATCCTACGGAGGCCCGCGTCGTCGCAGAGCGTGTCGCCGCCTGCGCCTGGCGCATCGAGGACAAGTACAGCCGCTACCAGCGGGGCAACGTGATCGACGAGATCAATGCCGCCGGTGGGCGCGCCGTGACGGTCGATGAGGAGACCGCAAAGCTGCTCGATTTCGCGGCGACGCTCTACGACCTCTCGGACGGGATGTTCGACGTAACTTCCGGCGTGTTGCGACGCGCGTGGACCTTCGACGGCGGTGCGCGCGTGCCGCGCCAGCTCGATATCGAGGCGCTGCTGCCGCTCGTGGGCTGGGACAAGGTCGTCTGGCAACGGCCGAACCTTCGTCTTAGCTCGGGCATGCAGCTCGACTTCGGCGGGATCGGCAAGGAATACGCCGTGGATCAGGCCACACAGATCGCGCGCAATGTCTGCGGCTGCGCGGCCCTGGTCAATTTCGGAGGCGACCTGGCCGTAAGCCGACCGCGCGCCGACGGGCGACCGTGGCGCGTCGGGATCGAGAACCCCGCGAGGAACGGCCAGCGCTGCGAGAGCCGTACTCGACCTGCGACACGGAGCGCTCGCGACCAGCGGCGACACCCATCGCTTCGTGCTTGCAGACGGCACGCGCTATTCGCACATCCTGAATCCGCGCACCGGGTGGCCGGTGCGCGGTGCACCGCGATCGGTGACGGTCGCGGCGGCGACCTGCACCCACGCCGGGATGCTGACCACCCTTGCCGTGCTCGAGGGCGGCAATGCGGAGCGCTTCCTGGAGGCCGAGCAGGTGCCGCATTGGGTCGTGCGGCACTGAGTCATCAAGGACGAACCATGGACATACCGCTTTTCAGGTTGTTCGACGTTCTCGTGACCCCGTGGAAGCTCATCGGCTACGCCGGCGTCCTCCTGTTCGCCGGACGCTGGGTTGTGCAGGTGCTCGCCACGCAGCGACAGGGTCGCCCGGCCTTCCCTGGCCTCTTCTGGACGATGAGCATCTCCGGCAGCGCGTTGCTGCTGGCGTACTTCATCTGGGGAAAGAATGACTCTGTCGGAGTGATGTCGAACCTGTTTCCCATGGCCGTCGCGCTCTACAACCTCATGATGCATCGCCGCGAGAAGATGCATCCTGCGACTCGCGGAGCAGAGGCGCGCAACGACCGCGGTATTGCGCCTGTACGTCGCGAGCGTGTCGTTATCGCGCTTGGCCGCTGGCGGGACGTACGGGACCGTGCCGCCTCGCTGCGGAGCGATAGCGAACACGTTCGGGCGAACGCGGACCGTCGGGCCGGATGACACCGTTCCCGTCCGGGTGGCCGCCGCGCAGGTACACGATCATTGCACTGATGCCGATCGCGCTCTTCGCGCATGTCGAGCCTGCGTCGTCCGACATCCTCGATACAGCTCTGACCTTCTATGTCGCGCAGATCTCGGGCGAGGATGCGTGGGAGGACGTCATCATCAATCCGCTCTTCACCGACTACGTAGGTTCTTACCTGGCGGTGGCTGCGGTGTCCGGCACGTATCGACGCTACCGCGACGACAGGCTGCATCTCGAGGCCGAAGGGCAAGTCGCCTACAACTTCGGCGCCCAACGCCACTGGGAATTCAACGTGGTTCCAGTTGTTGCCCGCTGGCGCTGGTTTCCACGGAACCGCGCCCTCGCGACGTCCGCTGCGTTCGGGCTGGGCCTCTCCTACGCGACCCGTATGCCCGAGGTCGAGGTCGAGCTCGAGGGAGAAAGTCACAAGCTGCTGACGTACTGGGTCGCCGAGCTCACCGCCGGACCGCGCGATGTGCCTTGGTCGTTATCAATACGCCTGCACCACCGTTCGGTGGCCTATGGACTGTTCGGCAACGAGGGTGGAATGAACGGCGTTGGCCTGGGTCTGCGTTACCGATTCTGACGGCGGAAGGCGATCCAAGTCAGGCCCAGCAGGCACAGCAGCGCGCCGCCGCCGAATGCATAGGAAGAACCCAGGCGCTCCCATAACCACCCCGCCCCAATGCTTGCGAGCAGCATCGCCAGCCCGCCCACGAGACTGAAAATTCCGAAAGCCGTGCCGCGCAGCTCGACCGGGGCGGTGTCCGCCACCATCGTGGCCAGGAGCCCCTGTGTCAGGCCCATGTGCAGACCCCAGAGCGCCACGCCGACGGCAAGGGCTGGCCAGGATCGGCCGAACGCCAGGACAACATCGGCCGCGATCAAGACCGCCAGACCCAGCGCGAGCAGTTTCGAGTGGCTCCAGCGATCTGCCAATCGACCCGCGGGATAGGCGGAGAGCGCATACACCACGTTCATCAACACGAACACGAGCGGCACCCACGCCAGCGGCACACCATTTTCGTGCGCATGCAGCACCAGAAACGCTTCGCTGAAACGCGCCAGCGTCACCACCGAGCCGAGCGCCACAACCCACCAGTACGCACTGCTCAACCGCGCGATCTCGCGCGAATGTATGGGGCTTCCGCGCCGCGTACCGACCGGCCGCTCCGGTTCGCGCACGCCCACGAGCAGCGTCACGACCGACAGCAACCCCGGTGCGAGCGCGACCCAGAACACCGCTCGGAAGTCGTTCGACCACGCCAGCATCAGACCCATCGCGAGCAACGGGCCAGCGAATGCACCGACCGTATCGAGCGGATTGACGCAATCCGTAGGCCGCGCCGCGCAGGTGTGCGGGTGCGATGTCGGCGACCAATGCGTCACGCGGCGCTCCCCGGATACCCTTGCCGACTCGGTCCACGACGCGTGCTGTCAGGACCATCCCGGCGGTCGTGGCGAGGGCGAACAGCGGCTTGGAGAAGGCGCCCAGGCCGTAGCCGATCACGGCGAGCGCCTTGCGTCTTCCCAGGTAGTCGCTCAGCGCGCCGGAGAACACCTTGACGATCAGCGCGGTCGCCTCGCCGATTCCCTCGATCAGTCCGATCGTGATGGCGCTTGCGCCCAGCGCCGACACGAGAAACACCGGGAGCAGACTGTGAATGAGCTCGGAGGAGATATCGGCCAGCAGGCTCACGAATCCGAGCGCCCAGATAGCGGCCGGAATACGATCGCGGCGATTCATCGACCGAGCACGCGCGAAACGTACACCGATGTCAGAGCTCGTCGCTGACGATGATCCGCGCGTAGCGCTGGCGGCTGTAGTAGGAGAGCGCCCAGTTGAGCAGCACCGCCAGGCGGTTACGGAAGCCGATCAGGAAGAAGATGTGGGCGGTGAGCCAGAACCACCACGCCAGCCGCCCGCTCATGCGGAAGCGGCCGAGGTCGACGACCGCCGCTTGACGCCCGATAGTCGCGAGCGTCCCGTAGTCGCGGTAGCGGAATGCGGCCGGCGAGCGGCCAGCGAGCCGGGCGAGGATGGCGTGGGCCGCGTACCGACCCATCTGCTTCGCGGCGGCCGCCACGCCGGGGACCGTGCCTGGGCCCTGCGCAACGTGGGCGAGATCGCCGATCACGAACACTTCGGGATGACCCGGGATCGTCAGGTCGGCTGAAACCAGCGCTCGACCTTGCCGGTCGCGCTCCGCCGACAGCGAGGTGCCGAGCGGCGACGCCTGCACGCCGGCGGCCCAGAGCACGGTGCGACAGGCAAGTCGCCGACCGCCGAAGTCGACTCCTGCGGGATCGATGCCGGTCACCGGTGTCCCGGTATGGACCTGCACGCCGAGCCGTTCGAGCTGGCGGCGAGCGCTCTCCGACGACGCCTCGCGCATCCCCGCGAGCACCCTCGGTCCGGCCTCGATCAGGTGGACCTCGGCGCTTTCCGGCCGGATGCGCCGGAACTCACCGCGCAGCGTATGCCGGGCGATCTCGGCGACGCTGCCCGCGAGCTCCACGCCCGTGGGACCGCCACCCACGATCGCGAACCGCAGCCAGTCCGCGCGTGCTGCCGGGTCCTCCTCGCGCTCCGCATTCTCGAAGGCAGCAAGAATGCGACGGCGCATCGCAAGGGCCTGATCGAGTGTCTTGAGCCCGGGAGCATCGCGCGTCCAATCGTCGTGGCCGAAGTAGCTGTGCGCCGCACCGGTCGCGACGACGAGAAAGTCGTAGGAAATGCCAGCGCCGCGCGTCTCGACCATCCGCGTGTCCGGGTTGATCGAGCGCACGTCGTCCTGCAGCACCGTGACGTTTCGCTGCGACCGGAGTATCTGGCGCAACGGAGCCGCGATGTCCGGCGCCGCCAGCGCGGCGGTCGCGACCTGGTACAGCAGGGGCTGGAAGAGGTGATGATTGCGGCGATCGATCAGGAACACGTCCACGTCCGCGCGCGCGAGCGCGCGCACCGTCCACAACCCGCCGAAGCCGCCGCCGATCACCACGATCCGCGGCCGCGCTGGCCGGGGCGGGCTGCCGATGGTCGTCATCGGTGGCTGGTCGCGTCGGGCACGCTTCGCCTCACGTGCCAGTAACCGATCGCGCTGCGTTCGACGAAAGCGAGCCGGTCATAGAGCGTCTTCGCGCGCAGGTTGGCGCGGCTCACGTGCAGGAAGGGCGTTTCCCCGCGACCGCGGATCTCCTCGCAGATCTGCGCCATCAGCTGTCGCGCGTAGCCCCGGCCGAGATAGTCCGGATGGGTGCACACGGCGCTCACCTCGCGCCACGTGCCCGCGTACATGCGCTCGCCCGCCATCGCGGCGAGCCGCGATCCGTCGTAGATCCCGAGATAGCGGCCCATGTCGGGCGTGCGGGGCCGAAAGTACGCTGGGTAGACCAGTGTGGTCAGCTCCAGCATGTCGGCGAGATGGGTGTTGGTCAGGATCGTCACTGGCGCATCCGTCGGCGCGTCGAAGCGGGTCGTCCAGACCATCTGCGCCAGCGGTCCGTGATCCTCGACCTGCAGCCTTGGCGATGCGCCGGGCAGCGGGCCGACGCCATAGAGCAGCTCACCCGGCGCGATCAGGTCTGCGAGCACGTCTGCGGTGCGCGGATCGGCGTCGCCGATCGCGACGAACGGCGCAACGTCGGGCTCGTAACGCGCGGCGGCGCCGGCGCGCTTTGCGAAGCGCGCGTGGTGGCCCAGGAGGGCCGTCCAGACGGGGTTGTCGAGGGAGTGGCTGGGCACGATGGCAGGATGATACCGTGCAGATTCCGTCGGCCCAGGCTATCAGCCCGCATGAGCAGTTCCTTCGATCGGATGTCGGCGGCCTTGCAGCGATCGCAGATGCTGCGGCTGCTGTCGGTGGGCCTTCTGGTGCTGCTGCTCCAGATCCCGATTGCGATGATCGGTGGGCTGATCTCGGAGCGACAATCAAGACGCGACCAGGCGATCGCCGAGGTTTCCACCAAGTGGGGCGGCCTGCAGACGATCACCGGCCCGGTGCTTGTCGTTCCCTACGTCGTCCATTGGACCGAAACGCCAGCGAACGCGCCGCCGGTAACGCGCACCGAGAACCGCGTCGCGACGTTTCTGCCAAACGAGCTCCGCTATGCGGCTAACGTGCGATCCGAAACCCGCAAACGCGGCATCTTCTCGATCCCCGTGTACCGTCTCGAGATCGAGGCACAGGGCAGTTTCGCCGCGCCCGACCTCGCTTCGCTCGGCGTTGATCCCGCCGCGGTTGCCTGGGACCGGGTGCATTTCGCCCTTGGGATCTCGGATGTGCGGGCGATCCAGAAGGAAACGAACCTGACCTGGGGCAGGCGCGACATACGGTTCCTGCCCGGCACGGCCGGCTTCGCGGAAGCCGATACGGGCATACACGCCCTGATCGGTGCCACCGTACCCGAATCCGCAGAGTTCAGATTCCCTCTGACGTTGAACGGTAGTCTCGGCGCGTATTTCACGCCCGTCGGGCAGAACACCGTCGTCGAGGTCGAGTCCAACTCGCGCAGCCCGAGCTTCCAGGGTAACTGGCTTCCGTCGGAGCGCAGCGTCTCGGACGCCGGATTCCACGCAAGCTGGGCCATCCCCTTCCTCGGTCGAAACTACCCCCAGGCATGGACCTCAGGCAGCGCGATGCGCGAGCCCATCGAGGGATCGAGGTTCGGCGTGGAGCTCGCCGAACCCGTCGATCACTACCGGATGGCGGAGCGAAGTATCAAGTACGCCGGGCTGTTCGTCCTGCTGACGTTCACCGTGATCTGGCTGATCGAAGTGCTGGCCGGGCTGCGCGTCCATCCGATCCAGTACCTCATGCTCGGTGGCGCGCTTTGCCTCTTCTACCTGCTCGAGTTGTCACTATCGGAGCACATCGGTTTCCCGCCGGCTTACGCAATCGCGAGCCTGTCCGTGATCGGCATGGTAGGGCTCTACGGCATGGCCGTGCTGCACAACGCCCGCCGGGCACTCATCGTCGCAGTCGGCGTCGGCGCACTGTATCTGTATCTGTACGTGCTCCTGATGAATGAGGACCATGCGCTGCTGATCGGATCGATCGGGCTATTTGCGATCCTGGGGGCGATCATGTACGCCACGCGCCGGGTACAGTGGTACGGTACACGGGGCGAGCCCGCGGTCACGCCGTCTGCGGGTTGAAGGTTTCATGCGCGGTCCGCCTCGCATCTGGCGCATCACGTCGCCGAAGTCCGGATGTGTTCCGGCACGTTGTACTGCACGCCGGGTTCCTCCACGCGCTCGCTCATGCGCCAGCCTTCGGGCGTACGCACAAAACGGTCCACGTACCAGAGCGCGAGCCACATCACCTGGCTGCCGCCGCCCGGTAGCGGCGCCTCCATCGGATTGATGCACGCGGTGCGCGCGCGGGCGGTGTCGCCGTCGAGCTCGATGCCGATGTTGCCGACCAGGTGCGTATAGCGCGGGAAATTGGGCAGCACCTGCGCGAGCCAGGCCTTGATGGCGGGGTATCGGCCGTCGACGCCGCCGAGCGCGCGGTAGTCAATGTACGCATCGCGTGTGAACACACGGTCGAGCGCATCGAAGTGGCGGCCGTCGATCGCGTTCGCATAATTCGTGATCAGCTGCTGGATCTCGAGGCGATCCGATATTTCCTGCAGGCTCAGCATGGCTTGGGCTCCGTGGTTGGTGAGTGCGGCCCGCAGGTCGCCCGCGATGTCGGCGAGTGCACGAGCGGCCAGGGGCGTGGCAAAGGGCAGGCTCGCGAAACCGTGGATCACTCCGAGATAGCGCCGTGCCATCACCGCGACACCCGCATCCCGCAGCCGTGCGGCGTACGTCTCCGCCTCGTCGCGCAGCGGATCGTGATCCGCAGTGATGATCGTCGCAGGTGGCAGGTCCGCGAAATCCGTGGCGCGCAAGCGGCGAGGCGAGCGGGTCGGCGCGCCGGGCGGCCTCCGGCACGTAGCACTCCCAGGCCCAGAGCATCCAGTCGCGGCTGAGCATGTAGCCCTTCCCCAGCTCACGCCAGGAGGCGTTGTCGCAGGCGGCGTCCGTCACGGGGTAGATCAGCGCCTGGTAGGAGAGCCGCGCGCCGCGGCGCTCGCGGGCGAGGCGGCACACGCCGGTCGCGAGGTTCCCGCCCGCGCTGTCGCCGGCCACGGCGAGACGGTTGCCGTCGACGCCAAGCTCACGCGCATGCGCGGCGAGCCACTGCGTCGCGTGATAGCAGTCCTCGAGGGGAATGGGGAACGGATGCTCGGGCGCGAGACGATAGTCGACGGCCACCACCGCGCAGCCCGAGCGGACTGCGAGCGTGCGGCACAGGGGTTCATGTGTGTCGAGATCGCAGAACACGAACCCGCCGCCGTGGAAGTACACGATCAGCGGAAGATCGGCCCGATCCGATGGGCGGATCAGCCGCGCGGCGATCGAGGCGCCCGGCACCGGGACGGCGATGTCCCGCACCTCGTGCACCGGGTCCAGGGGGAACTCCGGCAGCGGCAGGGCAGCACTGCGCATTGCGGCGGCGGTGACCCCGGGGGGCGGGCTCGACAGCTGAAACTCAGGGATCGAAAGGAGCACTTTCAGGCCGGGCTCGAGCGACATGGCTTTCTCTCTATACTTATGGCGGCCGGGTGGCCTTGGACGATCGACTTCGGCAGGCAAGCTGCCTTCAGGTTCCGCGAAACGTTGGTCACCCGGCCGGTAACGGGTGAAATTCGCAGTTCGAATGGGTATGCTCTACGCATACTGAAAGAACGTCAACCCGCACGGGTGCTTGAGATGGCCAAGACACAGGAATACGGGCTCGGCGAGTACACCTTCCCCCGCGGCTGGTTCATGGTCGCGGATGCCGAGGAGGTCAAGGACCGGCCGGTCTCGGTGCGGTTCTTCGCGCAGGATCTGGTGATCTATCGCGGCAAGAGCGGCCGCGTGGTCATGCTCGATGCGTATTGCCCGCACATGGGCACGCACATCGGTCGCAACGACAGCTCCTACGTGATCCACGACGGCCAGATCGAGGACGACTCGATCCGCTGCCCGTATCACGCCTGGCGCTTCGGGCCCGACGGCAAGTGCAATCACATCCCGTACTACCAGGGCCCGATTCCGAAAGCGGCGGCCATCCGCAGCTGGAAGGTCGTCGAGCGCATGGGCTGCATCTGGGCCTGGCACGATCCGGAGAACGGCGAGCCCGACTACGAGGTGCCGGACTTCGCGGAATGGAACGACCCGCAGTGGGTGCGCTGGAAGATCGACCAGATGGGCACGATCGCGCTGCATCCGCAGGAAGTGCTCGACAACATGGCCGACGTCGCGCATCTGAATCCCGTGCACGGCAGCACGGTCGAGTACTTCGAGAACGAGTTCAAGCGACCACGTCGTCATCCAGCGCCAGGGCGGGGGTCATCGGACGCTGGTCACGGCCACCGGCATGCTCGAGACCGACACCTGGTACACGGGCCCGGCAATCCTGTACTCGAAGCTCACCGGTCTCTACGACACGCTTGATGCTGATCGCGCACACTCCCGTCGACGACGGCGTGCTCAAGGTCTGGCACGGCCTGCTGGTGAAGTCGCCGAACCGGATCGCGACCGCGGAGGACGTCACGAACGCGCGCGCCTACCAGGAATCGAGCCGTCTGGCCTTCGCGCAGGACTTCGACATCTGGGGCCACAAGCGCCCGTGCATCAACCCGCTGCAGATTCCCACAGACGGGCCCTTCCACAAGGGCCGGATCTGGTACGGCCAGTTCTACAACCCGCGCGCGCGTGCGTCGGAGTTTCACCGCAAGGTGAACGGCGTGCACGTCGTGAAGGGTATGCCCGCAGCGCCGAAGCGGGTCGGCGCCGCCTGAGCCGCTCCGTTCGCCAGGTCAGCCCATGAGCGCGCGGCCGGTCGAAGCCGGGGCGGCCAACCGCGCGCCGCTCGATGCGCGCGCACTGCTCGATGCCACGCATGCCGGTGCCGAGCATTCATCGCTGGGTGGAACGCCGTGGCTCTATCTCGACCTCGACGAGACGCGGTCGCTCGCCGTGCAGCACCGCCGGCGGCTGCTGCCGTGGCTGCGGAGTCGGCCGTGTCCGGTTATTGGTTTGTCTACTCTCAAGGGGGACAGTCCCCAAGGGACAGTCCCCCGGACAGTCCCCTGGCCTCGGCCTGCGACCTGGTCGTCGCCGACGATTCCGAGGCACAGGTGCTCCTCGACAACATCGAGCGCACGCCGCTCGCCGCGATGACGCTGGTGCAGGTGATGCGCACCACCGAATCCCTGCCGATCGCGCAGGGCCTGCTGGTCGAATCACTCGGCTACGCGACGCTGCAGGCCGGCCCCGAGTTCCGCGCCTGGCTCGCCGCGCAGCCGCGGCGCGCGCCGGCCGCGCCGGCCGGACCACCGCTGCGGATCGCGCGCTCGGGCCGGGCGCTCACGATCACGCTCGCCCGGCCGGAGCGCCGCAATGCGCTCTCGCTCGAGTTGCGCGACGCGCTCGCCGAGGCGCTCGAGCTCGCGGCGATCGATTCGAGCATCGAGTCGGTGCTGATCGAAGGCGACGGGCCCGACTTCTGCGCCGGCGGCGACCTGGCGGAGTTCGGCACCGCGCCGGACCCGGCTACTGCGCATGCGGTGCGCTCGACACGGCTGCCCGCGGCCGCGCTCGTGACCTGTCGCGATCGCGTGAGCTTCCGTGTGCACGGCGCCTGCGTCGGTGCGGGCGTGGAGCTCGCGGCCTTCGGCCGTGAAGTGACGGCGACGGAGAACAGCTGGTTCCAGCTGCCCGAGCTCGGTTTCGGCCTGATCCCGGGTGCGGGCGGATGCGTGAGCGTCGTGCGTCGCGTTGGACGGCAGCGGGCGACGTGGCTCGCGCTGTCGGGCCGGCGCATCGACGCGTCGACTGCACTTCAATGGGGTCTCGTGGATTCAGTGATCTGAAAGGGGGGCGATGATGCGATCGGCACTGGTGACGGGCGCGGCGATGGGCATGGGCATGCTGATGGCGCGCAAGCTCGCGAGCCGCGGATGGCGGGTGTTCGCCGGTGTCCTGCCGGGCGCGGACACACGCGAGCTCACGACCGGGGTCGACCTGACAGTCATTCCGCAGGACGTTACCGACGCCGCGATGGTGCGTGCCGGCGCGGCTCAGGTGGCTGGCGCGCTCGAAGGGCAGGGGCTCGACCTGCTGATCAACAACGCGGGTGTCGCGAACATCGCGACCGGCGTGCTCGAGGCGGTTGACATGACCGAGGCGCGTCGCCTCTTCGACATCAACGTGTTCGGCATGGTCAACGTCATCCAGGCGCACCTGCCGCTGATGCACCAGAGCCGGCAGTCGCCGCGCATCATCAACTTCGCCTCGGGCGCAGTGCGCGTACCGCTGCCGTGCTCGGCGATCTACAACATGTCGAAGTACGCGGTCGAGGGGATGACCAATACGCTCCGCTACGAGCTCGCGCCCTTCGGGATCCAGGCGACCTCGATCGAGCCCGGCGCCGTGGCGACCGGGATGACTGCGAACCCGGTAGAGGGCACGGCGCGGATCTGGGAGCGCACGCCGCCGGAGATCAGGGGCCGCTATGAGTCGAAGATCCGGCCGATCACCGATGACCTCGGCCGAAGGTTGCTCGACTCCAACGATCCGAACGTGATCACGGACGAGGTGCTCGCGCTCGTCGACGTGCCGCGGCTCAAGCCGCGCTACATGGTGGGCAAGGAAGTGAAGATGCTGCCGCTGATGCAGCGCGTGCTGTCCGAATCGGCATTCGAGCGGCTGATCGCCAGGCAGTTCAACATCCAATGAGCCTCACGGTGCCGGCCATCGAGGCGCGGTTCCTTGCGCTGCGAGCGCGGAGCCTCACGCTCGCCACGTCAAGCGCCGCCGAGCGCGCCGACCGGATCAGGCGGCTCACCGCGACGGTGCTCGCGAACAAGCGGCGCTTCTACGACGCCGCGCACGAGGAACTGCGGGCTTGCGACCTCGACGTCGCCGCCCAGCTCGTCATGATCAAGAGCGAGGCCGACTTCGCCGTGAAGCATGTCGCGCGCTGGATGCGGCCGCGGCGGGTGCGTAACTCGGCGGCGACGCTCGGCAAGAAATGCTACGTGCTGCACGAGCCGAAGGGCGTCGTGCTCAACCTTTCGACGTGGAACGCACCGGTGTGCATCGGGCTCGTGCCGGCAATCGCCGCGATGGCCGCCGGCAACGCGTTCGCGCTCAAGCCGTCGGAGCTTGCGCCGGCGAGCGCGGCCGTGCTTCGCGAGGTGATCGAGGCGGAGTTTGCGCCGGAGGAGTTCGCGGTATTCGAGGGCGGCCCCGACGTCGCACAGGCGCTGCTCGCGCTGCCTTTCGATCACGTCTACTACACCGGCGGCCAGCGGGTCGGTCGGCTGGTGATGAAGGCGGCGGCCGAGCATTTCGCGGGCGTGACGCTCGAGATGGGTGGCAAGAACCCGGCGGTCGTCGATGCATCGGCCGCGATCGACAATGCCGCGCTCAAGATCGCCTGGGGGCGTGTGGCGAACGCCGGCCAGGTGTGCGTCGCACCGGACTATGCGCTCGTCCACGAGTCGCGGTACGACGAGTTCGTCGCCGCGCTCGGGGCTGCGATCAAGCGGATGTACGACGCGGATGGCCGCGGCCTCGACCAGTCTCCGGAGCTCCTGCGCATCGTCAACGACGCGCACTTCGCGCGCGTGCAGGGGCTGCTCGACGATGCCCGTGCCCGCGGTGCGCGCGTGGCGGTCGGCGGCGACACGCGCGCGGCGGACCGCTATGTCGCGCCGACGGTGCTGACCGGTGTAACAGAGGACATGCTGGTGATGCAGGAGGAGATCTTTGCGCCGATCCTCCCGGTGATCGCCTGGCGGGATCGCGCCGAGGCGGTCGAGATCGTTCGCCGCCGGAGCAAGCCGCTCGCGCTCTACATCTTCGCCAGGGAGCGCAGTGCGATCGACTGGTTCCTCGCGCACACCAGCGCTGGCAGTACCGTGGTCAACCACAACCTGATCCAGTCGGGAACCAATCCCCGGCTGCCGTTCGGTGGCGTCGGGCCGTCCGGGACCGGGCGCATCGGCGGCGAGGCGGGCTTCCGCGAGTTCTCGAACGCCCGCTCGGTCGTGGAGCAACCCCTCGGGCTGCTCGACACGACGTTCAATTTTCCGCCGTACTCGAAGACCTACCGCAAGCTGATCGAGAAAGCTCTCGGCTGAGAAGAAGCTCATGACGCTCGAACACCTATCGTATTTGGCGCAGATCGCCGGCTCGGCAGGCGTCATCGTCTCGCTCATCTTTGTCGGTTTACAGATCAGGGAGAACACGGCCGCACTGCAGCGCAACGAACACAATTCCACGATGCAGCAATGGACGGTGATCCGGATGGCAATCGCCCAAAACCGCGACCTCGCCGAGTTCATGACTGGCGGCCTTCACGGGCAGGGCGAGATGGATGCGGCCGATCAGCTGCGGCTGGAACAGTTTCTTGCGGAACATGCCTGGGCCGCGTTCCACATATGGGATAGAACCCAACGCGGCATCTTTCCAACGGGAACCTTCGAAATGACGGGCGGAACACTCCTCTGCGCCGTGCTCAGGACGGCGCGCGGCGGCGCCTGGTGGCGCAGCGCCAAGCACACAGGCTTCATTCCTGAATTCGTCGCGGACGTAGACGCGATGCTCGCGAAGTGAGTGACTGGGCGCGCTAGAGCCAGCGGCGCACGGAAGCCTTGTAAGAGGAATACTCAGAAGGGAAGCGTGCCTCCAAGTACCGCTCCTCTCTCGGGATCACGACGAGCGACATGACGGCCACCGCGGCAAGAAGCGTGACAACGAGCCATAGGCTGTTCACCCACAGCGCGATTCCGAGCTGGAGAAGCGAGAAGGCCAGATAGATGGGGTTGCGGCTGAAACGATAGGGTCCCGTGCGCACGATTGTCGTCGTGGGTCGATTGCCCGGGACAGGCGTGCCAGCGGCTCGGAGGGCGCGAACGGCGAATAGAAACAGGCCGATCGCCACCAGAACGACGGGGGCGCCGAAGCGCGGACTCACGCCACGCGGGAGAAGCGAAATTGGCCAAGCGAAATGAAGAATCACGCCGAGTGCTATCGAGCCCAGGTACACCAGAGGGGGACGCGCAACGCCAAGGTTGGCGGCATCGGGCACTGGCCTGGCGGGTTCGGGATTCGCTCGTGGATCACGTGTCATGCGTCGTCTCTCCGGCCGCCTGACGCTCGCGTCGCGCCGCGGGAACCGGCATCCAACTGGAATAGTTCAGCCGTAGCTGATCATTGTGGCGTGATCCAACAGCCCGGTCCAAGTTTGAAAAATTCATTGCACATCCGTTTAGCATTGAAAAGCGTGCTTGTTCCTGCCGGTTCACCAAACCATTGAACCTTTGGATTGGAGTAAATTGGTTCACGAAGAGTCCCGGATTCAAAGGGGGCCATGACCGTATAGCGGCCATTCGTGAACTGGTAGGCCCTGAGGTGGATGGCACCAAATGTATGACCGAGTTCATGCACGAGCGTAAGAGTCGAGATAACGTGGTATTTAATGACGGCGTATGGTCCGGCGAGCATGGCAGTACCGTTGTATGGCGCGTAGGCATCCACCACCAACACCGTTTTGTTCTTGCCAATCGGAACCGGCAGCCCCGGCACAAGACCGGCTTCCATATCTTGTCTTATCGTTCTTAAACTCGAGTTCTGCGTGTATGCCTTGACGAAAACGACTCTATTCAGTTTCACCCGCACGTTGAGGTTGCTATTTTTAAGTGTGTCATTCGTGCGGGCCAATCCGATAACGAAATCGTTCTTGAGCGCTGTTGCGCTTGGAAACTGCGCAAGCGCCGCCTTCGTGTAGGCCAAATTTACGTTGATCTCGAGTGGCGGAGCGGCTGCAAGTGTGGTGATGGAATCGCTGCCGACCTTCTGGCCCAAACCAGAATTGCCTTTATGGCCGCTGTCTGTCAGGCATTCTTCGGCGATCGTGTTTCTTAGGTCTGTGGCGCGCAGCTCGTAATCGCCGCGACTGTCTTTGATAATATCGTATTCGAAGTCGCCTCTTACGAGCTTGATGGAAGCCTCATCGCGACTTTTCGCGACATATAGGTAAGTCGCAGCTTTTTCTTGTACGTCTTTACCACTCCAAACGATTATGCCGTCGGCAATTTGCTGATAACTGTCTCTTCTGAATACTAGATGTTCACCGTTTAAGGAGAGTGAAATGCGTTTGGTATCAGGTCCGACATCGAAGGTGCTGCTATCGACGCCGCCCATGATTTCCAGGAGAGCAGTGCTCGTCCGTTCGTAGGCGGCATCAGCCGCGTGCAGGCTTTCAACTGCGAGCGCACCGGCAAGGACGAATAAGACCGCGACAACGCGGCTGGCTGTCTGGCTCATGATTACCCCCTGTGGATCAAGTCGGATCAGAGAATGCTGCGGAGTACGCCCCCGTTCCCGCGCCGTAAGGTCTCTCGCCTACTGACTGTGGGCTCTGGTGATTGACCGACGTATACGCGCATTCCTCGGCCGACGCGCTCAGAATTCGCGCGAAAACGGATCAATCCCGATTAACTTGGACTTGTCGGAGCGGCACGACGCCTTTTTCGAGGCCCACCTCGTCCTGTCATCGGTGTCCACCTCTGCTCTCAGAAGGCGGGACGTACGATCGACATCAGTACCGGACAGGACCAGTTGATTGCCCGGCGAGTGAATCCCGCAATTTACGTTCCTGCCCCGTGGGTGTACAAACGGCACGCGAGGACGCACAAGGAGAAGGACAATGAATGCGCCGCTGAGGGCTGACCCTGAGTCCGAGCAATTGACGGCATCACAGCTGCTTGATGTGTTGATCCGCGCCGGCCTGATCTTCGCCCTTGCGGTGCTGTGCTACCAGGTTTTTGCGCCGTTTCTGACACTGATGGTTTGGGCACTGATCCTCGCCGTCGCCATGTACCCGCTCCACCAGCGGCTTGCACGCAAGGTCGGCGGTAAGCAGGGACTGGCGGCGACCCTGATCGCGCTCACGGGTGCGGTACTGATCGTGGTGCCATCGGCAGTACTGTTGAGTTCGCTCGGCGACTCGGTCCAGCAGTTCGTGCACAGCGTGCAGGACAACACGTTGCAGATTCCTGCACCGCGCCCGGGAGTCGAGGATTGGCCAGTCGTCGGAAAGAACGTCCATGCGCTCTGGACGAAGGCGCACTCCGACCTGCCGGCGCTCGTGCAGAGCATGCAACCGAAGGTTGGCGACCTTGCGAGGCGAGCGCTCGGTTTCGTCGCTGGCATCGGCGGTGGCATCCTCATGTTTCTGGTTTCTTTCCTGATCGCCGGCGTCATCATGGCATTCGGTGCAGCCGGTGCACGTAACACCAATGCCATCTTCGCGCGGATCATGAGCCCGGAACGCGCCCCCGAGTTCGTCAAGTTGTCGACGGCGACCATACGTGCGGTCGCTCAGGGCGTCATCGGTGTCGCCCTGATCCAGGCTATCGCGATCGGCTTGACGCTGCTCGTCGCCGGCGTGCAACTGGCCGGCGTGCTTGCAGTGATCGTGCTGGTACTTGGCATCGCACAGATACCGGCGCTGCTCGTGGTTCTCCCGGTCATTGCATACATCTGGATGAGCGGTGACTACGGAAAGGGTGCGGCCATCGTCTACTCCATCGTGCTGCTCCTTGCGGGCATCGCGGACAACTTCCTGAAGCCGCTAATGCTGGGCCGCGGGGTCGATGCGCCCATGCCGGTGATCCTGCTCGGAGCGCTGGGCGGCATGGCTGCAGCCGGCATTCTCGGGCTATTCGTCGGAGCCATCCTGTTGGCACTGGGCTATCAGATCTTCATGGGTTGGGTGTACCAAGGCCAGCCGCCGCGCGATGCGCAGCCTGGTTCCGCGGCCCGCGATTGAGGACTGCGCGTACGCTCGCGGTCGAGCGCCGACCAAGTCGGATCAGCGGAGGAACGGCATGATGCTCAGGAATCTGTTGGTCGGGTTGCCGGCCATGCTGCTGTGCATGGTGGTGCAAGTGGTGTTCGCTTTCTGGAGCGTTCGATACTCCGTGCGGCAGTCAGCGGTTGCGACCACTGGACCCAGCTCCCTCCGCGGTGTTCGACCGTTGCTGGTCGCCATGCTCGTAATGATGCTGGGAACCATGCTGCAGATCGTGCTGTGGGGGACGCTGTTCGTCGTATTGGGCGAGTTTGGCGAAATGTACGAGGCGATCTACCACTCGGCGGTAAATTTCGCCTCGCTGGGCTATGGCGACATCGTCATGAGCAAGACGTGGAAACTCCTGGGACCGCTCGAAGCCGTCTGCGGAGTGCTCATGCTGGGCATGACAGCCGCGGCACTGATGGCGATCCTGCAGCAATTGATCAAGTCGCAGCGAGAAGCGATGGGGCTGAGCTGAGCATCCAGGAGTCCGCGCCTATCTCGACAGAGCCAGCGCCACCGCGTCGGCACCCGCTGGAAATCGGAGCTGCCCGGTCGCATCGTTCGCGGCACGCCACACCACCTCGGCCACGTCGGACTCGGTCGTCACCGCCGCCGGCTGCCCAAATGAAGCGAAGATGCGTTCCGCGAAAGGCGCATAGGCCTCGGGAATCAGCCCTTCCATGCGCGGTCCGGTGTTGCTCGTGAAGCGCGTGGTCGGCCCGTAGCCCGGCTCAACCAGCTTCGCGCGCACGTTGAAGGCCTCGAGTTCGAGCGCCAGCGACGCAGTGAACCCTTCGATGGCCATCTTGCTCGCGGTGTACACCGCCACCATCGGCATCGGCGCCAGTGTCGCACTGGAGGTCACGTTCACGACTACGCCCGACCTGCGAGCGCGGAGCTGGGGCAGGACGGCCTGCGTCATCGCCATCACGCCGAAGGTGTTGGTCTCGAACACCTCGCGCGCCGTGGCCATCGGGGTGGCCTCGAAGGCGCCGAAGAGCCCGATACCCGCGTTGTTGACGAGCACGTCGATGGGCCCGCTCACCTCGAGCGCGGCCGCGATGCTCTCGGGCTTCGTCACGTCGAGCGTCAGCATACGCAGCCGGTCCGACCGGGGCAGAACGTCTTCGCGCGGCGTTCGCATGGTGGCAACCACGTTCCAGCCCTGCGCGTGAAAGTGGCGCGCGGTCTCGAGGCCATAGCCAGAAGAGGAACCGGTAATCAGCACAGTTTTCATGGTGTCTTCCTAAGCGGGGGATTCATGGTGGTTACGATGGCGGAGGCGCGTCGGACTTTCTACAATGTGAAGTCCGCAATTCATTTGCGAGCGTCCAGCCATGAACGACCCACTCTCGGAAGTCATCGCGCTGCTTCAGCCTCGCACCGTGTTCTCGAAGCGCATCAGCGGCGCCGGTCGGTGGGGGGTCCGCTACTCGGACTTCGGCCAGCCGAGCTTCTGCGCCGTGCTCGAGGGCAGCTGTCGTCTCGCCGTCGATGGTCACCGTGCCCTCACGCTCGAGGCGGGCGACTTCGTGCTCCTGCCGGCGACGCCGGGCTTCACAATGTCGGGCTTCGAGCCGGTGAGGCCCGAGCGCATGGACCCGAAGGTGACAGCCACGCTGACGGGTGAGGTCCGCCACGGTACGCGCGGTGGACGCCCCGACGTGCGGCTGCTCGGCGGCTACTTCGTCTTCGACTCGCCCGATGCGGCGTTGCTGGTGTCGCTGCTGCCGGCGCTGGTGCACGTTCGCGGCGCCGAGCGGCTCTCGATACTGGTGCGGCTGGTCGGCGAGGAATCGAGCGAACAGAGGTCAGGCCGCGACCTCGTGCTCACGCGCCTCGTGGAGGTGCTGCTCATCGAAGCGCTGCGGTCGACGTCGGGTGAAAACGCGCCTCCCGGGCTGTCGCGCGGCTTGGCCGATGCGCGACTCGCGCCAGCCATACGGCAGATGCACGACCAGCTCGCGCGTTCGTGGACGATGGCCCAGCTCGCGAAGAAGGCCGCGCTTTCACGCTCGGCGTTCTTCGAGCGCTTCACGCGCACCGTGGGCCTGCCGCCCATGGAATACCTGCTCGCCTGGCGCATGGCCGTCGCGAAGGATCTGCTCCGTCGCCACGACTTCGGGCTCGCCGAGGTCGCCGAACGCGTCGGCTACGGGTCGGCGAGCACCTTCAGTACCGCGTTCAGCCGGCATGTGGGTCAGCCTCCGAGTCGCTACGCGCGCAAGTGATCGCTTTGGGTCAGATACCCATGGTCCATCGCGCGGGACGATTTGACATATCGCGGGAAAAATTGGCAACCATGTCGCCATTCTTCGGCCCAGACTCCACAATCGTAGGGGCCTCATCATCAAGGAAGGACGATGCCTGTCTCCAAGCGCATTTCGTTCCTGCGCGTCGCCCTGCTCGGCATCGCCGCAACCGCGCTCGTAACTTTGGCCGCCTGCGGCGGCGGCGGTGACGGCGACTCGTCCGACACGTCGGGCTCGACCGCACCGATCGCACCGACCACCGGCAAGGTTGCAATCCTGCTCACAGACGGCGCAACGGACGAGTTCTGCCAGATCCTGGCCACGGTCGAGAGCATCGAGCTGCTCGGTGAATCGGGCTCGCGGACCAACGTGTTCACCGGTCCCGAGACCGTCGATATCCTCGCCATGCGCAACTACACGGATTTCTTCGCCATCGATCCCGACGTGCCGATCGGCGCCTATGAGAAGGTGCGCATGACGCTGTCCGACCTCGCATTGGTCCACTGTGATGACCAGGGCGTTCCCGAGCCCGAGGCCGACTGGGAGCACCCGAACCTGCCGGGCAACGGCAAGCTCGACCTGAGCCCGCGTGGTGCATTCGAGGTGATCGGCGGCGAGACGCTGGTCATCGAGCTCGACATGGACATGGAGAAGTCGCTGCACGTCCACCAGACGGGCAACGGCAAGTGGCAGTTCCGCCCGGTCGTCTTTGTGACCATCCGTCCAGATGATTCCAAGCTCGTCCGTGTGTTCGGCGAGGCGCGCAACGTCGGCAGCTCGACGTTCGAGCTGTGCCCGGTCGAGCCCGTCTCGTCCATGGACAGCGGCAGCTCGACCCCGAGCACCGAGTGCCTGGACGTCTTCACCGACGCCGAAACGGGCATCTTCGACGAGACCGGTACACGGGTCGACCTGAGCGCTGTCGTGAGCGGCGACCTGCTGACCGCGATCGGCTTCCTCATCATCCATGACGATGCCGACGGCGACACCCGCATGGACGACCTGCGCCTCGACGCGGCCGTGGTCGAACTCGGTGACCAGGGCATCTTCGAGAGAATCGTCGGTACGGTCGTTTCAGCGCCTGGCAACAATGACCTGTTCGTTTTTGATCCGACGCTGCTCGACGACGCGATCAACGCGATCGACGTGCGGCTGCAGTCCGGCACGCGCATTTTCGCGCTCGGCAGCAACGAGGAGCTGACCTCCGCGGCGCTGCAGCCGGGCACGACGGGCGAGGTGGACGGCGTGTTCACCACCCCGCCGGGCGGCGAGCCACTCAAGTCATCGCTGATCGTGCTTGATACCGATACGACGCCCGCGGTCTCGTTGCTCGATGCCGTGATCCAGAACCCGATTCCGGCGGATGACGACCCGACAACCCCGGCGACGCGCCGGTTCAACGTGACCGTTGACGCGCTGACCAAGTGCGTGAAGACCGATGGCGGCACGCGCTACCTTGAGATCACCGAGACGGCCGACACCAGCGAGACCGCGGAGATCACTTTCACCGACCTCGTCGCTGGCGACACGGTGGACGTGTTCGGTGCCGACGACACAATGGAGCCAGCGTGCGTGCTGGCCGACACGGTGCAGAAGTACGTAACCGCGCCGTAATCGTCGGGCGCTGCGTTCGAATCGAGGAGGGCCCGCAGCGCGTACTCTCGTCGCAGCGATCTATTCTCCCGTAACGCCACCGCTGAAATGGACTGCGCACAAAAAGCCCGGCGCGTGGCCGGGCTTGTTTGCTGCGTCGAGTGTAACGCTCAGTTCGCTCTGCGTTGTCTCGTCAAGCCGAGACCGAGCAGGCCCAGGCCGAGCAGTGTGAGCGTGCCTGGCTCGGGCACGGTCGTGGGACTGCCGGCGGTTCCAACGGTGAAGGCGTAGAAATTCTCGAAACTGTTCGTCCACGAAATCGAGGTGAACGTCCCAGTGAACTGCACCACACCGTTTCCCTCGGTGCCAGACACGACATTGCCAGCGACGCTGATCGGCGCGCCGCCGAACTGGGAGTTCGGCCCGCCGGCCTCGAACGTGGGCGTCTCCACGAAGGTGAACGTCGCGGGAGCACCAGGCTGTCCGAGACTCCAGATGGCGATGAGTGGGTCGACGATCGGCGAGGCGAAAGTGATCGTGTTGACGCCTGTGAACGAGCCGTTCAGGCGTAGGTCGTCGCCAACGGTGCTAGGAGAGGTCGTCGACGCACCGCCGACAAACGAGCTATCTGGCGCCCAGATGTTGGACAATCCATTCACGACGGCCGCGTCGAGCTCGCCGGCGTAAGTCACCGCCACGCCGTTCAACGTTCCCGCGGCCGAGCCTGGCGCCCCGGCCGTCACGCCCGTCCAGTCGGTCCACACCGTGACCGCGAGTGCCCGGGGCGCGAGGAGCGTGGTTGCCGCGAGGATAGTGGCGATGCGCGCCAAAACGACGAGTTTGCGATCCATGTCAGTCCCCTCCATTCTTATAGTCCCGACGGGTTTCACGACATAATGCAAGATTCGCGCCGATCCAAAAATCCATGGGCTATAGTTACAGACGCAGTGCGCGCCACATTGCGGAAGTTGTAAGAAAAACCGGCGCAGCCGGTGCTGTCGGGAAAGCTTTGGGTTGCGCTGAGTCACTCGCCGACGGCCGAGTTCGGGCCCAGAAGCAATGGGATGGGACCCCTCCCCACTCCTAATGGCATCGAGTGCCAGACTGGAGGTGTGTGTTCACCAGTCACGGAATAGGGAGAGACTGGCTGGAGGATGCCGACAATGGCCTGACCGTGCGCTTCCGTGCGCTGCTGGCCGGGCTGCGCCGTGACCTGCAGTTGCTCGATGAGCGGGTGCGGGAGCTCGATCGGAAGATCGCGGCGATCGCTCGCGAGCACGAACCGGTCAGGCGCCTTGAGCAAATCAGCGGCGTTGGTCCGCTAGTCGCTTCGGCGCTGTACGCGCTAGTCGGCGACGGGAGACAGTACCGTAGCGGTCGTGAACTGGCCGTCGCGCTCGGGCTGACACCACGGCAACACAGCTCCGGCGGCGAGGACAAGCTGCTCGGCATCAGCAAGCGCGGCGACAAGTACATCCGCACGGTGCTGATCCACGGGGCGCGCTCGGCGCTGCGGGTGGCGCCGGGCAAAACCGATCGACTCAGTCGCTGGGCGGTGGCCCTGGCAGAGCGTTCACATCCGAACGTCGCAGTAACGGCGCTTGCCCACAAGATGGCGCGCGTCGCCGGGGCGATGCTGCGGCACGGCACGAACTACCAACCGGAGCACGTGATGGCCTAAGGCCACGCGTCCCGACTGACCGAGCAGAACATCACCACGGTTGCGAGCACCCCGAAGGATGGCGAACAGGTCGAACCGGCGTCGGAACACCCTGGGAATGTCCACGGGCGAGAAGCCCGAAGAAGCAATGAGGAGCCGACGCGCGCAAAACCCATCGTGGTCCGACCTCGGTTGATCGAGGTCACATCGAGGCCGGATATACGTGAGCAGTCGTACCTCGTCGCCGGAGAATCGGAGCGCTGGCAACCTGGGGAGGGGTCCATATACGGACATTTGGCGCACGGGCGAAAGAACCACATGGGGTGCTGCACAAGCCAACGTCCCTGGCAGTGTTCCGTGAAGATCGCAAGTTGAAGCATCCAAGCGGGGGATCCTCAATCGCACGCGCTAAAGAACACGGTGCTTAAAGAGCAGGTAGACCAGAAGTAGGAAAAGAACTCCCACTAGCGGCAAGACGACCCCTAGTGCCTGTTTTTGCCGCGCGACCGCAGTACGTTGCAACTCAATGCTTTCCTGAATGGTTTGGTTCGATCGGTCCAGCTGCGCTTGAGCAAGTGCAAGATGCTTCTCTTGAGTCTCGAGAGCTTTGCGCTGGTTTTCTTCGATGCGCGTAAGAAGGGCAATTACCTGCTCGTTCTCATTCATCTCCTGCACCATAGCCTCTGTTGCGCGGATGACGGCCAACTACAATTAGGCCGCATAAATGCGGCTTCATAACGCCGCAGAATTGCGGCATATGGACATGGACGAACCCCGAACCCCATGAAATCACTAGCCCACGCGACTCGTTATACGTCAATAAATCGAGGGCAATTGCAGCGACCCTGAACGGCTGCTTTGGGTCGAGGCTGTGTGAAAACGCTCTGCGCTGCGTGGGAGCCCAAGAATGCCCTTCGCTCTCGCGGTCGACGTTGCGTTTCTGTGTGAATCGCGGGCGCGAATTGGCCAGCATCGCACCCTCGCGAAATGGGGCTACGTTTTCTCAGTGCCCGTAATGTCCTTCGTGGGACGATTCGCAAGATTGAAATCGGCGCCGTGAATGCTCAAATTACCCTCGAAATCGCGCCCGATGTCCAGGTGGTCAGCATCATCACCGCGGACTCGGTCGTGCAGCTAGACCTTTTTGAAGGCAAAACAGCCTACGCTGTGATCAAGGCTTCCAGCGTCATGTTTGCGGTCGATTAGTTGATGCCCCACGCCCGCCCAAAGAGATCGTCGCCAAGTCCGCCCCGGCGGCACTGCGGCCCGAGGTCGGCGGCCGCGCCTACATTCAACCGCCCTAGGACAATTGTTGCGGAGGGCCGGTGGGTCAGCCGAGAATTGCTGTGCTGACACCTGCAACTATCAAACCGGGGGAATCACAATGCGATTTCATACAACATTGATTGCGCTGAGTCTCTTGCTGGGTTCGGCCGCTGCATTGGCTGATCTCGAGCCCTGGAAAGACTATGACCAAAGCGATGCCGTTTGGTCGATCACCACGATTCGAGTCCAACCCAACATGGACGACGCCTATCTGGAAGGCCTCGCAAAGACCTGGGTCACGACCAATGAGGTTGCGAAGAAGCTGGGGCAAATCGAGGAGTACGAGATTTACCGCAGCGATATTCCGCAGAGTGGAGATTTCAACCTACTGCTCATCGTCAAGTTTGCGAAGACGGAGGATTTGGCGCCGAATAAGGCGCGTTACGACGCGTTCATGAACGAATTCGGCAAGGCGCGTTCGGATGAGACGACAGCGTTTGCTCAGAAGAACTATCCGGCGATGCGCGAGATTACGGGACAGTATCTGTTTCGGAAGATCACTATCAAGAAGTAGCCTTCATGCGGAGCCTCTCCCCAACGACGGGGAGAGGCTCCAGACATTGGACCGGAGGCGGACGTTCGGAACCCGGCGGCTTCGGGTCGTTCTGAGTCACTCTTCGAGACTGAGTTCGGGCCAGAAGCGGACCTTCAGCCAATCGAGCGGTCGGTCATCTTGACATTTCGATATTCCGCAAAGTATCGTATACTTCTATGAAGTCGAACCAAGTCATTGCTGCGCTCGGAGCACTTTCCCACGAGCACCGTCTCGCGGTCTATCGGTTGCTGGTGGCCAGAGGTCCCGAGGGGCTCCCTGCCGGCAGCATCGCAGACCGCGTCGGACTCGTTCCATCCTCGCTCACGTTCCATCTGCAGAACCTGCAGCGCGCAGGTTTAATCACGCAGCGCCGAGAGGGGCGACAGCTCATCTACTCAACAGACTTCGGCGTCATGAACGCCGTCGTCACGTACCTGACGGAGAACTGTTGTGGCGGTTCGGCGGCGTGTGTCCCATGCGCCCCGCCCAGCGCCATGAAGACGCGCAGGCCGCGGACCGCCGCCTGAGTCTCGCCGTAATCAATTACTGGAGCAATACGATGAAGCGCCTGCACGTCCACATAGCTGTCAAAAACCTCGACGCCTCAGTCCAATTTTATTCACAGCTCTTCGCGACCGAGCCGACCGTCCAGAAGGCCGATTACGCGAAGTGGATGCTGGAAGATCCTCGTGTGAATTTCGCCATCAGCGCGCGTGGTTCGGAGGTTGGCGTCCAGCACCTCGGCATTCAGGTTGAGAACAAGGTCGAGCTGGCCGATGTGTACAGGCGGCTGCAGCGCGCAGACGGTCCAGTGCTCGAAGAAGGGGCCACGACGTGCTGCTACGCGAAAAGCGAGAAGAGCTGGATCGAGGATCCCCAAGGCGTCAAGTGGGAAACATTCCTGACCACCGGAGAGAGCACGACCTACGGATTCGACATCGCGAAGGCCCCGCCGAGCACCTGTTGCCCACCGAAGGCCGCCTAGCACGGGGGAGCAGAAATGGGCAACCGACCGTACAACGTGCTCTTCCTGTGCACCGGAAACTCCGCGCGTAGCATTCTCGCCGAGTCGCTGTTGAATCATCATGGTCGCGGCAAGTTTCGCGCCTACAGCGCCGGGAGTTTCCCGAAGGGTGAGGTCAACCCGTTGGCGCTTCAGCTGCTTCGACGACTGGACCTGCCCGCCGACGGTTTGCGCAGCAAGAGCTGGGATGAGTTCGCGCAGGCCGGAGCACCGGACCTCGACTTCATCATCACCGTCTGCGACACCGCTGCCGGTGAGGTCTGTCCGGTCTGGCCTGGGCATCCTGTCACTGCGCACTGGGGTCTGCCTGATCCGGCCGGCGTGGAGGGAACTCAGGCGGAGAGATTGCTCGCGTTTCGCGAGACCGTTCGCGCGCTAGAGAACCGGATCAAGCCCTTCGTCGAGTTGCCCATCGCGTCGCTCGACCATTTAAAGGTGCAGGAGCACGTTCGGGAGATCGGCCGGATGCCGCGTGCGGATGGCAAGTGAATCACTGTCGCGGCGTTTACTTGCGGAAGGGTTCGGCAGTGCCATGCTCGCCGCTGCCGTCATCGGCTCCGGTATCGCTGCCGACCGCCTGACGGACGACAACGCAGTCGCCCTGATCGCGAACACGGGCGCGACCGTTGCGGTGCTTGCGGTTCTGATTGCACTTCTGGGCCCGCTGAGCGGTGCGCACTTCAATCCGGCGGTGTCGCTCGTGCTCACCCTGTGTCGCCGCTTGAGCTGGCGTGACTGCGTCGCGTACACCCTTGTTCAGGTTGCCGGCTGCTGTCTCGGTGCGGTTCTTGCCCACGCGATGTTCGAGCTACCCCTGGTACAGCTATCGAGCCATGGACGAGCCGGCACGGCACAGTGGATCGCGGAAGTGATCGCGACGCTGGGGCTCGTGCTCGTGGTGCTCGGACATCGACGAGCGGAGGACGTGCCGTGGATGATCGCGGGCTGGATTGGGGCTGCGTACTGGTTCACCTCTTCCACGTCGTTCGCGAACCCGGCGATTACCGTCGCACGCTCACTCAGCGATACGTTTGCCGGCATACGTCCCATAGATGCACTTCCATTCATCGGTGCGCAGATTGTGGGCGCACTGCTCGCGCTGTTTCTGACCCGCGTACTATTTCCCGAGGGTTGGGGGAAAGCCGAGAGGATCTAATGCGGGCGTTTGCGGACGGCCGCTGGCGGCATCCGAGGCCGACTAATCCGACTCCAAGATGCGTTCCCGCCTCGGGCACGGTGGTGGGAGTAGGCGACGACACGTCGGGGCGCGCCTCAGCGCGCGCCCGCGCCTTGGTTGGCGTACTCGTCGTGGCGGCGCCACCAGACGCCCGTCTCGTTGCGTCCATGGGGTGCGCGGTCCAGCCACTGGTACATGCCCCAGAGACCGTCCAGTCCGCGCGCATAGGCGGAATAGGTGTGGTAGACGACGCCGTCGTCGAGCACGAACGCGCTCATGCCCGGCCTCTCGCGCGTAAACGTCGCCACGTCCGTGCCAACACCCGCCGCGATCTCGGCGACCGGTCCCTCACTGCCGCGTGACTGCAACCGTGCCTCGCGCCGGTAATTGTATTCGACACCCTCGCGCTGTTGCTCCTCCGTCAACCCGACGTTGAAGTCGAAGTTGAAGTCGCTGTTGAGCGACGACGCCCACGGGAAGGTCCACCCCATCCGCCGCTTGTAAGCTTGCAGCTTCGCGATCGGCGCCCGCGACACCGCGCACAGCGTGACGTCGTGGTTCGCGAGATGGACGACGAAGCCGTCGAACCCGTCCGCGATCGCCGAGCAGGACGGACACCCCGCCGTGTAGTCGGGCCCGAACATGAAGTGGTAGACGAGGAGTTGCGAGCGTCCTCGGAACAGATCGGCGAGTGACGCCGTGCCTTCGTCGGTCTCGAAGCGGTAAGCCTTGTCGACTCGAACCCAGGGCAACGCCTGCCGCCGCCGCGCCAGCTCGTCGCTACGCCGCGTCAGTTCCTTCTCGGCTTCGAGCAGCTCGAGCCGGGCCGCAAGCCACTCTTCACGTGTCCCAGTCTTGTGGCCGCTCATGGTTTCTTTCCTTTCGGACGTCGCACGGCGCGAACCTTTCCGCTTGCTCCGCCGCCGCAATAGAACAGGTTCGCCCCGTCGGACTCCATCCCGCTGACTCCGGTGCCGCGCGGCATCTCGAGCCGCTCGAGCACGGCGCCGTTGTCCGGATCGATTCGGCGGATATCGCTCTCGTCGCCTTCCCAGGTGCCGTGCCACAGCTCGCCGTCGACCCAGGTCACGCCGGTGACGAAGCGGTTGGACTCGATGGTGCGCAGGATCGCGCCCGTCTCGGGATCGACCTGGTGGATCTTGCGCTCGCGGTACTGCCCCACCCACAGGCTGCCCTCGGCCCAGGCGAGGCCCGAGTCGCCGCCGTGGCCGGGTGCCGGGATCGACGCCACGACCTCGCCGCTGGCGGGATCGATCTTGTCGATGCGCGCTTCGGCGATCTGATAGAGGTGCTTGCCGTCGAAGGCGGTGCCGGCGTCGCCGGCGCGGTCGAGCGTGCGCGCGAGCTGGCCGCTCTCGGGATCGAAGGCGACCAGCTTGGATCCGGTGGCGGCCCAGACACGGCGGCCGTCGTGGGTGACGCCGTGGATGCGGTCGGCGCCGGCGAAGGGGCCGTACTCGCGCACGATCTCGGCGGCGCGTGCCGGTGCCTGCGGTTTCGTCTGGCCTGTCCTGTCTCGGGTGAGGGTCATCGCTTGCTCCTTTCGGCGCTTCGGAACGGCGCCGCAAGAGCAATCTACCCAAGCGCCAGCGCGGCAGGGAGTAACAAGATCGTCGTGAATCCGGCCAGCGGCGGCGACAGCCAGCGCTGTGCGCGCGCACGCCCGATCGAGCGCGCGCGTCCCGTAGCCTCCAGCTCGACGAGCGCGCGCTGGACCGTGCGCTGGCTGGCCCCGAGGGCCAGCGCAAGGGCCGAGGTGGACCAGGCCGCGCCGTCGGCGAGCAGCGCCAGCAGCGACGCCTGATCGCCATCGATGGGTGGCACCAGCACGACGACGGCGCGCTCGTCTCGCGGCGTGAGCGCGAAGCCGCGCGCGGTGGCTTCGATGTGCGCCAGCGGCGCGACGATCGCGCGCAAGCGGCCGATCTCGACGCGCAGGCGCGCTCGATGTGACTCGTTGGGGCGGCGGGTGCCGAACGCGCGCGCGATCAGGGCGTGCCGATCGACGTCGCCGGGCCACGCCTCGGCGAGCGCGCGCGCCAATTCGAACACGACGGGGCGTCGCGCCAGGGGCAACCAGGTGGTGCCGGCGCGCAGGCCGCGACGGCAGGCGTCGAGCACCAGCGCGTCCGAGGCGAAGAGTGCTTCGACCTCGTCGAGGCGCAGCGGCTGCTCGTGACCGGCGTGGAGGCGCCGGGCGGCGGGACGATCGAGCGCGGCGCGCGCCTCGGCCACTTCGGCTAGTAGCGCGGGCACGCGCGCGCGTTCGGCCGCATCAAAGGCGCGGACGAGTGCCGCCTGCGCCGGTGCTGTGCGCAGCGAGCGCAGCGCCACCTCGGCCGCGGCCAGCTCGGCCACCGCGAGCAGCGACGGTGGCAGGCCGCGCGTGTCGAGGCGGGCGAGGGCGGATGCGGCCTCGTCGAGGCGGCCGAGCAGGAGCAGTCGGCGCACCGCGATCAGACGCGCGTGCAGCGCGTTGGCGCGATCGGCGCGCGCCTCGAGTGTGGCTGACGCGGCCGCCAGCGTGCGCGGCGAGCCGCGGAGGTCGCGCATGGCGAGGGCTACCTCGGCCTCGGCGACGACGCAGCGGGCGCGCGCCAGCTCCTCGTGGGCGCCGAAGCCGCGGGCGGCCCGGCGGAGGAGCTCGCGGGCGCGCGGGTGCTCGCCGAGCTGCGCCATGGCGATGCCGCGAAGCGCAAGCGCCGGCGGGTCGTCGCGCAGAGCGACGCGCTTGAGAGCCCCGAGCGCGTCGCCGGCGACGAGTGCGCGCGCGGCGGCGGCGATCAGAGAGTCCATCGCGACAGGCTACTGCACGGCGCGTGTCCGAGCCGCACGAGCGCCGTAAACCTACGATCTACTTCGTGAACTTGTGAAGCGCTGACCGTCGTTTACCCGGATGGAGGTAGCCGTCCTGGCTACGTGCACTCGAAATCGTCATCGCCCAACGGACGGCAGAACTCACCCCAGTTCCCCGACGCCCGCCAATAGTCAACAAGCCCGAGATCGCGCACCAGGTCCTTGAAGCCGGGGAGCCGGCGCATGTCTGTCAGGAGCCGTCGCCAGAGCATCCAGGCGGAGACTGCGTCACTTCGCACTTTGCCCAATAACTGCAGCGACAACTCCGCATCGCCAAAATAGGCCGCCCACAACGAGAGCACCGACAGAGAGAAGAGACTCTTTGAGAAGGCTGGATCATCAGCGAGGCGCCGCAGCTCGGCGAGCGCAGCCTGTGGTTCGTCGAGGTGCGATCGTACGAGATGGGCGATCGGATCCATTGGCATGGTCGAGACCAGCGTTTCAATCCGCGCTCGATCATGACGCGTCATCGCCTGGAGCAGCATAGCGGGCTGGAGGCCGAAGAGACGTGCGCCGCGTGCGAGCTCGGCGTCGGCTTCATCGAGGTCGCCGCACATCTCATACGTGGCTGCCAGCAGCATGGGAAAGGCGGCAGTCAGTGGCGCGGCGAGGTAGGCGCGTCGGAAGTATTGCGCCGCTTCCCGTGGGCGGCCCACGTTGAAGCAAAACCAGCCGCTCTGCTCCCACACATGCTCCGATCCGGTGACAAGATCACGCGCCTTCTGCAATCGTCGCTCCGCCTCCGTCCAGTCCCTGCGCTGCATCGATATCCACGCAGCCGTCGCCTGAACCGACGGCAATTCAGGCGCGAGCTCGAGGGCACGCGAGGCGGCGTGAAACGCCTTCGCGTTCCAGTCCTCGCCGCCTCTCTCCGGGAGCACGAAGGCACCCAGATAGGTGAGGCCCACCCTGCTCCAGGCGAGCGCAAAGTTGGGGTCGAGCGTCACGGCCCGCTCCATCTGCTCGATACCACGCCTGATCTCATCAGGTTGCCCGTAGGTCAGGGCTCTTCCGAGCAAATAAGCGTCATACGCTTCAATGTTGCGGGTGCCGCCGCGAACGAGGTCCATGTCGCTTGCGCTCAGCTTCACGCTGAGTGCGAGCGCCACCGACTTCGCGACCTCGTCCTGAATGGTGAAGACGTCGCCGAGTTTCTGGTCATACACGTTGGACCAGACGCGAGTGCCGTTGGCATCAACGAGCTGTGCCGTGATTCGCAGCTGATCGCCATTCTTGCGGACGCTGCCCTCGAGGAGATGCTTGACCCCCAGGGCTCTTGCAATCGTGCGCAGATCCTCGTTCTTGCCCTTGAATGAGAACGCGGAAGTCCGTCCGACGACGCGCAAGTCCGGCAGTCGACTCAGGTAATCCGAGAGCTCTTCCGAGAGTCCATCGGCAAAATACGCCTGATCCTGGTTCGGGCTCATGTCCGCGAAGGGGAGTACCGCAATTGACGGCGCCGCGCGCGGTGATTCGTCGCGCTGCGATTCAGCGGGGGCATCGGGCATAAGAATCGCATTGATCCGCCGAACCGGCGCCACGAAGCGAAAGCCCCGCCCCGGCTCGGTGACGATGAAGCGGTTTTCGCCAGGCACTTCACCCAGCGCGCGGCGCACAAGCAGGATGTGCTGACTCAAGTTGTTCTCTTCGACGATCGTGTCCGGCCAGATCGCCTTCATCAGCGTCTTCTTGTCGAGCAATATCCCCGGGCGCTCGATCATGAACAGCAAGATGTTGAAGGCACGAGCCGTGAGTTTCACCGGCTCGCCGTCGACACCGAACAGCTGACGCTGAATCGAATCGAGAGTGAACCCGACAAACGTAAAGGTCGCCCCGTCAGGTTCGGCGCTCACGCTCGGGCCTCATGGTTCGTCATACGATCGGCAGCTTCACATCGAATCTGATGGCCGCGAATTGCTGCGGGCCTTGTCGATCTTCCGCAGGAACGGCAGCCAGCCCGGGTCCTGGTGGCGCACTTGTGATGCTTCGCGGGGCGGACCTTCTACCGCGGGGTGGCAGGCGAGCATCGAAAAGTGGTTACCTGCTTGCCGGTACCCGGTGGCAGCGCAGGATCCTTGTTCACTGTCGATATGATCTCGGCACTTTGCTGGCCGGCTCGCTGGCAGGCTCGGGTCGACAGGTCCTTCGCTTCCTCGACACCGCCGTCATGCTCGATGATCGACGTGTCATCACCGCCGATCTTGACGGTCGTGCAGGCGCTCGTGAAGAGGGCACCCGCTGCAAGCAGGGCGGCGAGACGTTTCATGCCTTGCCTCGGATTATGGACGCCACGTCGTCTCATCGTACGCCGGTGGCCTGCTCCGCGCCCGAATTGCGCCGGCCGCGGACGCGGACCTTGAACTTCATGCTCGGACCGGGCGTGGGCAGCGTCTTGGTCTCGAGCACGTAGTCGGCGGGCTCGAGTGCGAGATCGAGACGATGGAAGAGTCGCGCCATCGAGATCGCCATCTGCACTTCGGCCAGCGTCTTCCCCAGGCAGGTGTGCGGGCCGCGCCCGTACGGTGAATACACGCCGGGCTTCAAGTGCTCCGCGCGCGGCTTCTCGTAGCGGTCGATGTCGAAGACTTCCGGGTTCGGAAAGTACTCCGCCATGAAGTGGGGCACGCTGGTCGCGACGAACAGCAGCTCGCCTTCGCGGATGCGATGACCCAGGAATTCGAAATCGCGCGTCGCCGTGCGCATCTGCGCGACCGCGATCGGGTAAAGCCGCATCGCCTCCATGATCGCCCCGTCGATCGACGGGATGCGCCGCAGATCCTCGGGTCCGATCGTGCCGGCGGCAAAGAGCGCATCGGCCTCGCGCTGCACACGCTCGAGAACCTGCGGGTGCTTGAGCACTGCGTAGATGAAGGCGGCCGTGGTATTCGCGACGGTGTCGAGGCCGGCAACGAACGGACCGGTCAGGCTCAGGATCAGGTCGTTCGCCGGAATCAGGTCGGGGTCGCGCTCGTGCGCCTCCATGATGTCGTCGACCAGGTTGCGGTTCTCAGGTCGGCGCTCCGCCCGCGTTGCGTAGTACTCGGCGATCATCCGCCGGCCGAGCTCGGAGACGCGCTCCTTCGCGTGGCGATAGCGCGGGTCCTTGAGCAGGAACTTCGGCCGCTGCCGCGTGACCAGGATGTTCAGGATGTACAGGATGGTCGTGCGGATGTCGGCTACGTACTCGCGCGGCGAGGTGCCGGTGAGGATCGCGCCGAGCTGCTCGGTGACGATGTACTGCATGTTCTGCAGGACCGGCACCAGCTCCCCGGTCGGCCAGTCGCGGTCAATCACGGAATCCGTGATCGCGACCAGCTCGTCGTAACGACCGGCCACTGATTCCTTCGAGTAGCCGTGTCGCATGACGGCGCGCAACTTGTTGTGTGTCTCGCCATCCTCGCCGGTCAGCGTCTTGCTCGCGCCCCATTCGTTCACGAGGCCCTGCCAGAACTCCTTGGAGCGCAGCGAGTCGCGCCCCGCGCGGGTACCCATGAAGTTCGCGGCCTCGGCGCCGGCGAGCACGGTGTAGGTGTTGCCCATGACCTTGATACGGAACACGGGACCGTGCCGGCGGTAGCAGTCGACGAAGAACTTCGCCGGGTCCTTCGCCATGTCGAGCGTGTTGCCGATCAGCGGGATGCCGCGGACCTGCGGCGGATCCTTGAGCACGGCGGTCTCGGGTGTGGCCATCGTGAATCTCAGCGGGGTCTCGAGCGGAGTATGCCCGGATGATATACGAAACCGCCGGTACTGGCCGGCGACGGCGGCCGTGTCGGAGCCAAGCGGTCGAGCCGCGCCGCGTCGCTCGCGCGCGGCAGGAGGTCGCGCGTCGCGCCGCGCACGGCCGAGCTCCGCCGTCCACCGGCACTGGCGCTCGCGGAGCGTCTGCGCATCGAGCGGCCCGGCGAATCGAAGACAGTTCCGCACGACCGAAGTGAGCGACAGCGAGATGCGCCGCGCGCCGCCGCGACGGTGGCTCCACCACGCGGCGAGAGCCGCGTGCATACCGGCAAGCGGGTCCGCAACGGCGTCGCTGCAGAAGAGCGGCTCGCCCGTCGCGCGGTGCATCACGGTCGCGAGACCTGCGGCGACGGCGGCGTCGTCGCCGAATGCGATCCATCCGTCCTGCGGAGCGCGGCGGCCGTGGCCCGTGAGACTGATCCAGGTGATCGCGCGCCCGGCGGCGCAGTATTCAGCGGCATCGATACCGAGTTGAGCGAGCGCGCGCGGACGCGAAGCCTCGACGACGATGTCGGCCTCGGCGAGGAGGCGGCGCAGCAAGTCCAGCCCCCCGGCCGATCCGAGATCGACGGCGACGCTCGCCTTACCCCGGTTCAGCAGGTCGTAGAAGTCGGCATTGCCGGCGCGGGCCCCGTCGGGGCGCGCAGTGCTCTCGACCTTGACGACCCGTGCACCGAGCAGTCCGAGGAGATGCGTGCAGAGTGGCCCGGCCCAGAGCGACGACAGGTCCACCACCAGCGGGCGCGCACGCGCGCTGTGTTGTAGGGGGCCGTTCTCGCAGTCGACTTCGAACCACGGGTCGGCCGGACCGTCGATCAGACGATCGCCCGCCAGGGCGAGCGAGAGCAACCGGCCCCGTTCGAGGAGCGTCGTCGACGGTCTGCCTGGCCACGGCCGCCGCGGCGGCGCCCCACGCCGCTTCGACGGCGGCAGCCCCTCTCTCCGGAAACGCGAATCGCGGAAATCCGGCTCCGAGCCAATTTTCGGTGGCGAGCCACGCGGGGAGGGACGCCCAATCCTCGGGGCGGGCGAGGCTCACCGCGATGCGGCCGTCGGCGCAGTCGAGCAGCCGGCACGCGCCGCCGGGCGCGATGCGACCGTTGCGCACCAGGCCCATGAGGGCCGCACGCTCGACGAGCAACTCGCCGCCCGCGGGCAGCACGCCGTCGGGCGCGTCGGCGATCACCTGCAGCGCAGAGAGCGCGCCGTCCGCGCAGGACGCGAGCGGCACCGGGCACATTATCGCCGGGCCGTGGCGGCGGCCCGTCAGCGACATCGCGCCGCAGTCCGCCCAGCGCAGCGCCGGGTGATACCGCCGGCCCGCGCGGCGGACGCATCCTCGACACCGAGGTCACGCAGCAACCCCGCGGCAAAGCTCTCCGAATCGAAGGCGCTGGCGTCCTCGTGATGCACTGCAACACCCGCGCGTGGCGCGCTCTGATCGAACCGGTACTCACGGTACTCTAATTGACCGTGCCGGCGGGGTCGAGGACAATCACCCGGCCGAAGCCCGCCCGCAACCGGCCACCCCTCGCGCAGCAAGCAGGAGACTCGCCATGTCCGCCATCGCCCCCGTCACCGAGCGCCTCGTATCCGCCGATTCGCACGTGCACTTCACCGACGACTGGGTCAAGGCGCGCCTGCCCGACCGCCTGCACAGCGTCTGGGACGAGGCGGTCAAGAAGCAGGCGATCTTCGATGCGACCGAGCTTCGCGGCGGGCAGAAGAACCTCGAGCTCGAGGACTTCGTCGATCCGGAAGCGGCGCGCGACCCGGGCCACTTCGAGCCGCACGGCAAGCTCGCCGCGATGGACAAGGACGGCGTCGAGGCGGAGGTGATCTTTCCGGAGGTGGGTGGCTCGAAGTACTGCACGCCCGGGCTGATGGGCAGCGACTGGAAGGAGGCGCTCTCCGGGTACAACGACGGCATGGCGGACTTCGCCTCGCTCGACCCGAAGCGCCTGCTGACCGCCTACCAGATCCAGCTCTTCGACGTGGACTTCGCCGTCAAGGAAGTGCATCGGCTCGCGAAGCGCGGCGCGCGCTGCGTGCAGATCACGCCGTTCCCGAGCGAGTTCGGTCTGCCCGACGTGCACGACAAGCGCTACGACCCGCTGTGGTCGACGCTCGGCGACCTCGGGATCACGGTGCTGAATCATCTCGATCTCAAGGCCTCGCTGTGGGACGTGTTCCGCCGCGACCCCACACCGCAGAAGGGCATCTTCACCGCGATGCCGGCCGTCGCGCTCGCCGAGCCGATCCTGTTCTGGATCCTCACCGGCACGCTCGAGCGCTTTCCGAAGCTCAAGGTGATTCTCGTCGAGCCGGGTCTCGGCTGGTTGCCGTTCTTCTTCGAGACCGTGCTCGACCCGCGGATGCACCAGCACTACACCTTCCCGGGTGTGAAGCTGCTGCCGAGCGAGTACTTCAAGCGCCAGATGGGCGCGACCTTCATGTACGAGCCGAACGGGCTCGCCGCGGCGTACAAGTTCTTCGGTCCCGACTGCCTGTACTGGTCGACCGATTTTCCGCACCCGGCCACCTGCTGGCCGAATTCCCGCAAGGTCGTCGCCGAGCAGTTCGGCAAGGCCGGGATCCCGGAAGCGGACCGTCGCAAGATCACGAGCGAGAACGCGCTGCGAACCTTCGGCCTGCAGGGCTGAGCTCATGCCGGGCGCCGTGCTCGAGGGACTCAAGGTCCTCGACCTGTCGTGGGGCATCGCGGGCCCGATGGCCACGATGCTGCTCGCCGATCACGGCGCGGCGGTCACGCGCATCGAGCCGCCGGGCGGCGACCCGTTCCGCACGCAACTCGGCTATCGCACCTGGCAGCGCGGCAAGCGCAGCGCGGTGCTCGATCTCAAGAATCGGGCAGACCGCGACTGCCTGCTCGCGCTCGCTCGCGATGCCGACATCCTGGTCGAGAGCTACTCGCCCGGTGTCACGGAGCGACTTGGGATCGACTACGCACGGCTTCACGCACTGAATCCGCGTCTCATCTACTGCTCGATCACCGCGTACGGGCGCGGCAACCGGCACTCCGAGCGTCCCGGCTACGACGCGCTGGTGGCGGCACGCACAGGGCTGCACTTCGAGCAGCGCGGCTGGCCGGAAGGCGCGATCAATCACATGGGGCGGCGACCGGATCCGTTCGCAGACCTCGAGATCCCGTATGAATGGGTGCAGGGCCCGCCGAGGCCGGGGCCGGTCTTTCCCGCCTCGCACTGGCCGAGCCTGGGCGCGTTCTTCGCCGCCACCACCGCGATCAGCGCGGCGCTCCGCGCGCGCGGAGATCACCGGCCGCGGTCAATGGGTCGAGACGTCCCTGCTGCAGGGCGCGCTCGTCTGCGGCAGCGGCGTGTGGCAGCGCGCGGAGAAACCCGAGGCGCCGATGTTCGACAGCTGGATCCTGGGCAGCCGCGCGCCCAAGGGTCACTTCGAGTGCGCCGACGGTCGCTGGATCCACAACTGGGTGCCGAACCCGCGCTTCATCCTGACCGCGTCTGCCGGCGAAACGCTGAACGCGACGCCGGATCTCAAGGCGCAGAATGATCCGGATCGTTTCGGTACCGGCCCCGAGGAACTACTGGTGATGATGCATTACCAGCCCATACTCGCCGAGGCCGTCCGCAAATTCCCCGCGCAGGCCTGGGTCGACGCCGCCGCCACCGCCGGCATGACCATCCAGGCCGTGCGACCGCCGGAGGAGGCGCTCTGCGATCCGCTCTTCCTCGCGGACGGTTGTGTCGTCGAGATCGACGACCCGGAGCTGGGACGGGTGCGACAGGTCGGGACGACCTACCGGCTGCATGCGAATCCCGCGCCGATCCACCGCCCCGCGCCGCGCAGCGGAGAGCACACGGATGCGGTCCGCGCCGAGGCTGCACGCGTCCACCCTGCGCAATCCGCCGTCGCGCGCGGCCCCGTGGCGGGCGGTGCGCAGCCGGGCGAGGCGCTTGCCGCGCCGCTCGCCGGCATCACCGTGCTCGACCTGGGGCTCGCGATCGCGGGGCCCTACGGCACGCAGATCCTCTCGGACCTCGGCGCGAACGTCATCAAGATCAACGCGCTCTACGACACCTACTGGCACTCGAACCACATCGCCTACATGGCGAACCACGGCAAGCGCAGCATCGCGCTCAACCTCAAGGACCCGCGCGCGATGAAGGTGCTGCTCGCGCTCGTCGCGCGCGCCGACGTCGTCCAGCACAACATGCGTTACGACGCGGCCGAGCGGCTCGGGATCGACTACGAGAGCCTGAAGAAGCTGAATCCGCGCCTCGTCTACTGTCACACGCGCGGCTTCGAGACCGGACCGCGCGCCGAGCTGCCGGGCAACGACCAGACCGGCGGCTGCCTCGCGGGCGTGCAGTACGAGGACGGCGGCATGGCACGGGGTGGCAAGCCGCTCTGGAGCTTCTGCAGCCTGGGCGACACGGGCAACGGGTTTCTCTCTGCGATCGCCATCATCCAGGCGCTCTATCACCGCGAGCGCACCGGCGAGGGCCAGTTCTGCGACACCTCGATCGTCAACGCGCAGCTCCTCAACACCTCGTATGCGCTCGCGCGCCCGGACGGCAGCGGGCTTCGACCGGCCACGCGTCGACGCCGCAGCAGCTCGGGTTCAGCGCCACCGACCGGCTTTACGAGACGGCCGACGGCTGGCTTTGCCTCGTTGTCGCCACCGACGAGCACTGGGACCGTCTCTGCGTCGCGATCGGGAGGCCGGAGCTGGCCGCCGACGCGCGGTTCGCAACGCGCGAGGCTCGCGCAGCCAACGACGCGGCGCTCGCGGCGCTGCTCTGCGAAGCAGTTTCGCGAGGTGCCTGCGGCCGCATGGTTCGCGAAGCTCGATGCGGCCAGCGTGCCCTGCGAGATCTGCGATCCGGGGTTCGCGCTCGGTCTGCACGACGATGCCGGAGTTCCATCGTCGCGGCTGGACCGTGACGCACCAGCATCCCTTCGTCGGCCGGCTGGACCAGATCGGCGTCGCGTTCGATTTCTCGGAGACGCCGGCGCGCGTGCAGGGTCCGCCGCTGATCGTCGGCCAGCACAGCCGCGAATTGCTGGCGGAGCTGGGCTACACCCAGGCAGAGATCGACGAGCTCTGCGCCGATTGCGTGCTCGAGTGGCGGCCTGGCGAGGGCCACCGGCGCGTGCGCAGCCCGTGGGAAGTTGCGAAGCCAGCGGCCACCACCGAATGACCGACACGCCGACGCGTCCCGATCCCGTCTACACCGCGGACGCGGCCTTTTTCTGGGAAGGCGCCGACCGCGGCGAGCTGCTGTGCGAGCGCTGCAGCGGCTGCGCGAGGCTGCGCCATCCGCCGCGACCGATGTGCCCGCATTGCCACAGCACCGAGCGCACGGCCGTCGCCCTGAGCGGACGCGGGCAGGTCTGCTCGTGGATCATCCAGCGCCATCCCGCACCGGTCGGCTTCACCGAGCCGCCGGTCGTCGTGCTGGTGGACCTCGAGGAGGGCATCCGGCTCGTGTCCAATCTCGAGGGCATTGCCCTGGCGGATCTGCGTCGCGGACTGCCGGTCGAGGTGGCCTTCGCCGCGACTCGCGGTGGGCACTCGGTGCCGGTGTTCCGGCCGCGCGAGCGCGCACGATGAATCGTCGCGCGGGCGCTGGCGCCGCGATAGTCGGCATCGGACAGACCGAGTTCTCGAAGAATTCCGGCCGCAGCGAGCTGCAACTCGCGGCCGAGGCGTCGAGGGCGGCGCTCGATGACGCCGGGATCGACCCCGCGGACGTCGACGGGATGATCACCTTCACGCTCGACAGCTCGGACGAGATCGGTCTCGGGCGTTGCCTGGGCGTGCGCGATCTCGCCTACACGACGCGCATTCCGGGCGGCGGCGCCGCATCGGTCGCGACGCTCGCGCAGGCGATGGCCGTGGTCGAGTCGGGCCTCGCGGAGACCGTCCTGATCTGGCGCGCGATGAACGAGCGGTCCGCCTACCGGTTCGGCCAGCCGATCGTGCCCCAGGCAGGCGGCGTCGTGAACGTGGCCGGCGCCGGCACCGGGTCGCTCCTGTGGTGCATGCCGTTCGGTGCGCAGACGCCGGCCTCCTGGGAGGCGCTCACGGCACAGCGCTACATGTCGGAGTTCGGCGTGACGAACCGCGACCTCGCGCACGTCTCCGTCGCCCAGCGCAGGCACGCGGCGACCAATCCCGCGGCCTGGTTCTACGGCAAGCCGATCACGATCGACGACCACCAGCAGTCACGCTGGATCGTCGAGCCCGTGCTGCGGCTGCTCGACTGCTGCCAGGAAAGCGATGGCGGCGTGGCGCTCGTCGTGACCAGCCTCGCGCGCGCGCGCGACCTGCGGCAGCCGCCGGTGCGCATCCTCGCGGCCGCGCAGTCGATCCCGGCGGAGGTCGAGGTGATCTCGAATTATTACCACGCCGACCTCGCCGTGATGCCGGAAGCGCAGGGCACGGCGCGACGCATCTACGCGAAGTCGGGTCTCACTCCCGCCGACATGCAGGTCGCGATGCTCTACGACGCGTTCACTCCGCAGGTGCTCAAGCAGCTCGAGGGCTTTGGCTTCTGTGGTCGCGGTGAGGCGAAGGAATTCATCAAGGACGGCAACATCGAGATCGGCGGCCGCCTCCCCGTGAACACCAACGGCGGCCTGATCGGTGAAGCCTACATTCACGGGATGAACAACATCACCGAGGCGGTGCGCCAGGTGCGCGGCACGGCGGTGAACCAGGTGCCCGGTGTCGCGCACGCGCTCGTGTCCTGCGCCATGGCCGGCGCCATCCTGGGCAAGTCATGACTCGCGAGGATCTGCTCATTCCGGTCGGGCCCGTGCTCGACGGCGACCCCGAGGGCGTACTGGCGGTGACGGTCACGGCACCGCCCGCGTCGCAGCTTGCGGATCCGCCCGTCGTGTACTTCTGCGTGCCGGGCGGCGGCCTCGACCGGGGCTACTACGACCTGCGTACGAAGGAAGGCACGCGGTTCAGCTTCGCGGAGCAGATCGCCGCGCGCGGCGGCATCACGATCGCGATCGACCCGCTCGGCATCGGCGGAAGCACGCGGCCCGCCCGAGGCTTCGAGCTCACGCCGCAACGCCACGCCCGCGCGCTGGCGGCGCTGCACGCCGAAGCAGGCACGCGGCTGCGATGCGGTCGGCTGCTCGCCTCGCTGGCACCGTTGCCTGAGTTCCTCGGCATCGGCGTCGGGCACTCGCTGGGTGGCCTGATGACCGTGTTCCAGCAGGCCGAATTCCGCAGCTTCGACGGGCTGGTGCTTCTTGGTTTCGGCACGGGCGGTCTGCCGTCTGCGCTCGACGATGAGATGCGCGTCTTTGCGGGCGACCCGGCCGGTGCGCGCGCTCACGTCGTGCGCCTCGCACAACGCTGGTACGCGGAGCCGTATCCCCCGCTCGGCGTCGACGGTCGCGGGCGCGAAATCTACGGCGGACGCGCCGATCCGGATGCGATCGCGGCCATGCGTGCCTGCCGCGCGCCGCTGCTCGCTACTGCAGCGGTGTTCTCCATCATCCCGGGCAGCTCAGCACCGGAGGCGGCCCGCGTCGACGTTCCCGTGCTGCTGGTCGCCGGCGACAGCGATCTCTGCGGACCGGCGGAGGCGCTCGCTGCGGGCTTCCCGCGCAGCCCGGACGTCTCAGTGCTGCAGCTCCGCGACACGGGTCACAGTCACTTCGCGTTTCCGTCGGTGGACGAGCTCTTCCGGCGTATTCCCGCCTGGTCCGCATCGCTCGTCGGGGCGCGCGCCGCCGCCGAGGCGAGTACATGAGGACACTCAAGCCGGGGCTGCGCCTCAAGAGCGCGGTCTGTGCCACCGAGGTCATGGTCATTCGCGCACCGGCGCTCGATGCCGTGCTCGCCTGCGGCGGCGCCGAGATGCTCGCCATGTCGGATCCCGCGCAGCCGGCCGCTCCGATCGACCCGGCGCTCGCGCAGGGCACCCTGATCGGCAAGCGTTATGTGGACGCGCTCGATCGCGTCGAGGTGCTGTGCACGCGCGGCGGGGACGGCTCGCTCAGCCTCGATGGCGTGGCGATGCCGGTCAAGCAGGCGAAGGCGCTGCCGTCGTCGGATTGAGCCGATGAATACGGCGCTTCTGCTCGACATGGCCGCGGACACGTGGCTCGGACGCGCCGCCGTGTCCTGCGCGGGGCGGAGCTTCGGCTACGACGAGCTGCGCCGGCTTGCGTCGACCGCCGCGCGCAGGCTGCGGGAGGAGGGAGCCCGCTCGCTCGCGTTCCTCGACGTCAACGGCCCGGCGGCGGCGGTCGCGATGTATGCGGCGGCGCGGGCCGGGGTGCCGTATGTGCCGCTCAACTACCGCTTGAGTCGCGACGAGCTCGAGGCGCTGCTCGCGCGGCTCGACGCGCCCATGCTCGTCGCCGCGCAATCGACGCTCGCGGGCTTGAGGCTGCCGCCGGGCAGCAGTCGCGACGGAGTGCGGCACGCTCCTGCAGCCCGACGGCGGACGATGCCGTGTCGGAAACCGGAGCCGGCGCGGATCCCGATGCCGTCGCCGTGCAGCTCTTCACCAGCGGCACCACCGGTGCACCCAAGGCCGCCGTGCTCCGTCACGCTCACCTGAGCGCGTACGTGCTCTCGACGGTGGAATTCGGCTCGGCGTCCGAGCACGAGGCCGCGCTCGTGTCGGTTCCGCCGTATCACGTCGCGGGGATCGCGGCGATCCTGACGTCGATCTACGCAGGACGACGCATCGTGATGTTGCCGGAGTTCGACGCGGCCGCGTGGCTCGAGCTGGTCGCGGCCGAACGCGTCACGCAGGCGTTTCTCGTTCCCACCATGCTGACACGCATCGTGCAGAGCGCTCGAGGCTGCGGCGCGCGCCACCGCCGGCGACGCTGCGGGCTATCGCCTATGGCGGTGGCCCGATGCCCGAGTCGATCATCGAGCGGGCGATGCGGCGACTACCCGAGGTTGCGTTCACGAACGCCTATGGGCTGACCGAGACCAGCTCCACCATCTGTCTCCTCGGTCCCGAGGATCATCGCGCCGCTGCGGCGAGCGCAGACCCGGAAGTCCGCGCCCGGCTCAAGCTCGGTCGGGCGGCCGCTGCCCGCGGTCGAGCTGCAGGTTCGCGACGAGCAGGGCCGCGTGCTCGCTGCCGGGGAGGCCGGGCTCGTCTTCGTCCGCGGCGCCCAGGTCGCAGGCGAGTACCGCGAGGCCGGCCGGACGCTCGACGCCGAGGGCTGGTTTGCGACCCGCGATCGCGGCTGGATCGACGGCGAGGGCTACGTCTTTCTCGACGGCCGCGCCGACGACGTGATCGTGCGCGGCGGCGAGAACATCTCGCCCGGCGAGATCGAGGCCGTGCTGCGCGCGCACCCGGCGGTGGCCGATGCGGCGGTGCTCGCGATCGAGAGCGAGGAGTGGGGCGAGGCCGTCGGCGCCGTGGTCGTGCTCGACGATCCCGGCGCCGCGAGCGCGGCGGAGCTCAAGACCTGGGTGCGCGAACGGTTGAGGGGCTCGCGCGTTCCCGAGCGCGTGCTCTTCCGTGAACGGCTGCCGTACAACGACATGGGCAAGCTGCTGCGGCGCGAGCTCAAGCGCGAGTTCGGAGGGTGAGCGCGTGACCGCGAAGAGCAAGAAGCCAGGTCCCGGCCGCCCGAGGAGCCAGGCCTCGGAAGAGGCGATCATCAGCGCGACCTCGAGATTGCTGCGCGAGCGGGGGTTCTCGGGGCTGACCCTGAGTCGCGTCGCTGCCGGCGCCAGGGCGAGCAAGTCGACGATTTACCGGCGCTGGCCGACCAAGGAGCACCTGATCGTCGCGGCGTTCAACCGCTGGCCGATGCTCATCCCGCACGACAGCGGCGACGTGCTCGAGGACCTGATGGACCTGCACGCGCAGTCGATGCGCAACCTGCGTCGCGGCGGACTGCGTGGCGTGATGCCGAAACTCGTGGCCGCGCGCGCCGAGGATCCTGCGCTCGCGGAGGTCCTCGATCCCCTGGTCGAGCGCCGATACGACCCCGTGCGGATCATCCTGCGGCGCGCGATCGAGCGCGGCCAGCTGCCGCGCAACACCGACGTCGAGCTGGCGGTGCACCTGATCATGGACATCACCGCCGCGCGGCTGTACTTCACGCCCAGCGACGCCAGCCTCCCCGCCATCCGCCAGGTCTTCGGTGTGGTCCTGAAGGGTCTAGGCGCCCGGGGTTATTGACCGCCCGCGAATGATTTCTCCGCCGGCTCCGTCCAATCAGGCGAGTCGAAAACAAGATCGTGTCGACGGACGTCTCCGTCGCGGAGGTACGGTCATGAAATCCAGGAACAATCTCGGCCTGCGGACCCGGGCGCCTCGGCAACGCCTCCTTGCAGCGCCGATTGCCGCACTCGCCGTCGGATCCCTGGCCCCGGTGCAACGGTTCACTGGCCCAGACAGCGGCGCAGGAGACACCGTTCGACGAGGCAAGTATCTTCTTCGAGCTCAACGACACCGACGGCGACCTGGGGATACACGCCCTGATTGACGGTGACGCCTGGCGGCTCCTGAGCATCCGGGACCCGAACGAGGTCAAGCTGCTCGGCATCCTCGTCACCGGGAAGCTGCGGCGGCAGGGCTTGACCGAGCTCTTCTTCGAGAGCGCCGAGCCACCGTTCGACGAGCTGCCCCCGGCGCAGTTCTTCGGCCGGTTCCCGGAGGGCGAATACGAGATCGAGGGCCTGACGCTCGAAGGCGAGGAACTGGAGAGCACCGTGGAGCTGAGCCACGTCATGCCTGCGCCGCCGGTCGTTCGGGTATCGGGCCGTACCTCCGCCGAGAACTGCGATGCCGAACCGCTGCCGATCGTGCCCGAACCGGCATTCCTGCGCTGGGCCGAGGTCACGCGCTCGCATCCGGAGATCGGCACACCGGACGTCGACGTCGACGTCGAGCACTACGAGGTGGTCATCGAAGCCGAGGAGTCCACCCTGAGCGTCACGTTGCCGCCGGATCTCACGGAGTTCAAGGTTCCCACCTTCCTCACGGAATCAGGCGACCAGATCAAGTTCGAGGTCATCGTCCGCGAGGAAAACGGCAACCAGACGGCCGTCGAGAGCTGCTACGTCGTACGGTGACGCTCGATGCGCGCGAACGACGCGTGCATTGTGCCGGTGCAAGGATCGCGTCCGGCTCAGGAGGTGGCAGGCATCGCGCTGGCCTGCTTCCTCCTGGCGTCAGGCTTCGTGACAGGGTGCAGCCGATCGACGCCGCCGGACGAACCGGCATCGGTGTCGCAGGCGGACAAATCCGACGAGCAACGCCGGCAAGGCGTGGTTGCTGACGAGGCGCTGCCCGTTGGACCGCCTGCGGCGCCGGTTCATCCGGAGGCACCATCCGGCGCACCACTGACCACGCGGGCAGCAGACGGTCGCGAGGCCGCGGCGGCGCTGCCCGTTATCGACGATCTGCTCGTTGAGCGCTCCGATCAGGCGGGCGCCACGCTCGCGCGCATGGCCGCGGCCGATCCCGATGCACGCGTCCGGGAAGAGGCCGTCACGGCGCTCGGTGATGTCGGAGGGAGCGAGGCCCGCAGCGCACTCGAGCTTGCGCTCATCGACCCGGATCGCGACGTGCGCAAGGCGGCGATCGAAGGGCTTACCGCCCTGGGCGGCGATGAGTCGGCACGGGCACTCGCGATCGTGCAGAGCGACGGCGATCCGCGGCTGCGGCAGGATGCCGTGCATGCGCTCGGCGAGATCGGTGGCGCCACCTCGACGCAGCTGCTCCGCCAGGCGCTGCTGGACGAGGATCCGGCGGTCCGTCAGGCCGCCGCGGAGCTCCTGGAGCAGGTGCCGGCGCTGCCTGGTCAATGAACCAGGCAACGCCGGCACCGCGGTGCACGTGACTAGTTCGGAACCATGTAGTTATCGAAGGCGTACTGCGAGACCTTCGGGCAAGCCTTCTGGCTCGCCTCACTCTCAAACGTGTAGTGGATCCGCCGACGATCCGGCTGCGCGCCTCGTCGAGCGCCATCTGCCTGAAGCTCGTGTAGTCGTATTTCACGTCGGGTGTCGTGGCCGGGGTCAGCAGCCCCAGAAAAGTCGCTGTGAACGCGATGTTGTCGGTGCCGTGCCCGAGGCCAGCGCGCGCGCTGAGGCCGCGCCAACGCAGGCCATGTCCCCGAATGTGTCGGATAGGGCGGCGTCGTCAGCAGCGGCAACCAGTCGGGGTCGGCGACGGTGGCCCGGTTGAGATCCTCGTCCGCGCGCCGGATGGCCGTAACCGGCCGCCAGAGCCCGTAGACGAACTTGCTCGTATGCGAGGTCAGCAACCCGTCGTGTTGGGACACGTTCAACAACGCGAAGAGTCGTGCGGTTTCCACCTGGGACAAGAAACTGCGAGCGGGCAGTGTCCCGCGCGACGTTGTTCCACAGGGCGAACAGGGGCGTCCGCGAGAGGACGCCGGCCCACACCAAGGCGAGCTGTTTCTCCGCTTCGGTGCGCTCGGTGCTCGACGCCGACCCGAGTACGCTTCGTCTCATTGAAATCCGCCGCGTAGCGGGAGCTCGTTAAAGTCGGTGGTCGCTCCGGCAGGAACTGCGTCGTCGTGAGCAGGGCGAATGGCTTCACGTTGGGAAAGTGCGTGAAGCCTGCCTTCGCGAATGCCGGCGGCGTCGGTTGCCACAGCCCCGGGAGCGGCGGCAGGACATAGCGCGGCGGGGTGACGGCGGACCCGTCAGCCTTGCGCCAGGCGATGATCCGATTGGCCACCGTCTGCCCGACCCGGACACCCTGGCTGGCGGGCACGGCTGGCAAGGTCGTGAGCCGGGCGGCCAGCGTCACGTCGTACGCCGTCTTACTGGTCGGGATCAGCGAGACGAGTATGTCGTGCGCGCCTGGGCGGCGGCCGCATCGGTGGAGGCGCCGACGGGAGCATGGATCTGCACCCTGAACGGACTGTGCGACCCTTCGATCGAGTTGATCGCATCGAACATCGCGACGTGCATCATCGAGTAGTAGCGCGGGCTGGCGATCGTGATACCGGGTGGAATCGTCGCCTGAAGCAGCGCGTTCCACTCGATTACGACTCCGGGTCCTGCGCTTCGACACTTGGGCTGCTGAAGAGCAGCCCAAGGGTAGCGAAGCCCAGGGCGACCAGGGCTGACTTGGTTCTCAACATGACAGATTCTCCTTTGTCGTTGTAGACGGCGGATCTTCGTGCTGCGGCCGGGTTCTTATCGCGTGGGACACCAAAGTGGCTCGTGAGTGGCCGACATCCTGATGAAAAGGCGATATCACCCTGATATTGGTCTGAAGATAGCTCACAGTCCAACATTCACGCGGCCGATGGCTGCGCACCGTCGCTACCGCAGCCAGCGAGCATCCGGGCGATCAGCAGGCCAAAGCGCCAGGTGCGTGTATGGCCGCAAGGGCCGCGCGAGACCGAGGAGGAGCAACCCAAGCAACAGCCCGTCGCTGCTGCCGCCACCGCCGCGTTACGGCGGAGTGGATGGCGGCGGAGTGGGGTTGACCAGGCGCAGACCAAGCCGTTCGGCTGTCGCAGGCTCGTCGTTCGGCAAACACGAGAGGTCCATCACTCTCGCTTCCGCTACCCGCGCCGAGCTCGCCTGCGACGTCCAAATGAGTGCGCCCTGCCGGGCGCACGAAAGGAAAAGGCCCCGCATATGGGCATGCGGGGCCTTCGGCAGTTTCGCGCAGTTGTCGCCTACTCGAACATTGTCATTTCACGACCGGCAGCAAGGCGTGATCGTGGACATATTCGGCCGTGTTCTCGGCCGCCTTCCGAGCTGCCGTGTCCGCGAAGCGGAAATGGATGCCCTGCCAGACGCGCACATTCACCACCTGTGTCGCCACAGCCGAGAAGCTGTTGTAGATGCGGATCTTATTTGTGGCAGTCGGACTAGTGGTAATCAATCGGATCCTCATGTTGTTAGTACCGAAGAAGAGCGAAAGCGTGCGCATCATGGCACCCGTGATGCTGTTGGCGCCCGACGTGTAATCCGGATAGGGCGGTGTGTTGGTGAAGGGCAGCCAGGTGGGATCACCGGCCGTATTCGGGTTGCCATCCATTTCTCCTTCCTGGATGGCCGTTACCGGACGCCAGAAGTTGTAAAGCTTCTTGGCATCCCATGCGGTGATGAGCGCATCCGCGCCAGCGAGATTCGCGAGTGCATAGAGCCGGGCGCGATCACCGATCCTCGGAACATGTATCGCGGCGAGTTCCCGGATGGCCCGGTTGTGCATAACCCCGAAGTTGTCGAGCCAGAAGTTGGAAATTTCCGTCTGTAGGGGGGTGCGGGTGCTCCCCATCAAAGCGCCCTTGGCCTTCACTTCATTGTAGTCTGTTGTGTAGCGACCGCTGGTCAGTTCAGGCGGCGGCGGGGCCCTGAATCGGGCGGGTCCGGTCAGCACGAAGGGATGAAAATCGCCCATCCACGGAAATGCAAACGGCGCCGGAGGCGGTAGCGGCGGGGTCCCGAGGTGATTCTGTGTCGGACGCCATTTCCCGACGACGTTTTGCCGACATTCGGTAGCGGCAGCGGATCGGGGTCCAGACGACGTAGCGTTACGATCTTGGCAGCGACTGCCTCCCCCACGGCGAGGCCAGGGTTACCGGTGAGTCCGTGGTTGGCCAGGTAAGCGGCGTAGGTCGCATCCAGGGTCGCGGCCTGCGCGGGATAGAAGCCCACGAGGACGCCGTGCACGGCTGCGACCGCAGCCGCCACCTTCGAGCCGCCCAAGGGCCTGATTTTGGCGTAATACACCTCGAACCGTCCCTCGTAAGACTGCAATGCGTCGTGCATTGCCACCTGCGTAAGGGCCATATCGGTTTGGCCGATCGCTCCCGGCCGGCCGGCGGAAACAGCCACTGCGGCGATTTCATTCCAGTCGCTCACCGCGTCGGCAAAGACCGGCGACGCCCAACTCAGGGCGACGCCGACTATCAACCCCGCAAATGTTATTAGTCTGCTGATGTTCATAAGCGCTCCCGATTGACTTGGATACAGCCCGATTAGGGAACCGCGCGATACCGGGCTGCCCCAGTTAACCAGTCGATGCAGTTAATGTTTCAATTTGTGGCCCGGGACTGCTTACGAGCAGCCCGAGGCTTTGCGAGCCCCCATCAAAACAAATACCCGCGAGCGGCCCTAAAGTTGGCTCATTGAGGGATGGACGAGTGTCAGGCGTGCGCATTTTCTTGTGCTCCGTCCGAGACCGAGGAGCAGCAATCCGAGCACGAACCCGTCGCTGCTGCCTCCACCGCCGCCTTGCGACGGATTGGACGGCAGCGGAGGAGACGTGGGCGGCGAAGTTGTTGGTGGATCGTTCTCGTTGTCCTCAATCGATATGGTGGCGACACTGACGGTCAGCATCACCCCGCCCGTTGGATCTCCCAGGCGCAGACCAAACTGCTCGGCCGCCGCGGGCTCGTCGTTCGTATCGTCGATCAATGCCAGGGTGATCGTCTTGTCGGTCGGTGTCTCCATCCGACCAATCGAGCCGCCCGCGCTGCACGAGGTAATCCGAGCCTGCGATCGCCGTGCCATCGGCAGTCTCGAAGGAGACGCTGACCGCCCCCGTCGAGCCGCCCGTGCGGCGGACGGTAAACACGAGAGATCCGTCGCTCTCCAATGCGAACCCCGCGGCGTCCCTCAGGCCGATCAATCCTGCGAAGCCTGCATGGTCGGCACCAAACCGGGCCATCGCCGGATACCAGCCGAGATTTGTGTTCGCGACAGCATGGGCTCCGACGACGACGAACTTTCCGTCGGCCTGTCGGATCAGTGCCTCCGCGACATAGAGGAGTTGCCGGTCCGTCGATCCGAAATCTGCGATCGACGTTCCATCGACGCCGAAGCTCTCGTCGACGCTGCCGTCGGGATTGAATCGCATGAGCCCCATGTCGCCGTAGTCGCTGAAGGCGACGACGATTTTTCCATCTGATTGAGTCGTGACGGACGGGAAGTCGGCTGCGGACCCGGCGAGGATGCCCCGTGTGCCAAAGGCGGGATCCAGGGAACCGTCACGGTCCAGCCGCAGGATGAAACCATTAGTGAAGTAAGCCGAACCTTCCCAGGGGTCCGGTTCGATGCGGGCGACGGTTCCCGCAACGACTATCCGGCCGTCGGCCTGAAGGACCGCTGAGCCTCCCCAACTGCCCATATCGGGACCAGGCTCGGAATGGATATCCGCCGCGAGGACATCCACAACGCCATCGATACCGAAGGTCGCATCGAGCGCACCATCAGACATGGTCCGCACTACGGCCACCGTGGCGCCGACGCCCGTTCGCCGGTGTCCGGTGATGACGAATTTCCCATCGGCTTGTCGCATGAGCGAGGTCGGAAGCCCGGGCACGTCCCCATCTGGAAAATCGACGATCACGACACCACCGGAGCCGAAAGTCGCGTCGGGGCGGCTGTGTTCGTTGAATCGCGCAAGCAGCCAGCTGGGTTTGCCGCTTTCCTCGACGAGTCCTGCGAGGACGAGTTTGCCGTCGGTCTGCTGAAAGAGTGCGGATGCGTTCTCGGACGCGCCGAGATCGAGCCGTGCCGCGCCACCTGCTCCGAAATTCGGGTCGGCCGCCCCGTCGGCGTCGAAACGCCAGAGCACGGCGTCATAACCATCCGACCAGGCGGTTCCGCGCGAGGACGAAGCTTGCCGTCCGCCTCGTTGAATGACGGCTTCGGCAGACTCGTGCGGCTGCCTGCCGATGGCGATCCCGTTGCTGCCGAACGTGGAGTCGAGCGTCCCGTTCACTTCGAGGCGCGCCAGCACCAGGTGCGGCCCGTCGGAGAACATCGAGGTGACCAGCACGAGCTTGCCGTCCGCCTGTTGAACCGCCGAGTAGGCGACGGAGGACTCGGCCAACTGTTCGAGGGAGACGCGGCCCCCGCGACCGAAGCTCGGGTCGAGGTCTCCGGGCGCGGCAACGGCCTCACTGGAGAGCGCGGCGGCCAGTGTCACCAGCAGGCTGGCAAGGCTACGTGCTCCCAAGGACAGAGCTGTCATGACACGCACCAACTCGTTTGCTAAGGGCTTTGGTTTCACCTACCCGGGTGCGGCCCTAGAGTTGGCGCCTGGCGGCCGGCCGGCAAGCTGTGTCAGGCGGCTCGCGGTCGCGTACCGCGTAATGCCGCCTGACGCCGCTAATTGCCGCGGACCCACTGGGGGCGAGAATGGACCCGGTGCGAACTTCGAGTCCGCCGTGGGGAGGCGGATGTCCGCGGACAGCGGGTTCCATGAACCACAACAGGCCGCTACCTGATCCACCGCCTGACGATCGCCTCGGTTCCTGGAAGGCGATTGCGGCGTACCTCAAACGCGACGTAAGCACCGTCCAGCGCTGGGAGAGAAGCGAAGGCATGCCGATCCACCGGCATCACCACAGCGCGCGCGGCTCGGTCTATGCCTACCGGTCCGAGCTCGACGCCTGGTGGAAGAGCCGCGAGCAGCATCTTGAACCGGAGGGAGCGATTGCTCCCGTTGCAGTCGACATCGACGATGCGAGCCCTCTACCGGCTATCAAGCTTGGCCTGCGTGGCCGCCTGGCTGGAAAGTGGCCATCGTCGTCGCGGGATCGCTGGCCGCAATTGCCGGCCTGGGCGCCTGGTTCGCGACGCATGATGACGACTCCTGGCGGGACCCGCTCGCCGAGGCCCGTGTATCGCCGCTCACGGACTTCGACGGGATGGAGCAGGCCGCAGCCATCTCGCGCGACGGCCGGTTCGCAGCCTTCGTGGCCGATCGGGATGGGAAGCCGGACGTCTGGGTAAGCCAGATCGGCACGGGTGAGTTCCACAATCTCACCGGAGGTCGCGCGCCTGAATTCATCAACCCCGGCCTGCGCACGCTCGGGTTTTCCGCTGATGGCGCGCTGGTGACGATCTGGACGACCACGCAGGAAACCCCTGCGCACGAGACCGAGGTGGACGTGCAAGCGGTGCCGACGATGGGTGGTGAGCTACGACCGTACATGGAAGGGGTGGCGGAGTTCGACTGGTCGAGCGACGGCACGCGGCTCGTCTATCACACGAGCGAGCCCGGAGATCCTGTCTTCGTCACCGGTCCCGGCAACCAGGTCGGCCGGCCGGTTCATGTGGCGGCGCGCGGAGTCCATTGCCATTTTCCGCTATGGTCACCTGATGACGCCCATGTCTACTTCGTGCGTGGGACCTCGCCGGACGCCATGGACATCTGGCGGATGCGGCCCGATGGCTCGCGACTCGAACAGTTGACGTTTCATAACGCGCGCGTGACCCATCCCACCTTCCTGGAGGAACACACGCTTCTTTATCTCTCGACCGCGGACGATGGTTCGGGTCCGTGGCTCTTCGCGCTGGACGTCGATCGCCCGCTGTCGCGCCGGATCGGCTTCGGTGTGCAGCCGTACACTTCGCTCGCCGCGAGTGCCGACGGGCGGCGCCTGCTCGCGACTGTCACTCACTTGAAGGCCAGTCTCTGGCGAGCACCGATCACCGAGGACGTTGCCAGTGAGGCCAGCGCGACGCGTATCCCGCTACGAACCATCGGTGGACACTCGCCTCGGCTCGGGCCCGGGGTACCTGCTCTACGTGTCCTGGACAGGTGACGGCGATCGCATCTGGAAGCTCGTCGACGAGGTCGCGACGGAGCTGTGGAGCGCGCCGAACGAGCGCGTGATCGGTGGCCGGGCCATCGCGCTCGACGGCCGGGAGATCGCGTTCTCGGCGCAGGGTCGCGAGGGCACCAGGCTTTACGTCGTCAATATGGATCGCAAGGACGCGCGCGCCCTGGCCTCCTCGCTCGATATACGTGGGGCGCCCACCTGGTCGCCCGACGGTCGGTCGGTTACGGTGGCGGCAATGCGAGGCAGGGAGCCGCAGCTCCACCGTGTCCCGCTGGACGACGGCACTCCCACGCCGATCGTCAATGGCTACTCGATCAACCCCGCCCTGGTCGCCCGATGGGCGCTTCCTCGTCTACTCGGACGCGGACGTGGGCCCGACGTATGCCGTCAAGGCGGTGACGGCCGACGGACGGCCCGATGCGCTGCCTGGCCTGGAGTTGCCGCGCGGGACGAAGCGGCTGGTTTTTCTGCCAGGGCGTAACGCGTTGATCGTGCTTCGGGGCGAAATGCAGCGGGGTGACTTCTGGCTCGTCGATCTCGACGACGGCTCTCAGCGGCAACTCACTGATTTCAGCCGGGAATTCATCATCGCGGACTTCGATGTCTCCGCGGATGGCCGCGAGGTCATCTTCGATCGGCGCCGTGACAACTCCGACATCGTCCTGATCGACCGGTAGGGCCTTGCATTGTACCGTCCAGACGGTATAGTCGCGTCCCCGACATCCGTTTCAGGACCTCGCCATGCAAGCGACGGCCCCCTCACTGCCTGCAGCCCGCGACCGCATTCTCGATGCGGCCGAACAGCTCGTTGCCACCCAGGGGGCGAGCAACCTGACGCTCGATGCCGTGGCCCAGGCGGCCGGCGTCAGCAAGGGCGGCCTGCTCTATCACTACCCGAACAAGGACGCGCTGCTCGCCGCGATGATCGAGCGGCACTGCGACGACCTCGACGAGCGTTGCGCCCGGGAACTCGAGCAGCTACCCGCGGATCAGACCTCGAGCCCTCTCAAGGCTTCGATCCTGGGCGTGCTCAAGCGACGCTCCGGACGGGAGGACCTGGGTGCAGCGCTGCTGGCGGCGTCCGCCAACAACCCCGCGCTGCTCGACGGCGCCCGCGCGCGCTACGCCGAGCACGTGGCACAGGTCACCGCATCCGGCAACTGCTTCGCGCGGAGCGCCGTCATCATGCTGGCGGTCGACGGCCTGATGCTCGGCGAAGTCTGGCGGCTCACGCCGTTCAACGAGGAGCAGCGCGAGCTCATCGTCAAGGAACTGCTGCGTCTCGCCGACGAGGCGTGCACGCAGGGACATACCCGCTGAGGCCACGATCATGGAAGTCACAATCGTATCCAGGTACCTGGCGCCCGCGCTCGCTGCCGTTGCAGCGCTGCTCGCGGGATGCGGCGGCGACAGTTCCGCGCAGATGACACCGCCGCCGCCCGAGGTCGTGGTCACCTCCGTGCAGCGCGGCGAAGTACCGATCGAGTTCAGCTACAGCGGTCGCACCGCCGGCTCGCGCGAGGTCGAGGTGCGTGCGCGGGTGAGCGGCATCCTGCTGGAACGGCGCTACGAGGAGGGCAAGCCGGTCCGCGAGGGTGAGGTGCTGTTTCGCATCGACCCGGAGCAGTTCCGCGCCGCGGCCGCACAGGCGCGCGCCGAGCTCGCGGTCGCGGTCGCGCAACGCGACGAGGCGCGTCGCAACCGCGACCGCCTGGTGCCGCTATTCGAGAAACGCGCGGTGAGCCAGCGCGATCGGGACGCCGCCGTATCGACCTTCGAGATCGCCGAGGCGAACGTCGCCGCCGCGCAGGCGCAGCTGCGCACCGCGCAGCTCGAGCTTGGCTATACCGAGGTCCGCGCGCCGATCGCTGGCCTCACCAGCCTCGAAGCTCGCTCCGAGGGGAGCCTCGTCACGGCCGGCGACGACACGAGCCTGCTGACGCGCATCGTGCAGACCGATCCGCTCTACGTCGAGTTCTCGATCGCCGAGGACGAGGCGGCGCTGCTGCGCAACGCGCTCACGAGCAAGCGGCCACCGACCGTGCGGCTGGTGCTCGACAACGGCGGCGAGCACGCCACGCCGGGCACGCTCACCTTCATCGACAACGCGGTCGACACGACCTCTGGCACCGTCCGCGCGCGCGGCGTGCTGCCGAACCCCGGCGTGGTCTTGCTACCCGGCCAGTTCGTCAGCGTCCGCCTGTCGGGCGTGTCGCTGCTGGCGGCCGTGTCGCTGCCGCGGCGTGCGGTGATGACCAGCACCAACGGCAGCTTCGTCTGGGTCGTGGGCAAGGGCCAGGTCGTCGAGCTGCGGCCGGTCAAGCTCGGTCGCGCGATCGGCGAGCAGACGATCATCGCCGAGGGCCTGACGGGCGGTGAGCGCGTCATCGTCGAGGGCGTGCTCAAGGTCCAGCCCGGCGTCACGGTGAAGATCGTGAACCCCGCAAAACCCGGGACGCGCACTGCCGAGGCGACGCCGGCCGGATCGACGGCGGGGCAGACTCGGTGATCTCCCGGTTCTTCATCGACCGGCCGATCTTCGCATCGGTCGTCTCGGCGTTCATCGTGATCGCCGGTCTCGCCGCAATCCGCTCGTTGCCGGTGGCCGCGTACCCGGACATCCTGCCGCCCGAGGTCGAGGTCACCGCGTCCTACCCCGGCGCAAACTCGCAGACCGTCGCCGAGACCGTCGCCGCGCCGCTCGAGCAGGCGATCAACGGTGTCGACGGCATGCTCTACCTGCGCTCGGCAAGCGCGGGGAACGGTTCGCTTTCGATCACGGTGACCTTCGCGATCGGCACCGACCCCGACCTTGCGACGATCAACGTCGACAACCGCGTGCAGGCCGCGCTGCCCACGCTGCCCGAAGAAGTGCGACGGCAGGGGGTCTCGGTTCGCAAGCGCTCCTCGACCATCCTGCAGATCGCGACCATCGACTCGACCGATCCGCGCCACGACCAGATCTACGTGTCGAACTACGCGTCGTTCAATGTGATCGACGAGCTGCGCCGCATCCCGGGCGTCGGCGACGCCCAGAACTTCGGCGCCAAGGACTATTCGATCCGCGTCTGGATGCGCCCCGATCGCATGGCGCAGCTCGGCCTCACGCCGGCCGACGTCGCCGCCGCGATCCGCGAGCAGAACGCGCAGTTCGCGGCCGGCCGGGTCGGCCAGTCGCCGACCAGCGACCCGGTCGATTTCACGTTCTCCGTGACGACCATGGGCCGGCTCACGGAGCCCGAGCAGTTCGGCGAGATCATCCTGCGTACGACGCCGCAGGGCGGCTTCGTCAAGCTCAAGGACGTGGCCCGCGTCGAGCTCGGCTCGCGAGACTACGACTTCGTCGGCAAGCGCAACGGCCGGCCGACCGTTCCGATCGGAATCTTCCTGCAGCCGGGTGCGAACGCCCTCGAGGTGGGCGACGCCGTTCGGGCGCGACTCGAGGAGCTCGAGGCGAGCGCGCCCGATGGCTTCGAGTTCGCGCTTCCCTACGACACGACCAAATTCGTGCGCGTGTCGATCCGCGAGGTGGTCAAGACGCTCGTCGAGTCCATGACGCTCGTGTTCGCCGTGGTGTTCCTGTTCCTGCAGAACTGGCGCGCGACGCTGATCCCGATGCTGGCGGTGCCCGTGTCGTTGATCGGCACCTTCGCCGCGATGCTGCTGTTCGGATTCTCGATCAACACGCTGACGCTGTTCGGCATGGTGCTCTCGATCGGCATCGTGGTCGACGATGCCATCGTCGTGCTCGAGAACGTCGAGCGCATCATCATGGACGAGGGGCTCTCGCCGCGCGACGCCACGATCAAGGCGATGGAGCAGGTCACCGGACCCGTTATCGCCATCGTCTTCGTGCTGACGGCCGTGTTTCTCCCGGTCGCTTTTCTCGGCGGTCTCGTGGGCGAGATGTACCGCCAGTTCGCCGTCACGATCGCGGTGTCCGTCGCCATTTCCGGCTTCGTGGCCCTGACCCTGACCCCGGCGCTCTGCGCTACGCTGTTGCGCAAGGAGCACGCGACACGGCACCCGTTCTTCGTGCGCTTCAACGCGTGGTTCGCGCGGATGACGGGACGCTACGCCGACGGCGTGCACCGGATGATGCGGCACTCGGCGCTCGCGTTCGGGCTGTTCGCGGCGATGCTGGTTGCGACCGCAGGCCTCTTCAAGATCGTACCGAGCTCGCTCGCGCCCACCGAGGACCAGGGCTACATCCTCGCAATCCCGTTGCTGCAGGATGCGGCCTCGCTCGATCGCACGGAAGCGGCGACCGACCAGCTGAGCGAGGCGCTGCTCGCGCATCCCGCGGTGTCGGAGGTCATTTCGTTCTCGGGCATGGACGTGCTGACCTTCAGCATGCGGACGAACGCCGGCGTGATCTGGGTCAACCTCAAGGACTGGGGCGAGCGCCATGGCAAGGACATGAGCCCCGGGGCCGTCGCGGCCCACGCCTTTGGCGCGGGCGCGAAGGTTCGCGACGCATTCATCCTTGCGTTCGAGCCTCCGCCGATCGAAGGGCTGGGCGCGACCGGCGGGTTCGAGGCGTATATCCAGTCGCGGGCAGGCGGGGACTACAAGGCGCTCGAGGCGGCAGCGCAGCAGCTCGCCGCCGCGGCCGCGCAGCGCAAGGAGCTCATCGGCGTGACCTCGACCTTCTCGGCGAGCGTTCCGCAGATGCGCGTCGACCTGAACCGCGAGCAGGCGAAGCTTCTGGGCGTCAACATCACCGACGTGTTCGATGCGCTGCAGAGCACATTCGGCGCGCTCTACGTCAACGACTTCAACCGCGACGGGCGCGTGTTCCGCGTCCACCTGCAGTCTGATGCGGAATTCCGCTCGCGACCCGACGACATCCGCGACGTGTTCGTTCGCGGCGGCTCGGGCGAGCTGATCCCGCTCACTGCGCTGGTGACCGTCCGGGAGGTGACCGGGCCCGAGGTCATCGAGCGGTTCAACGTCTTCCCGTCGGCAAAGGTGCTCGGCAGCGCGGCTCCGGGGTTCAGCTCCGGAGAGGCGCTCGCCGCGATGGAGGAGGTGGCGGCGACCGCGCTGCCCGAGGGCTACAAGCTCGTCTGGACGGGGACGTCCTACCAGGAGAAGCAGACCGGCGGCACCTCGACCACGGTATTCCTGGTCGGCGTGCTGATGGTGTTCCTGGTGCTCGCCGCGCAATACGAGCGGTGGACGCTGCCGTTCGCGGTGATCCTGGCCGTTCCGTTCGCGGTGTTCGGCGCGTTGCTCGCGGTGTTCCTGCGCGGGCTCGAGAACGACATCTACTTCCAGATCGGCCTCGTGACGCTGGTCGGGCTCGCCTCGAAGAACGCGATCCTGATCGTCGAGTTCGCCTCGCTCAAGGTGAAGGAGGGGATGCCGCTCGCCGAGGCAGCGATTGCGGGCGCGCGCCTGCGGCTGCGGCCCATCATCATGACCTCGCTCGCATTCATCCTGGGTGTGACGCCGCTCGCCCTCAGCACCGGTGCGGGCGCCGCGAGCCGTCATTCGATCGGCACGGGCGTCGTCGGCGGCATGCTGCTTGCGACGTTCGTTGCGACGTTCTTCATCCCTCTGTTCTACAGCCGGATCGCCGGCTGGCGCCGGCCCAGTCGCGCCGTGGATATAGGTGCCGGGTCGCAGTTTCGCAGTTATGCGCACGGCGCCGACTCGGCGACCGGAAAGGTCTCATCCAAATAACTGCGAAACTGCGACCCGGCACCTGATTCCGAGCCGGTCCTACCGCCGGCGGCGCAGGAAGGACACGGCGCCGCCCGTCTCCTCGATGCGGTCGGAGCGGCTCAGGCGCGCGGCTTCGAGCAGCGCGGCGAGCCGCGTGCGCGTGCGCTGCACCATGTCGATGACTTCCTTGCCGTCCGACGGGTGCGCGATCAGGTAGCCCTGCACCGACACGTCGCCGCAGTTGACCAGGAAGTCGAGCTGGCTCGGCCGCTCGACGCCCTCGACCGTCACCTGCAGGCCGAGGCTGCGGCAGAGCGAAATGATGGAGCGCGCGATCGACGCCGCGCGCGGATTCCAGTCGACCTCGGCGACGACGCTGCGATCGAGCTTTACGCGGGTGAGCGGCAGGCGCTCCAGCGACGTGAGCGAGGAATAACCCGTGCCGAAATCGTCGAGCGCGGTGGCGACGCCGAGCAACTGCAGGCTGTGCAGTGTTTCGACGGTGATCGCGCCGGTCTGCAGCATGTTCTCGGTGAGCTCGAGCTCGAGGCTGTCCGCCGGCAGGTCGAAGCGCTTGAGCAGCCGCTCGATCTCGGCGAGGAAATCACCGGCGACGAACTGCTGCGCCGAGACGTTGATCGCGACCCGTGCATCGGGCCAGCCGGCGCGACGCCAGTCGCGGACGGCCTGTGCCGCCTGCTCCAGCACCCAGTAGTTGAGATCGAGCATCAGGCCGGACTGCTCGGCGATCGCGATGAAGTCGGCGGCGGGCACGATCTGCGAGCCGTTCTGCCGCCAGCGCAGCAGCGCCTCGACGGTGATCGTCTCGAGTCGGCCCAGGCAGACCTGCGGCTGGAAATGGAGGACGAAGTCCCCGCCCTCGATCGCCTTGCGCAGCGCCTGCTCGACGCGGAAGCGGTTCGATGCCGCGATCAGGAGCTCCGGGTCGTAGACGCAGAGGCGATTGCGGCCGAGCTCCTTGGCGCGGAATAGCGCGGCGTCGGCGGCGCGCAGGAGCGAAGCCGCATCGCGCCCGTGCTCGGGGAACGCCGCCGCACCGCAGCTCACGCCGATGGCGAGCTCGCGGCGGTCGACGACGATCGGGCGCTGGAAGAGGCTCACGAGGCTCGCCGCACGGCGCTCGATTTCGTCGAGCGAGCCGGAGAAGGGGAAGATCAGCGTGAACTCGTCGCCGCCCAGGCGCGCGATGAAGCCGGCTTCGCCGCTCACCTGCCGCAGTCGCTCGCCGATGCTCATCAGCACCCGGTCGCCGAACTCGTGGCCCAGGCTGTCGTTGACGGTCTTGAAGTTATCGAGATCGAGGAACAGGACCGCGAGCTGGCCGCGACCGGCGGCGGTGGTCACGATCATCTCGTTCAGGCGCTGGAAGAGCTGGCGCCGGTTCGGCAGGTTGGTGAGCGGATCGTGCTCGGCGAGGTGGCGCAACTGCAGCGTGCGTTCCTCGACGCGTGCCTCGAGCTGCGCCTGGTAGCTGCGCACCGCGCGCTCGGCGTCATCGAGCTCGCTCGCCATCTGGTTGAACGCCTGCGCGAGCTCGTCCACCTCGCTCGCGCCGCCGCCGCGCACGCGCGTCGACAGGTCACCGGCCGCGAGGCGGCGCGCGCCGGCGGTCAGACGCCGCACGGGCCAGGTAATGGCCCACGCCGTGATCGCCAGCACCAGCAGCGCGAGCAGGATCGACTTGAACGTCGCCTCGGTGATCGTGCGCTGTGCCTGGTCCACCGCGAGTCGCGCGGTCTCGGCCGCGTCAGTCAGCTCGTTCCACGCCGGCGCCTCGATCTCCTCGCGGATGCGCATCGTCAGCGCATCGCCCGCGGCCGAGTACTCGGCGCGGTGCGTCTCGAGCTCCGCATCGAGGGCGCCGACCCGCCGCCGCAACTTGACCGCGCGACCGAAATCCTCCTGGAGCAGGCTGAGCCAGGCGACGCCGGGCGACAACGTGAGCTCCTCGCCGAAGTTCGCGAGCACGCCGCGCAGGTTCCTTTCGCCCGCGGTGGCGACCGGCTGTCCGATCCCGGGCGATCGGGCGAGCGCGGCGACCGCGTCCTTGCGAACCTGCGCGACGGCTTCGGCGACCTCGGCGAGCGATGGACGCGCCAACAGCGAGTCGCCGACCGACACGCCCTTGGCGCCCGAGCTGCTCACTCGCCGATCGAGCTCGTTGAGCGCGGAATCGAGCGCCTGTCGCGTCGCCTGGCGGCGCTCCTCGATCGCGACGAGCTGGAATCCGTCCGCCTGGTGCTCGGCGGTGAGCGCGGCGATCTCGTTGAAATGCGCCTCGTCGCCGATCGGCGTCAGCCCGGAAGCGTTATTGACCACGCCTGACAATCGAATGCCGGCGTCGACGATCGCCGTGCCGTTCCCGGACGAGGACGACCGCAGGTAGGCGAGCACCGCACGATCGAACGCGGCGACGGCGGCACCGAGATCGCGGGCGTGTCGCGCGAGCGGCTCGAACTGCTGCTGCACGCGTGTGACGTCCGCGGTCGCGAGCCGGGTGCTGCGTTGCGCGAGGATGTTCGCGGTGACGAACGCGCCGATGATGAACGCGAAGCCGAGGATCAGCCAAACGCCGATCGGCAGACCCCAGCCGCGGGGCCGGATTCTCGATGGCGGGGCGTGTGTTTGGTCCAAGTGCCCGGTCCAGTGGGACGGAGTACGGCCCAGAGTGCTTCGAAACGGAACGATCCCGCAGACGCTTTCGCAGATCCGTGATGGGTGTCGCGTGCGCGGAATCTCGTGCAATGTTGCCGTGGCGTCCGACGGGTTTGCAAAGCGGGGTGCGTGGCCCCCGCGCAGCCCCGTCGCCCGGGAGAGAGCGGACGGCCAAGGCATGGATTACCGAGGCCGGCGGGCCTGCGTTATGTCAAGCGACGGCGCCGCTCAGGGCAGGTCGGTCCGGCCCATCAGGTAGCGGTCGCACTCCCGCGCGGCGCCGCGGCCCTCGTTGATGGCCCACACGACGAGGCTCTGCCCGCGGCGGCAATCGCCGGCCGCGAAGACCCCCGGCACGCTCGTGGCATAGCGGCCGTATTCCGCGCGGATGTTGCTGCGCGGGTCGCAGTCGACGCCGAGGTCCTTCAGCAACGCCTGCTCCGGCCCGAGGAAGCCCATCGCGAGCAGCGCGAGCTGCGCAGGACGCGTGCGCTCGGTGCCGGGCACTTCGACCGGGATAAGCTGGCCGGCCGGTCGCCGCGCTGCCACTGCACCTCGACCGTGACCAGCGCCTCGAGCGCGCCGTCCGCGTCGCCGATGAAGCGCTTGACCGTCGCGACATAGGCGCGCGGGTCAGCGCCGAACCTCGCGGCGGCTTCCTCCTGGCCGTAGTCGAGCTTGTAGACCTTCGGCCATTCGGGCCAGGGGTTGTCGGGCGCCCGTTCCATCGGCGGCTTCGGCAGGATCTCGATCTGCACGAAGGCTCCGGCAGCCCTGGCGCATCGCGGTGCCGACGCAATCCGTGCCCGTGTCGCCGCCGCCGATCACGACCACGTCGCGACCGCGGGCATGAATCGGCGAGTGATCGGCGCCGCCGTTCAGCAGAGCCTTCGTGCTCGCGGTCAGGTAGTCCATCGCGAAATGCACGCCGCGGAGGCCGCGGCCGTCCACCGCCAGGTCGCGCGGCTGCGTCGCGCCGGTGCAGATCACCGTCGCATCGAAATCGCGCAGCAGCAGCTGCGCCTCGACGTTGTCGCCGACGTTCGCGTTGCAGAGGAAGCGGATGCCTTCCTGCTGCATGAGGTCGAGGCGTCGCTCGACGACTTCGCGCTTGTCGAGCTTCATGTTGGGGATGCCGTAGGTGAGAAGGCCGCCCGGACGGTCGTCGCGCTCGAGCACGGTGACGAGGTGGCCGGCGCGGTTGAGCTGGGCCGCAGCTGCGAGCCCCGCCGGTCCGGAGCCGATCACGGCGACCTTGCGCCCGGTCCGCGTCGCGGGCGGTCGCGGCAACACCCAGCCTTCCTCGAAGCCCCGGTCGATGATCTGCGCCTCGATGTTCTTGATCGTCACCGGCGGCTCGTTGATCCCGAGCACGCAGGAACCCTCGCAAGGCGCCGGACAGACGCGCCCGGTGAACTCGGGGAAGTTGTTCGTCAGGTGCAGGCGCTCGAGCGCATCGCGCCACAGGCCGCGGTAGACGAGGTCGTTCCACTCGGGGATGACGTTGTTGATCGGGCAGCCCGAGGCCATTCCGCTCAGCAGCGTCCCGGTGTGGCAGAAGGGCACGCCGCAGTCCATGCAGCGCGCGCCCTGCTGGCGCAGGCGCTTTTCCTCGAGATGCGGGTGGAACTCCTGCCAGTCGCGCACGCGCTCGCCCGGCGCCCGATCGACCGGCAGCTCCCGCAGATACTCGATGAATCCCGTCGGCTTACCCATGTCTCAGGAAAAATGGCTCGGAGCCAATTTTTCGGCGACCCCGTCCAAGCGGCGCCCGGTGCTGCAAAAAATGGCTCCGAGCCATTTTTCAGTTGCCGCCGACGCGCGCGAGGTCACCGGCGTTCTCCGCGAATGCGACCATGATCGCCTCCTCGCCCGCGAGACCCTGCTCATGGGCGCGTGCGATGGCCGCGAGCATCCGCTTGTAGTCCTTCGGGATCACCTTGACGAAGCGCGGCACGGTGTCGTCCCAGGCGGCGAGCACCTGCTTCGCGCGCTCGCTCGACGTGTGGTGGTCGTGGCTTTCGATCATGCGGCGCACGACCTCGATTTCCGTCGCGTCCTCGAGCTTCTCGAGCTCGACCATCTGCGGATTGACGCTGGCGGCGAAGCCGCCGTGCTCGTCGAGCACATATGCGATGCCGCCCGACATGCCCGCGCCGAAGTTGCGCCCTGCGCCGCCGAGCACCACGACGCGCCCGCCGGTCATGTACTCGCAGCCGTGGTCGCCGACGCCTTCGACCACGGCATTGACGCCGCTGTTGCGCACGCAGAACCGCTCGCCGGCCATGCCCCGGATATAGGCCTCGCCGGAGGTCGCCCCGTAGAAGGCGACGTTGCCGACGACGATGTTGAGCTCGGCGGCAAACACCGCCTCGCGCGGCGGGAAGACGATGATGCGGCCGCCGGAGAGGCCCTTGCCCACGTAGTCGTTTGCGTCGCCCTCGAGCGACAGCGTCATCCCGGGCGGGATGAAGGCGCCGAAGCTCTGGCCGGCCGAGCCTCGGAAGTGCAGCCGGATCGTGTCCTCCGGTAGGCCTTTCGCGCCGTGGCGCCGGGTGACCTCGCTGCCGACGATCGTGCCGACGACCCTGTTGACGTTGCGGATCGGGAGCTCTGCAGCCACGTCCTCGCCGCGCTCGATGGCCGGGGCACACAGACCGAGCAGCTGCGTGACGTCGAGCGATCTGTCGAGGCCGTGATCCTGCGGGTCCTGGCAGTACCGGCCCCAGTCCGGGTCGACCTCGGGCTGGTAGAGCAGGTTCGTGAAGTCGAGACCGCGTGCCTTCCAGTGATCGATCGCGCGACGCGGCTCGAGGCGATCGACGCGCCCAACCATCTCCTCGACGGTGCGGAAGCCGAGCTCCGCCATCAGCTCGCGCATTTCCTGCGCGATGAAGCGCATGAAGTTGACCACGTGCTCCGGCCGGCCGAGGAACTTCTCGCGCAGTTTTGGATCCTGTGTTGCGACGCCCGCGGGGCAGGTGTTCAGGTGGCAGACCCGCATCATGATGCAGCCGGTCGCGACCAGCGGTGCGGTGGCGAAGCCGAACTCCTCGGCGCCGAGCAGTGCCGCCACCACCACGTCGCGCCCGGTCTTTAACTGGCCGTCCGTCTCGACCGCGATGCGGCTGCGCAGGTTGTTGAGCACCAGCGTCTGGTGCGTCTCCGCGAGGCCCAGCTCCCACGGGAGTCCCGCGTGCGCGATCGAGGTCAGCGGCGAGGCGCCCGTGCCGCCGTCGTGACCGCTGATCAGCACGACGTCGGCGTGCGCCTTCGCGACACCGGCGGCGATCGTGCCCACGCCCGCCTCGGCCACCAGCTTGACGCTGATGCGGGCTTCGCGGTTCGCGTTCTTGAGATCGTGGATCAGTTCCGCAAGGTCCTCGATCGAGTAGATGTCGTGGTGCGGAGGCGGGGAGATGAGGCCGACGCCCGCGGTGGTGTGTCGCGTCCGGGCGATCCACGGATAGACCTTGGTGCCCGGGAGCTGGCCGCCCTCGCCGGGCTTCGCACCCTGCGCCATCTTGATCTGCAGCTCCCGCGCGTTGACCAGGTACTCGCTCGTGACGCCGAAGCGCCCCGACGCCACCTGCTTGATCGCGGAGTTCTTGGAGTCGCCGTTCGGCAGGCGCACGTAGCGATCCGGGTCCTCACCCCCCTCGCCGGTATTGCTGCGGCCGCCGATGCGGTTCATCGCGATGGCGAGTGTCTCGTGCGCCTCCTTGCTGATCGAGCCATAGGACATCGCGCCGGTCTTGAAGCGCCGGACGATGCTCTCGACGGCCTCGACCTCCTCGAGCGGCACCGGCTCGCCCGGCTTGAACTCGAGCAGGCCGCGCAGCGTGCAGAGCGAGGCGGTATTGCCGTCGATGATGCGCGAGTACTCGCGGAAGCTCGCGTAGCTGCCGTTGCGCACCGCTTTCTGCAGCCGGTGGATCGATTCCGGGTTGAAGAGGTGATGCTCGCCGTCGGCGCGCCACTGGTACTGGCCTCCCGACGGCAGCGAGCTCACGTCCGCCTTGCGCCCGGAGAACGCCGCGACGTGGCGCATCAGCACTTCCTGCGCGATCACGTCGGTGCCGATGCCGCCGACGCGCGAGGCGGTCCAGCTGAAGTACTCGTCGATCACGTCCTGGCGCAGGCCCACGGCCTCGAACACCTGCGCGCCGCGGTAACTCTGCAGCGAGGAGATACCCATCTTGGATGCGACCTTGATCACGCCCTTGGACGCGGCCTTGACGAGATTGCGGCAGGCCGTGCGGTGATCGACGCCGGTGAGCAGCCCGTCGTCGATCATCCGGTCGAGCGTCTCGAAGGCGAGCCAGGGGTTGATCGCGCTCACGCCGTAGCCGATCAGGAGTGCGAAGTGATGCACCTCGCGGGCCTCGCCGGTCTCGAGAACGAGGCTCGCCCGGGTGCGCAGGCCTTCACGGATCAGGTAATGATGCAGTCCCGCGACCGCCATCAACGACGGGATCGGCGCGAACTCGCGGTTGACGCCGCGGTCGGAGAGCACGATGACGTTGACTTCCTCCTCCTCGATCAGGCGCCGCGCCATCAGGCGCAGCTCCTCCATCGACTTGACGAGGCCCTTCTCGCCGCGGGTGACCCGGAACAGGATCGGCAGCACGCCGACCCTCAGGCCCGGCAGGTCCATGCGCCGCACCTTCGCGAATTCCGCGTTGGTGAGGATCGGCCACTTGAGCTCGAGGCGCCGGCAGTCCGAGGGCTGCGGATTGAGCAGGTTGCCCTCGGAGCCCAATCGCGTCTCGGCCGATGTGATGAGCTCCTCGCGGATGCAGTCGATCGGCGGGTTCGTGACCTGCGCGAAGAGCTGCTTGAAGTAGTCGTAGAGCAACCGCGGGCGGTTCGAAAGCACTGCGAGCGGCGTATCGTTGCCCATCGAGCCCACCGCCTCGACGCCATCGCGCGCCATCGGGGCGAGCAGCATCCGCTCGTCCTCGAAGCTGTAGCCGAAGGCCACCTGGCGCTGCAGCAGGCTGTCCGGATCGGGCGCCACGGCCTCGGGCGCGGGCGGCAGATCCTCGAGGTGGACCAGGTACTCATCGAGCCACTCGCGATACGGGCGCTCCGAGGCGACCGTGCGCTTCAACTCCTCGTCGTCGATGATCCGACCCTGGACGGTGTCGACCAGGAACATGCGGCCGGGCTGCAGCCGGCCCTTGAGCACGACGTCCTGCGGCGGCACGTCGAGCACGCCGGCCTCGGACGCCATGATCACGAGGTCGTCCTTCGTCACGTAATAGCGGGAGGGCCGCAGGCCGTTGCGGTCGAGCACGGCTCCGATCAGCCGTCCGTCGGTGAACGCGATCGAGGCGGGCCCGTCCCAGGGCTCCATCAGGCTCGAGTGATACTGATAGAACGCGCGCTTGCGGTCGTCCATGCTCTCGTGGTTCGACCAGGGCTCCGGGATCATCATCATCATCGCGTGCGGCAACGACCGGCCCGCCAGCATCAGCAGCTCGAGCGTGTTGTCGAACATCCCGGAGTCGCTGCCGTTCGGATTGATGATCGGCCGGATGTCGGCGATATCCGCGCCGAAGGCCTCGCACTCGAAGCGCGCCTCGCGGGCGTGCATCCAGTTGGCGTTGCCGCGCACCGTGTTGATCTCGCCGTTGTGCGCCAGATAGCGGTATGGGTGCGCACGGTCCCAGCTCGGAAAGGTGTTGGTGCTGAACCGCGAGTGCACCAGCGCGAGCGCGGTCTCGATCGCCGGATTCCTGAGGTCGAGGAAGTACTGCTCGAGCTGCCCCGTGAGCAGCATCCCCTTGAAGACGATGGTGCGGCTCGAGAGGCTGACGACGTACCAGTACTCCGCGCCGGCCATCGTCGAGGTGCGGATCTCGTTGTAGGCGCGCTTGCGGATCACGTACAGCTTGCGCTCGAAGTCGAGCTCGTCGGTGATCGCAGGCGTTGCGACGGATGAACACCTGACGCATGAAGGGCTCGCAGGAACGCGCGGTCTCGCCGAGCATCCCGTTGCTCGTCTGCACCGTGCGCCAGCCGAGCACCTGCTGGCCTTCCGCCTGCACGACCTGCTCGAAGCGCTCCTCGATCAGGCGCCGTACGGTCGGATTGCGGGGCAGGAAGATGATCCCGCTGCCGTACTCGCCGGGCGGAGGAAGCGTGAACCGCGCCTTGCGGCACACCTCCTCGTTGAAGGCGTGCGGCATCTGGATCAGGACACCGGCCCCGTCGCCGGTATTGGTCTCGGCGCCGCAGGCGCCGCGATGATCGAGGTTCTTCAGGACCTGCAGCGCCTGTTCGAGGATCCGGTGCGACCGCCGGCCCTGGATGTCGACGACGAACCCGACGCCGCAGGCATCGTGCTCGAAGCGCGGGTCGTAGAGTCCCTGTGGACCGGGCGCGCGCGCACGCCGGTTCGATCCGTGCGGGCGACGGGCCGGAGGCTTCGCACGGTCCTTGCTCGCCGCGATGCTCATGGGGTCTCATCCGTATGACATGCGCGCCGACCGCCGTCAATGCAGTGCAAAACGCGCGGGCCGGCACCGCCGATCACATGTGGTTATGAGCATATGACCCGCGTGGGCCCGCCCGGGCGTCGGCGCGCGTACCCGCGCGCGCCGGGACTTGCTATGGTGGCGCCGACAAGAAACACCGGGGGAGCTGAACATGGAACAGGCGGTTGGGACAGGCATGGGATTCGTCGTATTCCTGCTGATTGCGGCCGGCAGCGGCCTCTTGATCGGGGCGCTCGCGCGGCTCGCGCTTCCCGGTCCCGATCCGATGAGCTGGCCGGCAACGCTGGGCTACGGTCTCGTCGGCTCATTGCTGGGCGGGTTGATCTCGCGGCTGCTCAACGTGCCGCCGCTCCTCGACGTCGCCCTTGCCGTCGCCTGCGCGGCCGGGCTCATCTGGTTCTTCCGTCGGCGCCGAGCCACGGTCGCCCCGCCGGCTCCGGGCGTTACGCCGGAGCGCCGCGACTAGTCCGCGCAGACGGCGCGTCGCCGGTAGACGCCGGCGTCCGCTCGCCGCAGTCAACCGGCGGCGGGGGCACGGCGTTTGAAGGCCATCCGATGAACGCCAAGCCCGAGCCGCTGCCGGAGGTCATACGGGCAGCCGGGCTGACCCGCCGCTACGCCATGGGCGGCGAGACCATCCATGCCTTGCGCGGCGTGAGCCTGCAGGTGAACACCGGCGAATACGTCGCGATCATGGGCCCGTCGGGGTCCGGAAAATCCACGCTGATGAACCTGCTCGGTTGCCTGGATACGCCCGACGAGGGTGAGTACTGGCTGGGCGGTCAGCTCGTGTCGGGGATGAGCAGCCGCCAGCTCGCGTTGACCCGGAATCGCGAGGTCGGATTCGTTTTCCAGTCGTTCGCCCTGCTGCCGCGAGCGACGGCGCTGCAGAACGTCGAGTTGCCACTCGTGTATGCGCACGTGCCGCGAAAGGAGCGGATACGCCGTGCGCTCGAGGCACTCCGCGACGTCGGTCTCGCCGACCGCGCCGGCCATCGACCCACCGAGCTCTCCGGTGGGCAACGACAGCGCGTTGCGGTCGCGCGGGCACTGGTGACCGGGCCCAGGCTGCTGCTCGCCGACGAACCGACAGGGAACCTGGACACGGCGACCGGCGTCGAGATCCTGGGACTCTTCGAACGGCTGAATGCCGCAGGCCATACCATCCTGCTCGTCACTCACGACCGGGACGTCGCCGCCCGGGCCCAGCGCCGGGTCGTGATGCGGGACGGGCTGATCGTGGCCGACGAGCGCAATCCGCGAGGTAGTGGATGAGACGGCGAATTCTTCCGGCCCTGCTCGCGGTCGCGCTGCTTGCGGCCTGCGCACGCTCCGGCGCGCCGGTTCCCGTGGCCGAGTACGAGCTCGCGACCGCCGAACGCGGGTCATTGGCGCTCACCGTCGAGGCCGCGGGTGTCATCGAGCCCGTGAGCACGGTCGAGCTCAAGTCCAAGGCGTCGGGCGAGATCCTCGAGATCGCCGCCGAGACCGGCGACACCGTGCGACGCGGCGCCCTGCTGGTCCGCATCGATCCTCGTACGCCCCGCAACCGCGTAGCCCAGGCCGAGTCGCAGCTGAATGCGGCGCAGGCGGAGCGCAGCACAGCCAGGAGCCAGCTCGAGCGCGGCCGGACGCTGCTCGCGAGCAAGTGGATCAACCAGTCCGAGTTCGATCAGCTCGAGCTCGCAGTCGCGAACGCCGAGGCGGCCGTCGTCGCGGCGCGGGTCGACGTCGAGAACGCGCGCATCGCACTCGAGGACACGGAAGTGCGGGCGCCCTCGGACGGCACCATCCTCAGCAAGCGCGTCGAGCGCGGACAGGTGATCTCATCTCCGACGACGGACGTCGGCGGTGGGACGGCCCTGCTGCAGATGGCCGACCTGAGCCACGTGCGCGTCCGGGCGCTCGTCGACGAGACCGACGTCGGCAAGCTCGCAGCCGGCCAGCCGGCTCGGATCAGCGTCGCCTCCTATCCCGGTCTCGAGTTTGCCGGGGTGATCGAGAAAATCGAGCCGCAGGCGATCGTGGATCAGAACGTCACCCTGTTTCCCGTGCTGGTGGCGCTGCCAAACCCCGATGGCCGGCTGCGTCCGGGAATGAACGTCGAAGCGACTTTCGACGCGGCGCGCCGCGAGGGGGTGCTGACGGTGCCGGTTGCAGCCCTGCGCACCGACCGGGATCTCGCCTCGACCGCGAAGCTGCTCGGGCGCCCGGAGGACGAGCTGGCGGCGGAGGTCCGTCTCGCGCAACCAGGCGGTGGTTCGCCCGCGGACGCTGCGGCGCGGCTGGGTGGACAGTACTGGGTGGTGGTTCGGCGCGGCGACGGCTGGGCGGCGACGCGGGTCGCTACCGGTCTCACGGATCTCGATCGCGTCGAAGTCCTTCGGGGCCTCTCCGACGGCGACCAGGTGGCGCTGCTCCCGAGCTCGGGCCTGACCGAATCACAGGAGCGGATGCAGCAGTTCATGCAGCAGCGGGGCGGCATCCCGGGCATCACCCAGCGGAGCGACGGAGCGACGGCGCCCGCGCCGTCCCCGTCCCGCTGAGCCGCGTTCGTCCCCGGAGACTCCACGATGTCGGAGATCTTTCGTGTGGCGCTGGGTTCGACTCGCGGCCAATCCGTTTCGTGCCGTGTTGACCATGCTCGGCGTCGTGATCGGTGTCGGCTCGGTGATCACGATGCTGGCGCTCGGGCGGGGCGCGCAGCGCGCGGTCGACGATCAGCTCGCGGCCCTCGGCGCGAACGTGCTTACGGTGACGACCGGGATGCGCTTCGCGCAGGGCGTGTCGCGCGACCAGCAGTTGCTCACGATCGACGACGCGCGCGCACTGGCCGAGCACGGCGGGACGCTCCTCGCCGTCGTGCCCGAGCAGTCGGGCCGTCAGCAGGTCAAGCTCGGCAATCGCAATCTCAACCTGAGCGTGATCGGTACCACGCCGCAGCACGCCGAAGTCAACGGCTATTCCCTGCAGGCCGGGCGAATGCTCGCGGAGGAGGACGGTCGCGCCCGCCGCCGTGTCGCGGTGCTCGGTGGAGAGGTCGCAGAGCAGCTCCGGCAACCGCGCCGCCGACCTTATCGGCCGCACCTTGCTCGTCAAGGCGATGCCCTTCGAGATCGTGGGCGTCTATGCGAAGAAGGGCGCCGTCGGCTTCGGCAACCCGGACGACGACGTCTACATTCCGATCGAGACATCCCGGTACCGTGTCACGGGTGACGACCGGGTGCAGACCATCGCGGTCGAGGTGTCGCGCGACACCGAGCTGGCGCAGGCGATGGTGACCGTCGAGCGGGTGCTGCGGCGCATGCACCGGCTGCCGCCCGGGCGGGACAACGACTTCTCGATCGTCGATCGCAAGCAGTTCCTCGCCACGCAGCAGGAAACGACGCAGATCCTGGGCTTCCTCCTGGCCGGGATCGCCGGCGTCAGCCTGCTCGTCGGCGGCATCGGGATCATGAACATCATGCTGGTCACCGTGACCGAGCGGACGCGCGAGATCGGGGTGCGCATGGCGCTGGGTGCCACGCGTGGCCACATCCTCGCGCAGTTCCTGATCGAGGCGCTGCTCCTGTGCCTGGTGGGCGGAGTGATCGGGATCCTCGCGGGCGCGGGCGCGTCCTGGGCGCTGTCGAGCGCAGCGGGTTGGCGGACGGCGATCACGACGGACGCACTCGTGCTGGCTTTCGGGTTCAGCGCGGCGGTGGGTCTCGTGTTCGGTCTCTGGCCGGCGCGCCGCGCTGCGGCGCTGGACCCGATCGAGGCGCTCCGCCACGAGTGAGGGTGCCGAGGTCGCAGTTTCGCAGTTATTTGCTGTCGCCGCCTCGGGTTGGAAAACGTCGCAACAGAAAATAACTGCGAAACTGCGACCCGGCACCTTTTACCGGTCGAGCATGTGGATCTGCCACAGGTCGCGCGCGTCCAGGTGCAGGAAGGGCTGCATCGCGCGCCGGCCGGTGCGGCCGATGCTGCGCTCGAGATAGCGCAGCTCGTCGAACTTGGCGCGCGCATCCGGGTCAAGCGTGGGCTCGAGTCCGTTCTCGCGCATGAGGAGCACACCCTTCGCGAGCATCTCGAGCTCGAGATGCAGCCGCAGGTAGCAGAGCATGTCCGCGACGATCTCGCCCCGGAAGCGGCTGCGCAGCGACTGCAGGTACTGACCGACATTCGAGCTGCCGAAGTCGTCCGAGTCGATCAGCTCCAGGAGCCGCGCATCGGCATCGAAGTCCGCGCCCAGCCAGTCACTGACCGACTGCTCGCTGCGACGGAACACGTGCCAGGCAAGCGGCGGCAGCGCGACGAGTATGCCCAGCGTCGACAGGATGGGCAGGAACAGGAAATGGTTGAACGCGGAGTGCAGCACCACGGCCGCCGCGAGCCCCGGCAGGAACGCAGCAATGCCAGGCCTCTTCTCCGCCAGCGCGATCGAGACGATCGCAAAGATGGCGGTCGCGCCCCCGTGCATGATCGCAGTGCCGAAGCCACGCACCACCCAGACCGCCAGGTGCGAGTCCGGTCGCATCGCGAGGTAGTAGAGGTTCTCTACCACGGCGAAACCCGTGCCGACGGCAAAGCCTGAAATTGCTGCGTCGACCAGGAAACCGATCCGCTGCGCGCGGATCATCAGCACGATGATCGACGCCTTGATCGTCTCCTCGATGATCGGCGACACGTAGCGCGAATAGGCGACGAAGTCGAGCGTGAGCCGGTCGAGCGCTGCAACGTTCACGACGTAGGAGAGGCCGGCTGCCGCCGCGCCAACGACGATCGTCAGGACGACGGCGCGCAGCGAGACGAGCTTGTAGCTGTCGAAATAGACCAGCACGGCGAGGAATGCCACCACCGGGAGCAGCCCGACCGGCGCACGCGCCGCCGCATCCAGGATCATTCGCAGGCTCGCTGGTTGCCTTCGCCACGATTCATCAGAGGATCTTGAGCGAGACCATGAACTCGTCGTCGTCGCGGTCGCCGTCCGCAAACCCGGCCGCGTATCCGAACGACAGCATCATCGGCAGGCGATGCATCACCTGCATCTTGAAGTCGACCTGCAAGCCGACGTTGTAGACGGTGTCGCGCACGTCGATCCATCCTCGAAATCCGTCGACAGGGCCGTCGCAAACAGCGCCGAGCGTGCCCACGGAACGTAGAACCCCGGCGTCCCGAACGACTCGAAGCGCAGCGGCGGCAGGTTCCACTCGAGCATCGACTTGCCGAAGGTGCGGCCGCCGATCGCGTCGATCTCGAAACCCGGCATGCTTAGCACTTCGCGGTAGCGCTTGGCCTCGCCGTCGTCGACGTAGTTGTTGCCGAAGCCGCCGAAGAAGAAATTCGCGAGCGGGTCCTCGCGGTCGCCCGTGGACCCGCCGAGCGCACTGCGCAGCCAGATCGAGGAGTGACGGATGGGAAGCGCAAATCCGACGTCGAACCGGCCGACCAGGCCGGGCACGACATCGCCGTCGGCGCCATACGCGTGGGCGAGCGCGCCCCAGGTGTAGCCCGTCTCGTCGTCGACGTGCCCGATCGAGGACCGCACGTTGCGGTGCTCGAGACCGATCTCGCCGGTGTAAAGCTTGTCCGACGGCGACGGGACGTTCTGGAAGTTGGGCAGCGCGTCGAGGTCCCCGTAGGCCGCGAGCTTCCAGTTCAAGTTCAGCGTCTGCGGCGGCCGGTAGACGATCGGCCGGTCGTAGGCCACGAACGCGCTGTAGCCTTCGCGACTGCGTTTCGTCGGTCCGAAGAGATCGTAGAAGTCGCCGGCGTTCCAGTTGAGGCCCAGCTCATAGAAATTCTGCTCGAAGCGGACCCGCGCGCCAGTGCGCTCCTTCGACGACAGCTCGCTGTCGGGTCTGTAGCTGCCGGTGACGTTCACCGTGCTGAAGCCGATCGGATCGCTGAAACGTGCATGCAAGCCGGCCCCGACGGAATCCTTGTAGCCCTCGATGATCGGGAAGATGGATTCGAGGCTGAGTTCCCGCGACGGACGGTAGGTGCCCTGCCGCTCGATACCCGACTCGTAGTCGAAGCGCGCCGGCGAGCCGGCGCTCCATCCCTGGACCACTGGATGCTCCGTCGCGACGCGCTCACCCAGGAACGTGATGGCGCTCAGGTCCTCGGTGGGTTGCGGGCGGATCATCGCCGGGACGAAGCCGCCGGCCGTGTAGTTGAACACCAGCAGCTCGTCGTCCGAGATCGGCACCGGCCGGAAGAAGCCGGTCTCAGCATTGCTCACGGCTTCGGTCTTCTCCGTGGCGATCTCGTAGCGGTAGATGTTCGACACGCCCGTGTAGTACGAGCTGCCGTACAGGTACCGGCCGTCCGGTGAGAACACGAAGCCCTCCGGCACCGAGCTGCCGAACGCGAGGGTGCGCATCGGTGTTGCGTCGCCCGCCAGCAGCGACTCGGTCTTCATGATGCGGACCTGCATGACCTGGGCCCCGGCGCGGCTCGAATCGAGACCGGCCATCGAGGTCGACACCAGCGAGCCGTCCGGGGATACGTCGAGGTCGAATGCGACTTCCCCGTACGGAAACACATGCACCGGCTGCCATTCCGTGTAGGGATAAGGGATGCGAACCAGGATGACGTAGCCGTTGTTGGTGCGCAGGCCCCACAGCGAGCGGTCCGCACGGTTGAAGGCCAGATCGCCGATGCGCTGGCCCTTGAGCAGCGTGCTTCGACTTGCCGGTCTTGAGGTCGTAGGCGAGCAGGTTGCGGAAGTTCAGGTTGTCGGTCGTGTAGAAGAGCGTGCCAGCCTCCGGGTCCAGGGCGAGCGAGGCTACGCGATACTGCATGGCGCCCGTCACCTCGGCGAGCTCTTTCACGGAGCCGTCCTCGAGCGAGATCGCAACGAGGTGCGGCACACGGCCGGGGTAGCGCACAGCGGCGTACAGCGTCTGCCGGTCGTCGCTGACCAGCGCGCGGGACAGGGCGCCCAGGCCGGTTTCGCGCGACATCGCGATGCGGTGTCACGGGATGCTCGCGCACTGCCGCCAGATTCTTCTCCTGGAACGCATGCTCGAAGCGGACCCAGTCCTGCCACGCATCGTCGAGGTCCTTGCCGAACACCCGCTGGAAGTCGTCCGAGTAGGATCGCCGCGAGCCGGCGTCGCGTCGCCACCACTCGAGCAGCTTCTCCGGCCCGTACTCCAGCGCCAGGTAGCTCATGAACCGCGTGCCATACAGGTACGCGTTCGCACCGACCTGGAAGTCGACCTCGGTTCCCTTCGAGACCAGTCCGAGCGGGTCGTAGAAGCGCGCGCCGTCGCGGACCATCGCGCGGAACATCATTTCGTCGTACCCGCCCTGCGCCCGGCCGTAACCGCCGCCCAGCCAGGTCTCCATGAATACCGCGCTGCCTTCATGATACCAGCGCGGCGCCGTATTCCGCGGACTGGTCAGGTAGTAGTAGAGCAGCGGTCTCAGGATGGTCCGCGACCGGTGCGACTTTTCCGCCGAACAGCCTGCGAAAGCGCGCATCTTCCGCGCTGGCCTGATCGCAGGTCGCCAGGTGGACGGCTTCGTGATTGGCGTGCGTGAACAGACGTTCGCCCGGGCTGAAGGTCTCGAATGCGAGCGTCGGCGGCGCGATGTCGTAGATAGATCCTGTTCCGCGGCGTGCGTTGAATGGTCACCGTGCCGCGATCGGAGAAGTCCTGGAGCAGGATCGAAACCTTGCCGTCCGGTGTGTAGCCGAAGCCGCTCCCGTTGTGCGGCAAGCGCATTCAGAAAGCATTGCGCGGCGTACGGCGCGAGGTAGGCGCCGGTCTGATCGAAGTAGACGAGCCGCAGATCTGTGGTCTCGACGAAGTGCATCTCCGCGTGACTGGCGGTCGGCAGCCCGAGCAGCAGTACGCCAGCGATGATCGACCTCGGACCTGGCGGGTCGCATCAGGAAGGCGAGCGCCCGAGGCAGTCGAGGGCAGTCGCCAAAAAGACGAAGTGGCTCATCCCTTCATGGATAGAGCCACTTCCATCAGCTGTGGCGCTGCGGCGCATCGGCCGCGACACCGCGACAGTGTTCAGTCGCTGTTGCTCACGTTGGCCGAGTTCGCCGCGTTCGAGACATTGGCCGAGTTCGCTGCGTTCGCCATTGGCCGAGTTCGCTGCGTTCGCCGCATTGGCCGAGTTCGCTGCGTTCGCCGCATTGGCCGAGTTCGCTGCGTTCGAGACATTGGCCGAGTTCGCTGCGTTCGACGACATTGGCCGAGTTCGCTGCGTTCGCCGACATTGGCCGAGTTCGCTGCGTTCGAGACATTGGCCGAGTTCGCTGCGTTCGACGACATTGGCCGAGTTCGCTGCGTTCGAGACATTGGCCGAGTTCGCTGCGTTCGACGACATTGGCCGAGTTCGCTGCGTTCGAGACATTGGCCGAGTTCGCTGCGTTCGACGACATTGGCCGAGTTCGCTGCGTTCGACGACATTGGCCGAGTTCGCTGCGTTCGAGACATTGGCCGAGTTCGCTGCGTTCGACGACATTGGCCGAGTTCGCTGCGTTCGACACATTGGCCGAGTTCGCTGCGTTCGACGACATTGGCCGAGTTCGCCGCGTTCGAACATTGGCCGAGTTCGCCGCGTTCGAGACATTGGCCGAGTTCGCCGAATTGGCCGAGTTCGCTGCGTTCGCAGCACCTGCTGCCGCGCCGACGGCGCCAAAGGACTCGATACCGCTACCCTCGACTCCGCCAGGTGCGCTACCGGCCGCTCCGCCGGCGTCGACTGCGTGATACCGCTTGGCCGGCGCGATCGTCCCGGCCGCGTCCTCACCGGACGGCGGATAGTTGAGTGTGAAATAGCCTGCGATTGCGACGACGGCGAGCAAACCGGCCAGTAGCCAGATGCGGTTGCCGGCAGGCATTGCCTTCAGTTCCGTCATAGTCTTCTCCCTCTGCTTTGCCCGGCCTGAACCGGTGCCTTACTGTCGAATTACGCTTGAATTACCCGTGAGCCTGAAAAAAGTTGGTCGTTCCCTGAGAAATCATCCTACCCCGGATCGGCCTTCCCGGACGATCGGAGGGCAGCCCGGTGCAGGAGCCGACCGTCCCCGTACACCTGGATATCGATCTGCCGCCCGCCCGGTGGGTCATCGGGCAGCCAGAGCATCCGCTCCGGACCGGCGTCCGGCTGGCTGCCGAGGCTGACGCGCATCGTCTGGTCGCCGTTCCCGAGAACCACCTCCACGGGCTCGGTCGCCGTCAGGTCCAGCTCCACGACGAGCTGCGTCCCGACCCGGTATGAATTGACCGTTCCCTGTACCTGAGAAAGGGCGACGTCGATCCGGTGGAGGGGTGCTCCACGCTTGTCGCACCCTGGCCGCCGATCGTCCCGACCAGCTCCGATACGGCTGGACGGGCTTCGTCATGCGTGGCGAGTCGAAGCAACAAAGTGCTCGCCAGCAGGCCCCCGACGAACACGGCGGCGTAGCGCAGCGCGGGTCCCGGCTGCCAGCGCCGCGCGCTGGGAGCCGCCGGATTGGCGGCCCGCCGGGACTTGAGCGCAGAAAGGACCGACGTCGCGAAATCTGCCGGTGGTGCGACGGTGTCGAGCTTCGCGAGCTCTGCCAGAAAGACAACGCAACTCCTCCCGCAGCGCCCGAGCCTCGGGATCGGCGAGCAGCACCTGCGCAAGCTCTGCGCGCTCGCCGGGGCTGAGCTCGCCGTCGAGCTCGGCGTGTATCAGTTCGACCTTCCGCTCATCGATCATGGCGCTTTCATTCCCTGGTCGAGCAGTACTTCCTTGAGGAGCTGGCGGGCCGTGAAAAGTCGGGATTTCACGGTCTTTTCCGGCAGCTGGAGGATTTCGCTCATGTCGTGGTAGCTGCAGCCCAGCAGGTGCTTGAGCACGATCACGGCACGGTGTTCGGCCTTGAGCCGCATCAGGGCGCCCTGCACGCTGCGGGTGGTCTGGGCTTCGCCCAGCATGTCCTCCGGGCCTGGATGGTCGTCAGCCGCCTCGTCGTCGAGCGGTTCGACCCGATGCCTGCGGCTGAGCCCGTGCAGTGATTCATTGACCGCAATCCGGTAGATCCAGCTGTAGAACCTGTACTTGGGATCGTACTCGGCCAGGTGCTCGTAGGCCTTGAGAAACACCGTCTGGGCGACATCCTTCGCGTCCTCCGGGTTGCGCAGCATCCGCAACGCCGCGTTGTAGACCGGTCGTTCGTACCGCCGCAGGAGGATCTCGAACGCTGCCCGGTCTCCTTTGCAGCAACGCTCAACCAGCTCGGCATCCCCCACGTCAACCATAAGTACCGGCGAGGGACGAAAAAAGTTGGAGGAGGAGGGGTCAAGACGCGTCAGGCGCCGTCATCGATCTGGAAGATTCGGTCGAACCCGGAGTAACGGAATATGTCACGTATGTGCCGGCTGGCGTTGACGAGCCGGAGGCCCCCGCCCGCCTGCAACAGCCGTTTCTGGGTCCGAAGCAGCACACCCAGACCGGCGCTCGAGATGTACTCGAGCTTCGCCATGTCGACGACGTCCGGGGCGGCGAGGGTGTCGAGGAAGGCCTGCGCCCGGGCGGCCTGCGATGCGTCGAGCCGCCCCTCGCAGACCACTTCGCCCTTGTCGCCGAGTCGAATGTCGAACATCCCCCACCTCATCTTTTTCGTTACCGTAACCCGGCTTTGGCGATTCGTATAGTCATAGGCTCAGCTCATCCACCAGCCGCCGGACCAGGTGCAGCCCCAGGCCGCCGGGCTCGCGCTGCTCGATCGGCAGGCTGACGTCGACCGCCAGGGCCCGGGTTACGTCAAATGGCTCGACGTCGAAATCGACGAGTCGGGCCAGCAGATCGTCGCCGCGCCGTTCGAGTGCCAGCTCGATTTCGTTCGGATTCCCGCGGTTGTACTTCACCATGTTGGTGAATAGCTCCTCGATGCAGAAGTCGAACGCGGGCCGCTGGTCCTCGGGCAGTGCCTCGCGGTCGTAGAAGCGGCGCGTGAACCCGAAGACGTCGTCGAGCGAATCGAAGGATCTTCTGAAGCGGGCGCTGATCAAGACGGCGCGTCGGCCAGCCGGCGGATCAGCACGATCGTGATGTCGTCCGCCTGCGCGGCGCCGCCACCGAACTGGCGCGCCGAGGCCAGGAGCTCGGCGACCAGCTCCTTCATGGGCCGGTCGTGCTTCTCACGGATCACCGCCGCGACGCGGTCCTCGCCGAAGTGCTCGCCGGCGGCGTTCTCGTACTCGTAGATCCCGTCGGATATCAGGCCGAGCACGTCGCCGGGCTCGAGCTGCAGCTGCCGCGCCTGCTCGAGGCGGGTCTGGGGCAGGGCGCCCATCGGAAACGTCGACGGGCCGTGCCAGTCGATCGTTGCTGTCGCGGCCCGGTAGTGCAGCAACGGTCCCTGGCCGCCGGCGTGGAAACTCACACCGTGGGTCGTCGTGTCGAGGAGCCCCAGGAACGCCGTGACGAACCGGTCGGCCGGCAGATCGTCGACGAGCTGGTTGTTGACGTGCGTGTACACCTCGTCGAGCCCGGCACCCAGCCGCAGGCCGACGCGGATCATCGCTCGCACCTGCGTGGCGGAGAGCGCCGGTCCGATTCCGTGGCCGGTGGCGTCGCCGAGCAGCAGGAAGAGCCGCTCATCCGGCAGCCTCACGAAATCGAACAGGTCGCCGCCGGTCTGGTCCGTGGGCCGAAAGAGGCCCGCCCCGTCATAGCCGGGCACCTGCGGCATTTCCTTAGGTAACGCCGACATCTGGATCTCGCGCGCGACCGCGATCTCGCGGTCGAGCTTCTCGGTGAGCAGCCGCGTCTCGGTCATCTGCACGCGATGCAGCGCGACGGCGCATTGCGCGGCCAGCGCCGAGGCGACGCGCTCGTCGTGCCGGTCGAAGCTCCCCTCGTGGCGGTTCAGGATCTGCAGGACGCCGACCAGCTGGTCCTCGTGATTGATCAGCGGCAGGCTCAGCATGCAGCGCGTGCGGTATCCGCTCTTGCGGTCCACGTCGGGGTTGAAGCGCGGATCCGCGTAGCAGTCCGGCACGTTGATCAACCGTCGGGTCTGGGCGCACTGGCCGACGATTCCGCGATCGGCCGGCACCCGTATCGGCGCCAGGCCCGTGGCGACCTTGAGCACCAGCTCGTTCGAGGTCGCATCGTACAGGAAGACACTGCCGCGCTCGGCGTGCAGCACCTTGCGGGCCGCGTCGACCACCGCCTCGAGCATGGCGTTCAAGTCGAAGGGCGAGGCGAGCCGGCGCGTGACCTCGAGCAGCTCTTCGAGCTCCTCGGCGCCGAGCCGCGCCCCCGTGCCGCGCATCGGGGCGCCGGCACCGGACTCGGCGGTCATCGGCGTCCCCGCGCGTGCATGAACGCGACGCGCGCGTATTCGATTTCGATCCCCGAGATTCGCGCGAGCTTGCGATCGAGCACGTAGGGGAGATCGCGGGTGGCAAGGGCGAGCGCCCGCGCCGTTATCAGCGTTTCGCCCTCGGCCGCGACGTCCTCGCCCAGCTTGCAGGCCGTATTGACCGGGTCGCCGAAGAAATCCCGGTCGTCGATCAACAGCAGCTCACCGTGGTCGATGCCCATCGCGATCGTGATCTGGTCCTCCGGCTGGCGCCGAAGATTGGTTTCCTCGACACGGGCCGCGAGGTCGTGCGCGCAATGAAGCGCGGAATCGACATCGGCGAAGAACGCGAAGCTGTTGTCGATCTCGAACTTGAGCAGCCGGCCCCCGTGACGAAGGATCTCCGGCGCGATGATCCGCTGCGCGTGCTGGATCAGCCCGAGAAAGTGACAGATGCCCTGCGCGCGGGTCGTTCGTGAGAACCGGCACATGTCACTGACGAACACGGCGCCGGTCGCGCCGTAGCGCTGCCCAGATCCGTGCCTCGGCATGCTGCCGCGCCGCCTCGTCCTCGCAGTCGGCCACCGCCGCGAGCATTCCCCGGAATTCTTCATCAGGTGGAAATGGGGACATTCTCCTTTTCTATCAGCGAATAGCGGGGACAGTCCCCATTTTCCTCGTGAAATTGGGAATGTCCCCATTTTATCCCGGAATCTCGAACAGACCCGCGGCGCCCATGCCGCCACCGATGCACATCGTCGTCACGACGCGCCGCGCGCCCACGCGGCGCCCGGCGATGAGCGCATGGCCGACGAGCCGCTGCCCGGTCATCCCGTAGGGGTGTCCGACCGCGATCGCCCCGCCGTCGATGTTGAGCCGGTCGTCCGGGATGCCGAGCTTGTCGCGGCAGTAGATCACCTGCACCGCGAACGCCTCGTTGAGTTCCCAGAGGTCGATGTCCTGCACCTTGAGCCCCGCGCGCGCGAGGAGCTTGGGCACCGCGTACACGGGGCCGATCCCCATCTCGTCCGGTTCGCAGCCGGCGATCGCGAAGCCGCGGAACACGCCGAGCGGCTGCAGGCCGCGCCGTGCGGCCTCGTGTGCGCTCATCAGGACGCAGGCGCCAGCGCCGTCGGAGAACTGGCTCGCGTTGCCGGCGGCGATCACGCCGCCCGGCGTCGCGGGGCGAATCTTGGCCACCGCCTCGTAGGTCGTTCCCGGCCGCAGGCCCTCGTCCGCCTCGACCGTGACCTGCTTCGTGTAGAAGGCACTGGTCTTCGGATCGACACCGGCCATCCGCACGCTGATCGGCGCGATCTCGTCCTTGAAGTGTCCCGCCTCCTGGGCGGCAGCAGGCGCGCTGCTGGCTGCGGGCGCCGTAGCGGTCCTGGGCTTCGCGCGGGATCTTGTAGCGGCTCGCGACGACCTCGGCCGTTTGAAGCATCGGCCAGTAGAGCTCGGGCTTGTGCTCCTCGGTCCACGGGTCCTTGAGCATGTGCCGATTGAGCTCCTGCTGTACGCAGGAGATCGACTCGACCCCGCCCGCGACGTAGACATCGCCCTCGCCGCACTGGATGCGCTGCGCGGCGATCGCGATCGCATTCAGGCCGGAGGAGCAGAAGCGGCTCACCGTGAGCCCCGACACGCTGACCGGGCAGCCGGCGCGGTTGGCGATGATTCGCGCGATGTTGCTGCCGGTCGCGCCCTCGGGCAGCGCGCAACCCATCACGACGTCCTCGACGGCCGACGGTTCGACTTTTGCACGCTCGAGCGCCGCCTTGACGACGTGTCCGCCGAGCGTGGCGCCGTGGCTCATGTTGAAGGCGCCGCGCCAGCTCTTCGCCAGCGGCGTCCGCGCGGTGGAGACGATCACCGCATCGCGATCGCGGGCGCTCATGAGGCACCTCCCGCCGTCGGATTGAACGAGCCGTCCGAGGCGGCCAGCCGCGCGAGCAACGGCGCCGGCGTCCAGAAGCCCGGGTCGGCGTGCGGGTTGGCGGCGAACTGCCGCATGCGCTGTACGACCGCATACAGCCCGACGGTGTCCGCATAGAGCATCGGACCGCCGCGATGGATCGGGAAGCCGTAGCCCATCAGATACACCACGTCGATATCCGAGGCCCGCTGCGCGATCTTTTCCTCGAGGATGGCCGCCCCTTCGTTGACGAGCGCATAGACCAGCCGGTCGACGATCTCGCTGTCGTCGATTGCGCGCGGCGCGAGCTTGAGCGACTTGCGATGCTTCGCGACGAGCTCCTCGACCACCGGCGACGGGTACGCCGTCCGGTCCCCGGGCTTGTAGTCGTACCAGCCCGCGCCGGTCTTCTGCCCGAAGCGCCCGAGCTCGCACACCGCATCGGCGATGGCCGAGTACGGCTGGTCCGGGTGTTCTGCGCGATGGCGCTTGCGGATGTGCCAGCTGATGTCGTTGCCGGCGAGGTCACTCATGCGGAACGGGCCCATGGCGAAGCCGAATTTCTCGATCGCGGCGTCGACCTGCTGCACGCTCGCGCCCTCGTCGAGCATGAAGAGCGCCTGCCGCGAGTACTGCTCGATCATGCGGTTGCCAATGAAACCGTCGCAGACGCCGGCCACGACCGCCGTCTTGCGCAGCGTCTTGGCGAGCGCCATGGTCGTCGCAAGCACGTCCTTGGCGGTCTTCGCACCCCGCACGACCTCGAGCAGCTTCATCACGTTGGCCGGGCTGAAGAAATGCGTGCCGACGACGTCCTGCGGGCGCTTCGTGAATCCGGCGATCCTGTTTACGTCGAGCGTCGAGGTGTTGGTGGCGAGGATCGCGCCGGGCTTCATCACTTCGTCGAGCCGGCGGAACACCTTTTCCTTGACGTCCAGGTCCTCGAATACCGCCTCGATGACGATGTCGCACTGCGCCAGCTCCGCGTAGTCGAGCGTGGGCGCGAGCAAGGCCATGCGGGCATCGAGCTTGTCCTGGGTGAGCTTGCCTTTCTTCACCTGGCCGGCGTAGGTCTCGCGGATGCGTGCGACCCCCTTGTCGAGCGCCTCGCGGCCGACTTCGAGCAGTTTCACCGGCAGCCCGGCATTGAGGAAGTTGATCGCGATGCCGGTGCCCATGGTTCCCGCGCCGATCACACCGGCGGATTTCACCGGGCGCAGCGGCGTGTCTTCCGGGACGTCGTCGATCCGCGCCGCCGCGCGCTCGGCGAAGAAGAGGTGCCGCAGCGCACGCGACTCGGGCCCCATGAAGAGCTTCGTGAAGAGCCGGCGCTCCTCGGCCACGCCTTCTTCGAACGGCAGGGTCGCCGCCGCGGCGATCGCATCGATGCAGGCGAGCGGCGCCGGGAAGGTTCGGGAACGCGGCCTTGGCGGTGTTGCGCGCGAACTGCGCGAGTGCCTCCAGCTCCGGTTCGCGTGACGGAGCGGTCGCGCACGCGCGGATGCGGGCCCGGCTCGCGCCGCGACACTCGCCGCGAAATCCACCGCTGCGGCGAGCAGGTCGCCGTCGGCGAGCTTGTCGATGAGGGGCGTCTTCGCGAACATCGTCGCAGGGATCGGCTCACCGCCGAGGATGACGTTGAGCGCCGCTTCGATGCCGACGAGCCGCGGCAGCCGCTGCGTGCCGCCCGCCCCGGGCAGGAGGCCCGAACTTGACCTCGGGCAGGCCGAGCTTGGCGTCCTTGTGCACGACGCGGTAATTGCAGCCGAGCGCGAGCTCGAGCCCGCCGCCGAGCGCGAGGCCGGCGATCGCCGCGACCACCGGCTTGGACGAGGACTCGACGGCGGCGATCAGGTGGAGCAGCGACGGCGCGCGAAGCATCGCCGGCGTGCCGAACTCCTTGATGTCGGCCCCGGCGGAGAACGTGCCCTTGCTGCCGATCAGCACGATCGCGCGCACCGAGGCGTCCGCCAGCGCGCGGTCGAGCCCGTCGACCAACTCCTGTCGGAGCGAGTGACTCAGGCTGTTGACCGGCGGGTTCGTGAAGGCCAGCACCGCGACGCCATCGCGGAGCGAGTACTCGACGTGTTTCATGACGCGTTCCTTGCAGCTTGCAGCATGGGCGGGCTCGCCAGCGCGACGGCCGGGTTGCCTTCCTCCGTCGCCGCCGGAACACGCGGCGCGACGTGTTCACTGATGAATTCCGCGATCTCAGCGAGGGCCTGCCTGGCCTCGGGCATGAACGTGAAGAGCGGCGCCACGTGCGGCAGTCCCCCCCACACCTTGAGGCGCGAGTCGACTCCGGCGCAGAGCGCGCGGTCGTGGGCGCGCACCGAGTCGTCGAGCAGCATCTCGCTCGAGCCGGCGTGGAAGAGCAGGGGTGGCAAGCCCTGCCATTGACCGAACAGCGGCGAGAGCCACGGGTGCGATCGAGTCACGCCGGGGCAATACAGGTCCGGCACCAGGCACATCGCTGCCTTGGCGAACATCGGGTCGGCACGCTCGTTGTATTCGATCGACGGGCCCGACATCGTGAGGTCGGTCGACGGCGACAGCAGGACCGCGCAGGCCGGGAGCGGCAAGGACCCATCGCGCGCCCGCATCAGGGTGACCAGCGAGAGGCTGCCGCCCGCGGAGTCGCCGGCGATTGCGAGCGGCCGTTCCGCGTAGCCCTGGTCCACGAGCCAGCGATACACGGCAAAGCAGTCGTCGACGCCGGCGGGGAAGGGATGCTCCGGCGCGAGCCGGTAGTCCGGCAGGAGCACGCGCATCCCGGTCAGCGCGGACAGGCGCGCGGCGAGCCGGCGGTAGGTGCCGGGCAGATGCAGGCACCATGCGCCGCCGTGCAGGTACAGGATCGTGCCGCGGTCGCTCAGGCGGCGCTCGCCGTGCCAGCTCGCGGGGACGCCGCCGGCGTCGACGTCCTCGATCGCGGTGGATGTCGGGCCGCCGGACAGGCGGGTGTCCATCCGTCGGACCCGCTCACGCGTGAGTTGGATGTCGAGGTCCGGCCGCCATCGGCGCTTCGTCCCGATGCGCAGGAAGGCGTTGGTCAGTCGTGCGCGCAGGCTGGGCATGGATTTCGGGAGCGAATAATTGTTGCAGTGCGTCATTCTGGACCGGTTCAGCCTCGTCGACAATGGCTGTGGCGAGGTCCGGCCGATGTCGAGTGGCATGCTGTTATCAAGTCGCGCCGAACGCACGGGCGGATCTCGAGCTATACGTCGATGCTGTCGAAACCGGAACGGGCGCATGCTCGACCGCGTATAGTACTCGCGGCTCGTAACTTTTCCCTTTGACTCCTTCTGGTCACGCGCACTCAGCGCACTCAGCGCGCTCGCGGCCACCTCAGCTGAACCGAATCGTTGTCGAACCACGGTGGTAGCGCATTGCGCTGCCGTTTTCACCGGGCGTGTTCGAGTAGGTTCGCGTCCCTTTCTGGAGATTTTTTCCGATGAGCAAGATTTATGTAGGCAATCTGCCCTTCACCGCCACCGAAGACGCCGTCCGCACGCTGTTTGCGCAGCACGGCACCGTCGAGTCGGTCGCCCTTCCGATCGACCGCGACTCGGGTCGCCCGCGCGGATTCGGTTTCGTCGAGATGTCGGCTTCCGACGCCGCGCGCGCCATCCAGAGCCTGAACGGTCAGGACATGAGCGGCCGGCAGCTCAAGGTCAACGAGGCGCAGGACAAGCCGCGTAACGGCGGCGGCCAGCGTCGCTTCTAAAGGCTCTCATCCGCACGCAGCCACGCCGCGCGCGGATCTCTTTCTCGGGGCAACAGTTTGACCCGACCGTTCGATGACATCGCGTATGCGCCGCCTGGGATCATCGCCGACCACCGCCAGGCGGCGCAGCGAGCGGAAGAGGCGCGCGCCGCATCGGTGACGCCGTGACGCGGTCCGCTGGCGAGGGCATCCCGCAGCTCACGGGCCCGGTCGAGGAGTTGCTCGGCGAACCGTTTCGGCTCGAGTCGATCACGGAGGTACCCGCACCGGACGATCGCCCGGGTACCTGGCATCATTACGTGATCCTGCAGGGCACCAACAAGATTATCGGTGTGAGATCGGGGCTCCGCCCGGAAGTCACTCTGGCGCTCGAGAGCCTGGTCGAACACCTCAACGAACGCTTCGAGCGGCGACCGGCGAAGCTGGAGCGCGCCCTCGTCCGTCGACCGCGGCGGCATGTTGAACGCGTAGGCTCCGAGTCGCCGCAAGCCACGTCAGGCGCCTGACGCAGAGCCTGCTCCCGCGACGGAACCTGAGTTCGAAGCCGTGCGCCGCCGGTTGCGGTGGCATGATGCGCGAGGTCAGGAGCGGCGGGTCCATCGCATGGGCTTCCGGGACTACGATCTCTACGATGCGCTCGGGCTCGCTCAACTGGTGCGCCATGGCGAAGTCAGCCCCGACGATCTCCTCGAGGAGGCACTCTCGCGCGCGGCGACGCTGAACCCGAAGATCAACGCGATCGTGCACCTGATGGAGAAGCCCGCGCGGGCGGCGATTGCGAACGGGTTGCCGGACGGACCGTTTCGCGGCGTGCCGTTCCTGATCAAGGACCTGATCATGGCTTACGGCGGCGAGCCGATGCGCGGCGGCTCGCGCCTGCTCAAGGACTACGTCCCGCCGCGCGACGAAGAGCTGGTCGTGCGGCACAAGGCCGCGGGCCTCGTGATCTTCGGCAAGACCAACACGCCCGAGTTCGGTATGTCGAACGTCACCGAGCCGGAGCTCTTTGGACCGACGCGCAATCCCTGGAATCCCGACCGCACACCGGGCGGCTCGTCCGGCGGATCTGCGGCGGCAGTCGCCGCGGGCATCGTGCCGGCCGCCGCGGCGAATGACGGCGGTGGGTCGATCCGCACGCCGGCGTCGAACTGTGGCCTGGTGGGCCTGAAGCCCAGCCGCGGGCGCAACCCCTCGGGACCGCAGGCCCCGGAGATGTGGTGGGGGTTCGTCGCCGAGCATGCGGTGACGCGCACGGTGCGCGACAGCGCCGCGCTGCTCGATGCCACCTGTGGTCCGTACGCGGCGCAACTCTCGCGGCTGCCGGCGCCCGAGCGGCCGTATCTCGAGGAGGCGAAGCGCGATGCGGGGCGGCTGCGGATCGCATTCAGCCTCGACCGGGGACTCGGATCGGAATTGCATCCCGAAAATCGCCTCGCCATGGAGAGAGCGACCGCGGCACTCGCGCAAGCCGGGCACGACATCGAGGAAGTGCGCCTGCCGATTGAGGCCGACGCATTCATCGAGCACTACGCGACCCTGGTCGCCGCAGAGGCGGCCGCGACGATACGCCTGTGCGAGCGGCTCATCGGGCGCAAGGCGCGACCCGCGGACGTGGAGCTGCCGACCTGGCTTCTCGGGCAGATGGGAGCGGCGCTCTCGGGAGGTGACACCGCCGAGGCGCTGTACTGGATGCAGGCATTTTCGCGCAGCTGGCTGGCCTGGTCCGATCGGTACGACGTTCTGCTGACGCCTTCGGTAGGAGTGCCGCCGTTGGCCGTAGGTGCGTACCGCTTGAGCGGGTCGCAGCGGCGGGCGCTGCGCGTGCTCTTCGGCGCTCCCCGGCCGGGTGCTGCTGAGCCAGCGGCCGAAGATCCTCGACGCCTTCCGTCCGATGTTCGATGCGGCGCCCTACACCATGGTCGCCAACGTGACCGGTCAGCCGTCGATGTCGCTGCCGCTGCACTGGACCGCGGACGGGCTGCCGATGGGCCTCCTGTTCACGGCGCGGCCGGGCGACGAGGCGACGCTCTTCCGACTGGCGGGGCAGCTCGAGCAGGCGATGCCCTGGGCCGCGCGTCGTGCGCCACTCGCCCTCGGCTGAGCGGCGGTCGCTAGAATTGCGCGTGTTCGAGTCCGCTGGAGCTTCGCGATGCCGATGAGCGCGAGTTTCGTCGACTATGCGCTCGAGCAGCTGGCCGGGTTAGGTCGGGTCAGCAGCCGGCGCATGTTCGGCGGCGTGGGGCTCTACTGCGAGGGGCGCTTCTTCGGCCTGATCGATGACGATGCGCTCTATCTTCAAGGTCGACGATCGCAATCGTGGCGACTACCAGGCGCGGGGGATGGCGCCGTTTCGCCCGTATCGCGACCGCCCCGAAACCTCGATGAGTTACTTCCAGGTGCCCGTCGATGTGCTCGAGGACGCGGCGCAACTCGTGGGGTGGGCACGCGCCGCCGTGCGTGCCGCAATCGACTCGCCGGCGAAGTCCGCGGCACGCCCGCGAACCCGCGCCCGGACGAAGCGCGCGATCAGGCCGGCTCAGCGAGGTGGCCGTCGATGAGCGTGGCCAGTCTCATCGACAGCTATTTCGCCGGCGAGAAATTCGAGAGTGCGTGGATCCTGGTCGGCGGGGCGCTCGCGCTCGTTGCTGCCCTTGCACTCTGGTTCGGTGCGCGGGAGCCTTTCGCCAAGGGCCTCGCGGCGGTCCTCCTGCTCACGGCGGCGCTCGGCCTCGTGGTCGGCGGAACGGTCTATCTGCGCACCAACGCCCAGGTCGCCGGACTGCACGAGCTGTACGCCTCGGACCCCGGCCGCTTCTCCGCGGTCGAAGGCGCGCGGATCGCGGCGGTCGTCAAGAGCTTCGGGCAGTATCGGCTCGCGTACGCCGGCACAGCGCTCCTCGCGCTCGTGTTCGTATTCGCCATCGGCCGGCCGCTGTTTCAGGGGTTGGCCGTCGGCCTGCTGATCCTGGCGGCACTGGGCCTGACAATTGACTTCTTCGCCGACGAACGTGCCCGCAAGTACCAGCAAGGGCTCGCGAGCGCGGGCGCCATCCCTTCTCTGTCAGAATACTGACTTCCCCCGCCTGGACGATTCCCGTATGCGAGCCTGGCTGCGCGAACCCCTGTTGCATTTTCTGGTCATAGGCGCGGCGATTTTCATCCTGTACCGGCTCGTGAGCGGCGAGGAGCAGGGCCCCCGCGAGATCGTCGTGACCGAGGCGCAGATCGAATCTCTGGCCGAGGGGTTTGCACGCACCTGGATGCGCCCGCCGACGGCAGAGGAGATCCGCGGGCTGGTCGATGACTATGTCCGGGAGGAGGTCTACTACCGGGAGGCGGTGGCCCTCGGGCTCGATCGCGACGACACGGTGATCCGGCGCAGGTTGCGCCAGAAGATGGAGTTCGTGTCCGACGACATCGCGGCGGTGAAGGAGCCAACGGATGCGGAGCTGCAGGCGTACCTCGAGGCAAACCCAGCGGCGTTCGTCGATCCGCCGACGTTCGCCTTCGAGCAGATCTACTTCAGCAGCGACCGGCGCGGCGAGGCTGCGCTTGCCGATGCAAGCCGGGTGCTGGCGCAGCTGAACGACGGGGCTTCCGCAACGGTCGCGCCGCAGGGCGACCCCTCGCTGCTGCCTGCCAGCATGACGAAGGTGACGCCGCGGGATATCGCCAACGTTTTTGGCGAGGCATTTACCGCGGAGCTTGAGGACGCGCCGGTCGACCGCTGGATCGGCCCGGTCGAGTCACCTTTCGGCGTGCACGTGATCCGGGTCTCGAGCCGTGCGGACGGTCGCCTGCCGCCGCTCGCCGAGATCCGCCCTGTGGTGCTGCGTGAGTGGCAGGCCGCCCGGCAGAAGGATGTCAACGAGGCGTTCTATCAGGCGCTGCTCGACAAGTACGACGTGCGCATCGAGGGCGAGCTCGGCGATCTGCTGCAACGCCAGGCGGCTCGCGACGAACCGGCGACGGCCGGTGATCGTCGTTGAATCATGAGCCTGGTTCGGCGGCTTGCGGCCCTGATCGTGCTCGCCTGCGCGGCGGGGATCGCGTCGGCGCACGAGGTCCGCCCGGGATTTCTCGCGATCGACGAGGTGGAGGCCGGCGTCTACGACGTCGTCTGGAAAGTGCCTGCGCGCGGCGATCTGCGGCTGGCTCTCTATGCCCACCTGCCCGAGAGCTGCAAGGGCTCGACGGACAGCGGCTCGTTCATCGGTGGGGCGTTCGTCTCGCGCTGGCGCGCCACCTGTCCCGGAGGCCTCATCGGCCAGCGCATCTCCGTCGACGGGTTGTCCGCGACGCGCACCGATGTGCTGGTGCGCATCGCGCACCTGGGCGGTACCGTGCAGACCGCGCGACTCACGCCCGACGCGCCATCACTCGAGGTGACCGCGGTTCCTAGTTCCGGCGAAGTGGCCCGGACCTACTTCCTGCTCGGGGTCGAGCACATCCTGCTCGGCATCGATCACCTGTTGTTCGTGCTCGGCTTGCTGCTGCTGGTCGGCAACTGGAAGCGGCTGATCGTGACTGTCACGGCGTTCACCGTCGCCCACAGCATCACGCTCGCCGCGGCGACGCTCGGGCTCGTGCACGTACCGCAGGCGCCGGTGGAAGCCGTGATCGCACTCTCCGTCATGTTCGTCGCGGCCGAGATTCTGCGAGTGGCCCAGGGTCGCAGCAGCCTGACCGCCCGCGCACCGTGGCTGGTGGCGTTCGTGTTCGGGTTGCTGCACGGGCTCGGATTCGCCGGGGCGCTGCGTGAGGTCGGGTTGCCGCAGACAGACATCCCGCTGGCCCTGCTGTTCTTCAACGTCGGCGTGGAGGTCGGGCAGCTCGCATTCATCGCCGTGGCCGTTGCGGTGTTCGCGCTGCTGACCAGGGTAGTGCGGCGCGAGGGGCCACAGGCCGACAGGTGGCTGCGCACGCCCGTCGCATACCTCATCGGCTGCACGGCTGCGTACTGGACGGTGGAACGTATCGCCGGCTTCGTCTGAAGCGCCGGATATACTTCGCTGGCGACAATGCACACGGTTCGAGGGGCCGAACCCGATATGCCAAGACGAATCAGAGCCAATACGGCCAGCGGTTTGCTCGCCGTCAGCGTCACCGTGTGGCTGTGCGCCTGCCATTCCGTCGGGCCGACGACCATTCCGCGTGACCGCTTCGACTACAGCGAGGCCATCGGCGACTCCTGGAAGCGGCAGACGCTGCTCAACATCGTGCGACTGCGTTATGCCGATACGCCGCTCTTCGTCGACGTCGGCCAGGTGGTCGCCGGCTACACGCTCGAAACCGCCGTGAACGTGGGCGGCGTGCTGTCCTCGTCCGGCGCCGTGCAGGGCAACAGCGCAAGCCTCGGCACGACGGGCCGATTCACCGATCGCCCGACGATCACCTATACGCCGCTCACCGGCAACCGCTTCATCGAGAACATCGCGACGCCGATCTCGCCGACCGCGATCTTCGAGACCATCGAGTCCGGCTTCCCGGCGCATGCCATGCTGCTCCTGGGGGTCTCCTCCATCAACGGCCTGCACAACGTGGACAGCGACATAGATGGCGGTCGCCCGGCCGATCCGCGCTTCCTCGAGGTGGCCCAGCTGCTGCGGGACGCGCAGCGCAGGGGCAGCTTCGGCACCCGGACGCACGTCGATAAGGCGGGCGGACGCTCCATGTTGGTGACACTGCGCCACCCCAAGGCAACGGCAGAGGACCTCGCGGCCGCCTCGCGCGTCCGCGAGCTGCTCGGGCTCGACCCGCAGGCGACGGAATTCGAGCTGGTGCTCGGAGAGTTTGCGGTCCACCCGAAGCAGATCGCGGTCCGCGGCCGTTCGCTGCTGCGCGTGCTGCAGGTCCTTTCCTTGTACGTTGACGTGCCGGAGCAGGACGTGACCGAGGGACGCGCCTCGCGTGGCCTGCCCGGCTATGTGCCTGGCGAGACAGCGGGCAGCTTTCGTGTCTTGAGCAGCGAGGAGGAGCCGGAGGACGCGGCGGTGTCGGTGCGGTACCGCGATCGATACTTCTACGTGAGCGATCGCGACCTGCCCTCGAAACGCCTCCTGGCGTTCATCATGATCCTGTTCTCGCTGGCGGATCGCTCGGAAGAGGCCGCCAAGCCGGTACTCACGATTCCCACGCAGTGAGCCAGGTAACTGGACGCCCGGCACCACATGGGCTGGCGGGAGCCTTGACGCGATGATGTTCGAGCTGCGGATGCTGGGCTACCGGTTCCTGAAGGCGTTCATGAAGCCGGTCGTGAAGCTCGTTCCGCAGCCGCGGCCGGTGGTGTTCGTCGGTCCAGATGCGTCGCTGCGGCTCTGCCGCATGATCGGCAGGGCTTGGTTTTCGCCGTGTGCTGATCGTGACCGATGCCGTGCTCGTCAAGCTGGCCGTGGTTGCGCCGCTGCGCCGGGCGCTCGTCGAGCAGGGCATCGATGTTGCGATGTTCGACGCGATCCTGCCGGACCCGACCTATCCGGTGGTCAAGCAGGGCCACGCCGCGGCGCTGGCGCACGGCAGCGACGCCATCCTCGCCGTGGGCGGCGGCTCCTCGATCGATGCGGCCAAGGTGATCGCGGCCATGGTCACGAGCGGGAAGGCACCGGAAAAACTGCTCGGCTTCTTCAAGCTGTCCAAGCCCATGCTGCCGCTCTACGTCGTGCCGACGACCGCGGGCACCGGGTCCGAGGTCACGGTGGCCGCGGTGCTGACCGACCCGGTGCGCCACGAAAAGGCGGCGGTCGTCGATCCGCGGGTCGTTCCGGCTGCTGCCGCGCTGGATCCGAAGGTGATGCAGGGCATGCCGCCGCACATCACGGCCGCGACCGGCATGGACGCGCTCACCCACGCGGTCGAGGCGTACCTCAACGTCTGGCCCGCGGCGGAGACCGCGCAACATTCCGTAGCCGCCGTGCGGCTCGTCTTCGCGAATCTGCCACGCGCGTACGCGAACGGCGCGGACCTCGAGGCCCGCGAAGCGATGGCGCTGGCGTCGTTCTACGGCGGTCTCGCATTCACCAAGGCGTATGTCGGCTACGTGCACGCGTTCTCGCACAAGATCGGCGGTACCTACGGTGTGCCGCACGGCCTGGCGAACGCGATTACGCTGCCGTACGTGCTCGACTTCATCAAGGACTCGCCGTATGCGGAGGCGCGGCTCGCGGAGCTCGAGCTCGCGCTCGCGATCGAGGCCGGGAGGCCGGAGGAGCCGCGCGCGACGCTGGCCCAGCGCTTTGTCGATCGCGTTCGCAAGCTCAACCTCGAGATCGGCATTCCCGAGAAGATGCCGCCGCTGCGCAGCAGCGACATCCCGGCAATCGCGCGTGCCGCCATGATCGAGGCAAACCGCGACTACCCCGTGCCGAAGCGGATGCGACTGGTCGAGGCGGAAGCTCTGCTGCAGAGGATGACCGCGGCGACCTGATCGGGCCCCGGCGGACGGCGCCCCCACGGAATGTCCAGCTTCGGCCTGCTCCCCAAGCCGCTGTACGCGGCGCCGGGCCGTGGCTTACGATGCGCGTCCGCCCGGGCAAACAACAAGCGCTTGCGGGTGAGCGCCGCATGCACATGGAAGGAGAGGGACATGCGCAGCAACATACGACTGATTTCCGGTCGAATTCTGGCAGTCGCAACCCTGGCTGGCCTCGTGTTGGCCGGTTGCGGCTCGAAGGAGCAGGCCGCACCCCCGGTCGCGGCCGACGCCACCGATACCGCGTCGAGCGCAGCAGCGGCGCCTGAAGCCGGGTCGGCCGCTCAGCCGCTGGCGGCCACCGATCAGAGCTGGACGCCCGAGGCCCTGGAGGCCTTGCTCGCGCCCATCGCGCTTTATCCCGACCCGGTGCTTTCGCAGGTGCTTCTCGCGTCGACGAATCCGCAGGAAGTGCTCGACGCCGGCAACTGGCTGGTGGCGAACCCGGACGTCGAGGGCAAGGCACTCGACCAGGCGGTCGAGAAGGTCGGATTCACGCCGCCCATGCGCGCGCTGATGCAGTTCCGCCAGGTGGTGGACCAGATGTGTCTCGAGATGGGCTGGACGAGCGAGCTCGGCCAGGCCTTTACCAACGACGAGGCCGGTGTGTTCGCGGCCGTGCAGCGACTGCGCGAACAGGCGCAGGACGTTGGCAACCTGCAGAGCTCTGCGCAGATGAAGGTCGAGGAAACGACGCAGGACGGCCAGGAGGCAATCGTTATCTCCCCGCCGAGCCCGGAGGTGGTCTACGTGCCAACGTACGACCCGGTGGCGGCCTACGCGCCCCCGCCGGCGGCCGCGGCCGCACCGATAGCCGCGCCGGCTCCCACGACTACGACAACGACGACGACCGCAACGACAACCGAGGACGAAGGCCACAGCACTGGCTCGATGGTCGCCACCGGCCTCCTGTCATTCGGTGCCGGTCTGGTCGTCGCCAACATCTTCGACGACGATGACGACGACTACTATGGACACGACTACTACTATCCGAACTACCACGGCGGCTACATGCCGCCGCCGCCGCCCTATGCCTACCGCCCCGTCTACGGGAACGGGTCTTACCCCAATAACAATTACAACCGACCGCAGCAGTACAACAAGGTCCTGAGCGACAACAATGTCGTCGTCGTCAACAACCCGGGAAACCGGAACGACAACTACTGGAAGGGCTACGACAACAAGCCGTCCAAGTACGCCCGTACGAATTCGGTCAAGAGCCCGATCACGACGGCGAAGCCGAACCGTCCCGAGCTCTCTCAGCTGAATACTCAGGCGAAGGCGCCCCGCGCCAGCACGTCCCAGGTGCCGCGATCGACCGGGGCGAAGCCGGACTGGAAGGGGCAGAGCGGTTACGCCGGCGCGAACCCGGAAGCACGCGCCAAGGCGAAACTTCCGCCGCCTTCAAAGACGGCGGCCGCCAAGACGGCCAACAACGCCGCAACGGCCCGGGCGAAAGTGGCAGAGCAGTCCGGCGGCCGCAACCCCGCTGCCGGCGCGTCGAACGTGGACCGGGGGCGCTCATCGACGCCGAGACCCGCGTCGGGCCGGCCGGAAAATCTGTCGAAACCGGCGTCCAAGCCGAATTTGCCGAGGCCGGAATCCAGGCCCGCCAACGTGTCGAAGCCGGCGTCCATGCCCTCACGCCCGAAGCCTGCCACCCAGTCGGCGCACCAACGCCCGACCGCAGTGTCGGGCAGCCATAAGGGATCGGCCGACCGCGCCGCGAGCCAGCGCGGCAAGCAGAGCATGCCGCAGGGTGCGCGGAGCAAGGGCGGCGGCGGACAGCAGAAGCGACGCTAGGAGAGCACGGCAATGAAGCCCATCACATCGGTTCCTGGCGGTTGCATCCGGATCGCCACGCTCGCATTCGCCGCGTTGCTTCTCGTCGCCTGCGGTCGGAGCAGCACGCCATCGGACAATCACACCGGGTTCGAGTCGAGCGAGGCGGCGCTGACGGCACTCGTTGCGGCGCTCGAGGCCGGCGATACCGCGCAGCTCGGGAAGATCTTCGGCCCCGGCAGCGAGGAGATGCTGTCGTCGGGCGACCCGGTCGACGATGCCAGCGACCGCGCTGCTTTTCTCGAGCGCTACAAGGCAAAGCATGCCCTCGTGGCGCAGGAGGACGGCAGCGAGGTCCTGCAGATCGGCGATAACGATTGGCCATTTCCCGTCCCGCTCGTAAAGCGCGACGGCCGCTGGTACTTCGATGGCGCGGCGGGCGCCGATGAAGTCATCTACCGGCGTGTCGGCGGCAACGAGCTCGGCGCGATCGCCGTCGCCCGCGGTTTCGTCGACGCGCAGAACGAATATGCCTCGGAAGGGCGTGACGGCGACGTGCCCGGCGTGTATGCCGCCTTCCTGATCAGCGATGAAGGGCAGCACAACGGCCTGTACTGGCCGACGGCAGAAGGTGAGCCGGAAAGCCCCGCCGGCGATTCCGTCGCGGCGGCTGCTGCGGAAGGCTACCGGGATACGGAGGGACCCACGCCGTATCACGGCTATTACTACCGGATGCTCTATGCACAGGGCCCGAACGCGCCGGGCGGCGCCAAGGAGTATTTCGAGGGTGGGCGGCTGATCAACGGCTTCGCATTGATCGCCTGGCCCGCCGACTATGGCGTGAGCGGCGTCAAGACCTTCATGGTGAACCAGGACGGGACGGTCTACGAGAAGGATCTCGGCGACGACACCGCGACCGCCATCACCACGATCGAGCTCTTCGATCCGGATTCGACCTGGGCCAAGGTCGAAGACGTGTCGTCGTGATGCGGGGCCGAGCCGGCGCTCGCGCGCCGGCTCGGCTCGAGACGATCAGGCCTTACCTGCAACGACGGATTGGAGCTTGGCGAGAAACTTCTGCTCGCCATCGCTGATGCGCTCGCCACCGAATCCGAGGAAGCTGCCTTCCTTGGATGCATTGGCGACCTTGGTTCCAATGCCGGTGAGCAGCTTGCGGTAGGCATCGGTGTCGGCGCCCGTACCCTTGGTGGATAGGGCCGTAAGTGCCGCCATGGTGGCGTCGGTGGCAGCGTTTTCCAGGTAGGTGTTCAGGGCGGATTTGTCGGTGACCGACTTGAGAGACGTCTTGATCTGATCCTGCGCGGCCTGCAATTCGTCGTTTGCGAAGATCTCGCGGAGCAGGGGCTGATCCCCCTGCACGGCCGTGGCCATGGTGCTCGCAACGGCCATGCCTTCGGACAGGCTGCCGACGAGGCCGCTGTTGCCGGCGGCTGCGGTCGCCAGGGCTACGAGCTGTGGCGCGTTGCGTATGGCCTGCCATTGCTCGGGTGAGAAATCAGTGCGCGTGGTCATCGGTGGTTCCTCCATGAAGTAGAGCTCGCTCCAGCGGGCGAGAGCCCCGGGATGATAGCGCCGCAAGATGACCTGGGGGTGATGGCAATGACTGCCAGCCGGCACACGATTGCGACGGCAATGATTTTCGTCCTTGCCGCCGGGATCGCTTCCTGGCAGAGCGCGGAGGCCGCGGGCTACCTGAGCATTGAGGCGGTGCCCCTTGGGCAGCCGGGCAGCGCCGGATATCGGCCGTGGGTGATCTACCTCGACGGAGAGATCGAAACCGGGGCGGATACGCGTCTGGCGCAGCTCCTGGCCGAGCACGGAATTTCGACCGCTTCGGTGTACTTCAATTCGCCCGGCGGAAGTCTGCTCGCGGGCATGGCGATCGGAAGGCTGCTGCGCGAGAAGGGATTTGCGACCTCGGTGGGCAAGCGAACGGCCGATCCACGCCGACCGGCACCTGGGGTGTGCTACAGCGCCTGTCCGTTTGCGTATGCCGGTGGAAAATTCCGGACGCTCGAGGAAGGTTCGGTGCTCGGCCTGCATCGCGCCGAGAATCGGGTGCCGGTGCCGGATGAGGCAGCCTTCGAGCGACGCGTGAGAAATGACGCGACGCGCTATGTGATCGAAATGGGTGTGAGCGTGGAGCTGGTCACGCTCATGGCGGAGGTACCGTATCCGGAAATGCGCCTGATTACGCGCGAAGAGGCCGAGCGATTCGGGCTGGTGACCAGTATGACGAGCATGCGGTGAGGCGTGTAGGGTAAGGCTCTCTTTACATGCCGGTGGACTGCTCCAGGGAATTTGAAAGGCGGGACTCACACATGCATTGCTCATTCTCAGGCGTCGTCGCGCTCTTCGTGCTGATTGCTTCGCCCGCCCATGCGCAGAGCGCGGCATCCGCGTCATCCAGCAAACCCGCTTCGCCGACCACCGTGGCGCGCAACCAGCAGGCAAGAGCCAGTCTGCCCATGAGCGACGCGCGTGACCTGGAAGAGTCGCGGCGAGGCTTCGTCGCGGCGCCGGCCGACCGGAGGATCCTGGACGAAAAGGGGCGCGTCGTCTGGGATATGGCGCGCTACGACTTTCTCACGCAGGGCCGCAGCTACGACAGCATCCATCCGTCGCTGCAGCACCAGGCCGAGGCCAACATGGGCTTCGGGCTCTACGAGGTCTTACCCGGACGCATCTACCAGGTGCGCGGCTTCGATATCTCCAACATCAGTTTCATCAAGGGTGACACCGGCTGGATCGTCTTCGACCCACTCACCACCAGAGAGACCGCGGCCGCTGCGCTCGCCCTGGTCACGGAGAAGCTCGGCAAACGCCCAGTGCTGGCCGTGGTGTATTCGCATTCGCACGCGGATCACTTCGGCGGCGTGCGGGGCGTGATCGACGAGGCGGACGTCACGAGCGGCAAGGTGGCCGTCATCGCGCCGGCGGGCTTCATGGATCATGCGGCGTCGGAGTATGTCTACGCCGGTGCCGCGATGATCCGGCGTCTTCAGTACCAGTACGGCTCCTTCCTGCCGCACTCGCCGCAGGGGCACGTGGACCAGGCCATCGGCAAGACGACCCCGGTCGGCGCCGTCACACTGATCGCACCTACGCGCATCATCGAAGGCAAGGGCGAGGAGCTCACCATCGACGGCGTCAGGATGGTGTTCCAGAACACGCCGGGCACCGAAGCGCCGGCCGAAATGAACACCTGGTTCCCGCAATTCAAGGCCTTCTGGGCGGCCGAGAACATCACCGGCACGATCCACAACATCTACACGCTGCGCGGTGCCCTCGTCCGCGATGCGCTCTACTGGTCGAAGCAGATCAACGAGGCGCTGTATCGCTTCGGCGGCGAGGCCGAAGTGATGTTCGCATCGCACAACTGGCCGCGATGGGGCAACGCACGCATCCAGGAGGTGATGCGGGCGCAGCGCGACGCGTATGCCCACCTCCACAACCGGGCGCTGCACCTGGCCAACCAGGGCGTCACCATCAACGAGATCCACAACGTCTACCGGCAGCCGAAGAGCCTGCAACAGCAGTGGGCGGCGCACAGCTATCACGGCTCGGAAGAGCACAACAGCCGCGCCGTGATCAACCGTTACCTGGGCTATTGGGATGGCAACCCCGCCACGCTGATCCCGCTGTCCCCACGCGAAACTGCGCCGCTGTACGTCTCGATGATGGGCGGCTCCGAGAAGATCCTGGCGAAGGCAGGGGAGCTCCACAGCCACGGCGAAGATCTGCAGGCGATGGAGCTCCTCAACAAGCTCGTCTACGCCGAGCCTGACAACACTGCGGCCAAGCAGTTGCTCGCGGACGTGTTCGAGCAGATCGGCTATCAGAAGGAGAGTTCGAGCCTGCGCAACGCCTTTCTGGCGGCGGCACTGGATCTGCGCTCAGGCATGCCTTCTGCGCCGGCGCCCGCTCTCGGCGCGGACATCCTGCGTTCGTTGACTGTCGAGCAGCTGCTCGATCTGGCGGCGATCCAGCTCGACAGCGAACAGGCAGAGGGACAGCGGTTCACACTTAACCTCGTGATCCCCGACGTCGGCGAGAAGTTCGTCGTCGAGCTCAGTAATGCCACGTTGACGCACATCAAGGGCATGCAGGCGGGCTCCCCCGACGCGACACTGACTGTCAATCGCAGCGACCTGCTGCCGCTGATGGCGGGCATGGTTCCGATGGGGACGCTGATCGAGTCCGGCAAGGCCAGGCTCGACGGCGACGGCGCGGTGCTGGCCCGGCTGCGCAGCCTGCTCGTGAGCTTCAAGCCGGATTTCGAGATTATGCCGGGCACCCGAGCCTCGGCTCACTGAGCCTGTCCGAAGTCGAGACGCGGGAACATCGTGCGGCGGAGGCGGGGTCCCGAAACAGACACCCGCCTCGCATGGCGCGTCTAGCTCACGGGCAGGCCTCTACCGAGAGCCGCAGGACCTCGCCCGCGGTGGCCGAGGTCCCGTTGTTCGTCAGGTAGACAGCGCCGTCCGGCCCAAGTGCAACGCCGGTCGCAAACGTGAGCCCGCCGAGCAGCACCTCCGGTGTTCCGCCCGCGCACCGACGCACCAGTCGGCCCACGCCGAGACCGGGATTGGGCGGCGGAAACGGCGGCACCTGACCCGTGGCGATTTCGAGCACGTAGAGCGCATAGTCGTCCCCGACCGCAAGATCGACGACCGCTGTGAAGCCGCTTGCATAGACCTCCGTCGAACTCCCGTCGCTCGCGATCCGGAAGACGTTCGAAGTGCCCTGCCAGAAGGGAAAACCCGTCAGTTGACTGACGTACAGTGCCCCATCAGGGCCCTGCGTCACCGAGGTCGGCACCGGGTCGCGGTTACCGGGCTCGGCCCGCGGTAGTACCGCCAGCGTGCGGGTTCTGCCGTTCGCTCCGGCTTCAATGAGCGCGTTTGCACCCGCGTCCGCGATGATGCGACGCCCCGGAAGCGCAAGTGCGCCGTAGGGATTCGTGTCGATCGGACCGCCCGCCGGATTGTTGGTGGCTTCGTGACGCGAGATATCGACGAGCGGCCGCCACTTTCCGTTCGGCTTCACCTGGAGCAGCGTGCCGAACAGGGCGCCGGGGTCGCCGAGCAATGCGCGTTGCGCCGGATCGCCGCCAAAGCCTATCTGCACGTACGCGACCATGCCGTGAAAGGACAGATCGGCGGGCCCGCCCTCGGCCGCACCCGTCGCGAGCACGAGGGACGGCAGCCCCGTGGCCACACGCTCAAAGCCCGGCACGCCGTTCGGTGCGATGCGGGTCAGAGCGCCGGTGGGGCCGTAGCAGCGCGGTGGAAACGGAAAGACAGGCGATGCAATGCACGGGCCCGGACCACCCACGCCCATTTCGACGACGAAGAGATCGCCATTCGGCGCAAACGCAATGCCCCGTGGATTGCTGAGACCGGAGGCGATCGTCTCCACTGCGTTGGAATTCGCAAGCGGGAGAAGGCTCAGCCCCACCGCTGCCACGCAAGTCATTCTCCTTGATCGTCCTGTGCTCATTTTTTGTTCCCCCTGTAGTTCTTGTTTCGCCCCAGGTACCGCGCCAGGGGCGGTGATCTCGCAGGCACGATAAGTCCGCCGGTTTGCATCGTCAATGGAATGCGAGGTGGGCCGGTTCACGTCATTGCGTGACACCTGCACGCTGACGGATGCGGCCAGCGATTGCCGCGTTATGTCATCTCCGAAGCCCCATCAGCGCTGGTCGATCCGGATCCCGTCCACGGCGCGGGGCCGGTGCTCGAGCGAGACCACCACGTAGTGCTTGAGAATGCGTATGCCGCCCGCGCAACCTCCAGGCTACGTCTCGACGCCGGTATGATCCGCAAGTACATGCGCAGGCACGGTCTTGCCGTCGTCGATCAGGCGACCGCCGCGGGCCTTGCATCAACGAGACGTACGACGTTGCGCAGCCTTCGCGACGGACGTCTCGAGCTCGGCCAGCGCCTCGCCCGCATAGACGGCCATCCGCTGAAGATGGGGCAGGCTGTCGCGAGAGCCGGTGAAGCCGACATCCAGGTAGCCCGCGTAACTGATGCAGGTAATGTTAAGGGCGAGACCCTGGAACGGGATCGACACCGGATATATGGCTTCCATGCGCGCACGGCCGAGGTAAAGCGTCTCGCTCGGTCCAGGGACGTTCGAGATGATGACGTTCATCGGCGGCCTGGCTCGCGCGCCCATACCGCTCATGAGCAGCGCGATGACCGGTGACATCGTGAGCATCGTGTAGGACTCGCGCGCCTTGATGGGCAGGCTCCGGAGATGGTCCTTGCTTGCCTGCATCGACGCGTGGATCGACCTCAGGCGTGCAGTGGGGTCCGGCAGGTCCGTGCCGAGACTCGCCCATACGAAGCCGATCGCGTTGCCGGCATCGGCGTCGCTCGCCTCGGTGCGCAGGCTCACCGGCACGCCCGCGACGAGCGAGGACCTGGGGAGATCGCGATTGGCCTTGAGATGGCGGCGCAAGGCCGCGCTGCAGATCGCGAGAAAGACGTCGTTGACCGACGTGCCGGTGCGCCGGGCGATCCTGCGGATCGTCCCGAGGTCCAGGCGCTGCGTGGCGACGCGGCGGGCTCCGGTCACGTGGTTGTTCAACACGCTTCGCGGCGCCTCGAACGGCAGGCGGATCGGCGCCTTGCCGGTGAGACGCGTGAGGAGCGGTGCCATCGCACGCGGAATCACGCCCGGCCAGTCCGCAAGCTGGAACCTCGCCGCCTGCTGCGGCAGGCGGCGGCCTCGACGGGCGCTTGCGCGCGTTTTCTTGTGCCTGGCCTCCCAGGGTACGACCCAGTTGTCGCTGCCCGGTCGGGTGCCGAGGCTCTCCGTCATCATCCGCACGCCGCGAATCCCGTCCGCCAGCGCATGGTGAATCTTGCAGTAGATCGCGAAGCGACTTCCTGTCAGACCCTCGATCACATGGCACGTCCACAGCGGACGCGAGCGGTCCAGCGTTTGACCATGCAGGCGCGACACGAGCTCGCCGAGCTCGCGTTCGCCCCCGGGCGCGGGCAAGGCCGAGTGGCGCACGTGGTAGTCGAGATCGATATCCGGGTCCTCGCCCATGGCCGGCGCGAGCCGCGACAACGTCGAGTCCGACAGCTTGAGATTCCACGGTCGCGCGAGCCGCCGGGGCGCGCGCAACCGGTGCACGATGCGCTGCACGAAGTCCCGTGGCGCGCTGCCGGGCAGCACGAAGACCTGCAGCCCAGCGACGTGCATGGGCGTGTCGCGGGTTTCGACCTGCAGGAAGGCGGCATCGAGCAGTGACAGACGCCGGTACCGGCGGGCCGGGCTCGACGCGTCTTGCTTCTTGCTCACGATTCGGCTCCGTTGACGCGCCAGGCGCTCCGCAATCTTGCCGCAACGCCGAAGTCGTTGTACTCGCGGCGCCCGATGCGGCTGGTGCGGGCGACGTATCAGCCTTTGATCGCGCGGCGTCGGGTGACGACGAGCGCAATCCCGCCGATCGTGGCGGCGGAGGCCAGCACCAGCCGCCAGGTGACGTGCTCGCCGAGGAACAGGACGCCGCCGATCGCCGCGATGGCCGGGACCGCCAGCTGCAGCGTCGCTGCCCGCGTCGCCGACAGGTGCCGCAACGCCGCGTACCACGCGACGTAGCCGAGGCCCGAGGTCACGGCGCCCGACGCAATCGCGAGCAGAATTCCCGGCGCGCTGCCATGGTAGTGCCGGATCGACAGCATGCTGACTGCGATCACGACCGGGATGGAGCCCATGAAATTCGTCGCCGTTGCGTGCAGCGGGTTCGTGTTGCCGCGGCCGCGGAGCGAGTACAGACCCCAGGCAATCCCTGCCGCGGCCATGAGCGCGCACCGACCGGATCGGGAGACGTCACGCCGGGAGCCACGAGGCAGCAGAGGCCGCCCACCGCCAGGGCGATGCCGAGCCCATGACCAGCCGGAAAGTCGCTCGCCTGAGTAGAGCCGCGGCCCCGAACATCGTGAGCTGCACGGCCCCGAACAGCAGCAGGGCGCCCGTTCCCGCAGCCAGCGACAGGTAGGCAAAGGAAAAGCAGGCCATGTACGTGGACAGGGCCGCCACGCCGCGCGGGTCGAAGCGCACGCCCTGTGGCGCGCAGTCCCGGCCAGGCCAGCAGGGCAAGCAGCACGGCACCCGAGATCACGCGAACGCTGGTGAAGGTCGCGGCATCGATGTGGCCGCCGCCGAGCGCAAGGCGGCAGAGCAGAGAGTTGCCGGCGAAGGCCAGCAGTGCCGCCGCCGCGAGCACGGCCACAGCAAGCGCGCGCTGGCGCGTCGACTCAGTCGCCGGTGTGATCGGCGGGCTCTGCGACTTTCACTCCAGCCGCCTGCCGCGTGTAGTGGTCCCCGAATCGCCCGCGTAGTTGCTTCTTGTCGATCTTGCCGGTAGCCGTGAGCGGGATGCTCTCGGCGAGCACCACGTCGTCCGGCAGCTGCCATTTGGCGAAATGCTGCGCGAGGTGCGCCAGCAACGAATCCCGCGCCGGCGTTCGCCCCTCCCGCGGCACGACGATCAGGAGCGGCCGTTCCTCCCATTTCGGATGCCGCACGCCGATCGCCGCGGCCATCAGCACGTCCGGGTGACCGCAGGCGCAGTTTTCCATGTCGACCGAGCTGATCCATTCGCCGCCGGACTTGATCACGTCCTTCGCGCGGTCGGTGATGTGCAGGTAACCGTCCGCGCCAATCGCCGCCACGTCGCCCGTGGCGAACCAGCCTTCGGCGTCGTGTGCCGCGCTCTCGTCGAGCCGGAAATAGGCGCTGCAGACCCACGGCCCGCGCACCTTGAGCTCGCCCGTGGACACGCCGTCCCAGGGGAGCTCGCGGCCCTGCTCGTCGACGATCTTCATGTCCACGCCGAAGACCGTACGGCCCTGCAGCGTACGCTTTGCCCAGGTATCTTCCTTCGGTTCGTCCCCTTCGGGCCGGTACGAATTGACGGTGCCGACGGGGCTCATCTCGGTCATCCCCCAGCCCTGCTGCACGACGATCCCGTGCTTCTGGTCGAAGTCGCGGATCATCTTGAGCGGCACGGCCGAGCCGCCGACGAGCGTGCGCTTGAGCGTCGGCAGGCGCTTGCCGGTCTGGTCGAGGTAGTTGAGGAGCCCCGTCCACACGGTGGGCACGCCGGCGGCATGTGTCACGCCTTCCTCCTCGATCAGCGCGACCAGCGTCGCGGGGTCGCCCATCTTCGGCCCCGGGAAGACGAGCTTTGCGCCGACGATCGGTCCGTTGTATGGCAGCCCCCAGGCATTCGCATGAAACATCGGCACGACGGCGAGGACCGTTTCACGGCTCGACAGGCCGAGCGCGTCCGGCAGGCAGCCGGCGTAGGCGTGCAGCACGGTCGAGCGATGGCTGAACAGTACGCCCTTGGGGTTGCCGGTCGTGCCCGAGGTGTAGCAGAGCGAGCAGGCGGCGCGTTCGTCGAGCAGCGGCCAGTCGTATTCGTCTGGCTGGTCAGCGATGAACGCCTCGTAGGATTCGAGCTTGCCCGCGACAGTGGCCGGCATCGCATCGTCGCTCGTCAGCACGATCGCCTGGCGGACCGTCGGCAGCTTGCCGGCGAGTTGCGCGAGCAGCGGCAGCAGCGTCGGGTCGATGAAGAGCAGCCGGTCCTCCGCGTGGTTGATGATGAATTCCACCTGCTCGGGAAAGAGCCGCGGGTTGACGGTGTGCAGCACCGCGCCCATGCAGGAGACCGCAAAGTAGAGCTCGAGGTGGCGGTAGTCGTTCCAGGCGAGCGTCCCGACGCGGTCGCCCTCGCGCACGCCAGCGGCGGCGAGCGCATTCGCAAGCTTCCGCGCACGCCGGAAGACCTCCGAGTAGGTGCAGCGGTGGCGCGGCGTGTCCGCGGTCACCGAGACGACCTCGCCCTTCGGATGGTTCTTGTCCGCGTGCCGCATGATCTCGGTGACGAGCAGCGGCGTGTCCATCATGAGCCCGTGCATCGATCCCCCTGCGCGGTGCGTGTCCGCGGAATCACCAACTACAACGACGTCTTGAGGACCTTGTATTCGTCGGCAAGGTTCTTCTCGAGCTCGGCGCCCGCGAACGACGCGATGACGCTGCCTACGAGCGGCAGGCCGCTCGACACGTCGAAGGTCCACTCGACGCTGCAGCCGCCCTTCTCGGGACGGAGCGCCTTCGTGCCCTTGATCTTCACCGGCACACCCTTGATCTCGACCGCGATGTCGGCCACGTGACCCTTGCCGTCGGCGCGCCAGGCCTCGGTGTGCGACACCTCGTTCGTCGCCGGCACGAATCGCCTGATCGCGGCCGGCGGATTCGCCGGCATGGTCCGCGATATCGAGAGCTTTACATTCGGCGCCTTGCCCTCGCGCTTGATGCGGACGTTGTCGCCGGGCAGCTTGGCGTAGATGGCCTCCTGGCTCTTCTGATCGGTGCAGAGCTTGAGCGCCGAGGCGACGTCGGTCTTGAGGCTCTGCTTGACGTGGACCTTCATGGCTGGGTTCCCCGGGATGCGGCTCGGCCCACGCAGGATGCTACCTCACGGGTCGCCGGCGCAGGAGGGGAGGACGATCCCTGCGATCGCCCGCGCGGTGCGGACGGGCTCACCCTCGTTGCGGTTCGTCAGGAGGACGACGGTGAGCCGGTGCGACGGGTAGCGGACGATGGCGGTGCGAAAGCCGAGACTCTCGCCGGTGTGCCACACGGCCTGCCCGCTGATGCGCCACCCGAAGCCGTAGCGCACCCCGGGCTCGTCGGTCCCCGTTGCCGGCGTAAACGCGAGCCGCCACAGGTCCGGGCGAAGCAGGCGGCGCCGCCGAGCGCTGCGTCCCACTTCGCGAGATCGTCGATGGATGAATAGATCCCGCCGTCGCCGAGGACCGCGGTGGTCGGTCCCTGGTCCGTCCGGGTCCACGAGTCCTGCGTCCTGCTGTAGCCGTACGCACGCTCGCCGACGGTGGAGGTGCCCTCTTCGTGCGCGACGGTTCCGGTCATCCCGAGCGGCAGGAAGATGCGCTCACGCAGGAAGGTCGCAAATCCCAGACCCGAGGTGCCCTCGACGATCAGCGCGAGCAGCGCGTATCCGCTGTTGCTGTAACGGTACTCCGCGCCCGGGGCGAAATACGTGCGGTCCTGCGTCTCGAGGATCGCGAGCACGTCCGAATCGCGCAACTGCCGCGCCAGCGAGGCAGGGACTGCGTCTTCGTAGTCCACCAGCCCGGAGGTGTGCGTCAGCAGCTGCCGGATCGTGATCCGGTCGGCGGCCCGGGGCAGCGTTGGCAGCCAGCGGCGCGCGCGGTCGTCGAGCCCGAGGCGCCCGTCCTGCACGTTGAGGAGGATCGCCGCGGCGGTGAACTGCTTGCTGAGCGATGCGAGCCGGTAATTCGTTGCCGGCGTGGCCGCGATGCCGGATTCGATGCAGGCGAGACCGCGGGCCACGCGGATCAGCGACTCGGCATTGTGCACGACCAGCAGCGCGGCGCCCGGCACGGCACCGTCGTACTCGCGCAGGAGCGCATCGATCTGCGGGTTCAGCTGCACGGCTTCACCGGCCCTTCGGCTCCTGGTGCATGTCCTTGAAGTGCGCGAGACCGGGCGCCCACATGTGCTTGACCGGGTCGACGTCGACGTGCACGACGGCCGGGCCGCCGCAGGCGATCGCGCGCGTGAGCGCCGCCGGCAGCTCGCGCGGGTCGGCGACGCGCTCGCCGTGGGCGCCCATCGACTCCGCGAGCTTGTCGAACTGGATTTCGCCCAGGTCGGCGCGGATCGGCTCGTCCGAGCCGCGCGACTTGCGCAGCAGCGCCTTGATCGTCGTGAATGCGAACTGCTGGTTCATCTTCACCATGCCCCAGGCGCGGTCGCAGACGACGACGTAGACGACGCGCAGGCGGTTGACGCACCGCGGTCTCGACTTCCTGCGGGTGATACCCCATCGCACCGTCGCCGATGATGCAGCACACCGGTTGCTCGGGTCGCGCGACGGCGGCGCCCAGCGCCTGCGCGATCCCGGCGCCCAGCATTCCAAACTTGAAGGTCGAGAGCAGCGTGTTAGGGATTCGGGCCTCGTGGTAGAACATCGTCCAGGTGACGGTGTTGCCACCGTCGGCGACCAGCACCGAGCCCTCGGGAAACGCCTGCTGGCAGGCGCGCGCGACGTGCGCCGGGTTCATCGGCACGTCGAGGTCCTGCAGTTTCTCGTCGAGCTGGGCCCGCTCGGTGGCGACGGCACGGCGATACTTCTGGATGGCCCGTCGGCGCTCCTCGCGGTTGCTCGGGTAGCTTTCGAGGCGTTCGGCGAGCGCATCGAGGAACAGCCGGATGTCCGACTGCACGGCGATCGCGACGGGGCGATTCGCGCCGAGGACGGCTCCGTCGACGTCGACCTGGATGGTCGCCTGCTCCGCGGCCGGTCGCCAGTGGGGCGGCTTTCCCCACCAGTCGGTCTCGCCCAGCCGTGAACCCAGCACGAGCGCGACGTCGGCCTCGTTGCGCACGGTGTGGTTGAGCTTGACGTGCCACATCGGGATCGCGAGCTCGGACTTCTCGCTGAGCGCACCGCGCGCGGCCCAGCTCGTCGTCACGGGTGCCTGCAGGAGGTCGGCGACGCGCTTCAACTCCCGGAACGCGCGCGCGTGGATGACGCCGCTGCCCGCGTGAATCATCGGCGCACGCGCGGTGCTGAGGAGCTCGGCTGCCTTCTGAACCTGGTCGGCGGGTGGCGGCAGCGCTTCGGTTCGCCGGTACTCGTGCGGCTGGAGCGTGTGCACCGTCTGCTTGAAGCGGCCGTTCATGACCGTCTCCGGTACGTCGAGATGCACGACACCGGGGCGGCCTTCGAAGCACTGTCGCAGCGCAGCGTGGCCCAGTTCGGCGACCCGGTCGAACGTGGCTGCGCACTCGCTCCATTTCGCGACGCGCCGGATCGCGCCCACCTGGTCGAAGGCCTGGTAGGTGCCGCTGCGGTCCGGATAGACGATCTGCGGGCGGCGGCAGCTCGTCACCGCCAGCACGCGGTTGCCTTCCGCCTGCTCGACGACGAGACCGGGAAGAAGGTTCGCCACCCCCGGACCATTGCTCGCCATGCAGACGCCGAGCCCGGCGGTGAGCCGTGCGTACGCGCCGGCCATGTGCGCGGCGCTCGTCTCGTGCCGCGGCGTCACGATCTCGATCCCGAGACGATGCAGTGCGGAGTAGAACCCGAAGTACGTACCGTCGATGATCCCGAAGACCCGGGTGACGCCCTCGGCCTCGAGGATGCGCGCGAGAACTTCCCCGCCGCTGGTTTCGGCCATGCTGTCGCCCCGTCTTATTGGATTGGCAAGGCTTCCGGCCAACTATACGCCCGCCGCAGGCCCAGGGTCCTCTGCGGCTAGAATGCGCGCCTCTGAACATAAGCCGGCAGTGGAGCGAATAGATGCGGGTCATCCTTCTCATTCTTATAGGCCTCGCGCACCCGGCGCTCGCCGTCGCACAGGCGCTCACCGTGACGGCGGCGCGCCTGCTCGAGGTCGAGACCGGTCGCATGCTGCCCGGGCAGGTGATCCGCATCGAAGACGGGGCGATCGTCTCCGTCGGGCCGCGCGGTCCCGGTGAGCCCGTAGACATCGATCTCGGCGATGTGACCCTGCTGCCGGGCCTGATCGACGCGCACGTGCACCTCGTGGGCGGGGAGGAACAGACGCCGTACCAGGATCTCACGCAGACCGCGGCGCGCGCCGCGATCGAGGGTGTCGCGAACGCACGCAAGACGCTGCTCGCCGGGTTCACGACCGTGCGCGACCTCGGCAGCCGGGATTTCGCCGACGTTGCGCTACGCGATGCGATCGCCGCGGGACGGGTCCCCGGGCCGCGGATGCTGGTGGCGGTCAAGTCATTGTCGGCGACCGGCGGACACGGCGACGACAACGAGCTTCCCGAGGACGTGCGTGTCGAGCGGTACAAGGCGCTCGCCGACGGACCCGACGCCATCCGTCAGAAGGTGCGGGAGAACGTCAAGTACGGCGCGGACTGGATCAAGCTGCTCGCGACGGGGGGCGTGATGTCCGCCGGCACGGACCCGACCATGGCGGATTACACGGAGGAGGAGATCCGCGCAGCGGTCGACGCCGCTGCCGACAAGCGGCGCGACGTCGCGGTGCATGCGCACGGCGCCGAGGGCATCAAGCGCGCGATCCGCGCCGGCGTCCGCTCGATCGAGCATGCCTCGATGCTCGACGACGAGGCGATACGGCTCGCACGCGAGCACGGCACCTGGCTCGTCATGAACCCCTATACCAACCAGTACATGATCGATCGCGGCGCGGCCGGCGGCTACCAGCCCTATCAGCTCGAGAAGGCGGCCCAGGTGCTCGAGATGAAGATGGCGAGCCTGCGCAAGGCGGTCGCCGCGGGGCTCAAGCTCGCCTATGGCACCGACGCCGGCGTCCAGGTGCACGGGACCAACGGACGCCAGCTCGCCATGTACGTGGAGGCCGGGATGTCGCCGCTCGCCGCGATCCGCTCGGCGACGCTCGTCAACGCGCAGTTGCTGCGCATGGAAGGCCGCGTGGGCACGCTGCGGCCCGGTGCGTGGGCCGACATCGTCGCCGTGCGCGGCGATCCGCTCGCCGACGTGCGGGCGCTCGAGACCCCGGTGTGGATCATGAAGACGGGGCAGGTCGTGAGCGGGCAAACCAGCGCTCAATAGAGACGGCGTCCCGGTTGCGGCTGCAGGCTGGGACTCGGCCTGCCGCCCAGGCTCTGCACGGCGCGCGTGTGCCACGCGTGGATGTCGTTCTGCCGGAGCACAGTGAGCATCCGCTGATGGCGCTCGCGCCGCTCGGCGCGCGGGAGGGTGAGCGCCTGCTTGAGCGCATCGCTCACGCCCTGCAGGTCGTGCGGGTTGATGAGCAGCGCGCCGCTCAGCTCGTGCGCCGCGCCCGCGAGCGTAGAGAGCACCAGCACGCCCGGGTCGTCGGGATCCTGCGCGGCGACGAATTCCTTCGCGACGAGGTTCATGCCGTCGCGCACAGGCGTCACGAGGCAGACCTGCGCGGTGCGCAGAAAGCCCATCAAGGCGTCGTGCGGGAAATTGCGGTTGAGATACCGGATCGGGGTCCAGTCCGTGTCCGCGAACCGTCCGTTGATTCGGCCGGCCGCCTGCTCCAGCGCGCGGCGGATCTCGACGTAGGAACGCACGTCGCCGCGGCTGACCGGGGCGATCTGCAGGAGCGTCACATGATTCAAGTCCTCCGGATTCGTCTCGAGGAAACGTTCGTAGGCCAGGAAGCGCTGCACCAGCCCCTTGCTGTAGTCGAGACGATCGACGCCGATCACGCAGCGGCGGCCAAGCAGGCCCGCGGTCATTTTCTGCACGGTCGCCAGCGACTGCGCTTCGACGGCCTCGCGCTGCACGGCGTCCACGTCGACGCCGATCGGAATGACCTCGGCGCGTGTGCGTCTGCCCGCCGCCACGACGGAGCCGTCCGACGCGATGGCTCCCGGCCCCCAGAGCTCCCGGACGCAGGACTGGAAGGAGTGGAGATCGCGCGCCGTCTGGAAGCCGAGCGCGTCGTAGGCGAGGAGTGCGCGCATCAGCTCGCCGTATACAGGCAGCGTGCGCATCACCTCGATGTGCGGGAAGGGCACGTGCAGGAAGAATGCCGAGTCGCTGACGCGCGCCGGCGTCGCGCAGGCAGGCGCCCAGCGGAATCAGGTGGTAGTCGTGCACCCACACGAGATCGTCGGCGCGCAGCATCGGTTGAAGCCCGGCGGCGAACTGGCGATTGACGCGCAGGTAGGACGCGTACTCCGCGTCGACGAAGCGGAACTTGTCGACGAAGTAGTGGAAGAGCGGCCAGAGCGCGCTGTTGCAGAACCCGAGGTAGTGCAGCTGGTGGTCCTCGCGCGCGAGGTCGGTGGTCGCGTACGCGATTCCGCCCCGGATCGAGAGGCGCGGCGCGGCGGGAGATCCGTCGATGACCTCGCCGCTCCAGCCAAACCACAGGCCGCCGCGGGCCTGCATCGCCGCCAGCACGCCGACCGCGAGCCCGCCGGGGGCCGTTCCCTTGCGCGGGATCGAGATGCGGTTCGACACGGCGACGAGCCGGCTCATACCAGGTCCTCCCAGCTGCGGGACAGACGCACCGCCGTGCTCACGATCCCGACCATGCTGTAGGTCTGCGGGAAATTCCCCCAGAGCTCGCCGGTGGCGGGGTCGATGTCCTCGGACAGGAGCCCGAGCCGAGTGCGTCCCGCGAGCATCCGGTCGAACCGCTCGCAGGCTTCCTCGCGCCGGCCGACCGCCGCGAGCGCCTGTACGTACCAGAAGCCGCAGATAGTGAAGGCCGTCGCCGGATGACCGAAGTCGTCAGCGTGCCGGTAGCGGTACAACCAGTCGCCCGCGCGCAGCTCGCGTTCGATGGCCGCGAGCGTCGCGAGAAAACGCGGGTCGTCCGCCGCGAGCAGGCCGAGCTCCGGCAGGAGTAGCGCGGTCGCGTCGAGATCCGATCCGCCTTCGCCCGAGGCAAAGGCGCGCATCGACGGATTCCAGGCACCCTCGAGCACGCGATCGCGGATGCGGACCGCACGGGTCCGCCAGTCGGCAGCGGGCCCTTCGAGGCCGAGGGACGCGGCGATGCGGGCGAGGCGATCGCATCCCGCCCAGCTCATCACGCTCGAGAAGGTGTGCACCTGCTCGCGACCCCGGAACTCCCACGGGCCGGCGTCGGCGACACCGACCGTGCGCTCTGCATGACCCCCGAAGTGCTGGAGGCGCTCGAAGAGCGCGACGTCGCCGGGATTCGTCAGCCGGTGATCGAAGAAGAGCTGCGTGCAGGCGAGGATCGCCGAGCCGTAGACGTCGTGCTGCTGCTGCACGAAGGCCTGGTTGCCGACACGCACGGGGCCCATCCCACGGTAACCCTCGAGCGCGGCCTCGACGCGCTCGGGCAGCTGTGCATCGCCCGACAGGCCGTAGAGCGGCTGCACGCCTGCGCCGTCGCCGCGCGCGACGATGTGATCGATGAAGTGCAGGAAGCCCTCCATGGTCTGCGTCGCACCGAGGCGGTTGAGCGCCTTGACGACGAAATAGGCGTCGCGCAGCCAGCAATAGCGGTAGTCCCAGTTGCGCCCGCTGCCGGCGTGCTCGGGGATCGACGTCGTGAGCGCCGCGACCACGGCGCCCGTGTCCTCGTACGTGCAGAGCTTGAGCGTGATGGCCGCGCGGATCACGGCGTCCTGCCAGTCGGCGGGAATCGACAGGCCGCGGACCCAGTCCTGCCAGTAGGCGCGCGTGGCATCGAGCATCGACCGCGCAAGCAGCAGCGGAGCCTCTTCCACGGTCTCATCGGGTCCGAGCAGAAGCGCAATCGGCTGATCGACGACGATCGGGGCCTCATCCGCGATGGCGCGCAGCGAAGCGTCGGTCGTGAGCCGGTAGCGTGCGGCGGGCGTGATGAAGCTCAGGTGATGCGAGCCGCTCTGGACCTCGGGCTCGCCGGCGCCGTAGTTGCAGCGCGGTCGCAGCCGCAATCGCGCGACCGGTCGGCCCGCCGCCGCCTCGACGATCCGCACCATCATCATCGGGCGGAAGAAACGGCCGCGACGGCGGAAGCGCGGGCAGAAATCGGTCACGCGGAGTACGTTGCCCTGGCCGTCGTCGAGCAGCGTCTCGAGGATGGCTGTGTTGCGCAGGTAGCGCTGCTCGCTGCGTGCTCGATTCGGCAGCTCGACGGCGAACACGCCGCTCTCGGCATCGCCGCCCTTGGTCGAGAGGAGGGCGCAGAACACGGGATCACCGTCGAGGCGCGGCAGGCAGCTCCAGACGATGCGCGCGGAGTCGTCCACGAGCGCCGCGATCTCGCAGTTGCCGATGACGCCGAGCTCGAGATTCACGGCGCCCTCTGCTCGACCGCCGGCGCTGCCTGACGAGCTCGGCGAGAAACGACCGCAGCTCCGCAGGCGACCCGAGCCGCAGGCGACCACGCACGCGATCGCCCACCGAGATCGAGAGGCCTCCGGCGCGCTCTACGACCGCGAAGCCATCGACATCCGTCAGGTCGTCACCCGCGAATACGGGAATCCGACCGGCGAACGGCGGCTCCGAGAGAAAAGCATGGATCGCATCTGCCTTGGTCGGGCCCTTGAGTCGCAGCTCGAGCACCGAGGCGCCAGGCTGCAGCGTGAACTCCGGACCGAGGTCACCTGCCAGCTGCTCCAGCATCGACGGTGAGCGCGCCCGCGAGCTGGGGCGCCTGACGGAAATGCACTGCGACCGACGCTCCCTTGTCTTCGACCAGCACGCCCGGATGCTGGCTCGCGATCGCGTCGAGCATGGCGCGTACGGTCGCGAGCTGGCTGCGCCCGGCAGCCGGCGCGGTCGTTTGACCCTTTGCATCGCGACGCTCGAGACCGTGCAGGCCGGCTGCGGGCCAGCGACGTGGCGCGAACAATCGGTCGAGGTCCGAAATCGAACGCCCGCTCACGAGCGCAAGCGCCCCGCCCAGCGCCTGCGCGCCGTGTTCGATCAGCATCGCGAGTGAGGGGTCAACGCGCACCCCGTCCGGTGTGGCGGCGAAATCCACCAGGGTGCCGTCGAGGTCGAGGAACAGGCAGTAGGCACCGATTCGTGGCACTGCAGCCGGTTCGGGTATCGTCCCTGGGGCGGCAGAATTGGGCATCTCGACCAGCTCCTATATCCTCCTTCCCGTACCCGACTGCCCATCGTAGGTGGCCGCCACAGCGGCGCGGAAACGAGAAATGGTCAACGGACCGATGAGATGAATTCATGGCGGAAAAGCCGCTACCGCCATTGACATCGCTGCGTGCCTTCGAGGCTGCCGCGCGTCTGCTGAGCTTTACGAGGGCGGCTCGTGAGCTGCACGTGACGCCGGCCGCGATCAGCCACCAGATACGCGGCCTCGAGCGGCATCTCGGCGTCGAGTTGTTCCGCCGCGGATCCCGGCGTCTCACGCTCACCGATTCGGGGCAGCTCGCTGCCCTGCATCTGCGCGAGGGATTCGAGCGGCTCGCGCGCGGCGTCGGCGTTCTGCGCGGCCGCGAGCAGAACGGCCGGCTCACGGTCGGCGCGACGCCGTCGTTCGCGACACGCTGGCTGGTGCCGCGGCTGCCGCGACTGGCGCGACGCCTGCCGGACATCGAGCTCAGGGTGCGTACGCAGACACGGCCGTTCGACCTCGACCAGGACGACGTCGACGTCGCGATCCGATTCGGTCGAGGAGGTTTCGACGGATCGACCGCGGATGCGCTGTTCGGCGAATTCGTCACGCCGGTGGCGAGCGCCGGCCTGCTGCGGGCGCACGCCGTGCGGCGTCCCGCGGATCTCGCGCGGCTGCCGTTCATACACGACGACTCGATGCGTCGGGCCGGCCGGCCGCCGAGCTGGGCGGAGTGGTTCCGCGCGGCCGGCGTGCGCGGCATCGACGCGTCCGGCGGGATGCACTTCGACGACGGGCACCTTGCGCTGCAGGCTGCCGCGAACGGCCAGGGCGTGGCGCTCGGCCGGCTCGTCTACGCCGCCGGGGACCTGGCGACCGCCGCGCTGCGCGCGCCGTTTCCACAGGTGATCGAGCTCGACCTGCATTACTATCTGCTCGTGCCGGATTCCCGGATCGGCGAGCCCCCGATCGTCGCCTTCCGCGACTGGCTGCTCTCGGAAGCGGCGCGATTCCAGCGGACCTTGCGGCAGCACCTCGCCGCCGGGCGCTGGTAGCCACCGGAAAAATGGCTCGGAAAAAATGGCTCGGAGCTAATTATGGGGAATAATTGGCTCCGAGCCATTTTTCTCAGGAGAACCCCGATGATTGGTCAGTCGCTACGCAACCTCCTGGTCTGTGCCGGCCTGGTGTGCCTGTCCGCCGGCGCGCGGGCCGCGGACGCACCTGCCGATCCCATCGCCGCCGCAATCGGCAGCAGCGAACGCCCGGCGAAGGATCGCGACCAGGACGCTGAACGTCAGGCGGCCACCATCCTGGCGTTTGTCGGCGTGAAGCCAGGCGCGCGGATCGCTGACATGTTCTCTGCCGACGGCTACTACACGGAGCTGTTGTCGAGCATCGTGGGCCCGAAGGGCGAGGTCATCGCCTACAACAACCCACCCTATGCGGCTTTCGCCGCCGAGGGGATTGCCGCGCGCTACAAGGGCAACCGGCTGTCGAACGTCCGGCAGGTTACCGCGGAGGTCGACGACCTCACGCTCGCGCCCGGCAGTCTCGACGCGGCGATCTTCATCAAGTCGTACCACGACATGTACTGGCGTCCCACCGACGGCACCTGGAACCGCACCGACCCGAAGCTCATGTTGTCGAAGCTGCACGCTGCGCTCAAGGATGGTGGGGTCGTCGTGGTGCAGGATCACGTGGCAAAGCCGGGCGGCGACACGGCCGAGGTCGTCGACAAGCTGCACCGCATCGACCCGGCGCTGGTCCGGCGCGACTTCGAGGCGGCGGGATTCAAGCTCGACGGCGAATCCACCGTACTTGCGCGCAAGGATGACAATCACACCAAGCTCGTGTTCGATCCAACCATACGCGGCAAGACCGACCAGTTCGTCTACCGGTTCCGCAAGGCGGCTCGCTGACGGCGCCGGCGTGCTGCGACTCGCGATGTGGTCGGGACCGCGCAACGTCTCGACCGCGCTGATGAGATCCTGGGGCAATCGCGACGACACCGTCGTCGTCGACGAGCCGTTCTACGCGCACTACCTGGCCGTGACCGGGCGCGCGCACCCCGGTCGCGACCAGGTCATCGCGCATCATGAGACCGACTGGCGGCGTGTGGTCGAGACGCTGCTCGCGCCGTTGCCGGCCGGCACCGGAATCTTCTACCAGAAGCAGATGTCGCATCACCTGCTGCCCGACATCGGGCGTGACTGGCTTTCAAAGATGACCCATGCGTTCCTGATCCGCGATCCGCAGGCGATGCTCGCGTCGCTGTCCGAGAAGCTCGAGGCGTTCGCGCTCACGGACACCGGACTCCCGCAGCAGGTCGAGATCTTCGAACAGGTGCTTGCGACGACCGGGCGGGTGCCGCCGGTGATCGATTCGGCCGATCTGCTCGCGGCGCCCGAGGCCGTTCTGCGCCGCCTCTGCGAGGCCCTCGGCGTGCCGTTCAGCTCGCGGATGCTCGCCTGGCCGCCGGGGCGGCGCGACACCGACGGCATCTGGGCGCCGTGGTGGTACTCGCGCGTCGAGGAATCGACCGGGTTCGAGAAGCCGCCTCCGCGCCCGCCCGCGGCGCTGCCGGCGGAGTTGCGCGCGATCGAGGCGCAATGCCGGCCGCTCTATGACAAGCTCTGGCGTCATCGACTGACAGCCTGAGGGACGGCGCGTGCAGCAACGCTTCGACGAGCGCAATCGCAACCTGATCGTGAATGTCGCAGGAAGGCTCGTGCATCGCGACGAGGCGGGCGTGAGCCCGTTCGATTCGGTCGTGCAGGGCGGCGACGCCGTCTGGGAGGGCTTGCGCCTGTACTCGGGCCGCATTTTCCGGCTCGAGCAGCATCTCGACCGCCTCATCGAGTCGGCAAAGGCCCTGGCATTCGCGACGATTCCGGCGCGCGAGGAGATCATCGGCCAGCTCCGCCGGACGCTCGAGGCGAACGCGATGTTCGACGGCGTCCACATCCGCCTCACGCTGACACGCGGCGTAAAGGTCACCTCCGGGATGGACCCGCGCCTCAATACCTCGGGCCCGACGCTGATCGTGCTCGCCGAGCACAAGGCGCCCGTGTACGCGCAGGCCGGGATCTCGCTCGTCACCGCGAGCGTGCGGCGATTTCCGCCCGATTGCCTCGACCCCAAGATCCATCACAACAACCTGATCCAGTCGATCCTCGCGAAGATCGAGGCCAACGTCGCCGGCGCCGACGATGCGCTGATGCTCGACCTGCACGGCTTCGTCGCGGAGACCAACGCGACACACCTGTTCATCGTCGATCGCGGGCTCGTGCGCACGCCACGCACCGTGGCCTGCCCGGAAGGGATCACGCGCGCAGCGGTGCTCGAGCTCTGCGCGGCGAATGGCATCGCGCACGAGATCTGCGACCTGTCACTGACCGAGGTCTACCGTGCGGAGGAGATGTTCTGCACGGGCACGATGGGCGAGCTCGCCGCGGTGACGCGGGTCGATGGGAGGACCATCGGCGACGGCCGACCGGGCCAGGTGACCGGACGGCTGGTCGGGCTCTTCCGCGCGCTGGTCGCGCGGGAGGGGACGCCGATCGTTGCCGCGCCGGCCGCCGCAGCCGCTGACACCGCGCGTGATTCAGGCGGCAAGCGCGCTGGCGTGCCAGGCCAGGTGATCCGCCATGAACGTCTGGATGAAGTAGTAGCCGTGGTCGTAGCCGGGCTGCATGCGCAGCTCGAGCGCCTGCCCGGCGCGGTCGCAGGCGTCGGCGAACAGGTCGGGCTTCAGCTGCTCGGCGAGGAATTTGTCCGCCGTGCCCTGGTCGACGAGGATGGGGCCGTGAAAGGGCGCTCGCGCGACGAGCTCGCACGCGTCGTAGTTGCTCCAGGTGTCCTCGTCGCCGCCGAGGTAGCCCGAGAAGGCCTTCACTCCCCACGGACACCGCGTCGGCGCGACGATCGGCGCGAACGCCGAGAGCGAGCGGTACAGCGACGGGTTGCGTAACGCGCAGACGAGCGCGCCGTGACCGCCCATCGAATGCCCGAAGATGCCCTGCCGGTCGGCGAGGGCAGGAAAATTCCCCGCTACCAGTTCCGGCAACTCGCGCGTCACGTAGCCGTACATCCGGTAGTGCGCCGACCACGGCGCCTCCGTCGCGTCGACGTAGAACCCCGCGCCGAGGCCGAAATCCCAGCTTGCGTCGTCGCCAGGCAGTCGCGGCTGCCGCGGACTCGTGTCCGGCGCCACCAGCATCAGCCCCAGCTCCGCGGCCAGGCGCTGTGCGCCGGCCTTGATCATGAACGTTTCTTCGGTGCAGGTGAGACCGGCCAGGTAATAGAGCACCGGCACGCGCCGCTCGCGCGCCTGCGGCGGCTCGTAGACCGAGAAGCGCATCTCGGTGCGGCACTCACGCGAGTCGTGCGCCAGGAAGCGCTGCGTCCCGCCAAAACACGCGTGTTCCGAGATGACCCTCATAAATTCGGCTCAGAGCCACATTACGGCAGGCTAATTGGCTCTGAGCCGATTTTCCTCAGAACTTGACGACGCTGCGGATCGACTTGCCCTCGTGCATGAGGTCGAAGGCGTCGTTGATCTTCTCGAGCGGCATCACGTGCGTGATCAGGTCGTCGATGTTGATCTTCTTGTCCATGTACCAGTCGACGATCTTCGGCACGTCGCTGCGGCCGCGCGCGCCGCCGAAAGCCGTGCCCTTCCAGACGCGGCCCGTGACGAGCTGGAAGGGGCGGGTCTTGATCTCCTGGCCCGCGCCCGCGACGCCGATGATCACCGACACGCCCCAGCCGCGATGACAGCACTCGAGCGCCTGGCGCATGAGATCCACTGAGCCCACGCATTCGAAGCTGTAGTCGGCGCCGCCGTCCGTGAGCGACACCAGGTGCGCCACCAGGTCGCCGCCCACTTCCTTCGGATTGACGAAATCCGTCATGCCGAACTTCTCGGCGAGCGCTTTGCGCGCCGGGTTCAGATCTACGCCGACGATCTTGTTCGCGCCGGCGAGTCGCGCGCCCTGCACGACGTTGAGGCCGATGCCGCCGAGGCCGAAGACGACCACGTTCGCGCCGGGCTCCACCTTCGCCGTGTTGATCACCGCGCCGATGCCGGTCGTCACGCCGCAGCCGATGTAGCAGACCTTCTCGAAGGGTGCGTCCTCGCGGATCTTCGCGAGCGCGATCTCGGGCAGCACCGTGTGATTCGAGAAGGTCGAGCAGCCCATGTAGTGATGCAGCATCTGCTTGCCGATCGAGAAGCGACTCGTGCCGTCCGGCATCACGCCCTTGCCCTGCGTCGCGCGGATCGCCGTGCAGAGATTGGTCTTGCGCGAGAGGCACGACTTGCACTGGCGGCATTCGGGTGTGTAGAGCGGGATCACGTGGTCGCCCTTCTTGAGCGTGGTGACGCCGGGGCCGACGTCGACCACCACGCCTGCGCCCTCGTGACCGAAGATCACCGGGAAGAGCCCCTCGGGGTCGGCGCCCGAGCGCGTGAACTCGTCCGTGTGGCAGATGCCGGTGGCGCGGATCTCGACCAGGACCTCGCCGGCCTTTGGGCCGTCCAGGTCGACGGTCTCGATGACCAGCGGCTTGCCCGCGGCGTAGGCAACGGCGGCACGGGTTTTCATCGTCCGGCTCCCTCGGGTGGGTAAGACCGAGCAAGATTACCGCAACCGTCGGTCCATTCCCGCAGGCCTGCAACCTTTGCGGCGGCCAGCGCATCCAACCGGGGACACTGGACTCGGCCGCCGGCCGCGGGGGAACGATGATCAGATATGCACTGGCGCTTACCTGGGCCATCTCGACGGTCGCACTCGCCTCCGCGAGCAGCATCAGCAAGGTCAACGGCAGCATCCACGTCGAGACGGGTCAGGAAGCCGGCGACGTCTCCACGGTCAACGGCGGTATCGTCATCGGCGAGGGGGCCCGGGTGCGGGAGATCGAAACGGTCAACGGCTCGATCCGGATGGAGGACCGGGCGGTGGCGTCCTCGGCGGACACCGTCAACGGCTCCATCACGCTCGGCGAGCAGGTACAGGTCGACGGGGAGGTGGGTACCGTCAACGGCGGGGTGGAGCTCGGCAAGGGCTCGCGCGTCGGAGGCTCGCTCGGGACGGTGAACGGCCGCATGTCGCTCGAGGAGGCCACGGTCGGCGGCGGTCTCGAAACCGTCAACGGCGACATCACCGTCGGCGCCAACTCGCGCGTCGAGGGCGGAATCCACGTCGACAAGCCCAACAAGAACTGGTCGGCTACGCAAGCAGCGCAATCCGCGCGTGACGATCGAGGCGGGCGCCGTGGTCAACGGCACCTTGCGGTTCGACCGCGAGGTCGACCTCTACGTGAGCCCCTCGGCCACGATCGGCAACATCGAGGGCGTGCCGCCCGTCCGGCAGACGCTGCAGTAGCGCACCGGGAGTATCCTGTCGGGCATGGCGCAACCGCCCGACCACCCGACCACGACCAGCCGGCTGCCGCCGCCGCCCGCGCCGGTCGCACGGGATGCGAATCCCTGGCCGATGCCCCGGCAGCAGGGAGATGCACAACAAGGCCGGGGGATACCGCCGCGCTTCCAGCGTCCGACGCAGCTCCCGCCTGTGGCGCCCACCGGAATGCCGTCCCGGAATCCCGGCCCGGCACCGGCACCGCCGGCACCGGGCCGATCCGGCATCAATCGCTTTGTGCCGTTCGCGATCTTCCTGGCGGTGCTGGGCAGCATCGCCGCCAATGCGATCGAGGCAGTCGGCCGCGGCGACGGCCTTGCGGCCCTGATACCGCTGGTGGTCGTAGTCATAGTCGCCGTCGGCTGGTGGCGCGGCATGCGGCGGGCCCGGCGGCGCTGACCAACTGACGATGCAGCAACAGATACCGCAACAGATTCCCGAGTGGCACGACGTCGACGAGAGGACGTTCCGGGAGGAGATCCTCACGCAGTACCGGCCAGCGGTGCTGCGCGGGCTCGTCAGGGACTGGCCCGCGGTACAGGCCGCGCTGGCGTCGCCCGCGGAGTCGCTCCGACTACCTGGCGGCCTTCGACAGCGGCAACCCGTGGATGCGATCCTGATGCCGCCGCAGGAACGCGGGCGGATCTCGTACAACGACTCGATGGACGGGGTCAATTTCGTCCACAAGCCGTTGCCGGTGTCCGCCATCGTCGAACAATTGTCGCGATACGCGCTTTTCGACAACCCACCGTCCGTCGCCGTGCAGAGCGCGCTGATACCGGAGTGCCTGCCGGGGTTCGCCGCGGAGAACCGGTTGGCGATCCTCGACGAAGCGGTCGAGCCGCGGATATGGCTCGGGCAACCGCGTCACGGTGCCCGCGCACGTCGACGAATCGAACAACGTGGCCTGCGTGGTGGCGGGCCGGCGCCGCTTCACGCTGTTTCCGCCGGAACAGGTTGCCAATCTGTATATCGGGCCACTCGACTACGCACCGACCGGCGCGGCAATGAGCGTGGTGCATCTCACCGATCCGGACTTCGAGAGATTTCCGAGATTGAGGGATGCGCTCTCGGCGGCTTGGAACGCGGAGCTCGCCCCGGGCGATGCGCTCTTCATCCCCACCCTGTGGTGGCACCACGTGGAGTCGCTCGATCAGCAACTCAACGTCCTGGTCAACTACTGGTGGGACGGAGCGATCGGCTCCGTCGAGCGAACGCCTTCGGCCGTGGACAGCTTGCTGCACAGCCTGCTGAACGTCAGGCCATTGCCGCCGGACATCAGACGGGCCTGGGCCTCGTTGTTCCACTATTTCGTCTTCGATGCGAGTGACGATCGCTTTGCGCACATCCCGGAACACCGCCGCGGTGTGCTCGGCAGGATGTCGCCGGAAGCCACACAGCGGATCAGGGATCAGCTGATCGCGAAGCTTCAGCGTTGACTGGCAGGCAATCCGTCGATCCAGGTTTCCGCGACGTTCAGCTGCTCATCGGCCAGCACGAGGTCCGCGCGACCACCCGGTGCGATCGTGCCGATCTCGCCATCGAGGCCGAGAAAGGCCGCAGGGTGCTGCGCTCGCCATCCGCACGGCGTCGGGCAGCGCAACACCGAGCATGTCGATCGCGTTGCGAATCGAGCCGGCCATGTCCATGTGGGAACCGGCGAGCGTGCCGAATTCGTCGACGTATGAATTCTGGTCGACGCGGATGGACCGGCCCTGGAGCTCGAAGCTCTCGTCGTCCGTGCCGACGTTGGCCATCGCATCGGTGACCAGCATGAAGCGGTCAAGCGGCTTGCAGCGCAGCGCGAGTCGCAAGACGACCGGGTCCACGTGGCGGCCGTCGACGATGATCCCGCACCAGCTCTCGCGCGTCCATCAGCGCCGCGCCGACGACACCCGGCTCGCGTGCCGTGAGCTGCGACATCGCGTTGAACAGATGCGTGAAGCCCGCGCAGGCCGTGATCGAGCGCCGTGCGGATCACCGCGTAGGTGGCGTTCGTGTGACCGGCGCAGACGATGACGCCGGCCGCGGCCAGCCTGCGGATGATGCTCGGGCGTGGTCATCTCCGGCGCCAGCGTGACCAGCGTGCGTCCGCCACGCAGCGAGGTGAGCAGCCGGAACGCGTCCTCGTCGAGCTCGCGGAACTTCGCGGAGTCGTGCACACCCTTGCGCTCCGACGCTCAGGAACGGGCCCTCGATATGGATGCCGAGCACGCCGGGCACGTGCGCGTCGAGCGCGGCCTGCGACCGCGGCGATCGCGCTGTGCGACGACGTGCAGATCGTCGCTGATCAGGGTGGGCAGGAAGCCAGTCGTGCCGAAGCGCCGATGCGCGCGGCCGATCTCGCGTATCGCGTCGAGCGTCGGGCTCGTCGTTGAACAGCACGCCGCCGCCGCCGTTCACCTGCGTGTCGATGAAACCCGGGCAGCAGCAGCCGGCCGCGCGAGATCGACCTGCTCGGCGCGGCGCGCACGCGCAGCATCGCCGGCGGCAGCACGCCCGCGATCCGGCCGTCGTCGATCAGCACGCGCGCGGTCCTCGACGAACCCGGCGTCGGTGAGCATCGCGGCCGTTGACGAGCGCCCGCTGCATCAGAGCGTCTCGGTGACCTTGCGCAGATGCGGGGGACGGTCGGGATCGAGGCCGCGCGCGACGGCGATACGGCGTTCGCAAGCCGATAGAAGCTCTGGATCCGAGCAGCAACGGTGCGATGCGCCGGATGCGCGGCGATCGTCGGCAGCTCGAGCGCGCCGGCGCAGCTCGAGTCCGGCCACGGTGAGCAGCGATCCACGTCGCGGCGAGATCGCCGGCCAGCGGCCTCGACGCCCGGACGCGTCTCGTCGTCCTGCGCCATAGACGAGCACCGGGAAGCCGGCTCGCACCAGCGCCATCGGCCCGTGCCGCACCTCCGCGCGCTGAGATGCCCTCGGCATGCAGTGCCGCAGGTCTCCTTGAACTTGAGCGCCGACTCCTGCGCGATGCAGAGGCCGAGGCCGCGGCCGAGGACGTACAGGCTGCCGGCGTCGCGCAGGCGGCGCTTCTGCGCGCGCTCCAGTCGAGCTCCCAGGCGCGCTCGAGCTGCATCCGGCAGCCGCGCGAGCAGCTGCACGCAGCCGCAGGTCGTCGCGTCCAGGCGGCCACGAGCTGCGCGACCGCGGCGAGCGAGGCGAGATAGCTCTTCGTCGCGGCGACGCTCGTCTTCGGCGCCGGCATGCAGCGGCATCGTGTGATCCGCGAGCGCGCGCCAGCGGCGAATCTTCCGCGTTCACGAGCGCCACCGTGCATGCGCCGGCCGCGCGCGCGGCTTCGACGGAGCGAAGCAGGTCCGGGCTCGCGCCCGATTGCGAGATGGCGAGCACGAGCACGCCGCGCAGGTCCGGGCTCGCGGCGTAGACGGAGCTGACACGACGGCGCGGCCGACGAGGTCAGCACGCCGGTGCGCGTCTCGATCAGGTACTTCGCGTACGTCGCCGCATGGTCGGAGCTGCCGCGCGCCAGGGTGACGACGGCGCGCGGGTGCGAGCTCGCGAAGCTTCGCGCCGAGGGCGTCCACCAGCGCGCGATTCGCCTCGAGCTGCCGGCGCACGGCCAGCGGCGCCTCGGCCGCCTCGCGAAACATGTGTGTCGCCTGCGGCGCGATCGCGACTGCCGGAGAGGCGTGCGTCGCGCGTCGGGGTCACGAAGCCGCGCTCAGCTCGGCGACGAAATCGTAGGTGTCGCCGCGGTAGTAGGACTGCGAGAACTCGATCGCGCGCGCCGTCCTGCAGGAAGCCCAGCCGCTCGACCAGCAGGCCCGCGTCGCCCGGCTTCGCGCGCAGCAGCTCGGCCTGCTCGCGCGTGAGCAGCACCGCGCGCAGGCGCTGCAGCGCGCGCACGGGCCGATTGCCGGCGAGCTCCAGCGCCTGGTAGAGCGAGGTCTGCACGGCATCGAGCGACGGCAGGCAGTCGGCGACGATCGTCGCGTACTCGATCGCCATGGGCGCGTCGTCGGCGAATCGCAGCCGGTGGAAGCGGAACACCGGCGTACCCGGGCTCGAGCGCAGCGTCAGCGCTTCCTCCGGCGTGACCGTTCCGTTCGAGGCGCTTGAGCCAGTCGCTGCGCGGCTTGCGGCCGCGGGCGCGCATGTCCTCGGAGAACGAGGTCAGCATCGAGAAGTTCTTCTCGACGCGCCCGCGCACGAAGGTGCCCGAGCCGTGTCGGCGCACCAGCAGGCCTTCGCTCACCAGCCCGTCGATGGCCTTGCGGACGGTGATGCGCGAGACGCCGAAATCGCCGGCCAGGTCGCGCTCGGGCGGCAGCGCGTCGTCGGGGCCGAGGATGTTTCGGTCGATCGCTTCGCGCAGCGCGCGCTGCAGCTGCTGGTATAGCGGGAGATTGCTGGATCCCGCGAGCGGGCCGAGCGCCTGCGAGAGCAGGCGTCAGCTCCTCTCTGCCGGGACGACTGCTCAGGTACCAATGCCATACCACGACTCCATGTCGGTGCCTATGCTGTGGCCAATAAACAACGGCTTATACTGCAACTACGCTCGGTTTACGTGCACTTCAGATAGCTTTCAGAAAGCTTGCCATTCTGTCTCGAGTGGTATTATAGTGGCATCTAGAGTGGTTCTGCCATTGGGCTTCTTTGGGCAGACGCCAGACCCGGAAGAACACGGCAGCGGATTCACAGCTCCTGCGCGGATCGGCCGCCAGGCACTGAGCCTAAGGGGGACCTGAGCACATGAACAGCACACGGTCGACACTGATCGGAACCGCCGTCGCCATCGCCTTGTTCGGACCGAACGACCAGGCGCGGGCGCAGGCGAAGCGAGGCTCGAGGAGATCATCGTCTCCGGCATCCGCTACTCGAACCGGCTGTCGCTCGAGACCAAGCGCGAGGCCGACTCGGTCGTCGAAGTCATCACCGCCGAAGACATCGGCAAGATGCCCGACAAGAACATCGCCGATTCGCTGTCACGGGTCCCCGGCGTCACGACCAGCTCCGCGGGCGCCAACGAAGGCGGCTTCGACGAGAACGACCGCATCAGCATGCGCGGCACCAATCCCAGCCTGACGCAGACGCTGCTCAACGGCCACAACGTCGCGTCCGGCGACTGGTTCGTGCTCAACCAGGTGCAGCAGGTCGGCCGCAGCGTCAGCTACACGCTGCTGCCGTCCGAGCTCGTCGACCAGGTCGTCGTGCACAAGAGCTCGCAGGCCTCGCTCGTCGAAGGCGGCGTCGCCGGATCGGTCGACATCATCACGCGCAAGCCCCTCGACTTCGCGAGCAGTGCACGTTGAGCGCATCGGCCGGCATGGTCTACGCCGATCTGCCGGACGAGACCGACCCGCAGTTCAGCGGCACTCTTCAACTGGAAGAACGACGCCGACACCTTCGGCGTGCATGCTGCAGGCGTTCTCCGAGGAGCGCCACCTGCGTCGCGACGGCGTCGAGCTGCTCGGGCTACGCACGATCGCGCCAGGCAGCGCCGATCGCGCTCTCGCAATCCCGACCTGGCCGGCGTGGAGTATCCGGACCTGATCGGTGCCGCGCTCTTCGAGCAGGAGCGCAAGCGCACAGGCGGCCTCATCGACGTCGAGTTCCGGCCGACCGATGACCTGTGGCTCGACCTGCAGTACTTCATGTCGGACCTCGAGGCGACGAACTACAACCGCAACTACCTGGTGTGGCAGGCAACTTCATCGCAGCCGGTGCGGGCCAGGCGCCGGATCCGGGCTACGTCGTGCGGAACAACACGCTCGTCGCAGGCCAACTTCTCCCCGGTCGCGCGCGCACGAATCTTCTACGGCGTCTACGACCAGATCTCGCGGCCGGACGCAGAAGGCAAGCTCGAACTACGGCAGCCTCGCGGCCGACTACAAGGTCAGCGAGGCGTGTCGACCTGTCCGGCCAGGTCGGCACGTCCGAAGGGTCACGGCGAGACGCCGACGCAGGACGTGTCCGAGACGCATGCCGCGCACCGGTCTCGGCGCGGAGCTATCAGCTGCAACGGACTCGGCGGCGCGCCCGACTTCAACTTCGGTGCAGCCAACACCTCGACACCCGTTCCCGGGCGGCAGTCCCGGTCGCCTTCGGCTGGATCTTCGGCGCGCAGCTCATGGACGTCGAGGACGAGGAGGACCTGGGCGCAGGTCGATGCCGACTTCGCGATCGACCGCGGCGCGTGGACCGGCCTGCAAGGTCGGCGTGCGCTACAACGAGCACAGCCGCGAGTCGCTCAACGATGCGACCAGGGCCCGTGAACTGCGACCTGCGGTAGCAGGAGGCCCGAACGGCCAACGATCCGGCGAACTATCCCGACGACTTTCCAGACTACCCGTCCGACTTCAACACTTTTGGGCGGGTCGTTCCCGACGGACGTCTGGTACTGGTCGCCGTCGCAGCTTGCGGCCTACAACGCTCCGGGGACCTGCGTGAACCGCGACCCGATCGCGCGCGCAGACTGCCGCGCTCTGGTTCCAGGTGGAGGAAGAGAATGCCGCGGCCTACGTGCAGGCGGATTTCCGTGGCACGAACTGGAGCGGAAACATCGGCCTGCGCTACGTGCGGACCGAGGAGGAGCGTGCTGATCTTCGACCAGCCAAGCCGACGACCCGAACGCCGTCACTCGGTTCGCTGTTCGGGCCGTTCAACGGAATACCTGTCGAGAACACCTACGACGACTGGCTGCCGAGCGCGAACCTGAGGTGGGACGTCACCGACGAGCTGGTCGCCCGCTTCGCGGCCGCCAAGACCATGACCCGTGCCGGACTACTCGGCGCTGGGCGGAGCCACCAACCTCATACCCCCGCCCCCGGAAGATATCGGCGGAAGCGGCGACAGGCTCGGGCGGCAACCCGGACCTGGAGCCGATTCGCTCGACGAACTACGACATCGGCCTCGAGTGGTACTTCGCGGAGAACTCGCTGCTGGCGGCGGACCCTGTTCTACATGGACCTCGACAACTACGTCACCTTCGGCTCGGTGAGCGAAGGACGTACCTCACCTTCAGCGAGGCATTCCCGGAAGGCGTGATGGTGCCGTACCTGCTGACCGTACCGGTCAACGCCGAGGGTCGAGTGCAGGGCTTCGAGATCGCCTACCAGCAGGCGATCAACGAGTACTTCGGCTTCGCCGCCAACTACACGTACGCGGACGGCGAGCAGACCTCGCTGGTGACGACCGGCGACGACCGCCTGGTCGGCACGTCGAAGAACACGTACAACCTGAGCGGCTACTTCGAGAACGCCCGCTTCAACGCGCGCGTGACCTACACGTACCGCTCGGAGTTCTTCAGCGGGCTGGACCGCAACACGGCCTTCTCGCAGGACGAGACCGACTCACTGGCGGCCTCGCTGGGGTACATCATCAACGACAACTTCTCGGTGACCCTGGACGGTCAGAACCTCAACGACCCGACCCTCAAGTACTACGCGCGAAACAAGGACCAGCCGCGCGCGTTCTACAAGAACGGCCCGCAGTACTACCTGAGCCTCCGCTTCAAGTTCTGACAGGGTGTGGTGAGCCGTCGTCCGAGGGGCGGGGGAGGCAACTCCTCCGCCCTTCGTCTATGGTGCAGGCAGTGATGAAGATGACCGCGAGTTCGATGCGATGCCGCTCTGTTGTGCTGGGCGGACTCGTGATTCTCGCCGGGTTGCCGTTCGCCGGGGATCGAGGATTCCTCGGCAGCGGCAACACAGGTCATCATCCCGGCGCCCGCAATCGGCGGAACGACGGACGGCGCAGTTCGTCGCGACCGCGCAGACGCGGATTTCGGGCACTGGCAGTCCGGAAGAACTGTCGGTCGCGACGTACTTCGCCGATCTGGTACGCCGCACGCATGGATGGGCGCTGCCGATCGACCGGGGCGCCGAGATCCGCGCACGCAGCGAGCGGGCATCGCGTTTCTCATCGATCGCGCCGCCGACACGTCGTCACAGGAGGCATACGTACTCTCGGTCCGGCCCGACGGCGTCACGGTGTCCGCGCGCGACCGTCGGGGCCTGCTGCACGGGGCTGTGACGCTCTCGCAGCTCATGGGAGCAGGCCAGGCCGCGCAGGTCTCCCTGCCGGCGCTGCAGATCGAGGACACACCACGGTTCGCCTGGCGCGGGCTCATGCTCGATTCGGCCCGGCACTACCAGTCGCCCGAGTTCATCGAGCGGTTCATCGACTGGATGGCACTGCACAAGCTGAACGTGCTGCACTGGCATCTGACCGACGACCAGGCGTGGCGGCTCGAAATCCGAAAGTATCCGCGGCTCACGCAGATCGGCGCCTGGCGCGTGCCGGCCGGGCGCGCTGCCGCGGCGGACATCGACCCGGCCACCGGGCGACCGCGGCTCTACGGCGGCTACTACTCGCAGGAGACGGTTCGCCGCATCGTGCGCTACGCGGCCGACCGCGGCATCACGATCGTCCCCGAGATCGATACGCCCGGTCATGCGACCGCGACGATCGTCGCCTACCCGGAGCTCGGCGTCGACGGTCGCGCACCGGCGGCGGTGCCGGCCGACTGGGGGATCTATCCAAACCTCTTCAACGTCGAGGATGCGACCTTTGCGTTCCTCGAGAATGTGCTCCTCGAAGTGATGGAGCTCTTCCCGGGCGAGTACATCCACGTCGGCGGCGACGAGGCGGTCAAGGACCAGTGGAAGGCCTCGCCCCTCGTGCAACAGCGGATGCGCGAGCGCGGGATCGCGGACGAGCACGCGCTGCAGAGTTATTTCGTCCAGCGCATCGGGCGGTTCCTCACCGCACACGGACGGCGGCTGATCGGCTGGGACGAGATCCTCGAGGGCGGGCTCGCGCCCGATGCGACCGTGATGTCCTGGCGCGGCATCGATGGCGCGATCGCGGCCGCCGCCGCGGGCCACGATGCGGTCCTGTCGCCGTGGCCGGTGCTCTATCTCGACAACAGGCAAAGCGCCGGTGTCGCGGAACCCCCGGGTCGCGGCCGGGTGATCGATCTCGAAACCGTCTATCGCTTCGACCCGATGCCGCCCGAGCTGCCGGCCGCGCAGCGGCGTCACATCCTCGGTCTGCAGGCGAACCTGTGGACCGAGCACATCCGCACCGAGGATCGCGCCCGGTGGATGGCGTTCCCGCGCGCCGCGGCGGTGGCCGAGGTGGGCTGGTCGCCAGCGACGCGGCTCGACTATGCGGACTTCCAGCGGCGGCTCGAGCGGATGCGCGGCTGGCACGAGGCGATGGGTCTCGGCGCGACGGGCACGGCTCTGCGGTCCGTGGCGCCATCGCGGCCGAGCCTTCGCCGCAGCCAGGAGCTCAAGCCCTGCAGCGACAAGCTCGTGCTCAATCTCGAGGACGACGCGCCGCTTACGGGCGAGCGGGCCGTGTTCCTCGTCGACATCATGCAGCCCTGCTGGGTATTCGAGGGCGGCCGAGCTGTCGGGCGTACGATCGATCGCCGCCAGCGGTCGGCCAGTTCCCGTTCAATTTCCAGATCGGCCGCGACCGCGACGCGATCCGGCTGCGCCCCCCGGCAACCGCGCATGGGGAGCTTGCGATCCGGCTCGACGGATGCGAGGGCGAGGTGATCGCGACGTTGCCCCTGGCGCCTGCGATGGCCAATGATGCCGTTACGCGGCTGCCGCCCGTGCCGATCAGACCGCGCAGTGGCAAGCACGATCTCTGCCTCGAGTTTACCGGCCACGACATCGATCCGATGTGGGCGATCGACACGATCGAGCTCCTGGAGTGACGCCGCCGATGCCAGTGCTGTCACTGCTCTCGCCGCTTTCCGGGTGGGCGATGCCGCTGGAGGAGGTCCCTGACCCCGTGTTCGCGGGGCGGATGCTCGGTGACGGCCTCGCGATCGACCCGACGTCGGGCGTCGTGCACGCGCCCTGCGACGGTGAGCTGGTCTCGGTCGCGCCGACCGGCCACGCCGTCACGCTTCGCGCCGACAATGGCGCGGAGACTCCTGATCCATGTCGGCATCGACACCGTCGGGCTCAAGGGCGAGGGCTTCGAGGCGCTGATCGACGCCGGGCGCCGCGTCGCGGCCGGCACGCCGCTGATCAGGTTCGATCTCGACCTCGTCGCGAGGCGCGCAGCGAGCCTCGTTACGCCCGTGCTGGTGACGAACGGCGATCGCTACGAGATCGTCCGGCGGATCGTCGGTCGGGCGGTCACGCAGGGCGAGGTTCTCATGGAGCTTCGTCCGATCGATGCGGGAGGCATCGTCGGGACCGGTCACGAGGCCGCGACGACGAGCCTGCGGCTCCGCGTGCCGCTGCCGCACGGTATCCACGCGCGACCCGCCGGTCTCATCGTGCGAAGGCTTCGGGACTTCGACGCGCGCGTCGACGTCCTCGCGCACGGTCGGCGCGCGAGCGCGGCGAGCGCGGTGTCCCTGATGTCGCTCGGGGTGCGCAGGGGTGACGAGATCGCACTCGAGGCCAGCGGCTCCGATGCACACGCGGCACTCGAGGCGCTTGTGGCCCTGATCGGTGGCGCCGCGGAATCGCACCCGCCGGAGTCGTCGTCCCGTTCCGCCGCGGAAATGAGCGGTACGGTTCCGCCGCCCGTGCGCGGCGCGACGCTGCCCGGAGCCGTAGCGGCGCGCGGCCTTGCGCTGGGGACGGCGGCTTTCGTCATGCGTCATTCGCGCTCGGTAGCCGAGAAGGGGGCGGGGGTAGCCCGCGAGGCGGCCGAGCTCGCCCGCGCGCGCGAGACGGTCCGCGCGCGGCTCACGTCGCTTGCCGCTGCCGAGCCCGGGCCGCGTGCGCAGATACTCGCGGCGCATCTCGAGTTCCTGGACGATCCGACCCTGCTCGCGGCGGCGACGGCCGTCATCGAGCGCGGCGGAAGCGCCGGCCACGCCTGGCAGAGCGCGATACGCGCGAGCACCGAGGCGCTGCGCGATCTCGGCGATGCACGGCTCCTCGAGCGCGTCGACGATCTCGCCGATCTCGAGTCGCAGGTGCTGGCCGCACTCGCCGGCGAGACCGCAGATCCCGCAATCGACCTGCCGGAACGGGCGATCGTGCTCGCCGACGAATTGCTTCCTTCGCAGCTCGTCGCGCTGGACGCGACTCGAATCGCCGGGATCGCGACGGCCCGCGGCGGGCCAACCTCGCACGTCGCCATCCTCGCAGCTGCGATGGGCAAGCCGATGCTGGTCGGTCTGGGCGCCTCGATTCTCGCCATCGAAGCCGGTACGCGGCTGCTGCTCGATGCCGACCGCGGCGGCCTCACGGTCGATCCGCCCCGCGAGGATCTCGCCGCCGCGGAGCGCGCCCTCGGAGAGCGGCGTCTGCTTGATTCGGCCGAGCGGCAGGCGGCGCAATCGCCGGCCGTGACGGCAGACGGCACCCGCATCGCCGTCTTCGCCAACATCGGTTCGGCGGTCGAGGCGACCGAGGCGGTGGCTCTTGGCGCCGAGGGTTGCGGGCTGCTGCGCACGGAGTTCCTGTTCCTCGAGCGGCCGACGGCGCCCGACGTCGACACGCAGCGTCGGGAGTACCAGCGTGTGATCGAAGCGTTCTCTGGACGCCCGGTCGTGATCCGCACGCTCGACGCCGGCGCGGACAAGCCGATCGCCTACCTGCCGCAGCTGCGCGAAGAGAACCCGGCGCTGGGCCTGCGTGGCATTCGAGTGAGCCTGCGGTATCCGGAGCTTCTCGCCGCGCAGCTCGAGGCGCTGCTCCAGGTGCGGCCGCTCGCAAGCTGCCGCGTGATGCTGCCCATGGTGAACGGGGCCGCTGAGGTCCGGCGCGTGCGCGAGCTGATCGACGCGACCGCCGCACGTCTTGGGATCAGCGGCCGCCCTGCGCTCGGGGTGATGATCGAGACGCCCGCCGCGGCGCTCTCTGCCGCGCAGATCTGCGAGGTGGCGGACTTCGTCTCGATCGGCACCAACGATCTCACGCAGTACACGCTCGCGATGGACCGCACGCATCCCGAGCTCGCGGCCGAGCTCGACGGGCTGCATCCGGCCGTGCTGCGTCTCGTCGCCGCGACGGCGCAGGCGGCCTCATCGCGTGGGCGTCATGTCGCAGTCTGTGGGGGGCTGGCGTCGGACCCGGTTGCGGTGCCCGTCCTGCTCGGGCTCGGCATCGACGAGCTCTCAGTCGTGCCGGGACTCATCCCGCGCATCAAGGCGCAGATCCGCGGACTCACGATGGCGGATTGCCGCGTGCTCGCCGGGCGCGCGCTCGAGCTGTCCTCGGCCGCGGAAGTGCGCGCGCTGCTGCGCGACGCCGACCGAAGGGCGGAGCGACCGTCGTCCGCGGTGCGCGCATGAAGCAGGCGTTCACCGGGGTGCAGCAACTCGGCCGGGCGCTCATGCTGCCCATCGCGGTGCTGCCGATCGCGGGCCTGCTGCTGCGGCTCGGCCAGCCGGATCTGCTCGGCCTGCCGATGCTCGCCGCGGCGGGCCAGGCTGTGTTCTCGAACCTCGGGATCCTGTTCGCGATCGGTGTCGCGGTCGGGCTCGCCCGTGAGAATCACGGCGCCGCCGGGCTTGCGAGCGTCGTCGGGTATCTCGTCGCGACCAAGGGGGCCGAGGTCCTGATCGCCGTGCCGCCGGACGTCGTGGCGGCGCTCGAGGGCCAGGCGCGCGATCTTGCCGCGTCTGCGTACAAGTCGCGCGAGCTCGCGAAGCTCAGCGTGCCGGCCGGGATCATCTCCGGGGTCATTGCGGGGCTCCTCTACAACCGCTACTCGGACATCCGGTTGCCGAGCTATCTCGCCTTCTTCGGCGGCCGGCGCTTCGTGCCGATCGCGAGCGGCTTTGCGGGGCTGCTGGTCGCCGCCGCCTTCGGCTACGGATGGCCGGTGCTCGAGCGCGGCATGGATGCGCTTTCCCGCGCCGTGCTCGGCTCGGGCGAGATCGGGCTCTTCGCCTACGGTGTGCTCAACCGGGTGCTGATCGTCACCGGCCTGCACCACATCCTCAACAACCTGGCGTGGTTCCTCATCGGCGACTACGGCGGCGTCACCGGTGACCTGAATCGCTTCTTCGCCGGCGATCCGTCGGCGGGCGCGTTCATGTCGGGATTCTTCCCGGTCATGATGTTCGGGCTGCCCGCGGCCTGCCTCGCGATGTACCACGAGGCGAAGCCTGACCGCCGGCGTGCCACCGGCGGGCTGCTGGCGTCGATGGCGCTGACTTCGTTCCTGACCGGTGTCACCGAGCCGATCGAGTTCACGTTCATGTTCCTCGCGCCGCTGCTGTACGCGGTGCATGCCGTGCTGACCGGGCTCGCCATGGTCATCATGGACGCGCTGTCAGGTGCGGCTTGGGTTCAGCTTCTCGGCGGGGCTCTTCGATTACGTGATCAATTTCGGGCAGGCGAGCCGGCCGTGGATGCTGCTGCCGATCGGGTTCGTCGTATTCGATCGCGTACTACGCCGGATTCCGGTTTTTTATCCGGAGGTTCTCGCTGTCGACACCCGGCCGCGAAGCCGAGGCGCCGGTCACGACGGCGGCGACGTCGGGGACCGATCGCGCTCGCGCGATGATCGCGGCGTTGGGCGGTGCGGCGAACCTGCGTGCGGTGGACGCCTGCACGACGCGCCTGCGGCTCACGGTCGCCGACCAGTCAGCGGTCGACGAGGCGGCGCTGCGCGCACTCGGGGCGCGCGGACTCGTGCGGCCATCCGCGGATGCGCTGCAGGTGGTGCTGGGACCGATCGCGGACCAGGTTGCGGGCGAGCTGCGGGCGGCGATGCGTGATGGCCGCGGCTGCTGCAGAACGCCCGGCGCGTCGGTCGACGCGCAAGCAGATCTCGCGCCTGATCGAGGCGCTCGGTGGCCGAGGTAACGTCGCGGCGCTGGAGGCGGCATCGACGCGTGTGCTCGTCACGCTGCGCGATGGCACGCTGCGGATGGCGAGGCCCTGCGCGCGTTGGGCCTGCGTGGGATCGCGCGGCCGTCGCAATCCAGCGTCCAGCTGGTGATCGGGCCGGGCGCCGCCGAGATGCGACAGCGGCTGACAGGTGCTCGAAGCGCCGGCTGATCGACAGCCAGAACATCAGCAGGCCAGGCAAGAGAAGTGCAACCCATGCGTGCCCGGTCGGGGCATTGCAGCTCAGCGAAGGCGTGGAATCCGCTTCTCGCGGCGTGCTTGTCGACCTCCAGGGCGGCGGGCATGATGTTGCGAACCCCAATCTTTGGTGCCCTCGAGATCGATGCCAGCGTCGATCCTGAAGCCCGTTCAGATCGCCTACCACGTGCCTGATCCCGCGGCTGCGGCACGTCGGTATGCCGTCGAGTTCGGCTGGGGACCGTTCTTCCTGATGGAGCACATCGCGCTGGCGGAGTGCCGCTACCGCGGGCAACCTGCGACGTTCGACCACACCTCGGCCTATGGACAGGCGGGCGAATTCATGGTCGAGTTCATCACCCAGCACGGCGACGCGCCGTCGGCGCTGCGCGACCTGTATCGCGCGGATCAGTCCGGCCTGCATCACGTTGCGCATTTCGTTCCGGAGCTCGAGGCAGCGGTCGCGGACTTCCGCAAGCGGGGCTACGTCGCTGCGCTCGAGGCGCGTACGACGACCGGGCGTCGACTTCGTCATGATCGATACCAGCCGTGACCTCGGACACATGCTCGAGCTGTACGAGGCAGGGAGCGGTCTGCGCCGCTTCTACGAGCACGTCCGCAACGCCTCGCGTGACTGGGATGGCTCGGACCCCGTGCGCCGCCTTGGCGCGCGGTGATCGCAAAACGTCAGGAGGATCAGATGGGACGTCTCGAGGGAAAAGTCGCCGTCATCCTGGGCGCGGCCAGCGAAGGGAACATGGGCCAGACGATCGCACGGCGCTTTGCGCGCGAAGGCGCACGCACGGTCGTCGCGGGCCGCAAGGCCGCGCCCCTCGAAGCGCTGGCGGCCGAGCTGGACGGCCGGCACGCGATCTGCGACATCACGCGCAAGGCAGAGGTCGAGGCGGTGGCGAAAGCGGCGGTCGACGGCCTACGGGCGCGTCGACATCGCAATCAACTGCACGGGCTGGGGCCTGATGGCCAAGCTACTCGAGACCACCGAGGAGCAGATCGATCAGCTGACGGCACTGCAGTTCAAGGGGCCGTATTTCTTTCTGCAGGTGTTCGCGGGGCTGATGTCCCAGGCCGGCGGCGGCTCGATCATCACGATGTCCTCGGCCTCGGTGTATGCGCTCCTGTACAACCACGCGGCTTATATCGGCACGAAGGCGGGCACCGACGCGCTGGTGCGCTGCTTCGCGAACGAGTTCGGCGCCCGCGGTGTCAAGGTCAACTCGATTGCGCCGGGGCTCACGGTCACGCCAATGACGGAGCGTGATACCTCGCTGCCCGGCCTGGAGGAGGCCTTCCTCAAGGAGTATCCCCTCGGCCGGATCGGGACGACCGAGGACATCGCGAATGCTGCGCTGTGGCTCGCGACCGAGGAGAGCTTCGTCACCGGCCAGGTGCTGCAAGTGAACGGCGGGCTCACCCTGCGGCGCAATCCCTCGCCGCGCGAGATCAACGCCTCGATGAAGGCCGCCGCAAAATAAGCCGAGCGGTGCCGGGCCGCAGTTTCGCAGTTATTGTGCCTCGCCGCCAAGTAGAGCTGCCCTCGCGGGGGGCTCTGATAACTGCGAAACTGTGGCCCGGCACCCCCGAGGCCGGCGCGGGTCGTGAGGTAGGTCGCGAACGTGCCGAGCCAGTGGCCGCCCTCGTAGTGCTCGCCGGTCACCGCCGGCAGCGCCGCTGCGGCGTGCGTTCGCGCCGCGGCGGTCAGCGCCCCGATGCGCCGGTCGCCCTTCGGCAGGCCGGAGGCGATGCCTTCGAGCATCCACGCGCGGCTCAGGTTGAGACCGTCGATGTGCGCGAGCTTGGGGTCGCTGCGGTCGGTGACGATTCCGGGAGCGAGCCACGCCGCGTCATCGCGCTTCGGGATGCGCGGCAGGAAGCCGGTGAGCCAGCGCGCGAACTCCGGCGGCGGCAGGATGCGGCGCATGAAATCCGCCTCGGCAAGGCAGGGCGAAAGGAAATCCTCGCCGGATGGCTCGTACGCGATCGGGCACTCGCGGTCCGCGAGGTAGTAGTCACGGCCGCGCCGGCCGAGCAGCTCGAGCATCGCCGTGTCACCCGCGACGGTGGCCCAGTCGTGAATCAAGCCAAAGGCGAACGCGGTCTGGCTGTGCTCGCCGACGCGGATCGGATAGCGCAGCTTCGGCAGCCAGCTCGTGATCCGCGCCGCGGCTTCGGACTCGAGCGGCGCCAATGCCGCCGCCCAGGCGCGCGCCTGCGGGTCGTCCCAGCGCCTGAGCTCCGCGGCGAGCGCCAGCAGCCAGGCGAGACCATACGGCCGCTCGAAGGAAATCCGCCCCGCGCCCCGCAGATAAATCACCTCCGAGGCGATATTTTCGGTCGTAAGGCTCCTGGCCAGCGCTGCACGCGCGGCAGCAGCGGTATCGAGCGTGGGATAGAGCCGCGCGATGCGCGCGAGCAGCCAGTGCGCGTGCACGGCCGAATGCCAGTCGTAGCAGCCGTAGAACGCCGGGGTCAGCGCGCGCGGCGGGCGTACGTCGGCGTCGCCCGCGAGCACGTGCGCGATCTTGTTCGGATACTCCTGGTGCACGCAGGCGAGCGCGAGCGCCGCGAAGCGCTGGGCGGGCGCGGCTTCGAGCGCCTCGGCGGCCCCGGCGGCACCGGTCATCAACGGGACCGCGGCGAGCAGGCCCGCGCTCAATCCGGCGCGCAGCTCTGCGGTGGAGACGCGTGGACTCCATGTTCAGCGCAACGTCCGGCCGTCGGCGTCGAGCACGCGCACCTCACCGAAGCCGAGCTCGCGTATCGGTCCCTCGATCAGCTTCAGGTCGCCGACGATGATCCAGGTCAGGCGCGAAGGGTCGAGCGCCTCGCGCGCGGCCACCTGCACGGCCGCATCGGTCTGCCCCTCGATCTTTCCCTTGAGCGTGCGCACGTAGTCGTCGGGGCGATCGAACACCGTCATCTCGGCGATTGCGCCCGCGACCGCGGCATTGGTCTCGTAGCGTCCCGACAGCGCGCGAATCTCGCGGTTCGCGACCTTGCGGATTTCCGCGGTCGTCGCCGGCTTCGGGCCGACGAATTCCTCGATCTCACGCTTGATCTCGCGCATCGCGTCGACCGTCCGGTCGGTCTGCACCGGCGCGGCGAGCAGCCAGGGACGCTCGCCCAGCGCATCGGGCAGGTTGCTGCGCACGCCGTACGACCAGTGCTTGTCCTCGCGCAGGTTCATGTTGAGGCGCGAGGTGAAGGTGCCACCCAGCACGTCGTTCATGGTGTCAATCTCGATGCTGTTCGGCGCCGCGCTCGACGGCGTGACCAGCCCGACCAGGATGCTGCTCTGCACCGCGTCGGGCTTGCCAATGAGATACACGCGCGCGGCCGGCGGTCGCGTCGCGTCCGGCAGCGCCTTGGCGGGACGCTGGCGTATCGGGCGGTCGCCAGCCGCCGAAATGCCGCTCGAGCACGGGCAGCACCGCAGCCGGGGTCGTGTCGCCAACCACGATCAGCGTGGCATTGTCCGGTCGCAGCCAGTCACGCTGGAACCCGAGCAGGTCCTCGCGCGTGATCGCGGCAATCGCCGCCTCGGTGCCCGAACCGGAGAACGGAATCGCATACGGGTGTCCGTCGCCATAGAGCAGCGGGGGCAGCAGCCGCATCGCGAGGCCGTCCGGGCTCGCCTTCTCGCGCTGGATCCCTGCGATCCACTCGCGGCGCACGCGGTCGAGCTCGTGCTGCGGAAACTGCGGCTCGCGCACGAGCGTGGCCAGCAGGCCGACCGATTCGTCCAGCCGTTCGACGAGCGCCGAAAGCGAAACGGACGAGGTGTCGAGCGAGGAGCCCGCCGCGATGTCGGCGCCGAGCGTCTTGGCCCGGTCCGCGATGGCGAGCGCGTCGAGCTCGCCCGCGCCTTCGTCGAGCATGGCCATCGCAAAGCTCGAGAGGCCGAGCCTGGGATCGCGGTCGGATGCATAGCCGGCGTCGAACAGCACGCTGACCCGCGCCACCGGCACGCCGGGCCGGCGGGCGATGATCACCGGGATGCCGTTGCCGAGCTGCGTGCGTTCGAGCGACGGGAAGACGAGATCGGGAAACTCAGTGATCGTCGGCGGGCCCTTGCTGCGATCGACGGGATCGGTGGCCGCCGCGTGGTACGCGGGATACGGCCGCACTTCGAGGTTGTAATCGCCGCGGGTCAGCCAGCGCTCGACGGCCTCCCGGACCTGCTCGGGTGTCGCCTGATCGATCACGTGCAGCGAGCGCGCGTAGCAGCCGGGATCGTCCTCGTAGACCTCGCAGGAGGCGAGCACGTCGGCCTTGCCGCCGAAACCGCCGATCCGCTCGAGGCCCTTGATGAACCCGGCACGAATCGCGGTCTGCGCGCGTTCGAGCTCCGCCGCAGTCGGGCCCTTCGCTCCGAAGCGTCGCAATTCCTCCTCGATGGCCGTTTCGACCTTCCGTGGGTCGACACCGGTCTTCACGTCGGCGGTGATGCCGAACAGGCCCGCGATCTCGAGCGCGTTCTGGCCGGCGGAGACCGTGTCCGCGATCTGGTCGCGGTAGACGAGGCGCTCGTAGAGCCGCGAGGTCTTGCCGCCGCCCAGGATCTCGCCGGCCATCACCAGCAGGTCGGCGTCGGTCGTTCCGTCCTGCGGCGTGTTCCAGAACCGGTGCAGGCGCGTCTGCGCCACCTGGTCGTACATCGTCTCGCGCGTCGTCTCCGTTCGGGCCGCGATCCAGGCCTCGGGGCGCGTGATCGCGGGGCCGGGAGCGATGTGGCCGAAGTATTTCTGCGCGAGCTCGCGCGCCGTCGGCACGTCGATGTCGCCCGCGAGGACGAGCACCGCGTTCGCTGCGCCGTAGTAGGTGCGGAACCACTCCTGCACGTCCTCGAGGCTGGCGGCGTCGAGGTCTTCCATCGATCCGATCGGCAGCCAGTGATAGGGATGGCCCGTCGGGAAGCTGGCGCGGAGCACTGAATCGAATACGCGACCATAGGGCTGGTTCTCACCCTGCCGCTTCTCGTTCTTGACGACGCCGCGTTGCTCGTCGAGCCGGGCCTGGTCGATCACGCCGAGCAGATGACCCATCCGGTCCGACTCCATCCACAGCACGAGCGGCAGCGCACTGGTCGGCACGTTCTGGAAATAGTTGGTGCGGTCGAAGTTCGTCGTGCCGTTCATGCTGGTCGCGCCGACTTCTTCGAGCGGCTTGAAGAACTCGTCGTTGTAGTTCTCCGAACCCTGGAACATGAGGTGCTCGAACAGGTGCGCAAACCCTGTCTTGCCGGGCCGCTCGTTCTTCGAGCCGACGTGATACCAGAGGTTGACCGCAACGATCGGCGCCTTGCGATCGGTGTGGACGATGACAGTCAAGCCATTGTCCAGCTTGAATTTTTCGTAAGGGATGAGGGCCTCGTCGGCGGTGCTCGCCAACCCGGGAGTAACCGAGCCCGCGGTCGCGAGCATCAACGAAATGACGAGCGGGATTGCGCGATGAAAATGCACGGCCTCGGGTCTCATGCTACGGCTCAGGGTCTATGCTGCGGAGCATAGCCGGCGGAACCGATCGGCGCAGACTCGCGTATTATTCGCAACACCCGGGGACCAACAAGGAGCGATTGCCGATGCTTTCCCGCAACCGACTGTTGATCCATGTCGCGTTGACAATGGCGCTCCTCTCACCCGTCCTCGCTGCCGCAGAGGACGGCGATTGGCTGGTGCGAGCCGGCGTTCACCAGCTCAACCCCGACAGCCCCAACCTCGAAGGCGCGTTCGGGGGCGACCTCGTGCTCGACAAGGGCGAGACCTTCACGCTCAGTGTCGAGTACATGCTCAGCCAGCACGTTGGCATCGACCTCTTCGTCCCCACCTACTTCTCGCTCGATCTGCAGGTCAGGGGACTGACCGACGATGCCCTGAGGATCGGCGAGACCGATCTCTGGACACCGATCCTCGGCTTGAACTGGCACCTCAACCCGGATGGCGCCATCCGGCCGTACATCGGCGTCGGTGCCGCGTTTGCAAATTTCACGGGTGAAGAGCTGTGGGGTGGAGGTCTTCCCGCCGGTTCGAACATCGACCTCGATCAGGCCTTCGGGCCCGCCGGTCGCGCGGGCTTCGACATCGGTACCAGCGAACACTGGTTCGTCAATCTCGACGTCCGATACATCGATCTGGATACGGACGTCGAAGCCGGGATCCCCGAGCGGGATCAACACGGCGACGGTCCCGCTGGGCGAAGCCAACATCGATCCGTGGCTCTATGGCATCGCGGTGGGTTACCGCTTCGGGGCCGAGAAGCCGCTGCCGGAGCCGGTGGTCGAGGAGCCGCCACCGCCACCTCCGCCGCCTCCGCCGCCGGAGAAGTGCGCCGACGGCGACAACGACGGGGTCTGCGATATCGACGACAAGTGCCCGGGCACACCGGCCGGCACCCAGGTCGATCGTGTCGGCTGCCCGCTGTCGCAGACGCTCAAGCTGCTGTTCGACTTCGACAGCGCCGAGCTGCGGCCGGAGTCGCTCACCGAGCTCGAGCGGCTGGTCCGGTTCATGAACGACGTGCCTTTCGCCACCGCGCTGATCGAGGGTCACACCGACAGCGTCGGCACCGACGAGTACAACCTGGCGCTGTCGGATCGGCGCGCCAAGTCGGTGTTCGACTACCTGACCTCGCGCGGTGTCGACCCGGCGCGGGTCAAGTCCGTCGGCAAGGGCGAGAGTGCGCCGATTGCCGACAATACGACCGCGGAGGGCCGCCAGCTCAACCGCCGCGTCATGCTGATCCGGACCGATACGGGAACCTGACCCGTCCGGTCTTGTCGTAGAGGGGCCCCGGCGTGTGAGCGCCGGGGCCTGGTCTTATTCCCGTCCTTCGGAGGTTCCGATGAAACTGCAATGGACGCTTGCCTGTCTTGCGGTCGCGCTGTCGTCAACCGCATCGATGGCCAACCACCATGAAAAGCAGGCTGCTCCCGCGGACGCGGCGCTGGCGGCCGTCGTCGCCGGGAACTGGCGGAGCGAGGACAACAAGTCGCGGGACGGCTACCGGCATCCAGCCGAGGCGCTCACGTTCTGGGGTCTCGCACCGGGCATGACGATCCTTGAAGTGCAGCCCGGTGGCGGGTGGTGGACGGAGATTCTTGCTCCTTACGCGGCGCGCACCGGCGGCCACTTCTATGCGACGGGTGTGGACCTCGCCAACCCCGAGGTCCCCGACGCGGCACGCAAGCAGAGGGCCGAGTTCGAGCAGCGCTACGCGGCAAAGCCGGACGTGTACGGCAAGATCGCGATCGTCAACTGGGGCCCCAAGTCCGCACCGCTTCCCGCCAACACCTTCGATTTCATCCTGACCGCTCGCTCCGTGCATGGCTGGATGAGGACCCCCGGTTGGGTCGAGAAAGTGTTCGCGGACTTTGCCAAGGCACTCAAGCCGGGCGGCATCCTCGCGCTCGAGCAGCACCGGGCGAACCCGGGCGCGCAGGATCCAAAGGCGGTGAGCGGCTACGTCACCGAGGCCTTCGTGATCGAACAGGCCGAAAAAGCGGGGCTCAAGCTGGTCGCGCGTTCGGAGGTCAACGCGAACCCCCGCGATACGAAGGATCATCCCTTCGGCGTCTGGACGCTGCCGCCTGCGCTGCGCTCGACGCCTTACAGCTCGGACGCGACCGATCCCGCGTTCGACCATTCGAAGTACCTGGCGATCGGCGAGAGCGATCGCATGACGCTCAAATTCGTCAAGCCGAAGTAAGCGCAAGCCAAGAGAGCCCCATGATTCGAGTATCCCCACTGGCAGCCGGTGCCGCCGTGCTGCTGTCCGCGTGCGCCTCCCTGGCAGCTGCACCCGCGAACGAGCCGGTCCGTAACGAAGCGCCGCCCGCCGCCGCCGCGCGCACCGACGCGGAGCGCCTGCACGCACTCTTCGACGATTACTTCGAACGGCAACTCGAGCTCAACCCGCTGCTCGCCACCTCGATCGGCGACCCGCGATACAACGATCGATACGAGGTCTCGATTGCCCCTGAGTGGCGGGCCCGGGCGCTCAAGGTGGAGCGCGACGCTCTCGCCGGACTCGCGAGCATCGACCGCAGCCGGCTCGCGGGCCAGGACCTGCTGTCCTACGACATCTTCAAATCGGCACGCGAGCTCGAGATCGAGGGATTCCGATTCCCGGAGCACCTGCTGCCGCTCAACCAGTTCTACTCGACGCCGAACAGCTTCGCCCAGATGGGCTCCGGGAAGGGCATCCATCCGTTCCACACGGTCAAGGACTATGACGACTTCCTGAAGCGCCTGGACGGCTTCGTCGCCTGGACCGACCAGGCGATCGCGAACATGCGTGAGGGCGCAGCGAAAGGCTATACGCTGCCGCGCGTGCTCGCCGAGCGCATCCTGCCGCAGCTCGAGGCGCACATCGTCGCGACCCCGGAGGAATCGCTCTATTACGGGCCCGTGCGCGACATGCCCGAGAGTTTTGCCGCGGCCGACCGCGAGCGTCTCACTGCGGCGTATCGGGCCGCAATCACCTCGAAGGTCGTGCCGACCTACCGCAAGCTGCACGACTTCATGCGCGACGAGTACCTGCCGCGCACCCGCACGACCGTCGGGATGGACGCACTGCCGGACGGTGCGGCCTGGTATGCGTACAACGTCCGCGCGATCACGACCACGGACTACACCCCGGCGCAGATCCACGAGATCGGGCTGGCCGAAGTCGAGCGCATCCACGGCGAGATCCGCGCGGTCATGAAGCAGGTGGGCTTCAAGGGCGACCTCGAGGCGTTCTCGGCCTTCATGCAGAAGGACCCGCGCTTCTTCTTCGACGACCGCGAGAAGCTGATCTCGGGCTACGTCGACATCAAGCGCCGCGTCGACCCGGCGTTGCCGAAACTCTTCGAGCGCCTGCCCGCGGCCGACTACGAAGTGCGCGCGGTCGAGCCCTTCCGCGAGAAGAGCGCGGCGGGCGGCAGCTACCAGGCGGCGACCGAGGATGGCTCGCGACCGGGCATCTTCTACGCGAATGCCTATGACCTGAAGGCCCGTCCGATGTGGGCGATGGAGGCGCTGTCGCTGCACGAAGGCAACCCGGGCCACCATTTCCAGATCAGCCTGCAGCGCGAGCAGAAGGACCTGCCGAGGTTCCGTCGCTTCAGCGGCTACACCGCGTATTCCGAGGGCTGGGGTCTGTATGCCGAATCGCTCGGCCGCGAGCTCGGCCTGTACGAGGATCCGTACCAGTACTTCGGCATGCTCGAAGCCGAGCTCTGGCGTGCGATCCGCCTGGTCGTCGACACCGGGCTGCACTCGAAGGGCTGGACGCGCGAGCAGGTGCTCGAGTACATGGACGCGATGAGCTCCACTGCCGAGGCGCGGGCCGTCTCCGAGGCGGAGCGTTACATCGCGATCCCGGGCCAGGCGCTCGCCTACAAGATCGGCCAGCTCAAGATCCGCGAGCTGCGCCGCCGCGCGGAGGCAGAGCTCGAACGGTGGCTTCGACGTGAGGCAGTTCCACACGGCCGTGCTCGGCGACGGCGCGCTGCCGCTCGATGTGCTCGAAACAAAGATCGAGCGATGGATCGGCGACCGCGAACGCAGCACGGCGGGCGCCGGGACGTGAACCGCGTCGCGCGACGTCGCGGCCATCGTCCTGGCCGCCGCCACTCTTGCAGGCATCGAGGCGCGGGCGGCCGCCGTGGCGCCCGCCGATGCCGCGACGATCGAGACACGGACGCTGGCGAACGGCCTCAAGATCGTCGTCTGGCCCGACCACGACATCCCGAACGTGGCGATGTACCTGTGGTTCCGCGTCGGCAGCCGCAACGAGTACCCGGGCATCACCGGGATCTCGCACTACTTCGAGCACATGATGTTCAACGGCACGACGACGCGTGCGCCCGGCGAGTTCGACCGCATCATGGAGGCCCACGGCGGCCGCAACAACGCCTACACCAGCGCCGACGTGACCGTGTACCAGGACTGGTTTCCGCGCGACACGCTCGAGCTCATCTTCGAGCTCGAGGCCGACCGCATGCGCAACCTCGACTTCGACCCGAAGGTCGTCGAGAGCGAGCGCGGCGTCGTGTACTCGGAGCGCCGCTCGTCGGTCGACAACGACAATTTCGGCGTGCTCGTGGAACAGATGCAGGCCACGGCCTACGTCGCGCATCCGTACCAGTTCCCGACCATCGGCTGGCCGTCGGACATCGAAGGATGGACGGTCGAGGACCTGAAAGCCTACTACCAGCGCTACTACGCTCCCAACAACGCGGTGATGCTCGTCGTCGGCAGCGTGACTCCGGCCGAGGTCTTCGCGCTCGCCGAGAAGCACCTGGCCTCGATCAAGGCCCAGCCGGCGCCCGAGCCGGTCACGACGCGCGAGCCACCGCAGGCCGGCGAACGGCGCCTCGAGGTCGTGCGCGACGCGCAGACACCGCTGCTCGCGATGGCCTGGCACGCCGGCGCAGCGCCGGAGCGCCAGACGCGCGTCATGGAGGTGCTGCTCGCGGTGCTCGGCGGCGGGGACTCCTCGCGCCTGCACCAGAAGCTCGTCGAGCAGGAGCAGGCCGCGCTCGAAATCGGCACGACGCTCGACCAGGGCTTCGATCCGGGCCTCGCCTGGATCTATGCGGTGGTGCCGCCCGGCGCCGACGTCGCACGCACCGAGCAGCTCATCGATGCGGAGCTTGCGCGCATCGCGCGGGACGGGCCCACGCCCGCCGAGCTCGCGCAAGGCGCGGAACCAGGCACTGGCGTCCTTCTGGCACGGGCTCGAGACGATCAGCGGCAAGGCCGAGGCGCTCGGGACCTACGAGGTCTTCCACGGCGACTATCGGAAGCTGTTCGAGGCGCCCGGCGAATACGAGAGCATCACCGCGGAGGACGTCCGCGCCGCCGCTGCGACCGTGCTGCGCTCCGACAATCGCACGGTCGGAATTCTCGTGCCGCCACCTGCCGCACCCGAGGAGCCGCCGACGCCGGCGGCTGCGCCATGATCCGCGCAGGGCTCTGCGGCGGTCTCGCGATTCTGCTTGCGGTCGCCGCACCGGCGCGCGCGCAGGATGCCGCGAGCGGCGGCGTGCGGCTCGCGCCCTTCGAGCAGCACACGCTCGCCAACGGCACCGTGCTGGTGCTGATGGAAAAGCACGACACGCCGCTGGTGTCGCTGCGGGCCGTGCTGCGGGGCGGATCGCTCGGCGATCCGGCCGGGAAGGAGGGCAGCGCGGCGCTGCTCGCCGAGCTGCTGCAGAAGGGAGCGGGAAAGCGCGACGCAGCGAGCTTCGCCGAGGCGATCGAGAGCGTCGGAGGCGAGCTGGCAGCGTCCGCACAGACCGAGAGCCTGACGCGTCGGCGCGAGCTTCCTCGCCCGCGACGTCGACCTCATGGTCGAGCTGGTGTCGGACGCGCTGCTGCGACCGCGGTTCGACGCCGGTGAGTTCGCGAAGGCGCGTACGCTCGCGATCCAGTCGATCGCCGCGGCGAAAGATTCCGATCCCCGCCAGCTCATCGACACCTACGGCGACGCCTGGCTTTTCCGTGGCCATCCGTACGGGCGTCCCACCGAGGGCAGCGAGCAGTCGCTCGAAGCGGTCAGCCTCGAGGACCTGAAGGCCTACTACGCTGCGCAGCTCGGTGGTGATCGCCTGATCGTCGCCGTCGTGGGCGACTTTCGCGCCTCGGACATGAGGCGCCGCCTGGACGCCGCGTTCGGTGGCTGGCGCAAGGCGGGCGCGCCTGCGCCGGCGGCCGTTGCGAGCGCCAGGATCGAGGGCCGCCGGGTGCTGCTCGTCGACAAGCCCGGCGCCACCCAGACTTATTTCTGGCTCGCCAACGTCGGCGCGCGGCGCACGGATCCGGCGCGCGCTGCGCAGACGCTGGTCAACACCGTGTTCGGCGGTCGCTTCACCTCCATGCTCAACACCGAGCTTCGGATCAAGAGCGGGCTCAGCTACGGCGCGAGCTCCAGCTTCGTGCGGCTCATGCAGCCCGGCGCGTTCCAGATCAGCTCGTACACCCAGACCGAGAAGACCGTCGACGCCATCGACCTCGCGCTCGCGACGCTCGAGCGTCTGCACGCCGACGGTATCGCTGCCGATGCGCTCGACTCATCGCGAAGGTACGTGCTCGGGCAGTTCCCACCGAGCATCGAGACCAATGGCCAGCTCGCGGCGCGGCTCGCCGACATGCAGTTCTACGGTCTCGATCGGCGGGACGTAGACGAGTTTGCTGCGCGTGTCACGGCGGTCGATGCGGACGCCGTCAAGTCGGCCATCGGGCGGGACTTTCCGCGTTCCTCCGACCTTGCGATGGTGCTGATCGGTGATGCGGCCGAGATCCGCGAGGCCATCCGGAAGTACGGGCCCGTGACCGAGATGAAGATCACCGATCCGAGCTTCGCAGCGCCCGCGCCAAATTGACCGCCGGGCCGCTGACCGCACTGCTCGCAGGCGCCACGGGGCTGGTCGGCGGCGAGTGCCTGCGGCGACTGCTGGCGAATCCAGTCTACGAGACCGTCGCCGTGGTCACGCGGCGTGCCGTGGGCAGCGATCCGCCATCGCCGAAGCTCCGCCAGTACATCGTTGACTTCGCGCAGCTCGAGAGCGTGCGCGCGGAGCTGGTCGCGCAGCATGTGTTCTGCGCGCTCGGGACCACGATGTCGCAAGGCGGGGTCGCGTGACGCCTTCCGCGAGGTGGATCTCGAGTATCCATTGCGTCTGGCGCGCATCGCCCGCGCCAACGGCGCCACGCATTTCTCGCTCGTGAGCGCGGTCGGTGCGGACCGTCGCTCGGCGTTCTACTACTCGCGCGTCAAGGGCGAGCTCGAGGATGCGCTCGTCGGCATGGACTGGCCGAGCCTCGCGATCTTCCGACCCTCGGTGATCGAGGGCGAGCGCAGCGAATCGCGTCCGCTCGAACGCCTGTCGGGTCGGCTGTTGCGGCTTGCGCCACCGGCCTGGCGGCCGGTGGCCGCCTCCGACATCGCCGCGGCCATGATCGCGGTGGCGCTCGAATCGAAACCGGGCGTGACGGTCGTCGAGTCCCGCGACATTGCGGCTCGCGCCCGGGGCGCGGTTACGTAGCGGGGAGTTTTCCGGCCAGCAGCGCCGTCGAGCCTACACCCAGGCCCTTGATGCATTTCATCGCCTCGGGTATCGACATGTCGACGAGCTCGAAGCGGTCCTTGCCCATGATATAGACGCCCCCGGATTTGGGATTCGGCGCATCGGGAATGAAGACCGCGGCGTGGGCCGGGTCGATCCACTCGACGAGCAATCCGAGCTGCAGGGCATCTTCCACTCGCGCAAGCACGACCTTCATCGCAGGTCGTGTATCGCCGGAGCCCACGATCTCCGCGCCCAGGCTTGAAACGAGGCTGTATCCCGGCAGATTCGAGAGGATGGCGCCTTCCAGCCAACCGACGAACCGCTGCGCGACGTCGGTCCGGGCGAAGAGCCCCGCGACGAAGCAGGCCAGCACGATGACGACGATGGCCAGCAACCGCGCTACGTTGATGCCCCCGATGTCGTGCAGCTCGACCTCCTCGGTCAAAGGCGGGATGAGCTTGATCGTCACGCCGTGCAGCTTGCCGAGCACAAAGGCGACCACGACGATCGGCAACAGGTAGAGGGCGCCGCCGACGATCGTCGTCTTGAAAAAGCCGATCAGGTTCTTCATCGCATGACCCTCATGTGCCCGTTTGCTGCAGGCGCTTGCTGATTTCCGCGGCGCGCTCGTCCTCGCCGGCCTCGGACAGGAACTGCGCGAGTGCCGCGAGGATGTCGGGATCGGACGGCGCGAACTCGAGCGCGCGCTCGAGCTCCTTGATGGCCTCCCGACGCTGCCCTGCGGAATGCAGGGCTATCGCATGGACGTAGGCAAACCGCGCGTTGCCGGGCGCGGCACGCGCCGCCGCGGCGACCTCGCGGACTCCGTCCTCGGTCCGGCCCTGGCGCACCAGCGACAGGCCGAGCGCATGGTGGAGGTCGGCGCTGCCGGGCGAGGCGACGAGCGCTTCGCGCAGAGTGGCCTCGGCCTCGACTTCGCGCCCGAGCGTGCGTTGCAGGTCCGCCAGGTTGACCGAGGCCGGCACAAAGCGCCGATCGAGCGCCAGCGCCGCCCGATACTCGCTTTCCGACCCCGTTGCGTCGCCACGCGAAGCGAGGAAGTTGCCCAGGTTGGTGCGATTCTCCGGCCGGTCGGCGTTGAACCGCTCGGCCGCGATGTACTCGGCCGCGGCGCGCTGGAATGCCGCCGCGTGCTCGCCGAGCGCGTCGTCGGCCAGCGGCGCGAGCACACGGGCCGCCGCGATCCGCACGAGGCGCACAGGGTCGGACAGCAGCGGCAGCGCGGCGCGCCGATCGAGCGGCGGAAGCTGCTCGAGCACCGCGAGCGCGGCGCTGCGCACCAGCGGACTCGAATCGGCCAGCGCCGAGTGCGCGGCAGCGATGGCAGTCGGGTCGGGGCGGCGGGCCAGCCGATCGAGCGCGCCGGCGCGCGCGATTGCCGACTGCGACCCATCGGCTGCGATCCTGGCCAGGGCCGCCGAGGCGCCACCCTCACGCTTGTCAGCCGCCGCGAAGGCGCCGGCAAAGGTCTGATAGCCGGGCTTGGGCGCTGGGTGATGCTTGCGCACCGCTTCGGCCGCCCATTCCGGCGTGCGGTCCTCGTGACACGCGTTGCAGGCATTCGGCACGCCGATCGTGGCACTGAGATCCGGGCGAGGAATGCGGAAGCTGTGGTCGTGCCGGGGATCGACGACCATGTAGGTCTCGGTCGGCATGTGACACGCGACGCACTCGCTGCCGGGCGATCCCGGCTCGTGGAAGTGATGGCTCGTAGCCTGGTACTTCGCCGGCAGGTGGCACTGGCCACACACCTCACTGCCCGGCGCCCGCAGCTGTGCCGAGTGTGGCTCGTGGCAGTCGCTGCAGGTCACACCGGCCGCATGCATCCGGCTCGACAGGAACGAACCCCAGTTATAGACCTCGTCGCGCTGCTGACCGTCCGGATGATAGAGGCCGGTCTCGAGCGCCACCGGGCGAAAGTGATCGAGAAACTGCTCACCCGGGCGGTAGGTGTTCGAGAACTGGCCGCGCCGCGAGTGGCATTGCGCGCAGACGTCGAGCTCGCGTGCCGTCGTTCGCGCGGGGCTGCGCTGCGCATTGCCGGTGGCCGGGTCGATCGTCCACGTCGCGCCTCGCCGCTCGTCGAGCGCAACGGTGAGACCGGCGGCGCCCTGTCCGTCGCCTGCGAGCCGCGCATGCTCGGACCCCGGTCCGTGGCAGGACTCGCAGCCCACGCTGATCTCGCTCCAGCTCGTCGCATAGCTGTTCGAGGCGGCGTCATAGTTCTTCTGCAGGTTGGTCGAGTGACAGTCCGCGCACATGAAGTTCCAGTTCTGCTGCCGCCCGGTCCAGTGCAGCTCGTCGCGATGATCGATCCGTTCGTCCGGGTAGAGGTGGAACCATCGCTGTCCGCCGGCTTCCCGCGGACGCGTGTCCCAGGCGATGGACAGCGCCTGGAGGCGTCCGCCCGGCAGCTCGAGAAGGTACTGCTGCAGCGGGTAGACGCCGAACGTGTGTCGAACCTCGAAGTCGGCGAGCTGCCCGTCCGGTCCGTCGGTGCGGACGATGAACTTGTCGTCCCGCCGGAAGAACTCCGATCTCACCCCCATGTGATCGAAGCGCGTGCCGCTGAAGTCGCCGAGCACCGTCGTGTCGGTCGCGGCCTGCATGGCCTGTGCGTGCTGCGAGCCCGCCACGCGCGGTGCTGATCGGCGTGGCATCCGGAGCAGGCGGCCGAGCCCACGTATGTCGCAGCTTCGGCCGCGCGGGGCGGCGGAACCGCGGCCGTCGACCGCTCCGCGGGTCGGTGGCGGGACCACACTGCATAGAAGGCCGCCGCCGCGGCGGTCGGCCAGAACCAGTACGACTATGAAAGTGCGCTGGTGCGACGGTCAGAACGACACGTTATAGAAGATCTGCGGCCCGTCGTAGACCCACTCGAGCTTGCCCGTGTACCGATCTCGCTCGACGTCGACATCGATGTCGAAGCGGTTGTACCCGATACCGATCCCGCCCCAGTTCCGCGGTTGCCAGAGGACGCCGATGCGCGTGTCGATGAGCTGGCCGTCGACGTTGTCGTACTCGAGGGCGAAGAACTGCACCATCGCGTCGAGCCAGAAGTTGCCGTGGATGCGCCAGATGGCGCGGCCGCCGATCACGGGCAGCGGGGCGTTGAGCTCCCCGTCGTCGCCGATCTCGATGGAACCCGAGCCGCCGCCAGTGTCGACTTCGGCCGACATCCCGACCTTGAAATTCGCGAGGTGCAGGCCGAACGATCCCGACAGCTCGAGGTTTTCCCGCCGCAGGAACGCGTACTCGTATGCCAGCTCGTAGATGTCAAACTCGAACGAACCATCGACCGTGACGTCGACCGGGAAGGTCACGTCACCCCAATCCACCTCCTCGTTGAATTCCGTCGATCGATTTCGCGAGAAATTGAACCACATGCCGCGGACCTTGTGTCGGTCGGCGAAGCGCCATGCGCCGTCGACCCGGAACCGACTGCCATCCGAGTCGCCGAAGTTCTCCTCCCAGTCGAAATCAGTGCCCACCTCGCCGGCCGCGCCATCGAGCCGTACCGTCGTCTCGGAATCGAGGATGAACAGTCCGAGCGTCGCCATGAAGGTGTCGGTGATCAGGTTCGGCCCCGGGTACTCAGCAGTCAGCGCCAGATCCTGCTCCTCGGCCGAAGCGGCCACCGCAAACAAGCTCAGGAAGAGGGCGGACAGCCAGCACCGGATGCCGCCGCGTCCTAAAGCGCGGTGCGAAGGACTCGAAGAATTCATGTAACCCAACCTTTGCGTGTTATGTCTGCTGCGACGGGTCGCTGCAGACAATGCTAGCGCGAAACGCATCCGCGACCAAACCGGCAGTCCCCGCGTGCGCTGCCCGGGTTCGGCGCCGGCGCCGGAGGTGGCGCGGGGCGTCGTGGGGGCGGCCGAGCGCCTATGGCATAGTTCACGGCGCTTCGTGGAGGGTCGGGAAATGCCGTGTCTGCCGCCTATCGACTCGTTGCGCCCACGACGGTTGCCCGCACATCGGGCTTGCCTGCTGCTCCTGCTTGCACTCCTTCCTGTCGCCGCTTCAGTCGCGGCGCCGAAGACGGACGTCGTCGTATTTCTGAACGGCGACAAGCTCACCGGCGAGGTCAAGGGTCTCCAGCGCGGGAAGCTGAGCCTGAGCACCGATTCGGCCGGCACAGTCTCGATCGAGTGGATCCAGCTGGCGAGCGTCCGCAGCAGCCAGATGCTCCAGGTCGAACTGGCGAATGGTCGGCGCTACCTCGGCCAGACGTTCGCCGCCGCGGAGCCCGGCAGGCTCAGGGTCGCAGTGGACGCCGACGACAAGGGGCGCGAACTCAGTTTCGCCAACGTGGTGCGGATGGATCCGATCGACCAGGGAAGTCTGATCGCGCGCCTCGACGGATATTTCACCGGCGGCTACGACTATCAGAAGGTCAACGAGCTGCAGACGTTCACGTTCTCTGGCGGCCTGTCGCACCGCAATGAGCGTGTCCTTCGGTCGATTGACGGGTCTACGACGGTTACCACGCAGGATTCTGCGGAAGATAGCTCGCGCTTCGACATCGCAGTCAACAACCGGTTCTTCCTGCCCAACCGCCGCTTCTGGCAGGGGTTCGGGGGATTCGACGGCAACGACGTGCTCGGGCTCGACCTCCGGACGACCATCGCCGGCGGCTACGGCACCTACCTCGTCCAGAGTCGGAAGCAGGAATGGTCCGTGGTGACGGGGCTGGCGTTGCTCCGCGAGGACTTCGAGACCGAGGAGACCAACGAAAGCCTCGAGGCGGTGTTTGGCACGCAGTACACGTTCTTCCGCTACGACGAGCCGGAGGCCAACATCGACGGCAGCCTGATGCTGCTGCCGAGCCTGACCGAGTCCGGACGCTTTCGCTCCGAGCTGCAGCTGCGGTCGCGTTACGAGATCGTCAGTGATCTTTTCTTCGAGATCAGCCTGTATTCCAGTTACGACTCGGACGCGGTCAGCGAGACGGGCGAGAAGTCGGATTACGGCGTCACGACCTCGCTCGGTTACTCCTTCTAACCTCGGCACAGGCCCCGCCAACGCGCGACAACAGATGGGACTACCATGTGCCGTCCAGACTGCGATGGCGCATCGACGAGAACGAGTTCGTGAAACGAGCAGGGCGGCAGACGGCCGAGGGGATGCCATGTTGAGAACAGCATTTAGCTCATTCGCAGTTGGCTTGAGTCTGGCCTTCGTGCTCCTGACTATCACCGGCTGCGGCAATGAGTCTGCGCCGCCAACAGACACCGCCACTCCGGCCGCGGCGCCGCCCACCCCCGCCCCTGCAGATGAGCAGGCCGAACACGCAGCAGCCGATGGCACCCTCACGATCGATCTCGAGAAACAGTTGAAACCGTGGACCGGTGATCTCGACGGCATGATCGAGCGGCGGGCGATCCGCGTGCTGACCGTCAACAGCAAAACTTTCTACTTCCATGACAAGGGTACGCAGCGCGGCACGGCTGTTGATTTCTTCCGATTGTTCGAAGACGAGCTCAACAAGAAGCTCGCCGCCGAAAAGAAACTCAAGGACAAGAACCTGAAGGTGCGAGTGGTCTTCATCCCGCAGGCGCGCGACCAGCTGCTGCCGGGGCTCGTTGCAGGCAAGGGTGACATCGCGGCCGGCAATATCACCATCACGCCCGAGCGCCGAAAACTGGTGGACTTCACGGTCGCCGGCCTCGGCAATGTCAGCGAGGTCGTCGTGTCAGGGCCAGCTTCGCCGCAAGTTGCGAGCCTTGATGATCTCTCCGGAAAGACGGTCTTCGTTCGCAAATCGTCGAGCTACTACGAAAGCCTCGTCGCCCTGAACCGGAAGTTTGCGGCCGCGAAGAAAAAGCCGGTCACACTAAGGGAAGCTCCCGAGACGCTGGAGGACGAAGACCTGCTCGAGATGCTCAACGCCGGCCTCGTTCCACTCCTTGTCGTCGACAAACACGTGGCGGATTTCTGGAAGCAGATCTTTCCGCAGCTCACGGTGCACGAGGACATCGCGGTACGTGAGGGCGCCGAGGTCGCCTGGGCCATGCGCAAAGGCAGCCCGCAGCTGAAGACGGTGCTGGACGACTTCGCGACGCGCAACAAGGTCGGCACCTCGATCGGTAATCAGCTCATGACGCGCTACCTGAAAAACGTCAAGTATGTGAAGAACGCAGCGTCCGAGGAGGAGCGGAAGAAGTTCATGGCGCTCACCCAGTATTTCCAGAAGTACGGGGAGCAATATGACGTGGACTGGGTGCTGATGGGTGCGCAGGGCTACCAAGAGTCGCAGCTCAACCAGAATGCCAAGAGTTCAGTAGGAGCGATCGGGGTCATGCAGCTGATGCCTGCGACCGCCAAGGACATGAACGTGGGGGACGTGACGGAGGTCGAGACGAATATCCATGCGGGCATCAAGTACATGCGATGGATGATCGATCACTACTACGGTGACGAGCCCATGACGGAGCTCGACAAGGCGCTGTTCGCGTTCGCCTCGTACAATGCGGGCGCGGGTCGTGTGTCGCAGCTTCGCAAGGAGGCCGCCAGGCGCGGGCTCGATCCCAATGTCTGGTTTCAGAACGTCGAATATATTGCGGCCGAAAAGGTCGGTGCCGAGACGGTTACCTACGTCAGCAACATCTACAAGTATTACATTGGCTACCGATTGATGATGGAGGACCACGCCGCTCAGCAGAAAGCGGTCGAAAGCGTCAAGAGTGGTGGCAATTAGCCCAACGCGAAAGCGCTCGCCGTACGTTCGTCAAGGTCCCGCTGAACCGCCATGAGCAAGGGGTCAGATCTCCTGGTCGCCGCACTCGCGAACGAGGGAGTCGATCGCATCTTCGGAGTACCCGGCGAGGAAAACCTCGACGTCGTCGAGTCGCTCCGGCAGTCAAGCATCGAGCTGGTGTTGACGCGCCACGAGCAGGCGGCGGCCTTCATGGCCGCGACTCATGGACGACTCACCGGGCGCGCGGGCGTCTGCATATCCACGCTGGGACCGGGCGCGCTCAGTTTCGCGACTGCCGCCGCCTATGCACAGCTTGGCGCAATGCCGATGATCCTGCTGACAGGGCAGAAGGCGATCATGTCCGGCAAGCAGGCCAAATTCCAGATCGTCGACGTCATCGCTTCGATGAAACCATTGACCAAGATGGCGCGGCAGATCGTGAGTCCAAAAAGCATCCCGACAATCGTGCGCGATGCGTTCCGGGTGGCGGAGGAGGAACGGCCGGGCCCCGTGCTCCTTGAACTGCCGGAAGACGTTGCGGCTTACGACGCCGGCCTGGTACCCGTCGTGCCCCGGCATCCGGTGGAGTGGCCGGTCGCAAATCCTGAGGCGGTCGCACGCGCGGCGAAGATGATCCGACAGGCAGAGCGCCCGCTGATCATGATTGGCGGCGCCAGCAACCGCCCCCGTCTCGTGGCGGAACTGTCGACGTTCGTGCAGCGCACTGGCATACCGTTTTTCAACACTCAGATGGGAAAGGGCGCGGTCACCGGCTGCTCCGATCTCTACATGGGCACCGCCGCCCTTTCGGCAGGCGACTACGTGCACCAGGCAGTCGATCATGCCGATCTCATGGTCTCGATCGGCCATGACACGATCGAGAAGCCGCCATTCCTGATGGCATCCGGCGGACTGAAGGTGATTCATGTCGGGTATACGTCGGCCAACGTGGAGGAAGTGTTCTTTCCACAAGCCGAAGTCCTCGGCGACATCGGAAGCACGCTCATGCAGCTGGCCGACCAGCTCCATGAAAAACTGAACACCGATCCTGCCTTTCTCGCGCTCCGCGAGGAGATTCTCGGCCGCATCGCCGAAGGCTCCGGCGACGACCGTTTTCCGGTGACACCGCAGCGCCTGGTGGCCGACATTCGCAAGACAATGCCGGAAGACGGC
>CAVWOW010000005.1:0-43940 GCA_963756755.1 uncultured Gammaproteobacteria bacterium
GCGACGAACTCGCAGCGTATGCCCTCGAAGCGATGCGTCTTCATGACCGACGCCATGACCTTGCGGTCCACGGTGAGCGGCACGTACACCCGGTTTCCCTTCACCAGCGCCGGCCAGTGCTGGTTGCCGAGCGCATGGCCCAGCTCGACGCAGGTGCGCATCGCGAGCTCCGGGGAAGCCGACTCGAGCGCGTCCAGATGCACGACCATCACGTCGCGCAGCTTGATCCGCGCGACGACCGCGCGCGTTGCCTGCTGGTCCCACAGCAGCACGTCGCCGTCGCGCATGAACGTCCCGCGATCGAGCGACACGGCGAGCTCCACGCCGCCCGCGGTCTTCTTGCGAAAGCGGTTTTTCTGCGCTTCCCAGTGATCGAGCTCGAGCGGGTCCACCGTCGCGGCGGCGAGCCGCGACGCCCACTGCGGGTCGCCTGAGTTCCCAAGGACGGCCTCGACCAGGATCATGGCGCGTTGCAGCTCAGCTGAAGAAGTACTTCTGGTTGAGCGCGACGGTCTTCAGGGGAGCGACGGTGGCGTGCTTGCCGTTCACCGTGACGGCGAAGGTTTCCGCGCTGACCTCGATCTTCGGGGTGCCGGAATTGCGGACCATGTCCTTCTTGCCGATCTTGCGGGTGTTGCGCACTGCCATGACCTGCCGGTTGAGTCCCAGGCGCTTCTTGATGCCCGCCGAATGCGCGGCGCCGGAGACGAAGGTGATGCAGGTGTCGGGCAGCGCCTGGCCGAAGCTGCCGAACATCGGCCGGTAGTAGACCGGCTGCGGCGTCGGCAGCGACGCATTCGGGTCGCCCATGACGGACCAGCTGATGACGCCGTTCTTGATCACCATCTTGGGCTTGGCGCCGAAGAATGCCGGCTCCCAGAGCACCAGGTCGGCGATCTTGCCGACCTCGACCGAGCCGAGCACGTGCGAGATGCCGTGGGTGATCGCCGGGTTGATGGTGATCTTCGCCACGTAGCGCAGCACGCGGAAGTTGTCGTTGCCCGGCGCGTCCTCCGGCAGCTTGCCGCGGCCGGTCTTCATGGCGTCCGCGGTCTGTACCGCGCGCAGCCAGCACTCGCCGATGCGTCCCATGGCCTGCGAATCGCTCGAGAACATCGAGATCACGCCCATGTCCTGCAGCACGTTCTCGGCGGCGATCGTCTCGGCGCGTATGCGGCTCTCGGTGAAGGCGACGTCCGACGGGATGTCGGGACTCAGGTGGTGGCAGACCATGATCATGTCGTACAGCTCCGCCTGCGAGTTGATGCCGTAGGGGAGCGTGGGATTGGTCGAGGAGGGCAGCACGTTCGGCAGGCCCGAGATCTTGATGATGTCGGGCGCGTGGCCGCCGCCGGAACCCTCGGTGTGGAACGAGTGGACGGCGCGTCCCTCGAAGGCTGCGATCGAATCCTCGACGAAGCCGGATTCGTTGAGCGTGTCGGTGTGGATGCACACCTGCACGTCCATGTCGTCCGCGACAGTCAGCGCGGAACGCAGCACGGCCGGCGTCGTGCCCCAGTCCTCGTGGCACTTGAAGCCGACGGCGCCCGCCTGGACCTGCTCGACGAGCGCCGCCTTGCCGTGACCGTGGCCCTTGCCGAGGATGCCGACGTTGATCGGCCAGCCCTCGAAGGCGCGCAGCATCGTGCGGATATTGCCCGGCCCCGGCGTGACGGTCGTCGCGCTGGAGCCGTCCGATGGCCCGGTGCCGCCACCGATGAGGGTGGTCGTGCCGTTCGAGAGCGCCGCGTACGCCTGCTGCGGCGAGATGAAGTGGATGTGCGTGTCGACGCCGGCCGCGGTGAGGATCAGGTGCGCGCCCGAGATCGCATCGGTTGCGAGACCGCACTCGAGGCCCTTGGTCACACCGCTCATCGTCTGCGGGTTCCCGGCCTTGCCGATCGCGCAGATGCGGCCGTCCTTGATGCCGACGTCGGCCTTCACGACGCCCTAGCACCGCGTCGATGATCGTCACGTTGGTGATCACCAGGTCCGGCGCGCCGCCCGCACGCGTGATCCGGTTGTCCATGCCCATGCCTTCGCGCAGGCTCTTGCCGCCTCCGAACACGATCTCGTCGCCGGGCGCTCCGCGCAGGTCGCGCTCGATCTCGACGAAGAGCCCCGTGTCGCCCAGCCGGATGCGGTCGCCGACCGTCGGCCCGAACAGGCCGACGTATTCGTTGCGTGTGATCGTTGCCATCGGGATCCTTCCTTGCAGGGTGGCGCGGTCAGCGCTTACGGGACTTGGCGGCGGCGGAGGATCGGAATCCGCGCTTCGCGGCGAGTGCGACCGCCTTGGTCTTGCTGCCCGCGGCCGTCTTGCCTGCGGTGGCTCCGTCGACCAGGTTGTTGAACCCGTAGATGGCGCGCTTGCCGCCGTAGGGCACGAGCTTGACCTCGCGTTCGTCGCCCGGCTCGAAGCGCAGCGCCGTCGAGGCCGGGATGTTGAGGTGCTGGCCGAAGGCCGCGGCGCGGTCGAACTCCAGCGCGCGGTTCACCTCGAAGAAATGGAAATGCGAACCGACCTGCACCGGCCGATCGCCCGTGTTGCGTACCGCAACCACGGTCACCGGGAGATCCGCATGGAATTCGATGGGTTCCTTGCGGCAGACGTAACCGCCCACCGGTACATCGGCCTTCGCAGGGTCGACGTTGGCGGCCAGGCTCGGGTAAGACTTGACGCTCGCCATCGCTGAGCTCCTTGTTTCCGCCGTTACTGGATCGGGGTGTGCACCGTCACGAGCCGGCTGCCGTCGGTGAACACGGCCTCCACCTGGACCATTGGGATCAGGTCTGCGACGCCTTCCATGACATCGGCCTTGCTGAGCGACGGAACGCGCTTCCTTGGTCGTCTCCTCGATGGTCTTGCCGGCGCGGGCGCCATCGAGCGCTGCGGCGGAGATGACCGCGACGGCTTCCGGGTAGTTGAGCTTCAGGCCCTTGGCCTTCCGCTTCTGAGCCACCTCCGCCATCATGTAGATGAGGAGCTTGTCGAATTCCCGCGGAGTGAGCTGCATTCACTTCTCCTATGCACGGCTAATCGCCGACAGGTCCAGCCCTGGATGCAGAAGTAAAGCTTTCGACTGACAGAGTTCGGCGAGACTAGGCGCGTGCAATTGCCCAGTCAATTCATGCGTGACCACCGGACAGGCGCTCGAGAGGTCGCACGCCGATGACCACGACTGATTCCAGCCCGAATGCCGGCCCGGCAGTGCAGGTGCCGGAAAAGAGTCATCCTGCTGGTCGTGGCCTCGTACGCGGCGGCCTTCGTGGCCTTCGGACTGCTGGTCGACTCGCCAGCCGAAATCATCCGCGGGCTCAAGGAGATACTGACGACGCGTGACGCGCTGCTCACCGATTATTTCGGCGTCGGCGGGATCGGGGCCGCCTGCGTCAATGCCGGGCTGTTGACCCTGTGCGCATGTCTGATTTATTACAAGGCCGGAGCGAGGATGACGGGTGCCGCGGTGGCGTGCCTGTTTCTCGTGCTCGGGTTCGCGCTGTTCGGCAAGAACCTGCTCAACGTCTGGCCGATCGTGCTCGGAGTATTCCTGTACGCCAGGTTCAGGAAGGAGCCGTTCGCCACCCATATCAACACCGCGTTCTTCGGCCTGGCGCTCTCGCCCATCGTCTCGGAGATCCTGTTCAGCTCCAGTCTTTCGCTGCCGGTCAGCGCTGCCGCTCGCGACCGGGACCGGCCTCCTCATCGGGTTCGTCCTGGCGCCCGCCGCGGCGCAGCTCTTCAAGGCTCACATGGGCTTCAGCCTGTACAACATGGGGTTCACCGCGGGCATCGTCGGGAACCCTGGTCGTCGCGCTCTACAAGGCGTACGGGTTCGTTCCGGACCCGGTGTTCATCTGGACGACGGGGAACAATCGGCTGCTCGGCGATCTTCCTATCCGTCGTGTTCGTCTCGATGATCGCGCTCGGGTTCTACTTCGACCGGGCCGTCCCGTCCGGGCTGAAGCAGGTGATGCGCACTTCGGGCCAGTCGCCGACCGATTTCATCGCGCTCGCCGGCTTCGGCCCGACGCTCGCCAACATGGGGCTGAGCGGCGCCGTCGGCATGGCCTATGTCCTGGCCGTCGGCGGCGAGCTGAACGGGCCGGTCATCGGTGCGATCCTCACGATCGTCGGCTTTGCGGCGTTCGGCAAGCATCCGAGGAACCTCGTGCCGATCATCGCCGGCGTCTTCCTGGGGACATTGGCAAAACCGTGGGGCGCGGACGATCCGTCACTGCTGCTCGCCGCATTGTTCGGGACGACGCTCGCGCCGATCGCCGGGCGCTTCGGCTGGCATTGGGGCCTCGTCGCCGGATTCATCCATTCGTCCGCCGCGCAGACGTCGGTCCTGTGCATGCCGGCCTCAACCTGTACAACAACGGCTTCGCCGCCGGGATCGTCGCCTCCGTGCTCGTCCCTGTGATCCTGGCGATCGAAACCAGGGGCGAGAGCCCGGCGACCGCAGGACGAGGAGCGGGCGGGTCGCTCGATCGACAGGACGGCTTCCGTGACAGTCGCGAAGGCGGGCAGCGCGCCGACGACCGCCCCGAAGCCCACGAGGCTGCTGACCGTCAGCAACGGCAGCACCGAGGCGATGGCGCCCGCGTCCAGGGACTGGCGCACGTCCGGCAGGCGGCGCCAGTTGATGATGATGACCGTCAGGCAACCCGCCGCGAGCGCCAGCACCACCGACCAGACGCCGGCCACGTCCCGGAACGTGATTCCGCCCCAGGCTTCGTCCGCGAGGAAGGAGAAGTCGAGGCGCGGCAGCACTACGAGCGACATCAGGAAGTTCACGAAGATGACCACCGCCAGCGGCAGGACGGCCAGGCCGAACGACGGTTCGCTGGCCGCGCGCTCGGCGTGCGTGAGCTCGGCCGGATCGAAGTCACCCGCTGCCGTCGCCTGGACCCGCACCTTCTCGTTGACCTCCGGTGCCGCATCCCCACCCCTGTCCGGCTGGCCCGCGCGCGGCTTGTACCCCTCACCGGCGTTGCGTGCCTTGTTTTCGGCCCGCCGCAGCCACCACATGCCGAGGACGAAGATGAGGGCCGAGGCAATGAGCCCGATGCCGGGGGCCGCGAAGGCCGTAGTGCCGAAATACGGCATCGGGATGGCGTTGTTGATTGACGGCGTGCCGGGCATCACCGACATCGTGAACGTGAAGGCACCGAGACCGATGGTCGCCGGCATCAGCCGGCGCGGGCAGGTTCGCATTGCGGAACATGTCCTCCGCCATCGGGACCAGCACGAAGAACGCGACGAAGACGCTGACGCCGCCGTAGGTCACAACAGCCGAGGCGAGCACGACCGCGAGCATCGTCCGCGTCGTTCCCAGCCGTTCGGTCAGCGAGCGCGCGATCGAGCTGATCGAGACGACTGTCCTCCATCAGCTTCCCGAACAGCCCGCCGAGCAGGAACATCGGGAACCACTGGAAGACAAAGCGCGACGTCCCGCGCATGAATGTTTCCGTCCAGTGGGCGAGCAGTGGCTAACCCGGCGACTCGAAGGACCAGAAGGAGCAATAGGGGCGGGTCCCATCAGCGCCGCGGCGCCCCCGTCGGCACTACCGACACCGGCTCGACGAGGTGATCATTGATCACGTTCAGGTCCTCGGGCAAAAGCACGCCCGCGGTCGAGCGCAGCCGCACGAAGTTGATGAGGTAGTCATAACGGCTGCGCGCGTAATCGCGCTCCGCCTCGAAGGCGCGACGCTGGGCCTCGAGCAGGTCGACCGTCGTACGGTCGCCGACCTCGACGCCGCGCTGCGTCGCGCGCTGCGCGCTCTGCGTGGACGCGACGGACTGGCGCAAGGCGCCGACGCGCTCGCGGTCCGCTTCCGAAGTCAAATAGGCGTCGCGCGTCGCGCGCTCCGCGGCGCGGACGTTCGCCTCCAGGCGCTCGCGCGCCGCACGGTGCAGGTGCACCTGCTCCCGCACGCGTGAGCGGGTCACGCCGCCAGTGAAGATCGGCAGCACGACCTCGACGCCGACCACGTCCTCGCTCCCGTCGGCATCGGCTGGGCCGGTCGTACGCACGCCGGACGCGCGGTCGATGTTGGTCTGGTCGGCACTCGACGTCGAACTCGCCGGTTGCGGCATACAGGTCGACGCTTGGCATGTGGCCCGACTGCGCGATCCGCAGGTCGCTCTTCGCGATGTCCACGCCCAGCCGCGCCGCGATGACGTCCAAGTTCTGCTCGAGCGCCGTGTCCACCCAGCCCTGTTCGTCCTGGGCCGCTTTCGGATCGTTGACCTGGAAGTCCTCCTTCGGACGCTCGAGCTCGGCGTAAACCTCGCCGGTCAGCTCGGTCAGGAGCTCGCCCGCGACCGCGAGGTTCCGCTTTGCGGCGATGACATTGGCGGCTCCGGCGTCGCGCGCAGAGCGTGCTTCCTCGACGTCGATGACGGTGACGAGGCCGACCTTGAACTGCCGCTCCGCCTGTTCGAGCTGACGAGAGAAAGACGTGAGCGTCGCCTCGGCGGCGCGCAGTGTCTCGGTCGCGGCCAGCACATCGAAGTAGCGCTGCGTGACCCGCACCATCAGGCTTTGCTGCGCGGCGCGGTATTGCGCCTCAGCCTGTGCGACGCGCGCGTCCGCGCGGCGCAGTCGCTGCCACTGGTCCCAGCGGAAGAGCGTCTGCCGCAGGCCGGCCTGCCACCACCAGGTATCTGCGCTCGTCTCCTGGTCGGCGCGCACGAGCTCGATCTCCGGCGGAACGGTGTCGGTCTCCTGCGCGAAGGTGCGCGTGCCGTCGCTTTCGCTCGTCTCGATTGCGCCCGCCGCCTGGATCTGCGGGAAGAGCGCGCCGCGCGCCTGGGGCTTGGCCTCGAGCGCCGCCGAGCGCAGTGCCTCGGCTTCGCGCAGCACGGGATCGCCGCGCGTTGCCTGCTCCAGGACTTCGAGCAGGTCGGTGGCATGGCCGCTGGACGACCAGCCTGCGACGATGCCGGCGAGGAGCAGGGCCGGCGCGCGTGGCCACGCGCGCGCGCTTGTCGGCTGGGTCGTATCGTTCATGGCTGTTCGACCGTGGCGCGAAGAGGGCAGCTTAGCAACATTCACCGGTCATCCGCATCGTACGCGGCCGCGCACCATTCATGGGTGCTCGCGACGTTGACAGGTCTGGGACGCGTGGTCATTCTGCGACGGCATGAGGGATTCGAACAGCAATGTTCGGTCATTCACGTTCGCAAAACGAACGGTCGGTTACTTCGCCGCGTGGGTTGTTCTGATCGGCGGCGTCGGCGTTGCGGATTCGCTGGTCGGCGCGATAGCGGCGCTGGCGGCCGCCCGATTGAGCCTTGACCTGCGGCCGCCCGGAGCGGGGTCCGTTCGCTACCTGTCGCTTGCGCGCCTCGCCGCGTCGTTCCTCAGGGATTCCCTGATGGCCGGCATCGACGTGGCGAGACGAGTCTTTTCGCCCAGCCTGCCGTTGCAGGCGGGCTTCGTGACGTACACGCCAGCGACGCCCCCGGGTGATGCGAGAACCCTGTTTACCGATATCACTTGCCTGATGCCGGGATCGGTACCGGTGGGAAGCGATGCCACCGGCGCTCTCGTGTACCACTGCCTCGATACGCGCCAGCCGGTCGCCGCGCAGCTCGCGGAGCAGGAAGCCCTGTTCTGCACGGCGCTCGGGTACGACCGCCTGCGGCCCCCGGCGTGATGTCGACCTTCCTCATCGCGGCCGCGAGCTTCGTCATGCTGACCGTCGCAGTCGGCCTGCTGCGGATCCTCTACGGTCCCGGCGACGCCGACCGTGTCATGGCCGCGCAGCTCCTGGGCACCGGGGGCGTGGCGACGTTGCTGCTCGCTTCCGTCGTCAGGTCGGCGCCTGCGGTCACCGACATTGCGCTGGTGATGGCGCTTCTCGCTGCGTTTGCCACCGTCGCCTTCGTCAAGAATGCGACGCCGAATGGCGGCGCAGACGCGGGTGACGACAGCGCGCTATGACGAACCTCGCGGACATCTTCACGATCGTTGCCGTGTCACTGGGCGCGGTCTTTTTCCTGGCGGGCACAGTCGGGCTGCTCCGTTTCCCGGACGCGCTCACGCGGCTGCACGCGCTGACCAAGGCTGACAACGTCGGCCTCGGCCTGATCGTGCTCGGGCTCATGCCGCAGGTCGGGAGCACGATGATGGCGATCAAGCTCGCCGGCATCTGGCTGCTGGTACTGGTCGGCAGCGCCACGGCGGGCCAGCTGATGGCGCGCCTTGCGCGCCGTGAGGCCGGGCGATCATGACGCCGTCCGCCGTGCTCGACGTCAGCCTGGCGCTGCTGGTGCTCGCGGCAGCCGCTTGGAGCGTGTTTGCCGCCCGTAGCTTCGCCGCGTCCGTCGCATTCGTGACCTTCGGGCTGCTGGCGACCATCGTGTGGGTGCGGCTGGGCGCAATCGACGTCGCGATCACGGAGGCGGCACTCGGCAGTGGGCTCACCGGCGTGCTGCTGCTCCGCGCAGCCGCTTGTCTGCGTGACACAGCCGCGGAGGTGGCCCGTCCGGCAGGCAGCCTGCGCAAGCTGCTCGCGGCGATCGCATGCGCGTTGGTCACGGTCGGCCTCGCGTTCGTCGTTCTGCATCCACCCGAGCCCGCGCCGACGCTCGCGCCCGCGACGCTCGCGCCGTTGGCTGACCTTGGCCTGGGCAACCCGGTGACCGCAGTGCTCATTGCGTACCGCGCGATCGACACGCTGCTCGAGGTCGTGGTGGTGCTGCTGTCGCTGGTCGCCGTGTGGTCGCTGACACCGGACCAGTGGTGGGGCGGGCGTGCCGGCCCGCGGCAGCTCCCGAGCGCCGACGGCGTATTGCCGTATTTCGGCAAGGTGCTGCCACCGCTCGGCCTCGTGCTGGGCGTCTACATTTTCTGGATCGGCTCCGATGCGCCAGGGGGCGAGTTCCAGTCCGCAGCCGTGCTCGCCGCCATGTGGCTGCTGCTGGTGATGAGCGGAGTGCGCGACGCACCGCCGATCGACAACCGGCGCCTGCGCCGGCTGATGGTCGTCGGCCCGCTGGTGTTCATCGCGATCGGCCTCGCCGGATTCTGGCTCGCGGGATCATTCCTCGGCTACCCGCCCGGCCACGCCAAGACGACGATCAAGCTGATCGAGGTCCCCGTGACCTTGTCGCTCGCGGTCATGCTGGCCCTGCTCGTCCTGGGGCCGCCGGAGCGGGGGCGCGAGCCATGAGCACCGCGACCATCGTCGGGCTCGCCTGCGCGGTGCTCATAGGGTTGGGTCTCTACGGTCTCGTGATCGAGCCGCGGCCGCTGCGCAAGCTGATCGCGTTCAACCTGGTCGGGAGCGGGACGTTCCTCTATCTCGGCGTCGTCGCGCAGCGCGGCGCCGTGTCGGGCGTCGGCGGCGACCCGGTTCCGCAGGCTCTCGTCATCACCGGTCTCGTCGTCGCGTTCGCTGCGTCGTCGGTTGCGATCGGCCTGATCCTCCGGGTCTTTCGCGCCACGGGTCAGGTGAGCCTGGCCACGGATTCCCCGGCGCAACCGCCAGCCGCCGGCGACGCACGCTGACAGTGAGCGCCACGGCCGCAGCATGGGCAGTGCCTGGCGCGGGTGACGCTGCGCTGCCCCTCGCGTTGATGCTGCCGATCGTCGCGGCGCTCGTCGTGGCCGTCTCGGGTGCGCGCCGCGCCGCGGTCATCGCGCTCGTCGCGATGCCGCTGGGACTCGCGCTCTCGGCCGCGATCGCATGCGACGTACTGCTCTCGGGTGCCACCCTCGAGTACGTGATCGGCGGCTGGTTGCCGCCGCTCGGACTACGACTGCGCGCCGACGGCCTGTCCGCCGCGATGATGCTGACGACGGCCATCATCATCACGGCGACGGGGATCTACGCACGCGCGGACTTCGCATCGCCGGCGGGAGAATCGGAGTCCCGCCGCGCGTACGCGTTCTGGACGCTGCTGCTCGGGTTGTGGGGCGCGATGAACGCGGTCTTCCTGGGTCACGATCTCTTCAACCTGTTCGTCGCGCTCGAACTCCTGACGTTCTCGGCAGTGCCGCTCGTGTGCCTGGACGGGAAGGGCGAGACGCTCACGGCCGCGCTGCGCTACCTGCTCTTCGCGTTGCTCGGATCGGTGATGTACCTGCTTGGCGTCGCGCTGCTGTATGGCGCCTACGGCACGCTCGACATCACGCAGCTCGCGGCGCGCATCGAGGCCGGCCCCGCGACGTGGGCGGCGGCGGCGCTCATGACCGTGGGGCTCATGGCGAAGACCGCGGTTGTGCCATTGCACCTGTGGCTGCCCCCGGCACACGCCGGCGCGCCGCCAGCCGCGAGCACGGTGCTCTCGGCGCTCGTCGTGAAGGGTTCGTTCTTCATCCTGCTGCGCCTCTGGTTCGAGGTGATGCCGCGTATTGCGCCCGAGGCCGGCATGCAGCTCCTGGCCACGCTCGGGGCGGCCGCGATCGTGCTCGGCAGCGGGGTTGCGCTGCGGCAGCAACGCCTGAAGCTGATGATCGCGTACTCGACCATCGCGCAGATCGGGTACCTGATGCTGATCTTCGCGCTCGCCTGGAATCCGCAGTCGGGCGTGCTCGGCGGCGCGGCCCTGACCGGCGGCCTGCTGCAGGCCATCTCGCATGCATTCGCGAAGGCGGCAATGTTCATGACCGCCGGCCTGATAGCGGGCGCGCTCGGCCACGATCGCATCGCCGGGATGGCCGGCATCGGCCGCGCAATGCCGCTCGGCGTTCTCGCCTTCGCGCTCGCTGGTGTGTCGCTGATCGGCCTGCCGCCGAGCGGCGGCTTTCTCGCGAAGTGGCTGCTGCTGTCCGCCGCGGTGACGACGGGCCAGTGGTGGTGGGCGCTAGTGATCGTCGGCGGCGGCCTGCTCACCGGTACCTACGTCCTGATCGTCCTGATGCGCATGGCGGGCGGCGGAGACACACCGATCGAGTTCCGCAAGCCCGCGGCGCGCTACCGCCAGTGCGTTGCACTCAGCCTTGCCACCGTCGCGGCGCTGCTCGGGTTCCTTGCGCTGAGTCCGATTGATCTTCCTGCGTTTGAAAGGCTTGCACCGACCGCGGTGGCGTCGCGATGAACATGACGACCGCCGACCTGCTGTTCGTCGCCACCATCGCGGTGCCGCTCGTGCTGCTCGTCGCGTGTGCCTGGGCGCCGCTGCGGCGCGTAATGCCGATGCTGGTGGTGTTTGCGCCTTTGCCGGCCCTTGCGGCGTCGTTGCTCGCAGTCGGCACGCCCGCGCTCGAATTCGGGCCGCCGCGGTTGCGCCTCGCCCTTGCGCTCGATGTCCCCGGGGCAATCCTGCTCGCTGTCGCTGCGCTGCTCTGGATCACGGCTGGCCGCTATTCGCAGTCGTACATACGCAACGCCCGCTCGTCCGATCGCTTCGTCATTTGCTGGCTGACGGCGCTGACCGGTTGCCTGGGCGCGTTCGTCGCCGCCGACGTCGTCACGCTGTACGCGATGCTCGGCATGATGACCATCGGCGCCACCGGGCTCGTCATCCATGACGAGACGCCACGCGCGTGGCGCGCCGGTGCGATCTACTTCGCACTCGCGCTCGCCGCCGAGTCGGTGCTGCTGGTCGGGCTCGTCATGGCCGCCGCCGCGGACCCCGGTAACAGTCTGCTCATTCGCGACGCGGCCGCGGCCGCGCTGGCCTCGCCGCAGCGCGACCTGATACTGACGTTCATCGTTGGTGGCCTGGCGCTCAAGGCCGGAATCGTGCCGATGCACGTGTGGATGCCGCTCGCCTATCCCGCGGCGCCGGTGCCGGCCTCGAGCGTGATGAGCGGCGCGATGGTGAAAGTGAGCATCATCGGCTTGATCCGCTTCCTGCCGCCCGGGACGGCGTTGCCGGACTGGGGTCAGCTGCTCACAGTGCTGGGCTTCGTGGGTGCTTTCTACGGCGTTGCAATCGGTCTCACGCACCGGGACCCGAAAGCGGTGCTCGCGTATTCGAGCGTGAGCCAGATGGGCGTCATCGTCGCCGTGCTCGGCATGGGGCTCGGCGCCGGAGATGTCACGGCCGCGACGAACGCGGCGTTCTATGCATCGCACCACGTGCTGGTGAAGGGCGCACTCTTCCTCGCGATCGGCGTGATCGCGTGGAGCGGCGTCGAGCGGCGCTGGTCCGTGCTGTGGCCAGCGGGCGTGCTGTGCCTGAGCCTGGGCGGGTTGCCGCTCACGGGCGGTGCGATCGCCAAGTACGCCGTCAAGGACCAGCTCGACATCGGCGTCGTCGGCTGGCTCGCCGCGGCCTCGGCCATCGGCACGACCTGGCTGATGCTGCACTTCCTGCGCCGTCTTGCCGCGCATGCCGCGGATCGCTGGGGCGTGATTCCGCCGATGGCCCCGGCGTGGCCGTGGCTCGCGACGGCCGCTGCGGCGATCGTCGTCCCCTGGTTGCTCTATTCCGAGGTCGGACTCGGCTCGGCCAGCGCCACGCTCGAGTTCAAGGCGCTGTGGGCGGCGGCATGGCCGGTTGCAGTAGGGGCCGCGCTCGCGATCGGGTTTCGCGACGCGGTCGCACAGTGGCGTGAAATCCCGGAGGGAGACGTTGTCGTGGCACTCGATGCGGCGGGTCGTGGTGCAGTCGGCGCAGGCGCCGCGCTCGTGCGCGCGGACCTCGCCATCCGACAATGGTCCGTGGCCGGCTTGCTGCTGCTCACGCTCGTGGCCGCACTGGTCTGGATGATGATCGTCGCTTGACCCAGTGGTGAAGCAATGAACACGACCGTCGAGACACTCTACCTCGCCGACCTGAACGAGCTGTTCCGGGCACCGGAGCCGGATCCCTTCGGCGGTCGCGCCGAATCCGAGTCTGGCATGAGCAGGTTGCTCGCGGCGATGCGCGTGCGGCCGCGGCGCGCGGTGCGGGTGAGGATCGTCCTTCCGGCGTCGCAGATCACGCCCGACGTGGAGTCGCGGTGCCGCGCGGCGGTGCAGGCCTACTGCGCAGTGCGTATCGGGCAGCTGAAGCTGCAGAACGCCAGCCTGTGGCGCGAGGGCTGGGCGACACTCGCCCGCGGCATCCTCTTTCTCGCTGCTTGCATGATCGGATCGAAGATTTTCGCCGAGCCACAGTACCTGCCTGGATTCCTTGGGCGATTCCTCGACGAGGGTTTCATCATCGCGGGGTGGGTCGCACTGTGGTACCCCCTCGACGTGCTCCTTTACCAACACTGGCCTGTGAACCGCGATCGGGGAATCTATGAATCGCTGGAAAACATGGAAATGGAATTCGTCCCTGCCGGGGCCAGTGTTGAAGATTCAACACACCGCGTGTAGCCTGATTCGGACGGAAAGGTGCCGTCCACCAGCGATGGCCGCGACGATGCGAACCAAGAATCCACACCGGGCATTCCTCCGTCGATCCCGATTCGGGCAGACAGCGTGGCTCGCCGTCGTGCCGGTTGCGTGTGGATTGCTGTACGCATGTGGCGGGCCGGATGCCGAGGAGGAGGCCGCCGAGGCCCGGCCGGTGCGCGCCGTGACCATCGAAAAGGCCGCCGGCGGTCAGCAGGTGGTGTTGTCCGGTCGCGTCGCTGCGCGGGACGAGGTCGCGGTCGCGTTCCGCATCTCCGGTCGCATGATCGAGCGCCCCGTCAACGTCGGCGATCGCGTCCGCAAGGGGCAAGTGCTCGCGCGCCTCGAGCCGATGAACGAGCGCAACCAGCGGCTCTCCGCGCAGGCCGCGCTCAATTCCGCGATCGCCGATCAGACGCGGGCCCGCGAGGAGCGCGTCCGCCAGGAAGCCCTGATCGACGAGGGATTCACGACCCGGGCCCGGCTCGACCAGGCGGTCGCGTCCGCGCGTGCGGCCGATGCGCTCGTCGCGAGCTCGCGGGCGCAACTGCGCATGGCGGATGACCTGGTGGGCTTCACGGTGCTGACCGCGGACACGGCAGGCTACGTCACGGCGCGCGGCGCGGAGCCCGGCGAAGTAGTGCAGGCCGGCCAGATGATCGTCCGCATCGCGCGCGAGGGCGGGACCGACGCCGTGTTCGAGGTCCCGCCACAGGTGCTGCGCGGCAGGCCCGGCGACCAGCCGGTCGCGGTCGCACTCTCCGACGATCCGGAGATCCGCACGACAGGCCGCGTCCGCGAGGTCTCGCCGCAGGCGGATCCCGTGACGGGTACGTTTACCGTGCGCGTCGCGCTCGAGTCGCCGCCGGCCGAGATGATGCTGGGCTCGGTCGTCAACGGCAGCGTCACGCTCGGCAGCGACGAGGTGATCGCGATTCCCTCGTCCGCGCTGACTAACTCGAGCGGCAAGCCGGCGGTCTGGGTCGTCAACCCCGCCGACTCCACCGTCGCGTTGCGCGATATCCGTGTTCTCAGGCACGAGGCCAATTCCCTGATCATCGGCGACGGGCTCGAGCCTGGCGATACCGTCGTAACAGCCGGCGTACAGGCGCTGCGCCCCGGCCAGAAGGTTCGCCTGCTCGACCAGACGTCCTGATGGGCCCCAATCTCTCGTCCTGGGCGCTCAGCCACCGCTCGTTCATCATCTTCCTGATGGTGGTGTCGGTCGTGGCCGGCGCCATCTCGTACGTGACGCTCGGTCGCGACGAGGATCCGCCGTTCACGTTCCGGACCATGGTCGTACAGGCCAACTGGCCGGGCGCCTCGATGGACGAGACGCTGAAGCAGGTGACCGAGCGCCTCGAGCGCACGCTCCAGGAAGTCGACAACATCGATTTCCTGCGCAGCTTCACCTCGCCCGGCGTCGCGGTGATCTTCGTCAACCTGGATGACTCGACCGATCCCGAGGACGTGCCCGACCTCTGGTACGACGTCCGCAAGCGGGTCGGCGACATGCGGCACACCCTGCCGCAGGGCGTGCAGGGTCCCTTTTTCAACGACGAGTTCGGCGACACCTTCGGCATCATTTACGGCTTCACGACCGACGGCTTCGGCCAGCGGGAGCTGCGCGACTACGTGGAGGACGCGCGTTCGCGGCTGCTCTCGGTGCCGGACGTATCGACGGTAGATCTCATCGGCGCGCAGGACGAGCAGATCTTCATCGATTTCAACATGGAGCGGCTCGCCGCGCTCGGCCTCGACCAGGGGGCGATCCTCGCGGGACTTGCGGCGCAGAACGTCGTGCGTCCCGCCGGAATCATCCGCACCGGGGAGGAGCAGTTCTCGCTGCGGGTGAGCGGTGCCTTCGCGTCGGACAAGGACGTCCAGGACGCAAATTTCCTCGCCAATGGTCGGCTGCTCCGGCTGCGCGACGTGGCGACGGTCCGGCGCGGCTACGCCGACCCGCCGCGGATGCTGTTCCGCGTCAACGGCACGCCCGCCATCGGGCTTGCCATCGCGATGAGCGAAGGCGGCGACGTGCTCGCGCTCGGCGATAACGTCCAGGCGGCGATCGCCGAGATCAAGCGGGACCTCCCCGTAGGCATCACCCCGGTTCTGGTGGCCAACCAGCCGCAGGTCGTCGACACTGCGATCAACGAGTTCATGGTGTCACTGTGGCAGGCGATCGGGATCATCCTGGTCGTGAGCTTCATCGCGCTCGGTGTGCGCGCTGGCCTGATAGTCGCGCTGTCCATCCCGTTAACGCTCGCGATCGTGTTCCCGATCATGCAGATCGTGGACATCGACCTGCAACGCATCTCGCTCGGCGCACTGATCATCTCGCTGTCGCTGCTGGTCGACAACGCGATGACGACTATCGACGTCGTGACGGTCAGGCTTGCCGCAGGCGACGACAAGGTCAAAGCCGCCTCCTACGCCTACGAATCGGTCGCGATGCCGATGCTGACCGGCACCTTCATCACCGCGGCGGGCTTCGTGCCGATCGGCTTCGCACAGAGCGCTGCCGGCGAGTACACCTTCTCGATCTTCGCCGTGGTGACGATCACGCTGCTGGTGTCCTGGATGGTGGCCGTGCTCCTCATGCCTCTGCTCGCTGTGTGGCTGATGAAGGCACCCGAGCCGTCCGACCAGGCCGACAAGGAGCCGGGTCGGGCGATGCGGCTGTACAAGGGCTTCCTGTATGGGGCACTGAAGGCGAAGTGGCTCACTGTCGCCGTGACGGTGGGCGCCTTTGTCCTCTCGATCATCGGGCTCGCGCTCGTGCCGCGGCAGTTCTTCCCGGCCTCCGACCGGCCGGAGCTGCTGGTCGACCTCACGTTGCCGCGCAACGCCTCGATCCATGCGAGCGAGGCAGCGGTCGATCGCCTCGAGGCGGTGCTCAAGGAGGATGCCGACGTCGCGAGCTGGAGCACGTACATCGGCCAGGGCGCGATCCGCTTCTACCTGCCACTCGACGTGCAGCTCGCCAACCCTTTCTTCAGCCAGCTCGTGGTCATCGCGAAGGACGTCGAGGCGCGCGATCGGCTGCAGATCCGGCTCGAGAAGCTGCTCGCGGAGCAGTTCCCGAACGCGATCTCGCGGGCCTCGCCGCTCGAGCTCGGCCCGCCTGTTGGCTGGCCGGTACGCTACCGCGTGTCCGGCGCCGACGAAGTGAAGGTGCGGGAGATCGCGCTCCAAGTGGCGCAGCTGCTGGCGGACGAGCGCGTGCAGCGAATCAATTACGACTGGATCGAGCAGGCACGCGTGGTGCGGATCCAGGTCGACCAGGACCAGGCGCGCCTCCTCGGTGTGAGCACTGACGCGGTCGCCCAGGCGATCAACACCGCCATTTCCGGCACGACGGTCACGCAGGTTCGCGACGACATCTATCTCATCAACGTCGTGGCGCGCGCGAGCGACACCGAGCGAGTGTCGCTTACGTCGCTGCGCAGTCAGCAGATCCCGCTGCCGTCCGGCCGAACGGTGCCGTTGAACCAGCTCGCCTCCCTCAGCTTCGAGCAGGAGACGCCGCTTCTCTGGAGGCGTGACCGGGTGCCGACGCTGACCGTGCAGGGCGACGTGCCGCCCGGCGTCGCGCCCGACACGATCGTCGACAGGCTCGAAGACCGAATCGAGAAACTCGGTGAGAGCCTGGCTGTGGGCTATCGAATCGCGGTCGGCGGCACGGTCGAGGACAGCGCCAGAGCGCAGGCCTCGGTGTTCGCGGTCCTGCCGATCATGGTCATGTTGATGCTCTTCTTCCTGATGGTGCAGCTGCACAGCTTCAGCCTGATGGGCCTCGTGCTCTCGGTCGTCCCGATGTGCATGATCGGCGTCGTGGGCGGGCTGCTGCTGGCCGGCAAGCCTCTCGGATTCGTTGCGATCCTGGGCATCCTTGCGCTGCTCGGCATGATCGCGCGCAACGCGGTGCTCCTGATCGAGCAGATCCAGATAGACCGCAAGTCGGGCATGAAGCCATGGGAGGCGGTGATCTCGGCGACCATGTCGCGTTTCCGGCCGATCATGCTGACCGCGATCTCGACCGTGCTCGGCATGATCCCGATCGCGGGCACGGTGTTCTGGGGGCCGATGGCCGTCACGATCATGGGCGGCCTGTTCGTGGCGACGCTGCTGACGCTCGTGTTCCTGCCGGCGCTCTATCTGACGGTGTTCCGCATCTCGGAGGACACGCCGCCTGATTCAGAGGCGGATGCCGCCGTGCCGGCTACCGCCTAGCGCGGCGTCAGCGATCGCCGAACCGATACATCGCGCCGATGCTGAGGCTCAGCACCTCGCTGTCGTGGAACGTGACCTCGGAATCCTCCTCGGCCCAGAACACGTTGCCCACGGCCTGCCAGCGCCCGCTCGCGGCGGGGAGCCTGTAGAAGAGTGTCGCATCGACCGTGAACCGGTCGGCGTCGGTTTTCACGCCGTAGATCGGGTTCGCCTCGTCCTGGCTTGCGCTGCCGAAGGCGACGTTGCTGGCCACGGTAAAGCGCTCGCCCAGGAAGATGTAGCTCAATTGCAGTCGATAGGAATCCCCGGCTATCGCGTCCCCATCCCGCTCGTCGACCGTGTAACGGACCATCGGTCGCAGCAGGTGGCTTCGGCCGTCGCCGGGCCTGAAGAGGTACGACACGTCGAAGGCGTATTGATCGCCGTCTCGGCGCAGCAGGTCCTGGCAGGCGGCATTGCAGGTGACGCTGACCAGGCCGTGGCCGCTGCGCTCGGTGTCGACGGAAATGTCCCGGTAGGAAAACGTGAGCTCGAATACCGACCCCAGGACCCGGTCCCACTGCAGGCGCAGACCGGTCGAGTCGCGATCGGATTCATCACGCCGGGCGCCTTCCGCGTATGGGTCTTCCCACACCTCGCTGGGGATGCCGCTGAACAGGAAACCGCCCTGCAGGGTTCCGATTCCTGCGACTTCCTTCCGAAGCCCGAGCTGCGCTACGCCATCGAGCGTCACCGCGTCTTCGAGCGACGTGCCGAAGAACGCCTGCCACTGGTCCCCGAAGGTGTAATTGATCTCGCCGGTGATGACCGGATGCCAGACATCATCGCTCTGCGGGGCATCGTTGACGGAGGCGATCGTGTGCGTGTCGAGATCGATGAACTGGTTGCCCGCGACGAGATTGCTTTCGACATCCGTGTTCCCGGCACCGATGAGCAGGAAGCCGCGCCACCCCGCGCTTTGGGGAATCGGTTCGATCGCGGATGCGAGCGGCGAGGCCGCGCTGGCTCCGAGTAAGAGGAGGGTGGTGACCGGACGACGCAGGTTCATGCCGAATACTCAGGACGCCGCAGGATTCCAAGAACGGTCTCAGTCCTGACGATGGCCTGGATGCTGCGCAGGAGTCTCATGCCCAGCGCGGGCCCCAACACCTGGTCTTGCCCTTCTTTGGGAAGGGGCATGCTATTCGCGTTGCCGTGAATCGGCAATAAGGGTTCCCAGGATAAGCGCGGAGACGCCCGCGGCGATGCACGATCACGCAGCTGCAGCCGCTGCTGCCCCATTCGATTGACCGACTGCGCACGCGTAGGTAGCCTGCCGCTACGTGCCGCTCGGTCGCGGATACCGGCACCGACTGAAGCGCGCATGTCCGCATCCCGGAGATGGCGTGCCGAACACGGACGCATCGCCTGAGGCCGTCACTTTCACATGCAGGAGCAACCGATATGAACGCACGATGGATCACCTTCGGAACCGTTGCGATGCTGGGCGCCTCGCTTCTGGCGACAGACGCGTACGCACAGACGCGAGTGTCCTATGGTCGCATCACGGCCGTGCGGCAGGTCAGTATCGACAACCCGGGTGCGCGGGGCGCAGGAACGCTGGTCGGCGGCGCACTCGGAGTGGCCTCGGGATCCGGGCAGTCGCGCAGCAACCGGGCCCTGCGCGGTCTCGTCGGCGCCTCGGTCGGTAGCAGCGTGGCAGGCGCGGCGGGCTCGAGCACGGGGTTCGAGTACACGGTCCTGATCGGCGACCAGACGATCCGGATGGTCACAGAGCAGGCGGGTCTGCGGGTCGGCGACTGCGTGTCGGTCGAGCAGGGCGCGTTGAACAACATCCGGCTCGCCGAGGACGCGCGCTGCGCCGCGGGCGCGTCCGTCCCCGCTGACGAGCAGCAGGAAGCGAACGCCTGTGCAGCGGCGAAGCAGCAGCTGATCGACGCCGCCACCGACGAGGATTTCGACCGCGCCGAGCGGCGAATGCGGCTGCTGTGCGGTGACTGACACCTGACCGAGAATTTTGGCGCGACGGCCGCCGTTGGCCGTCGCGCCGCGCCCTTGCGGTCGGGCGCATTGACTGGGAGAGAAGAACCAGGGAGAAGAACGCGAGTGACCGCGTCTGCGCCCGATGCGGCTCGACCGCCAACGCTGATCGAAGCGGCGATTCCGATCGTCACTCTGATCGCGCTGCTCGGCGCGGCGCACGAGGTGGCCGCTGCGGCGGAAGACCCCGCGGGTGCTGCCTGCCTCGAGATCGACGACGACGAAGCGCGGCTCGAGTGCTTCGACCGCGAGGTCGGCGCCGCCGTGCGCGGCGACGAGGCGATTACGGAGGCCGAGATCCCTGCTGCGTCTCCCACGCCGGCAACGCCGGTCGCGGACGAGTCGGTCGACCGGCCGCGCTCGATGATCGACGCCGCCTGGGGCTTCGAGCCCGATTCCGACGAAGCCTATGTCCGGCTGTACCAGCCGAACTACATCCTGTTCGCGCGGTACACCGACGACGGCAATCTCGCGCCCTACGAGCCGCTCCTCGACGAGTTTGCGGAGGAGTACGACTTCGACGATGTCGAGGCCAAGTTCCAGTTGAGCTTCAAGGCGCGCCTGATGGCCGCCGAGGATCGGCGGTGGAGTCTCTGGTTCGCCTATACACAGCAGAGCCAGTGGCAGGTCTACAACGCCGACATCTCGCGACCGTTCCGCGAGACGAACTACGCGCCCGAGGTCTTCGGCAGCTTCCGCCCGGGCGTGGAGCTGGGCGAGTGGAGGTGGAACCTGCTCAACTTCGGCTTCATCCACCAGTCGAATGGCCGCGCCGACCCGATTTCACGGAGCTGGGACCGACTCTTCGTCGAGGCCGGCGTCGAGAATGGCGACTTCGCCCTGCTCGCGCGCGCGTGGACGAGGATCGAGCTCGGGGACTACGAGGACGATAACCCAGGCATCACCGACTACCTCGGCTACGGTGAGTTGACCGCCTTCTATCGCCTGCGCGAGCACAGCTTCACGCTCTGGGGACGCGGCAACCTCGCGACCGGGAAGGGTGCGGCACAGTTCACCTGGACATCACCCCGATTGCTGGGTCCGGTGCGCGGCTACGTGCAGATTTTCACCGGCTACGGCGAGAGCATGATCGACTACGACTGGAACCAGACTACCGTCGGGGTCGGGATCACGCTCAACGATCGGCTATAAGGTGCCGGGCCGCAGTTTCGCAGTTATTCGTGCGGCTTACCTGAGTGGTCGGTTCGTAGCTGCTCGAATAACTGCGAAACTGCGGCCCGGCACCTTCCTACGCCGCCGGCGCCGCGGCGCTTGCTCGCCCGTAGAGATCGTCGAGCGCCTGGCGCAGCGCCGTCGCCCAGACGCCGATGGCGCGCCGAGCATCGGCTGTGTTCGTCACGCGGTTCGTGATGGTCATCATGCCCGTATTGCGGCCGGAGCGCGTGTCCACCGCGCGGGCCAGGATCTCGTCGGTCATCGAGTCGCGCAATTCGACGACCAGGGTCATGCGCCCGGAATTGGCCGTATACGTGCGGCTGCGTCCCGGGGTCATGGTATCCGGCGCGGTGATGAAGAGATCGACGATACCGGGAGTGACACGCAGCGTATCCGGGCCGGGCTCGGTCACGAGCTGATAGCCGCCGCGCTCGAGCTCGGTGCGGAAGATCTCCTGGAACAGATCGGCAAGTCCGTCCTGGATGGCCTCCATGTCGCCCGCATCGAGCCGGCTGAGCTGGCTGCGGCCGCCGCGGTTCGGGTCCCAGTTGCGGGCGAATTCGACCTGCAGCGGATCGAGCATCACATTGCGGTACGCGGGGATCTCCGCGTCGGGCTTGACGAAGACCGCGTTCAGCCGCGGATGCGGCTGCCGGACCAGGCCGTCCCATTCGGTGGGCATGGAGGTGCGGCTCGTTTCACAACCGGCAAGCACCGTTGCGGCGAATGCGATCATGAGCGGCAGGTAAGTGCGAGTGCGACTCATCTTGTTCTCCTGGTCGGCGATGCGGTAACCGGGCGATTTAGCCGCTGCCGGCGCCCATCCGCGCACGGCAAGGAGTGAGATCCGATTGAACGTAACACGGCGCAAAACTCAGCCGCAATAACGCGACCACCGCCGCAATCCTCCAGCCATTACATCGGTATGTGTCATAAGTACATGATTTTTCATCGAACTGTAACGGTCTAGAAATCCAGTATTCACAACAGGAATGCATCGTGGCCGCGTGCTCAAGGAGGGCACCACAGATGATCGGGGCCACGACATCCGGGATGTGGCAACGCGTGGACCGCGCGGAGAGAGGGCTTTGCTTGGCGGTTAATCGAGGCTGCCACCGCGCAGCGCTGCGCAGGACCTTCGTCATTGCCAGCCAGCTCGGCGACGGCGTCGCGTGGTATTTGCTGATAGCCGGCATCGCGGTTCTGGACGGCGAAGCCGGGCGGTCGCTTGCGCTGCAGATGGCCGTGACCGGCGCCGTCGGTGTCGCAGTCTATCGGCTGCTGAAGCATCGGCTGGTTCGCGAGCGGCCGTTCGTTTCCCATGCGGGCATTCTCTGCGGGACGGCGCCGCTCGATCGCTACAGCTTTCCGTCCGGCCACACGCTTCACGCCGTGTGCTTCACCGTGCTCGCCGTGGCGCATTACCCGCAAAGCGCGATCCTGCTGGTGCCGTTCGCGCTGCTGGTCGCGGCATCGCGAACAGTGCTCGGTTTGCACTACCCGACGGACGTTGCGGCGGGTGCGGTGCTCGGCGCCTTGATTGCCGCGGCGAGTCTCGCGTACTGGCCGATCTGACCCTGCCGCGGCTACCATCGCCACCAGCATTCGACTGGACCGGCGATACCCATGCCCGAGACTCTCGACGGCGACCCGCGTCGCCACGGCTACCGCATGCCCGCCGAGTTCGAGCCTCACTCCGGTTGCTGGATGCTGTGGCCGGAACGACCGGACAACTGGCGCCTGGGTGGCAAGCCCGCGCAGCGCGCGTTCGCCGCCGTGGCGACGGCGATCGCGGCGAGTGAGCCCGTCTCGGTCGGCGTCTCGGCGGGCCAGTACGCAAACGCGCGCCGCCTGCTTCCGCCCGCGGTCCGGGTCATCGAGCTGTCGAGCGACGACGCGTGGATGCGCGACGTCGGGCCCACCTTCGTGACCAGCGCCCGTGGCGTGCGCGGGGTCGACTGGATATTCAACGCCTGGGGAGGCCTCGAGGGCGGTCTGTATCGACCCTGGGACCGCGACGACGCCGTGGCGCAGAAGGTGCTCGAGATCGAAGGTCGCGATCGCTACCGCGCGCCCCTGGTGCTCGAGGGCGGCGCGATCCACGTCGACGGACAGGGCACGCTCATCACCACCGAGGAGTGCCTGCTCGATCCGAATCGCAATCCGGACCTCACCCGCGCCGACATCGAGCGTCTGCTCGGCCGCTACCTCGGCGTCGAGAAGGTGATCTGGCTCGGACGCGGCGTCGTGGACGACGAGACCGATGGCCACGTCGACAATCTCTGCTGCTTCGTGCGTCCCGCCGAGGTGGTGCTCACCTGGACCGAGAATCGTCGCGACCCGCAGTACGAAGTCTCACGCGACGCATGGGAGCGCCTGAGCGCGGCACGCGATGCCCGCGGCCGGCGATTCCGGATCCACAAGCTCGAGCAACCCGGCCCGCTGCGGATGACGAAGCGCGAGGCGGAGGGCATCGACGCCAGCACGGAGTTCATGGCGCGTCGTCGCGGCATGCGGCTCGCGGCGTCGTACGTGAACTTCTACATCGCCAATCGTCGCGTCGTCGTCCCGCTGCTCGACCCGCGCCACGACGGCGCGGCGCTTCGCAAGCTCAGGCGGCTGTTCCCGGGGCGCGAGGTCGTGGGCGTGCCGGCGCGCGAGATCCTGCTCGGCGGCGGAAACATCCACTGCATCACGCAGCAGGTGCCGATCGCGGGTGCCGGAACCGGTCGGCGGCGACGCGGTCAGCCGGGGCGATAGCGCATCCAGAGAAACGCCGCGAGCCAGAACAGCAGCGTACCCGCAAGATTCTGCAGGCCGTGGTTCTGCCTGAGCAGCTTCCAGTCCCAGAATGCCACCGGATTACCCGGCAGCGGGGCTCCCGGCAGGAAGCGCCGCACGGTCCGCAGGTATTCCGCGTAGGGAAGCGCGAGCACTTCGCGCAGGTACTCTTCCTCGCGTTTCACGCGGTTCAACATGTAGAAGTAGTACAGCACCGTGAAGAGCACCGCCACCCACCAGCGGCCGAGCAGCAACACGGCGCCCAGGATAATGAAGTAACGCCCGAGGTACATCGGGTTGCGCACCATCGCGTATGGGCCGTTGGATGCGAGGTTGCGGCCCTTGTCGAGCGAGGCAAAGCACCAGAGCTGGATCGCCTCGCCGAACATCGACACCAGGAAACCTGGGAGCAGCCAGCGCGGTTCCATGAACCAGACGACGCAGCCGACGACGGCGATGGCCAGGAGGACCCTGTTCTTGACCAGGACCTTGCGCAGCGTCGGGTGATTGAAGAGGCCGTGGATCGCATCGAACACGGTCAGCCCTCGTTATGATCGAGCGGGTGGCCGCTGATCAGCGAGCGGTGGGGCGGGAGCGGCGCGTGTGAGGCCTGCTCAGCACCCAGAGCGGTCGCAGCCGATTCATCCTGGCCAGTGCCGCGGCGCGCGCGGCACCCAGGGTCTCGGGGCTGCGCCTGGCCCAATGCTTGTAGATTGCAGCGAGATCGACTTCCTGCAGAAACCGCCGCAGTGCGCCGGGCATCCAGCGCGTGCTCACATGCGCCTGGAAATCGATCAGCGCAGGCGCACCTTGCTCGGTCACCAGGATATTTTCGCCATTGCGCAGTTCCAGATGCACGATCCGAGCGCAGGCGTGCATCTTTTGCAGGCTGCGCTCCAGGGCCGGGAAAAAATCCGCACCGAGTTCCGCGCCCGGTACCTTACGCAGGCTCCGGCCCGGCAGGAAGCGGTAGGCGAGAGCGAACGCATCGATCTTGAACGTACCCCGCGGCGCGGCCTCGATCTGCGCGGCCGTCCTGAGTCCACGTATCTCGCGCGCCATCAGGAAGCGCCCGATCAGGTTGCGCGCCAGGAACGAGCGGGGCCGGAAGTCCTTGACGACCCAGAGTGTGCCACCGTGCTTGGCGTGGTAGAGGACGACGCTGGCCCAGCGACCCTCGCTCAGCCGCTCCCGACGGCCGGTTTCGAGCTCGTCTCGCGTGAAGCGTTCCGCGCGCGCGCGCGCAAGTCCCTCTGTGGAGGGTTCAATGGAATCTGTCAGCTGATCTGAATGTGTGCTGGCCAATCTCGCGCCCGTGCGGGTGGTCCTGACCAGATACTATCAATTCCCGGCGACTTTGCTGAAGTCGCCCGTGTCGGGCTGCGATTGTGCGGGTGGTCGCTTGACCCCGAGTGGTGGCAGCGCAGGGGTCCGGGGCGCCGGTCAGAACCAGCCGGAGAAATAGAGCCGGAACACGTTGGCACCGAAGCCATAGAGCTCCTCGGTCCCGGGCGCGCCGGCCGTCCTGATATCGCGGAAGTCGTCGTATTGGAATTCCATGCGGTCGTAGAAGAAGCTCAGGGTGGACCGCTGTAAGAATTTCCAGCCAAGCGACAGCTCGTAGGTGGCGCCCAGGCTCAGCATCTGGTTGGAGAAGGTGCTGAGCTCCTTGTCGCGCGCGAGGAAGTTCTGCGCATCGGCACGCGGGAACAGGTCCGAATAGAACTCGGCTGCGCTCTGCGTGTAGTAGCGCAGCCCGAGCTCGAAGATCCACCGCTCGCCCCAGGGGTGCGTGTAGCTGACCTCGGCCGTATGCGCGTTGATGTCCCAGGTGTCGGTGAAGTAGCGGTACTCACCGTGCAACGCGGCTCGATACGGCAGGAAGTATCGCGCGCGGATCGAGGCTGCGTTGCTGGTGCGCGTGTGCGGATAGACCTCGGGCTGGAACGCGAATCCTGCCGGGCTCCCCGGATCGAGATAGCGGACCGACCGGTAGGGGTTGTTGAGAAAGCCCTCGTCCGAAACGAGCTCGTAGGAGAGTCCCATCATCAGCGTCGGGGTCACGATCTGCGAGATGCCGAACCGGTAGGTGCGCCGGTCCACGGGCTCGGAGAACGTGTCGTCGCCGCGCTTGCGCACCTCGTCCCAGCCGCGGCTGAAGCCGAACGACACGGTCGTCAGGTCGCCGAACATGTCCTGGCTGACATCGAAGCTCGCCGAGTTCGCCGTGTAGTCGGTCTCGTCGCTGTTGGTGAAGCTCACGCTGTACGTCGACTTGCCGTTCAGCATGTCGGCGGCGAGACTGGCCTGCTTGCGCTCCTCGGTATACGGGCTCGCGGTGGTCATGACGTCGATCGACGCGCTCGACACCATGTCCATGTAGAGGTTCGCGGTCACGCCATACTTTTCGGCGAACTTCTTGCGAACCAGGAGCGAGGGGCCGTCGATCGTGACGCCGCCGCCGTCGTAGCGGTGATAGAGCACGTCGGCCCGATCGTCGGGCAGCACGCCCGCGTCAGCGGGCGCCACCGCCGCGAGCAGCAGGATCAGCGACGAGGCCAGGCGGGACCGTGTCATCCGTGGTGATCCGGGCGCGTTCAGTTGCAGCCGCAGCCGCCGCCGTGGCTGCCGACCGCGCCGCGGGCGCCTTCGCGGGCCTCGAAGACGTGGTTGATGTACGCCGAGGACACCGGGTCACGGTCGAGCGCCATGATCGGATCGGCGAAGTTCTGCCGCTCGTAGGGCTTGACCCAGGGCTCGACACTGCTGCAGCCGGCGGCGGCGAGCAGCGTCACCACGCAGAGGATCCGTGCAGTCGTCGTCATCGTCACTCCTTGACCAGTCCGCGGATGAGGTCCGTGTAGACCGCCTCGTCACCGGGCTTGTAGCCGCGGTGTACGTGGCGGACGCGGCCTTCGCGATCGATCAGGACCGAGCTCGGCATGGCTTCGACGCCGAAGCTCGAGCTGACCTGGCTCTTGACGTCGAAGAGGATCGGGAAGCTGACCGGCATGCCCTTGAGCCAGGTCTGCGCGGCCGCGCTGTCGGGCTCGACGTTGACACCGAGCATCGTGAAGCCGAGCGGTTCGTACTTGGCATGGATCTGCTGCAGCAGAGGCATCTCCTGCCGGCACGGCCCGCACCAGGTGGCCCAGAAGTTGATCATGACGACCTGGCCCTTGAGCTCGCTCAAGCGGACTTCGCCGCCGTCGCGCGCAGGCAGCGCGAAATCGGGTGCCACCGGGCCCGGGCCGGTCGCGGTCGCCGTGCCGGCGAGCAGGGCAAGCGCCAGCGTGGGGATCAGGGTGCGTATGGATCGCATGGTGCCTCGCTCCTCAGAAAAATGCGGTCAGACCGAAGCTGAACTGGAGGTTCTGCGTGAGCTTCTTCGAGCCGAGCAGGTCGCTCTCGAACATCTGGTCGCGTACGGTGAGGTGCGCGGCGAGCGAATCGGTCACGAGCAGCCGGAACCCGGCGCCCACGACGAGGCTGAAGTGGTCGTCGCCCGCGAAACGCGTGCTGCCGCCGCCGAGCGACAGGTAGACGGAGCTCGGCATGGCGCGCCGGCTGCCGAAGAACACCTCGCCGGGCAGCGCGTTCCAGCCGACCGACAGATCGTAGTAGGTGAACTCGCGCTGGCTGTCGGTCAGCAACTCGACCGAGCCGCTCAGGTCCTCGTAGCTCGTGCGGCCGGCCGTGGACGTGCCCACGGTCGCCTCCGCGAACAGGTCCTCGGTGAAGTGATAGGCGGCGCGCGCGCCGTAGGTCACGCTGCTGCCGAAGTCCTCGATGGCGATCGTGCCGACGAAGCCGCCGACCTCGAAGTTCTCGGCGTCGATGCGCGGCGCCTTGACGTCGCGCCGCTCGACCTGCGGCTCGACCACCTGCGGCGTCTCGCTCCCGCCGCCGACCGGGTCCTGCGCAGCGGCCGTCCCGGCCGCGAGCACGCAGCCGAGTGCCGTGGCGCTCAGAAGAAGTACGTGAAGCCCACGGTCCATTCGTCGATCTCCTCGTTGTCGTCGCGGCTCGTCAGGACGACGAACTTCCGGTACTTCGCCCTGCAGCAGGAAGCGGTTCGTCAGGAAACCGCGCACACCCAGGCCGGAGTAGGCGGCCGGGTCGGTGCGATCCTCGGACTGCACGATCGTGGCCTTCGGCGAGATGTGCACGACGCCGCCACCGAGTGAAACGAAGGGCGAGACTCGCCACTGCGGCATGAAGGCGTGCAGCAGGCCCGCGGTCACCAACCAGCCGTTCGAGTAGCTGCCGAGCAGGTGCGTCACGTCGAGACGCGCGTGCAGCGACTGCGTCAGCGCGTACGAGCCCGCCGCGGACACGAGGTTCGCGCCGCCGAAGTCGCCGGTCACGAGGCCGATCTCCCAGCGGTGCTCGAGCCGCGATTCCGGCGTCGGGCCGGCGACCTGCACGCGCTCGCCCTGCGGCGTCAGCGTGCGCTCGAGCTGCGAGCGGTGCACCCAGCCTTCGCGGCCGCGATCCGAGCGGACCTTGATCCAGTCGGTTCGGCGGCGCAGCAGGCTGACCTCTTCGCCACGATCGACCACATGGAAGATCGGGTAGCCGCGCCCGGGCCCGGTCCGGAACTCGAGATACGGATCCTGCACCACGACAAGCTCCGCGTCGGCAGCCGCCCTCGCCGGGGCCGGCGCCAGGGCTGCGAACAGGAGCATCGCGAACAGCAGGCATCGGACCATCGGTCAGTCGAGCGGCGCGGCAAAGGGGTCATTGAAATATTGCGCACCAAGGTCGAGCCATTCTGAGACGAGCTTCAACTCGGCGGCCGTCAGGCGGCCCTCATGGGTGCCGCCGGGGGCGAAAATCGTGAAGAAGCGCACAGAGTCGTCCGCGCGGCCCGCGAACAGGATGGGGTCGGGCTGCCCCTCGTCGGTCGCGAGCAGCTCGCGATAGGCGTTGAAGTGCTCGGGCTCGGCGGCAGACGCGCCGTCGATGAGCTGCAGCGCCGCGCCGGCCGCGTGACACGTCGTGCAGGTGTCTGCGAGCACCGTGACGCCATCCGCCGCGAGCGTGACCCGCGGCTTGCTCCACAGCGGATGGATGTGCTGCTCGTAGTGGATCGTCGCCCGGCAGCCCGCGCGCCAGCCCGTCATGCAGTCGGGGCTGGTCGGCGCCGGCGTTTCCAGGTCCGCGTAGCGGTACGCGAAGCTCGGGTCGAGCGCCGCGGTTCGCGGCGACCGGGTCGGTCCAGACGTCCTCGAACACGACATCGAGGCTCGGCGCGAGCGCCGCGCAATCCGTCTGGCAGCTGATCCGCGCGCGCACCTGCGCCATCGTTTCGCCAAAGTCCGCGAAGAACGCCGGGTTGGTGTTGGGGAACGGTTGTCCCGTGGTCGTCGCGCCATCGTTGACCGCGTCGAACAGATCCGAGCGGCCGTGCGACAGCCCGCTGCCCGGATCGTGGCAACCGTTGCAGCGCAGCTCCTCGCCCGCGCGCACCTGCAGCCAGTTGTTGTGGCGCGGGCCGATCCGGCGCCCGTTGGCGTCGAGCACCGTGACCGCGAGCGCCACGTTGGCGGGCACTTTCGCGCGCACCGATCCGTCGGGCTCCACCATGACGTAGCCCAGGATCTCGCGCATGCCGAAGTTCGCGGTGACGCCGAATGCCGTGCCGGTGAAGTCGCGCACGTCCTCGTCCGGCAGGCTGACGGCCTTCTCGATGCGCAGGAAGCGCGCGGGCCGCTGTGCGGCGGTGGTCACCGCGGGATTGGCGAGCGCCGCGATGCCCGCGGGCGCGATGTCGGCGCCGTCGAAGTCGTAGACGCTGCGGATGTCGAGGATGCCGACGCCTTCGGTCGCGAGCTCGGAGTCGAAGTCGAGACCCGGCGACGCGATCGAGCAGCACCGGCGGCGGCGGCGAGCGTCTGCAGCGCCACGGCATCGGTGTAGACCCAGCCTTCGGTGGGCGCCGCCACCGGCAGCTGCGTCTCGCCGCGCGGGTCGTACATCCAGATGCCGTACAGAGGCGGCGCGGCCGGCAGCGTCGCCGGCCTGCGATCAGCTCGTCGGTGCAGGGAATGATCCGCTCACCGTCCAGCAGCCGGCACTGGTTCCAGCTCACGAGGATGCGACCGGTGCCGTCGCGCAGCGGATACGCCGAGCTGTAACGGCCGCCGGGCGAGGGCCCCGGGATGGTCACGACCTGGTTTGGCGTCGCGGGCTTCTGCGCGGGGCCGGCGAGCACGCCGCTGTTCGCGAGGTTCGCCTGCGTGTCCTCGACGTAGTTCGTCGTGTCGATCGCGAGCAGCTGTCCGCCGAAGTCCACGGCCGTGAACGGCTGCGCGCGCACCAGCAGCTCGCCGTTCGCCATCGGGCGCGGGTCGAGGAAGTGGACTTCCGACGCCGTCGGTGCCCGTCATGTGGCTCTGCGCGCCGTACAGCAGTTCGAGACCGCTGCCATCGGGGCGCACGGCGTAGAGGTGGATCGCGCTCTGCGGCCCCGCGTTGTCCCAGCGGCTGAAGACGACTCGGCCGTCGTCGAGCACCGCAGGGTCGAGGTCGTGGCTCTGGTTGAAGGAGATCTGGTGGATGTCGCTGCCGTCGGCGTCCATCACGTGCAGCACGAAGGCGGGCTCCTGCCGGTCCTCGTCCTGCGCCTCGAACTGCGGCTTGCCCTCGTCGAGCAGGATCGCGCGCGACTGGCGCTGGCGCGTCGAGGCAAAGACGATGCGCCCGTCCGGCAGGTAGTGCGGGGCGAAGTCGTGGCCTTCCTCGGCAATGATGTCCGACGGGATCACGCGGCGCAGCGCACGCGCCGGCACGTCGTACTCCCAGATGTTCCAGGTCGGCTGGTCCTCCTCGTCGGCGCCCTCGATCAGGGGCTCACGCATCGCGAAGACGACTTTCGTGCCGTCGTACGAGGGCTCGACGTCGCGGACGTCGCCGAGTCCGCCGGTGATCTCGCCGGTGACGTTGATCTCGGCGGAGGAGGGCGAGGCGCGGTCGCGCACGTAGAGGTCGCCGCCCTCGCGGAAGTCGAGCAGCCGGCGTGCGTCGAGCTGCACGTCCATTTCTTCCTCGGGCAGCGGGTGCTTGACGTAGGCGATCGGAAAGTCGAGCACGACCGGGTCGGGCTCCTGGCTGCCACCCGGAGTCCCGCCGCCGTCGCTGCTCGTGCACGCCGCGAGGGCGAGCAGCGCCGATACGAGCGCGCCGCCGGACCAGGAGCGCCATCCAGCGAAATTCGGCTCCGAGCCGAATTTCTTGCAGCCGGCATCGCGGCTTCGTGCGTACTTGTCCATCCGAGATCCCTCGGTAAAGCCTCACCGCGGCGCGCACTGCGCCGCACAGAGCACTGTCCCTCATACGGATGGCGCGGACTACGTGTCGCGTCGCGATGTGTGAGGCGGCTCTCAGTACGCGAGATGCTCGCGGGCCGCGCGCTTAGTGTGAGCACGCTCTCAGATCGGAGCGATGCCGCTTGGCGAAGCCCGCGTGCCCCTACACCCTGCACGCCGATGATCTTTGGAGATCGGTCCATGCTCATGCAGTGGCTCGAGGGAATTGGCCGCCACGACGGCCGGACCGCGCAAGCGGCCGCCGGCCGCTCACGGGCATTCCGCGCAATCGTGCTCGCGGGCGCCGCAGCTCTGCTGCTTGCGCCGGCCGCGCAGGCGGACGACCGCACGAAGGCGCGGCGCATCCACGATCGTCTCGCCGGTGTGCCGCCGACGAAGGCCGTGCTCGACGCAGATGAGGCCACTGGTCGCCAAACAACCCGGTCGGGGCGGCTGAGCTCGCGATGCCATGGATCCCGGCCTTCTACGACGTGACGCTCAAGAACTTCGCGATGCCGTGGACCAATCGCGACCAGACGGTGTTTGCGCCGCTGAACGACTACGTGGCGACGGTCATCGGCATGGTCCGCGACGACGTGCCGTTCAACGAGGTGCTCTTCGGGGACATCCTTTATGTCGGCAGCGGCCCCGGCGTACCCGCGTACTCACCCGCGAACAACGATCACTACGCCGCGCTCGAGCGCGGCATCAACCTGAAGACGGCTCTGACACGCACCACGCAATCCGCGATGAGCGGCCTGCCCGCGGACGCGACGGCTGGCGTCATGACGACGCGCGCCGCCGCGAAGGCCTTCTTCATCGCCGGCACCAACCGGGCGATGTTCCGCTTCACGCTGATGAACCACATGTGCCGCGACATGGAGCAGGTGCAGGACACGACGCGCCCGCCCGACCGGATCCGCCAGGACGTGAGCCGCAGCCCCGGTGGCGACAGCCGCGTATTCCTCAACAACTGCATCGGCTGCCACAGCGGCATGGACCCGATGGCGCAGGCCTTCGCGTACTACGACTGGAACGGCGTCGAGGGCGAGGAGACGGGCAGCATCGTCTACACCGCCGGCGTCGTGCGCCCGAAGTACTTCAACAACGACGATACGTTCCGGCCCGGATTCGCCACGCCCGATGACCGCTGGGACAACTACTGGCGGCACGGTGCAAACAGCCTGCTCGGCTGGGATTCGCAGCCGGGCAGCGGTGCAGGCGCGAAGTCCCTCGGCCGCGAGCTCGCCGGCAGCGACGCCTTCGCGCGCTGCCAGGTCGAGAAGGTGTTCCGCAACGTCTGCTTCCGGGCGCCGAGCGACAAAGAGGACCGCGACCAGGTGAGCGAGATGACGACGTCATTCAAGGCTGGGTACCGGCTCAAGCAAGTGTTCGCCGAAGCCGCGGCCTACTGCATGGGTGACTAGGAGCCGAGCCATGGATCGACCCCGAAAAATCGGCTCAGAGCCAATTTTCTCCGGCCTGGGCCGGTCGCACCCCAAGTCGCCGCACATGGGCCTTCGGAAAATTGGCTCTGAGCCAATTTTTCGTCGTGCTGCTCGCGGCGTGCGGTGGCGGCGCCGACACCGTCGAGAACCCGGCGGGGCCGGGCGGCGCGCCGGCGGCCTACACGGGGCCGCCCCCCGCGACCGCGGACGTGCAGGCGTTCAAGCTCAACGTCTGGGACAACCTCAAGGCGTCGAACCGCTGCGGGCAGTGCCACGTCGCGGGCGGGCAGGTGCCGCAGTTCGTCCGGCAGGACGACATCAACCTGGCCTATGAGGCCGCCAACACCATCGTCACGCTGACCTCACCGCAGGACTCGCTGATGGTGACCAAGGTCGCCGGCGGCCACAACTGCTGGCTCGCCAGCACCGACGCCTGCGCCGACATCCTCACGACCTGGATCTCGAACTGGGCCGGCGCGGTCGCCGGGGGCGGTAGTGGCGTCGTGCTCGAGCCACCGATCCTCAAGGACCCGGGCGCAAGCAAGAGCTTCCCGGCGGGTGCGGAGGGTTCGGCGCTCTACGCGAGCACGGTCTACCCGATCGTCGAGGAGTACTGCCAGCGCTGCCATGCACCGGCTGCGGCCAATGCGCAGTCGCCGTACTTCGCCTCTGCAGACGTCGACGAGGCCTACGACGCCGCGAAGACGAAGATGAATCTCGACCAGCCTGCACTCTCGCGGCTCGTCGTCCGTCTGCGTACCGAGTTCCACAACTGCTGGAGCGACTGCGCATCCAATGCCAACACGATGCAGGCGGCGATCCAGGCCTTCGCCGACCAGGTGCCGATCACGCAGGTCGATTCTTCGCTCGTGTTGTCGAAGGCGCTCGGCCTCTACGAAGGCACGGTTGCGAGCGGCGGCAACCGCTACAACGGCAACGTCATCGGCATGTGGGAGTTCAAGACGGGCTCTGGCACGGTCGCCTACGACACGAGCGGTGTGGAGCCGGCGCTCGACCTGTCGCTCTCCGGCGACGTCACCTGGGTCGGCGGCTGGGGCATCAACGTGCGGAGCGGCAAGGCTCAGGGCTCGACCACCAGCAGCAAGAAGCTGCACGACCTCATCAAGGCTACGGGCGAGTACTCGATCGAGGCCTGGGTCGCGCCGGGCAACGTCGCGCAGGAGGAATCCCGCATCGTGTCGTACTCGGGCGGCACCATGGTCCGCAACTTCATGCTGGGCCAGACGCTCTACAGCTACGACTTCCACAACCGCTCGTCGAGCTCGGACCAGAACGGCGATCCGAAGCTCACGACCTCCGCCGACGACGAGGACCTGCAGGCAACGCTGCAGCACGTCGTCGCGACTTACGACCCGGTGAACGGTCGTCGCATCTACGTCAATGGCGAGTTCACGGATGACACCGATCCGGTCGCGGGCGGCACGCTTGGCGACTGGGACGATACCTTCGCCTTCGTGCTCGGCAACGAGGTGTCGGGCGACCGCCAGTTCCAGGGCGTCTTGCGCCTCGTGGCGGTCTACAACCGCGCGATCACGCCCGCGCAGATCACGCAGAACTTCGAGGCCGGCGTCGGCGAGAAGTTCTACCTGCTGTTCTCGGTCAGCCACCTGATCGACATGCCGCAGGCCTACGTCATGTTCGAAGTGAGCCAGCTCGACAGCTACGGCTACCTCTTCGACAAGCCGACCTTCATCAGCCTCGAAGCCGGCGCCACGCCGGGCAGCATCCCGATGGCGGGCATCCGCATCGGCGTCAACGGCGCCGAAGCCGCGGTCGGCCAGGCGTACCGCACGCTCAACACCGTAGTCGATGATTCGAACTACGGACCGGGCGGGCAGCGGCTGTCCAACATCGGCACCGTCATCGCGCTCGAGAAGGGTCCGGAGACCGACGAGTTCTTCCTGACCTTCGACGTGCTCGGCGACCGCAGGAACGTGCGAACGGATCCCGTGCCGCTGCTGCCGGAGCCGCCACTGCCCGTACCGCGCCCGGCGGACGTCGGTCTGCGCGTGTTCGACGAGATCAACGCGACCATGTCGGAGCTGACCGGTGTAAGTACACAGGTCGCCGAGGTGGACGCCACCTTCCAGACAGTCAAGCAGAGCATGCCCACGATCGAGACGATCGAAACCTTCGTCTCGGCGCACCCGGTGGCGATCGCCCAGCTCGCGATCCAGTACTGCGACGCGCTGGTCCGCAACCAGGGCTCGGTCTCGCGCACGGACTACTTCCCGGGGTTCAACTTCTCGGCACCGCCCGCGATGGCCTTCGCCAACGGAGGCGACGTGGCCGTCGTCAACGCGCTGCTCGGCCGCATGGTCGATCCGGCGCTGCTGACGGATCCGGTCCAGGCCGAGATCGAGTCCGAGCTCCACCTGCTGATCGACCAGCTCGCTCCCGGCGGCAACAACGCCGCGCGTACTGAAACGGTCGTCAAGGCGACCTGTGCTGCGCTGCTCGGCAGCGCCGTCACCCTGGTGCAGTGAGCCGTCAGCAGAAGATCGCCTGGAGAAACGAGCCATGATCATCCGCAAGGCACCCCCCCGAAAGCTTCGGCTCGGCGAGCCGATCCGGCATGCCGACGCGCACAAGCGGCCGGTCACCCGCCGCGACTTCATCTCCCAGGGCTTCCTGGCGGGCAGTGCGACGGTGATGGCCCCGGCCATATTCAGCGTGTTCGCGAATCCGCGCGCGGCGATGGCGGCGCTTCCGCCGGAGCTCCGGGCACAGTGCGGTCTCGATGGCAGCAGTGCGGCCAAGGTTCCCTTCATCTGTATCGACCTCGCCGGCGGCGCCAACATGGTGGGCTCGAACGTCCTGATCGGCGGCCCAGGCGGTCAGCTCGATTTTCTGACCACGGCCGGCTACGGGAAGATGGGTCTGCCCGGCGACATGGTGCCGGCGCTGATCAACCCGGTGACCAACACGAGCTTCACGGACACGAGTCTCGGGCTGGCGTTTCATTCGGACAGCGCCTTCCTGCGCGGCATCATGGCCAGCATCTCGCCCGGCACGGCGGCCAGCACAAACGGCGCGGTGATCGCGGCGCGCTCCGAGAACGACACCGGAAACAACCCGCACAACCCGATGTACGGGATCTACAAGGCGGGTGCGACCGGCGAGCTCGCGACCCTTATCGGCTCTCGCGCGTCGGATTCGGGCGGCAACTCGATGGCGCCGGCTGCGATGATCGATCTGTCCGTGCGCCCGACGAAGGTGGATCGCGCGAGCGACGTGGTCGGCCTGGTGGATACCGGACAGCTCGGCACCCTGCTGGGCAACAGCAACGACACTGATCTCGTCCTGGAAAGCATCCAGCGGATCAGCGACCGGAAGATCCAGCGGGTCGTGCCGCAGCATGGCATCACGAGCGAGGAGCTCAGCCATCTCGTCAACTGCGGCTATGCAAAGGCGGCCGACGTCGTCCACAAGTTCGGCACCCCCAGCGACCTCAATCCCGGGCTCGATCCCGACATCGTCGGGCCCATCTTCACGCAGGCGGAGTACGACGGCGACGACGAGTTCCGGAAGACCGCTGCCGTGATGAAGATGGTGATCTCGGGCTACGCCGGCGCCGGTACCATCACGATGGGTGGTTACGACTATCACGGCCAGGGCCGCGCCACGGGCGAAGTGCGCGACTTCCGCGCCGGGCGCTGCATGGGTGCCTGCCTCGAGTACGCAGCGCGCAAGAGCGTTCCCCTGATGCTGTACGTGTTCTCCGACGGCTCGTTGTCGGCAGGCGGCCAGGTCGACAGTACCGTCGATGGTCGCGGCAAGTTCATGTGGACCAGCGACAACCAGTCGACGGCCGCATCGTTCTTCCTGGTCTACAACCCGATGGGCCGGGCAGCGCTGCTCGACACGGGAGCGGGCGGCGCGGCGCGTCACCAGCAGATCGGCTACTTCCGGCCGGACGCGTCGGTCGAGACCGCCTCGAGCGCTGCGGCCAACAACGTGAACCTGCTCGCCGCAACCATCGTGCTCAACTACCTGGCGCTGCACGGCGAGCAGGGCAGGATCGCCGAGGTGCTCGGCGCGAACCACGGTCTGGGATCTGCGGCGCAGATGGACAGCCTCATCGCTTTCCAGCCCATCCGGTAGAGCTTCGCACCGAGTCGCGCGTCGGCTCGCGGCGGCCGTTGCGTCCCTCTCGCGTCATGCCCCGGCCAGTCGAGGTCGCGTTGGCCCGTGATAACGTGAGCCGTGGGGACCGGCACGTGAACCAGGGATCCGAGCTCAGCGCGCTGCTGCGTTGCCCGGCATGCGGCGCTGGCGCTCTGTCACTCCGCGACGACGCATGGCGCTGCGATGCCTGCGCGGTGACGTTTCCGGAAGTGGACGGAGTCCCGTGGCTCTTCGCGGCTCCGCTCGAGGCGCTGGCCGAATGGCGCCAGCGGCTCTCCGCGCTGCTCGCGGAGCTTGCGCGTGAGGCGGGTGAGCTGCGCGCGGCGCTCGAGCGCCCGGGACTCGAGGTTCGCGGACGCAACCGTCTCAAGCTGCAGGCCTCGGCGCTCGAGGATCACGCGCGGCGCCTGGCCGCACTGCTGGCGCCGCTCGGCGCTGCGCCAGGCGCGGCCACCCCCGAGATGCACCGCGCGCTCGGCACACGCATCCCGGGCGCACAGGGACTCGCTTCCTACTACGTCAATCTGCATCGCGACTGGGTGTGGGGATCGGAGGAGAACGAGGCGGCACTCGCGTCCGTAGTCGACGCGCTCGGCGGCTACGCGCCGCGCCGCGTGCTGGTCCTCGGCGCGGGCGGCGGCCGCCTCGCGTACGACCTAGCGCAGCGCCTGACTCCCGGGCTCGTCGTCGCGCTCGACATCAACCCGCTCAACGCCTTCGTCGCGCGACGGATGTTCGCCGGCGAACGCGTGCAGCTCTACGAGTTCCCGATCGCGCCGCGCGACGCGGATTCGCACGCGATCCTGCGCACGCTCGCGGCCCCGAGCGCGCTCACGACGCCCGTCGAGCTCGTGCTCGCCGATGCCTCGTGCGCGCCGTTCGCACCCGGCAGCTTCGACGTGGTCGTCACGCCGTGGCTGATCGATATCATCGACGAGGATCTCGCGGCCTTCGTTCCGCGCGTCAATGCGCTGCTCGAGCCGGGCGGACGCTGGGTCAACACGGGTTCGCTTGCGTTTGCGCAAGCCGACCCGGCGCTGCGGTATGCGCTCGACGAAGTCCTCGAGATCACCGTGCGTTGCGGATTCGCGCGGCCGCTGCCCGACGAGCGGCGCATGCCGTACATGTGCTCGCCGGCGAGTCGCCACGGACGCATGGAATCGGTCGTAACCTTCTGCGCCGTCAAGGAGCGAGCAGTCGACGTACCCACGCACGCGTCGCTGCCGGCCTGGCTCGTAAATCCGCGCGAACCCGTGCCTGCGCTCCCGGAGTTCCAGAACTCGGCGCTCACGATGCGGATCTACGGTTACCTGGCTTCGCTGATCGACGGTCGCCGCTCGCTCGCCGACATGGCGCAGGTGCTGGAAACGGAGCGCCTGATGACTGCTGCTGACGCGCTGCCGGCCGTGCGCGGATTCGTGCGACGGCTGTGGGAGGAATCGCGGCTGCGGACTCGTTTCTGAGAGCGCATCCATCTGTGACGCAGGTCCGACTGCGAGACGTGTAACGCGCCATTCGTTGACAGCGCCACGCGCGGCACAGGACGATTCGATTCGACTGTAAAGGGCAAACCCGTTGAAAGACGGGGACGCAAAGCCACCGGTCTTCGGGTGAGACCCATGACAGCGGGGTTGCCAGGATGGAACGAATTTCGCGGCCTTCGGGACCCCGGTTGACTCGGCGGGGCATGGGTCTGCCGGTCTGGTTGCACGTAGTCGCGCTCGCGGCCGCGGTGCTTGCCGGTGTGATCGCTTTTCCCCTGGTCTCCAACGGCGCGCCGGCGCAAGGCGCGGTCGCGCCGGACTTCGCGCTCAAGGATCTGAGCGGCGCCAACCAGCGGCTGTCTGAGTTCCGCGGCGAGATCGTCGTGCTGTCGTTCTGGACGAGCGCCTGCGGGGAGTGCCGCGAGACGCTCACCGAACTGCGCGGCGTTGCCTCCGGTGACGTCGCGGATCGTCCGGTCGTCATCTCGGTCAACATCGAAGGCGACGCGGATCGCGCGGCATCCGTCGCCCGCTCACTCGCCATCGGCTACCCGACTCTGCTCGACACGCGGCAGGACGTCGCGCGCCTGTATGACATCTCGCACCTTCCGCTCACTCTTCTGCTCGATCGCGACGGCGTCGTGCGCGAAGCCTGGTCGCGCGATCGCATCCCCACCGACGAACTGCTCGCAGGCATCAGGGAGCTGCAAAGGCAATGATCCGTCGACTCATCACCACTGCCCTCTGCAGCGTCAACATCGTCGCCGTGCTCCTGATACTCGCGCTCCGCCCGGGCATCGCGCTCGCCGCCGAGCCGGCCGTGGAGTCCCCCAGCGTCGACCAGGACGTGCAGACGCTCAAGAAGGAACTCGTCGACCTCAACAAGGATCTGTTCAAGCTGGAGGAGGAGCTCCTGTATCCCGCAAGCACCCAGGTTGCGGTGTTCCTGTCGGTCGACGTAGGCACGTTCTTCGCTCTCGATTCGGTGACGCTCAAGGTGGACGACAAGGAGGTCACGAACTACCTCTACACCGAGCGCGAAGTGCAGGCGCTGCACCGCGGCGGCATCCAGCGGCTCTACCTGGGCAACCTCAAGGCCGGTGAGCATGAGTTGATCGCACTGTTCACCGGCAAGGGCCCGCACGTGCGCGACTACCGGCGAGGCACGACGCTCAGGATCGACAAGGGCGTAGGCGCAAGCTACATCGAGCTCAAGATCAGCGATCGCGTGGCGTCGCTGCAGCCCGAGTTCGTCGTCAAGGTCTGGGAGTAGCGCGGGCCCCGAGCCCGCGCCGCCAATCGGCAGACCGGACGCCGTCACATGCGACAGCGAGGCACAGCTGCAATGACGCTGGTTGCGTTCTGCGCCGCGCTGCTCGGGCCGGGCGGCGCCGCTGTCGCCGGGGATTCGCCGCGGCGCGAGGTCCGCGACCTGCACTACGGCGATGTCCTGTTCCAGTTCTTTCAGGACGACTATTTCGACGCCGTCGTGCGCCTCGAGGCCGCGCGCGACTTCGGCCGGCTGCCGAATCATGCCGCGGAAGCCGAGCTGCTCGCCGGCGGAATGTATCTGTCGCTCGGGCTGCACGCCGAAGCCGACCAGATCTTCAACCGCGTGCTCGCGGGGAGCCTGGACTCATCGGTGGCGGATCGCGCGTTCTTCTACCTGGCGCGGATCGGCTATCAGCGGGGTCACTACGATCAGGCCGCGCGCAATCTCGCGCGTATAAAGGGTCCGCTGCCGGGCGAGCTCGAGCCCGAGCACCGCCTGCTCGAGTCGAACGTGCTCATGGCGCTGGGGCGTTACGCCGACGCGGCCGCTGCGCTCAAGGTCTGGGACGATGAGTCAGCATGGGCGGCGTACGCGCGGTTCAATCTCGGCGTCGCGCTCGTGCGCTCGGGTGACTCGCCGCAGGGCCGCATGCTGCTCGAGTCGGTCGGCAGCGCGCCGGCGGTCTCGGAGGAACAGCGCTCACTCAAGGATCGCGCGAATCTCGCACTCGGGTTCGCGCTGCTGCAGGAACGCTCGGGCGAGGCGGCCGCGGCGGCGCTGAGCCGCGTCCGGCTCGATGGGCCCTTCACGAACCGGGCGCTGCTCGGCCTCGGCTGGGCGGAGACCGACGCCGAGCGTCCCGATCGCGCGCTGGTCCCATGGCTCGCGCTGCGCGACCGGCCGCTGCTGGATTCGTCGGTGCAGGAGTCGCTGCTCGCCGTGCCGTATGCATATGCCCGGCTCGCCTCGAACGGGCAGGCCGCGCAGCATTACCGGCAAGCCGTGCAGTCGTACGTCCGGGAGAGCGGCCGGATCGACGAGTCGATCGCCGCGATCGAGCGCGGCGGGTTTCTCGACGCGATCCTCGCGGCCAGCCCGCGTGGCGGCGATGTCGGCTGGTTCTGGCAGCTCAAGCAGGTCCCCGACGCGCCGCATACACGCTATCTGTATCACCTGCTCGCATCGCACGAGTTCCAGGAAGGTCTCAAGAACTACCGCGACCTGCGCATCATGCAGGTCAACCTCGACCGCTGGCAGGAATCGCTCGACTCGTTCGACGACATGATCGCGATGCGCAGTCGCGCCACGGCGGAACGCGAGCCGCGCAAGACCGACATGCTGGCGCGTACCGACGTGGAAGCGCTCGCGACCAGGCAGGCCGGGCTCGCGGCACGCGTGTCCGCGATCGAAGCCGCGCGCGACGTCACCGCGCTGGCGAGCGGGGGCAAGGCGCGACAATGGCAGTCGCTGCAGGGCATCGAGCAACGGGTCTCGGCGCTCCCGCCGGGACCCGGGCGCGAGGCGCTCGCCGACCGCGCCCGGATGCTGCGCGGCGCGCTCACCTGGGAGATGGATGCGCAGTACAAGCGCCGCCTTCAGCTCGTGAGACACGGGCTGGCCGAGGTCGAGGCGCAGCTCGCCGAGGCCAGGGGTCGAGTCAGCCTGGTGCACGAGGCGAGCGCCCAGGCGCCCCTCGATACGGGCGGCTTCGCCGCGCGGATCGCCGAGCTGCGGTCGCGGATCGCGCGCATCGGTCCGGGCATCGACGCGGCGACCCGGTCGCAGGAAGCGGTCCTTGCGACGGTTGCCGTGCGCGAGCTCAACGCGCAGAAGAAGCGACTGGCCTCGTACGCGACCCAGGCGCAGTTTGCGCTCGCGTCGATCTACGACGGCGCGGCCGCGAAGGTAGCGCCATGACTGACCGCGCGCGCCTGCACGCAGCCGTGATTGCGGCGCTCGCCGCGGCGACCCTGGCGGCGACGAGCGCCGAGGCCAAGCGACGTCCGCCGGAGCCTCCGACGCTCGGGGACCTGGCGACCGCGACCGCGCCAATCACGCCGGAGACGCCGGTCGAGGCAGATGCCGATATCGCAGCGCAGAGCTACCGCGACTTTCTCGCGATACAGGACGCCGATCCGCGGATGCGCGCCCAGGCGCTGCGGAGGCTCGGCGATCTGCGGCTGGCCGCGGCGGAGAGCCTCCGGGCGCAGAACCACGCCACCGCGGCGGCGGTCGGCCGCGAGGCGATCGACGCCTACCAGCGGCTGCTCGCGGAGTACCCGCGCGAGGCCGATGGGGGCGAGGTGCTCTATCAGCTTGCGCGCGCCTGGGATGACATCGGCGAGCCGGAGCGCGGGCTCGAGACGCTCGACAGGCTGGTCGCGAGCCATCCGGGCGGGGCACACTATGCCGAGGCGCAGTTCCGGCGCGGCGAGATCTTCTTCAGTTCGCAACGTTACGCCGACGCCGAGCGCGCCTATGCCGCGGTGCTCGCGCACGGCGCTTCGGATTTCACGGTCCAGGCGCTCTACAAGCACGGCTGGTCCCTGTTCAAGCAGTCGCGCGAGGACGAGAGCGCGGTCTCGTTCCTCAAGCTGCTCGACCGCGTGCTGGTCACCGGCGACGGGGTGCGACGCGTGGACGACCTGGCGCGTGCGCAGCGCGAGCTGGTCGACGACACGACCCGTGCACTCAGCATCGGATTCGCAGGCGCCGATGGCGTCGCGACGCTGCAGGCCGCTCTCAACCGGCACGGGCCGGCGCCCTACGAGGCGCAGCTCCACGCGGCGCTTGGCGACCTGTATCTCGAGAAGGAGCGGTATCAGGACGCCGCCGAAGCGTACCGCGCGTATGCGAAGCGCCAGCCGATGGATCCGGAGGCGCCGCTGCTGCTGGTGCGTGCGACCGAGGCATACCGGCGCGGCGGCTTCGAGGCGCTGGTACTCGACGGCAAACGTGAGCTGGTCGCAGGCTACGGTCCGAAGAGCGCTTTCTGGCAGGCGCACCGCGCAAACCTCGACCCGCGTGTCAGCGCCGCGGTGCGCGCAAACCTGCTCGACCTGGCGCGCCATCACCACGCGCTCGCGCAGCGCGGTTCCGCGCAGGACCTGAACGAGGCCGTGCGCTGGTACCAGGACTTCCTCGCCGGCTTCGATGATTCGCCCGAGGCGCCGTCGACGCGGCTGCTGCTCGCGGACCTGCTGTTCGACGGCTCGCGCTATGTCGAGGCCGCAGCGGAATACGAATGGGCGGCCTATGGGTACGCCGCGAATCCCGGCGCGGCGCGCGCGGGTTACGCCGCCCTGGTCGCATACGAGAAGGCGGAACCCATGCTGCCCGCCGAGGCCCGTGGGGCCTGGCAGGCGAAGACCATCGATTCCGCGATCCGTTACGCCGATACGTTTCCGGCCGAGCCCCAGGTGCCCGCCGTGCTGACCCGCACCGCGCGCGCGCTCTTCGATGGCGGTGACCGGGTCCGCGCCGAGTCGGTCGCACAGAAGATCCTGGCGCTCGGCACGCGTGCCGACACTGTGCAGCAGCGCGTGGCGTGGACGGTGCTCGCGAACACCTGGTTCGACGGCGGCCGCTTTGCAGATGCCGAGCGTGCGTTCCGCGAGCTCGACGCGCGGATCCCGCCCGGCGACCCGGAACGCACCGAAGTCCGTGAACGGCTCGCCGCCTCGGTGTACCGGCAGGCCGAGGCCCGCCAGGCCGCGGGTGACCTCGAGGGCGCGGTCGGCGAGTTCCTGCGCGTCGCGAGCCTGGTGCCGGACTCGACGATCCGCGCGAAGGCCGAGTTCGACGCGGCGACGCTGCTGCTGAACGCACAGCAGTGGGAGCGTGCCGCGCAGGTGCTCGAAACCTTCCGCTCCGGTCATCCGCAACATGAGCTCGCGCCGGACGCTACACGCAAGCTCGCAGTCGCGTACCTGGAGTCCGGACGGACGCAGCAGGCCGCGATCGAGCTCGAGCGTGTCGCGACGCTCGACGGCGAGGATGGCGAAATCCGTCGCACCGCGCTCTGGCAGGCGGCCGAGCTCTACGCTGGCGCGAACGACCGGGCGGCGGCCACGCGCGCGTACACGAGCTATGTCGAACGCTACCCCGCACCGCACGCGGCGGCGATCGACGCGCGGCAGGCCCTCGCCGACCTGGCTCGCGACTCCGGTGACACGTCAGGGCGCAGGCGCTGGCTCGAGGAGGTGATCGCCGCGGACGCTGCCGCAGGCAGCCAGCGCACCGATCGCAGCCGCGTTCTCGCCGCGCAAGGCGCTCTCGAGCTCGCGCGTCCGCACGACGATCTCGCGCGCGCGATCAAGCTGACCGTTCCGCTCGACCAGTCGTTGCTCGCGAAGAAGTCCGCGACCGAACAGGCCCTGGCCGGCTATTCGCGCGCCTCGCAGTACGGCGTCGCGGAGGTGACCACGGCGGCCGGGTGGGCGACGGCCGACCTGTACCGCGATCTCGGCAAGGCGCTGCTCGTGTCCGAGCGTCCGCCATCCCTCTCGGCGGAGGAGCGCGAGGCCTACGACGTGCTGCTCGAGGAGCAGGCGTTCCCGTTCGAGGAGAAGGCGATCGAGATCCACGAGACCAACGCACGGCGCGCGGCGGACGGGATTTACGACCAGTGGGTGCGGAAGAGCTACGTCTCGCTCGCGGAACTGAAGCCCGCGCGGTATGCGCGCACCGAACTCGATCCCGGGCCTGCTGTCCCGGCAGCTGCTGCTCCGGAGGCGCCCGCGCCGGACAGCGC
>CAVWOW010000006.1:0-36793 GCA_963756755.1 uncultured Gammaproteobacteria bacterium
GCGCGAGGCGCACAGCGACGTTGTTTTCCGAGATTCCAAGCACCTGCGCCATATCCCGATGCGATGGCCTTCGAGACAAAGCATCTCGGTTTCCCGCTGGATGAGCGGCAATCGGCGCAAGGCGTCGAGGAGCCGGGTGTGCGTCTGCGCCGCTTCGAGTGACTGCCCGTGTGCGGCGCGCGGTAAGTCTCGATGAGCTCGTCGAAGCGCCGGTCGAGCGTCGGCGAGGCACATCGAGGCAAGGGTCATGGGCCTTGCGTCCCGTCCCCGATAACTGTATATATTCACAGTAGCTGTACATGTATACAGGAGCCTCCATGGACGATCTCACCCCTCGCCAGCGACAGGTCCTGCGCTTCATCCAGGATGCCGTCATCGAGAACGGCATGCCGCCCACACGCGCGGAAATCGCCGAGGCCCTCGGCTTCAAGTCGGCGAATGCCGCAGAGGAGCATCTGCGTGCCCTGCAGCGTAAAGGGGTGCTGGAGATCATCCCCGGGGCCTCGCGTGGCATCCAGCTGCGCGATTCGCTGCGCGAGCAGCTCGGGTTGCCGCTCATCGGCCGGGTCGCTGCCGGTAAGCCGATCCTCGCGGAAGAGAACATCGAAGCCCGCTATCAGGTGGATCCTCAGCTCTTTCAACCGAAGCCGCATTACCTGCTCAAGGTGCGCGGCATGAGCATGCGGGACGTTGGCATTCTCGACGGTGATCTCGTCGCAGTGCATCGCACACCGGAGGTGCGCAACCGGCAGATCGTCGTGGCGCGACTCGAGAACGAGGTGACGGTGAAACGCTACCGCCAGGAAGGAACGGTGGTGTGGCTGATGCCGGAGAACGCCGATTTCGAACCGCTGCGCGTGGATCTCAAGCAGGAGTCGCTGATCATCGAGGGCGTGGTGGTAGGCGTGCTGCGGCAGGACGCAGCGCGCCCCGCGGGCGCGGAGAGGCGCAATTGATGGTCGTCTGCGTCGCTTCCGCACGATCTGTGCTTCCTCCATGTCCTCGATCGACGAATTGCTGCAGCATCCCGGCGTCTGGCGGGCGCGGGACAGGATCGTCACAGCCGCCGGGTCTGCCGACGGGCTTCAGCGCGCTCGATCGTTGCCTGCCGGGGGGCGGGTGGCCGAGGCAGGGGCTCATCGAGCTGCTTGCAGACCGGCCGGGCATCGGTGAGCTGAGCCTCCTCATGCCGGCGCTCGCCGCGCTCTGCGGCGGGAAACCGCGAGGGTGGTTGGCTCGCCTGGGTCTCGCCGCCGTATCAACCGTATGCACCGGCGCTCGCCGCCTGCGGGGTCGACATAGCGCGCGTGCTGGTCGTGCGCTCAGGTCCGGCCGACTGGGTGATGGAGCAGTCGTTGCGTTCGGGGTCCTGCAGCGCGGTGCTCGGCTGGGTGGATGTCATCGATCTGCCAGGGTCTGCGCCGCCTGCAGCTCGCCGCCGAGCAGTCTGGCTGCCTTGCCGTCCTCTTCCGGAGGCTGCGTGCTCTGCGCGAGCCTTCGCCTGCCGTGTTGCGCATCGCGCTCGAGGCCGGCCAGGCGGGCTCTCACGCTCTCGATCGAGAAGAGCCGTGGTGGCCGTCCCATGGAGCTGCAGCTCGGATTCCTCGGCGGTCCCGCTCCCGTCGGCGCGCATTGACCATGGCTCCCCTCGAGAAACCCCGGGCCTGGCCCGAACTCGAGCCGTTGCCCGATCCGGCGCCTGGTCACCCCCGGTTGCGGCCGGCCGGCGGTGGAGGACGCGAGCGTGGCGATCGCGAGGCTGCGCGTCGTCCCGGCACGAGCCGCGAGCTCTGGCTGGCGATACATCTGCCGCAGTACATGCTCGAGTCGCTGGAATGGAAATGGGGACATTCCCGGGGGATTTATTTCGGGAATGGATATCGGTTGATTCGTAGATCCGGGAAAAATAAACCTGTCCCCTAATTCCAGCCGTCGTCGTGGATCTGGAGCGCGGCGGCAAGGTGGTTTGCGCCTGTAATGCGGCGGCGGTTGCAGACGGCATCGCGCCCGGGATGGCGCTCAACTCCGCGCTTGCGCTGCAGCCGCGGCTCACGGTGCAGGACCGCGATCCGCGCCGCGAACGCGCGCTGCTCGAGAACCTGGCGGAATGGGCCGGGCGTTACACCCCGCGCGTCAGCCTCGAGCCGCCCGATTCGGTGCTGCTCGAGGTGCGCGGCAGCCTGCGACTGTTCGGCGGCTCACGGCGGCTGCTCGCCCAGGATGCATGCAGAACTCGGCGCGGCGGGACTCGATGCCGCAGCTCGCGCTCACGCCGACGCCGCTGGCTTCGCTGTGGCTTGCGCGCGCGGGCACAGGAACGCACCATGGGTCGCCGCGAGGATCTTGCGGGTTGTGTCGCGGCGCTGCCGCTCGCCTGCACGAGCTGGCCGGAGCGCAGCCTGCGCTCGCTTGCCACGATGGGCGTGCAGACCGTAGGCGATTGCATGCGTCTGCCGCGCGACGGGTTCGCGCGGCGTTTCGGGCCGGGCATGCTCGAGATGCTCGACCGGGCGCTTGGCCGCCGGCCCGATCCGCGCGGTGCCTTCCTGCCCCGGGAACGGTACACGGCACGGCGGACCTCGAACCAGAAGTGGAGCAGCTCGGAGAGCTCGATGCGACCGCGGCTCCGCTGCTGGCCGGGCTGTGCGCGTTCCTGCGTCAGCGTCAGCGTGGCGTGCAGGAGATCGAGCTGCGCTTCGAGCATCGCGAGTCGCCGGCGACCCGCCTGCGGCTGCGGTTTGCGGAGCCCGTCGCGGATCCGGTCCGCATCACGCGGCTGCTGGGCGAGCGGCTCGCGCGCATCACGCTCCCGGAACCGGTGCGTGCGCTTCGTATCCGGAGCGGCGCGCTGCTGGAACTGCGCGCGGAGCCGCACGCGCTCTTCGCCATGGATCGGCGTCGTGCGGACTCGGGGGTGCCGCAGCTCGTCGAGCGCCTGCAGGCGCGGTTGGGCGCCGATGCCGTCTATGGTCTGCGCCTGGTTCCGAACACCGACCGGAAAGAAGAATGGCGGACAGTCCCTATTTCGAGGAAGCCTGGCTCCGAGGCTGAGCACGGAGGCGAAATGGGCGCCGACAGTCCCCTGAGGGGCCGCTGTGGCTGCTCGCGGAACCGCAGGCACTCGGTGCCGGGCAGCCGCGGTTCGAGGGTGATCTCGAGCTCGAAGAGGATCCCGAGCGCATCGAGAGCGGCTGGTGGGACGGCCGCGACGTGACGCGCGATTACTACGTCGCGCGCAACCCGGCCGGTGCGCGGCTCTGGGTGTTCCGCGAACGCCGTCCGCCGGGCTGCTGGTTCCTGCACGGCATTTTCGGCTGAGCGGATCGCGCGTGCCGATGAGCTACGCGGAACTGCACTGCCTGACGAACTTCAGTTTCCTGCGGGGCGCGTCGCATCCGGAGGAGCTGGTCGAGCGTGCGGTGGAACTGGGCTACGCGGCGCTCGCGATCACCGACGAATGCTCGGTGGCCGGCGTAGTGCGCGCCCACGTCGCGGCGCGCGAGCAATCGCTGCCGCTGATCGTCGGCAGCGAGTTTCGCCTCGAGGACGGGCTGCGGCTCGTGCTGCTCGCGACCAGCCGCGAGGGCTACGGCCAGCTCTGCCGGCTGATCACGCGGGCGCGACGTGCGGCGATCAAGGGCAGCTACCGGCTCACCCGCGATGACTTGCGCACGACGGATACGACTGCGACGAGGCGCCTCTGGCGCTCGACGACTGTCTCGCGCTCTGGCTGCCCGGTGCGACGCCCTGCGCGGCGGATGGTCGCTGGCTGGCCGGCGTGTTCCCGGATCGACTGTGGATCGCGGTCGAGCTGCTCACGAGCGGCCAGGACCGCCGCCGGCTCGCCTCGCTCGAGGCGCTGGGGCGCGAGCTCGGCCTGCCGCTCGTCGCGGCGGGCGACGTGCACATGCATGTACGCGGCCGCCGCGCGCTGCAGGACGTGCTCACCGCTACGCGTCTGCGCACCACCGTCGAGCGCGCGGGCTGGCGCTGTATCCCAACGGCGAGCGCCACCTCCGTCCGCTGCCGCGGCTGCGCGAGATCTATCCGGCCGGAGCTGATCGAGGCGACGCTCGCGATCGCCGCGCGCTGCCGGTTCTCGCTCGATGAGCTGCGCTACGAGTACCCGCGCGAGATCGTCCCCGACGGCGAGACGCCCTCGAGCTGGCTGCGCCAGCTCACCCTGCAGGGCATGCAGCAGCGCTGGCCCGCACGGCGCGCCCGCGCAGGTGGTCGAGCTCGTCGAGCACGAGCTCGCGCTGATCGCCGAGCTCCGCTTCGACGCGTATTTCCTCACGGTGCACGACATCGTGAGCCATGCGCGCTCGCTCGGCATCCTCTGCCAGGGCCGCGGCTCGGCGGCGAATTCGGCCGTGTGTTACTGCCTGGGCGTCACCGAGGTGGACCCCGGCCGCATGTCGCTGCTCTTCGAGCGCTTCATCTCGCGCGAGCGCAACGAGCCGCCGGACATCGACGTCGACTTCGAGCACGAGCGGCGCGAGGAGGTCATCCAGTACGTCTACGCGAAGTACGGCCGCGGACCGCGCCGCGCTCACCGCCACGGTGATCTGCTACCGCCCGCGCAGCGCGCTGCGTGACGTGGCGAAGGCGCTCGGTCTCGATGCGCTGCAGGTCGAGGCGCTGGCGCGGTCGATGCAGTGGTGGGACGGCTCCGCGCATCGAGGCCGATCGCGTGCGCGAGGCGGGGCTCGATCCCGAGAGCCCGGTGCTCGCACGGGTGCTCGCGCTCGCACGCACGCCTGCTCGGCTTCCCGCGGCACCTGTCGCAGCACGTCGGCGGCTTCGTGATCTCGCGCGGGACCGCTCGACGAGCTGGTGCCGATCGAGAACGCGGCGATGGAGGACCGCACCGTCATCCAGTGGGACAAGGACGACCTCGACGCGCTCGGCCTGCTCAAGGTGGACGTGCTCGGCCTCGGGATGCTGTCGGCGATCCGGCGCAGCTTCGATCTCATCGAGCGTCACCGCGGCACGCGCTGGACGCTCGCTACCGTGCCGGCGGAGGACCCGCAGGTCTACGAGATGGTCTGTCACGGCGACACGATGGGCGTGTTCCAGATCGAGTCGCGCGCGCAGATGGCGATGCTGCCGCGCTTGAGGCCCGAGCGCTACTACGACCTCGTGATCGAGGTGGCGATCGTCCGGCCCGGCCCGATCCAGGGCGACATGGTGCATCCCGTACCTGCGCCGCAGGAGCGGCGAGGAGCCGGTGACCTACCCGAGCCCCGAGGTGGAGGGCGTCCTGAAGCGGACGCTCGGCGTGCCGATCTTCCAGGAGCAGGTGATGCAGCTCGCCGTCGTCGCCGCGGGTTTCACACCCGGCGAGGCGGACCGCCTGCGCCGCGCGATGGCGGCGTGGAAGCGCAAGGGCGGGCTCGGTCCGTTCGAGGAGCGGCTCATCCGCGGCATGCGCGAGCGCGGCTACAGCGGAGGAGTTCGCGCGACAGATCTTCCGGCAGATCCTGGGATTCGGCGAATACGGCTTTCCGGAATGCGTCGTCGGCGAGACGCGGGTGGTGGACGCGGATACCGGGCGTTGGCCGACCATCGACGAGATCGTCTCAGGTCGCGCTCGTCTGAAAAATACGCTCGCATGCGACGACCAGCTGCGCTTGCAAAAGCGCAAGGTGCTCGCCGTGGTTCCGAGCGGCGTGAAGCCCGTATGGCGGTTGCGTACGGCGCTGGGCCATACGATCACTGCAACGGGAGAGCATCCATTCATGACGATGGATGGCTGGCGGCAACTCGGAGAACTGCAGGTTGGCGACTACGTCGCAGCAGTGCGCTCCATTCCGGTCTCGGGTCGTCGCCGATGGCCGCGCCATCAGATCCTCGTCCTTGCCGATCTGATCGCCGAGGGCAATCTGTGCCATCCCAGTACGTTCTATTTCTACACGACCGCTTCATGGCATCGCGATGAGTTCGTAAGGGCAGTGGAGCATTTCCCGAACACCCGGGCGGTCGTCGAACGCCACAGGGAAGCTGCTTCTCGGTGCGCGTCGTCCGGCGCGAGCGCGATCAGCCGGTTGGAGCCGTGACTTGGGCGCGGTCGCTGGGGATCTGGGGATGCAATGCCCGCGAAAAGCATCTACCACCGGAAGTCTTCGAGTTGTGCGACGGGCACATCGCGCTGCTCCTCGCGCGGCTGTGGGAGGGAGACGGCGGCTTTTCGATGAAAGGGCACGCATCGTACGACACCGCTTCGCGTCGCCTCGGCTCAGAGGTGCAGCATCTGCTTCTGCGATTGGGGATCATCGCGCGTCTCTATCGTCGCGAGCGTTCCTACAAAGGGCGGAAACTCGAACACTACGTCGTTACGGTGACGGGTGAAGAGCCGTTGCGTCGGTTCTGGCGCCACATCGGGCGCCGCTTTCTGGACCCCACCAAACGTCGTCAATCCAAGGCGTTGGCGGCACGCAGAAACGGCCGCATGTCGCGCGACATCATTCCGCTCGAAGTCCGTGCAATCATTCGCCGGGAACGCGATGCGTCGGGTTTGACGTGGCATGAGATCGGGCAAACGGCCGGTCTCAGCATGCGCGAGATCCAGGCGCGGGCCAACGAAGGCAAGGGCGGCTTCCGCCGCTTTGTGATCGAGCGCTTGGCGACGGTTCTGCGCTCCCGCGATCTTTTGTGCCTTTCAGGCTCGGATATCTATTGGGACAAGATCGTGGCGATCGAAGCTCTCGGGTCCCAGCCGACATACGATCTGCAAATCGAAGGCGATCACAACTTCGTGGCCAACAACTTCGTCGTTCACAATTCCCACGCCGCGAGTTTCGCGCTGCTGGTGTACGTCTCGGCCTGGCTCAAGCGCCACGAGCCGGCGGCGTTCACCGCCGCGCTGATCAACAGCCAGCCGATGGGGTTCTATGCGCCGTCGCAGCTCGTGCAGGATGCGCGCCGTCACGGTGTTGCGGTGCGTCCGGTCGACGTCGATGCGAGCGACTGGGACTGCACGCTCGAGCCCGACGCGAGAGCGGGGCACTCGCTCTGCGGCTCGGTCTTGCGTCTCGTGAAGGGCTTTTCGGAGGCGGCGGCGCACCCGGCTGGTCGAGGCGCGGCGCGAGGCGGGCTTCGACAGCGTGCAGGCGCTCGCCCGGCGCGCCCGGCTCGACCGGCGCGAGCTCGGCTGTCTCGCGGCGGCCGGCGCGCTCGCGCGGCTGGCCGGGCATCGCCACCGGGCGGCGTGGCAGGTCGCGGGGGTGGAGACGCCGTCACCCCTGATCGCCGAGCCGCAGATCCCCGAGGGAATACCGCTGCTGCGCGCCCCGCGCGAGGGCCAGGACATCGTGGCGGATTTCCGGCACGTGGGCCTGAGCCTGCGTCGTCATCCGCTCGAGCTGCTGCGCCCGCGGCTGACGGCCCGCTCGGTCCTGAGCGCCGCGCGGCTGCGCGAGCAGCCGAACGGCTCGCGGGTGCGCACGGCGGGGCTCGTGGTCACGCGCCAGCGTCCGGGCACGGCCAGCGGCGTCACCTTCGTCACGCTCGAAGACGAGACCGGGTACATCAATCTGATCGTGTGGCGGCAGATCGCCGAGCGCCAGCGGCGTGCGCTGGTCGGCTCGCGCCTCATGGGCGTTACCGGCGAACTGCAGCTCGAAGGCGAGGTGATGCACGTCATCGTGCACCGGATCACGGACCTGTCGCGCTGGCTCGGCGACCTGGTCGCGCCATCGCGCGATTTCCGCTGACGACGATCCTTACTTCGCTGGACGGCGCGGGGCGTGCGCCGTCGCCGATGTCGTAATCGTCGAAGTCGCTCAACAGCTCCGACGTGCGTTTCTGCTCGAGCAGCCGCTCGAGCTTGCGCCACGCCGGCTCGGACCCTCGCGGCGCGCCGCGCTTGCGCTTGTCGAGGTCCTGCATGAGCCGATCGACGTCGAGCGATTCCTCGTCGCCGGGGACGGGATCGTCGTCCTCGTCTTCGAACTCTTCGGATTCCGGCTTCTCGCTCATCGCCTCGCCTGCGCGCACGAGGTACGCGATTCGCGCGACTTATACTGCGGGCGTTCGAAGCCGGCAAGATCGGCGATCACGAATCTGCGGGCGCGGGCACGGACTCGGCGGTCGCCATGGCACTGGAGTAGCGCCGGCGATGTCAGATCAATGCAACAGGGAGGCCATCCTGCGCCGATACGGTGCAACGCGCTCGTCCCCGGTGCCGAGCAGGTCGAACACCGCCAGCATGCTGCGGCGCGCCACGTCGTCGCCGTAGGCCCGATCGCGGCGCATGAGCTCCAGCCACTCGTCGAGCGCCGCGGTGTAGTCCCCGGCGAGCGCGTGATGGGCGGCGAGCGCGTGGCGTGCAGCCGATCCCCCGTCGCCCTGGACGGCCGCGCGTGCGCTCGTCACGTCCGGCCAGGCGGAGGCGGCCTCGAGGAACCCGAGCTGCGCCGTGAGCTTCGGCAGCGACGGAAACTGCGCATCCCGTGCGCTGATCTTCGCAATCGAGGCTGATGCACTCGCAGCGTCGCGGGCCAGGAGCTGCAACCCCGCGAGCACGGCGAGCAGCGCAGGGTCCTCCGGGCGCTCGGCCAGCGCCGTCTCGATGATCCGGACGGCGCCGGCGTGGTCGCCGGCGCGCGCCCGCTCATGTGCCTGCACGACCGGATCGGGCGCACCAGGCGGTCCTGCTGCGGCCACGTGGCGATCGACCATGGAGCGGATCGCTGCCTCGGGCTGAACTCCGGTGAACTGCTCGACGACCCGGCCCTGATGGATGAGCAGGACCGTCGGGATGCTGCGGATCGCGAACTGCGCGGCCAACGCCTGCTCCTCGTCGACGTTGACCTTGGCGAGCAGCAACCGCCCCGCATACTCCCGTGCGATACGGTCGAGCACAGGCGCCAGCGACCGGCAGGGTCCGCACCACGGCGCCCAGAAGTCCACCAGCACCGGCACGCGGTTCGAGCCCTCGAGAACGATGGCTGCGAAGGTGTCGGCCGTGGCTGTCAGTGACTCTGGCGTCGCATTCATGTCCGCTCTCCGGCCGCCGGCTCGGACAACCGGGCGAGACCGGCCAAGTTGGGCCTTGGCTATACTCGCGGGCCGCAAATCGGGGCGGATCAAGGAGATACAGGAGTTTCATGATGCAGGCAAGACAATGGATTGGCCTCCTGCTCGCCGGGACGCTCGGCGTTTCGGCCCCGGCGGTGGCGGACTGGCACGCCAAGGGCGAGATCGGCGCCTCGTTCGCAAGCGGCAACAGCGAGAACGAGTCTGCCAACGCGACGTTCGAGGTCAGGAACACGCGCGACAAGTGGGTCAACACGCTCGGGCTGGCAGGCAATTACGGCAGCGACGGGACCGTGACCACGGCCGAGCGCTGGGAGGTGCGCGGCCAGTCCGACTACACGTTCACCGAGCGCGCGTACGGGTTCGGCGCGGCCCGCTACGAGGATGATCGTTTCAGCGCGTTCGAGTACCAGTCTTCGCTGTCCGCCGGTCTCGGCTACCGGTTCATCAACACCGACCGCACGAAGTTCTGGGTCCAGGGCGGCCCCGGCTATCGCTTCGCCGAACGCCGGGACACCGGCGAGACCGCGGACGAGTGGATCGCGCGCGGCGACCTGGGTTGGGACCACCAGTTGACGGAGACCACCAAGATCGTCGAACGCTTCCTGATCGAAACCGGATCCGACAACACGTACATGCAGAACGACCTGGGGCTGGAAGTGACTATCTACCGGAGGCTCGCCCTTCGGCTGGGCTATCAGGTGCGGCACAACACCGATGTGCTCCCGGAGGTCGAGAAGACCGATACGCTCCTTACCGTCGGATTGCTCTACGAAACCAAGTAAGCTCATGCCCATGAGAGCGCCTGCGGACGTGCGGCCCGGCCCGCGCTTCCTGTATCGCGATGCGACCGATCTCGACACCGACGTCGGCCGCCGCATCAATGCAGACTTCCTGGGCGAGGAGGAGGCGATCGTCCGGCGCCTCGCGGGCGAAGCGCGCCTGTCGCCGACGGACCAGTCTGCCGTTCGTTCGACGGCGGTCCGGCTCGTGGAATCGGTTCGCCGCGAGCGCGCCTCGAAATCGGGTCTCGATGCCTTCCTGCGCAAGTACGACCTCTCGTCGCAGGAAGGCGTGATCCTGATGTGCCTTGCGGAGGCCCTGCTGCGGATACCCGGACGACGACACGGCCGACCGGCTGATCGCCGACAAGATCCGAGCCGGCGACTGGGAAAGTCACCTGGGCGACAGCGAGTCGCTGTTCGTCAACGCATCGACCTGGGGACTGCTGCTGACGGGGCGCATGGTTTCCCTCGACGACGCGGAACGGGGCGCGCCCGGCGGCTTCGTGTCGCGCCTCGTTACGCGGATGGGTGAGCCGATGGTTCGCGGCGCGATGCGGCAGGCCATGCGCATCATGGGCCACCAGTTCGTGATGGGCCGGACGATCGACGAGGCGCTCGAGCGGTCTCTCAAGGGCGAGAACGCCCGCTATCGATACTCCTTCGACATGCTGGGCGAGGCGGCGCTCACCGCGCCGGACGCGGAGCGCTACCTGTCCGCCTACCGTGCGGCGATCGCGGCGGTCGGTCGGGCGATTCCTGCCGGCACCGCCGTCGAGGCTGCCGCCAGCATTTCCGTCAAGCTGTCCGCGCTGCATCCGCGCTACGAGCGCAGCAATCGCGCCCGGGTGCTGGCCGAGCTCGGTCCCCGGATCGTCGAGCTGGGCCGCGCGGCGCGCGATGTCGGGTGTGGCACTCACGGTGGATGCGGAGGAGAGCGAGCGGCTCGAGCTGTCGCTCGAGCTCGTCGAGGCGGTGTGCCGCGCGCCTGAGCTCGCCGGCTGGCATGGCTTCGGCCTCGCGGTACAGGCGTACCAGAAGCGTGCCCCGGCGGTGATCGACTGGCTCGCAGCGCTCGCGGCCGATACGCGGCGACGCCTCAACGTGCGGCTCGTCAAGGGCGCCTATTGGGACAGCGAGATCAAGCGCTCTCAGGAACGCGGTTTCGATACGTATCCGGTCTTCACGCGCAAATGCAATACCGACGTCGCGTACCTCGCGCGCGCCGGGCGGATGCTCAGGGCAGGGGAGTGGATCAATCCGCAGTTCGCCACGCACAACGCGCACACGGTCGCCTACGTCGCCCAGCTCGGGCGGCAGCTCAGCCGGAGCTTCGAGTTCCAGCGGCTGCACGGTATGGGCGAGGAGCTCTACGCGCAGGTCGTCGGCCGCGACGGGCTCGATCGACCTTGTCGCGTCTACGCCCCGGTCGGCGAGCACGAAGACCTGCTGCCATACCTGGTTCGTCGGCTTCTCGAGAACGGCGCCAACACGTCCTTCGTCAACCGCATCCTCGACGAGCGGTTGCCGGCCGAGGTCATCGCCGCCGACCCGGTCGGCGAAGTCGATGCGCTCCCGGCCATCGCCCATCCGCGCATCCCGTCGCCGCGCCGGATCTTCGGCCAGGAGCGCCCGAATTCACGCGGGCTCAATCTTGCGGACGGTGCCGCGATCTCGGCGCTCGAGCGAGACATGAGCGCCGCCGCACGCAACGCTTGCCGGGCTGCGCCAATCGTCGACGGGCGCGACCGTGACGGGCGCGCCTCGCCGGTGGCCAATCCGGCGCGGCGCTCCGATGTCGTCGGTGCGGTGACCGTCGCCGATTCCGCGCTGGTCGACCAGGCGCTCGCAGGCGCGGCCGCGGCCGCTCCGGACTGGTCGGCGACGCCTGCCGCGGATCGCGCTCGCGTGCTCGAGGCGGCCGCCGATGCTTTCGAGGCGCAGATGCCGGCGCTGATCGAGCTCGCGGTGCGCGAGGCCGGCAAGAGCGTGCCGGACGGGATCGCCGAAGTGCGCGAGGCCGTCGATTTCCTGCGCTACTACGCGGCGCGTGCTCGTGCGGAGTTCGGCGTGCCGCTGCGTCTGCCGGGGCCGACCGGCGAGAGCAACGAGCTGTCGTTCCACGGCCGGGGTGTGTTCGTCTGCATCAGCCCGTGGAACTTTCCGCTCGCGATCTTCACCGGGCAGGTCGCGGCGGCGCTCGCGGCCGGCAACGCGGTCATCGCCAAGCCCGCCGAGCAGACGCCATTGATCGCAGCCGCTGCGGTACGGATCCTGCATGCGAGCGGCGTGCCGGGTTCGGTACTTCAGTTCCTGCCGGGCGACGGCGTCGAAGTCGGCGCGCGGGCCGTGGCCGATCCGCGCGTGGCCGGGGTGGCCTTCACGGGTTCCACGGAGACCGCCCACGCGATCCACCGCACGCTTGCCGGCTCGCAAGGGCGCGATCCCGGTGCTGATCGCGGAGACCGGCGGCCAGAACGCGATGATCGTCGACAGCTCGGCGCTGCCGGAGCAGGTGGTGCTCGATGCCGTGCAGTCCGGCTTCAACAGCGCGGGCCAGCGCTGCTCGGCGCTGCGGATCCTGTGCCTGCAGGAGGAGATCGCGCCGAAGGTGCTCCGGCTCCTCGCCGGTGCGATGGACGAGCTGCAGGTCGGCGATCCGGCGTGGCTGCGCACCGACGTCGGCCCCGTGATCGACGCCGAGGCGCTGCGCATGCTCGAAGCTCACGCGGGAAGCATCGTTCGCGGAGCGGCCTGGCACCATCGCTGCCGCCTGGGCGCTGACACGGCCGACGGTCACTTCGTCGCGCCGCTCGCGGTCGAGATCGACTCGATCGGCCGGCTCGAGCGCGAAGTCTTCGGGCCGATTATCCACGTCGTGCGTTACCGGTCCGACCGACTCGAGGCGCTCGTCGATGCGATCAACGCCACCGGCTACGGGCTGACCTTCGGCATCCACACGCGCATCGACAGCACGGCGCGGCGGGTGGCCGCGCGCGTGAGCGCCGGCAACGTCTACGTGAACCGCAACATGATCGGCGCCGTGGTCGGCGTCCAACCCTTCGGTGGCTGTGGCCTGTCGGGCACCGGACCGAAGGCCGGCGGACCCGCATTACCTGCATCGCTTCGCGCACGAGCGCACGCTGACGATCAACACCTCGGCGGTCGGCGGCAACGCCTCGCTCCTCGCGATGGAATGAGGAACGAAGGGTCAGAATTCAAATCTGACCCCTGAGAGACTTATGAACCTGAGCGTGCTGGATATCTTCAAGATCGGCGTCGGGCCCTCGAGCTCGCACACGATGGGTCCGATGAACGCGGCGTGCACGTTCGTCGAGGACCTCGCGCGCCTCGGCCTGCTCGAGAAGACGGCGCGCGTCGGCGCCCAGGTCTACGGCTCCCTCGCCCTGACCGGCAAGGGGCACTGCACCGACCGCGCAATACTGCTGGGTCTCGCGGGTCATCGCCCGCACACCGTCGACCCGGCGGCGATGGAGCCGACGCTCGAGCAGATCCGCAGCGCCGGCCGGCTGAGGCTTGCGGGGCGCCACGACATCGAGTTCGACGAGCCGCTCGACCTGCTGTTTCATCGCGACCAGACCCTGCCCCTGCATCCGAACGGGATGCGATTCACGGCGCTCGATGGCGCGGGCGAGGTGCTTCATCGCGAGGAGTTCTACTCGACGGGCGGCGGCTTCGTCGTGCGCGCGGCGGAGTTCGGCCGCGATCCCGACGAGGGGAAGGAGTACCCGCGTGCGCTATCCCTTCGAGTCCGGCGACGACCTGCTGCGAGATCTGCCGGGACAACGGCCTCGAGATGTACGAGGTCATGCTGGCGAACGAGGCGGCGTTCCGTCCCGAGGCGCAGACGCGCGCGGAGCTGCTCAAGATCTGGTCGGCGATGAACGACTGCATCGAGCGCGGCCTGCGCGGTACGGGCCTGCTGCCTGGCGTGCTCAAGGTGCGCCGGCGCGCCTCGCGCCTGCACCGCGTGCTGGTCGAGGCGGCCGAAGCGCAGCCACTGCAGGTGATGGACTGGGTCAATGCTTTCGCGCTCGCGGTCAACGAGGAGAACGCCGCGGGCGGTCGCGTGGTGACCGCGCCGACCAACGGCGCGGCCGGCATCGTGCCGGCGGTGATCGCGTACTACCGTCGCTTCGAGTCCGGCTCGAGCGACGAGGGCATCCTGCGCTTCCTGCTCGTCGCCGGGGCGATGGGCATGCTCTACAAGCGCAATGCCTCGATCTCCGGCGCGGAGATGGGCTGCCAGGGCGAAGTCGGCGTCGCGTGCTCGATGGCGGCCGCGGGCCTGGTCGCCGCCATGAACGGCACGCCGGAGCAGATCGAGAACGCCGCGGAGATCGGCATGGAACACAACCTCGGGCTCACGTGCGACCCGATCGCCGGCCTGGTCCAGATTCCCTGCATCGAGCGCAACGCCATGGGTGCGATGAAGGCGATCAACGCCGCGCGGCTCGCGGTGCGCGGCGACGGCACGCACAAGGTGTCGCTCGACCAGGTCATCGCGACGATGCGCCAGACCGGGCGTGACATGTCGGTGATCTACAAGGAGACCAGCCAGGGCGGCCTGGCGGTCAACGTGCCCGAATGCTGACGATGCACGGATCGGCGCGATCGTCGTCACCGGCGCCTTCGGCCAGCTCGGCTCGACCGTGGCGCGGGCCTTCGCGCGCGCCGGTGGCAAGGTGGCGCTGCTCGACGTCGCGCCGGCGATTCCACCGGCGCTCGAGGCCGAGTTCGCGCAGGCTCACCTGCTGATCCGGGCGGTGGATCTCTCCGACATGGAGGCGACGCGCAAGGCCATGGCGGCCGCGGCGATGCGCTTCGGCGGCATCGACGTGCTGGTCAACGTCGCGGGCGGGTTTCGCTACGAGACGCTGCTCGAGGGCGGTGTCGCGACCTGGGACGAGCTCTACGCGATGAACCTGCGCACGGCCGTCGTGAGCTGCAAGGCGGCGTTGCCCGCGCTGCTCGAGGGCTCGCGCGGCCGGATCATCAACATCGGCGCGGGCGCGGCCGCGAAGGGCCGCGCAGGGATGGGCGCCTATGCCGCGTCGAAGGCGGGCGTGCAGCGTCTGACCGAGAGCCTCGCCGACGAACTCAAGGACCGCGGCGTGACGGTGAACGCGATCCTGCCCGGCACGATCGACACTCCGCGCAACCGCGCGGACATGCCGGACGCGGACTTCTCGCGCTGGGTCGCGCCGTCGGCGATCGCCGACGTCATCCTGTTCCTGGCCTCGGACGCCGCCGCGGCGGTGACCGGCGCCGCGATCCCCGTCACCGGCCGCGGCTCGAAAAAATTGGCTCGGAGCCATTTTTCCTGCGCGGCCGTTGCGGCCTCGAGTGGATGCGGTTCCGAAAAATGGCTCCGAGCCATTTTTTACAGGTTGCGGGGGTAGTCGAACTCGGCGTCCTGGCCCTGGCCCCAGTCGAGCTGATCCCAGTCGAGAGATCTCGAATCGCGCCGTGAAGACGGCGCAGGTCGGCATGTTGTCGATGGTCTCGTCCGCCGACAGGCGGTTGGCGAACTCGGTGATGCCGGGGTTGTGTGCCGAGCACCATCAGCGCTCGCGACGTCCCGCCCAGCTCGCGCAGCACGGCCAGCAAGTCGGCGGGCGAGGCGAGATACAGCCGCTCCTCGGGTGTGAGCAGCGACGGGGCGACGCGCAGTTCGCGCGCCATGATCGTTGCGGTGGTGATTGCGCGCACGGCGGGGCTGGTGAGGATTCGATCCGGCTTGAGGCGCCGCGCACGAAGCCGCCGCGCCATTTCCGGCGCATCGCGCTGGCCGCGGGGGTTCAGCGGCCGGTCCCAGTCCTCCTGGTCGGGCAGCGACCAGTCGGACTTCGCGTGCCGCACGAGGATCAGGCGCTTCACGCGCCCTGCACCTCGACCATGCCGTCCGCAACCCGCGTGCGATAGGTGCGGACCGGCTCGTAGGCGGGCGGAGTCAGCGCTTCGCCCGTGCGCAGGCAGAATCGTGCGCCGTGGCGCGGGCAGACGACGACGTCGCCCTCGATTTCGCCCCCTGCGAGGCCCTCGCCGTCGTGCGTGCAGACGTCGTCCACCGCGAGAAACTCGCCGTCCACGTTGAAAACCGCGACGAACCGCCCGTCGACCTCGACGCTGGCGTAGTCACCGGCCGGAATGGAGGCTGCAGGGGCGACCGGGATCCACCTCACGCCAGCAGCCGCGTCGTCGTCGCGGATCCGGCCGTCACATCATGCCCGTCTGCAGCCGCGCGGCGTCGGTCATCATCGACTGGTTCCAGGGCGGGTCGAACACGAGCTCCACCTCCGCGCGCTTCACCGTGGGGATGAGCTCGACCTTCTCCCGCACGTCCTGCACGAGCACCTCGCCCATGCCGCAGCCCGGCGCGGTGAGCGTCATCTCGATCGACACGACGCGGCCGTCCGGCTCGGAACGGACCTCGCAGGAATAGACGAGTCCGAGATCCACGATGTTGATCGGGATCTCCGGGTCGTAGCAGGTCTTCATCTGCGACCAGGCGAGGTCGCGAACGTCCTCGTCGGCGGCGTCCGGCGGCAGCTGCGGCACCTCCGCCGGCTCCTTGCCGAGCGCATCCGCATCCTTGCCTGCCACTCGGAACAGGTTGCCCTCGACGTACACCGTGAAGCTGCCGCCCAGGGACTGGGTGATGAAGCCGCTCTGCCCGGTGCGCAGCTTGACGGCGATGCCTGCCGGGACGATGACCGCGTCCACGTCACGCGTCAGCGTGACCGGCTCGTTGTCGAAGCGACTCATGGCCACTCCGCCGGATTGCCCTCGGTGCTGACGGGCTCGGCCTGCGCATGCAGCGCCGCATCGAGCGTATGCCAGCACAAGGTCGCGCACTTGACGCGGGCGGGGAACTCGCGCACGCCCGAGAGCGCGCCGAGCTTGCCCAGCGAGGCCGGATCGACCGGCGCGTCCGGGCTCGTGAGCAGATCGTGCATCACGGCGAACAGGCGCTCCGCGTCGGCCACCGGGCGGCCCTTGACGCTCTCAGTCAGGAGCGACGCCGAGGCGACCGAGATGGCGCATCCGCTGCCCTCGAAGGAGACGTCGCGAATAGTGTCGCCGTCGAGCCTGACGTACAGGGTCAGCCGGTCGCCGCACAAGGGGTTGAAACCCTCGGCTCGTCGATCCGCATCCGGCATGCCGCGGAAGTTCCGCGGGCTGCGGTTGTGATCGACGATCACGTCGCGGTAGAGGTCCCTGAGATCCATCAGGCGAACATCCCGCGGGCGAGCTGCACGGCAGATGCGAGCCGCTCGACCTCGTCGTGCGTGTTGTAGAAGGAGAACGAGGCCCGGGCGGTCGCCGGCAGCCCGTAGAACTCCATGACCGGCATCGCGCAGTGATGACCGGTGCGGATCGCGATGCCCTGGTGGTCGAGTATCGTGCCGAGGTCGTGCGGATGCACGCCGTCGACGGTGAAGGACACCACGGCACACTTGTCGGGCGCGGTCCCGACGAGCGTGAGCCCCGGAATCTCGCGCAGGCGCGCATTCGCGTGCTCGAGCAGCTCGTGCTCGATGGCCGCGATGCGCGGAAGACCCAGCCCTTCGAGGTAGTCGATCGCCGCGGCCAGGCCGACGGCGCCCGCGATGTGCGGCGTGCCGGCCTCGAACTTGTGCGGGATGTCGTTGTAAACCGTGCGCTCGAAGCTCACCGCCAGGATCATGTCGCCGCCGCCCTGCCAGGGCGGCATCGCCGCAAGCAGCGCCTCGCGCCCGTAGAGCACGCCGATGCCGGTGGGCCCGCACATCTTGTGACCCGAGAAGCAATAGAAGTCGCAGTCGAGCGCCTGCACGTCGACCTTCATGTGGGGCACCGCCTGCGCGCCGTCGAGCAGGATCGTCGATGCCGCGCCGGCGCGCCTCGGCGATGAAGCGCTGCACCGGCACGATGGTGCCGAGCGCGTTCGAGACGTGCGCGAGCGCGAGCAGCCGGGTGCGATCGGTCAGGAGGCCGGGATAGGCGTCGAAATCGACCTCGCCGCTCCGGGTCATCGGAATGACCCGCAACCGCGCCCCCGTCTGCTCGCAGAGCAGCTGCCAGGGCACGATGTTCGCGTGGTGCTCGAGGTGCGAGATCACGATCTCGTCGCCCGGGCGCAGGCGTGGCCGGCCCCAGCTCTGCGCCACGAGGTTGATCGCTTCGGTCGTGCCGCGCACGAACACGATCTCGCGGGGCGAACGGGCGTTGACGAAGCGCTGCACGCGGCGGCGCGCGCCCTCGAAGAGATCGGTCGCCTCCTGGCTCAAGGTATGCACGCCACGATGGACGTTCGCGTGCGAGGTCTCGTAGTAGCGCGACACCGCGTCGATGACCGATTGCGGCCGCTGGCTCGACGCGGCGTTGTCGAGGTAGGCGAGCGGCCGGCCGTTGACCACGCGGGTCAGCACCGGGAAATCGCGGCGCACGCGTGCGACGTCGAGCGGCGCGGTGGACTCGGCCACGGCCGGGCTGGTCACGGCGTTCATGCGGCCTCCGCCAGGAGTCGATCGAGGCGCCGGTTGAACTCCGCGTGCACGGCGAGTGCGAAGGGCTCGAGGTCCATGCGCGACAGCACCGCTCCGGCGAACGCCCGGGTGAGCGCGCTGCGCGCCGCGGGTTCGTCGAGGCCGCGCGAGCGCAGGTAGAAGAGCGCCGCGGGGTCGAGCTGGCCGGTCGTGGCGCCGTGGCTGCACTGCACGTCGTCGGCGCGAATCTCGAGCTCGGGCTTGGTGTCGATCTCCGCACCGGGGCCGAGCAGCAGGTTGCGGCTCACCTGCCGCGAGTGCGACTTCATGGCGCCTTCGTCGACGACGACCTTGCTGTTGATCACGCCGCGGCCCCGGCCGGCAGCGATACCGCGATAGTCCTGCATGCTCGTGGTGCCCGTGGCCGCGTGCTCGATGCGCGGCTGGGTATCGAGATGGCGGGTGTCGTCGGCGAGGAAGAGTCCGGTAAATTCCGCCGATGCGCCGATGCCAGACAGGCGCGCGCGCAGGTCCAGCCGCGCGAGCGACGCCCCGAGACTTGCATCGCGCACCACGAGCCGTGCATCGCGCGCGAGCTCCGCCTCGATGCGCTCGATCTGGAAGCTCTTCGAGCCCTGCTGCTGCAGCCGGTAGAGCTTGAGCTCGGATCGCTCGCCCGCCTCGACGTCGATGACGGCATTCACGAACCGCTCGGCGCGGTCGTCGCCACGGTAGTGCACGACGATGCCGAGCGCGGCGCCCGGCGCGAGCCGTACCAGGACGCGCGGGTGGCTCGCGGCGACGTCGCTTCCCAGCGCTTCGATCTGCAGTTGCAGCACGGTGTCCGCCCTCACGGACGCATCGGCCTCGATGAGGAGCGCATCGCCGCAGAGCGCGGCGTTGAGCGCAGCGAAGCGTTCCGTGCCACCCCCTTTCGGAATCCGGAGCCAGGTGGCGGCGTCGGCGTCGCGGGCATGGCGACCCAGCGCTCGAACCCGAAGACCGGGTGGGCAGGCGTCGAGCGCGGAAGCGGCTTCGTGCAGGTAGCCGTTGACCAGCACGGCGCGATGCGGAGCGAACGAGGGCGAGGCGGGCGGCGTCTCGGACAGCGCACGGTCGCGCCCGAGCGTGGCGAAGTCCCGGCTCGCGAGCCGTCGCAGGCTCGTGTACTTCCAGTCCTCCTCGCGTGCGCCCGGAAATCCAAGCCCCGCAAAGCGGGCGAACGCTGCGGCGCGCTGCGCCGCGGTGGCGGCATCACCCGCCGTGACCTGCTCGAGCCCCGCGCGCCAGCGCGCGAGCGTGTCCGGGGCCGCGCGCGCGTTCATGCGACCCGGGCCTCCTGCCGGACCCACTCGTAACCGCGGCTCTCGAGATCGCGCGCGAGACCCGCGTCACCCGAGCGCAGGATGCATCCGTCGAGCAGCACGTGGACCACGTCGGGCACCACGTAATCGAGCAGCCGCTGGTAATGGGTGACCAGGACGATCGACCGCGCGGGATCGCGCTGGCGGTTGACGCCTTCGGCGACGACTCGCAGCGCGTCGATGTCGAGCCCTGAGTCGGTCTCGTCGAGGATCGCGAGCCTCGGCACGAGCACCGCCATCTGCAGGATCTCGTTGCGCTTTTTCTCGCCGCCGGAGAAGCCCTCGTTGACACCGCGGCTGAGAAAGCCTTCCTCCATCTGCATGAGCTGCATCTTTTCGCGGATCAGCGCCAGGAACTCGAAGGCGTCGAGCTCCGGTTCGCCGCGCTCCCTGCGCACCGCGTTGAGCGCAGCCTTGAGGAGGTAGGCATTGTTGACGCCGGGGATCTCCACCGGGTACTGGAACGCCAGGAACACCCCGGCGCGCGCCCGGTCCTCGGGGCTCATCGCAAGCAGGTCCTGGCCGAGATACTCGACCCGGCCCTGCGTGATCTCGTAGCCGTCCCGACCCGCCAGCACACCGGCGAGCGTGCTCTTGCCCGAGCCGTTCGGGCCCATGATGGCGTGCACCTGCCCGGCGCCCACCTCGAGGTCGAGACCCTTGAGGATCTTGCGTGCCGGCGACTTGTACGTGCAGGTTCTTGATGCTCAGCATGAGTGCTTCCAGTGGATCAGCCGACAGCGCCTTCAAGGCTGACCGAGAGCAGGTTCTGTGCCTCGACCGCGAATTCCATCGGCAGCTCCTTGAACACCGCCTTGCAGAATCCGTTGACGATCATGTTCACCGCGTCTTCCTGCGAGATCCCGCGGCTGCGGCAGTAGAAGAGCTGGTCATCGGCGATCTTGGAGGTCGTGGCCTCATGCTCTACGACCGCGCCCGGATTGCGGATCTCCATGTACGGGAAGGTATTGGCGCTGCAGCGGTCACCCATGAGCAGCGAGTCGCACTGCGTGTAGTTCCGCGCCCCGTCCGCCGACGGCAGGATCTTGACCAGGCCTCGATAGGAGTTGCTGCCGTGACCGGCGGAGATGCCCTTCGAGACGATGGTGCTGCGGCTCCCGCGACCGATGTGGATCATCTTGGTGCCGGTGTCGGCCTGCTGATAGTGGTTCGCGAGCGCGACCGAGTAGAACTCGCCGACCGTGTTCGCGCCGGTCAGCACGCAGCTCGGGTACTTCCAGGTGATCGCCGATCCGGTCTCCACCTGCGTCCAGCTGATGCGCGAATCGTCGCCGCGGCACTCGCCGCGCTTCGTGACGAAGTTGTAGATCCCGCCGCGGCCCTGCTCGTCGCCCGGGTACCAGTTCTGCACGGTCGAGTACTTGATCGTGGCGCCGACGAGCGCCACGAGCTCCACCACCGCGGCGTGGAGCTGGTTCTCGTCGCGCATCGGGGCAGTACAGCCTTCAAGATAGCTGACGTGGCTGCCTTCATCGGCAATGATCAGCGTCCGCTCGAACTGACCCGTGTTCGCGGCGTTGATCCGGAAATACGTCGACAGCTCCATCGGGCAGCGCACCCCGGGCGGCACGTACACGAACGAGCCGTCCGAGAACACGGCCGAATTGAGCGTCGCGAAGAAATTGTCGGTATAGGGCACGACCGAGCCGAGGTAGCGCTCGACGATCTCCGGGTGCAGACGCACGGCCTCCGAAAACGAGCAGAACAGCACGCCCGCCTTCGCGAGCCGTTCGCGGAAGGTCGTCGCCACCGAGACGCTGTCGAATACCGCGTCGACCGCCACACCCGCGAGCCGGGCGCGCTCGTGCAGCGGTACGCCGAGCTTCTCGTAGGTCGCGAGCAGTTTGGGATCGACGTCCTCGAGGCTCTTCGGCGCGTCGGCGCGGGCGCGCGGCGCGGAGTAGTAGGAGATCGCCTGGTAGTCGATGTCGATGACCCGAAGATGCGCCCAGTGCGGCTCCTGCATCGTGAGCCAGTGCCGATAGGCCTTGAGCCGCCATTCGAGCATGAAGGCGGGTTCCTGCTTCTTGGCGGAGATGAGCCGGATCACCGATTCGTCGAGACCCGGCGGCACGGTGTCGGACTCGATGTCCGTGACGAAGCCGTGCCGGTATTTCCGACCGACGATCTCGTCGAGATCCTGTGGCTTGCTGGACATGATCGTCCTCAGGTCCGGCCCGCTGGCCGCGACGCGGATCCGGGCCGCAGCGACAGCGGCACGTCCGGCCGCCAGGTCGCGAGGGCCTCCTGGCCGGCGAGCTGAGCCAGGCTGATGTCGTCGAGCGCACGCCGGATCGAGCCGTTGATGCGCTGCCAGGCGCTGCCCGTGCGGCAGACGCTCTCGATGTCGCAGGTGCTGTGATTGCCGCTGCACTCCGTGATGGCCACCGGCCCCTCGATCGCGTCGATGATCGCCGCGGCGCTGATGCGCGCGGCGGGACGGGCGAGCTGGTATCCGCCGTGCGCGCCCCGCACCGAGTTGACGAGGCCGGCGCGATGCAGGCTCTTCAGGAGCTTGCTGACCGTCGGCAGGCCGAGCCGCGTCCGCTCGGCGACCGCTGTCGCGGTCTGGCGACGATCCGGCGCCGCGGCCAGGCAGGCGAGCACGACCGTGCCGTAATCCGTGAGCTTGCTGATGCGGAACATGGCGGTTTCCTCAATTGGGACGATTTTAGTCCTGATCAAGCCTGCACTGCAAAAGCCGATGCGCGTGCGCGGCTCCGGGGCGGCGAGGGCGGACCTGCTAGAATCCGGCCCCCGAATTGCATCGACCGCGGCTGCTGCCGTGGCCGTGAGCTGGAGGATCCACATGAATCGAAGCGAGCTCGAAGCCATTGCCCGGGCCATGGTCGCGCCGGGCCGGGGCATCCTCGCCGCCGACGAATCGACCGGGACGATCAAGAAGCGGTTCGATGCCATCAAGGTCGAGAACACGGAGGAAAATCGCCGCGCATACCGCGAGATGCTGTTCGCTGCGCCGGGGATGGCCGAGCACATCAGCGGCGTGATCATGTACGACGAGACGCTGCGGCAGAAGACGCGTGCCGGCGCACCGTTCCCCGAGCTGCTGAGCAAGCTGGGCGTCGTGCCGGGAATCAAGGTGGACGCCGGTGCCAAGCCCCTGGCCGGGTTTCCCGGCGAGACGATCACCGAGGGCCTGGACGGCCTGCGTGAGAGGCTGGCGGAGTACCACAAGCTCGGTGCGCGCTTCGCCAAGTGGCGCGCCGTGATCGACATCGGGGCGGGCATCCCGACCTCGTTCGCCATCGATGCCAATGCGCATGCGCTCGCCCGTTACGCGGCGCTCTGCCAGGAGGCGGGCATCGCGCCGATCGTCGAGCCGGAGGTCCTGATGGACGGCGATCACACGATCGCGCGCTGCGAGGAGGTGACCGACGCCGTACTCGATTCGGTGTTCCGGCAGCTCTTCGCGCATCGAATCCACCTCGAGGGGATGGTGCTCAAGCCGAACATGGTCATCCCGGGCAAGAAATGCCCGACCCGCGCGTCGGCGGCAGAGGTGGCCGAGGCGACCCTGCGGTGCCTGAGGCGCCATGTTCCGACCGCGGTGCCGGGCATCGCGTTCCTGTCGGGTGGGCAGAGCGAGGCCGAGGCCACGGCGCATCTCGGTCTGATGAATCAGGCATCGGGACTGCCCTGGGCACTGACCTTCAGCTACGGCCGGGCGCTGCAGGAAAGCGCGCTCAAGGCCTGGGCAGGCCGGTCCGAGAGCCTCGGCGCCGGACAGAAGGCCTTCCTGCACCGGGCCCGGATGAACGGACTCGCGCAGCGCGGCAAGTACACGGCCTCCCTCGAGGCCGCCTGATCGCGCCCTCGACCGACGTGGCGAGCACAGCGAACTCCGCGTCCGCGGGGCCTGCGGACGCGGGCGACGATTGCGTGGCCCGGTTGAGCGGCGTGCACTACACCGTCGACGGAAAGCCGGTCTTCCGCGGGCTCGACATCGCCATCCGCCGCGGCGAGGTCACCGCGATCATGGGGCCGAGCGGCACGGGCAAGACCACGCTGCTGCGCCTGATCACCGGCCAGATCATCGCTGACGCCGGTCAGGTCATCGTGGACGGCCGCGAAGTCGCGAGCCTCGACCGGCGCGCGCTGTATGCGCTGCGCCGGCGCATGGGCATGCTCTTCCAGAACGGCGCGCTGCTCACGGACCTCGACGTGTTCGAGAACGTGGCGTTTCCGCTTCGCGAGCACACGCGGCTCCCGGAGAGCCTGATTCGCAACGTCGTGCTGACGAAGCTGCACGCCGTGGGTCTGCGCGGCGCGGCCGAGCTCTACCCGCAGCAGCTCTCGGGTGGCATGGCGCGCCGCGTGGCACTCGCGCGCTCGATCGCGATGGACCCGGACATCCTCATCTACGACGAGCCGTTCGCAGGTCTCGACCCGATTTCGCTGGGCGTCGTACTTCGGCTGATACGCCAGCTCAACGACGCGCTCGGCATCAGCAGCATCGTCGTCACGCACGACGTGCACGAGATCTCTCAGATCGCGGACACGAGCTACATCCTGTCGGATGGGAAAGTCGTCGCGAGCGGGCGTCCGGCGGAGCTGGCGGCGAGCTCCTCCGGGATCGTGCGCCAGTTCGTGGGCGGACACGCCGACGGTCCGGTGCCATTCCACTACCCCGCGCCCGACTACCACCAGCAGCTGCTCGGCGGGGCCGCGTCTTGATCGGGCTCGGCTCCGAGCTGCTCGGGAGCGCCCGCGGATTCGCTCAGACGGTCGGCGCCACCACGCGCTTTTTTCTGCAGTTGCTCGCGCTGACGCCGGCGGGGCTGCTGCGTTTCCGGCTGGTCGTCGAGCAGGTCTACAACGCGGGCGCGCTCTCGCTCGTGATCATCATGACCTGCGGACTGTTCGTCGGAATGGTGCTGGGTCTGCAGGGTTACGACCTGCTGCAGCGCTTCGGCTCCGAGGACTCGCTCGGCACCGGTGCGGCGCTCGCTCTGCTCAAAGAGCTCGGGCCCGTCGTCACTGCGCTCCTGTTTGCCGGTCGAGCCGGCACGTCCCTCGCTTCGGAGATCGGGTTGATGCGCGCGACGGATCAGTTGTCGGCAATGGAGATCATGGCCGTCGATCCGATGCGCCGCGTCGTGCTGCCGCGATTCCTTGGCGGCGCCATCTCCATGCCGCTGCTGACCGCGGTGTTCATCGCCGTGGGCCTGTTCGGCGTGCAGCTCGTCGGGGTGCAGTTCCTGGGGGTCGACCAGGGCTCGTTCTGGTCGCAGATGCGCGGCGCGGTTGAACTCGGCGACGTTACCGAGGGTCTGATCAAGGGTGCCGTTTTTGGAGTGGCATGCAGCCTGATTGCGGTCTACGAAGGCTACAATGCGCAGCCCACGGCCGAGGGCGTCGGCCGCGCCACCACGCGTACCGTGGTCATCTCGGCGGTCATGACGCTGATCCTGGACTACATCCTGACGGCCATCATGCTCTGAGGTTCGAAACGAACATGCGTCCATCCCGTGCCATCGATCTGTCCACCGGCTTGTTCGTGCTGCTCGGCTTCGCAGCCATCCTGTTTCTCGTGACGCAGATCACCAACCGCGAATTCTCTCTCGGTGGCAGCGCCTACCGGGTCCAGGCGCAGTACGACAATATCGGGGGCCTGAAGGCCGGTGCACCGGTCGCGATGTCGGGCGTGACGATAGGCCGGGTCGAGAGCATCGCGTTCGACATGAATGCACTCAAGGCGGTCGTCACTTTGCGGATCGACGGTCGCTATGACCGCATCCCGCAGGACAGCGATGCCAGCATCTTCACCGCGGGGCTCCTGGGCGGGCAGTACATCGGGATCACGCCGGGCGGTGCGGAGGAGTACCTGCAGCGACGGCGCGCGCATCGAGTTCGTCCAGGACGCGATCGTGCTCGAGAACCTGATCAGCAAGTACCTGTTCAGCCAGGCCGGCAAGGAAGCCGAGGCCAAACCTTCCACACAGGAGTGACCCTGCGAACAATGCGCACACTCATCCTTTCGATGTTCTTCGTGGCCGGACTAGCTCCGGTCATGCCCGCGATGTCGGCCGATCCGGCCCCTGCTGCGGCGCCGGCCGCCACCCCCGGCCCGCAGGAGCTGATGGAAAGACGTCGCGCAGTCGTTGCTCAACGACCTGGAAGGCAATCGCGAGGCGCTGCGCAACGATCCGGCGGCGCTGCGCGCCCTGGTCGACAAGCATCTGCTGCCGCATTTCGACACCGACTACGCCGGGCAGCTCGTGCTCGGCAAGCACTGGCGCGAGGCGAGCCCGGCGCAGCGCAAGCGCTTCGTCGACGCCTTCTACCAGTCGCTGATGCGCAACTACGGCGAGGCGCTGCTCGAGTTCACCGCGGACCGGATGAAGATCCTGCCGTTCAAGGGGGATCCGGCGGCCAAGTCGGCGACCGTCCGCACCCTCGTGCGGCGCGACAACGGACAGCAGGTACCCGTCAACTACAGCCTGCGCAAGACGCCTTCGGGCTGGAAGGCCTGGGACGTCACGATCGAAGGCATCTCCTACGTCAAGAACTATCGCAACGACATCGGAGCCGAGGTCGCCCAGAAAGGGCTCGATTCGGTGATCCAGCGGCTCGAGGCGCAGAACGCGGCGCCGAAGCCGACGGACACGGCCGCCAAGGCGGCGACGAAGACCGGCGGATGAGCGACTGGTCCATCGACACTTCCGCGCCCGGGCGCCTCGCCGTGCGTGGCGAACTCGATTTCGACACGGCGCCCGCTGCGCTCTCGCGTGGTCTCGCGCTCCTCGGCGATGCGCGCGACTGCGTGATCGACCTCTCGGGATTGAGCTCGGGTGACAGCGCGGGGCTCGCGGTGCTCATCGAGTGGCTGGCGAGCGCGCGCCGGCGGGGCGCGTCGCTGCGCTACACCGGCGTGCCGGCACAGATGCGCGCTATCGCCCGGATCTCGGCGCTCGAGGACCTGCTGAGTCCCGCCTGAGCGGGCGGGATCACTGGCCGGGCGGCTCCGGCTCGGCTGTTGGCTCGGCAGCTGAGTCAGGCTCGGCCGCTGATTCAGGCTCGGACGTCGGTGCCGGTCCGGCACCCGAATCGCCGTCGGCGGTGGGATCCGCTTCCGTTTCCGGCTCCATCCCTGCGCCGTCTTCGTCTTCCATGTCCTCGAACTCCTCGAGCGGCTCGTCCGGCGGGTTGCCGTCGAAGACGAGGTACTGGCGCCGCTGCAGGTACGCGTCGCGGATGAACGCGTACGGGTCGTAGGTTTCCGCCAGCACGTCATCGAACGGCAGCAGCCGCGCCCGGCGATCGATGAAGCTCAGCCCGAGCGCAACCCAGCGCTCGTTCCCGTAGTCGTACCAGTAGAAAGGCTCGAAGTACCGCTCCGCGACCACCGATGGGGCGTCCCGGACCGTCGACGGGCCGAGAAGCGGGAGCATGAGGAACGGCCCCGGTGGAACACCCCACCAGCCGAGCGTCTGGCCGAAGTCCTCGTCGTGCAGCGGCATGTCGTTCATCGTTGCGACGTCGATGACACCGCCCAGGCCGAACGTCAGATTGAGCAGCAGCCGGCCGGTATCCTGACCCGCCTGGCGAAACTTGCCCTGCAGCATCTGATTGACGATCGTGACTCGGGCCCTGCAGGTTCTGGAAGAAATTACCGACCCCGGTCTGGAACCAGCCGGGCGTCCCTTTCTTGTACGCCTTCGCGGTCGGCCGCAGAACGCCGCGATCGAGCGCGTCGTTGAACCTGTAGACGCCGCGATTGAACGGCTCCCATGGGTCGGCCGGGTGCCGTTCAGCGGTGCTTGCGCAGCCGGCGAGCATGAGCGCCCCGCAAGCGATCAGCGCCGGCAGTCCACGGCCGGCGGCCGGTGCGTGCATCTGGATCTCCGAATCAGGCCGGGCAGGGGGCCCGTGACGCGATTCTACCAAGCCGCGTCGGCGAGATTCGACCGGCCGCCGCGGTCACCGTCGTCGTCCGGACGCGCAAGGCGTGCGCGCTCCTTGGGCAGCGCTTCGCGCAGCTCGTTCAGACGCGCGGAGTAGCGTCGCCGCTGCACCTCCGTGATGTTCGGCACGGACAGCGCGAGCTCCAGCTGGCTGATCGCGAGCGGAAGATCGGCGGACATCAGGTGGTATTCGGCCATGTAGGAGTACGCGTCCGCGACGTCCCCGGCGGCATTGGCCGCCATCGCGGTCTGGCGGATCTGCGCCTGCGTGGGCGGAACATTGTTGAAGAGATCGAGCAGGACCTCGTGCGCGCGCTTGGGCCGGTTCGCACGCATCAGCGCTTCGGCGTACCGCATCGTCACGGGCACGTTGCGCGGGGCGAGCTCACGGGCCTTGTCGAGGGTCGTCAAGTGCGCCTCGGACGTCGCCCGCAGCGAGCTGCGCCTGCCCGAGTGCCGTGTGGAACTGCAGGACATCCGGACGGCTCGCCCGCAGCCGCTGCAGCGTGGGGATCGCCGCCGCAGCGTCGCCGGCCATCATCTGCGCGAGCGCGCGCCCGTAGACCTGTGCCACCGAGGCGTCGGCTTCGTTTTCGATCGTGGACGCGTAGTAATCTCGCGGGTCGAGGCCCGCGGGCGTCGTGAGCACCCGCACGCGCTCCTTCATCAGCGCGTAGCTCAGGCTATCGACCGTCTCGACCGGCGGGTACTGGCTGGCTCGACTCTTGGATTCGGCGACGCGGGAGCTCGTGAGCGGGTGCGTGCGGAGCAGCTCCGGCATGCCGTTGGGGCCAAGCTGGGTGCGCCGCCCCAGGGTGTCGAAGAACGAAGGCATACCGTTCGGGTCGAAGCCCGCCGACGCCATGAGCCCGATGCCGACGCGGTCCGCCTCGTACTCGTTTTCGCGCGTGAAATTGATCTGTGACTGCGCCGCGAGGCCCTGGGCGGCCGAGATGGCGCCCATGGTGGCGTTGCCGCCGCCACCGGCGACGCTGCCGAGCAGGATGGCCGCGAGCATTGCCGCGGCCGAGACGAGGTTGGTGCGGGACTGGCTTTCGAGGCGGCGGGCGATGTGCCGCTGCGTCACGTGCGAAATCTCGTGGGCCAGCACGCCGGCGAGCTCGCTTTCGTTCGCCGTCTCCATCAGCAGACCCGAATGAATTCCGATGAACCCGCCCGGCAGGGCGAAGGCGTTGATCGCGGGGTCGGACACCAGGAAGAAATTGAATGCGCGGTTCCCGTCGTGGGCCAGGCTCGAGAGCTTGAGGCCGATCGACTGGAGGTACTCACCGACTTCCGGATCGTCGACGATCTGGCCGGACTCGCGCAGCCCGCGCATCACCATGCGGCCGAGCCGGTACTCGTCCTCGAGGCTGAGCGTGGATCCGCCGGCCGTGCCCATCTCGGGAAGCTGGTCCTGCACCGCCGACTGCTGCGCGGCCAGCGGCCCCGGCAGGACGAGGCCCACCCACGCGAGGAAGCCCGGGAGCAGGGCGAACCAGCGAGGTGGGGCGTGACGGGACATCGATGTTTGGACCCGAGCGGAAGCGCAGGGTTCCGCAAGCTCAGAGCGCTTCGGAGGCGTAGTCCGCGAGCCGCGACCGTTCACCGCGCCTCAGCGTCACGTGGCCGTAATACGGCCAGCCGCGGAAACGGTTGACCACGTAGGTGAGCCCGGAGGTCGTCTCCGACAGGTAGGGACTGTCGATCTGCGCGATGTTGCCGAGGCAGACGAGCTTGGTGCCCGGCCCCGCGCGGGTGATCAGCGCCTTCATCTGCTTGGGCGTCAGGTTCTGCGCCTCGTCGAGAATGATGTAGCGGTTGAGGAACGTTCGGCCACGCATGAAGTTGAGGGAGCGGATCTTGATGCGATTGCGCAGCAGGTCGTTGGTCGCGGCCCGACCCCAGGTCCCGCCCTCCTGGCTCTGCGTCAGCACCTCGAGATTGTCCATCAACGCGCCCATCCAGGGCTCCATCTTCTCCTCTTCGGTGCCGGGCAGGAAGCCGATGTCCTCGCCCAGCGGGATCGTCACCCGCGTCATGATGATCTCGTTGAAGCGGTTGGTCTCGAGCGTCTGCGCGAGGCCAGCGGCGAGCGTGAGCAGCGTCTTGCCCGTGCCTGCCGGACCGAGGATCGTCACGAAATCCACCTCGGGGTCGAGAAGCAGGTTGAGCGCGAAGTTCTGCTCCCGGTTGCGTGCGGTGATGCCCCACACGCCGTGCCGCTCGCTTCGATAGTCGCGGACGACTTCCAGCACAGCCGTCTCGCCCTCGATGCGGCGCACGATGGCCTCGAGGCCGTGTTCGCCCGGCTGGTGCACGAACTGGTTGGCCGCCCAGCGCGCCATGACGCGGCCGCGCACGCGGTAATAGGTGCGCCCCTGTTCGTGCCAGGACTCGAGGCTCTTGCCGGTGCGGTCCCAGAAGTTCGCCGGCAGCTCCTCGACGCCGGTGTAGAGCAGGTCGGCATCCTCGATGGTCTTGTCGCTGTAGTAATCCTCCGCGTGCACACCGAGGATCGCCGACTTGATCCGCAGGTTGATGTCCTTGGAAACGAGCGTCACCCGCGCCTTCGGCTGCTCGCGCCGCAGCGCGAGCGTGTAGGCGAGGATCGCGTTGTCGGCTCCGTGCCCGGGCAGGTTGTCGGGCAGGCCGGTGGCGAGCTGGCGGGTCTGGAAGAACAGCCGTCCGGATGGCGGACGCTTGTCGCCGCCGTTGGTGTACTTCGATGGCGGCAGCTCGAGACCGAGATCGATCTGCTGCTTGGTCGCGTTCGCCATCAGCTCGTCGAGGAAGCGCGCAACCTGGCGCACGTTGCGCGCGCCCTCGGACATGCCGCGCTTGCCGGCATCGAGCTCCTCGAGGACGATCATCGGGATGAAGACGTCGTGTTCCTCGAAGCGGAAGATCGACGAGGGGTCGTGCATCAGCACGTTGGTGTCGAGGACGAAGATGCGGCGCTGGGCGGACGGCTTCTTCTTCGGCGGCAATGTCGGGCTCCGGAAGTGCCGCCGCGGCGGCACGATGGTCAGAGTTCGCGGGCGGCGTCGAGGACGGCCGCGGCGTGTCCCGCGACCTTTACCTTGCGCCATTCACGGCGCAGGACGCCATTCTCGTCGAGCAGAAATGTGCTGCGCTCCACACCCATGAATTTCCGGCCGTACATGCTCTTCTCGCGGATTACGTCGAAGAGCCCGCAGGCCTTGCGATCGACGTCCGCCAGCAGCTCGAACGGGAACTCGTATTTCGCCTTGAACTTGTCGTGCGACGCGAGCGTGTCCGGCGAAACCCCGACGATATCCGTGCCGGCCTTGCGGAACTTCGGATACAGGTCGCGGAACTCGATGCCCTCGCTGGTGCAGCCCGACGTGTTGTCCTTGGGATAGAAGTACACGACCAGCTTGCGGCCCGCCGCGGCTGACCTCTTCCACGTGCCCCCGCCTGTGGCAGGCAACGAGAAATCCGGCACCTTGCGGTCGAGCTGAACGGTTTTGTCGGCCATGGCCACCTACGCCTTGAGTGGCTCGAGGATAGCGTCGAGGTTGAGGTTGTCGCACAGGTCCATGAACTCCTCGCGGAGAGCCGCAATATGAATGCGCGTCGGCACGTGCAGGACCATGTAGACGGAGAACATGGGCGCGCCCGTGTGGGCGGCGCTGTAGGTGCGCGTCGAGATGTCGCCGATGTCGACGCCGCGCGAGGAGAAGAAGCCGGCGAGCTGGTGCAGGATGCCGGGCTGGTCGAGGCAGACGACGTCCGCCGTGTACGAGACGAAATCCGGTCGCGACGGGCGCTGCTCGGTGCGGCGGCTGACGATGGTGAGCCCCGACGACTCGCCGAGCTTCTGCAGCTCGCCTTCGAGCTTCGCGAGCGTGTGCCAGTTTCCGGCCACCAGCAGCAGCATCGCGAACTCGTTGCCGAGCGCGGTCATGCGGCTTTCGAGTACGTTGCCTCCACAGTCGACCACGACCCGTGTCAGGTCGAAAACGAGTCCCGTGCGGTCGCTGCCGACGGCGCAGATCGCGATGAGTTGCTTCATGGGGTGCTTGGCGCCCAGTGTAGCGGGGCGGCTCCCGTGCGTACATCGCCCGACGCGCTCCTTGCCTCCGGTGGTCGCGCGTGAGTAGCATCCGGGCTCTTCGCAACCGGGACGGAACATGTTCAAGGGCAGCATCCCGGCACTGGTCACGCCCATGCGTGACGACGGTTCGATCGACCTCGCCGCCTGGAACCGCCTGCTCGAGTTCCACCTGGCAGAGGGCTGCGACGGTGTCGTCGTCGGCGGCACGACCGGCGAGTCGCCGACGATCACGAGCGACGAGCTCTGCGCATTGATCGCCAGTGCGAAAACGCGTATCGCCGGTCGTGTACCGCTGATCGCGGGCAGCGGCGGAAACTCGACGGAGAAGAGCATCCGACTGTCGCGCGCTGCGGTGGAGGCGGGCGCCGACGCGCTCCTGCTCGTGACGCCGTACTACAACCGACCGACGCAGGAGGGGCTCTTCCAGCACTTCGCCGCCATCGGGGACGCGGTCGACGTTCCGGTGCTTCTCTACAACGTCCCGTCGCGAACGTCCTGCGACCTCCTGCCCGGAGACGGTGGCGCGGCTGGCCGGGCATCGGCGCATCGTCGGGATCAAGGAGGCGACCGGCGATGTCGCGCGTAGCGAGGCGGTGATGCGTCTGTGTCCGTCGGAGTTCATCGTCCTGAGCGGCGACGATCCGACGGCGGTGGGGGCGATGCGCGTCGGCGCGCGCGGCGTCATCTCCGTAACGGCCAATGTCGTTCCCCGGACGATGCATCGGATCTGCGCTGCGGCGCTCGCGGGACGTTTCGACGAGGCCGTGGCACTCGATCGGAGCATTGCGCTGCTGCACCAGGCGCTCTTCGTAGAGCCGAACCCGATTCCGGTGAAGTGGGCCCTGGAGCGCATGGGGCGCATCGCGGCCGGCATCCGCCTGCCCCTCACGCCGCTCAGCAGATCGCAGCGCGGCGCGGTCGAAGACGCCATGCGCGCCGCGGGCATCGCGCTTGGCTGAGGATGTGGCCGGTGCCGGCGGCTCGTTGCCGGTGCAGGGTCTTCCGTGTAGGCTTCGCAACCCTTCCAGCCGGAGAGGTGGCCGAGCGGTCGAAGGCGCTGGACTGGAAATTCAGTAACATCTTCACGGGTGTTCGTGGGTTCGAATCCCACCCTCTCCGCCACAATCCCGCTTCAACTGCCGGTCCGACCCGGCAGATTCTCGCGGATTCTCCGCGAGAAATCCGGGCTGTCGCCTGCAGCCTGCGCGGCCTCGTTGATCTGCGATCGCCGGCGCAGCTCCGCGAACGGCAGCGTCGAGGCCATCCAGCCCGCCTCGTAGAGGTACTGATCCACCCAGCCGTTGACGAGATGGCGAAAGTCGAATCCGCCCTCCCGGCCGGCGACGTTCGCGTAACGCACGATGTTGAGCGTGCAGTTGCTCTTCAGCAGGTGATACCACTCGGGCCGATCCGCCAGCTCGTTGATCCGCTCGAGATACGCAAGAAACAGGCGCCGTGTGCCCTCGGGCGTCGTACGCAGCGGGTAGAGATAGACGTCCTCGTCGCGGTAGTCGGTGCGGACACGCACCACGTCGCGCTCGTCGGCTACGATGTAGATCAGCTCGAACTGCTTGAAGAGCGAAGCGAGAGGGTCGAAGCCCTCGCCCTGCTCGGGCCGCGTCTCGATCGAGATGCTCACCGGGGGCGCATCCTCGAAATTGAAGCTCACGAAGGTGTGCGCCACCGGTCCGGGGACCCAGTAGGAGACGAAGAAATCCACCGAGATCAGCTTCGCAAGAGAGACTTCGCGATCCTCGTAACGCACCGTGAAGTCATCGACGCTGCGGTACTCGAAGTTTCGGACGTCCAGCAGACGCACGCGATCGCCCTCGACGATCGCCCGCGGCATGACCGCCACCTCGCGCCGCCACGGTCGGTCGTGCGACGGCTGCAGCGCGAGGTACCAGGCGAGCACGACGGCGAACAGGCCCGCAGCGACCAGGCGCATGCGCGCCCCGCGGCTGAACCACAGCGCCCAGACGCCGAACGCCGCCAGCGCCAGCGCGAGCAGCGACCGCAACCAGGGCCAGGGGCCGACGGTGTAGTAGACGGCGAGCGTTGCCCAGGCCAGGAGCAGCAGTTGAACGAGGAAGGCGAGCCCGGACCCCAGCCGGCGAAAGGCACCGGTCATTCGCATTGTCATTCCGGCGCTCGTTCTCTGCGTCTCAGGTAAATTGATTCTAGTAGAGAATGCAGCTGCTCCACGCATGCCGAGATGGATTCCCGTCGTTCTGATGCTCTGGCGGCGTGTGCGCCTCCCGGCCCGGTCGGAGTTGCACGGGTCGGCGATGGGTACGACGTGGACCGTGACGTTCGCCCGCCCGCTGGACGCTGCCGCGGCCCGCCGCGCGGAGGCGGTCGTGCGCGGTGCACTGGCCGATGCGGACTCGACTCTCTCCGGTTGGAATGCGTCGTCGGAGCTTTCTGCGTTCAATCGGAATGAAGGGACTGGTTGGATGCCGTGTCTCGGAACCGCTTTACGCGGTCCTCGACGCTGCACGCGCGATCAATCAGCAGAGCGGCGGCGCCTTCGACGTCACCGTCGCGCCGCTGGTCGCACTCTGGGGTTTCGGTGCGAACGCCGCGGATCAGCGCACGCCGTCTGACCGCGAAATCGATGATGCGCTCGGGCGGGTCGGTGCGGACAAGCTGGAGCTGCGCAGCGAGTCGCGTGCCGCGCGCAAGCTCAACCCGGGTGTGCAGCTCGATCTCGATGCGATAGCGCCGGGCTTCGTGGTCGATCGCATCAGCAGCGAGCTGGCCGCGCTGGGCTACCCGGATCACATCGTCGAGATCGGCGGTGAAGTGCGCTGTCGCGGTCGTGGTCCGGAGGGGCGGTCATGGCGGATCGCCATCGAGCGGCCGCGGTCCGTGAAGCGCAGCGTGCAGGCGCTTGTCGTGCTCGACGATCTCGGGATCTCGACTTCGGGTGACTATCGAGAGTTCAGGATCATCGATGGCCGGCGTGTCTCGCACACCATCGACCCTCGCAGCGGCCGGCCGGTCGCGCACGCGCTGGCCTCGGTGAGCGTCGTGCACGAATCGGTGATGCTGGCGGACGGCTACGCGACGGCGCTCATGGTGCTCGGTCCGGAGGAGGGCTACGAGCTCGCCGAACGGCTCGGCCTGCCGGTGTTGTTCGTCAGCCGCAGTAACGACGGGTTCACGATGCGCGCCACGCCGTCATTCGCGCGCCTGCAGATCGACCCGTCCGGTTTGCCGGGCGGCGCACACAATTGAGTGCCCGCCCGGGCCGCGGCATGGCCGGTCCGTTGGATCGTGACTATCATCCGTGCATGCCAGAACCCCTGGATCGCCTGCGTCGCCGATCGTTGCTGGCGCCGCTATTGATACCGCTTCTGGTTCTGCTGGCGGCCGGCGCGGGCGATCTTCTGGCTCGGCAGCGCGGGCGCGCACGACCGTCGTCGTGCTCGTGCGGCATGCCGAGTCGCAGCCGGCCACGGCGGGTGATCCGGACCTGAGCATCGCAGGGGAGCGTCGCGTCGCGGCGCTCGGCAAGTTCCTCGCCGATCTGTTCGTGGGCGGCAAGGTGGATCACCTGTATGCCGCCGACACGCGGCGCGCACAGCAGACCGCGGCGCCGATCGCCAACCAGTTCGGGCTGCCGATCAATCTGCTCGCCAGCAACGACTGGCCGACGCTCGCGCGACGCATCCGGTCGGATCATCGCGGTCGAGAGCGTGGTGGTCGTCGGTTACGCCAACACCGTGCCCGTCGTGCTCGAGCAGCTGACCGACTCGAAGGTGGAAGTCGACGAAGATGCGTTCGACACGCTGTTCGTCGTCGTGTTGCCGAGCCCCGGTCAGCCGAGATTGCTTCGACTGCACTATGGTGACGGTGCGAATCAGGCGCAGGCGGTTACGGCAGACTCGGAGAGATGACTTTACGATGTTATCGTAAGTTGTTGTTTATATGGCCTAACGTTAGGCGCCTGCACCCGCGGCAATCGCCGTCTTCACAAAGGCTTCGTGCGCCCCGATGCGCAGGTCCGCGAGCACCGAGTCGCGAATTCGACCGTCCTTGCCGATGAGGTACGTGCCGCGACGGACACCGATGCCGAGCGGGCCGTCGAGCTTGTAGGCCTTGGTCACCGATTTGCCCGGGTCGGAGAGCAGCGTGAAGTTCAACGCGTGCTTCTCCGCAAACCGCCGGTGCGAGTCGGTGTCCTGGGGGCTCACGCCAACGACGCGCAGACCTGCCTTGAGCAGATCCTGGTGCAGGTCGCGGAAGCTGCAGGCCTCCTTGGTGCAGCCGGGCGTGAAGTCCGCCGGGTAGAAGTACAGGATCAGGGGTCCGTCGGTCAGCAGCCCCGACAGCGTGCGCTTGCGACCAGACTGGTCGGCCAATTCGAAGTCCGGTGCGACGGTGTCATTCGCGAGCATTGATCAACCTCCGACGCGCGTCACGGCGCCTGAGAAATCGTCTTCCATCACGAAGTAGCCTGAGTCCACGAGCCCGCATTGCAGGTAGGTCCGTTGGGCGCGGCTGTTGTCGCGCTCGACATAGAGCCGGATGCCGCAGACACCGGGTTCCGTGCGTGCGAGCGTCCGAAGGTGCGCGAAGAGGCCGCGGAAGACGCCCTGGCCACGGGCATCCTGCGCGACGTACACGCTCTGGATCCACCAGAAGCAGCCGTTGCGCCAGTCGCTCCATTCGTAGGTGTGCATGATCTGACCGAGGACCCGGCCCGCTCGCTCGGCGACGAAATAGCGCCCCCGCGCCGGGTCGGCCAGCGCCGCCGCCACGCCCGCCCGCACGAGCTCGGGCACGAGCCGCCGGTGCTCCGTTTCCAGGGCCAGTGCCGCATTGTTGGCGGCGATCGCCTCGGCATCGGTCGGCCTGGCGGCGCGGATCTCGAAGTTCATCGGAGGATAATACGGCAGGCGCAGGAGACTCTGGTTGCCAGCGGGGAGGGCAGTGCTAGAATGCGCGCCCTCGCGTGGGGCGGTAGCTCAGCTGGGAGAGCGCCGCGTTCGCAATGCGGAGGTCGAGGGTTCGATCCCCTTCCGCTCCACCAGTACACGAACCCCAACCGTTCGCGGTTGGGGTTTTTGCATCCGCGATGCGC
>CAVWOW010000007.1:0-85758 GCA_963756755.1 uncultured Gammaproteobacteria bacterium
GGGCGGCGAGATCGTTCCCTACCTGGCGCCGCACGAGTCGCGGCGGCTGTTCGGCGGCGCCGAAGGCCCGGTGCATGTGCACACGGAGGAGCAGTACGTCGAGGTCGAGTCCGGAACGGGACGTCCGTACGGACGCCCCCCGGTGCGCCTGCACGGGCACGCCGCATCCTCATCCGAGTCCCGGCGCCGGACCCGACGATCCAGCGCGCGCAAAATGACGATCTCCGCCGACGGCGGGGCAGGACCGGGCAACGCCTCCTCGATTGCCCGCGTGCTGCAGTTCGGCGACTCGATGTTCCCGATCGGCGGGTTCGCCTTCTCGGGCGGCCTCGAGTCGGCGATCCAGAAGCGCGTGGTTACCGATGCAGAGACGTTGCACGCATACGCGCGCACGGCGATCGAGCAGGCCGCACAGGGTGACGGCATCGCGCTCGTCTGGGCGCATCGCGCGGCCGCCGCGGGCGACGTCGCCGAGCTGATCCGGATCGACGAGCGCGTCTACGCCCGCAAGCTCTCGGGCGAGACCCGCACCATGTCGGTGCGCATGGGCAAGAAGTTCGCCGAGATGGGCGATGCTGTGACCGGTGCGGCGCTGCTGCGCACCTGGCTGGAGCGCATCGAGGCCGGTGCGACACCCGGCTGCTACCCGGTCGCGCTGGCCGTGAACTTCGCGGTCCAGGGCCTGCCGGCGCGCGAGGCCTTCGTGGTCCACCAGTACGGCGTGGCCGCGATGATCCTGAGCGCCGCGCTGCGGCTGATGAAAATAAGCCACGTGGAGACTCAGCGGCTGCTCTACCGGCTCAACGCCGGCGCGGATGCCGCCTACGAGGCGGCCGCGAAGGCGCGCCTGGACGACATGGCGGGTTTCGCGCCGTTGACGGAAATCCTGGCGGCGGTGCACGTCAAGGCGCACGTCCGCCTGTTCATGAACTGAAGGGTACGCCCGGGAGCAGTGACAGTTGAGCAAGAAGGTTACCCGGATCGGGGTCGGTGGCCCGGTCGGCTCGGGCAAAACCGCGATCGTCGAGGCGATCACGCCGCGCCTGCTCGAGCTCGGCATCAAGGTGCTGATCATCACCAACGACGTGGTGACGACCGAGGACGCACGGCACGTCCAGCGGACCCTGAAGGGCATCCTGCTCGAGGAGCGCATCCTCGGGGTGGAGACCGGCGCCTGCCCGCATACCGCCGTGCGCGAAGACCCGAGCATGAACCTCGCGGCGGTCGAGGACATGGAGGCGCGCTTCCCCGACGGCGACGTGGTCCTGATCGAGAGCGGCGGGGACAACCTGACATTGACGTTTTCGCCGGCACTGGTCGACTTCTTCATCTACGTCATCGACGTCGCGGCCGGCGACAAGATCCCGCGCAAGAACGGCCCGGGCATCACGCAATCTGACATCCTGGTCATCAACAAGACCGACCTTGCACCGCACGTGGGCGCGAGCCTCGAGGTGATGGACCGGGACTCGCGCATGATGCGCGGCGACAAGCCGTTCCTGTTCACGAACTGCAAGACCGGCGAGGGCATCGCGGAGCTGGTCGCACTGATCAGGAGTGACCTGCTGTTCGACCTGAAGCCGGCCGGCAGGCAACGGGCGTGATGGACGGCGCGACGCCTGCCGCGATGCGCACTGCACCTGGCAAGCCCGGAACACGGGGCGTCGTACCGACCGAGCTGGAGGGTTTCCAGGACGAGCCGCAGCAGATGCCGAGCGGCGCGGTCGGCAAGTCCGGTTTCCTGCGCTTAGGCTTAGAGCGCCGCGGCGACCGCACGATCCTGGCGGACCTCGATCGTCGTACACCCTATACGGTCCAGCGCGCCCTCTATCCCGACGAGGGGCTGCCGGACCTCGCCTGGATCTTCATGATCACCACGACGGGGTGCGTCCTGCAGGGAGACCGCCTCGCCCTCGAGATCACGCTCGGGCCGCAGGCGCGGGCGCACGTCACGACGCAATCAGCGACCAAGATCCACAGCATGGACGCCAACCATGCGACGCAGACGCAGGCCATCACGCTCGCCGACGGGGCCTATCTCGAGGTGCTGCCCGAGCCGCTGATCCCCCACAGGCGCTCGCGCTTCCTCTCCGCCACGAGGATTGTGATCGCGCCGACCGCCTCGCTGCTCTACGGGGAGATCGTGCAGCCGGGGCGCAAGCACCATCACCCGGACGAATCCTTCGGCGCCACCTTGCTGTCGTTGTCGGTCGCCGCGGAACGGCCCGACGGGCGGGCACTCTTCGGCGAGAAGTTGCTGATCGAGCCGGCGCGACGCCCGGTGCGCCAGACCGGCGTCATGGACTCGTTCGACGTGCTGGGCAACGTGGTCCTGCTCACGCCCGGCGACGTTGCTGATCGCGTGCTCGCCCGCGCTCGGCGCGGACGTGGATCTGCAGCGCGGCGAGGCCTTCGGTGCATGCCGCCTGCCCAACGAGGCCGGCGTGATCTTCAAGGCGCTCGGCCGCGAGACCGCGCAGGTCAAGGCCCGGGTACGCGAGTTCTGGGCGATTGCGCGCGAGGAGATCACCGGAACGGGTCTTCCGGCGCCCTTCTTCTGGCGCTGAACGTCTGTTCGACGGTCGAATCGTCATGAACCACGGGGAGAGAAACAATGAAAGGACTGCTCGCGTGGATGGGAGCGTGCCTGTGTCAACTCGAAGATCCTGCGCTTCGTCGACTACAACCTGCGCGGAGTCGGGCAGGTGATGTTCCAGGACAACCCGCTGTCCGGCCTGCTGTTCTGGATCGCGATCGGCTGGGGATCGTGGGCGGCCGGCATGCCGCAGGTGGCGATCGGCGGGACGGTCGCGCTGCTGGCGGGCACGCTGACGGCGATGTGGCTGCGGATCGATGCGGCGGCGATCGGCGCCGGCCTGTACGGCTTCAACGCCTACCTGGTCGGCCTCGCGCTGCCCACGTTCCTCGGGACCTCGCCGCTGCTGTGGGTGTATGTCGCCCTTGGCGGCGCCGTGTCGGCCGTGGTCATGCATGCGATCGCCAATACGCTCAAGACCTGGAATGTCCCCGCCCTCACGGCGCCCTTCGTGCTCGTCGCCTGGCTGATGCTGGTGGCGACCAGCGCCTTCGCCGGGTTCGACGGCAGCGGCCTGCCGCGCAGCAGCCTGATCACGCCGATCGATCCGGTCGCCGCAAACCCGATGAATTTCGGCGACTTCATGCAGGCGACCTTCAAGAGCATCTCGCAGGTCTTCCTCAAGGCCAACGTCCTGTCGGCCCTGTTGCTGATCGTAGGCCTGGCGGTGAATTCGGTTGCGTCCGCGGTATTCGCCCTGGTCGGCGCGCTGGTCGCGGTGATCACCGCGCATCTGCTCGGCGGCGGAGAGCGAGCTCGTCACCGGCGGCCTGCTGGGCTTCAGCCCGGTGCTTACGGCGATCGCGCTCGGCGCGGTCTTCTACAAGCCGAGCGCGCGGGTCGTAGCCTATGCGCTGCTGGGCACGGTGTTCACCGTCATCGTGCAGGGCGCGATGAGCGTCGCCCTGGTGCCCTTCGCCCTTCCCACCCTGACCGGCCCCTTCGTGCTCGCGACCTGGCTCTTCCTGCTGCCACGCCTGAAGCTCGACTAGCGCCGATGGAGACGCTGACGCTCGCGTCGATCCTGCTGCTCGGCTTCCTGCTCGGCATGCGGCACGCTCTCGATGCGGATCACCTCGCCGCGGTGGCCTCGCTCGCGACCCGCAGCCGATCGTTCGCGCAGACGGTGGGCCACGGCGATGGCGTGGGGCATCGGGCATGCGCTGACGTTGATGGCTTTCGGCGGCGCGGTGCTGATGCTCGGTCTCGCCGTTCCGCTGCGGACAGCGCATGCGCTGGAGCTTGCGGTGGGCGTGATGCTCGTTCTCCTGGGCGCGGAAGTGCTCTACCGCTTGTGGCGCGACCGGGTTCACTTTCACACGCACCGCCACGCCGAGACGATCGTCCATTTCCACGCGCATTCCCACCGCGGCGAGGCCACGCCGCACGACCCGGCTCACCACCGGCATCGGCACGAGCCGAAACTGCCGGCACGCGCGCTGCTCGTCGGCATGATGCACGGCATGGCGGGCTCGGCCGCGCTGATCCTGCTCAGCCTCGAGGCGGTGCAATCAGTGCGCTGGGGAATCGCCTACATCGCGGTGTTCGGAGTCGGCTCGATCGTCGGCATGGCCCTGGTGTCGGCGGCGATCGCGGTGCCGATGCGGCTCACCTCGCGCCGCCTCGCCTGGGCCCACGGGGGCTTCAGCACGGTCGTCGGGCTTGTCAATATCGGGCTCGGTTGCTACATCATGTACCGAATGACACAGGGCGAGGCTGTGCTTGGCGGCTGACGGGCGACAAGCGAAGGGAGAGACAACGTGAAGTACCTGTGGTCGATCCTGTGCACGACGCTGCTGCTCGCCGCATGCGCCGATACGCCGCGGATGACCCAGGCGGAGCGGCTCGAGTGGTATCGAGCCAACGCGGGCGAGCCCGTGCGGAGCTTTCTCTACACGAATCGCATCTGGCGTTGGACCGCGCTCGGCGACCGCGCGCTCGCGGTCTGGACGCGCGGCAACCAGGGTTACCTGCTCGAATTCTTCACGCGCTGCCCGGACCTGGCCTTCGCCCACTCGATCTCGATGTCGAATCGCGTCGGGCGCGTCTCGGCCGGCTTCGACAGCGTGACGATCCGGCGCGCCGGTGCCGCCCGCACCAGCGGAGTAAGCCGCTGCCGCATCGACACGATCCGGCCGATCAACGCGCGAGGCGGGGCCCAGGAATCGTACGAGGACATGGAGGATGTCGAGTGGGAGGACCGCGATCCATCGGTGCCCGAGGAACCGCCGTCGGCGCCCGACGTGCCTCAGTGAGGCGGTCGCTTCTCGTCCAGCGTTCGTAGCCAGAGCATTCGGCAGAGGACGAAGCCAGCCACCGCCGCGGCAAGGTGCTTCAGCGAGTGCCCGCTGATCAGTCCGCCCGCGGCGAGGAGTGCGTCATCGAGCGCCTCGAAGAGCTTGGACGCCGCGTACGCCACCAGCGCCCAGTAGATATCCGCGCCGCGCGTATATCGCGAGGGGTAGAGCACGGCGATCACGAGCAGGATCACGCCGGCGTACCCCTGCAACACTCCGTAAGGCAGGACGTTGCCTGAGCCCGCGATCTCCGTGGCGCGCCAGTAGATCACGGACGCCGCGCCCAGCAGCAGTGCCGGAACGAGCAGCAGGAGTCCGGCGCGGACGTGGATCCGATCCACGATCTGGGCGCAGATCAGCGCCATGAACGCCACGGTCATCGGCAACCGGTCCCAGAAGAGCCGCGGGTTGTCCGGTGCGAGATGGTAGTAGGCGGAGCCCGCCGCCGTGAGGAGCACGCCCAGGAAGAAGATCGCGTAGGGCCAGCGCTCCGCCGGGAACTCGAACGCCGCGCGCCGGTACAGCGACGACTGCGAGCCCGGCGAGCCCGGCCAGCAGGAATCCGGCGTTCGATGCGACATCCAGAAAATTCGCGACGCCAAAGATCGCGCGGCGATCGGCGAAATCGTGGTAGCCCGGTGGCTGCGGCATAGCCGGCAGCAGTAACGCCAGCGCGAGACACAAGACGGAGAAGCCGATGACGAACAGCAGGCGCCGGTTCATTCGAGTGGTGCGCGACCGCGTGTCGCAATCGGCGCAGCAGCATATCATCGGCGTCGTGAGACGGATCACCGCCATCCTCGCCTTGCTGCTCGTCGCTGCCGGCTGTTCCGGCGGCGACGATCGCCTACCCACGCTCGGCAGCGTTGTCGAGCTGGCGAGTCCCGGCACAGCGGGCAGCCTCTATCCGCACCTCGCGGGCGGGGCCGGTGGCGCCGGTGGTCATGAGCTGGCTGCAACCAGTCGCCGGCGGACACGAGCTCAGGTTTGCGACATGGCAGGGCTCGTCCTGGAGCGCGGCCCGCACCGTGGCGGCCGGCGACGACTGGTTCGTCAACTGGGCCGACTTCCCGTCGGTCGTGCCGGCCGCCGATGGACGGCTGACCGCGCACTGGCTGCAGAAGATCCCCGGTTCCGTGTACTCGTACGAGGTGCGCATCGCGCAATCACTCGATGCGGGCCGCAGCTGGTCTGCGCCGCTGTCGCCCCATGACGACGGCACGGCGACCGAGCATGGCTTCGTCACCTTGATGCCGCGACGCGACGATGTGCTCGCCGTCTGGCTCGACGGCCGCAACACGTCGGGTGGCCACGACCATGACGGCGGCGCAGACGGCGCGATGACTCTGCGCAGCGCGAGTGTCGGCGGCGGCGGCCGGAAGATTGACGGGAGTGACCACGAGCTCGACGCACAGCGTGTGCGACTGCTGTCAGACGGATGCCGCGATGACCGACGACGGACCGGTGGTCGTCTACCGGGATCGCAGCGACCGCGAGATCCGCGACATCGCGCTGGTTCGCCTGACGCCCGAAGGCTGGACCGAGCCCTTGCCTGTGCACGAGGACGGCTGGTCGATCGACGCCTGCCCGGTCAATGGTCCGGCGGTCGCGGCTCGCGGGCGAAACGTGGCCGTCGCGTGGTTCACCGCGCCGGACACGCCGCGCATCCGCCTCGCGTTCTCGACGGACGCTGGCCGGCGGTTCGCGCCGGCCCTCGAGGTCGCCGCGGGTCGCAACGCCGGTCGCGTCGACGTCGTGCTGCTCGACGACCGGCGCGCCGTCGTGAGCTGGCTCGCGGACGGTGCAGAGGGTGCGGAGATCCGGGCGCAGCTCTGGACGCGCGACGGCCCGGTTGGGCCGCCGCTCACGGTCGCGAATGCAAGCGTGGAACGCATGTCAGGGTTCCCGCGGATGGCGCTCGCCGGCGACGCACTGCTCTTCGCGTGGACCGAGGCTTCCGAATCGCCGGTCGTGCGCACAGCCGTCGTCCGCCTGCACTGACCGCGCCGTGGCCCGGCGGGGCCTTTGTGCTAGCATTCCCGCCCCTTTTCACGCGGCCATCCCGGAGTCCTGCGATGTCCACGGCCATCAAGCTCGACGTCCCCGCGCAGGGACAAAAAATCACCATCGCGAACGGCAAGCTCGCCGTTCCGGACCAGCCCATCGTGCCGTTCATCGAAGGCGACGGCACCGGACCGGACATCTGGCGCGCCTCGGTGCGCGTGCTCGACGCGGCCATCGCCAAGTCGTATGGCGGCAAGCGGAAGATTCACTGGATGGAGGTCTACGCCGGGCAGAAGTCGAACGACCTCTACAACACCTGGCTGCCGGACGAAACGGTCGAGGCGTGCCGGGAATACCTGGTGTCGATCAAGGGGCCGCTCACGACACCGATCGGCGGCGGCATCCGCTCGCTCAACGTCGCCCTGCGCCAGATGCTCGATCTCTATGTCTGCCTGCGGCCGGTGCGCTGGTTCAAGGGCGTGCCCTCGCCCGTCAAGACTCCGGACAAGGTCGACATGGTGATCTTCCGTGAGAACACCGAGGACATCTACGCCGGGATCGAGTTCGAGGCGGGCTCGGCCGACAACCGGAAGTTCCAGGAACTCTTCAAGCAGGCGTTCCCGAAGCATTACGGCAAGATCCGCTTCCCCGAGACCTCAGGTTTAGGCATCAAGCCCGTCTCGCAGGAAGGCACGGAGCGGCTGTTCCGCGCGGCGGTGAAGTACGCGATCGACAACAAGCGCAAGAGCGTGACGATCGTGCACAAGGGCAACATCATGAAGTTCACGGAAGGTGCGTTCCGGAACTGGAGCTATGCGCTCGCCGAGCGCGAGTTCGGCGCGCAGGTCTACACCTGGGAGCAATGGGAGCGCACCAAGGCCGACAAGGGCGAGAAGGCTGCCAACGCCGAGCAGGATGCGGCGAAGAAGGCCGGCAAGGTCATCATCAAGGACGCGATCGCCGACATCACGCTGCAGCAGGTGCTCACGCGGCCCGACGAGTTCGACGTCATCGCGACGATGAACCTGAACGGGGATTACCTCTCGGATGCGCTCGCCGCGCAGGTGGGCGGCATCGGCATCGCGCCCGGCGGCAACATCAACTATGTGACCGGCCACGCGGTGTTCGAGGCGACGCACGGCACGGCGCCCAAGTACGCGAACCTCGACAAGGTGAATCCCGGCTCCGTGATCCTGTCGGGCGAAATGATGCTGCGCTACATGGGCTGGACCGAGGCGGCCGATGCATTATCACCGCGATGGACCGCACGATCGCGCAGAAGATCGTCACCTACGATTTCGCCCGCCTGATGGAGGGCGCGACCGAGGTCAAGTGCAGCGAATTCGGCGACGCCCTGATCCGCAACCTCTGACGGTGCCGGGCCGGGATTCACGGGATTCAGCGGCCTCGGGGCGCTGCAAGTGAACGACGCCGCGGCGGGAGCGGTCAGCCGCGACGAGCTCGTCGCCGGCTGCGCGCAGGCGCTGGTCGACGCGTTCGCGAACTACAACGCCGAGTTCCGCGCGATCACGCAGCGCGCACGACAGCGCTTCGAGGACCGGGACTGGCGCGGCAGCCAGAAGGACGCCGTCGAGCGCATCGACCTCTACAACCGCTACGTCGACGGCACGGTCGAGGTCATGCGCCATCGCCTCGGCGATGACGTGCACGAGCGGGCCATCTGGTCGGCGATCAAGCGGCGCTTCGCGGAGATCATCGACCCGCTGCCGGACAACGAGTTCACGAAGACCTTCTTCAGCTCGGTCACGCGCCGGACGTTCGGGACGGTGGGCGTCGATGCCGCGGTCGAGTTCATCGCGCTCGACCTCGATCCGCTCGCGAGCGTGACGACGCACGTCGAGACCAAGCACTACGTCAACCGCGGCTCGCCCGACCTGCTGGTCGAGGAACTGCTGGCGGACTTCCGCTTCCGCACGCCCTACCGCGACTTCGACCACAGCGTCCACCGCGTCGCCGAGGAGGTCAAGGCCTCGCTCGAGACCGAGGGCGAGCGACGCAGCATCGAGAAACTCGAGGTGATCAAGGAAGTCTTCTACCAGATGACTCGCGCGTATCTCGTCGGTCGAATCGGCGGGCGCGGCTGGTCCATGCCTTTCGTCGTGGCGCTGCGCAACACCGAGCGCGGCGTGCTGGTCGATGCCGTGATGCTCGACGAAAGCACGGTGAGCGTGCTCTTCAGTTTCACGCGCTCTTACTTTCACGTCGATCTGGCGCACGTCGGGGAGGTCGTCCAGTTCCTGAAGGAGATCCTGCCGCGCAAGCCGGTGAGCGAGCTTTTCACGGTGCTCGGTCGCGCCAAGCAGGGCAAGACCGAGCGTTACCGCGAGCTCTTCCGGCACCTGCAGCACTCCGACGACCGGTTCGTGCCGGCGCCCGGCGAGAAGGGCCTGGTGATGGTGTGCTTCACCCTCCCCTCGTTCGACGTCGTGTTCAAGGTGATCCGCGACCACTTTCCGGTGCAGAAGAACATCGCGCGCGAGGACGTGCTCGGCAAGTACGCGATGGTGTTCAGGCGCGACCGTGCCGGACGGCTGGTCGACGCGCAGGAATTCAAGCGGCTCAAGTTTCCGAAGAAGCGCTTCGCGCCGGAGCTGCTGCTCGAGCTGCTGACCTCGACGGCGGGCTCCGTGCACGACGAGGGCGAGGACCTCGTCATCGATCACCTCTACATCGAGCGGCGTATGACGCCGCTCAACCTCTACATCCGCACGGCCACGCGCGACCAGGCCGAGCAGGCGGTGCTCGACTACGGTCAGGCGATCCGCGATCTCGCGGTGACCAACATCTTCCCCGGCGACCTGCTGCTCAAGAACTTCGGCGTCACGCGACACAACCGCGTGATCTTCTACGACTACGACGAGCTGTGTCTCGTGACCGACTGTCGGTTCCGCGACGTGCCGCACTCCGGGCACGACGAGGACGAGATGCTCGCCGAGACCTGGTATTACGTCGCGGACAACGACGTCGTTCCCGGAAACCTTCATGAACTTCCTGGGATTCGACGCGCACCTGAAGCAGCGTGTTTCTCGAGTCACACGGCGAGATCCTGACCGCGGACTGGTGGCGCGGGATCCAGCACCGTCTGCGCGACGGCGAGCTCCTGGAGGTGCTGCCATACCATCGGCACCGAGTAAGAGTCTTCAGCAGCCTCTAAAAAATGGCTCGGAGCCATTTTCCCGAAATTGGCTCGGAGCCATTTTTCGAGGTACTGGCTACTTTCGGTCGTGGATCCCTCAGGCGCGCGCGACGATTGTCGTGGGGTGCGCCGCCGATACGCTCCTACCGGTCTGCCCCAGCACGTCGTCCAGCGCGGGATCAATCGCGGGCGGGTGTTTTTTTCGGATCAGCATCGGTTGGATTACCTGTCAGGACTCGCCCATGCGGCGGGCCGTTATGGCTGCGCAGTTCACGCGTACGTGCTGATGGACAACCACACTCACATCCTGGCGACACCCGGGCGGACAGGTGCGCTGTCTCAAATGATGCAGTGGCTCGGCGCCCGCTTCGTCAACGGTGTCAACGGCACCGTGGGCAGAACAGGATCGCTGTGGGAGAGCCGGTTCTGGTCAAGCGTCGTAACCAGTGAGGCTTACGTGATGATCTGCCATCGTTACATTGAACTGAATCCGGTCCGTGCCGGCATCGTCGCGGACCCAGTGCAATACCCATGGTCGAGCCATCAACACAATGCGTTGGGCCTGGCCGACCCGATTCTCGCTGCTCACGACTGTTACCGGAGGCTGGCTTCGACGCACGCGGAACGGTGTCGTGCGTATCGGGCGCTTTTCTCGACCGCGGTTCCGGAATCCGAGGTCGAGCGGATTCGCGAAGCGCTCAACGGGCGCAGGTGGCTGGGAGATGCACCGGCGGATGCCGGCCATCTGGGCAGAGGCCGGCCGCGCCGGGCCCCACCCAAGCGCCCGTAACGGGCATCGCACGTCCGAGACCCTTCCAGATAAATGGCTCCGAGCCAATTTTCTAGAAGGAGTAGCGGAGGCTCAGGTAGTAGCGGCGGCCGAGGATGTCGTATTGCGAGACTTCGGTGTTGCCCCCGTTCCAGCTCGGGATGATTGGCGGATCCTCGTCGGTCGCGTTCTCGACACCGACGCGCAGCTGCAGGCCGGCGAGCGCAGTCTCGTCGAAGTCATAGGAAGCGCCGAGATCGAAGTAGTCGTAGTGCGGGATCCGGAATGGAGGCTCAATCGACGTGTCGGCATCCTGCATGCTGTCGATGTAGCGCCAGCGCGCGTCCAGCGTCAGCGCCTGCCACGCATAGATCAGGCTGAAGCTCCATTTCCATTCCGGATGCGACGTGCCGACGTCGAAGGGGCTCCCGGCGGTCCCGACCAGCTCCGTGGCCGGCGCACCCTCTGCCTCGAGCCGCTCGAACGAATCCACGTAGGACACGAGCCAGTTGACGCCCAGATCACCCGGCCCGAGATCGAAATGCCAGTCGAGTTGCAGGTCCAGCCCGGACGTCCTCAGACCCTCGCTGTTGCGCAGGATCTCAAGGGCATTGTCGATCCTCCCGCTGGCCGGATTGCGGGAGAACATGCCGCACCAGCGATTCGACGGGTCGAACCCAGGATTGAACGCCCGGTCGAAACAGCGCGCGATGAATTCATCGGCAAAGACCGTGACGATCGCATCGTCGATCTCTATCTGGTACCAGTCGAGCGAGACCTGCAGCCGGTCGAGCCACCGGCTGGCGAATGGCGAGGTGAGCACCACGCCCGCGGTCAGCGTATCCGCCGTCTCAGGCTCGAGGTCCGGATTACCACCCGCAAACCCCTGGGCGTCGTGGCCGGGATCACTGTAATCGGGAAGGAGCTCGGGCGGGAAGCCCTGCGCCAGGCATAGCGACTCGACCTGTGCCTGGTCGGGTCCGGTGCGCTCGTCACTGTTGGCCTCGCAAGGATCGATGGGCCCGAAGTCGGAAGAGAAGAAGAACGCGGGCAGCTGCGGCAGATAGAGCTCGTACACGCTCGGCGCCCGCACGGCCTGCTGGTACGAACTGCGCAGGAGCAGCGTGTCGACCGGTCGATACAGAAGCTCCGCCTTGTACGCGTCCGCCCCACCCGCCGAGGCGTACTCCGAGTACCGGTAGCCCAGCACCGTCTCAAGCGAGCGGACGCCGGGGCGATCCGCGAGCAATGGGATCGACGCCTCGACGTACAGGTCCGTGTTGTCGTCCTCGCCTTCTATGTCGTCCGACGGATTGAAGCCGACGATATCGGACCGGCCGTCCGGCAGGAATACGGACGCCACCGAATCGGCGCTGTAGCGGTACTCGTCTTCCTTGTAGAAGACACCGAACGCCGCGCGCAGCTCGCCGGCCGGCAATTCGAGGAGCGGCCCGCTGAGCGAGGCCTCGAGGATCGTCTGATCGACGCTGGCGCGGTTGGTCCCGTCGACGGCGATGTACGCCGCACACCCAGCCGAGATCGACCCGAGCCCGAACGGATTGAAGCCGCCGCAGATCGCCTCTCCGCCGTCGGCCGCGAAGGTCAGCTCCTCCATCCTGGAAGTCAACGCGTTACCGGACTGTGTGTCCGTCTGGTCGTTCGCACCGATCTGCAGGTAAGCGTCGTACGACCAGCCGTCGAAGACCTGGCCGCGCAGCCCCAGTGTCGCCTGGTAGACGTCGTACTGTACCGACAAGATGCGCGGCCCGAGCTCACTCATGCGCTTGTCGAGAGTTACGTCCGCGCCCGGATTCGCGCGCGAGTCGAGCAGCAGTTGCAGATCCGGAGAAATGTACGGGTTGGTCGGCGGCATGAACACGTTGCCGAACATCGCGGTCGGCGCCAGCTGCGAGTCGGCGGTGTAATCGGCGTACAGACCCTGCGCATACAGCTCCGCGGCATCGCTGAACTCGAAGCTGGCGCGAACGAACGCCGATGCGCGCTCGAGCGGCAGCCGCAGATAATTGGTCGGAGAAAAGTTGTAGGTGTAGGCGCGGTCACTGAAGAAGAATGGGTCCACCTCACCGCGGAAATTGAGCACGCTATCCGGAGCTCCCGTGCCCTGCGCGAATACAGTGCCATCGGCATTGACGCCAAAGAACGTCTGCGCCGGATCGAAGCGCCCCGGATAGCCGTAGGAGGCAAACACGCTCTCGAACGCGGCCTGACTCGGACGCACCCGGATCACCCGCCCTTCCTCGATGGATCCCGAGCCGAATGGCACAAAGGCGTCGTCCGGACCCACACCGCCGGCGTCCGGCCCGACGTACGCCAGGGCGTAGCGTGCGAAATCGCGCTCCCCCGACAGAAGGGATTCGCGCTCCGCATATCCGACGTAGCCGAACACCGACCCGCGACCATCCGCGAAGTCGAGGCCCGCCGTGACGCCTCCGCCGTAGTCCAAAGCGTCACCGCGATCGGTCTGGCCCCACTGCGCGTCGAGCTCGACGCCGTCGAACTCCTTCTTGAGCCGGAAGTTCACGACACCCGCGACCGCATCGGAGCCGTACACCGCGGAGGCGCCGCCGGTGATGATCTCGACGCTCTCGATCAAGGTGCCCGGGATGATGTTCAGGTCGACGACGCCCGTGCCGTTCGCGGGGATCAGCCGCTTGCCATCGAGCAGCACCAGGGTCGAGGTGCTGCCGAGACCCCGCAGCTGAACATTCGCCTGGCCGCCATTCCCCGGGTTGTTCGACGTGCTGGTGAACCCCGGCACGAACTGTGGCAGCGTGTTGAGCGTCGTCTCGACCGTGCTCGATCCGGTGCGCTCGAAGAGCTCCTGCCTCACCGAGACGATCGGGCTGGCGGAATCGAAGTCGGGCCGCGCGATGCGCGAGCCGGTGACGATGACCTGCTCGAGCTCTGTGTCCTGGCCCAGGGCCGATGTCGCGGAGAGGCAGATCGCGACGAGCAGCGCGCCGCCGAGACGCTTGCAAGCGCGCGAGTCCGAAGCGCTTGCAGCGCGACGACAACGTCCGGTTCCAACCGGACGCATGGATTCATCACTAGCGCCGTCGCGCACCCAATCCCCCCGATCGGTCCTCGTGCGAGGATCCTTCGCCTGGATCGCGACCGGTCGATCCGCGGCACAAGCAAGGAATACTCCCGCACTGTGCGAAGGTCAAGAAACCGTGGCTTGCGGTCGATTTGATGTGGGTTATCCTGCGCGTCGACGCGCGGACGCCACGAATACGCACGGTCGATATCCGCAGCCGGGTGCTGACCAGTCCTGAATCTCGATGTCCATCGTCTCGGAGCTTCGTCGCCGACAAGTCTTTCGTGCCGCAGCCTGGTACGGCGGCTTCGCCTGGCTCGCCGTCGAAGTCGCGAACACGGTGTTCCCGCAGTTCGGCCTGCCGGACTGGTCAGTCCGTGCAGTGATCGTTGCGGCGTTGCTCGGCCTCCCCGTCGCGCTGCTGTTGGCCTGGTCGTTCGATCTCAGTGGCACGGGCCTGCGCCGCGAGGCTGCGACCGGCACGCCGGCCGTCGCCGTGCCCGGAGCAGCCGCGCCGATCTGGCGCATCCCCTCGCTCTGGATCGCACTGGTGCTCGGTGCCGGACTGGCCCTGAGCGCGCAGCAGGCCTGGCAGCGGCTGGTGCGTCCCGCGTTCGGCGAACGACCGGGGCTCGCGGTGCTCCCCTTCGCCAACCTGAGCCCGGACCCGGACAACGCGTATTTCGCCGACGGGCTGCACGAGGAGATCCTCGCGGCGCTTGCGCGTGCCGGCGGGCTGCGCGTGATCTCGCGCACGTCGGTGCAGGAGTACCGCGATCCTAAGCGCAATCTGCGCGAGATTGCCGACGAGCTCGATGTGTCGCTGATCCTCGAAGGCTCGGTGCGCCGTGTCAGCGACGACGTGCGGCTCACCGTGCAGCTGATCGACGGTCGCACCGACGAGCACCTCTGGACCGAGACGTACGACCGCCGGATCGACAACACGTTGCAGCTCCAGCGAACGGTCGCACTGCAGATCGTCTCCGAGCTCGGTGCATCGCTCTCACCCACGGAGCGGCGCCTGATTGAGCACGCTTCTCCCTCGGTCCCGGAAGCCTACGATCGCTATCTACACGCGCTCGCCTTGCATGCCGTCGACGGAGAGCGGCCCGAGATCGAACGACGCCTGAACGAGACGCTCGAGCTCGATCCGGGGTTTGCGCTGGCGTATGCGCTGCGCGCCAAGACGCGAGTCTGGATGGCCGGAGAGGTCATCGACGACGATGACGCAAGGGACAGGCTGAAGGAGGCGGCGCGCGCCGACGTCGACCGGGCACTTTCGTTGCAACCGGACTTGCCCGAGGCGATAGCGGCGCGAGGGCTGTATTACACATATGTCTCGATCGACCCTGCACGCGGCCTCGAGGATCTGCTGCGCGCATTGTCGATTGCGCCGAACGATGCGGACTCGCACGGTATCGCGGGGATGACGCTGCGACGTCTGGGCCGCTTCGACGAGGCGCTCGTGCATTTGAAACGTGCGGAAGAGCTGGCCCCTGGTCACTTCGAGCGGGCCTTCATTGCGGCCGCCACGTTGACACAGCTCGGTCGTTACGACGAGGCCGATCGGGCCTGGCAGAAGATGATACAGCGCTATCCGACAGAGCTGGAACCGCCGTTGAATCGCTATTTCGCCCGGTTCCTGGCGACCGGCGAGACGGCGGGCTGGCGCGAGGAACACGATCGGCTCCTGCGGTCCAATCCGGGTAAATCCTCGCTGGGGTATCCGACGATGTACATGCTGATCTGCACGGGCGACCTCGCTGGGCAGATCGCGTTGTATCAAAGAGTGTCCGAGGGCGACCTGTCGACACCGGAACCAACCGACTACCTCCTCGGCGTCGCCTACGCGGCGGCCGGCGACTCCGAGCGCGCGCGCCCGTACCTGGCCGCGGTGGCCTTCGCGCCGCGGGCGTCCGACGACTACTATTCGGGCTATTCCCATGTGTTTTCGGCGGTCGCCCTCGAGTTGCTCGGCCGGCGCGCCGAGGCGCTGCGTCTCGCGGACGAGGCCGTACGGGTCGCGCCAGAGGATCGCGACGCCGTCAACGGGCCGAACGTGGCGATCCTGCGTGCCTGGGTCCTGATTCGCTCAGGCGAGCGCGCAGACGAGGGTTACGCCGAGTTCGAGCGACTGGTCGGCGGATTCGATCTGCAGCCCCGCTGGGTGGCCGCGCGTCCCGAGTGGCGGTTGCTGCGTGAGGATGCGCGGTTGCAGCAGATCATCCGTGACAAGCTGCCGCAGAGCGCCCAAGCTCAGAGTCAGCTGCTAAATTCAGCTCAGAGCTGATTATTCGCGAAAAATCGGCTCCGAGCCGAATTACAAGGGAGTCGATACAGAAGCGGTTTCCGGTTAGTGTTGTAGCCAGAATGATAAGTACCGTTCAAGCACCGTGACCCGAAGCGACGCTCCGGACGACACTGCGAGTCGTTCCATCGCAGATCGTCGTTCCGGGGTGCTGTGGCGCCTGCGCGAGCGCGGTGTTCTGCGCGTCGCTGGCGCCTATGCCGTCATCGCGTGGCTGCTGCTGCAGATCGCGGATGTGACCTTTGAGCCGCTCGGCGTGCCGCGCTGGGTGATGATCGCGCTCATCGCCGCAGCCGTGCTCGGCTTTCCTGTCGCGATCGCGCTGGCCTGGCACTTCGAGCTGGGCGATCACGGCCTCGAGCGTGACATGTCGGCGGATTCCGCCACCCGTCCGGTCGTCCACGGGCTGCGCCGATACACGGACGTGGCGATCATCGGCGTGCTGCTCGTCGCCGTGGCGGTACTTCTCGTGCGGCAGTCGGACATCGGCAGGCCGCCGCGCCCGGCTAACCCGGCGATCGCCGTCCTGCCGTTCGAGAACCTGAGTGGCGACCCCGAGCAGGAGTACTTTTCCGACGGCCTCGCGGAAGAGATGCTCGATCGGCTCGGGCGCGTACCCGGCCTCACCGTCATGGCGCGCGCCTCCTCGTTCAGCTTCAAGGGCAAGGGGCTGGATGCAAAGACGATCGCCGAACGGCTTGGTGTGAGCACCGTACTCGAAGGCAGCGTCCGCCGCGACGGGCGGCGACTGAAGCTCACCGCGCGGCTCATCGACGGCGCGACGGGTCGCCAGGCCTGGTCCGGGAGCTTCGACCGCGAACTCAACGATATTTTCGCCGTCCAGGCCGAGCTCGCCGCGGCGGTCGTCGAGGCCGTCGTACCGGCGGCGCGAGGCGAGGTCGTCGAGAGCCCGGTCGCGCCGACCAGCGACCTTCAGGCTCACGACCTGTACCTGCTGGGGCGAGCCGCGCAGGAGACCCGGCTCAAGATGGCCGACGCCGTCAACTATCTCGAAAAGGCCATCCAGGCCGATCCGAACTACGCGAAAGCCCACGCCGCGCTGACGCGCGCACTGCTGCTGTGGACGTCCTACCAGTGGGAGCCCGCGCCGCCCGACGCAGTGCAGCGTGCCGAGGCCTCAGCCTACCGGGCGCTGGCCATCGATCCGCAGTCGTCGGAGGCGCACGCGGCGCTCGGCAACGTCTTCGCTAACGCTGAAAACTTTTCCGCCGCAGCCAGCGAATACAAGCGGGCGCTCGAGATCAATCCGAACAACGCGGTCGCGTTGTGGGATTACATCGTGTTGCTGGACAACGATCCCACGATGGCGAAGGATCCCGCGACGAAGAAGGAAGTGGCGACGCTCACAGACCGCCTGACCCGGCTGGACCCTCGGTCCCCTCCGCTCTGGCGATCAAGGGTGAGTGCCGCGGCAGAGGACGGCCTGCGGGGCGACTCGGTTGCAGCAGTGATCGACGGCGCAGTCGCCATGCTTGCCGATGATGCCGCGGGTCTGAGGCTCGTTGGCCTTGAGGCCCGGATTTATGGGTATGCGCCCGAGGCCTACCGGATCAGCGCGGCTATCGCGAAGACCGGTGATGCGCAGACCGGCTTGTTCCTGGCCATTCGAACCTGGTTACTCGTTGACGACCTCGAGCGCGCTCGGCGCACTGCCGAGGCGCTCGGGCGTGTCACCGGCGACGACGCATCATATATGCTGGCCGAAATTGCCGGGCTCTCGGGCGACTTCACGACCTGGGCCCGGTTCGCGGACATGGACCTGGATTCCGACGGCTGCATTCCGTCGACTGCCTTCTGGCTCGCCGTCCAGGAGCGCCATGCCGAGGCCGCGCAGCGGTTGGCCGGATGCGACCCCGTGCCCGAAGGCGCGATCGGTGGACTGGGTGTCGGCCTGATCGGCTCGAGCCAGCTCCTCCCGGCGATGCTGCGCATCTACCGCGCGACCGGTCGCGGCACGGAGGCGGACGCGCTCGCCCAGCAGTACCTCACAAAACTCCGGCCGGATGAGAATCCGTATTCCAAGCTCGACCTCGCGGCACTCGCCGCCAACGAGGGCCTGAAAGACGAGGCTGTCGCCACGCTGACCGCCCTGTTCGAGCAATACCCGCTCGTCGAGTGGTTCTTCCCTCAGCTGCCCTGGTTCACGAGCCTCGAAGGCCACCCGGGCTACGACCAGCTCATGGCGGAACGCAAGCGCCGCATCGACAAGGCCCATGCCGAGATGCTGCAACTCGAGGCGAGCGCCGAGGGATCCGTCCTGCAGCTGCAGTAAGCCCGTGGCTTGGCGGTGTGAGCCGCTTGCAACTGCTCTCGCGGCAGCGCTGGCTCGAGCGCACGCCCGGGACTAAGCTCATCGCTACCCCGAGGCCACGTACGGGGAACGCGGACCGTGCGCTCGACCGCCCTGCTGCAGCGCCTGCGCGACCGCGGCGTACTCCGCGTCGCGGCGAGCTATGCGGTAATCGCGTGGCTGCTGCTGCAGATCGCGGATGTCACCTTCGGGCCGCTCGGCGTGCCGCCCTGGGTGATGATCACGTTGATCACGGCCGCCGTGCTCGGCTTCCCGGTCGCGATCGCGCTCGCCTGGCACTTCGAGCTGGGCGATCGCGGTCTCGAGCGCGACACGGCGGCCGACGCTGCCCCCGGCCGGTCGTCCACGGGCTGCGCCGCTACGCCGACGTCGCGGTCATCGGCGTGCTGCTGGCGACGGTCGCGGCGCTGCTCGTCCGCCAGTCAGACCTTGGCAAGCCGCCGCCGCCCGATCGTCCGACCATCGCCGTCCTGCCCTTCGCCAACCTGAGCGGCGATCCCGAACAGGAGTATTTCTCGGACGGACTCGCGCAGGAGCTACTCGACCGGCTCGGGCGCGTGCCGGGGCTCGCCGTCATCGGCCGCAGCTCGTCGTTCTCGCTCAAGGGCAAAGGTCTCGATACCCTCGCGGTCGCCCAGCGACTCGGCGCCACCACCATCCTCGAAGGCGCGGTGCGACGAGACGGGGCGCGGCTCAAGGTTTCCGCGACGCTGCTCGATGGCCGCACCGGCCGGACGATCTGGTCACAGAGCTATGACCGTGCGATGACCGACGTATTTGCCGTGCAGGAAGATGTCGCGGCGGCCGTGATCGCATCGATCGCGCCCGCCGTACGGGGCGAGCCGGCGAGCGCAGCGGCTGCACCGGTGACCACCGACGTCAGCGCTTACGATCTTTACCTGCTCGGCCTCAGTGCGCAGGAAGCGGAGACCGGCGACCGCGCGCGTGACGCCGTCAACTACCTCGGGCAGGCGCTGCGAGTCGATCCGCAGTTCGCCAGGGCGCATGCGGCGCTCGCGCGCGCCTTGCTGATCTGGCTCGAGCACCCGCTCGTGCCTCCGCCAGCGGACGCGGAGAGGCGCGCGGAAGCGGAGATCTACAAGGCGCTGGCTCTCGACCCGAGCTCATCCGAGGCGTATGCGTCGCTCTGCGCCCTGTTGTACCGCGCGGAACACGCGGACGCAGAGGCGAACTGCAAACGCGCACTCGACCTGAACCCGAACAACACGACGGCGCTCTGGCTGCTGCACGATCACTCCGGCCGGATGACGCGGACGTTGTGATGACGCGGCTCGCGCGGCTCGACCCCGCGTCGCTGCGATTCTGGCGCGCGCATATCCGGAATGCCTTTTGGCAAGGCGGGGCCGACGCCTATAAGAAAGAGTTTGACCGGGCCCTTCAGTTCTTCAGCGCCGATCCGGATGCGCTGAACCTGCTCGGTCGATCGGCCAGGATCCGCGGATTCGCGGCCCAGGCCCTGCAGGCCAGCCTCCTGATCGAGCGCGCCGGCAATCTGGATCTTGCGGCCTTTGCTGCGATCATGCCGCTGATGCTCGTCGACAATGATCCGCGCGCAAAGCTCATGGCGGATTGGGTGCGACGGCGTGATCCGCTGCAGGACATCGCAGTGTGGTTTGCACTCGAGTTGGCCGTTCTGACAGCAGACCGGAACAGCGCCGATGCGTTGACAGCTGAATTGAGCTCGCGCCACGCGGCGAACCCGGAGGGCCTCGGCGGCGTCGCGTTCTGGCTCGCGGTGCAGGGGCGGTATGCCGAAGCCGCCGAGGTCTATGCCCGGGCGGGCCCACTTCTGGACACCGGCTCTAATACACCCGGTGCAGGGGCACACGCGTGCTCAGCGGCTACGCCGGCCTTGCTGCGGACCTACCGCGCCATGGGCCGCACGGACGAGGCGCAGAGCCTGGCCACGCGGTGCTTCGAGCTGCTCCGCGAGCGGTACGAGGATGACGAAGGCACGCCCCGCGACAATGACACTGCTTTCGCACTCGCCGCCCTCGCGGCGAACGAGGGCTACAAGGACGAAGCCGTGCGCGCGCTGCGCACGAGTGTCGAGCGCAAGCCGCTGGAATTCGACTTTGATCCGCGATTACCGTGGTATCGCAACCTCAAGGGACATCCGGGTTACGCGGACTATCTGGCCGAGCGACAGCGCCGGATGGAGCAAGCACGTGCCGAAATGGAGTCGATACAGGAGCGGTTTCCGGACAGCGTCATCGTCAAGATGATCCGGACCGGACAGCCGCCGTGAATCGCAACGACCCGGCGGCGGATTCTGCCGCGCAGTCCGTCGTCAAGCGTCCGCTTCGGTTGCTGTCGCGCCTGCGCGAGCGCGGCGTGCTTCGCGTCGCGGCGAGCTACGCGGTGATCGCGTGGCTGCTGCTGCAGATCGCGGACGTGACGTTCGGGCCGCTCAGCGTGCCGCGCTGGGTGATGATCACGCTGATCACCGCCGCCGTGCTCGGCTTCCCGGTCGCGATTGCGCTCGCCTGGCATTTCGAGCTGGGCGATCGCGGCCTCGCGCGTGACACGGCGGCCGATGCCGCCGCCCGGCCGGTCGTCCATGGGCTGCGCCGCTACGCGGACGTCGCGATCATCGGCGTGCTGCTCGCGACGGTCGCGGCGCTGCTGGTGCGCCAGTCGGACCTCGCCAACCGCCGCCGCCCGACCGCCCGACCATCGCGGTGCTGCCGTTCGCGAACCTGAGCGGCGACCCCGCGCAGGAGTATTTCTCGGACGGCCTGGCGCAGGAGCTCCTCGACCGGCTCGGCCGCGTGCCGGGGCTCGCGGTTATCGGCCGCAGCTCGTCTTTTTCATTCAAAGGCAAGGCCCTCGACGCTCGGACGATCGCCGGGCGTCTCGGCGCGACCACGATTCTGGAGGGTGCGGTACGCCGGACCGGGCAGCAACTCCGGGTATCGGCAACGCTGGTCGACGGTAGCACTGGCCGGACGATCTGGTCACAGAGCTACGACCGCGCGATGACCGACGTGTTTGCCGTGCAGGAGGAAGTTGCGGTCGCCGTGATCGAGGCCATCGTTCCGGCGGCGCGCGGTAATGGGACGAATGCGGTATCACCACCGTCGACTCGGGATACCGCCGCCTACGATCTGTATCTGCTGGGTCGCGCGGCGCAGGAAGCCAGGACCGCCGACCGCTTGCGCGAATCGGTCGCCTACTTCGAGCGCGCGGTGCACCTGGATCCGGACTACGCCAAGGCATACGCGGGACTCTCACGCTCGCTGATGCTCTGGCAGAACTACGGCGGCGGCGGCGCGCCGCCGCCGCCGGACGCGCAGAAACGCGCCGAAGCGGCCGCCTACCGGGCGCTGGCTATCGACCCCGAGCTTTCCGAAGGGCATGCCGCGCTTGGCACGGCGCTGCGGGAACGTGATCCGGCGCGCGCCGAGGAGTTGTACAAGCGGGCGCTGGAGCTGAACCCCAATAACGTCGCGGCGCTTTGGGATTACAACACGACGCTGAACAACGCTGGGCGGCCTGCGGACCAGGAAGCTTTGGTGGCGAAGGTCCGCAAGCTCGATCCACGCCTCGCAATCGCGTGGGCCAGCGTGATAGGAAACCTCCTCAGTGATGGAAAGATTCAGGGGTTCCGAACCGAGTACGCGCAGGCGCTCGCCGCCCTGGCCGACGATCCAGACGGGCTCAATCTCGTCGCGCGAGCCGCACGCGTTTATGGTTGGGCGCCGGAAGCGTATCGCGCAGCGTTCGCAATCGAGCAGGCCGGGAACCTGGACCTCGCACTGCGGGCGGCCGTCGTGCCTCACACGCAGATCGAGGACTACTCGCGTGCTCGCGCGTTGGCCGAGTTCGCGCGTCGACGCGGACTCGGCTTGGTCGCTAGGCCTGCAAATTTCGATTTCATTGGCCGGCGCATCGTCCGATTGGCTCGCTATGGATGCCATCGCGAGGGACATCGCCGCTCCCGGACTCACGGATCCAGTGAGCCTCGGGCCCATTGCCTTCTGGCTCGCGGTTCAGGAGCGCTATGCGGAGGCCGCTGCCGTGTATGCCAGGATCGGCCCGCTTCCGGAGTACGCTTGCTGCGGATGGGGAGTTGCGCTGCTCGGCGGAAATCAAGGTCTACCCGCGCTGCTCCGAACCTACCGTGCCACCGGCCGTGCGGACGAGGCGCAGAAGCTCGCCGCTCGGTATCTCGCCTCACTACGCGGCCCTCCGCCCCGAAGGGTGGAAGCTCACTGGCGCGCGCTCGACCTGGCCGCGCTCGCGGCGAACGAAGGCTACAAGGACGAAGCCGTGGCAGCACTGCGCACCGCGTTCAAGCTCGCGCACCTGCTCTGGGGTTTCGATCCGCAGCTGCCGTGGTTTCGCAGCCTGGAGGGCCACCCCGGCTACGCGGAAGTGCTGGCCGAGCGGCAGCGCCGGATCGATGAGGCGCGCACCGAGATGCGCGCGATCGAAGCGCAGTTTCCGGACAGCGTGATCGTCAAAACCCTGGCGTCGGTTCAGCAACCGTAGGCTTAAATTTGGCTCTGAGCTAATTTTTTTCGGTGGGAGCCGCGCTGGCTCGCGCGATCGCCCTGAACTAAGCTCGGCACTGCCTTGCGGCGAGACCGCATTGGGGGACATCGATCGTGAGCTCGACGGCCCTGCTGCATCGCCTGCGCGAGCGCGGCGTGCTGCGCGTTGCCGCGAGCTACGCGGTGATCGCGTGGCTGCTGCTGCAGATCGCGGATGTCACCTTCGGGCCGCTCGGCGTGCCGCGCTGGGTGATGATTTCGCTCATCACCGCCGCCGTGCTCGGCTTCCCGGTCGCGATTGCGCTCGCCTGGCAGTTCGAGCTGGGTGACCGCGGTCTTACGCGTGACACGGCAGCCGACGCGGCAGCGCGCCCGGTCGTCCGCGGGCTGCGCCGCTACGCCGACGTCGCGATCATCGGCGTGCTGCTGGCGACGGTCGCGGCATTGCTGGTGCGGCAATCCGACTTCGGCAAGCCGCCGCTACCCGACCGACCGACCATCGCCGTACTGCCCTTCGCCAACCTGAGCGGCGATCCCGCGCAGGAATATTTCTCGGACGGCCTCGCGCAGGAACTGCTCGACCGGCTCGGACGGGTGCCTGGTCTCGCGGTCATCGGTCGCAACTCGTCCTTCTCGTTCAAGGGCAAGAACATCGACACCCGCACCATCGCCGAGCGACTTGGCGCCACCACCCTCCTCGAAGGCGCCGTGCGTCGCGACGGGCAGCAGCTCAAGGTCTCGGCCACGCTGATTGACGGTCCCACGGGCCGTGCGATCTGGACGGGCAGTTTCGAGCGGGCCCTGACCGACGTCTTTGCCGTGCAGGAAGAACTCGCCGCAGCGGTGACCGATGCGATCGTGCCGGCAGCGCGCGGTGCCGCGACGCATGCAGCATCCGCGCCACCGACCCGGGACATCGCCGCCTACGACCTGTACCTGCTGGGTCGCGCCGCGCAGGAGGCACGAACTGGCGAGCGCCTGCGAGACTCGGTCGGATACTTTGAGCGCGCCTTGCAGCTGGATCCGGACTACGCCAAGGCCTACGCCGGGCTCTCGCGGTCGTTGGTGCTATGGCAGGGCTACGGCCAGGAGTCCGCGCCGCCGGATGCGCAGAAACGCGCCGAAGCAGCGGCCTACCGGGCGCTGGCCACGGACCCGGGGCTGTCCGAGGCGCATGCCGCGCTTGGCACGGCGCTGCGGGATCGTGATCCGGCGAGCGCCGAGGATTCGTACAAGCGCGCGCTGGAGCTGAACCCCAACAATATCGTGGCGCTGTACGACTACAGCGTGTTGCTAAGCGGTGATGAGTCGCGGTCCGCGGAGCAGAAAGTGCTGTTCGCGAAGGTACGCGAGCTCGATCCCCGGCTGGCAATCGTCTGGTTGAACGTGATCGGTCAGCTCCTTGATTCTGGCAAGATCCCGCAGTTCCGAACCGAGTATGCGCGGGCGCTCACCACCCTGGCCGACGACCCGGACGCGCTCAACGTCGTCGCAAGGGGCGTCCTGGCTCAGGGGCTGCCGACGGAGACCTATCACGCAGCGCTCGCGATCGAGCAGGCCGGGAACCTGAACCTGGCACTGCAGGCTACGATCTTTCCACTGATGATGGTCGAGGACTACGTCGGTGCGCGGACGCTGGCTGAGCTCGCGCGTCGACGCGGCGGGACGCCGGAGAGGACCCTGTATAACTTGCTTCACCTGGCCGCGGCGTCGGGCGACTGGGTCGCGGTCGATGCCATCGCCCGGGACATCGAGGCGTTGGGACTGGTAAACGCCGCGAACCTCGGGCCCATTGCATTCTTTCTCTCGATGCAGGGGCGCCACGCAGAGGCCGCCGCGGTGTATGCCAGGATCGATCCGCTGCCGGAGTCCCCTGGTGTGCCCGCAATGGGAGCGGCGCTGCTGGGCGGTCCGCAGGGTCTGCCGGCGCTATTGCGAACCTACCGTGCAACGGGTCGCGCTGTCGAAGCGGACAAGCTTGCGGCGCAGTACCTGGCGTCCCTCCGGCAAGCTCGAACAGAACCCAATTGGGTCGGTGCCCACGACGCACTCGACCTGGCCGCGCTCGCGGCGAACGAAGGCCACCAGGACGAAGCCGTGACGGCACTGCGCAGGGTACTCAAGTACTCGCATCTCATAGTGCCGTTCGATCCACAGCTGCCGTGGTTTCGCAGCCTCGAGGGCCACCCCGGCTACGCGGAGATACTGGCCGAGCGGCAGCGGCGGATCGATCAGGCGCGCACCGAGATGCGCGCGCTCGAAGCGCAGTACCCGGACAGCGTGATCGTCAAGACCATTCGAGCAGCTCGGAGCTGAGTCGCCTCTGCGCTGGCTTCGCGGAATCAGCCCAGAGGCAGACTACAGCGGAGCTCGTCCAAGCATGACCGATGATCGCAGACGGCTCGCACCACCATAGGAGCAGTCGCGCTTCCGGCAGACCCTGCTGCATCGCCTGCGCGACCGCGGCGTGCTCCGCGTCGCCGCAAGCTACGCGGTGATCGCGTGGCTGCTGCTGCAGATCGCGGATGTCACCTTCGGGCCGCTCGGCGTGCCGCGCTGGGTGATGATCGCGCTCATCACCGCCGCCGTGCTCGGCTTCCCGGTCGCGATTGCGCTCGCCTGGCAGTTCGAGCTGGGCGACCGCGGTCTCGACGCGTGACACGGCCGCCGACGCGGCAGCGCGCCCGGTCGTCCACGGGCTGCGCCGCTACGCCGACGTCGCGATCATCGGCGTGCTGCTGGCGACGGTCGCGGCATTGCTGGTCCGGCAATCCGACTTCGGCAAGCCGCCGCTACCGGCCAGCCCGACCATCGCCGTCCTGCCCTTCGCCAACCTGAGCGGCGATCCCGGCAGGAGTATTTCTCGGACGGCCTCGCGCAGGAACTGCTCGACCGGCTCGGACGGGTGCCGGGTCTCGCGGTCATCGGGCGCAACTCGTCCTTCTCGTTCAAGGGCAAGAACATCGACACCCGCACCATCGCCGGGCGACTCGGCGCCACGACTATCCTGGAGGGCGCCGTGCGTCGCGACGGACAGCAGCTCAAGGTCTCGGCCACGCTGCTCGACGGCCCACGGGCCGAACGATCTGGACCGGCAGTTTCGAGCGGGCCCTGACCGACGTGTTCGCCGTGCAGGAAGAACTCGCCTCAGCGGTGACCGATGCGATCGTGCCGGCAGCGCGCGGTGCTGCGACACATACGGCATCCGCGCCGCCCACCCGGGACATCGCCGCGTACGACCTGTATCTGCTGGGTCGCGCGGCGCAGGAGGCAAGAACCGGCGAGCGGCTGCGCGACTCGGTCGGATACTTCGAGCGCGCCTTGCAGCTGGATCCGGACTACGCCAAGGCCTACGCCGGAATCTCGCGCTCGCTGGTGCTGTGGCAGGCCTACGGCCACGTCGCGGCGCCACCGGACGCCCAGAAACGCGCCGAAGCAGCGGCCTACCGGGCGCTGGCCACGGACCCGGAGCTGTCCGAGGCGCATGCCGCGCTCGGCACGGCCCTGCGAGAGCGTGATCCGGCAAGCGCCGAGAATTCGTACAAGCGCGCGCTGGAGCTCAACCCCAACAATATCGTCGCCCTGTACGACTATAGCCAGTTGCTGAGCCGTGATGAGTCGCGGTCCGCGGAGCAGAAGATGCTGTTCGCGAAGGTACGCGAACTTGATCCCCGGCTGCCAATCGTCTGGATGAACGTGCTCTCTCAGCTCCTTGAGTCTGGCAAGGTCCCGCAGTTCCGAACCGAGTATGCGCGGGCGCTCACCACCCTGGCCGACGATCCGGACGCGCTCAACCTTCTCGCATTTCGCGTGCTGTTGCAGGGGTTGCCGACGGAGACCTATCACGCAGCACTCGCGATCGAGCAGGCCGGGAACCTGAACCTGGCACTGCAGGCCACGATCTTTCCACTGATGATGGTCGAGGACTACGGCCGTGCACGGACGCTGGCTGAGCTCGCGCGACGACGCGGCGGCGATGCGGAGAGGACCCTGTCCTATTTGCTTCACTTGGCCGCGGCGTCGGGCGACTGGGCCGCGGTGGATGCCATCGCCCGGGACATCGATGCGTTGGGACCGGTGAACGCCTCGAACCTCGGGCCCGTTGCATTCTGGCTTTCGATACGGGGGCGCTACACAGAGGCCGCCGCGGTGTATGCCAGGATCGATCCGCTCCCGGAGATCAACCCTGGTGTGCCCGCAATGGGAGCGGCGCTGCTGGGCGCGACGCAGGGTCTGCCGGCGCTATTGCGAACCTACCGTGCAACGGGTCGCGCGGACAAAGCGGACAAGGTTGCAGCGCAGTATTTGGCGTTCCTCCGACAAACTCGAACAGCCGATGTGTCCGATGCCTACGACGCACTCGACCTGGCTGCGCTCGCGGCGAACGAAGGCCGCCAGGACGAAGCCGTGACGGCACTGCGCAGGGTACTCAAGCACTCGCATCTCAATAGTGCCGTTCGATCCACAGCTGCCGTGGTTTCGCAGCCTGGAGGGCCACCCCGGCTACGAAGAGGTACTGGCCGAGCGGCAGCGTCGCATCGATCAGGCGCGCACCGAGATGCGCGCGCTCGAAGCGCAGTACCCGGACAGCGAAATCGTCAAGACCATGCAGACCGCTCAGCCGTAATTTCGTAAGGGGTCATCAGGAAATAGAGTGGGTGAAAACTGCTCACTTTTTGATCAATGCTTAGGCAGCATGCAGGTGAGCACCTTGAAGCGGAGGTATTCCTCGTCGCGCAACCCGTAGGCACGACGCTGGAGGACGCGGATCTTGTTGTTGAAGCCTTCGACGAAGCCGAGCGAGACTTTGTTCTCGGGTCGGCAGTAGGCGGCGAGTCCATCCCAATGACGCTCGATCATGTCGGCGAAGCGTTCGTAGGGCTCGAGGCGCTGCCACTTGAGCTGGGCGCGCCAGTTGTCGAAGAACTTTCGTGCCCAGGCCTCGCTCGAGTAATCCCACAGCTGGCCGAAGGACTCCTTGAGCAGGTAGGCGGTGTTGAGCCGCTTGTTGGCGGCGAGCAGCATCTGCAAGTTCTTGCGGGCGGGGCCTTTGAGGTTCTGCGGATGCGAGAGCAGCGCGTACTTCTGGCCCTTGATGAAGGTGCGCGACTTGCCGTCGAGGCGCGCGTACTCGGACTTGCGGACCTTGTCGAGGGCTTCGCCGAGATGGCGCAGGACGTGGAACTTGTCGAACAGGATGGCGGCTTGCGGGGCGTTGCGGGTGGTCGAGTTGCGAAACGGCTTCCACATGTCCATGACCGCCAGACGGATCTTGCGGGCCTTCTTTTCCCCGATAAACCGGTAGAACTCGTCCATGCTGGCCTCGGAGCGATCCTCGCCGCCGAACCAGATCGGCCGATGCCGCTCGAGATCGCTGACCACGATGCGGTAGGTATGTCCCTTGCGGATCGAGAGCTCGTCGATGCCGATCACTTTCGGTCCCGGCGTACCGGCGCGCTCGAGCTGCGCGCGCATGTACTGCTGGTCGAGCTCCTTGACGGTGTCCCAGTCGAGGGCGAGCTCGCGTGGCGAGATCCTTGATCGTCTCGCGAGCGGCAGCGTCGGCCGACGTAGGACGCAAAGCGCTGCGTGTAGAACGGATTGTCGGCGAGCAAGTCGAGCCCTTCGCGCTTCACGGTGCCACAGCGACGACAGTAGAGCCGGCGAATGTCGAACTGGAGGTAGATGCGAAACGGACCGCTCGGGAGGTCGCGTACCCGCCGCGCGCGACGGTCGTACAAGCTGCTCTGCACTCGACCGCAGCACCCGCAGCACGTTTTTTTGAGCGCCGACGCAGCACGATGATGCGTGCCTGCGGATCGCCGAACACGCCACGCGCGGTAGGCTCAGGACGAAAGCCAGGGAACGCGTATCGCGTCCCACAGTCGCCGTAGTCTCGCTGACTTGGCCATCCATTCATGATGCCAAATCCGAAGACCTCACGAAGTCGCGCAAAACCTATGAAATGCAGATCTCAAAGCTTAGTTCGAGACACTGAAAGTACCATGCAGACCGCTCAGCCGTAATTTCGTAATTCGGCTCAGAGCCAGATTAATTGGCTCCGAGCCAATTACAGGGTCTCAGAAGGCGTAGCGGAGGCTGGCGTAGTAGCGGCGACCGAAGACGTCGTACTGCGACGGATCGGTGTTGGCCTGGACGAAGCTCGGGTAGATCGGAGGATCCTCGTCAGTCAGGTTCTCGACACCGATGCCGAGGCGCAGCCCGTCGAGGAAGCCGGACGCAAACTCGTAGCTCGCGCTCAGGTCGACGTAATCGACGCTCGGGATATCAAACACCGGATCAAGATCGACGTCCGCATCCAGCATCGAATCGATGTAGCGCCAGCTCGCGCCGACGGTCAGGTCGCCCCACGCGTAGCTCACGATGCAGATTGGACTTCCATTCCGGCAGCGACCCACCGACGAGATTGCCGATCGTGCCCGCAACCTCGGCGTCCGGCGCGCTGCTGTCGACCACCGCGATCGAGAATGAGTCGAGCCACGAGACGAGCCAGCTCACGCCGAGCTGCCCCGGCCCGAGGTCGAACCGCCAGTCCAACTGCGCGTCGACCCCGCTGGTCTTCCAGTCGTAGCCATTGTTCGATATCTCGTGAACGTCGTCGATCTCGCCGCTGGTCTCGTCGCGCCCGAAGAGCGAGCACCACTGGTTCGAGACCGAGAAATCAGGGTTGTAACGTGCGTCGTAGCAGAACGGTACGAAGTCCTCAAAAAACACCGTGTCGATCTTGTCGGTGATGTCGATTTCGTACCAGTCCAGGGAAAGCTGCAGGTTCGACAGCGCCGGATGCGAAAGCGGTGACGTCCACACCACCCCGATCGTGGTCGTAGACGCTTCCTCGGGCCCGAGTTCGCGGATTGCCGCCGGCGACGCCGGAAGCCAAATCGTCCGAGTCCGCAAACGTGGGCAGCAGCGAGGCCGGCATACCCTGCGCGACACAGAGTGCCTCGACGCTGGCGCCATCCGGTCCGCTGCGCTCCGGACTTCCGGCGGTGCACGGATCCTCGAATGGAACACCGGTGAAGCTGAAGGAAAACTCATTCTGAGGCAGCTGCGGCAGATAGAGCTCGGAGACGCTCGCTGCCCGAACAGCCTGCTGGTACGAGCCGCGCACGCGAAGTGCGTCGACGGGCTGGTAGATCAGCTCCGCCTTCCAGGAATCGAAGCTTCCGGCCGAGGCGTAGTCCGACAACCGGTAGCCAAGCGACCGCCTCCAGCGATTCTGCCCCGGGCATATCCCGCAGCAACGGCAGCAGCAGTTCCGCGTAGATGTCGAAATTGTGGTCGTCACCCTTGATGTCCTTGGAGGCCAGGAATCCCTGGATGTCGGGCCGCCCGTCGGGCAGGAACACGCTGGCCTCGGGCGAGGCGGTGTACTCGTACTTGTCTTCCTTGTAGAAGACTCCGAAGGCCGCCTTGAGGTCTCCGGCCGGAAGCGCGAACAACGGACCGGTCAGCGACACTTCCGCGATCGTCTGGTCGACGGACGCGTGGTTGGACGCGTCGATCTGGATGTAGTCGAGGCACTCGGGCGAAATCGAGCCGGCGCCGAACGGATCGAACCCCCCGCAGATGGCCACCCCGCCATCCGGCCGCGAACGTCAACTCCTCCATCCGCGACGTCAGGACGTTGCCCGTCTGATGATCTTCCTGGTCGTTGGCGCCGATCTGCGCGTATGCCTCGTAGTCCCACCCATCCAGGATCGTGCCGGACACACCGATGGTCGCCTGGTACATGTCGTAGGAATACGTCCCGGTCCGCGGTCCCGTCTCGGACAGGCGTTTGGCCAGTGAAATATCGCGCCGTCGGGTTCGGTACCGCGAGTCGAGCAGCAACTTGAGGTCGGCGGGTATGAATGGGTTACTGGCGGGAATGAACATAGGAATCACGGGCGTCGGCGCGAGCTGCGCTGTCGTGGAATAGTCCGCGTACAGGCCTTGTGCGTAGAACCGCGCCGACTCGCTCAGCTCGTATTCCGCGCGCGCGAAAGCCGATGTCCGCTCGAGCGGCAACTGCAACGCGTTGTCTGGAGCGAAGTTGTAGCTGTAGAGGAACTCGTTGAAGAAGACCGGGTCGCGCTCGCCGCGGAAATTCCTTACGCCCGAGAACTGATTCCCCAGAAAGATGCCATTACCCGTCGTGAACACGGAGCGGTCGGTGTTGAATCCAAACTGCGTGTTGGTCGAGAGGGGACCGCCGTCGAAGACAGGAGGCCCGAAGTACGGCGCCTGCCCCGGGGCATATCCGTACGAAGCCATCAGCGCATCGAACGCCGCCTCGCTGGGCCGGCCGCCGCCATTGAGCTGCACCCGGCCCTCTTCGATAGTCGTCGAACCCGCAGGCAGGAAGGAGCTTTCGGGCCCCAGCGTGCCACGTCCCGGCCCACCGGCATACGCCATCGCATACTTCGAGACGTCCCGGTCCTCGTACGTCACGAGCTCGCGATCGGCGTAACCCACGAAACCGACGATCGAGCCTCGGCCGTCGGCGAAGCCGTGCCCGCGGTCAGCCCGGCCTCGTATTGCGTAGCGTCGCCGCGATCGGTCTGCCCCCAGGTGCCGTCGATCTCGACGCCGTCGAACTCGCGCTTGAGCTTGAAGTTGACGACGCCCGCGAGTGCATCGGAGCCGTACACGGCCGAAGCGCCGCCGGTGATGATCTCGACGCTCTCGATCAGCGCCGAGGGGATGATGTTGAGATCGGCGACGCCATTCCCGTTCGCGGGCATCAAGCCGCTTGCCGTCCAGCAGAACCAGTGTCGACGTCGGTCCCGAGGCCGCGCAGGCTGACGTTGGCCTGGCCACCGTTGTCGGGTTGTTTGAAGTGCTGGTAAAGGCCGGCACGAACTGAGGCAGCGTGTTGAGCGCCGATTCGACCGTGTTCGAGCCACTGCGCTCGAAAAGCTCCTCCGTGACCGAAACTATGGGACTGGCCGAATCGAAATCCGGCCGGGCGATACGCGACCCGGTGACGATGACCTGCTCGATCTCGTCCTGCGCGAGGGCGACGTTGACTGAAAGGAGGGTCCCAAGGAGGCAACCGACCCCTGCAGGGCGATTGCGCCGATTTGAATGCATGCGGTGTCGTTCCGGGCTGCGGAGCGGCCGTTTATAGTCTGTGGACCTAATAGCCTGTGTCCGGATGCAATAGCAAGTCCGAGCCGGCGGCAGCTGATTCAGATCTGGAGCGGTTCTTAAGCGCGCGCGATTGCCCGAGACGCTGAAGGCCGCGGGCATCGACCCACCGGAAGCTCGACGCCTGAAATTCGGCTCTGAGCCAATTATTCGTAGAAAATCGGCTCCGAGCCGAATTATTGGTATCGTCTGCCACTGCGTACCCACAAGAGCAAGGCCATGCGCAAAATCCAATCCCTGATCCTCGGCACGTTGCTGCTCGTGCTGGCGGCCGCATCGTCCGCGCAGGACATCAACATCACGATGCCGGTGGCCGAGCTCGAGCGCATGCTCGCCCAGGACCCGATGCAGATCGTCTCCGCCGAGATCAGCCGGCCGAAGGCCAAGGGCGACATCACGCTCAAGGCCGAGGTCTCGTTCGCGGGCCGCCCGCCCTTTCGCGTCAAGCTGCGCAAGTCCGAGCCGGGCGCCGAGGGCTTCAACAACGTCCCGCGATACGACCTGGCGGCCTACGAGATCCAGCGGCTGCTCATGGATCCGCCGGAGTACGTCATGCCGCCGACGGCGCTGCGCATGTTTCCGCTGGCCGAGTTCCAGCGCTACTCCCCCGACGTCGAGCGCACCTTCAAGGGTGCGGACGAGGTGCTCGGCGTGGTGCAGTACTGGCTGCAGGAGATCAAGGTCATCGCCGACGTCTACGATCCGGCGCGCTTCGCGGCCGACCCGGTGTATGCGCGCCACATCGGGCAACTCAATGTCTTCACGTTCCTGATCGAGCACCGCGACTCGAACGTCGGCAACTTCCTCATCTCGAAGGCCGAGCAGGGGCCGCGGGTGTTTTCCATCGATCACGGCGTCGCCTTCGCGTCGCTCGACAGCGACCGTGGCACGGCGTGGCTCGAACTGCGCGTCAACCGGCTGCCGAAGGACACCGTCGATCGCGTCCGCGCGATCGACAAGGACCTGCTCACGGCCCGGCTGGGCGTGCTCGGGCAGTGGGAGCTGCAGCGATGGGCACTACGTCGCCGTACCACCGACCGAGAATTGGGCGCCGACGCCGCGGCGTGCGGATCAAGGACGGTGTCGTGCAGATGGGGCTGACGCGCGCCGAGATCGCGGCCATCGCGCGCCAGGCGACACGACTCGTCAAACAGGTCGAATTCGGCAAGATCAGAGGTCTACTGAGCATGCAAGGCGCTGCGATGGATCGCGTTGTTTCTCGCGTGGCCGCTGACGAGCGCGTTGCAACCGGCGATTGCGGCCGAGGCCGCGCAGGTCGCCTTCCCGGCCGTCGAGCGCGTGATCGCCTTTGCGGACGTACATGGCGCGTACGACGAGCTGACGCGCCTGCTCAAGGCGGCGGGCGTCGTCGACGGCGAGCTGCGCTGGTCGGCCGGCCGGGCTCACGTGGTGAGCACCGGCGATCTTCTCGATCGCGGCAAGGACTCGCGCAAGGTGATGGACCTGCTGATGCGCCTGCAGGGCGAAGCCGCGACGGCCGGCGGCCGGTTGCACGTCACGCTCGGCAATCACGAGGCGATGAACCTCCTGGGCCACGTCCGCGACGTCGCGCCGGGCGAGCTCGAAGCCTACGCCGCCGAGGAGCCAGCGGGCGTGCGCGACCAGGCGCGCGCCGCATGGATCACCCGCAACGGGCCGGACTCGGGTGCCGCGTTCGACAAGCGCTTCCCGGTCGGCTATTTCGGGCACCGCGTGGCGCTCGCGCCGGACGGGGTCTACGGACGCTGGCTGCATGCGCAGCCGGTCGCGATCATGATCGACGACACGCTCTTCATGCATGGCGGGCCGTCATCGGTGCTGGCCGGCTTGTCGCTGCCCGAGATCAATCTGCGCTACCGCACCGCGCTCACCGAGTACCTCATCAGCGTCGCGCCGCTCGAAGCTGCTGGTCTCATTCTCCCGGAGGACGACTTCGGCCGGCGCGCCTCGCTCGCCGAGAGTCGGCTGGCGGCGCGGCAGTACGCGACACCGGCCGAACAGGCGCGCGATGCAGAGGCGGTGCGGCGGTTCGTCGCGGCAGATCGCAACCCCATGATCGACGCCGACGGACCGAACTGGTATCGCGGTGCGGCAATGTGCAACGAGTGCTCGGAGGCCGATATCCTCCGGCCGATCCTCACCGGGCTCGGCGCGCGGCGCCTCGTCATCGGCCACACGGTCACCCGCGACGCGCGGGTCGCATCCCGGTTCGAAGGCACGGTGATCAAGCTCGACACCGGCATGAACCACGCCGTGTACCGCGGCCGCGGCTCGGCACTCGTGCTCGAGAAAGGTGCGGCGCGCGCAATCTATGCGGACGAGCCGGGCGCGGCCGGCGCGATTGCGGCCGAGGGCCTGTTCCTGACCTCGGCCACGATCTCCGAGGCCGACGTCGCGTCGATCCTCGAACGGGGCGAGGTGACCGTGACCGGGCCGCGCGGGCCAGGGCTGCTCGACGTCGTCGTCGCGGCCGACGGCCGCAAGGTCAACGCGGTGTTCATCGCGACGACCAGCGCGGCGACGGAGCGCGAACTCGCGGCGATGAAGCTCGATCGCCTGCTCGGTCTCGGCCTCGTGCCGGCGACGGTGGAGCGCGAGGTCCAGGGTCAGCGTGGCGTCCTGCAGGCGCGGCCCGCCACGTGGACCACCGAAGCCGAGGTGCAGGCCAAGGGTCAGCGTGGCGTCGGCTGGTGCGCGATGGCGCCGCAGTTCGAGCTCATGTACGCGTTCGACGCGCTGGTCGGCAACGAAGGCCGCTCCCAGGATCGCGTTCTATACGACGCGAAGGAATGGAACCTGCTCCTTACCGGGCACGACAAGGCTTTCGGCGCGAAACGCGACTTCCCCGCACACCTCCAGCAGCGCCCGCCGCAGCCCGGAGCGGAGTTCCGCAGGCGGCTCAACACGCTGGACGAGGCGACCCTGCAGACGGCGCTCGGGCGATCTCGTCGGCAAGCGAGAGCTGAAGGCCCTGCTGCAGCGGCGTGACGCCGTGCTCGCGGGTGCCGCGGCGGCGGCCGCGAGCAGGCTAGGTGCCGGGCCGCAGTTTCGCAGTTATTCGGGTGAATCCCGGCAGGGGTACCCAGTCGCCGTAGTATGAATAACTGCGAAACTGCGGCCCGGCACCTAGAGTGCGCGGCGCATCACGAACAGGCTCGCCGCCTGCGTGCCGTCCACGTCGCTCGCCACGACCTCGATCGTGACCTCCTCGCAGTAGCCGTCCGGGCAGGTGCCGAGGAAGATCCTGCGCCGGGCATCGAACTGCAGCCAGCGCGGCAGCGGCTCGCCTCCGGCGCGCCGCGCGGAGAGATGCAGCACGTCTCCGGGATCCGCGTCGCGGAACGCGTCGGCCGGAATGAAGTGCCGGAACGGCTGGCCCGGGGCGTACAGCAGGTCCGGGATCGGCTGGCCGACCTCGGGCGGGACGTTGAAGGCGTTGCGCTGCGCGAGCACGCGGAACTCGCGGCCGATCGCGAACGCGAGCCCGATCCACGACCAGCGCGAGCGCCAGGTTGAGCAGCGCGAACTGCCCGGCGGTCCAGTTGAGCCAGTGGATGCCGGCAAAGACGACGCCGGCCTGGATCAGGTCGCCGACCCGCCAGAAAAACGTGTCGATCGCCGTCTTGCCCTCGTACTTCGAGTCACGGTCCGAAAGGCAGGAACAGCGCATGCCGCGTCGTGTTCATCAGCGAGTAGTTGACGCTGTTCTCCGCGATCTTCACCAGTCGGATGATCGAGAAGATCGGCACGAACACGATCAGTCCGTAGCCCAGCGCCGCGACGATCGGCAGGACCAGCAGCGCGCCCTGGATGCCGACCCAGCGATAGACCCTCGCCACGAACAGCAGCTGGATCAGAAGCCCGACCAGCGTGTACCAGAACTGGAAGTCACCGTAGAAGGCCGTGATGAGCATTTCCTGCGATATCACGCCCGCGGAAGCGGCGACCTGCGCATCGGCGTTGCGCTCCACCATGTCGGCGAGCACGGTTTCGCCCGTCGTGTTGATCCAGTTGAGAAGCACGACGAACAGCGCAACCATGAGCAGGTAGCGATCGCGCAGCACGAGCTCGATTCCGCCGAGCAGCTTCGGTGGCCGCTGGGCGTGCTCGGGCGACAGCGCGCGCGAGCCCTCCGGGACCGCGGCCCGCGACGGCGTGGCGACGCACGAGCGTCGCGAGCAGCACCACCGTTGCGACGGTCATCAGACCGACCGGGTGCAGCGTTTCCACCGCGAGCGCCGCGAACTTGGCCCCGGCGAGGGCACCCAGGTTCGCGCCCATCATGATCACGGGGAAGAGGCGCTGCCCGCTCTTCACGTTGAACGTGTCGGCCGCAAACGCCCAGAACTGGGCGGAGATCATCACGCCGAAGATGCTGACCCAGACGAAGAACGTGAACGAGGTCGAAATGCCGAACCAGGCCGCCGCGGCGAAACCGAGCATGTTGATGGCGAAGAACACGGTGACCGCCTGCAGCAGTCGAGCGCCGTCCAGCCGGCGGCGCACGGCGCCGTAGGCGGGTATCAGGAACATCAGTACCAGTGCGGTCACCGCCACACCGTAGGCGCGAACCTCGGCCGAGTAGTCGGTCAGGATGAACGCCTCGCGCAGCGCCTTGACGATCAGGTAGGAAAAAAGCAGCAGGAAGCCGTGCAGGAAAAAGAGCAGGGTGCTGCGCCCCTCGCCCGGCCGGATGCGTGTGAACAACGTCAACACGCGCTCGACGGGACTGAGCCCCGAATGATCCGTCAGCACGTAACCCCAACCTCCGCCGATGCCCCAGCCATTAGGATATCCGGTTTTGGCGGCTCAGGCCCGGCTGCGCTCGAGCGCCTGGCCAAGATCGGCGATCAGCTCATCCGTGTCCTCGATGCCGACCGACAGCCGCACGGTACCCGGCGTGATCGCCGACCAGGCGCGCTGCTCGGCCGTCAGGTCACGCGGCTGCTGCATGGCCGGCGCGACGACCAGCGATTCGGTCGACCCGAGGCTGGCCGCGATCGCGAACAGCGCGAGCGCATCTGCAAAGCGGGTACCTGCCGCCAGTCCGCCCGCGATATCGAAGCTCACCACGGATCCGAAGTCTTCCATCTGGCGCGTCGCCCGCTCGTGCCCCGGGTCGTCGGCGAGCCCGGGATAGCGCACCCGCTCGACCGCCGGGTGCTGCCTCAGGAAATCCGCGATGCGGGCCGCGCTGCGGCACTGTGCGTCGCGACGCACGAAATACGTGCGCAGCCCGCGCAGCATCAGGAACGCGGCATGGGGATCGAGGGTCGGCCCGAGGACGGTCAGGTCCGGGCGCATGGACTGGATGAGCTCGGAGCGGCCGATGATCGCGCCGCCCATTACGTCGCCGTGCCCGGACACGTACTTGGTCAGGCTGTGGACATAGAGGTCCAGGTCCAGCCCGCCATGGCTGTGCGGCCCGGCGAGCGTGTTGTCGAGCAGCGTCAACGCGCCATGCCGGCGGGCGAGCGCGGTGATGCGGCCGATATCGGCGACCTTGAGCACGGGATTGGTCGGCGACTCGAACACGATCACCCGGACCGGCTGCGCCGCGAGCGTGCGCTCGAGGCCATCGAGGTCGTCGATCGACAGCAGGCTGCTCGTGACGCCGAAGCGACCGAGCACGCGGCGGATCAGCGTCCGCGTAGGCTGGTACATCTCCGCGAAGTACACGACATGATCGCCCTGCTTGAGCAGGGCCAGCAGGCTGGCCGAGATCGCGGCCATGCCCGAGCCGGTGAGCAGGCAGGCATCCCTCCCCTGCAGCTCTGCCAGCGCATCCTCGAGCTGGCGCAGGGTCGGGTTCGATACGCGTGAGTAGTAGAAACCCTCGCGGCGGCCCTCGAAGAAGCGCTCGGTCTCCGCGACGTCGTCGAAGGTGAACTTGACCGACTGGTAGACCGGCGCCACCAGCGCCCGGTTGTCCGACGGAAGCACGGGGTCCGGCGGATGCGTGACGCGAGTGCGCTTCTTCATCGCCGATACCGCGAGGTCGCGCCGGCCCCGCCCCGGCCAGGGTCACGTGAGCTCGAATTCGTCCGCATCGAGATACACGGGAAAGCCATCGCGGAAGGACTTGAGCGACGGCATGTCGAGCACTGCCGTCTCGACGCCGTCGCCGTCGCCTTCGCCCGACACCGGATGACCCAGGAAATCGATCGCCACGCTCCCGCCCAGGTAGGTGGCTCCGTTGCCGTCGCGCCCCGTCCGGTTTACGCCGACGACGTAGCACTGGTTCTCGATCGCACGCGCCCGCAGCAGCGTCGACCACGCGTTGTGGCGGCGCGAGGGCCAGTTGGCTACGTAGATCATCAGGTCGCAGTCGCCGGGGCTGCGACTCCAGACCGGGAATCTCAGGTCGTAGCAGATGAACGGCCGGATCCGCCAGCCCTTGAGCTCGCAGTCGAGCCGACCGTTCGCCGGGCGCGTAGTTCTCGTGCTCGCCGATCATCCGGAAGAGGTGCCGCTTGTCGTAATGCGAGACCTCGCCGTCGGGGCGCACCCAGAGCAGCCGGTTGTAGTGGCGGTCGCCGTCGCGGATCACAAGGCTCCCGGTAACGACACAACTGAGCGCCGCCGCCTCCTCGCGCATCCAGTCGACCGTCGGGCCATGCATCTCCTCGGCCTGCGCCGCGGCATTCATCGTGAACCCGGTCGCGAACATCTCGGGGAGAACGATCAGGTCGGTATGGCCCGCGAGACCCGCAAAATGCCGCGCCATCGCACGACGATTGGCGGCCGGATCCTCCCAGGCGAGATTCGGCTGGACCAGTGTCACGCGCAGATGTGGGTTCATGTCAAACGCTTCTCCGTAGCGTTCACAGGCGCCGGAGCCGCTCACCGGCGGCGTCAAGAGTAGCTTCATCCTTCGCGAAGCAGAAGCGCACGAGGCGCTCGACAGGGGGCAGGCGAGGAGAAGACCGACACCGGGATGGCCGCGACGCCGTGCTCGATGGTCAGATGCCGTGCGAATTCGACGTCCGGCTCATCGGACAGCGCCGAATAATCCGCGAGCTGGAAATACGTTCCGGCGCTCGGCGTACAGCGGAAGCGCGTGCCCGCGAGCAGGCCGCAGAAGTGATCACGCTTGCGCTGGTAGAACTCCCCGAGCTCCCGGCCGTGCTGCGGCGCCTCGGACATGTAGTCCGCGAGCGCGGCCTGCAGCGGAGTCGCGACCGAGAACTGGACGAACTGGTGCACCTTGCGCAGTTCCTCCGTCAGGCGAGCCGGCGCGATGCAGCAGCCCACCTTCCAGCCGGTCGCGTGATAGGTCTTGCCGAAGGAGGAAACCACCATGCCGCGACCCGCCAGCGCCTCGTGGCTCAGCATCCCATGATGCGTGCGCCCGTCGAACACCATGTGCTCGTAGACCTCGTCGGCCAGCACGAGGATGTCTGTACCTTCGACGAGATCGGCCAGGGCCTCGAGGTCCGATCGCTCGAAGACGGAGCCGCTGGGATTGTGGGGCGTGTTGACGATGATCAGCCGGGTCGCGGGCCCGATCGCGTCGCGGACCCGGTTCCAGTCGACGTCGAAGCGCGGACGCGCGAGCGGCACCCGCACGGCGACCCCGCCCGCGAGGGCGACCGACGGCGCGTACGAATCGTAGGCCGGATCCAGCAGGATGACTTCGTCGCCGCGGTGCACCACCGCCTGCACCGCGCAGAAGAGCGCCTCCGTCCCGCCGGCGGTCACGGTCACCTCGGTCTCGGGATTCACACTGCGTCCGTGGATCTCCATTGCCTGGCGGGCAATGATTTCCCGCAGGGCTGGCAGCCCGGCCATCGGGGCGTACTGGTTGCGACCCGCACGCATGTGCGCGGCGACCAGGTCGACGAGCCGCGGCGGGGGCGAGAAGTCCGGGAAGCCCTGCGAGAGATTGATCGCACCGTGGTCCGCGGCCAGCCGCGACATCACGGTGAATATCGTCGTGCCGACGTCGGGCAGCTTGCTGGGGACATCCCTCATTTTCGGCGCACCGGCGGCCGCGCTTTCCGGGAGCTGGGCCGAAAATGAGCAATGTCCCCCTCGAGCGCAGCCATCGCGGCGCCGATCAGCCCGGCATCGTTGCCAAAGCGCGCGACGACGATTTCCGCGCGGCTCGCGAGCAGCGGCCCGAACGATGCCCAGTTCTCCGTGACGCCGCCGCCGATGATAAAGAGGTCCGGCCAGAGCAGGCGGTGCAGTTCGGCCAGGACGGCATTGAGCTCTGCGGCCCAGGCCTGCCAGCCGAGACCGCCCTCGACGCGGGTCCGCGCCGATGCGCGCTGCTCGGCCTCGAGTCCGCCCACCTGCAGGTGCCCGAGCTCGGTGTTGGGCACGAGGCGCCCGTCAATGAAGAGCGCCGAGCCGATCCCGGTGCCGAGCGTCAGGACGAGCACCGTGCCGCCGCGACCGCGCCCGACGCCCAGGCGCATCTCCGCGATCCCGGCGGCATCCGCGTCGTTGAGAAACGCCACGGGGCGCCCGATCTTCGCCGTGAGCAGGGCCCGGGCGTCGGTGCCGATCCATCTTGGGTCGATGTTGGCTGCAGTCCAGGCGACGCCTTGTCGCGCCACCGCCGGGAATGCCAGTCCGACCGGGCCCGTGGACGGCAGGCTGCGTGCGAGATCCGCCAGGAGATCGATGACGTCCGGCGGCGCGGCGCCAGCCGGTGTGGGCACACGCCGCGCCTCCTCGATGAGCGCGCCACGCGCAGGATCGACGCGCGCAGCCTTGACGAAGGATCCGCCGACGTCGAAGGCCAGGACGGTCCGATCCGCGGCTCGTTTCTCTCTGGTCACGATGCTCGCAGGAAGGCGGTCAGCCCTTCTTCAGGCTTTCGATCAGGTCCTGGTTGGCGGCCAGCGCCATCTGCGCGTCGCGGTCGCGGATCTTCTGCTGCCGGGTCATCGTGAAGCCCGCGATCACCACGCCGATGGCCACGATGCTGATCATGATCGTGGCGAGCGCATTGATGTCCGGGCTTACGCCCAGCCGGACCTTGGACCACACCACCATCGGCAGGGTGCTCGACCCCGGACCCGCGACGAAGCTCGTGATCACCAGGTCGTCGAGCGAGAGCGTGAACGCCAGCAGCCAGCCCGAGATGAGCGCCGGCAGGATGATCGGCAGCGTGATCACGAAGAACACTTTCGCGGGCCGGGCCCCGAGGTCGAACGCCGCCTCCTCGAGCGAGTCGTCCATCTGAGTGAGCCGCGACTGCACGATGACGGTCACAAAGGCCATCGTGAAGGTGATGTGCGCGATGATGATGGTGGTGATCCCGCGTCCGGCCGGCCAGCCGATCAGCTGCTCCATCGTCACGAACAACAGGAGCATCGAGAGCCCGGTGATCACTTCGGGCATGACGAGCGGCGCCGCGGTCATTCCCGACAACAGCGTCCTGCCCTTGAACGGCCCGAAACGCGTAAGCGCCAGTCCCGCCAGCGTGCCGAGGGCCACCGCGACGGTCGCGGAGATCGCCGCGACCCTCACGCTCAGCCACGCCGCATCGAGAATGGCCTGGTTGCGCAGCAGCGCGCCGTACCAGTGCGTGGAGAACCCGCCCCAGACCGTGACCAGGCGTGACTTGTTGAACGAGTAGAAGACCAGCAACAGGATCGGCAGGTAGAGGAAGGTGAAGCCCAGGACCAGCGCCGTGATGCGGAACCAGGGGCGGTGGGCGCTCATCGGTGCGCTCCTTCGCCGGTACCCTGGAAGTGCTGGAAGATCATGATCGGGATCACCAGCAGCAGGAGCAGCGCGATCGCCACCGCGCTCGCCACCGGCCAGTCACGGTTGTTGAAGAACTCCGTCCAGAGCACCTTGCCGATCATCAGCATGCCCGGGGTCCCCGAGCAGACGACGGAATGACGAACTCGCCGATCGCGGGGATGAACACCAGCATGCAGCCCGCGATGATGCCCGGCAGCGACAGCGGCAGCGTGATCTTGAGGAAGGCCTCCCAGGGCCGGCTGCCGAGGTCGGCGGCCGCTTCCAGCAGCGTGAGATCCATCTTCACCAGGTTGGTGTAGAGCGGCAGGATCATGAAAGGCAGATACGAATAGACGATGCCGAGGTAGACCGCGAAATCCGTCTGCATCATCTGGATCGGCTGGTCGATGAGGCCCAGCTTCATCAGCGTGTTGTTGATGAAGCCGTTGTTCTTGAGCAGCCCGATCCACGCATACACCCGCAGCAGGAACGACGTCCAGAACGGCAGGATGACCAGCAGCAGCAGGATATTGCGGGTCGACTCCTTGCTCCGTGCGATGGCATACGCCATCGGGTAACCGACCAGGAGGCAGAGCAGCGTCGAGATCGCCGCCACCTTGATGGAGGTCAGATAAGACCTCCAGTACAGGTCATCCTGCACCAGGAAAGCGAAGTTCGACAGGTGCAGCTTGACCTGCAGCACCTGGTCGGCAGCCCAGCTGAAGAGCGGCTCATACGGCGGCATCGCGATCTGCGTATCGGAGAACGCGATCTTGAGGACGATGACGAAGGGAATGACGAAGAAGAGCAGCAGCCACAGATAGGGAATCGACGTCACCATCGACTGGCCCCGCGGCCGCAGGCGGCGCCACCATCGCCCGATGACATCCTCCGGCCGCGCCGGGGGCGGGACGTTGCCCATCAGGACGATCGGGCCCGGCTCGCTCACTTCGTCACCACTACGGGGCTCGAGGCATGCCAGCTCAGGTACACGCGCTCGTCCCAGGTGATGCGGTCCTCGGAGTGCCGGTAGGTGTTGGGCTGCGTGACGCGGACGATCTTGCCGGAGTCGAGCTTGAGCAGATACACGGACAGGTCACCCATGTAGGCGATGTCGCGCACGACGGCCGTCGTCCAGTTGTCCGGGGAGTCGGGCTTCTGCCGCCCGATCATGATCTTCTCCGGCCGGATCGCGGCCCACACCGTGGCGTTCGGCGCCGCGCTCACACCGTGGTCGACGAAGACCGGCGCCTCGAAATCGTCGCACTCGATCCGCACGTACGCCGGCTCGTCCTCGATCAGCCGGCCCTCGAACATGTTGACCGAGCCGATGAACTCGGTGACGAAGCGCGAATTGGGGTACTCGTAGATCTCGCTCGGCGTGCCGACCTGGACGATCTCGCCGTGGTTCATCACGCCGATCCGGGTCGACAAGGTCATCGCCTCTTCCTGGTCGTGGGTGACGACGATGAAGGTGACGCCCAGGGTTTCCTGCAGGTTGATCAGCTCGAACTGCGTGTGCTCGCGCAGCTTCTTGTCGAGCGCGGCGAGCGGCTCGTCGAGCAGCAGCAGCTTGGGCTTGGTCACCAGCGCCCGGGCGAGCGCTACGCGCTGGCGCTGCCCGCCCGACAACTGGTGGGGCTTGCGCTTTCCGAACGGCCCGAGCTTCACCATCTCGAGCATCTCGGTGACACGCCGCGTGACTTCGGGCTTGATCACGCGCATCTGCTTGAGCCCGAATGCGACGTTCTGCTCGACCGTCATGTGCGGGAAGAGCGCGTACGACTGGAACATCATGTTCACGGCCTGCTCGTAGGGCGGCAGGTTGGTCACGTCGACGCCGTCGATGTAGACCTTGCCGGAAGTCGGCCGTTCGAAACCGGCCATGCATCCGCAACAGCGTCGTCTTGCCGCAGCCCGAGCCGCCGAGCAGGCAGAAGATCTCCTTCTGGTAGATGTCGAGCGTGACGTCATCGACCGCGACGAACTCGCCGAACTTCTTCGTGACGCGGTCCACCCGCACGAATGGCTTCGCGTCCGGCTCGGTCCAGGGCTCGAACTTCAGCTGCTTGTCGCGGGGTGAGGTGGCCATGGGGCTCCGTTCGGTGGTTCTGAGTATTGGACGCCCCGGGCCGCGCTGCCTTACCGCCCGGTCGTGAACCGGGTCCAGGTGCGGTTCAGGCCGCGCGTGAACTCCGGCGACTTGGTCAGGTTCGGCTGCAGTCGCGACTTCACGTCCGGCGGAGGATAGATGGACGGGTCGTCACGCAGCTCGGCGTCGAGCAGCGGTGTCGCTGCGGCGTTCGCGCTTGCGTAGTAGACGAAGTTGGAATTCGCCGCGGCGACGTCCGGCCGCAGCAGGTAGTCGATGAACGCGTGCGCTTCGTCGGGATGCGGCGCATCCGCGGGGATCGCGAGCGTATCGAACCACATCAGCGCCCCTTCCCGCGGAATCGAATAGGCGATCTCGTGGGTCTTGCCGGCCTCCTCCGCGCGGTCCGCCGCCTGCAGCACGTCACCGCTGTAGCCGACGACCACGCAGACTTCGCCGTTCGCCAGGTCGTCGATGTACTGCGAGCTGTGAATGGTGCGGATGAACGGCCGGATGGCCAGCAGCTTTTCCTCGGCGAGCTTCAGGTCGGCCTCGTCCTCGCTGTTCGGGTTCTTGCCCAGCCACAGCAGTATCGTGGCGACCATGTCGGTCGGATCGTCGAGCACGGACACGCCGCAGTCCTTGAAGCGCGAGATCACTTTTGGATCGAACACGAAGCTCCAGGAATCGACCGGCGCGTCGGGCATGATCGCCTGCACCTTGCCGGCGTCGTAGCCGATGCCCGTCGTCCCCCACATGTACACGACGCTGTGCTCGTTGCCCGGGTCGTGCGCGGCCGCCAGCCGCGCGATCTCCGGGTCGATGTTCGTAAGGTTCGGCAGCTTCGCCCGGTCGAGCGGCCGGAACACGCCCGCCTTGACCTGTCGCTCGAGGAAGTACGCACTCGGGACGACGACGTCGTAGCCCGACCGGCCGGTGAGCAGCTTGGTCTCGAGAACCTCGTTCGAATCGAACACGTCGTAACGAACCTGGACGCCGGTTTCGGCGGTGAACTTCTCGAGCACCGCCGGGATCGACGTAGTCCGACCAGTTGTAGACGTTTACGACTCGCGGCCCCTGGGCGGCGTCGGCGGCTGCGATCCTCGGTCTTGCGCCCGCAGGCGGAAACGACCAGTGCCAGAGTCGCCGCCGCAGCGGCCGCATGTGCGAGTTTCGGCATGGGATTCCTTTCTCGCCGGATCCTCCGGGAATCTGCCCGGGCAGACGGGGCGGCCCGACCGTGTCCGGACCGCCCCGTGCATGGCTCGGACCTCAGCTCATTTGCCGGTGGTGAATCGCGTCCACGTCCGGTTCAGCAGACGTGTGAATTCGTCGGTCTCCGAGAGGTCCGGGAAGAGCTTGGCCTTGACCTCGGGCGGCGGATAGACGCCCGGGTCGTTGCGCACGTCTTCGTTGACCAGCGGCACCGAGGCCGCATTGCCCGTCGCGTAATTGACGAAGTTCGAGTTCGCGGCGGCGACCTCGGGCTTCATCATGAAGTTGATGAAGGCATGCGCGTTGTCCGGGTGCGGGGCATCCGCGGGGACGGCGTACATGTCGAACCAGATGATCGTGCCTTCCTTGGGCACGCTGTACTTGATCACGTTGCCTTGACCCGCCTCGTCTGCCCGGTCGCGGGCCTGCAGCACGTCGCCGCTCCAGCCGAGCGCGAGGCAGATCTCCCCGTTCGCGAGCGCGTCGATGTACTGCGAGCTGTGGATCATCCGGATGTAAGGCCGGATCGTCATGATCTTCTCTTCCACGGCCTTCAGGTCGGCCGGGTCCTGGCTGTTCGGGTCCTTGCCGAGGTAGGCGAGCATCACGGCGCTCAACTCGGTCGGCGCATCGAGCACCGAGACTCCGCAGTCCTTGAATTTCGACACGATCTTGGGATCGAAGATCATGTCCCAGCTGTCGAGGGGCGCGTTCGGCATGATCGCCTTGATCTTGCCCTCGTTGTAGCCGATGCCGTCCGTGCCCCACATATGGTTCACGGAATGCTCGTTGCCCGGGTCGTGAAGGGCGACGCGCTGCAGGATCTCGGTGTCGAGGTTCGACCAGTTCGGCAGCTTGCTGCGATCGAGCTTCTGGAAGACGCCCGCCTTGATCTGCCGCTCCATGAACGAGGCGGACGGCACGACGACGTCGTAGCCGGTGTTGCCGGCCAGCAGCTTCGTCTCGAGCACCTCGTTGGAATCGAACACGTCGTAGTTGACCTTGATGCCCGTCTCGGCGGTGAACTTCTCGAGCATCGCCGGATCGATGTAGTCCGACCAGTTGTAGACGTTGACGACCTGTTCCTCGCCGGCGGCCACCGGCGCCTGCGCGGCCTTCTCGGTGGCGGCGTCCTCGGCCTTCTTGCCGCAGCCTGCGAGTGACGTCGCAGCAAGCAGGCCCACGAGCCCGACGCGTATGCTGATGCTCATCATGAAGTTACCCCGTCGTTGGTTATGACCGTACGCGGCCGTGCGCGGCCTGCGCGCGCGAAGAACCGCCTTTTTATAACGCAAACCCCGCACGGCCGCCACGCTCGCTAGAGGCGACCTTCCGCCCGGCATCGCGCCAGGGTCAGGTCCAGGCAGCGCCACGCCTTCTCGGCCAGCTCGTCGATCTGCGCGGGGCTGATGACGAGCGGCGGCGAGACGATCATGGTGTCGCGCACCGCGCGCATCACCAGCCCGTTCTCGAAGCAGTAGTCGCGGCAGATCGTCCCGACCTCGCCGCGCTTGTCGAAGAATCGCCGGCTGGCCTTGTCCCGTACCAGCTCCAGCGCGCCGATCAGGCCGGTGCAGCGTGCCTCACCGACCAGCGGGTGTTCCGCCAGCGCCCGCCACCTGTCCGCAAGGCAGGGGGCGAGGTCCTCCCGCACCCGTGCCACCAGGTTTTCGCGCTCGATGATGCGGAGGTTGGCGCTCGCGACGGCGCAGGCAACGGGGTGGCCGGAATACGTGTAGCCATGGGCGAACTCGCCGCCGCGTGCGATCAGCACGTCGGCCACCCGGTCGCCGACCATGACGCCGCCGATCGGCAGGTAGCCGGAGGACATGCCCTTGGCGATGGCCATCAGGTCGGGCCGTATCTTGAACGCTTCGGAACCGAACCAGTGCCCCGTTCGGCCGAACCCGCAGATCACCTCGTCGGCCACCAGCAGGATGCCGTGCCGGTCGCAGATCCGCTGGATTTCCGGCCAGTACGTGTCCGGCGGGATGATGACCCCGCCGGCGCCCTGGATGGGCTCGCCGATGAACGCGGCGACCCGGCGCGCCCCGAGCTCCTCGATCTTCTGCTCGAGCGCACGCGCGGCCACGAGGCCGAATTCTCCGGGCGGGAGGTCGCCGCCGTCGGCGTACCAGTACGGCTGGCGGATATGGACGATGCCCGGGATCGGCAGCCCGCCCTGCGCGTGCATGAAGGCCATGCCGCCCAGGCTCGCGCCGGCCATCGTGCTGCCGTGATAGGCGTTCTCGCGGCTGATGATCACTGTCCGCTCGGGCTCCCCCATCAGGTCCCAGTAGCGGCGCACCATGCGCACGACCGTGTCGTTCGCCTCCGACCCCGAGCCCGTGAAGAAGACGCGGTTGAACTGCGGCGGCGTGACGTCGACCAGCTGCTTCGCGAGCTCGATCGCCGGCGGGTGCGCGGTCTGGAAGAAGCTGTTGTAGTACGGCAGCTCGAGCATCTGCGCACGCGCGACGTCGGCGAGCTCGCTGCGGCCGTAGCCCACGTTGACGCACCACAGGCCCGCCATGGCATCGAGGATGCGCTGCCCGTCCGAGTCATAGAGGTAGACGCCCTCGGCGCGCACGATGACGCGCGTGCCCTTCGCGGCGAGCGCCTTGAAGTCGGTGAACGGGTGCAGGAAATGCCTGCGGTCGAGCTCCTGCCAGCCTGCGGTGTCGGTCGGTAATGGGGACATTCTCTATTTCCCGCCTTTGAGATACCTGTTGTTACTCGTCGCGACCGGGCCCGCCCGGAAATAGAGAATTTCCCCATTTCAGACGTTGAGCAGCAGGTGTTCGCGCTCCCAGGAGCTGATCACCCGCAGAAACGTGTCGTACTCGCTTTCCTTCACCGCGGTGTAGGCCAGCACGAAGCGCTCGCCCAGCACCTCGATCAACGGCCGGCTCTCGCGCAGCAGCCGGACCGCCTCCTCGATGTTGCGCGGCAGGCCGAACGGCAGGTCGTACGCGCTGCCGGCGATCGGCTCCGAGGGCTTCAATCCCTCGATCATGCCGAGGTAGCCGCAGGCGAGCGAAGCCGCGATCGCGAGATAGGGATTCGCGTCCGCACCGCCCAGCCGGTTCTCGACCCGCCGGTTCTCGGCGTTCGACATCGGCACGCGCAGCCCCGCCGTGCGGTTGTCATAGCCCCAGTGGGTGTTGATCGGCGCCATGTTGTGCCGCGTGATGCGGCGGAAGGAGTTCACGTTGGGCGCGAACAGCGACATCGCGGAAGGCAGGTATTTCTGCAGCCCCGCGATGTGGGAGAAGAACAGCGCAGTCGGGTTGCCGTCCTTGTCGCTGAAGACGTTGCCTCCGCCCTTCGCGTCCACGATGCTCTGGTGGATGTGCATGGCGCTGCCCGGCTCGCGCGCCATGGGCTTCGACATGAACGTCGCGTACATCTTGTGCCGGAACGCCGCCTCGCGCGCCGTGCGCTTGAACAGGAACACCTGGTCGGCGAGCGACATCGCGTCGCCGTGGATCAGGTTGATCTCCATCTGCGCCGCGCCGTCCTCGTGGATCAGCGTGTCGATCTCGATTTCCTGCGCCTCGCAGAACGCATAGATGTCGTCGAACAGCGGATCGAACTCGTTGACCGCCGCGATGCTGTAGGACTGCCGGCCGACCTCCGGGCGCCCCGACCGGCCCACCGGCGGCTTCAAGGGATAGTCGGCGTCGATGTTGGGCTCGACGAGGAAGAACTCGAGCTCGGGTGCGACGATCGGCCGCCAGCCCTGCTGCGCGTACAGGTCGAGGATGTGCCGAAGTACGTAGCGCGGCGCCATCGTGACCGGTCGGCCGTCGCCGTAGAAGCTGTCGTGGATGACCTGCGCGGTGGGCTCCGCCGCCCACGGCACGACGCGCAGCGTCTTCGGGTCCGCGCTGCAGCACGATGTCGATCTCCGACGGGCTGATCGCCCGGTCGTCGTCCGGGTACTCGCCCGTGACGGTCTGCAGGAAGATGCTCTCCGGCATCCTCATGCCCTCGTCCTCGGCAAACTTGAGCGCCGGCATCACCTTGCCGCGCGCGATGCCCGCCATGTCGGGCACGACGGCCTCGACCTCGGAGATGCCATGCTCCTTGAAGAACTGCTGGATCGGCGTGCTCATGCTCGTTTTCCCTGGGCCCGCGTGCGCGCCGCGGCGCCAAAGGCCGCGAACAGCGCCTGCGAGAACGGATTGCTCATCACCTTCCACTCCGGATGCCACTGCACGGCCAGCGCGAAGTCCCGCGAATCGCGCACGCGAAACGCCTCCACGAGGCCGTCGGGCGCGCGGGCCTCGACCTCGAGTGCGCCGCCGAGCTCGCGCACACCCTGGCTGTGCACGGAATTCACCGTCACGCGATCGGCGCCCGCGAGGCGGTTGAGGACGCCACCGCGAACGAGCTCGACTTCGTGCGCCGGGCCGTACTGCTCGTCGAGCGACGCCTGCTTGTCCTCGCGATGATCCTCGAGCCCCGGCACCTCGTGCACCTTCTGCCAGAGGGTGCCGCCGAACGCGACATTCATCTCCTGAAAGCCGCGGCAGACGCCGAGCACCGGCACGCCGCTCGCGACCGCGAGCGGAATCAGCGGCAGCGTCAGTGCGTCACGGTGCGGATCGTGCAGTGTGTCCGGATCGCTGGCCGGCCCGGCGTAACGATGCGGCTCGACGTTCGAGGCGCTGCCCGGTCAGGAGCAGCCCGTCGACCCGCTCGATCAGCTCCTCGATCGGGATCAGCTCATCGAGCGCCGGAATCAGCACCGGGATGGCCTCCGATGCCCTGCGCCACGGCCTCGATGTATTTCTCGCCGACGCAATGGAAGGGATGCAGACCCAGCAGACGGCGATCCGCGGGAATGCCGATCAGCGGTTTGAGGCGACGCACGTTTAAGATCCTGGACGGCCCCCTGTGAACGAACGCCGCAGGGGTCGGAGGATTAGAGCACAGCGCAGGGGGGCGAGTCGCCGGGGCGGCTCGAGCTCAAACGAAAAAGACCAGCTAATCAATGAGTTGTGCAAACGGCCTGCGCCAGCTGGTCGCTTGCCGCTCGAACTGGGGGCGGGCTATGCTGCCGTGGCGTCTGCGACCTTTGTCGCCAAATCCTGAACCTCGGAGTCGCAATGCCGCAGCCGGCGGATGACGTTGCACGCGCCTTCGCGTCTGTGCACCGCGAGGTGCGCTACGTCGACCTGCTGCTGCCGGATCAAATGGGCGTCCTGCGCGGCAAGCGCGTGACGGTCGAGGAGCTCGACACGATCGGTCGCGACGGCCTGCTGCTGCCGGCATCGATGTTCGCGCTCGACGTGCTGGGCGGCACGGTGCAGTCGACGGGCCTCGGGTTCGACGAAGGCGATGCCGATCGGATCTGCCTGCCGATCGCCGGTTCGCTCGCGCCGGTCCCGTGGCTCGGGCCGGAAATCGCGCAGATGCAGGTCAGCATGTTCGAGCACGATCGGCGGCCGTTTTACGGCGACCCCCGCCATGTGCTCGCGGGCGTGCTGCGGCGTTTTCGCGACCTCGGTCTGACGCCGGTCATGGCGGTGGAGCTCGAGTTCTACCTGGTCGACCGCGAGCGCACGGCCGAAGGCCATGCCCAGCCGCCGCGCCAGCCCCTGTCGGGCCGGCGCGAGCTTCGCACCCAGATCAACTCGATGGCGGATCTGAGCGAATACTCCACGCTGCTCGCAGCGATCGGCGCCGCGGCCCGCGCGCAATCGCTGCCGACGGGCACCGTGCTGGCGGAATACGGACCGGGCCAGTTCGAGGTCAACCTGCATCACGTCCCGGACGCGCTCACCGCCTGCGATCACGCCATCCGGCTCAAGCGCCTGGTGCGTGGCGTCGCCCTGCAGCACGGCATGGAAGCGACCTTCATGCCCAAGCCGTATCGGGACCAGGCCGGCAGCGGCGCGCATCTGCACGTGAGCCTCGTCGATGACGCCGGCGCAACGTCTTTGCAGCGGACGACGCGGCCGGCAGCGCGCCGCTCCGTCACGCGATCGGCGGCCTCGCCGCGACCATCGACGCGACGATGGTGGTCTGCGCGCCCGACCGCGAACTCGTATCGGCGCTACCGGCCGGAAGCCTACGTGCCGCTCAACCCGAGCTGGGCGGTCAACAACCGCGGCGTCGCATTGCGCGTGCCGCACGGACCGCCGGCGGGCCGCCGCGTCGAGCATCGGGTCGCGGGCGCGGATGCGAATCCATATCTGCTGGCGGCGATCGTGCTGGCGGGGATGCATCACGGACTCGTGCAACGACTCGATCCGGGTCCGCCGCTCGCAGGCAACGCCTACCGCGACGGACGCGCCACGATACCGCTCACCTGGCCCGAGGCCCTCGCGGTGTTCGAGCGCAGCGCATTCGTTCGCGAGTATTTCGGCGACGCGTTCACCGAGCTGTACGCGGGCACCCGGCGCGGCGAGATGCGGGAATTCAACTCGCACATCACCGGCGCTCGACTACGAGTGGTACCTGGCGACGAGCTGAGCAGCGCATGACGGCCGAACACATCAATTCCTAGTACGCCGCCACGGCCAACCCGGCGCCGCGCCGCCCGCGCGCTCGAAGGCGAGCTCGCGGTCGACGTGTGCGTCGTGGGCGGCGGCATCGCCGGCTGCTCGACCGCGCTGCACCTCGCAGAACGCGGCTACCGCGTGGCGCTGCTCGAAGCCCGGCGCATTGCCTGGGGCGCGTCCGGCCGCAGCGGCGGCCAGGCGATCCCCGGGTTCGCCGCGAGCCAGGACAAGCTGGTCGCGCAGGTGGGCGCGGAGACGGCGCGCCGGATGTGGGACGTGTCGGTGGAGGCGGTCGAACTGCTCAAGGAGCGCATCGAGCGTCATGCCATCGACTGCGACCTGCATTGGGGACAGATGCACGCCGCCACGAAGCAGCGGCATGTCGATGAGCTCAAGGCCTGGCAGCACGAGATGACGAGCGTGTACGGCTACACCGGCACGCGCTCGCTGGACCGGGACGAGGTGCGCCAGTGGGTCGCCTCGGATCGCTACGTGGGCGGTCTGTACGACCCGCGCAGCGGGCACCTGCACCCGCTCAACTACACGCTTGGACTCGCGGCCGCCGCCGAGTCGGCCGGGTGCAGCGATCTACGAGGACAGCGCCGTCACCGGCATCGACCAGGGCGATCCGGCGACGATCGTCACCGCCGCCGGTCGCGTCCGCGCGCGCCACGTCGCGATCTGCTGCAACGCATGGATCGACGACCTCGTGCCTGCGGTGCGCTCGCGCATCATGCCGGTCGGCACGTACATCGTGGCGACCGAGCCGCTCGGCGAATCACGCATGCGCAGCCTGTTGCGCGAGCCCATCGCCGTGTCGGACGCGAACTGGGTGATCGACTATTTCCGGCCGTCGGAGGATCACCGGCTGCTGTTCGGGGGTCGCGTGAGCTATTCGGGCCTCGATCCGCGCAACACCGGGCGCGGCGACGCGGCAGCGGATGATCAGGGTCTTCCCGCAGCTCGCCGATGCGCGAATCGACTACGCATGGGGTGGCTATGTCGACATCACGATGAGCCGCGCACCCGATTTCAGCCGGCTCGCGCCCAACGTGTACTACCTGCAGGGATTCTCCGGGCACGGCATCGCGCTCACGGGCATGGCCGGGCGACTGATCGCCGAGGCGATTGCCGGTCAGGCCGAGCGTTTCGACCTCTTCACGAAGCTCGAGCACCGCAACTTCCCCGGCGGCCCGGCGCTGCGCACGCCGCTGCTGGTGCTGGCGATGCTCTGGTTCCGGCTGAAAGACCTCGCCTGACGGCAGAATTCGGCTCCGAAGCCAGTCACGGCGGATTAATATGGCTCCGAGCCAATTATGGCTGGATTATTCGAGCCAGATCTTCGACGATGCGATGCCTGCGGCGGCTGCTGACGGACCGCGTGCTGTCGTGGATCGACGCCAGCCTGGCGGCGCTCGGCCACGGCTTCATCCAGGGCTGGGGCGCAGTCGAGCGCTCGTACCGCAGGCCGTTCTCGCGGCTGGCACGGTGGCTGAAGTTCGCTTTCTACCCGCTGCTCGCGCTCGGCGCGATCGGCTGGCTCGGCTGGGACTGGACCCACGCGCGCTCGCTGAACTCGGCGGAGGATGCGATCTTCGATCGCGTCGTGCGATGGCGCCCGTTCGAGCCGGCGCCCTCCGGACGCGTCGTCGTAGTCGAGATCGACGAATGCTCGATCGAGCACTTCCGCGCGCAGGGCGAAGGCGGCTGGCCCTGGAGCCGGCAGCGGCACGCGGACCTGCTCGACCAGCTGGATCGCGCCGGCGTCGGCGCGGTCGGTTACGACGTGCTGTTCGCCGACCGGTCGAAGGAGGATCCGCTCGGCGATCAGACCCTGGAAGCCATGGCCATGGGCGGCGCCGGCCGGTTCATCTTTACCTCGACGCGGCTGCATCCGGATTACGATGCGGGCTCGCCGTTGCGCGCGTCGCAGGCGCCGGCTGCGTTTGCGCTGACGTCCGATCCCCGCAACGATCCGACGGTCGCGCTGCTCCTGCCGTACGGCGACGCGATGGCGCGTTACAGCGCCGTGGCCAACGTCACGCGCAACGAGGACGGCGTGCTGCGGGACATACTGCTGCGCGAGCCGGTCGGGGACTGGGCCCTGCCCTCGCTGCCGCTGCGTCTCGCGATGGGCGTGGCGCCGGCGCTCCGTCCCGGTCCGCTGCCGATCGGTGCGCCCGAACTGGCGTCAGCAGACCCGCCTGCCGCGAATCAGCGCCGCCGACCTGCTGACGAGCGGCCGACCCGTCTGTCGCGACCCCGCGGCTGCGCCTCCGGCGCTGAAGGACCGCGTCGCGCTGGTCGGATACACCGCCGCCGGCCTCAACGACGCCAAGCCCACGCCCGTCGATCCAGTCATGCCGGGCGTCGAGGTCATGGCGGAAGCGACCGAGGCGCTGATCGCCGGCAGCGCGATCCGCTCGCCGCCGGCGTGGCTGAAGTACGTGCTCGCGGCGCTGCTCGTGCTGATGACGACTTTCGCCTTCTATCCGCGGCGAGCCGGCCACCGACATCGACTCCGTATTCGTCGCCACCAACCTCGCCCTGCTGAGCGCCGCGTTCATCGGACTGACCTTCTTCGGCTTCTTCTTCGACATCTTCGCCAGCGTCGGTTTCGTCAGCCTGATTTTCGGTCTGTGCCGGCTGTATGCGGGCGTGCAACGCGGGCGCGCGGTCGGCAACAACGACTACCTGCCGCAATACGGCCCGGATACCGATCCGTGGCTTGCGATCGCCCGGTTGCGATTCGTCCCGGATGCGACGCTCGACCGCAGGGCTGCCGCACGACGGCGACGCGAGTACCGCCGCCGTCTGCGACGATTTCTCTACGCGGGCAGCGATGCGGTGATGCTCGAAGGCGTGGTCGAACGCAAGAGCTGGCTGCACGATGCACTGAGTGATCTAATGGTGCTCGTCTGGCACGGCGCGACCGAGGCCACGGTCAGAACGGCTGCGGAGCGCGACCTGGCGCGACTGGAACGGCAGCTCGCCGAACACGACGCACGACTGCCCGACGACGGCAGCGTGCGGCTCGCGTTCGCATGCAGCGAGATCGACGACGGCGACGACGAAAGCGATCACGGCGAGCGACAGCGACTGCGCGAGCTGGTCGGCCGGCTGCTGGCATCGTCGGTGGAACGCCCGCTGGCGACGGCGAGATGCGCTGACGGCCCCGCCGGATGGCGCGAAGGGAGATTCGTGATGCGCACCATGGCCCTGGCCCTGATTTCGACGGTCCTGCTGGTTTCGGCGGCGGACGCGGCCGACGTATCCGCCATCGTGCAGAAGCCGAGCGTCGACGTGCACGCCGAGCCCAGCCTGGGCTCGACCAAGGTCACGAGCCTCCCGCGTGACACCGCGGTGAAGATCTCCGCGCAACAGGGGCTCTGGTACAAGCTGCAGTTGCCGGCCGGCACGACCGGGTTCGTGCGCGTGAACGACGTGCGCGTCGACTATGCCGGCACCGAGGGCGGCGAAGCGAACGTGCGCGCACTCATCGGCGGCAAGACCGGCGAGGGACGCGTCACCGAAACCGCCGGGGTGCGCGGCATCGACGAGAGCGAGCTGAAGGCCGCATCGCTCGACCAGGCGCAGCTCAACGCGATGATCGGTCATCGAGTCGATGCCGCCGCCGCCGCGACACATGCCGCCGCGCAGGGCTGGCAGGCAACCAGCGTTGCGTTTGCGGGCGAAGCCGGGGCCCGGCGGCCGAGACGCCGGCGGCCGACGCGACGGCCGTCGAAGCCCAAGCCGTCGAAGTCCGCCGGCAGCCTGCTCGGTTCGCTCGGTCGCGAGCTCGGCTCGATGCTGGGCGACAAGGCCGGCACCACGGCCACTACCGCGGCCGACACCGCAGCCAAGGTGCTCCCGAAATCCGACGCAGGAGGTCGAAGCCGAGGAACTTGCGCTCGGCCCGGAGATCACCGGCCGGATCCTCGGTGCGCGCCCCTTGTGGAACGATGCCGCCGCGCAGCAGCGCGTCAACCTGGTCGGCCGCTGGGTGGCCTCGCAGACGAGTCGCCCCGGACTGCCATGGACGTTCGGGGTCATCGATACGCCCGAGGTGAACGCGTACGCCGCGCCCGGCGGCTTCATCCTCGTCGCGCGCGGCCTGTACGAGCTGCTGTCGTCCGATGCCGAGCTCGCCGCCGTGCTCGGCCACGAGATCAGCCACTGCGTGCAGAGCGATCACTACAACGTGATCCGCAAGCAGGAGCTGGCGAGCTACGGCAAGGAGCTGGCGCTCAAGGACGTCGATGCGAGCACCGGCAGTGTCGCCGGCGACTACGCGCGAAGCTACGCCGAGCAGTACGGCGCGACGGTCATGCTGACCGCGCTGGACCGGGAAGCCGAGTACCGCGCCGACGAGGCGGCGGAGATCTACCTGGCCCGCGCCGGGATGAATCCGCTGGCGCTCTACGCCGTGCTGCAGAAGATGATCGCGCTCGGCACCGAGTCGGCGAGCCTCGCGCAACTGCACAAGACGCATCCGCCGCTGGACGCGCGGATGGATCGCATCGACCGGCGCGGCTACGGCGCGCTCGAGCCCTACGTCACGCGCGAATGAACGCGCGACGAGCGCCCGTCTACTTCACGAGCCGCAGCGCGAACGGGTAGCGATAGGCGACGCCCTCGTTGGCCTTCATCGCGGCGATGATGACGAAGACCAGCGCAGCGACGCCGACGATCAGCATCAGCGGGACGGTGAGCAACGCACCGATGCCGAGCGTCATGACGGTCAGGATCATGAGCGCCAGGAAGATGATCGACACGGTGATCGCGAAGTTGAGCGCCTCCTTTGCCTGATCGTTGACGAAGGGCATGGTGTCCTTCTTCATCATCCAGATGACGAGCGGCCCGACGAAGAAGCCTATGTTGCCGGCCCAGCCCGACGTCAGCAGGCCGCCGAGCAGCGCCGACAGGTGAGCAAACATCGCCCACTGCCTTTCCTCGGCGCTGGGCGTACCGCCGGGCGGCGGTGGCGCTGCCGTCGCGTCTTTCAGGCTCGAATTTTCCATGTGGTCCCCCTTTGTGTCGTTGGAGTTCGGGAATCCCGGTCGAGTGCCGGGATGATCGGCGTTTCCGCTATCCGTGTCCATCGTACGAGCAGCCGCTCGTGCAGGTCTCGTGGACCAGGATCCGGGACAGCGACGGCAACCGCGGCTTGAGCTCGCGCCAGATCCAGCGCGCGAGATTCTCGCTGGTGGGGTTCTCGAGCCCGGGCACCTCGTTCAGGCAGTGGTGATCGAGCTGCTTGAACAGCGGCTCGAACGCGCCACGGACGTCCGCGAAGTCCATCACCCAGCCGGTCCGGTGCGCATCGACCGGCCCGCTGACGTGCACTTCCACGCGAAAGGAGTGACCGTGCATGCCGGGCGCACTTGTGCCCGGCCGGCACGTTCGGCAGGCGGTGCGCGCACTCCAGCGTGAATGTCTTGAAGATGTCCATCGGGGCGCGAAGTGTACGCGCGCGCGACAGCGGCTCAAAGGGCCAGCGGCAGCTTCATCACCTGAAGACCCGCCACAGGATGCGTGCCTTGCTGCGCCATGGCACGCGCTCGTCCGACAGCGCCTCGAGGAAATCGGCGAGACGGCGCGACCTCGAGATCGAGAAGACGGTGATCACGAACGTCGCGACGAGGATCGCAACGAACGCCGTGATGCGCAACGCCATGCGGCTCGTCGGCCGCAGCGATCAGGTTCATGCCGAGGAAACCGGTCGCAACCGTGCCGATGAGTCCCAGGATAGTCACGACGGTCAGACGAAGCACCGTGTTCGTCTGCCGCCGCGTGCTGTCCGAATCGAGGTAGTTGTTCATGTCCATCACCTCGTCGCGCACCTCGTCGTACAGTGCCTGGTTTCCGAGATGTCGTTGCAGCTTGTCGAACACGCTCTGCGCCAGTTCCTGGTTCGAGATCTGGCAGAACCAGTAGCGGTGCGTGAACCGCAGAAAGACCTCCATCATCTGGCGGATGGTCCGCTTGAAAGCCTTGACCGACTCGGTGTCGCCGACCACGAGCCGGTTCATCGCGACAGCGAGCTCGTCGGATATCGACAGCAGCGACGCCTTGTGGAAGTGCGCGACCAGGAACAGCAGGAAATACTGGTGGCGGAACTGCGCGAGGAGGCCGTGTTCGCCGTCGGCGTAGAACTGGTCGCCGTGCGCACCCACCATCGAAAGCGTGAGCCCCGTTACGACGAGGCGCACGTCGCGCAGTGAGCGCTCGCCGCTGCGGCCCCAGAACCGGTCGTCGCAGTACCTGGCCTCGAAGTCCTCGAGCATGGCCGATGAGTACGGCAGCTCGTCGGGACCGCCGGGACGGGTCACGAGCCCGAGCCGGACCCAGTCGGCGCGCGTGAGCTGCTTCGGGTCGTCGAAGGCGAGATACGCCATGAAGGGCATGCGGTAGTACTCGAGCTGCCGGTAGCGCAGCGCGCCCGCCTGCCCCGCGTGCTCCAGTACGAACGGCCGGAGCAGGAAATCCCAGTGCGCCGCCGTGCAGGGCGCGCGGTGGCGTGCGACGAACTCGAGGTACTTGCCGCGATCCTCGAAGTCGGAGGACGAGAGGACGCGGTCGTCCGCGCCCAGCCATTCCACGCGGTGCGGGCAGTTGCCGCCGTCGCCGTTCTTCTCCCAGAACCCGGGGTATGCGCGCCCGAACCGGAACAACGTGCTCTGCGCGACATCCAGGGGCAGGTCGTCGGCATGCATCTCGAACGCGAGCAGCGCGACGTCGGCGTCGAGGAAAAAGTGCAGGTCCACGTGCGCGATGCGGAACGTCCAGGCCTGCCCGCCCGGCTCGAGGGTGATCCGCGCGGCCCGAACGTCGCGCGCGCCGATAGGTGCGGATGCTGCCCTCGCTCGTGCGCCGGGACCTCTCCTGCCCGGCGCTGGATCCGTACAGAAAGCGCTGCGCGTACGGCAGGAAGGTGACGAACTCGCGGTAGTGACGCTCCTGGAAGGCCCGCGGATCCTCGCAGAACTCGTCGATGACCTCGGTCCACTCGCAGTCGGGCGCGGCGTCCAGCAGCTCCCAGTGGCGCTGCACCGGACCTGCGCGCACGGGCATCAGCTGCAAGGGCCACAGCGCGATCTGCCGGAAGTGGCGAACGAGCAGGTCGCGGGTCATTGGAGTTGCACAGGGATTTGCCGTTCGCGGCCTGAAACCCGAGCGAGGCTTGCGCTGCGGCCCCCCTGTTCGTCGTTGCCCCGATTCTGCCACCATCGGAGACCGAGCGTCAGCCGCGGACGGAGACAGCCATGAGCCAACGACACGACCCGGATGGCCGGCGCCTGCCGGTCAAGCTCGACAGCACGAGCAACGGTGAGTTTGCGCCGGTACCCCTCGCCCCGGTGCACCACGAGGCCAACCAACGCGCGCACGAGGCGGCGGACGTCAATGCCCGGCGCCTGGGGCTGGAACGCCGCGGGTTCATGGTCTCCGCCTGCGGGGTCGCCACCACCCTGCTCGGGATGAATGCCGCCTATGCCCGCGCCGGCATGCGCGGGGGCTGGTTCGACGTTCCCGAGGACGCGGGCCTCGATCTCGAGCTCGCGCGCGCCACCGTCGAGGGCGGCGAGTTCATCTTCGACGTACAGGGGCATTTCGTGAACCCGACCGGGCGCGTGGACGAAGCAGCTGCCGGCGGATGCGCGGCCGCTGCACAGTTTCACCGCCGACCCGCGCTGCGAGCCGCACCAGGGGCCGGGCGAGCTCGACTACCTGCGCTGCGTCGGGCCCGAGCAGTTCGTCAAGGACGTCTTTCTCGACTCGGACACCGACCTGATGGTGCTGTCCTTCGTGCCCTCCACCCGCGAAGGGGAGCCGCTCAAGATCGAGGAGGCCGCCGCGACGACCCGGATCGTCGAGCAGATGGAAGGCACGCACCGGCTCTACCTGCACGGCCGGGTCAACCCGAATCAGCCCGGGGATCTCGAGGGCATGGACGAGCTCGCGGCGCGCTTTCCAATCAGCGCCTGGAAGACCTACACCCAGTGGGGCCCGGACGGGAAAGGCTTCTGGATGGACGACGAGCCAGGGCTCGCGCTGATCGAGAAGGCCCGCAAGCTCGGCGTGAAGAACATCGCGATCCACAAGGGACTCGCCTTCGGCCCCCAGTCCTACGAGCACTCGACCTGCGCCGACATCGGGCGCGTCGCGAAGCGGTTCCCGGACGTGAATTTCCTGATCTACCACTCGGGCCTGGTCACCGACCGCGCCGAGGGTCCCTACGATTCGGCGCGCAGCGACGGTATCGATGGCCTCTGCACGAGCCTCGCCGCCAACGGCATCAAGCCCGGCTCGAACGTCTATGCCGAGCTGGGCTCGACCTGGCGTTTCCTGATGCGCAATCCTGACTCCGCCGCGCACGGCCTCGGCAAGCTGTTCCGCTACTGCGGGCCGGACAACGTCCTCTGGGGCACGGACTCCATCTGGTACGGCTCGCCGCAGGACCAGATCCAGGCGTTTCGAACCTTCCAGATCGCACCTGAGCTTCGCGACAGGCATGGCTATCCCGAGATCACGCCCGATCTGCGCGCGAAGGTGTTCGGGTTGAATGCCCTGAAGATCTACCCGGTGCCCAGGGAGGTGCTCGACAAGCACCTGGTGAAGGACCGCGTGTCGGTTGCGCGCGCGGAGTATCGCGAGGACCCGGACCCGAGCTTCGCCACGTACGGTCCGCGGACGCGGCGCGAGTTCCTGAACCTGAAGGCCTGGGGCGGCTGACGGCCCCGGCTCACGACCGTCGAGCCTCCCGAACCGGTCAGCGGGGCGCCCTCAGGTCCCAGCTCATGAACAGGGCGTCCTCGACGCCCTGGTAATACCCAGCCTGCACGCGGGTGGCGCGAAATCCGATGCCGCGATAGAACGCGATCGCGGCGTCGTTCGTCGAACGCACCTGGAGCCGGATGACCGCGATACCCGCAGTCCTGGCGGTGACCTCGAGCCAGGACAGCAACGCGGTGCCGATGCCGCGTCGTTGATGCGATGGTCTGACGGCGAGCAGAGAAAGCTCCGACTCGTCGTCGCCATATTTCATGATCGCGAACCCGGCCATCACGCCGCCATCGCGAATCACGGTGACGTTGGTGTCCTTGTCGTCGATGGAGCGCCGCACGCGCTGCGCTGTCCACGACCATCGCAGGCCGTGCTCGATGCAATCGCGTGACAACGCCGAGATTGCGTCGGCGTCCGATGTGACGGCCAGGCGGATTTCACACCGGGCGAGCATTACGGGCACGCGTTACGGCTAGCGTAGCGGAAACGGGGACCCTGTCGCGCTCGCACAGCACGGGGCTGATCGCCTCAATCGCCCTGTGCCAGCGTGACCCGTCCCTCGCCGTGCGCGGCGAGCGCGAGCAGCGGCTGCCAGTCGCCGCTCGCCTCGGCCTGCGCGGCGCGCTCGCGCATCCGGGCGATGTCGGCGTCGGTCTCGGCCACGATCGCGCGGAAGCGGGCGTCATCGCGCAGCTCGGTGAGGAATGGGTCGTCAGCAAGGTGCCAGCCGTGTCGGGGCCACGAGCTGCGCCAGCCGGCATCGACGGCCTCGCGCAGGCGCGCAAGCGCCTCGTCCCGTACGGCCGAGCAATGCCAGAGCCTCGACGTCGGCGATGCCGTAGCCCTTCAACCCCAGCCGCGGCCGATCCGCGATGTACTTCAGGTACGCGTTCAGGATCTTTTCCGCGCGCTGCCCGGTCGCCCAGGCGTTGCAGCACGAACGCATAAGCCGGCGCGTTGCAGAAACCGAAATCGTCGAAGCCGGGCGTGGGATCGAGCAGTCGGCGGCACACGCGCTCCCGATAGCCGCGCGACGCGGCGAACTTCCCCTGCAGCAGGGCCAGGTTGGCCGCGAAACCGAGATAGGCCGGTGGAACGTACTCGCTTCCCTTGATCGCTTCCTCGAGCAAGGCGAGTCCCCCCGCCGGATCCCCTTGCGCATTGCGGGCCACGGCCTGTCTCACCGCCCAGAACGGATGGTCGCGTGGAACCTCCCCCGCCAATTCCACGACCCGTCTGTCTGGCCAAACGCCCCATGAGACGCCGGCCACGCCCCGCACCGTCCACGGGTCCTCGCTCAATGCACGGGCCCGATGCACCCAGGCAAGCGCTTCATCGAGCCGGCCGAGATCCGTGAGATGCAGGCCAATGTATGCCGGCGCGTCTGGCCAATCCGGGTTCATCCGTGCGCTTTCGAGCCAGGTGTCGAGTGCCTTGCGATGCTGGCCGATCCCGGCATAGACTATCACCCAGGTTGAGCTGCGAGATCCGCGCCAGCGGGTCGAGTTGCAGCGAGCGCTCGTAGAGCTCGATCGCGTGGGCGTAGTCGCCGGTGGACAGCTCCTGCCCCGCGTACCAGGCGACGGCCTGGGCATGGTTCGGCGTTGAGCGCAATCGCGCGCTGGAACGCCTCCTCTGCCGCGGCGAGATCGGTGGCCGAGGAGGTTATTTCCCAGCGGACGTTGGCCAGGAGACCGAGCGAGGCGTGGATATCGGCGTCGTTGGGGTCCAGCGCGATCGCCTTGTCGAGCAGCCCCTTCGACTTCGGAAGGACTGATCGGGCTCGATCACGCCGAAATTCGATACAGGATGATCCAGGGTATCGCTCAGGCTCGAGTAGGCCTTGGCGAACTTCGGGTCGAGCGCGATTGCCTGCTCGAATAGCTCACGGGCCCGTTGCAGGTTCTCGACCTTGCGCTGGTAGAGGTTCTGCCGGCCTGCGAGGTAGAGGTTGTACGCCTGCAGGTTCTCCGTCGGCACCTTCGTGATGCGTTCCTTTTCGTCCGGCGTCAGGGTCGCCTCGAGCTTGTCCGCAATCGTCGTCGCGATCTCGGTCTGGATCGCAAAGAGATTGTCGGTGCTGAGCCGGCGGTCGTAGCTGTTCGCCCAGAGGTGCTCGTCGGTCTCGGCGTCGATGAGCTGGACGTTGATCCGCACGTTGTCGCCGGCGCGCTGGACGGCGCCCTCGAGCACGGTGCCGACGGCGAGCTCCTTGCCGATCTCGCGCAGGTTCTTCGTCGTGTCTGCGGTACTCCATCACCGAGGTGCGCGAGATCACCTTGAGCGAGCCGATGTTCGCGAGACTGGTCAGCAGCTCGTCGTGGATGCCGTCGGCGAACATCGCGTGCGCGGGGTCGACGCTGCGGCTCGTGAACGGGAGCACCGCGATCGAAGCCGAGCGGCCGCCGCGCGGTGCCTCCCTGAGGTTCAGGTAGACGGAGATGCCGAGTGCCACGATCAGGAGCCCGATGATCGTAAAGTCGAGCTTGCGGCCGGTCAGGTGCGTGATCGAGTGCTCGTGCGGGACCTCGTGGGTGCGCTTCAAGCCTTCCGGCGTCAGCTCGAACGCCCAGGCGAACGCGAGCGCCAGAGCGAATCCCAGGACCACCAGCAGGACGAGGACGCGGAAGACCCAGGCGGGTGCGCCGAACGATGGCAGGAGGAAGGACGCGGCCTGCAGCGCGATCCAGCCGACGACGGCGTAGGCGACGCCGACCTTGTAGACGTTCCGCCTGCGCAACTCGGCGAGGAAGGGACGCATACGGTGGATTATCTCTTAATCCGATCGCTGCGCCTCAGTCCGTCGACTCCGCCCCGGCCGCGACCCAGGCGAGATCCGCGCTCGACACCTTCTTCGTGTCGAAGCGCTTTGCCGCAGCCGTCATGCGCGTGAGCGCCTGGGCGACGGTCATCGGCGGGGTCGTGTCGCCCTTCTTCGCCTTGTGGAAGCGCACCGGGTTGATTCGCGCCACGACGTAGTTGCGCAGGTAGGGCGACCTCAGTCCCTGCGCCTGCAGCTTCGCGACGATGCGCTTGACCTCCGCGTCGATCTCGCCCAGGCGCGCGGCCCAGGCATCGCGATCGCGCAGGCTCGTCACAAGCGGGCGGTCGCCGAAGCGGTCGACCTTCTTCAGAAAAGGACTGTAGGCGCCGCCGCCAAAGCGCGGATTGCGCTCGTAGACGATCCCGAGCGTGAGCAGCTCCGGCGCCTCGAATTCGGCCGCGTACTTCGATTCGCGCTGCGCGCCGTCCGCCTTGGCGAGGCTGCGCGCCATGCGGATGACCTCGAGGCTCTTGTCCTTGAGGTTGTGCGCTTTCTCGGTGTTGAGCGCGAGGATGCGATACGCGAGCGATTCGTCCGGCGAGACGAGCGCGGTGATCTGCCGCAGGCCGAGTACCTTCGCGGCGGCGAGACGATGCCGACCGTTCGGCGTCCAGAGGCCACCGTCGGCGCCGCGCACGACGATCAGCGGATCGAGGAAGGCGCCGGCTTCATCGATTTTCGCGGCGAGACGCTTCGTGTGCGTGGGAGACAGGTCGCGCTGAAACGGCGTTGGCTGCACGGCCGCGAGCGGCAGCGAGGCGACGACAATCGGGCGTCCGCCGAGCGGGTCACGATACGCGCCGATCGCGGCGCCACCGGCCACGTTGATGTGGGCGGCGAGCGCGGCCACTTCCGGCTGATCGAGCGGCAGGGCGACTTCGGTCGCCGCGAGCCCGCGGCGCTCGCGCGCCGGCGCGAGCTTGCCGCGCGGTCGGCGCGCGGTGGTCTTGCCTGATCGTGGGCTTGCGGCCTTGCGCCTCGCGGGCATGCGCTCAGTGTGCGCGATCCTGGCTTGCCCGACCAGTCGGGCGCGGATTCGTCCGGCTCAGTCCGAGAGGCTCCAGCGGATAAAATCCTGCAGCGCCGCGTAGCGCCAGTCGTGGTTATACCGGGCGTAGGTCCAGTACGGATCCTCGTCCAGGAGCCGCACGAACTGGCGATCGCTCCAGTCGTCGTCATCCCAGTCGTCGTTGCGATCGTCCCGGCGGCGCCAGTCGTCGCGATCGTAGTATCGCCAGCGGTCGCGCACGAACCGGATGCGGTCCCAGTCGCGCCGGTCCCAGTCGCGCCCGACGAAGTCACGGCCGCGGTCCGTGCACCACGCCACGAATTCGCGCCGGTCGTGTCCCCCCAGGCGCATGTAGTTCGCCCGCTGGTTGCAGTGCGAGACGATCGATCCATAGGTATAGCGCGGCTCGTAGCGACGATGCTTGTCCGAATCCGCGCCGGCAGGCCCAGCGGCGAGCAGCGTAAGAATTGCAATCGAGGCGAGCTTCCTCACTTCGTACACCTCTCGGTCGCGGCTACTTCCGGCAGCACGCGATAGTGTGACTACGCGTGAAAAACGCCGCGCCCGGAGACCGGTTGACAGGCCCGCTCAGTTGCGGCGGCTGACCAGAAAGCAGTGATGGATGCGCGGGTTGCGCTCAAAGTCCCGGGGAATGGTCTCGCGCGTGATGTCGCGGATCTCGAACCCGGCCAGCGCATCCGCGTCGAGCCGGAAACGCTGGAAATTGCTCGAGAACACGATCGTCCCACCGGGCTCGAGCAGGCGGGCCGCGAGCCCGAGCAGCTCGACATGGTCGCGCTGCACGTCGAAATCGCGCGTCATCCGCTTCGAGCGCGAGTGCGTCGGCGGATCGAGAAAGATGAGTCCGTACGGCCGGCGCTGAGCCTGCACGTCGTCGGCCAGCCAGTCGAGGCAATCCGCCTGCAGGAAGCCGTGCGCCGGGCCGGCCAGGTCGTTGATGTCGAGATTGCGCCTGGCCCAGTCGAGGTAGGTACGGGACATGTCCACCGTGGTGCTGGCGACCGCTCCGCCGCCGACGGCGTGCACCGTCGCCGTACCGGTGTAGGCGAAGAGATTCAGGAATCGCCTTCCCGCCGCCAGCGCGCCGACCCGCTGGCGCGTGAGTCGATGATCCAGGAAGAGACCGGTATCGAGATAGTCATCGAAGTTGACGAGGAAACGGTAGCGGCCTTCGCGGACCTCGTGAAACCCGCTCTCGCCATCCGCTCGTTCGTACTGGGCGCCGGCACGCTGCCGCCGCCGGGTCTTGAGATGAATGCTTTCCGCCGGCAGCGCGAGCAGCTCCGGGAGCACCGACAGCGCTTCCTCGCGTCGCGCGCGTGCGGCCTCGGCCGCGACCGTCGCCGGCGCCGCATACTCCTGCACACACGCATGGCGGACACCGTTGCCATACAGGTCGATTGCGAATGCGTACTCCGGCATGTCCGCGTCGTAGACCCGGTAGCAGCTCACGTCCTCGCGTCGTGCCCAGGACGCAAGTCGGGTGAGGTTTTTCCGAAGGCGGTTGGCGAACATGTCGGCACCGGGTCGCGCGCGCGCCGCCGCCAGGCGCGCCTGACGCCGGGAGTCGCGGTCCGGAATCACCGACTCCGCGTCGAGCTGGAAACGCAACAGGCGACCCTCGATCGGGCCGTTGAAAAACGTGTGGCTCCGTTCCGCACGCAGGCCGAGCGCGAGGCCAAGACGCGGATTGCCGGTGAAGACACCCGCTTCCCAACCCGGATGGCTTTGCAGCAGGGCCCGTCCGAGCTCCGCATAGACCGGTTCGAGCTCGCCTTCATCGCCCAGCCGTGCGCCGTAGGGAGGATTGACGAGCGCGAGCCCCGTCGTTGCCGTCGCCGCCGGCAGTTGTGCCAGCTCGCGTCGCTCGAAGACCAGACACTCCGCCAGCCCGGCGCGATTGGCGTTGGCGAGCGAGGCGCGGATGGCGGACTGATCGCGGTCGAAGCCGCGCAGGCGGCCGGGTTCCAGCACATCGAGCGCTCGCGCAGCGAGTGCCTCGGCGCGCAGCCGCGCCCAGAGCTCGGCGTCGTGCTGACGCCAGCGCTCGAATCCGAAGCGCCGCCGCAGGAGGCCGGGCGCGATGCGCCCGGCGATCAGGGCCGCCTCGATCACGAGCGTTCCGGACCCGCACATCGGATCGACGAACGCCCCGCCCGCCTCGGCGATGCCGGGCCAACCACAACGCAGCAGCAGCGCGGCTGCGAGGTTCTCCTTGAGCGGCGCCTCGACCGCCGATTGGCGGTAACCGCGCTGGTGCAGTGGCGCACCGGCGAGATCGATGCCGATCGCTGCGCGGTCGCGCCCGAAGCGCACGCTCACGCGCAGGTCCGGGTCATCGAGATCGACCGATGGACGAGCGCCCTCACGCTCACGAAAACGATCGACGATCGCGTCCTTGGCCTTCTGTGCGGCAAACGTCGTTCGTCGCACCCAGGCCGGGGCGTCGCCGACGATGTCGATGGCGATGCTGCCTTCGGGCGCGACGTGCTCCTCCCAGGGCAGCGCGCGGATGAGCTCGTAGAACTGTCCGACATCACCGGCCGGCCCCGTGGCCAGGGCGAGCACGATGCGGCTCGCCGTCCGGGAGTGGAGACAGGCGAGCAGTCCGTGCTCGAGCGGGCCCTCGAAGCTGACGCCCGCCGGATGCGAGCGGCTCACCTCGAGGCCGAGTGCACGCAACTCCGCGGCGAGAAGCTCCGGCACCTGACGCGGGCAGGCCGCGAAGAACTCGCGGCGTTGCGCCGTGTCGATGGAAGTCACGCGTCCGGACCGCGCCGGGGCAACGGTATGCAGGCGCGCGCGTCGACGCGACGCAGCCAGCGGGTCACGATCCGATACGTATTCGGCGTCGAAGCTCCGGTCAGCCGGCCTGACTGTGAGCGCCTGCAGCTCTTCCTCCGACGCGGCGCTGCCCAGGTGCTGCCATCGGTCGATCACGTGCAGCACATTCCCCTTCCCTGACCCGGCCGCCGGCTCGCGGATCGCCACGGGGCCCGGGAACGGCCAGGAGCGCAGCCGAAGCGGTGCGAGCGTCAGCCTGAGCCGCGTGTCGTGCAGCGCCCGGGGCTCGAGCCCGAGGCATGCGCCGCGACATCGACCGAGCTGACGGGCAACGCATGAGCCCTCGCCTGATTCGAACCCGAGCAGCTTCAGGCACAGACCGGCATCGCGCGCCCGGACCTCGAGTGCACGGCGCGCCGCGTGCTGGGACTTGAACGGCCCGTAGGCCTCTGTCTCCTCGGCGGCCGCCACGGCGTCGATCGGCTCGATACGGACCGAAGTGCCGTGGTCCGTGGCGTCGAGCCGAATGACACAGGTGGCCGACGTGGGCCGCAGCCGACGGTTCTCGGGCGGCGCAAGCTCCCTGACCAGCCGTGCCTCGAGCAGCCACGCACCGAGCTCGCCGCCGGTCTCGAACCATTCGACGTTGCGCACCTGCCGGATGAGCGGCGATTCGCGCGGCTCGCGGTTGTCTGCCGAAAGGTGCGCGAGCACCTCGCTGCGGAGATTGCGCCCCTTGCCGACGTAGACCGGCGAATGGTCCTCCGCGCGGAGGATGTAGACGCCGGGAACCTCGGGCAGCTCGTCGGCCAGGTCCGCCAGACCGGGCGGCAGGCGCGTCGCGTCGAGCTGTGATTCGACCGCCTCATCGAGGCGGGGTCGACCCACGCGCCTCTCGAACGCGGCGAGCAGCGCCGGCAGCACGCGCGCATCACCGAGCGCGCGATGGCGCGCCTCGCAGCTGAGCCCATGACGCGCGATCAGCGCATCGAGGCTGTGTCCTGTCTCCTCCGGAAAGAGCGAACGAGACAGACGTACCGTACACAACGCGGGCGCATTGAAGCGCTCACCGATGCGACGGAACTCGCGGCGCAGGAAGCCATGATCGAATCGCGCGTTGTGGGCGACGAACAGCGTCCCGTCGAGCCGGCGGCGTATGTCGGCGCTCAGGTCCTCGAAGCGCGGGGCGTCCGCCACCATCGCATCGTCGATGCCCGTGAACGCCGCAATCGACGGCGGGATGCGACAGCCCGGATTGACGAGGCTGCTCCACTCCTCGACTGGCACACCCCCGTCGAGGAGGACGACGCCGACTTCGATCACGCGGTGATCGGGCGCAACGCCGCCGGTGGTCTCGAGATCGACGCACGCGACCCGCCCGCGCAGATTAAATGGCTCGGAGCCAATTTCATCTGGCCCGGAATCAATCGCTTCCGCGAGATTTCTAAAATGTCCCAAATCTGGCTCCGAGCCAATATTCAGGCAGGGCGATGGCCGTCCAGCGTGAGGATGGGTGAGTAGAGGTCCGGACGACGGTCGCGGAATACGCCCCAGGCGTGGCGCTGCGCCCGCGCCTGGTCGAGGTCGATGGTGGCCGTGATAACCGATTCGGCGTCACGGCCGGCCTCGATCAGCTTCTCGCCGGTCGGCCCGGCGATGAAAGACGAGCCGTAGAACGTCATCTCGTACTTCTGGCCGCGCTCGACGCCGATGCGGTTTGACGCGACGAGTGGCATCACGTTCGCTGCAGCGTGCCCCTGCATGCAGCGCTGCCAGTGGTCGCGCGAGTCGATGCTCGCGTCGTGCGGCTCGGAGCCGATCGCCGTCGGATAGAGCAGCACGTCCGCGCCGAGCAGCGCCATGCAGCGCGCGCTCTCCGGGAACCACTGATCCCAGCAGATCCCGACGCCGAGCGCCCCGTAGCGGGTCGGCCAGACGCGAAATCCGGTATCACCCGGTGAGAAGTAGTACTTCTCGTGGTACCCGGGGCCCTCTGGGATGTGCGACTTTCGGTACAGCCCCAGCACCTCGCCGTCCGCGTCGATCATCACCAGCGAGTTGTAGTACGCGTTATTGGAGCGCTCGAAGACCGACAGGGGCAGCACGACTGTTAGCTCGCGCGCCAGGTCGCGGAAACGCTGTACCACCGGGCTGTCTGCGACGGGTCGGGCGAGTTCGAAGTGGCTGGCGAGGTGGTCTTTGCAGAAGTAAGGAGTTTCGAACAATTCTTGCAAAAGAATGACTTGCGCTCCTTTCTTCACGGCTTGGCGCAGCACCCGCTCGGCCGAGGCCACGTTCTTGTCCGGGTCCGCGGTGCAGGCGAACTGGGTGGCAGCGAAGGTAGTGGCCATGGCTCCCTCCGGGCAGGGCGGTGGATCGCAGGCTCGCGAGTCTAGCGCAGCGCAAAGGGCGGCCAGCCAGCCGAGTTGGCTGCCGGACGATGCTGGCGCATGCCGGGGCAATATGCTCAGAATGGCGGCTCGGTCGGGATCCACGGCAGGAGTGCCGGGATCCGCGATTCGGGATCCGGGGAAACAGGGATTCAAACAAGAGTGAATGCCAAAGGAGGATCTATGGCCGCTTCATTGCTCGACAGTCTGACCGGGCTCATCACGCCCGATGTGGCGAGTAAGGCCGCGTCGATGCTCGGCGAATCCGACACCTCGATACGCAAGGGCATGGGCGCCGCGCTGCCGGTTGTGCTGAGCGGCCTCGCAAACCGTGCCGGAGATGCCGGCTTCAGCTCATCGCTGTTCGACCTCGTGCGATCTCCGGCCAACGACGGCGCCGCCTTGAACGATGTCGGAAGCCTGCTCAGCAGCGGCACCTCGTCACCCATGACGGGGCTCGGCAGCAAGCTGCTCGGATTACTGTTCGGAGGGAATACCGGCAACCTCGCCAACACGCTTGCGGGATACGCAGGGGTGAAGAATACGACCGGATCGACGCTGCTCAACCTGGCTGCGCCACTGGTGCTTGCCATGCTCGCAAAGCGTACGCGTAGCGAAAGCCTCAATGCGTCCTCGCTCGCGACCCTTCTGCTGGGGCAGAGGGATTCGTATGCCGCGGCATTGCCGGGGCCGCTGGCCAACCTCTCCAGCTACCTGGCAGCTCCGACCCGTGAGCGCGAAGTGCGTGAAGCGTACGCGGCACCGCCGGTGCCGGAGCGCAGCTCCTCGATCTGGCGCTGGTTGATTCCGCTGCTGATCGCCCTTGGCGTGCTGTGGCTACTTTCTTCGCTCTTCGGGCGCAAGGAGCAGCCGGCGGACGTGACTACGGCTCCGGCGGCGGTCGAGTCGGCGCCAGCGCCGGCGCCCGAAGTCGTCGCACCCGCGGCGACGGCGCCGACGGCGACCGTCTACTTCGACGTCGACCAGTCGGCTCTGCCGGCGGGCACCGACACGGCTCTCGCGGCGGTGATCGACCACCTGAGGGCGAACCCGGGCTCGACGGCGGTGATCTCGGGCTACCACGATCCGACGGGTGATCAGGCGGCCAACGAAGAGCTCGCCAGGAATCGCGCGGGATCGGTGCGTGACGCGCTCATGGCGGCAGGCATCGAAGAGACGCGGATCACGATGGACAAGCCGGTGGTGACCACGGGCGGTGGAACGCTCGAGGACGCGCGGCGCGTCGAGATCACTGTTCGCTGACCGCTGACCGCTGAGAATCGGCTCGGAGCTGAATACTGCGAATATTCGGCTCCGGGCCGAGCCTCCTTAAGAGAGGTCGATCCAGGTCGTCTTGAGCTCGGTGTACTTGTCGAAGGCGTGCAGCGACTTGTCGCGGCCCGTGCCGGACTGCTTGAAGCCGCCGAAAGGCACCGTGATGTCGTCGGCGTCGTAGCAGTTGACGTAGACCACACCCGCGCGCAGCGCGCGGGCGATGCGGTGCGCGCGCGTAACGTCGCGCGTCCACACCGCGGCCGCGAGCCCGTAGATGACGGAATTTCCGACCGCGACGGCCTCCTCCGCATTTCCGACACCGATCGTGGCGAGCACCGGACCGAAGATCTCCTCGCGGGCGATCTTCATGTGAGGCTTCACCTGGTCGAAGACGGTCGGCTCGACGTAGAAGCCACCGGAGTCGGTCCGCGCGCGATTGCCGCCGATGCGCAGCTTCGCGCCCTCCTGCCGGCCCGATTCGATGTAACCCAGAACGGTCGACAGCTGCGTTCCGTCGACGACGGCGCCCAGTCGCGTCGCCGGATCGAGCGGATCCCCGGGCACGAGGCGCCGGCCGGCCGCCGCGACCTTCTCGACGACCGCCTCGCGAACCGACTCCTCGACGATCAGCCGTGACCCGGCCGAGCACATCTCGCCCTGGTTGAAGAAGATCGCCGAGGCGGCCGCCTCGGCGGCGCGATCGAGATCCGGACAATCCGCGAGCACGATGTTCGGTGACTTCCCGCCACACTCGAGCCACACGCGCTTCATGTTCGACTGCGCCGAGTACTGCAGCATCAGCTTGCCGGTGCGCGTCGAGCCCGTGAACGCGATGCAGTCGACGTCCATGTGCAGGCCGAGCGCCTCGCCCGCCGTCTGCCCGTGTCCGGGCAGCACGTTGAAGACACCGTCGGGAATTCCCGCTTCCGCCGCGAGCGAGGCGATCCGGATCGCGGACAAGGGCGATTTCTCCGACGGCTTGAGGATGAGCGAGTTCCCGGCGGCGAGCGCCGGACCGATCTTCCACGCCGCCATGATGAGCGGGAAATTCCAGGGCACGATCGCCCCCACCACGCCGACCGGCTCACGCGTGATCATCGCGAGGGCGTTGGGACCGGTGGGTGCGATCTCGTCGTAGAGCTTGTCGATCGCCTCGGCATACCAGGCGATGCAGCGTGCGGTCGCGGGGACGTCGACCGCGAGGCTATCGGCGATTGGCTTGCCCATATCGAGCGTCTCGAGCAACGCAAGCTCGTCGCGATGCGCGAGCACGAGCTCCGCGAAACGCTGCAGAACCTTCTTTCGCGCGGCAGGCGGTTGTCGCGACCAGTCGCCCTGCTCGAAGACCCGCCGTGCGGAGACGACCGCGCGATCGACGTCGACCGCATCGGTGGACGCGACCGACCCAAGCGACCGGCCGTCGATCGGGCTCAGACAGTCGAAAGTCGCGCCGGACGCTGCGGGCACGTATCGGCCATCGATCCACGCCTGGCCGTTGATCGAGAGGGAACGGGCACGGGCTCGCCATTCGGCGGCGGTGGCTGGTGTGGTCATCATATGGGTCCTCGCTGCTGCGCGTGGCCACCGGCGAGTCAGAAGGCGGCGTGCTGGCCGAAGCGAAGTGTCGAGTTGGTTTGTCGCGCCTGTCAATTTTTCTTATGATCCGCGGCCCATCAAGGAAGAACACTCATGCCCCTGCACGCACGCCTCGACCGGGCTCAGCTCGAAGCTTTCTGGATGCCGTTCACGGCCAACCGCCAGTTCAAGGCGAACCCGCGCCTCCTCGCGCGGGCGGCCGGCATGCACTACTGGACCTCGGACGGACGCCAGATCCTGGACGGCTGCGCCGGCCTCTGGTGTGTCAACGCCGGGCACGGACGACAGGAGATCACGGACGCCGTCAGCCGCCAGATCGCGACGATGGACTACGCGCCGCCGTTCCAGATGGGCCACCCTGCGGCTTTCGAATTCGCGAACGAAGTTGCGGGCTGGCTGCCCGCCGGCCTCGATCACGTCTTCTTCACCAACTCCGGATCCGAATCCGTCGACACGGCGCTCAAGATCGCGCTCGCCTGGCATCGGGTACGCGGTGAGGGCACGCGTACGCGTCTGATCGGCCGCGAGCGTGGCTATCACGGCGTGGGCTTCGGCGGCATTTCCGTCGGCGGCATGGTCAACAACCGCAAGTTCTTCGCGACCCAGTTGCCCGGCGTGGATCATCTTCCGCACACGCACGACATCGCGCGCAATGCGTACTCACGCGGCCAGCCCGAGCATGGCGCGAACTTCGCCGACGATCTCGAGCGGCTGGTCGCGCTGCACGACGCGAGCACGATCGCCGCCGTGATCGTCGAGCCGGTGGCAGGCTCCACAGGCGTGTTGCTTCCGCCGCGCGGCTATCTCGAGCGGTTGCGTGAGATCTGCACGCGTCACGGCATCCTGCTCATCTTCGACGAGGTCATCACCGGGTTCGGCCGGCTCGGCACGCCGTTCGCCGCGCAGCTCTTCGACGTCGTACCTGACATGATCACGATGGCCAAGGGCATGACGAACGGCGCGGTGCCGGCCGGCGGCGTCGCCGTCCGCAGCGCCATATACGACGCGTTCATGAGCGGGCCGGAGAACGCGATCGAGCTGTTTCACGGCTACACGTATTCCGCGCACCCGGTCGCCTGCGCCGCGGGCATCGCGACACAGCAGATCTACCGTCGCGAGGGGCTGCTCACGCGTGCGCACGAGATCGGTGGGTACTGGGCGGACGCCGTGCATTCGCTCAAGGGCCGCCCGCACGTGATCGACCTGCGAAACCTCGGGTTGATCGGCGCGATCGAGCTGGAACCCATCCCCGGAAAGCCCGGCGCGCGCGGCTTCGATGCATTCCTGCGCGCCTTCGACAAGGGGGTGCTGATCCGCGTGACCGGCGACACCATCGCGCTCTCGCCGCCGCTCATCATCGAGCGCTCGCACATCGATCAGCTGTTCGGCCGCCTGGACGAAATACTCCGCGAGCTGCCCTGACCTGACCCCCAAAAAGAGGACGCCCGGCTCCTTGCGGAAGCCGGGCGCCCTTTCTCTGCTCGAGTTAGCGGATCAGGAATCCGAGCCCGTCACTCGCTGGCCCAGGGGAACGCGGTGGACACGGAGAAGATCACCTGCGACTCGCTGCTGCTGACGTCGCCAGGCGTACCGTCGAGGATGTCCAGGTCACTGCCGTCGACGTACTTCAGACCGAAATCGAAATTGCTAAGCGTGTAGGTCACGCCGACCGACCAGTCGAAGTAGCTGTCCTCGTAGAAGAAGTCGATTGCGTCACCGTCGCTGTAACCGAAATGCGCGTTTGCCCCGAAGTTCGCGGGGAGCTCCCAGGCGCCGTTGACCTCGTAGTAGAAGGCCGACTCGTCCGAATTCTGGAAGTCATTGGAATACGAAATCTTGCCCGTCAGAAACTCCCAGCCCACGGACGCATAGATCTCGGGGAAGTCGAGGTCGTCGGCGCCCGGGTACCAGTAGTAGATAATCCCGACATCCCACGTCACGTCCTCGCCGCCGCGGAAGCCGGTGTACAGGTCGACTTCGATGTCCTCGTCGCAGCAATTGCCGAAATCGACGTTGCTGGCCCAGGCGCCGGCGTAAAACCCAGTCTCCCCCTCCCAGTCGATGCTGCCCTGCAGCGCAGGATCACCCGACGTCTGAGTAATGCCGCGCCAGTTGTAGTCACTTACCGCCGTCAGCGTGCCGGATATTTCGGCATGCGCGATCGAGGCCGACGCCAGCATCGCGAGCGTCGCCAGTCCATGACTTAATCTCATTGGTAACCCCTTGGTTGCGTGGAAACCACGGAAACGTTGCGGCCGTCGCACAGATTGTAGCAGAGGACACACGATGCCCGTTTTACAGAATAACTGCAGGTTTCATGCCAGTGCGGACGTACGTGTTTCTGCGGATCGCAGGCGCGCAGGTGCACCGCGGTAGCGCACGGTCGCACTGCCATGCACCGTCGTCGTTCACGACCGTCGGCGTGCTCAGCGCTGGTCGGCCGGCGGTTCGTAGATCGCGTAGAACTTGCGCGCGTCCTCCAGCACTTCCCACAGCCCCTGGAAACCGGCGGGCACGACGAAGCACTCGCCCGGCCCGAAGGTCCAGCTTCGGCCGCGATCGTCAGTGATCCGGATGCGGCCCTGCGTCAGCACGCAGAGCTCGTTCTCGGTATAAACCACGCGCCATGCGCCCTGCGTGCTGCTCCACACACCCGAGTGAAACCGGCCAGTCGCGTCGCTGAACAGGTTGCGCACCGTCTGCACCGGGCTGGGACTGCCGGGCGCGAGACGTGCTGCGTCGACGCGGAGGGGTTCGGTATGGCCCGCGTGTTCGTCGATCCGGATGATCTCGGGGACGTGCTTCGCCGGCGGTCACCGGCGCAACTCGTCGCCGCGCAGGCTTGCCATCCGCTGCTGCAACTGGCGCTTCGCGGCGTCAAACGCATCGCGGATCACGACATAGACGTCCTCGTGCCCGTCGCGCTGCGGCCGCTCCATGTCCACCACCACGTCCTCGCCCGGCAATCCGACCTTCACAGTCACGTTGAACACCTTGCCCTGATGATGATGGCGATGCGGCGTGTCGACGACGACGCGACACGACTGGATGCGGTCGCTGAACACGTGCAGATGATCGGCGAGACTGCGCACGCGCGCCTCGACAGCCGGTGACGCCTCGATGTGCCGGAACGTGATCTGGACGGGAGTTGCCACTGTTGCAGGTCCTCGATGGGGGTTGGCCCGGGGTGCGATCCCCGATTCCGAGTCGGCTCGCCGTTCCCTGGGGCCCGCCCCGGTGGCTCAGCCTGCTCGAACCAAGGGTACACCCGGCGACGCCGCGTCGACCACGGCCGTCGTGACCAGGTCAGAGCCGACATTTACCATAGTCCGCGTCATATCCAGGATGCGGTCGACGCCGAGGATGATCCCGATGCCCTCGGGGGGAATGCCGAACGCGACCAGGAGGCCCGCGACGAGCGGCAGCGACCCGCCCGGGATGGCCGCCACGGCCACGGCGCTCAGCACCGACAGGAACACCAGCGTCACCTGCTGCACCAGATCGAGATGTACGCCGAACACCTGGGCGACGAAGAGCACGACGCAGCCCTCGTAGAGCGCGGTGCCGCTCATGTTCATGGTCGTGCCGAGCGGCAGCACGAAGCCGGCGGTCGATGGGCGGATTCCGAGCGGGTCACGCGCCGCCGCCAGCGCCGCGGGCAAGGTCGCGCTGCTCGAGCTGGTCGAGAACGCGGTGACCAGCACGTCCTTGATCTGGCGGAAGAAGAGCCGCGGACTCCGGCGCGCAAGAAAGCGCAGCCAGATCGACATCGTCCCGAACAGATGCACCAGCAGCATCGCAACGCAGCCCAGCACGAAAAGGCCGAGCGCCAGGATGATGTCGAAACCCACCTTGACGATCACACTGAAGATCATCGCCGGCACGGCGACGGGTGCCAGGCGAAGCGCAAACCGCACGATGCCGGTCATGAGCTGAGTGACCGTTTCGAGACCGTCCTCGAAGCGCTTGCGCCGGTCAGGCGTGAGGCCGAGGCCCGCGGCGCCCACCAGGATCGCAAAGGTGATGAGCGGCAGCACGTCGCCCAACAGGTTGCGCTGGTTGCCGACGAAGGCGCCGAACAGGTTGCGCGGCATGAACATGTCGACCACGGCCATGGGTGTCATGTCCGGTCGTGCGCGCGCTCTTCTCGACGTGCTGGACGGCCTGCCCGCTGTACTCGCTCAGGAGCCGCGACGTGGTCTCCTGGTCGAGCCGCGCGCCCGGCTCGAGCAGGTTCATCATCAGCAGGCCGAGCGTGGCTGCGATCGCCATGTTCAGGAAGAACAAGAGGAAAGTGCGACCCGCCAGCGGCCCCAGGTCCCTGAGTTCGCCCAGTTGCACGACGCCATAGGCGAGCGAGGCGAATACCAGCGGGATCACCACGAAGAAAAGCATCCGCAGGAACACCTGCCCGATCGGGTCGAGCAGCTGCGTTGCGACCCATCGGGCGCCGTCGAGGACGGCGGGCAGCGCGCCGCCGACGAGCAGTGTGATCGCCCCGGCGATCGCTCCAATGACGAGGCCCAGCAGGATCCTGTTCGCGAGCCGGGCGTCGATATCGGACATCGGCGGGGCAGTGCGATTCGGTCGCGGGGATCCGGAAGCTACAGACAAATACGGCGCCGCGAACGCTGAGGCTCGCGGCGCCGTGGCAGTCTCAGACCCTGTCGAGGATCAGAGGTCCTGCGCGGCTGACGATGCTGATCGGCGTGCTGTCGGGATCGGCGTACAGGCCCCACCGGTCGTGCGGAATGTAGAAGCTCACCCGGTCGCCCTTCTTCAGGTCCTTGACCTTGGTGTCCTTTCCGTCGACCGTGACGTGAGCGCCCTCCTTGGGTGCGATCACGAGCTTCGAGATTGCCTTGTCCTTCGTGTCCAGCATGTGAAGGACGACTTCCGTGCTGCTCGCACTCTGGACTTCGGCAACGTACTTGGCGTACGGCTGATCGTTCTTCATCATCACCGAGTGGCAGCCCTTGCTCGCGTTCGGGAAGGCCTTTACGACCTCCTCGCCCCAGTTCACCTCGTCGCAACCATAGTCCTTGGCGACGGCGACTCCCGAGGTGACGAGCACCGCGAGACACGCGGCCGTTAAGATAATCTTCATCTTTTCAATCTCCCGTGATTTGGTCATTGGGCAAACTCATTCGGGCTGGCGGTCAACGCCAGCCGGCGGGCAAAGGCAAGCTCCAGCGATCCCGACCCGCCACCATGTTAGTCGAGTTCGAGGCCGACCAGAATAGAGACAGGCGTTTGACCGGGAAGTTCGCTCCCCGCCCGGGTCAAACCAAGCCTCCGATCACAGCTGTTTCCGGCTGACGATCGTCAATGGCGTGCTGTCCGGGTTCGCAAAGAGCCCCCAGCGATTGTGCTGGATATAGAAGCTGACTCGGGTGCCCTTCTTCAGGCGCGAGACCCGGGTGGAGCGGCCGTTGACGTCGATGCGCGCGTCGGGGCGAACGGCGAATACGACTTCCGACACCGGCTTGTCGTTCCGGTCGAGGAAGTGGACCGTCGCCTGCTCCGAGTTCGCGCTCTGCACTTCCGCCGTGAACTTGGCGAAGGGCTGATCGCCCTTCATCATCACGGCCTGGCACGCTTCCCTGGCGTTCGGGAACTCGTGCGAGGACCTCCGGACCGAAGTTGACGCTGTCGCAGCCGGTCGGGGACGGGGACTGCGCCCCTGCGATCGCCGGGATGGCGAGCATGGCAACACACGCAGCACTGATAATTCCCTTCATTTAGAGTCTCCCATGACGGTCGGTGACCAGTACCGGACGGTTTTCGAGCAATCCTGTCGGCCAGCTGCCGGACGGCATCAAGGCCACGCGGCCGACCAGACTGCAATGCTAGTCGAGTTTGCCCGTGGCGAGAATATGCCCGTCGCAGCCGCCCGGCGTGCGCGGGGACGTCGCCCACCCGCGACAATTGGGCACTTTGACGTGTAATTCGCCGCATTAGCGTTAGCCCCCCTCGAGATACGCGCTGCAGGGAGCACCGCCATGCCACACGCGCGCCGTCACGCATTCTTGTCGTTCCTGGCCGTGATTTCGATTTCGGCCGCCATGCCCGCGTACGCCGAAACCGCAGCCCGTTCCGAACCCCGCAGCCAGTCCGGGACTCGAGAACTACCTGGGTCCCCGCTTCAGGCGAACCGACGACCCGAGCCTCGCTTCGGTCAGCATTGCGCCTGTCCGGCGCGGAACCACGCGCGGTCGATACCCTGCGGTACTGGAACGAGGTCGCGGTCAACGCCAGCGGCCTGGACCACACGCCGCCGGCTCCCGGCGAAAACCGGGAATTCGGCGAGCAGCTCGGGCCCGGGCGCTCGAGCCGCGCCATGGCGATCGTCCATATCGCCATGTTCGACGCTGCGAACTCGATCCGAGGCGGCTATCGCAGCTACACCGGGCTGCATCGCAGCTGGCCGGGCGCCTCGGTCCATGCAGCGATCGCACAGGCCGCCCACGACACACTGGTCGCGATGTTTCCGGCGCAGCGCGACGTGATCGATGACCTGCTCGCGCAGGACCTGGGTCAGCTGCGCTCTCGTGACCGGTTCGCCCGCGCGCTCGGGATCCACATCGGGCGGCGAGCGGCCCGGGCGATCCTGGAGATGCGCAGGCGGGACGGCGGTCGGCAAGACGATCCTTTCATGGGTATCGATTACATCCCCGGGGACGAACCCGGTGTGTGGCGCCAGGATCCGATCAGCCTGGTGCCGATTGCATTGGGAAAGGACTGGGGACGCGTCCGTCCGTTCGTGCTGCGCTCCGGGAGCCAGTTCCGGGTGCCACCCCCGCCGGCCATGGATAGCGCCGCGTACACGCAAGCCTTCAACGAAGTGCTCGCCCTCGGCGGCGATGATGTCAACACCCCTACCCAGCGCTCGGCGGACCAGACGGAGGCCGGGATCTACTGGGCGTACGACGGCACGCCGAGCCTCTGCGCACCGCCGCGTCTCTACAACCAGATCGCAATCGAAGTGTCCAGGGACACGACGGACGTGATGAAACTCGCCCGCCTCCTTGCGCTCGTCAACACGGCGATGGCCGATGCCGGCATCGCGATCTGGGAGTCGAAGTACTACTACAACTTCTGGCGACCGGTGACCGGTATCCGTGAAGCAGATGAAGGGACCGGGCCGACCGGGCTCGGTGACGGTAACCCGGCCACGATCGGCGACCCGGACTTCTCGCCCCTCGGCGCCCCCGCCAGCAATCTGACCGGCCCGAATTTCACCCCACCCTTCCCCGCCTATCCGTCGGGCCACGCCGGCTTCGGGGGCGCGCTCTTCCAGATCCTTCGAAACGTGTATCGGACGGATGACATCGCGTTCACATTCACGTCCGACGAGCTGAACGGCGTCACCGTCGGCAACGACGGCGCGGTGCGGCCACTCAAGCCGCGTAGCTTCAATTCATTCTCCGAGGCGGAGGAGGAGAACGGCCAGAGCCGCATCTATCTCGGCATCCACTGGGCGTTCGACAAGACGGAAGGCATCGCGCAGGGACGGCGCGTGGCGAACTACGTGTATCGCAATGCGTTTCAGCCGGTGAGGTGATCGCCTGACGAGCGCGGGCGCACAAAGCGGGTGGTGAGGGAGCGGACTGGGGCGGCGAGCGCCAGCTTGAGGACGCGCGGATTCAGCAGATCATTCGCGAGACGTTGCCGAAATAGCGGTCGCGGTACACCGAGGCGGCCTGGGAGCCCGACTCTGAGCCGGATTCTCAGAAGGAGTAGCGCAGGCTCACGAAATAGCTGCGGCCGAAGACGTCGAATTGCGACGCGTCGGTGTTGCCGAAGTCGCCGGCGGACGGCACGATCGGTGGGTCCTCGTCGGTCAGGTTCTCGACACCGACGGCGAAGCTCAGCCCTTCGAGCGGCGCCGACGAGAACTCGTAGCTCGCATCCAGGCTGAAGTAGTCCACGCTCGGGATATGGAACTCGGGCTCGAACGCATCCGTCATGGCGTCGATGTACCGCCAGCCTGCGCCCAGCGTCAGATCGCGCCATGCATAGCTCAGATGCAGGTTGGATTTCCATTCCGGCTGGGAGAAACCGGGAGATCCGGCGATCGTTCCTGAGTACTCGGTCGACGGCGCGCTGCTGTCGACCACACTCTCCGTCCACTCATCCAGCCACGACACGAACCAGTTGACGCCGACCTGTCCCGGGACCGAGATCGAAGCGCCAGTCGACTTGCATATCGAGGCCGCTCGTCTCCCAGTCGAACGCATTCCAATTGATGTTTTGAATGTTCTCGATCTCGCCGGTCGCGGGGTCGCGCGCGAACATCGTGCACCACTGGTTCGAGAGCGAGAAGTCCGGGTTGTAGCGGGCGTCGTAGCAGTACTGCACGTACTGCTCCGGAAACATCTGCCAGATCTTGTCGGTGATCTCGATCCGGTACCAGTCGAGCGACACCTGCAGATTCGACACGAGGGCATGCGAGAAGCGCGGAGTCCAGACCACGCCCAGCGTGCTCGTAACCGCCTCCTCGGGCCCGAGGTCGGGGTTGCCGCCATTCACGCCGCTCATGAGTTCGTCCGAATCCGAAAAATCCGGCATCAGTGCCGCCGGCACCCCTTGCTCGATGCAGAGCGCCTCGACACGCGCGGCGTCCGCCCCGCTCCGCGCGGCGCTCGTGGCGTCGCACGGTTCCACACCATCCTCGAAGAAGAAGAAATCGGAGAACGTCGGCAGTTGAGGCAGGTAAAGCTCGTAAACGCTCGCCGCGCGGATCGCCTGCTGGTAGGAGCCGCGCAGGCGGATGGCTTCGAGGGGCTGGTACAGCAGCTCCGCCTTCCAGGAGTCGAAGCTGCCGGCCGATGCGTAGTCGGAGAGGCGGTAACCCAGCACGGCCTCCAGCGATTGCGCACCCGGCACATCCCTGAGCAGCGGCACGAGCACTTCGCCCCAGACATCGACGTTGTGGTCGTCGCCCTTGATGTCATCCGACGCGTTGAAGCCCTGGATGTCGGGCCGACCGTCGGGGAGGAACACGCTGGCCACCGGCGCGGAGGCGTACTGGTACTTGTCCTCCTTGTAGAAGACGCCGAATGCCGCTCGCAGCTCCCCGGCCGGCAGCTCGAGCAGCGGACCCGACAACGAAGCTTCTGCGATTGCCTGGTCCACGGATGCATGATTCGACGCAGCGACCGAGATGTAATCGAGGCATTCGGGCGAGATGGAGCCCAGGCCGAAGGGGTCGAAGCCGCCGCAGATGGACACGCCGCCGTCGGGCGCAAAGGTCAGTTCCTCGACCCGGGAGATGAGCACGTTGCCGGACTGACGGTGCTCCTGATCGTTGGCGCCTTGTTGCACGTACGCCTCGTATTCCCAGTCGCCGAAAATCGTGCCGGACAGACCGAGCGTCACCTGGTAAACGTCATAGGTGGCAACCGAGATCCGCGGGCCCAGTTCCGACAACCGCTTATAGAACTCGATGTCCCCGGACGGGTCCGGTCGCGAGTCGAGCAGCCGCTTGAGATCTTCCGGGACGTACGGATTATCGACCGGGATGAACACGCCCGAGAACAGCGCGGCCGGCGCAAGCTGCGTAGTCACTGAGTAATCCGAATACAGGCCCTGTGCATAGACCCGGGCCGAATCGGTCAACTCGAACTCCGCCCGCGCGAACGCCGACTTGCGCTCGAGCGGCAACTGCAGCGCGTTGGGCGGCGCGAAGTTGTAGCTATAGACCGAGTCGTTGAAGGTCACCGGGTCCCGCACGCCGCGAAAATTCGCCACGCCGAGCACTTGCGTGCCGGCGTAGGTTTCGTCGCCCAGCGTAAAGAGCGTGCCGTCGGTATTGAAGCCGAATAAGCTCTGGTACGGCACCTGCCCGGCCGCCTCTCCGGCGGTGTAGCCGTAGTGCCCCATCAGGTCTTCGAATTCCTGTGGGCTCGGTTCGTTGCTGCGGGGGAAGGCGACAATTCCTTCCTCGATGAAGAAATTGCCGCTCGGCAGAAACGCGTTTCCGGGCCCGAGCGTTCCATTTCCGGGCTCGACATAAAAGAGTGCGTACTTCGAGAAGTCCCGATCGCCCTGCGTGATGAGCTCCCGGTCGGCGTAGCCGACGAAGCCCACGACCGAGCCACGACCGCCAGCGAAATTCGTGCCTGCCGTGAGACCTGCCTCGTACTGCGTGCCGTCGCCGCGATCGGTCTGGCCCCAGGTGCCGTCGATCTGGAATCCGTCGAATTTGCGCTTCAGCTTGAGGTTCACGACCCCTGCCAGCGCGTCGGAGCCGTACACCGCCGAGGCACCGCCCGTGATGATCTCGACGCTCTCGATCAGCGACGAGGGGATGATGTTGAGATCGACGACGCCGTTGCCGTTCGCCGGAATCAGCCGCTTGCCGTCGACCAGCACGAGCGTCGACGGCGTGCCGAGGCCGCGCAGGTCGACGTTGGCCTGGCCGTTGTTGCCCGGGTTGTTCGAGGTGCTCGTGTAGGACGGCACGAACTGCGGCAGCGTGTTTAGCTGCGATTCAACCGTACGCGACCCACTGCGGCGGAAGAAGTCCTCGGTGACCGAGACGATCGGGACTCGCTGAGTCGAAGTCCGGCCGCGCGATGCGCGAGCCGGTGACGATCACTTGTTCGAGATCGTGGTCCTGCGCCGACGTAACCCCGCAGGCGATGCAGAGTGCGGCGACCAGCGCCATTGAAGTGGGAAGACTTACCGGAGGCCGTACCGTCGGCCTGCGGGTATCAGGAATGATCGGTTCGAGCCAGGATCTCGCTACAAGCGCTCTGCGCCCCAATCGGCCCCCATAAACCGGCTTCCACCCACGGACGTGGCCGCGCAAGGTCCCGGCCCAGACGTTGTTTGCTATCTCTTATAGACGCTTCTAGACGGTTCGTCTTGGAAGTTCAAGGATTTGCCACCATTTCGGCCCAATCCTCATCGCGCACCCCGGAAACAGCACGTCATTCTATGGAGTTGCGGGTCTGCCCGCGTTCTGTTCCTCGCGACGGCGCCGTTCGGCGACCGCCGCGTCGACCTTTGCGACCAGGTCCTCCGCCGCATCGAGCCGCGCGATCTCCACCGCCTGGCGATCGACGTCCGCCTTGACCCTGGCCATCAACGCGCGGTAGCGCGGGTCGTTCTCGAGAGCAGCCCAGTACGGGTCGTGCTGCCGGATGTAGTACTCGCGCCAACCGGCGGTCACGGCCTGCTCGAGGAGCTCGAGCGCCCGGTCGCGATCGCCCCGAAGCAGCGCGGTCTCCGCGCAGTAGTGGAGGAGACCGCTGTCGTGGCTCACACCCTCGTTCCGCTCCGCCTGGCAGCGACGCCAGATCGCCGAGAGCAGCGTTTCTGCTTTGGCGCCGGCACCCGAATTCAGGTAAGCCCACGCGAGCGCGTGCCCTCCGTCGAGCTCCGGCATCCAGCTGCTCGGGCCCGGGGCCGCCTCCGGGCCAACCAACGGCTCCAGCACCGCAATCGCCTCGGCGTGCCGGCCCGCGCGGGCGAGCAGTGCGCCATACCACCCCTGGACGCCCGGACCCTGCTGCGCGATGTCGATCCGTTGCGCATCCAGGGCCTCCTGGAATCTGCGGACCGCCTCCTCGGTCCGGCCTCGCCACGCGGGTACCACCGAGGCGACGTACCAGCGGAGCGGGTACCTCGGGAAATCGCGCGGCGTACGTTCCTGCCAGTACTGCGCGGCGCTCCAGTTCCCGAGCAGGGCGTAGCTCATGGCCAGGTAGTCGTGGTCCCCGACGAGTTGCAGTGACTGCCGCCTGGCCCACCGCGTGCAGATCGACCAGCCGCCCCATCCGGCGATAGAAGTCGCTCAGGCCGTAGTATGGAGCGGCGGCAGGATTCGGCTGTTCGAGCTGGCGCTCGAGGTGGTCGATCGCCTGCTCGACCTTCCCGCGTCGCCACAGCTCGCTCGCCAGATTGTTGGCGATCGACGGGTGCAGGGGATCGATCCGCGCGCCGCGCTCAAGGACCTCGAGCATCTCGTCCTGCCGCCCCTGGTACAGCAGCGCGTTCGCGAGCCAGAGCAGGGCGTCGCTCATGTTGGGATCCTGCTCGAGCACGCCCCGCAGGACCGTCTCCGCCCCCTCCGGGTCGGGAGGACGCGACATCGTCAGGAGGAGGCCACGCGCCGCCTGCGCGCGCAGCAGCTTCGGCTGCAGCTCGAGCGCACGCTCGATCGCCGCGCGTCCCGCTTCGAGGTCTTCCGCCGACGGATCGCCGATCAGCCGGGCAATCGCCCATTCGGCGTGCGCCTCCGCGAACGCGGGGTCGAGGTCGATCGCGCGCTGCAATTCCTGGCGAGCGGATTCCACCTCGCGCCGGTGCAGCAGCGCGCGGCCGGCCAGGTAATGGTCGTAGGCCTCGAGGTTCGGGTGATAACCGGCCGCCGGGCGCGACACCACCCGCGAGGCTGCCGTCGTCGCCACCGCTTGGGCGATCTCCTCCTGGATGTCGAAGACGTTGGCCAGCTCGCGGTCGAAGGTCTCCGTCCACAGCTGCCGTCCGGTGTGATCGAGCAGCTGCGCCGAGATGCGCAGCCGATTGCCCGCTTTGCGCACGCTGCCCTGCAGCACGTGACTCACGCCCAGCACGGCGCTGATCCGGTCGATGCCCGCGTCGCTGCCCTTGAACGCAAAGGAGCTCGTCCGCCCGATGACGTTCAGCTCGCGGAACCCCGACAGCGCGTTCAGGATCTCCTCGGAGATGCCGTCGCAGAAGTAGTCGTTGTCGGGATCGTTGCTGATGTTCGCGAACGGCAGCACGGCGATCGAGTTGGCGAGGCGGGTAACGTCCCTGCCGGCCGCGGCGGCGGCGCCCGCGGCAGTCTCTGCCGGCGTCTCGCGCACGTCCTGCACCGCGCCGGACGACGAGCACGGCCGCAATCCCGGCAAAGGCCGCCAGAAGCAGATAGTCGCGGCGGGCGAGCGGCAGTGCGGCGGCTGCCGCCTCGGCGCTCGCCGGCAGCGTACGACGGATACCGCCCGGACCGATCTCGAAGAGCCAGCCAAAGACGAGGGCGATCGGAAAGCCGGCCACCGCCGCCCAGGCCAGTGCCCGAATCGCAGCATCAGGAATCCCAAATCCCGGGAACACGACGTTCGCAACCTGCAGCGCCAGCCAGGCACCGAGCACGTAAAGCGCGGCCGTGCGAAACACCTTGCGGCGGCGCGCTTCGCGATAGAGCTGCACGACCGCAGTCCCGACTTTGCTCACGGCTCCTGGCCTTAACGGGCTGCCCGACCTGCGCGATATCTTCCGCCCGCAGGCCCCGAGAGGCCAGCTGCGTCGCCGAGGTTCTGCAAACTACCTTGCTTGCCGGGCCCGCGCGGCTAACGCCGCATCAAATTTCGCGAGGAAGTTTTCGCTGGCA
>CAVWOW010000008.1:0-139475 GCA_963756755.1 uncultured Gammaproteobacteria bacterium
GAGGCCCATGCTGGACGACGCGGCCTGAGAGGTGCTACCCGCGAACGCCACGCGGCCGCGGCGGGGACGGGATGAAAAGCCTTCGTGAGCACGATCATCAGCTCGCGGCCTACTGTTCGCGCTGCCAGCGGTGGGCCGTGGTCGACTTGGAGCGGCTGATTGCGGAAGGTCGCGGCGAGCAATCCATCTTTAGAATCCCCGCGTGATGCAAGGAGTGCGGGGCGCAAGGCGAATGGCAGCGACGGCCGCCGGTTTATCGCGATGCGCAGGCGGGAACCTTGTACGTCGGTTACCGGTGATAGCCGTCGAGAAACGCCGCGATCACGCGCCGCAAGCGTGCGAGGTCCTTTGGCGGCAGACCGGTTGTGCGGATCAGCATATGCCACGTCTGCATGTCGAAGGCCTGAGCGATCGCTTCTGCCGTGTCGAGAGCCGCTGACTGCGTGCCCTTCACAAGGTTAGAAATCTGCCGCTGGCTGATACCACTCGCCATCGAAAGGTCCCGCTGCGTCCAGCCGCGCTGCCGCATCAATTCCTTTAACACGGCCGCAAAGATAATCCGAACCGGCGGCCGGGTTCTCGATGCCATACGTGATTCTGAGCGTCCGCTTTTCACGGACATAGGTGTCCGCTTTGGGTCGAGGCTGTGTAAAAACGCTCTGACCCAACAAAATACGGCATCGCACGACGCGGGACCGGCTGCATGAAGCGATTCATCGAAGGCGCGGACAGGACCCAAGTCAGTCTGCTGCCCGAGTGTGTCGACGATTACGTAGCAGAGGATAACCCGGTACGGGTCGCGCGGATAGGCAAAGCCTGGCATTCGAGTATCCAGAGATACCGCGGTCGGCTTGGGACGTGCGTATGCTCGATCTGGAACGGACAAGCCGTGGGCAACACTTCGGAGACGCAGGCAACCTTTCGGCAACTGATGAGCCTGCATGCAACATGGGTAGCGGTCAGGCATCCTTGGTTTGTTCAGCGGCGCAGCCGGTAACAGACACCAGCAATGCCATACCAGCTAGTAAAGGAAAGCGCATTGGATGTTCAGAAGCAGGCACTTATTTCCTCCTCACGCCGGATTGGGTCGAAGCCGATTGACTATGAGCTTGTCACCATCTGGCGCATCGAGGCGCCGATTGACGAGGTGTGCGAAGCCATCTCCGATTTCCACCACTGGCCCAAGTGGTGGCGGGGCGTGGAACAGGTGATGGAGTTGGAGCGCGGAGACGCCCACGGGGTCGGTGGCCTGTTCCGGTACACCTGGAAAAGCCTGCTCCCGTACCGGCTCACCTTCGATATGCGCATCACACGCGTCCAGCCATTGGCAGCCATCGAAGGGGTGGCGAGCGGCGAACTAGAAGGCACCGGCCGCTGGCTTTTCACCGCCGATGACGGCGTGACCACGATCCGCTATGAATGGCAGGTACGCACCACCAAGCGCTGGATGAATCTGGCTGCTCCGATCGCGCGGCCACTGTTCAAGTGGAACCACGACATAGTCATGCAGCAGGGCGGAAAGGGACTCGCGCGCCTGCTTAACGCCCGGCTCATCAGCATGGCGCACCGATAAGCTTTTTACGCCTTTCCAGCGACCGGTAGACTCCGGCGGCAGTGATGCCGAATACCAGGTGGGCGGTGAGCGTAATCCAATCGCGTACCTGCGCGAACCACGGAAACAGCACGGTGAATCCATACAGATTTACCGCATAAAGCGCCAAGCCGAATAGTGCGCCGATCAATAGGCTGGTGCCCACGGCAGCGCGCACGAGCACCCACGCCAGCGCTAGGCCGTACACGATGGAAAGTGCAAAGTGGATCAGCGCGGAAATCAGCATGATGACGGCATCAAAGGTGGTAGGCGGAGGCAGCACCCCCTGCCCAAGCAAGATGGCAGCGGTCAACCTCGCATCTCGGAACAGTGCGTGGGGAAACGCATCGGTGAAAGCCAGCCACAGCAACACCTGCGCCAGCGCCGAGCCAACGCCGGCGGCGACCCCTGCCCACACGGCCGCACGCCCGTCGGTAGCGTTGCGAGGAGCGCGGTGGCCCGGAAAATTCTGGTCGCCCATGCGCCTCTGACTTGCCTGTGGCCTGGAAGCCGGCGAGGGTACCGGAATGGCTACCTGGGAGAACAATTCCTCTCAGTCTGACTTACCACTCCCAGCCTTTCCGATTCCGTTGACGAGCAAGGAACTGGCCGCGGCACCCTGCTTCACCCCGCCGTCGGGCAGCGGCACCTCGATCGGCGCCACTACGACCGTGGCGAGGCCGTCCTGTCGATCGAGCCCGATCTCGCGCGCAGTCGCGGGGGACAGGTCAATGATCCGGCCCTTCACGTACGGTCCGCGATCCTGGATCGTCACCTCTGCGCTTTGGCCGGTCTCGAGGTTCGTCACCTTCGCCGTGGTCCCGAGTGGCAGCGTCCTGCTCGCGGCATTGTCGGCGTTCGGGTTCATGCGCGTGCCGTCCGCCATTTCCCGGCCGGTGAACATATCCGCGTAGAACGACGCAATGCCGGTGCGTTTGCATCCGGACAGGTCCGGCCTGACATCCCGCGCCTTCGTCGCTACCGGCAGCAACTGCGCATACTGCTGGGCGGCCTCTGCGGCGGTACATTCCTCGGCCGAATGCGTACAGGCGGCCACGCCGACGACACCGAGCAGCACGACAACCCGCATGAAGCCGCATGAAATGGAGATCACGCAAATACCCGCAGTGCTAAACCGGGAAGCAATTCAATCGGGCCGCGGGCGATATATACCACCCGCGTCCGCTGCGGGATCAGTTCTGCCTGATCTCGAGATCGTTGCGCACCTCTTTGACACCGTCGACGGCGCGCGCAAGTTCGCCGGCCCGGGCCTTCATGGTCGTCGAATCGACGAACCCGGTCAGCTGCACCACACCCTTTTGCGTTCCCACGTTGATCTCGTACGCCTTGGTCGTCGAATCCTCCGTGAGCTTCGCCTTGACCGTCGCCGTCAGCATGCTGTCATCGACGTCCTGGCCAGCCGTCGCATCGGGCTTCGTGCTGACGCGCAGGTCGTTGCGGACCTCCTTGACGCCTGTGATCGAGCGGGCAACCTTCGTGGCCTGCTCCTTCTGCTGGGTGTTGTCGACGAAGCCGCCGAGCTGCACGACGCCACGATACGTCTCGACGTTGATCTGGCCGGCCTTGGTGACCGGATCGTCGATCAGTCCCATCTTCACCTTGGAGGTCAGTACGCTGTCGTCGATGACCTCTCCCGCCGACTCCTGCGTGCGCGTGGCGGAGCAGGCGCTGGCCATCGCCAGCACTCCCAGGATTGCGGTAAGTTTCAGAATGCGAGTTTTCATGCTTGTTTCCTATCGTGTTGCCTTGAGCCACAGACTAGCCGTCCATCTCCGGGTGGTCTGTTCACTACCGTACAGAGCGGCAGGTGATCTCCTGAGGGTGGCAATCAGCGACGCACGGCACGCACTCCTGACGGCTTTCTTTTATCCGAGCCCCGCGGACGACGTGGGGCGCGCTAACGGGACAAACTTGCCATCTATTCCCGCGACTCCAAGCACCCAGCCGCTAATTTGCTGCGTTACGCCGGGCATGTCTGTGAGCAAGCCAGTTTCCAAGTCCCATGCCCGCACCTCGGTCCCTGACTGATCCACCTGCGCCGTTAGGGTCCAGCCGATTTCGCTGCACGCAATTACGCCCGCATCGGTCATTTGTGGCGCCTGCGGGGTGAAGACCGACTCCGGGTCAGCCGCGATAACTGGTCGTGCATCAAGGTCTAGACACAATTGGTCGCCTACACTCGGCCAGTAAAGCAGTGGGAATCGCCTTTCTCCGTCGTGGAAGCCGAAGAGAATGAGCGCCCCATGATGCACGTTAAGCTGGCGGCCAGGATTGACCCGCAAACCGGCCCACCACGAGTTATGGGTCGAGAAGAGCACGAGATTGCCAAGCGGCACAGCCGACACGAGTTTTGATTTGACGGGATTGAGTCTGAGCATTTGTGCGATTCTCCGGGAGGTGCTGCGTTAGGCTCAATGGTCCCTGTTCAGTCGTCAGATCGCGGCCCCGTGGCAGCCGATGGTCGTCGGCTTACTTCCGATCGTGATCCGAATCTCCAGGCGTCGCGCTTTCAACGAAGTCGCTGACGCGCTGCCAGGAGTCACGGACCGCGTGCTTGGCGTTCTCCCACGTCAAGCTGGACATGCCTTTGACGCGATCCCAATCGCGCATCAGCTCGGGTTCCGCCTGTTCGAACGATTGGCCTTCGTAACGTCGGTGGGCATCGACGCCGTAACTATAGGCGGGACGATACTCGTTAAAGGTTGCCCCCAGGGTTGTCGTAGGGCCGACTCGAATAGTTCTCGCGCCAGTAAGCTTCCTCGGCGGCGGGGTCGATCGATTCGGCGATCGTATTGCCTGCCAGACCGCCGTCCACGACGCCTGCTACGGCGTCCTCACGGCCCACCGTTCCAAACACTGCGTCCGCTGCGACGCCCCCGGCTGCCGCGCTGAGCTCGGTTTCAACCGGATGCGCGCCAAGCGGACCCGAGATCGGAGTCGCGCCCGCAGTCTTGTCCCGTTCACGTTCCAGAGTGCTGCTAGTCATCTTGCTCTCCAAATTAGGTTCCGAATGGATCACGTCATCATCGACGGTGAAACGCGCGTGTGGATGCACAACGACAGGCTGTCTGACGATTCATCCAGCGGGCTGAGACTCACGTGCACGCAAAGCGTACAAGCATTGACTGAAAGCGCATCCGAACTGATGGCCGTTGATCCCGCCGCCATGATCCATCGCGACAAGAACAATATCGGAGACGTCTGCCGCTTGTCGGTGCGGTGGGGAACACAACGGGCGTTGCCATGACGTTGCCATGACATTGCGTCGGCGAGGAATGCGCAGCAAACAGAGGCCCCTATCGTTCGGCCCGCGCGAGTCGGCCCAAAACGACCGCTCGCCGCTCATTTGAGTGCCCGAGCAAATTACCGCCCGCGGTAGTGGCGGGGCCTATGGAATGCGGGAATCGCCCCAATAGCAGGGGTATGCAAAGAGAAGATCGCTTGTTGGATTAAGGAGTGAAGCAATGATGACCCTGATACGTCACCAGCCCTGGTTCTTTATCAACCGCTGGCATCCCGACTTCGATCGCCTGTTCGGCGAAAGCTTGGGCGGCCCGACCGATGACACGGCGTGGACACCGTCGGTCGATGTTCACGAGGAAGACGACCGGTTCCTGCTAAGTGCGGATATGCCGGGCGTCGAAGCGAAGGACATTGAAGTCTCTGCCGAGGACGGCGTCTTGACGATTCGTGCCGAGCGACTGACGAGGACGCGCGCGGACAGCGCCAGCGTCGAAAACGTCAAGAGCGTTTCCGGCACGTTTCTGCGCCGAATTACTCTGCCGGTCGCTGCGCAAGCTGAGGCGATCAAGGCGAGCTACGCCAATGGCGTCCTGGAGATTGATATTCCGAAGCAGGCGCGAGTCGAAACCAGACGAATTCCCGTCACGGTCAACTGAAGGACGGCGCCCCGGCATCGTGCGGTGCCGGGGATTCCATGTTGACAGTGGGAAAGTTCCCACATTGCAACACTGCATACATCCATTGCTTTTACGAGTACATCGGTGCAGCATGATGGCCGTGGAAGTCACGGGTTACTCAATGTGGTAACCCAAGACACCGCACTGAAGGGCCGCGCAAAGCGGCCCTTTCTAATTTGCGCTAAGAAGTGTGAAGGCGAATCGATGGACGGTGGTCGATAAACGGTGGTATCGACTAAGCGCGCCACCGCACCGACGCGAGGCTCGTCGACCGCTATCCTTCGGCGGTCAAACCAGGCCAGGATCATAAGCTGGCCGACCTGACTCAGGGCACCACGAGCGTCGTTCCGACGAAGCCGTGACGGCAGGTGCTCCGGACTACTCCCCCCTCTGTCTTCGTGGACGGTCATCGGACCGCCATCGCAAGCACTATTTATTCAAAACGGAGCATCTGAATGTACACCCAATCACGCAATCGATTACTCGCGACTGCAGTCGCGCTGGCTATCGCTACGAGCAGCGTCGCAGCGACCGCAGCCACCACGCCCTCACAGGACGTCACGAACGCTCGGCAGGAAAGCCAGATCTGGACGACCTATGCATTGAGCCCGTTCCTGCGGGCCAACGACCTCAAGGTCTCGGTCCACGAGGGCAAGGCGACGCTGACCGGCAATGTGGAAGAGAGCGTCAACAAGGACCTGGCTGAGCAGATCGCGCTCGGCGTCAACGGCATCAAGGACGTGGATAACCAGATCAAGGTCCAGGCCGACTACACGCCACCGGCGCGGTCAGCAGACCGCAGCTACGGCGAGGTGATCGACGACGCGTCAATCACATCCGCAGTCAAGTCGAAGCTGGTGTGGAGCAAGAATACCGAGGGCCTGACCGCGAACGTGGAAACGAAGCGGGGCAAGGTAACGCTCGTGGGCTCAGCTGACAGCGCAGCAACGAAAGACCTGGCTGGCAAACTGGCAATGGGCACACGCGGCGTCATGTCCGTGGACAATCAGCTGGTGGTCAAGAGTGCGAAGGCGGGCACTGCGGCTACGGCGATGAGTTCCACCCAGGAAGTCGGAAGCGACATGACCGACGGCTGGATTACCACGAAAGTGAAGTCCACCTACACGTACTCCAGCAACGTCGACGGGTCCGATATCTCGGTGAATACCGACAAGGGCGTCGTCATGCTGAGCGGCAAGGTGGACAGCGGTGCCGAGCGCGCCCTTGCCATCGAGCTCGCGCAGAACGTGCGCGGCGTCAAGAGCGTCCAGTCGAAGGCGCTGACGCTCTGAGTAGGTAAGGCATCGTTGAAAGGCCGCCGCGCACCCCGAATCGCGGGACTGCGCGGCGATTCCTTTCGGCGCGCTCCCGTCAGAGACAGTAGTGCTGCGGCAGATCGTCGCTACTACATCCAGAGAGGCTTCCGGCGCAGGAACGGACAACCTTGTCGATCGTTTGCCCCACATTGTTCGCACTGCTCGATTTGGGACTCGAGAGGGGCCATCGGGCTGAGCAGCGAATCGCGGCGTGCCTTAGACGACCTGCCTCAGTCGGACCTTTTTTTCGCCACCCATCCTGGCCTGAAGATCTTCCAGTTTGGCCGCAAGCTCCTCCTCGGAGTAAAGCCAGTGCGGATCCGAGCCAGGCCCCCGAATGTTGTATCCAAGAACCTTGCTCGAATTGTCCGGGTAGGTTTCTATCAGCGCCTCAACGCTGAAAGGCCCTGCGACTCGCACTGTCTTGCGCTGCTTCATAGAAGAGCAGCGACCCCGCGTACCGGGGTCGCTGGCGTGATTTCACGCTGCCGCGGCCAGCATCCAGCCTTTCGGCATGATGACCGCATCGATCGCGTGGATGACGCCGTTCGATGCAGAAATATCCGCCTGCACAACCTTCGCGCCGTTCACGGTGACTTTGTCCCCGTCCCGGGCTGCCAGCAGCGGCGTGCCCTCGAGCGTCTTGATGTCGCCCGCTTTCACGTCGTTCGCAGCAACCGTGCCGGAGACAACGTGGTAGGTGAGGATGGCCTTCAACTTCTTGGTGTCCTTCAGGAGCGCATTGAGCGCGCCCGGCGCGAGATGCTTGAATGCTTCATCCGTCGGGGCGAATACGGTATAGGGACCCGCGCCGCGCAACGTCTCGGTGAGCGCAGCTGCCTTCAGTGCATTTAGCAGGGTCGTGAATTTGCCGGCATCCGTTGCCGTGTCGATGATGGTCTTCATGATGTATGTCCTTAACCTGTGTCTTTGATGTGTGTCTGTCTGTTTGCCCAAGCAGTGTGCGCGTCAATGGTCCCGCGTGCCGGTTTCGCGCCAAATATAAGCAAACATCCAATGAGGGCTTGCATTACACGCCAGGTCGGTTCGACCGCACTAGCGCACGGTCGACGACCTCGACAAAGCCCGATAGAAGGAGACCGAAACCTGCGCTGCGACACCAACACGGCCGCGATCGTTCATAGCGCCACCCAGCATCCAGTTAAGCATCAAGGAAGTCATCGAGCATCTGCATCACTAACAGCAGCCCTGTTCCAAGCAGGATAGCGACACCAAAACCAACGACAATCGAAAACATTCAGTAGCGACAATCATCGACATGGTGCGGCTTCAGCGCCTTGAAGATCTCGCGACGTAGTTGAGGAACGAAGCCAGCCCGCACCTTACCTCCGAACCGCAGGCCAGTTTCATCGTAATAGCCGACGAGCAGTGCATCGACGCCGTTCGATCCCGGACGATGGCCACCGATCACGAACTCCTGCTGAGTCAACATGCCACGGAGCGCGGACTGGTATCGGAGATCGGTGGCGTGCAGTTCGCAACCGGCACCGCCAATTTGAACTCCGCGGCCCGCGAAGCTTCCTGAGCTCGCACGCCCCACAGATTACATGATGCGCGTGAGTCTGTTCCGAACCTGCTGCGGCAGCGGGATATTCTGGAGCTTCGTCGCCTATGCCTCCATCTTCGGGCCCATGCTGGATCACGACGCGGCCTGAGAGGTGCTACCTGCGAACGCCACGCGGCCGTCAAAGACGCGCGCTCATGTGCGCCCTGGCTTAGCCCAAGTCGAGATTGCAAAAGTTGGGTTGGCTGGAGCGCGGCGTGTTAACTAGACGAGCGTCGGCGGCCGACTGCCCTTCAGACGGCACATCGCGGGTGCAGGCGTCAGCCCCCGTTGCGCCGCCGTCGTCCTCCCATGCTTCAAGGTGCGCGACGTGCCCTACCATATCGTCGTCGCGAGACTCACGTCGTATGGGATGTGTCATTGGTCAACTCGGGTTCGGCGCGCAAGTCATTTGGAAATGCGGTTCCGCGCGAGTTGCGAGCGACCGGTCGCCACGTGGTCCGTGATCTCGGCCTGGGCGGCGCGCATGCCGGCAGCTTCCCGGGAGTGTTCGCATGCACTGGAGGAAGCGAAATCCGCGCACACGCAGTGCCATCCACCGCCGGACTCGAAGAAAACGCGAAAGCGCTCTATCAAGTACTCGCTCCGTACGAGTGAGCCGCGACGCCCGGGATTCTCCACGCCAATGTCCTCAAAGTCTCCGTCAGCCTACCTGAAAGCCTCCGCGAAACAGTGCTGGTACGTCTGTACGCCGCCGCACAGACATCCCGGCGATGGACGCCGAGGCGCAACAGTCGCGGCACGGCCGACGTACGTTCACTCCGGAAACCCGACCATAAGTCGCCGATCTTCGTCCCAAAGCTTCATGCGCGCGCACTCGAGGCTGGTACGTAGCGTCAGGCTCGGTGCGTACCGCAGCAAGGGGCTGGATTCAAACGCCGCGCGCAAGCGGTAGTTCGGAATACGCGGTGCCAGGTGATGTATGTGGTGGTAGCCGATGTTGCCGGTAAACCAATGCAGCACCTGCGGCAGGTCATAGTGCGAGGCGCCCGCGACCGCGGCTTGATTGGGGTCCCAGTTCTCCGCCCGTGACCAGTAGGCGTACTCGAAGGTGTGCTGTACGTAGAACAGCCACACGCCGACTGCGCCAGCGACCAGGAGCACCGGCAGTTGCACCAGCAGAACCGTGTACCAGCCGAAGGCCCCGCCCAGGGCGACGCCGGCAAGAAGGAGCATGAGATCGTTGAGCAGCACGCTGGCCCACTCTTTCCGCCACGACAACGGCAGATCGAAGGGCATCCGATGCTTGATCACGAACTGCCAGATCGGGCCCAGACCCAGGAGCACGGGCATGCTGCGATAGCAGCGGTAGCCGAAGCGGCTCAATCGCGAACGCGAACGATACTCGTTGAGAGTGAGTGTCAGGACATCGCCGAACCCACGGCGGTCGAGATTTCCCGAGGTGGCGTGATGTACGGCGTGGGTTTTTTTCCAGTAGCCAAATGGAAACAGGGTGATCAACCCCAGACAGGCGCCCACCCAGTGGTTGGCGCGTCTGCTGGCGAAATACGAGCCGTGGCTGCAGTCGTGCTGGATTATGAACAGCCGCACGTACAGCCCGGCGGCCGGCAGCGCGAGCAGCAGTGTCCAGCCGTAATGCCACTGCGCGTGCACGGTCCACGCCATCACCAGCCACAGCAGTGCGAACGTCGGCAGCGTGTTGGTCAACTGCCAGATCGACCGACCCAATGAGGGTTTCGCGAAAGCCGCGCAACGCTGTCGCGCTGACAATTGGGTGGCCAACATTGCGCCGCTCGGAGTCTGCAGACGAACGAAATGTTCCCGGGCGCTTCGCGTGTCGTCTGTGCGCTTCCGTACAGACGAGCCGGTGGGCGGAACCACGCTGCCCATTCAGGGCAGCGACCCTGAATCAGCGTGAGGAAACCTCGGGCCCCGCAACGTCAGCGTGGCGAACGACAGCGTGCTCAAACGCGGGTTTTGGCGTCGGCTTCTTCGGCGGCGTCGTCTCCCACAACCTGCGGATCCGGTCCAGGAAACGTGTCCAGCCTGGGTGGGTCTTGTCAGCATTCATGTCTGTCTCCTTCAGCCTCGTGCGGAAGGATGCGCGCGCCGGTGATAGGAGTCGGTGCGCTGACCAACATACGGTGCGCCGTGCCGCGCTCGGCCTGACAGGCGCAAAGTTGCGGCTCGAGACTATCTGAGAGCCGGTACCTGGACCTCGATCACGCGCCGATCCTTCAAGTCCACGCGGCCACTCAGGAAAGCCGACGAGCCGATCTCCATCGCGTACATCAGCGTACGGGACTGCGCTTCGGGCGCGCCGCGCACGGAGGAGGGCGGTCCGAGTATGTCGATCACCTCGAACTCGCCCATGCCGGGCCGTACGCGTCTCCAGTTCGCTGCGCTGAGCCACGCCGGCGAGCAAGCCTGCGCATCAGGACACTTCTGTGGCGTGGCCCCTGCGGCGGCCGTGGACGCTGTTCCGCGCTGCTGTAGTTGAGCGAGCTGTCGCGAGAGCTCCTCGACCCGGCGCTCGAGCTCGAGCACGTCCTGCTCGAGCTCGATGACCTTGAAGTCATCCGCGGCGAAGCAGGGCAGGCTGATTGCAAGCAGCAATCCAGGAAACATTCCACGCATAGCCCCTCCGTGCGCCGGTCGCAGACTTCCCTTGCTTGGACATCCGCTCGGCCCGCCGCGTTCGGTCCGGCGGCCGGCAGGGAATGACGGTTCAGGCGGCGAGGAGCATTCGTCCGGCGTAATAGGCCACCGCCGCCATCGCTGCCGCCGCCGGCATGGTGATGAGCCAGGCAATCACGATATTGCCTGCGACGCCCCAGCGCACGGCGCGCGTGCGCTGGGCCGCGCCGACGCCCACGATCGCGCCGGTGATGGTGTGCGTGGTGGACACCGGGATGCCGAGGCTCGAGGCGAGGAACAGCGTCATGGCCCCGCCGGTCTCCGCCGCGAAGCCCCCACCGGCTTGAGCTTGGTGATCTTCTGTCCCATGGTCTTGACGATGCGCCAGCCGCCGAACAGCGTCCCGAGCGCGATCGCGATGTAGCAGCTGACGATGACCCAGAAGGGCAGGTGGTCGCGCGTGGTCACGCCGGCCGTGATCAGGAGCAGCCAGATGATGCCCATGGTCTTCTGCGCGTCGTTGCTGCCGTGTCCGATGCTGTACAGGGCCGACGAGGCGAGCTGCAGGCGCCGGAACCAGGCGTCCACCCGCCTTGGCGGGGCGCGCAGACAGGCCCAGGACACGGCGATCATCAGCAGGGCCCCGAGCGTCATCCCGAGCAGCGGCGAGATGAAGATGAAGGCCGCCGTCTTGAGTATCCCGGGCGCGAGCAGCGGCCCGGTGCCCGCCTTGGCGAGCGTCGCGCCGATCATCCCGCCGATCAGCGCATGCGAGGAGCTCGACGGGATGCCGTAGTACCAGGTGATCAGGTTCCAGACGATGGCGCCCACCAGCGCGCCGAAGATCACGTAGTGGTCGATCGCCATCGGGTCGACGATCCCCTTGCCGACGGTCGCGGCCACCTTGAGGTGAAAGATGAAGATCGCGACGAAGTTGAAGAACGCCGCCCAGATCACCGCCTGGTGCGGCCGGAGCACGCCGGTGGAGACGACGGTCGCGATCGAGTTCGCGGCGTCGTGGAACCCGTTCATGAAGTCGAAGACCAGCGCCAGCGCGACCAGCAGCACCAGGGTCGCGAGCGGGATGGTGAGGTCCATGCTCAGACGTTCTCGACGACCACCGACTCGATGACGTTCGCGACGTCCTGGCACTCTGTCCGTGGCTTCCTCGAGATACTCGTAGACGTTCTTGTGCATGATGAGCTGGCGGACGTCCTGCTCCTCGCGAAAGAGCCGCGAGATCCCCGTGCGCATCGCCTCGTCCGCCTCGCTCTCGAGCGCGTCGATCTCCTGCGCGATCGCGAGCATCTTCGCGGCGTTGTCCATGCTGGGCAGGAGCTGGACCGCCGCCTGGACCCGTTCGCAGCTCGCCTCCAGCAACCGCACGAGTCGCGGCGCCTCGGGCGGAATCTGCCGCAGGTTGTAGAGGTGCACGGCCTCGGCCGTGTCCTGGATCAGGTCCAGGATGTCGTCCATGTTCGAGATCAGCCGGTGGATGTCGTTGCGGTCGAAGGGCGTGATGAAGGTCGAGTGCAGCAGGGACACGGTGTCATGGGTCACCTTGTCCGCCGCGCGCTCGGCCTCGCCGATCCGGCGGATCAGGTCGGCGCGGCGCCGCTCGTCGGCGACCTCGTGCATCAGGTCGGCCACCAGCCGCCCGCCCTGCACGACGAATTCCGCGTGGCGGTTGAAGAGCGCGAAGAACCGCGTCTCGCGCGGCATCAGGGCGGAAAAGAATCCCATCGTGTCGCTCCCCTGGGCCGGCCTGTCATCTTTCTGTCATGAAGTATCGGCCAGCCGGCCGAATCGTGGTAGCGTGATCGCTCCCGCCGTACCCGGCCGGACCCCGGACCATGACCCGACCGACGCCCGACTGCATCCGCATTCGAGGGGCGCGCCAGAACAATCTGCGCGCGCTCGACCTCGACCTTCCGCTGCGCGAGCTCGTGGTGGTGACCGGCGTGTCCGGGTCCGGCAAGTCCTCGCTGGTGTTCGATACGGTGTACGCCGAGGGTCAGCGCCGCTACGTCGAGACCTTCTCGCCGTACGCGCGGCAGTTCCTCGACCGCATGGACAAGCCGCGGGTCGATCGCATCGACGGCATCCCGCCCGCGATCGCGATCGACCAGACGAACCCCGTGCGGACCTCGCGCTCGACCGTCGGCACGATGACCGAGCTCAACGATCACCTGAAGCTGCTGTACGCGCGTGCCGCGCGGCTTCATTGCCGCAACTGCGGTGCGCCGGTGCGGCGCGATACGGCGCGAGAGCATCGCCGACGATCTTCCGGCGCGTGCGGCGGCGCTCGATGACCCGCGCCTGGTCGTGACCTTTCCCGTCGAGGTGCCCGACAACTTCAGCGAGGCCGAGGTCCTCGACCTGCTCGCGAAGCAGGGCTACACGCGCGTGCACGCGCGGCGCGGCCGCAGGCTCGAGATCGTCCAGGACCGGCTGCGGCTCGGCGGCGCCGAGCGGAGCCGGCTCGTCGACACGCTCGAGTCGGCGCTCAAGCTCGGTCGCGGGCGCGTCGACGTCCATGCGCTGACCGACTCCGCACGGACCTGGCGCTACTCGTCCGACCTGCATTGTCCCGACTGCGACATCCACTACCGCGACCCGACCCCGAGCCTGTTCTCGTTCAATTCGCCGCTCGGCGCCTGCGACACCTGCCGCGGCTTCGGGCGCGTGATCGGCGTCGACTACGGTCTCGTGATTCCGGACGATTCGAAGACGCTGCGCGGCGGCGCGGTGCGGCCGTGGCAGACCGACGCCTATCGCGAATGCCAGGACGACCTGCTCAAGTACGCCCGCAAGCGCGGCGTGCCCGTCGACGTGCCCTGGCGCGAGCTCACCGACGAGCAGCGACGCTGGGTGATCGAGGGCGAGGGCCCTGGGAGAAGAAGGTCTGGTACGGCGTGCGCCGGTTCTTCGCCTGGCTGGAGAGCCGTGCCTACAAGATGCACATCCGGGTGCTGCTGTCGCGCTATCGCAGCTACACGCCCTGCGGCGACTGCGGCGGCGCGCGGCTGAAGCCCGATGCGTTGCTCTGGCGGCTGGGCTCGCCGCGCGCCTCAACGTGCACGAGCTGATGCTGCTGCCGATCGAGCGCTGCCGCGAGTTCTTCGCCGGGCTCGTGCTGCCGGCGCCGCTCGACGAGGCGGCGGATCTGCTGCTGGGCGAGGTCCGCTCGCGGCTCGAGTTCCTCGTCCGCGTCGGGCTCGGCTACCTGACGCTCGATCGCCAGTCGCGCACGCTCTCGGGCGGCGAGGTGCAGCGCATCAACCTGACCACCGCGCTCGGCACCTCGCTCGTCAATACGCTCTTCGTGCTCGACGAGCCCTCGATCGGCCTGCATCCGCGCGACATGCGACGCGTCATCGAGGTGATGCAGCGGCTGCGGGACAACGGCAACTCGCTGCTGGTCGTCGAGCATGATCCGCAGATCATGCTGGCCGCCGATCGCATCCTCGACCTGGGGCCGGGGCCGGGCGAGCGCGGCGGCCGCGTGGTGTTCGAGGGCACGCCCGCCGAGCTCGCGGCTCGCGCGGACACGCTCACGGCCGACTACCTCGCCGGCCGGCGCGACGTGGTGGCCGCGCTGCGGCGGCGAGGGCCGCCGGCGCCCGGGGCGCCGCGCCTGCGTCTCGAGGGCGCGACGCAGCACAATCTGCGCGATCTCGACGTCGAGATCCCGCTCAACCGGCTGGTCTGCGTGACCGGCGTGTCGGGCTCGGGCAAGTCGACCCTGGTGCGCGACGTGCTGTACGCGGCGCTGTTGCGCGCCAAGGGCAAGCCGACCGAGACGCCGGGCGCGCACCGCGCGCTCCGCGGCGCGGAGCACGTGGGTGGAGTCGTGCTGGTCGACCAGACGCCGATCGGGCGAACGACGCGCTCGAATCCCGCGAGCTACGTCGGCGCGTTCGATGCGATCCGCAAGCGATTCGCCGCCGAGCCCGTCGCGATCGAGCGCGGCTATACGGTGGGCACGTTCAGCTTCAACTCGGGCAACGGGCGTTGTCCGACCTGCAGCGGCAACGGCTTCGAGCACGTCGAGATGCAGTTCCTCTCGGACGTGTATCTGCGCTGCCCGGACTGCGACGGTCGGCGCTACCGGCCGGAAGTGCTCGAGGTGAAGATGGTGCGCGACGAGGGTCCGGCGCGCAGCATCGCCGAGGTTCTCGAGATGACGGTATCCGAGGCCGTCGAGTTCTTCGCCGGCGACGAGGAAGTGCTCGCCAGTCTCGAGCCGCTGGCCGCCGTCGGCCTCGAGTACCTGCGTCTCGGTCAGCCCGTGCCCACGCTGTCCGGCGGCGAGGCGCAGCGCCTCAAGCTCGCCGGCCACCTGGCGGACAAAATGGGGACCATCTCTATTTCCGCGCATGCCCGCAGAGGGCGACGGCGACCGCGGGCGGGCGGGGCGGAAAAAGAGAATGTCCCCTATCTCTGTTCCTGTTCGACGAGCCGACGACGGGCCTGCACTTCGACGATGTGGCGAAGCTGCTGGGCGCCTTCGAGCGGTTGCTTGCGGCGGGGCATTCGCTGCTCGTCATCGAGCACAACCTCGACGTGATCCGCGCCGCCGACTGGATCATGGACCTCGGTCCCGAAGGCGGCGAGGCCGGCGGGCGGCTCGTCGCCGCCGGCACGCCGGATGCGGTGATGCGAAACCCCGCGTCGCACACCGGACGAGCGCTCGCGGAGCACGCCGAGGAGCGCGCGCGGCTCGTTGCGGCGGGGCGGCGGCGCGTCGCCGACGCGCCGGATGTCACGCAGCGCCTGCCGTCGCCGCCGCGCGAGGCGATCGTCGTGCACAAGGCGCGCGAGCACAACCTGCGCGACGTCGACGTCGAGATCCCGCGCGAGCAGTTCACGGTCGTCACCGGCGTGTCCGGCTCCGGCAAGTCGACGCTCGCCTTCGACATCGTGTTCGCCGAGGGGCAGCGCCGATACCTCGAGTCGCTCAACGCCTATGCGCGGCAGTTCGTGCAGCCGGCGTCCCGTCCCGACGTCGATGCGATCTTCGGCATCCCGCCCACGGTCGCGATCGAGCAGCGCACCAGCCGCGGCGGCCGCAAGAGCACGGTCGGGACGCTGACCGAGATCCACCACTTCCTGCGCCTGCTGTACGTCAAGCTCGGCGTCCAGCACTGCCCCGACTGCGATGTGCCGATCGAGCCACAGTCCGCCGATGCGATCGCGGCGCGTCTGCTGCGCGAATACCGCGGACGGGAAATCGAGCTGCTCGCGCCGCTGGTAGTCGCGCGCAAGGGCTACTACACGGATCTCGCGAAATGGGCCGCGGGCAAGGGCCACGCCGAGCTGCGCGTCGATGGCGAGCGCCTGCCTACGCGCAGCTGGCCGCGTCTCGACCGCTTCCGTGAGCACACGATCGAGCTGCCGGTCGGCAACGTACGGGTGTCCGCCACCGCGGAACGCGAGCTGCGCGCGGCGCTTGCGCGCGCGCTCGACTATGGCAAGGGCGTGGCCCACGTGCTCGAGACCGGCGGCAAGGCGCGCAAGGTGGCCACGGTGCAGGTGTACTCGACGCGCCGCGCCTGCCCGTCGTGCGGACGAAGCTTCCCCGAGCCGGACCCGCGGCTCTTTTCCTACAACTCGAAGCACGGCTGGTGCGAAGGGTGCTTCGGCACCGGCCTCGCGATCGACGGCTTCGACGACGAGCAGAGCGGCGAGGAGCTGTGGTGGAACGAGTGGTTCGCGGGCGAAGCGACGCCCTGCGAAAGCTGCGAGGGACGGCGGCTCAACCCCGTCGCACTCGCCGTCCGGTTCCGCGATCGCTCGATCGCGGAGCTCGCGGCGCTGCCGGTGGACGCGGCGCAACAGTTTTTCGTGCAGCTCGGGCTGCGCGGCCGCGAGGCGGAGATCGCCCGCGACCTCCTGGCCGAGATCGGCGCCCGGCTCGCGTTCCTGCACGATGTGGGCCTGGGCTACCTCGCGCTCGACCGCGCCGCGCCGACGCTCTCGGGCGGCGAGGCGCAGCGGATCCGTCTCGCGGCGCAACTGGGGTCCAACCTGCGCGGCGTCTGCTACGTGCTCGACGAACCGACGATCGGTCTGCACCCGCGCGACAACCGCATCCTGCTCGACGCGCTGGCGCAGCTGCGCGCCAAGGGCAACACGCTCATCGTGGTCGAGCACGACGAGGAAACGATCCGCCGCGCCGACCACCTGATCGACCTGGGTCCCGGCGCCGGTACGCACGGCGGCCGCGTGGTCGGCGAGGGCCGCATCGCCGATCTCATCGCGGCGCCCGAGTCGCAGACTGGCCGCTTCCTCTCCGAGCCTCTGCGCCACCCCTTCATCGAGCGGCGCGCGGTCGTACGCGCGACGCACGCGCTCACCGTCCGCAAGGCGCGCCTGCACAACCTGCGCTCGATCGACGTGCGGTTGCCACTCGAGCGCCTCATCGTCGTCACCGGCGTCTCCGGTTCCGGCAAGTCGACTTTCGCGCGCGACGTGCTGTACGCCAACCTGCGGGTGCATACCGCGGAAAAGCGCGGCCGGCGCCGCGCCGTCGCCCCGTGGCTCGGTTGCGCTGGCATCGACGGCATCGAGCGGATCGCGCGCGTGCTGGAGGTCGACCAGACGCCGATCGGCAAGACGCCGCGCTCCTGCCCCGCGACCTATGTCGGGTTCTGGGACGACATTCGCCGCCTGTACGCCGGAACCACCGAGGCCCGCGTGCGCGGCTACGGTCCGGGCCGCTTCTCGTTCAACACCGCGGGCGGGCGCTGCGAAGCCTGCGAGGGACAGGGTCTGCGCACCATCGAGATGAGCTTCCTGCCCGACGTGAAGGTGGTCTGCGACGGCTGCGGCGGGCGGCGCTTCGACACCGAGACGCTGGCGATCCAGTATCGCGGGCGCAGCGTAGGCGAGGTGCTCGCGATGAGCGTGGACGAGGCGGAGCCCTTCTTCGCCGCGCACCCGCGCATTCATCACGCGCTCAAGCTGCTGCAGGACGTGGGACTCGGCTATCTCACGCTGGGCCAGCAGAGTCCGACGCTGTCGGGCGGCGAGGCGCAGCGCATCAAGCTCGTCACTGAGCTCGCGCGGCTGCGCCCCGGGCGTACCCGTGCGGATCTGCGCGGCACGCTGTACGTCCTCGACGAGCCCACGGTCGGGCTGCACATGGCCGACGTCGAGCGGCTGATCCGCGTGCTGCACCGGCTCGTCGACGCCGGCAACACGGTGGTCGTGATCGAGCACAACCTCGACGTGATCGCGGAAGCCGACTGGATCGTCGATCTCGGTCCGGAAGGCGGCGCGGGCGGCGGACGCGTCGTCGCGCTGGGACCGCCCGAGCTCCTGGCGGCCAGCGACCGGTCGCACACGACGCGCATCCTCGGCGAATTCCTGGCCGAGCGATCGCGCGTCGTGGACGCCGGCGACAGCGCGTCCCGGACGCCACGCCGGCGCGCAGGTGCCCGGGCATGAGCGTCCGGCGGGTCGCGCTGGTCACCGCCCGCGAGGCGCTGGCGCTCGACGAGGACCTGCCGCCGCTTGCGTGACGCGCTGACCGCGCTCGGCGCGAAGGTCGCCATGCCCTGCTGGGACGACCCGGCCGTCGACTGGTCGAGGTTCGACGTCGCGGTGCTGCGCTCGACCTGGGACTACGCGGAGCGCATCGACGAGTTCCTCGCCTGGGTCGCGCACTGCGCGGCTGCGACGCGGCTGGAAAACCCGCCGGAGATCGTGCGCTGGAACACCGACAAGCGCTACCTGCAGGACCTGGCGCGCGCCGGCGTGCCCGTCGTGCCGACGCGATTCGTGGTGCCGGGCGCCGATGCGTCCGCGGAGCTCGATCGATTCCTCGCGGGCGGACCAGGGGCGCTCTCCGTGGGGCACGTTGAGCGATTCGCCGACTTCGTCGTCAAGCCCTCGGTCGGCGCCGGGTCGCGCGACGCAGCGCGGTATCGGCCCGCGGATCGGGCGCTGGCGCTAGCGCACCTGTCCCGGCTGCTCGACGCCGGACGGCACACGATGCTGCAGCCCTATCTCGATCGCGTCGATCAGCACGGCGAGACCGCGTTGATGTACTTCGAGGGCGAGTTCAGCCATGCGGTCCGCAAAGGTCCGATACTTCGCGCCGGCGCGGACCTGGTGGCGGGACTCTTCGCGCCGGAAGCCATCACCGCTCGCCTCGCCGACACGGCCGAGCGCCGCGTGGCCGATGCTGCGCTTGCGGCCATCACCGTGAGACCGCCGCTGTATGCACGCGTGGACCTGGTCCGCGGGAGCGACGACCGGCCGGTCGTGCTGGAAGCTCGAGCTGACCGAGCCGTCGCTCTTCTTCGCGCATTCGACTGAGTCGGCGCGGCGTCTCGGAGAAATACTGCTCGCAAGGTTGTCGCGCGGTGATTGACAGCGGCCTCGCGCGACGGCTATGGTCTTGTCAGACCAAGAAAAGGAACTTTATCGGTCGCCGTTGGGGTTGTGAGACCAGGTCCAGAATCGGTCGTAGACGCCGTCCGGACTTGTTTGACTGGGGAGCCCAATGCTCGAAGACATCCGCGTCCTTGCACAGGGCACGTCCGTTGTCGCGCCTGAAACGAAGGCCACGCGCCGCAAGTCGCATTCGCTCGTAGCGAGTGTGATCGCGCTTGGCACAGCCATGGTCGTGCTGGCCGTGTTCGGCGTCGGGCGGATGCTCGACCGGCTGGAAAACGGCGCCCGGACCGCAGAGCGACCCGCCGCAGCTCGCGCGGCTCCGCAGCCTGACGGATGAATCAGGGCGTGGCGCAGACCGGGAGCGCTCACTGCGCCGCCTGCGCGCTCTCCACCTTCCACTTCACGTAGTTCAGCACGTCGCGCGTGTTGTATGGCCCGAGCGAGGTCTGCAGTCGCACCGACTGTTGCGGTGGGATCACCTCGCCGCCGGTCGTTACGCGCACCGGCCCTGCGTGCACCTGGCCGGCCTGGTTGACGACGGCCACCTGCAGGCTGACGTTGCGCACCGGCACGCTGGTGCGGTTGCCGACGCGTGAGCCAGACTCGACCGCTCTGGTCGAGCGCCGGCTGGATGGCGAGATAGCTGTCCGGGTTCTGTGCAAGATCGAGCCGGGCGAGCCGCGCCTGAGCCTCCTGTCCGAGCTTCGACTTCGAGCCGGCGACCATCTTGTAGTACTCGACGGCTTTTGCCGTGTTGCCCTGGTCCTCGGCGATGCGGCCCAGGTAGAACGCGCTCGGCCCGTTCGGCAGCATCTGCATCGCCTGGTTGAGCAGCGGTTCGGCGGCGGCTCGGTTCCCGGTCTCGTACTGCGCGATCCCGGCCAGCGCGACCGGCTTGAAATAGCCGGGGTCGAGCGTCCGCGCCTTCTCCAGGTACGGAAGCGCGCCTTTCGGGTTCTTCGCCTGCAGCTCGAGCTCGCCCAGAAGGCCCGGGAAGCGCGCCTCGCGCGGCGCCAGCTTCGCGGCTTCGCCCGCGAGCTGCTTCGCCGTGGCCATGTCGCCCTTGTTGGCCGCCGCGAGCGCCTCGTCGTACTTGGCGTAGGCGGGCGCGGACTTGAGCAGGTTGGCGATGCCCGCCTGGTAGCGCTCGGTGCCGAGATCGCCGCCCGGGCCGCCCATCTCCGCCATCGTGCGCCTGTTGACCGCGACGCGCTCCGGTGACGGCGGGTGACTCGCGAACAGGCTGCTCAGTCGGTCCGCGTCCCCGCCCTCGAACTTCCGCACGAAGAGCTCCTGCAGCGCTACCGCCGCCTGCAGGTCGTAGCCCGCGGCTTTCATGTACTTCATTCCGTAGCGGTCGGCCTCGAGCTCGTCGTCGCGCCCGTACTTGGCCGACAGCAGCTGCGCGCCCAGCATGCTGCCCTGGCCCACCATCTCGCCGAGCGCTGAGCCTCCGTACGCGGCCGCGCCTATGGACGCGACCGCGGCGCCGATCTGCAGCAGCTGACCCTGTTCCATCTGCTGCGCGCCGTGTCGAGCCGCGGCGTGGACGATCTCGTGGCCGAGGACGGCAGCCAGCTCCGCCTCGTTCTTCAGCTCGACGAGCAATCCGCGATTGATCGCGAGCTTGCCGCCGGGAAGCGCCCAGGCGTTCAGGTCGCTGCTGTTGATGACGACGAATTCGTAGGGCAGCTTGCGGTCTGCGACGGCGGCGAGGCGGTTGCCGACCTGCTGCACGTAGCTCGTGACCGCCGGGTCGGTGACGTAGTCGCCACCCTGCGACTGCCGCGACGGCGCGTACTGCTGCTGACCGATCTGGATCTCCTGGGCCTCGGAGACCAGGCTGAGCTCCTTCTTGCCGGTGACGGGATTGGTCGCGCAACCGCCGAGAGCGAGCAGCGCCGCGAGCACCACAGGCATCGACGCATGTCGGTCTCCTCCGTGACATCTTCAGTCTATCAAGTGCCCCGGGAAGCGATAAGGCGGCGCAACGCCGCGGGTGTGTCAGACGGTCGCCGTTCAGGCGTAGGCGCGGCGCAGCTCGTCGGCAAGAATTCCAATGCCCGCGGCGACGCTGTCCGGCGCCTGCGAATAGTTGATCCGCAGGCACTCGTGGCGGTGCGGCCAGTCCGCATCGAGCCCCGGGAAGAAATGGTGCCCGGAGATCACGTATACGCCGCGCGCTTTCAGCCGCCGATAGAGTTCCGCGCTCGTCACCGGCAGCCCCGGAAACCACAGCCAGAGGAAAAACGCGCCTTCGGGGCGATGGATGACGAGCGGCAGGTCGCCACAGCTCGCGCGGAGCCAGTCGATCGCCTGCCGACAACGTGCTGCGTAGTACGGTCGGACGACCTCGCGGCACAGCCGCAGCAGTTCGCCGCTGCGCAGCAGTGGCTCGGCGATCGTCGCCGCCGTGCCGGCCGGGGCGAGCGCGGCAGTCGCGTTGAAGGCCGTGACCGCTTCTACGACCGAGGCGTCGGCGACGACGATGCCGGTGCGTGCGCCCGGCAGTCCGAGCTTGGAGAGGCTCAGGCACAGGATGACGTTCTCGTTCCAGTACGCCGCCGGGTCGTCGAACTGCAGCCCCGGGAAGGGCAGGCCGTAGGCCGCATCGATCACGAGAGGCACGCCTCGCGCGCGCGCGATCGCGTCCAGCCGTTCGAGCTCCGCGACGGTCAGGACGTTGCCCGAAGGATTGGTGGGCCGCGAGACGCAGATCGCCGCCAGGTCGTCGGGCACAGCGAGGCTGTCGGTGTCGAGCCGGTACTTGAAGAAGCCATCCGCCTCGCGCTCGATGCGTGCCGGTTGCGACAGCAGCATGTCGTCCGTCAGCGCCCAGGTCCGCGTAGCCGATGTACTCGGGCGCAAGGGGCAGCAGGAGTCGGCGGCGCCGACCATCCGCCTGCGGTCCGGCGAGCCAGTTGAAAAGGAAGAAGAACCCGACCTGGCTGCCCGCAGTCAGCGCGACGTTGCGGCGCTCGAGCCGCCAGCCAAACTCGGCGGAAAGCGCTGCGGCGACCGCGTCGCGAAACGCAGGGTCGCCGGCTGGATCGGAATACTGGCCGGCAAAACGGCCGAACTGCGTCGCGTCCGCGGCGATCTCGCGGAGCCGCCGCCCGAAAACCGCCTCGACCTCGGGGATGCGCGCAGGATTGCCTCCGCCCAGCATGCAGACGGGTGAGCGTGCCGAAAGGGCGTCCGCGAGATCGAGCATCAGCTCCGCCGCTGCGGTGCGGCGGGTGTAGCGTGCGCCAAAGACGGACGGACGAAACATCGGCGGCGCTCCCGCGCGGCGTGCGATCGCGGTGCGACTATGCCACGATCCGCGCACGCGGAGCGCCCATTGCGGATCGATGCGCTGATCTTCGACCTCGACAACACGCTCTGGGACGTGGAGCCCGTGATCCTGCGCGCCGAGCAGAGTGCTCGCCGGTTTCCTGGAGCAGCGCTGTCCCCGGGTCGTCGAGCGGCACACGCTGGAATCCATGCGCGAGCTGCGCGCACGGCTGGTCGTCGAGCAGCCTGCCATGAGCCACGACTTCACCTGGCTGCGGCTCGAGTTGCTGCGCCGGCTGGTGCGCGAGGCTGGCTACCCCGAGAGCATGGCGCAGCAGGCCTTCGAGGTGTTCTTCCGCGCGCGAAACGAAGTCGTGCTCTACGACGACGTGCTGCCGGCGCTCACCGCTCTGCACTCGCGCTGGCGCCTGTTCGCGCTCAGCAACGGCAACGCGGACCTGACCGCCATCGGACTCGGGCATTTCTTCGAGCGCAGCCTCTCGGCGCGCGATGCCGGGGTGCTCAAGCCCGACCCGCGAATCTTCCGCCGGCTGCTGGAGGATGCCGGGCTCGATGCGACACGCGTGGCGCACGTCGGCGACGACCCGGAAGCGGACATCGAAGGCGCACGCGGGGCCGGCGTGCTGCCGGTGTGGCTCAACCGCAGCGGCGCGCCGTGGCCTGCGGCAAGCGCGGAGCCCGCGCTGCACATACGCTCCCTCGGTGAACTCGACGCAGTGCTGACGGGTCTAAACTGATATTTTCCGGCCGTTTCGTGCGTTGCGTCGCAATCGCCCGCTTGTCCGTCGGGCGGCTCTTGGCTATTTTCGGGTCATGAAGTCGCTGGATGCAGAGCGACCGCTCGAGGCGACGGTGGCCGCGCAATGCGAGCACGCCACCCTGGATGTGCGCGGCCTGCGCGAATTCTTCCGCGATTCAGTGCACGACGCGCTCGCCCGACAGCACGTCGGTGTCGACACCCACACCGAGCACTACGTCGTCAATCTGCTCACGATGTTCTCGCGTTCCGAGGCGCTGTTCGAGCGGACTCCGGAAGGCGTGCGCCTGCGACCGCTGGCGCTGATGCTGGCGGAAGCCGCCGCCGCGCCGTCGGCCGAGCAGCGCAGCCGCGTGCTGCAGCGCCTGGGCGACGTGTCGCTGTTCGTCGCTGGCTTCTTCGCGCACAGCTTTGCGCGGAGGCTCGTCGACATCGACTATCACATTGCGATGGGTGGCCGCGCCTACGGCACGCTGGCCGGCAGCTGCGGGCACGGCAGCCGCGGCCGTGCGCTCGCCGCGGTGTTCGCCGAGCTTGCGGCGAAGTTCCAGCGGCTCGTCGACGCTCTGAATGACGTCAGCGAGATGTCGCACGCGCACAGCGACCGGGATCTCCTGCGTCAATACGAGATCTGGCTCAAGACCGGCAGCCCGCGCGCCCGGGAGATCCTGCAGCGCCTCGGCGTCGTCCCGACGCCGGTGCCGCTCGAGCGAGCACCGAATTGACCGCGAGCCCCGGAGGCGGCCTGCTGCGCGGCCTCCAGGGGCTGCTCGCCCGCATGTACGACGCGCCCGCCGCGCACGACGTGGACGATTTCCTGGTCACGGATGCGGCACGCGCCGCGCAGCTGGCCGGCGGCAGTCACCCGCCTCACACGGACGAGCAGCTCCTGATGGCGGAGGGCACGGATGGGCTCGAGCTCAGCCTCTACGTCGATGCGGAGGTGTTGCGCCGGCTTGCGGCGCGCTGCCCGCTGCATGCGCTCGACGAGCGAAACCTGGGGGATTACTGCACCGCGCTCGAGGGCGTGAGCCATTTCCATTACGTGGTATGGAACACGGACCGCACCCGCGAGATCTCGCTGCTCGAGCTGGAGCTTCAAGCCGAGGTGGACAAGTACGCGAGTGCGCTTTTGCTCATGCTGGCGCAGCGCGACGGCTGCTTCCCCGCCGAGCTCTTCCATCGCCTGTTCGAGGGGGCGAGCTTCCTGCCGCAGCTCGGCGAAGCCGAACGAGCGCGCTACGAGGAGGCGCATCGCTGCGCCGCCCGATTCTGCCGGCGGCTCGAGGAACGCTTCCTGCGCCGTCGCCGCGCGCGCCCGGAGGCGCTGCTCGCCGAGCTGAGGCGTTTCTATCGCCTGGGGTGCCACTCGAAGCTGCGCCATGCGGCGCAGTGGTGCTGAGTCGCCGTTCGGTTCCTCAGCGTCCGCCGGACTGGTCGCGCATGCGCTTCTTGAGCGCGATCCACTTGCCGAGCTCGCGTAGGTCGCGCTTCTTCTTCCAGGACTGCTTGGTCGGCTCGCCGCTGTTGTACGGGTTGTAACCCGACTGCGGCGACTTGCGGACGGGCACCGGCTCCTTCGTGAGCGCGGCGAGATCGTCGCCCTCGCCCTCGAGGGTCAGATCCGTCGGCGCAAGCGCGCGCAGGCGCGCCGTGCTGCCGACGTCGTCGTCCGCCTGCAGGTCGGGATCGTCGGACCACTGCCAGTTGATGTTGCCGCGATCGTCGCGGGTCAGCTGCCCGGGCCCGGTGACGGTCGTGTCGGATTTCGTCGACGCGACCGGATCCGCGCCCTGCGTCGGCGCCGGCTCCCGTTCGGGGCTGCTGCTGATTTTCTGTCCCGCGTCCTGGATGCGGGGTTTGTTCGCCATGTCCAGCGCTCCGCTGGTCCTCTACTGCAAGGCCGATGTTACCGAGTCCTGGAATGCAGGAAGTGAGCTGCACGTCACGCAATTTCGCCGTCGGTCCGGAACGGCTCAGGGTCCCCGGGCGCCGCGCCGCGCCTGTTCCGCCCAGACCAGCCCGATGATGCTCTTGCCGTCGTTCAGCTGCCCGGAGACGGCGAGAGAGAGCGCCTCATCGAACGGCAGCCAGCGCGGCTCGAGCACCTCGTGCGCTTCCGGACGCGCCTCGACTCGACGAAGCCCGCGGGCCAGAAAGAGGTGTATGACCTCGGTTAGAACGCCCGGAGTGGTGAGGAACGCGCCGAGCACGGTCCAGTGCTCGGCGTGCATCCCGGCCTCCTCGGCAAGCTCTCGCCGGGCGCAGGTGAGGGGTGGCTCACCGTCATCGAGCTTCCCTGCGGGCAGCTCGTCGACCCAGCCGCCCGCGGCATGACGGTATTGTCGAAGCAGGCAGACGCGTTCCTGCGTCGTCGATGGCGACCACCGCGGCACCGCCCGGGTGATGGACGATCTCGAGCGGCGCCACCTGGCCGTTCGGCAGCATCACCCGCTCGACGGTGAGGCGGATCACGCGCCCCTTGAAGACCTCGCGAACATCGTTCGGCACTGCAACCTCCCGCCACTACACATGGATGCTGCAACGCAGCAATCAACCGTTGGCTGTGCTAACGTGCGCGCCCGCCCATCGAAGCGCGGCGCCCGATCTCCGTGCTGCCGCGCCGGAGCCGATCGTGATCGACGACACCCTGCTGCGGCTGCGAGCGACCTTCGATGCGGGCCGGACCCGCCCGCTCGCCTGGCGCCGCGCCCAGCTCGCCGCCATCGAGCGGATGCTCGAAGAGCGCGAGGCGGAGTTCGCCGATGCGCTGCGCCTGGATCTCAACAAGAGCCGCTTCGAGTCGGTCCTCTCCGAGACGAGCTTCGTGACGGAGGAAGCCCGGTACGCGCGCCGGCACCTCGCGCGCTGGACGCGCGGCAGTCGTGTACGTACGCCGATGATGGCACAGCCCGGCCGCAGCCGGATCGTGCCGGAGCCGAAAGGCGTTGTGCTGATCATCGCCCCGTGGAACTACCCACTGTCGATGGTGCTCGCACCGCTCGTGGGGGCGGTCGCAGCGGGCAATGCGGCGGTCATGAAGCCGTCCGAGATCTCACGCCACACCTCGGCCGCGCTCGCCCGGATCCTGCCGCAGTACCTGGACACGCAGGCCTTCGCGGTCGTCGAAGGCGGCGTCGCCGAGACGACGGCGCTGCTCGAGCGGCGCTTCGACCACATCCTCTACACCGGTAACGAGCGCGTGGCCCGGATCGTCATGGCGGCGGCGGCGAAGCACCTGACGCCGGTCACGCTCGAGCTCGGCGGCAAGAGTCCCTGCCTGGTCGCGCACGACGCGGATCTCGAGGTGGCCGCAGCGCGCATCGTCTGGGGGAAGTTCCTCAACGCCGGCCAGACCTGCGTCGCGCCCGATCACGTGCTGGTCGAGCGCGAGGCCGCGGCTCCGCTGCTCGAGGCGCTGGTGCGTCGAATCCGCGAATTCTACGGCGACGATGCAGCGGCCAGCCCGGATTACGGCCGCATCGCGACCGAACAGCATGCCGCGCGCTTCGAGCAACTCCTTGCGGGGCAGCGCATCCACTACGGCGGGCGCGTAGACGTCGCCGGGCGCTATGTCGAGCCGACGATCGTGCTCGATCCGGCGCCCGACAGCGCGCTGATGCAGGAGGAGATCTTCGGCCCGGTGCTGCCGGTGATCGCCGTTGACGACATGCAGGCGGCTCTGCGATTCGTCGCAGCGCGACCGAAGCCGCTGGCGCTCTACGCCTTTACGCGCGACGCGGCGTTCGCCGACGCGGTGCGGGACACGCTGTCCGCGGGCAGCATCTGCATCAACGACGCCGTGATCTTCATGGTGTCGCCCGAGCTGCCGTTCGGCGGTGTCGGTGCAAGCGGCATGGGCCGCTACACCGGCTGGTACGGTTTCGAGACCATGAGCCACATGAAGGCTGTGATGACCCGCAGTTTCTGGTTCGATGCCCCGATCCGCTACCCGCCGTATACGGACGCCAAGGCGCGATTGCTCAAGCTGCTCCGCTGACGACCGCCCGCGGCCGGCACCGAGTCGGCGGAGTTGCAAAGCGAGGCGAACCCCCCTCCCGGTAGTGTGACCGCTGCACGGTCGCGACAGGCGCGGCCGTGGAAGCTTGGTGCCGTGCACCCGGACACGCCGACACGGACCTCGGTCATTACGACCGCCGCGTTTCTCTGCTTCGTCCTTCTGGACGTCTCGGTTTCCGCGCGCCTCGTGTCGGGCACCTGGTGGCTGGTGCTCCTGCTCGTCTGGATCATGCACTGGCCCGCGCCGCATCCCGGGACCGGCCCGCTGCCGACTACGTTTGCGCGCCTGTTCGCCCTGCCGGTCTACGCCTGGCTCTTTTTCCGTGCGTTCAATGGCCTGGCAAGCGCCGCGAGCGCATGGGAGGTGGCCGGTTCGGACGGGCCACTTGCGCTGTTGTCTTTTCCCATGCGGGACACGCTGGTCGGCTTCGTGACCGCGGTGCTGCTGGCCGTGCCACTGCATCGCTGCTTCGGGCCGCGGGCCACAGCCGCAGGCTTCGTCGTCGTCCTTCCGTACTTCATGCTGGCGGGGCTGGAGACGGTGTTCGTGCCGGCTCGCTGGGCCGAGCAGCCGCTCGCCAACGCGATCCACCTGTTCGAAGCGGTCATGCCACCGCTGCTGCTGCTCGAGGCCTGTGCGGTCCTGACACGCCGGGCGGCCGGTCGCGCCCGAATCCCGCGTTGGCTGCAGCGCGGCTTCGAGCGGATTCAGCGCGGCGAGCTGGGGGTGCCGCGCACGGCGCTCCATGTCTTTCTGCCGGTGGCGGCCTTGACCGCGGCGGCGATCGCGCTTCGCGTGCGCGTGGATGGCGACCCGAACGCGCCTCTGCTCGTCGAGACAGCTCGCGGCCGCCGTCATCCCGCTCGTGACGGTTGCGCTCACCGCGGCCGGCATTGCACTGCTGCGGGCGCTGCGCAGCGTGCCGGCGCCGCGCGGCTGCCGGCTCTGGCTGATGCGTGACATCCGGGCGACGGTCTTCCTGCTGCTCGGACCCCTGTGGTTGTGGACCGTGCTGATCGATGCCCCCCAGACCGGCGCCTACGCCAAGAGCGCCGTGCGATCGCTGCCGCGCTCGACGTGGACCATCGTCTACGACGCGCCTGCGCGCACCATCCGGCTCGATGGCGAGTTCCAGTCGGGCATCGCGCGTGACTTCATCCGCGTCCTGGATGCGGCCCCCGATGCGCAGACGGTGGAGCTGCAGAGTCCGGGCGGGTGGGTCGGAGAAGCCATCCGAATCGCCGAGCAGATCGAGCGCCGGGAGCTCGCGACACGGGTGACCACACAGTGTTCCAGCGCCTGCACCTTGGCGTTCGCGGGCGGGGCACGCCGAACGCTCGAGGCGGGCGGCTCACTGGGCTTCCATGCGGGGTCGGCCGCGACCGGAATCGGTGACGGCAACCGCGAGTTCAATGCCTACATGTTGTATCGCGGTGTCGACCCGGAGTTCCTGCTCGCGAGCAACGCCGTGTCACCCAGGGACATCTGGGTGCCCGACTTCGCGACTCTGCGCGGCGCGGGGATCGTCACCGACTGACTGCGGTTGCCCGTGCCCGGTTCGCTCGGGCTGAGAGGTGCCGGGCCGCAGTTTCGCAGTTACTCCTGCGAAGCTTGTGCGAGTTGTGCGTCGCAGCCTGAATAACTGCGAAACTGCGGCCCGGCACCCTCCGAGCATACTGGATATCCATACAGGCGGCGCTCTATAGTGCCACCCTCGATGGCCGCCATCTCCGAGTTCGACTCGCTCAATGCCGCGCAGCGCGAAGCCGTCCGGCACGGCGAGGCGCGGCCCGAAGGGGGCATCGCCGCAGGACCGCTGCTCGTGATCGCCGGCGCCGGCACCGGGAAGACCAGCACGCTCGCGCATCGCGTGGCGTACCTGCTGCTCGCAGGCGTGCCCGCGGAGCGCATGCTGCTGCTCACGTTTACGCGCCGCGCCGCGCTCGAGATGACCCGCCGCGCACAACAGGCGATCGGCTCGTCGGCATCGCGCGGCCCGCCGACCGTGGCCGCGCCGGCCTCATTGCGCCTGCCCTGGGCGGGGACGTTTCATGCGATCGGCCATCGGCTGATCCGGCTGCACGCTGAACGTCTGGGACTCGACCCCGGCTTCAACGTGCTCGACCGGACCGATGCCGCGGACCTCATGGACGTCGTCCGGCAGCGGCTCGGCCTGGCGAAGAGCGAGCGGCGTTTCCCGCGCAAGGACACCTGTCTTGCCATCTACTCGCACCGGGTCAACGCTGGTCAGGCGTTGCGCCAGACGCTCGAGCTCCTCTTCCCCTGGTGCCTGGAGTGGGAGGACGAGATCACAGCGCTTTGCCGCCAGTACGTCGAGGCCAAGCTCGCCCAGCAGTTGCTCGACTACGACGACCTCCTGCTCTACTGGGAGTTGATGATGGCCGACAGCGGGCTCGCCGCCGCGATCGGTGCCCGCTTCGATCACGTGCTTGTCGACGAGTATCAGGACACGAATCGCCTGCAGGCGCGAATCCTCGCGGCGCTCAAGCCCGACGGCGCGGGCGTCACGGTCGTAGGTGACGACGCGCAGGCGATCTACTCGTTCCGCGCCGCGACGGTCGAGAACATCCGGGAGTTTCCCCAGGGCTTCGCCCCGCCGGCACGCGTCGTGACGCTCGAGCAGAACTACCGTTCTACACAGCCGGTTCTGGATGCGGCCAACACGCTGCTCGCGGAAGGCGGTCCTCATTACCGGAAAAACCTTCGGAGCATGCGCGGCGCAGGACGGCGCCCCGCATACGTGGTCGTGCAGGACGACGAGGCGCAGGCGGGCTACGTGATCGAATGCGTGCTCGCGGCGCGCGAGCGCGGCGTCGCGCTCAGGCGCCAGGCCGTGCTTTTCCGTGCGGCGGACCACAGCGACCTGCTCGAGCTCGAGCTGATGCGTCGCAACATCCCGTTCGTGAAATACGGCGGTCTCAAGTTTCTCGAGGCGGCGCACGTCAAGGACCTGCTCGCGGTGCTGCGTCTTGCCGACAATCCACGGAACCGCATCGCGGCCTTCCGCGTGCTGCAGCTCCTGCCGGGCATGGGGCCGGCGAACTCGGCGCGAATCTGCGATGCCTTCGAGGCGACCGGTTATCGATTCGGATCGTTGTCCGACCTGCCGGTGCCGCAGGCTGCGCGCGAGCCCTGGGCGGCGTTGAGCGCGCTGCTGACGGCGATCGGTGGTCGTGAAGCACCGTGGGCCGGGCAGATCGCACAGGTGCGGGCCTGGTACGAGCCGCAGCTCGAGCGGCTTTACGAGCAGTCAGCGCCGCGGCGCGCCGACCTCGAGCAGCTCGAGCGCATCGCCGTGCAGTACACGTCGCGCGAAGCCTTCGTGACGGAGCTGACGCTCGACCCGCCGCAGGCCACCGGTGACCTCGCCGGCCCGCCGCTGCTCGACGAGGACTACCTGGTTCTCTCGACGGTGCATTCGGCGAAGGGACAGGAATGGGAGTCGGTGTACGTGATCAACGTCACCGACGGCAGCTTTCCGTCCGAGTTTGCCACCGGGCGTGCCGAATCGATCGACGAGGAACGCCGTCTCCTTTACGTGGCGATGACGCGCGCGAAGCGCGACCTGCACCTGGTGGCGCCTGTGCGGTTCTATGTCACCCAGCAATCGCCGGTCGGCGACCGGTACGTGACGGGGGCCCGCAGCCGGTTCATGAGCAAATCGGTGCTCGGGTGCTTCGACCAGGGGAGCTGGCCTTCATCGCTCGAGAGCACCGGGGAGGGACCCGCCGACCGAGGGGCGCGAATCGACGTGGGGGCGCGGTTGCGCGGGATGTGGTGACGAAATAAAAAAGGCCCGGGAGTCGCCTCCCGGGCCCTTGATCACAGCTTCTGGTTACCAGCGACGCTGGCCGCCGCCGCCACCGCCGTAGCCGCCACCCGGACGGCCACCGCTGCCACCCGGACGACCGCCGCCACCGCCGGTGCGCGGACGATCCTGCGCCTCGTTCACGCGCAGCGGGCGACCGCCCATGGAGAAGCCGTTCAACGCCTGCATGGCGCGCTGAGCGTCGGCCTGCGGCATCTCGACGAAGCCAAAGCCACGCGGACGGCCGGTCTCGCGATCGGTCGGGAGCGCCACGGATTCAACCGTGCCGTGCTGGGCGAAGAGCTCGCGTACCGAGGCTTCGTCAGCAGAGAAAGGCAGGTTGCCCACATAGATCTTAGTCATTCAAACATCCTCAAAAAGTTACTCACGCCTCCGGCGATCCCAAGTCAAAGGAATACGCTCAGGGCACCATCACACAACAGGAGGATTCGTAGCCGAGGTCGTCTAAGAGGGCGTTCGCCTCATCGAGGCCAACGCTCGAGCGATGACTCCTGTCACCTGATCGCAGACAATTCGGCTTAACAAGACAGGCACCGGACAAGCGCCTTTCAAGACACGGACGGGCAACGATCGGCGCGCAGTCTAGCACAAGTGCCTGCTTGTCAAGGGATTATCCGTCCGGAGCGCCCGGCCCGCACGGACGCATGAGCCCTCGTCCGCGGCCCGCGGATGAGCCGGCCGGTCAAACCCGGCCCGAGCCCGGCCCTACCAGCGCGCGCCGCCGCCTCCGCCGCCGGGGCCTCGGGGCGCGCGCTCGCGCGCCTCGTTGACCCGCAGCGGGCGGCCGTTCATCTGGAAGCCGTTCAGCTTCTCGATGGCCGACTGCGCCTCGGTGGAAGACATGTCGACGAAGGCGAAACCGCGTGGCTTGCCGGTTTCGCGATCGTTGATGATCTTCACCGAATCCACTTTGCCGTGCTGCTCGAACAGGCTGCGAATCTCAGCCTCGGTTGCACTGAAGGGCAGATTGCCAACGTAAAGAGTCGTCATCGACGGAGTCACTCACTCGGACTGGAACGAAAGGAGAACGGGTCCGCCCCGCCGATTGCGCATCGACGGAATGGACCGCGCATGAAAATCGATCGCTGACACGAGCCGCACCGGACGAATGGTTAGAAGGAGCCCACCTAGGCTTTGTTTTCTCGGACGTGGGATCGGGCTGGTTCGGCCTGCAGGGCGGCCTGCGGATGCATATCGTTGGTATGCGACAAGACTACTGAGGCCCCGGCAGGTACGCAACTAAATCGTTGACGCGCCGCAATAAACGACGGTCCCGGCAGGTGTCAGCCGCGCAGCGCGCTCGAGAGCGTCCAGAGGCCGATCGCAATGAAGCCAGCCCCGGCGACCAGCGACAGGTAGCGGGTGTTGACATGCTGCGAAAGCAGGCTGCCCGCGAGAACCCCCAGCGCGCTGGCTGCGACCAGCGCGAGGGAGGCGGCAATGAAGACCAGCCAGGCGCTGTTCGGCGCGATTCGCGGCGAACAGTACGGTTGCGAGCTGGGTCTTGTCGCCGAGCTCCGCCAGGAACACGGTACCGAAGATTACGACTAAGGCCTTCAGCATCCATTGGGAGGCCGCGTCAATCGGGCTCGAGATAGGTGTAGCCGTTCAGCTCCAGCTCGTAGAACCGGCGCAGCGCCTGGCTCTCCTCGAGCGACAGGCGGCCTTCCCGCACCGCACGCTCGCAGTCGCGCGCGAGCTGCGGGTAGAGACGGTCGACGTCGTAGCTCATGTAGCGCAGCACCTCGGCGGCCGTGTCGCCCTTGACCGTCTCCTCGATCCACCAGCCGCCCTCGTCGTGCAGCTTGATATGCACCACGTGCGTGTCGCCGAAGAGGTTGTGCAGGTCGCCGAGCGTCTCCTGGTAGGCGCCGACGAGAAACGCCGCGAGGAAGTACGGCTCGCCGTCGGTGAGCTCGTGCAGCTCGAGCGTGCGCTTGGCCTCGCGCAGGCTGACGAAGCGGTCGATCTTGCCGTCGGAGTCGCAGGTGATGTCGGCGAGCACGGCGTTGCGCGTCGGCCGCTCGTCGAGCCGGTGCACCGGCATGATCGGGAACAGCTGGTCGATCGCCCAGCTGTCCGGCAGCGACTGGAACACCGAGACGTTGCAGAAGTAGATGTCACTCAGCACCGACTCGAGGCCCTCGAGCTCCTCGGGGATGGATTCCAGGCGTCGGCAGCAGTCGCGGATTTTCGCGCAGGTCGCCCAGTACAGGCGCTCGACGTGGGCGCGTGCCTCGAGACCGAGGTAGCCCAGGTTGAACATCTGCAGCGCCTGCTCGCGCGCCTGCAGCGCGTCGTGGTAGCACTCCACGAGACGCCGCTCGGAGATCGAGCGGTAGGCGTCGAAGATGTCGCGCACCGGCTGCGGCACGCGGTCACCGCCGGCGAAGTCCTGCTCGGCCTTCTCGTCGACGCGGAACCGGTCGAGCCGCGAGCAGCCCAGCGTGTTGAACACCAGCAGGCTGTGGTGGGCTGCGATCGCGCGGCCCGACTCGCTCACGATCACCGGGTGCTCGATGCCGCGCGCGTTGCAGACATTGGCGATGCGGTAGACCACGTCGCTCGCGTACTCCGCGAGCGTGTAGTTCATCGACGAGGGGTAGTTGGTGCGGCTGCCGTCGTAGTCGACGCCGAGCCCGCCGCCGATGTCGATGTAGCGCAGGCCGGCGCCCATGAGCTTGAGCTCGGCGTAGACGTGCGCCAGCTCGTTGACCGCGTCCTTGACGCGGCGAATGTCCTGCAGCTGGCTGCCCGGGTGGCAGTGCACGAGCTGCAGACAGTCCTCCAGGCCGTGCTCCTTGAGCGTGCGCAGGAGATCGAGGATCTCGGTGACGAACAGCCCGAACTTGGATTTCTCGCCCGAGGATTCGCGCCAGCGACCCGCGCCCTCGGTCGCGAGCTTGACGCGAACTCCGATCCGCGGGCGGACGTCGTAGCTGCGCGCATGCTTCAGGATCAGCTGCAGCTCGCTGAAGTTCTCGACCACCGGGATGATGGTCCGGCCGAGCTTGGTCGCGAGGATCACCGCCTCGATGTAGCTGTCGTCCTTGAAGCCGTTGCAGATGATCATCCGCTCCGACTCGCCCTCGGTCATCGCCATCACCGCGAGCAGCTCCGGCTTCGAGCCCACCTCGAGCCCGAAGCCGAACTCGCGGCCGTAGCCGTAGACCTCCTCGACGACCAGCCGCTGCTGGTTCACCTTGATCGGGAACACCGCGGTATAGCGGTTGCGATAGTCGTTCTCGGCGATGGCGGTCGCGAAGGCGTCGTTCAGGCGCTTGAGACGATGGCGCAGGATGTCGGAGAAACGCAGCACGACCGGCGTCGCGAGATCGCGCGCCTCCAGGCCCCGGACGACCTCGTAGAGGTCGATGTCGCGATCGGTGGACTGGTCGGGCCGCACGACCACGTGACCCGCGTCGTTGATGCCGAAATAGCCGTTGCCCCAGGCCTGGACGCCGTACAGATCGAGCGAGTCCTCGATCTTCCAGCCGGTGGCGGGACTGATCTTGCGAGCGGTGCTGTCCACTTCGTGCGTGGCCTGCCTGGGCGGGTCAAAACTGGCGCGAAAGATAGCAGGAAAAAGCGGGCCGATGGTGCCGGCCGATGGGCCGATGGTGCCGGGTCGCAGTTTCGCAGTTATTCGCCCTGAGTTCGGTACGTCAGACGAGAGCGACTCGAATAACTGCGAAACTGCGACCCGGCACCTGCACCTTCAGCCGCGCGCCACGGGCCTCCGTGGATCGCGGATCCACTCGCTCCACGAGCCGGGATAGAGGCGGGCGCCGGCGAGGCCAGCCTGTTCCATCGCGAGCAGCAGATGACAGGCGGTCACGCCCGAGCCGCACATCGCGACCACGTGCGCCGGCGGCACGCCGCCGAGCGTTGCCTCGAAGCTTCGACGCAGCTCCGACGCCTCGCGCAGCCGGCCGTCCGCGGCCAGCGATTCGGTCAGCGGATGGTTGACGGCGCCCGGCACGTGGCCTGCCACGCTGTCGAGCGGTTCGGTCTCGCCGCGGAAGCGCTCCGGCGCGCGTGCATCGAGCACACGACAACCCGCGTCGGCTGCGACTGCGAGCACCGTCGCCGCGTCGACGGCGAGATCGGGTCGCGGATGGGCGACGAAGTCGCCGGGCGAGATTGAGGGCTCGTCCGTTGCGACCGGAAGGCCGAGAGATCGCCAGCGCGCGAATCCCCCGTCGAGCACCAGGATCCGATCGTGGCCCAGCCAGCGAGCCATCCACCAGAGTCGCGCCGCGTACATGCCGTTGCCGGCGTCGTACGCGACGGCGATCGATCCCGTGCCGAGGCCCCACGCGCGCAGGCGCGCCTCGAATGCGCGCGGCGTCGGGCAGCGGATGGCGCCCGGTGACGGGCGTGACAGGCCCGGAGAGGTCGCGATCGAGGTGCGCGTAGACCGCGCCCGGCAGGTGCGCCACGCGGTAGTCGCGCTCGCCGCCGGCCGGATCCGCGAGGTCGAACCGGCAATCGAACAGGCGCAGCGCAGGCTCGCCCAGGCGCTCGGCGAGCGCTTCGGCGGATATCAACGGACTCGATATCGTGCTCATCGCAGCCGGCCTCGTGTCCGGCACATGCATGGTACCGCCGACCGCGGCCCGCCAGTACAATTCCGGCGCCGCGTCCTCCGCGCGGCGCGCGAGCGGGAGCCGGCGTGGCACTGGAAGTCTTCTGGGGAAGCGGCAGCCCGTTCTCGTGGCGGGTGCTGCTCGCGCTCGAGTACAAGCGCGTTCCGTACGAGTCGCGCCTGCTGCAGTTCGCGAAGCAGGAGCACAAGTCGCCGCAGATGCTGCGGATGAACCCGCGCGGGCGAGTCCCGGTGCTCCGGGACGGCGACTACGTCGTCTTCGAATCGCTGGCCTGTCTCACGTATCTCGATCGCCGGTTTCCGGAGCCGCCGCTCTTCGGCCGGACCGCCGAGGATGCAGGGACCATCATGCGCGTGATCTGCGAGTTCCAGGCGTACGCGGAACCGGCGCTGAACCAGATCATCCAGGCGGCTTTCCTCGGCAACATCGAGGAGCGCGCCGAGGAAATCACGCGCGCGATGCATATCGTGGGCGGCGAGGCACGCACCATCGAAGGCCGGCTCAGCAATTCCGACTGGCTGGTGGGCGCCGAGCCGTCGGCGGCCGATCTCGTGGTGTTCCCCGGCATCATGCTGCTCCGTCGCGCGCTGGAGAAGCGCGAGGCGGGCGAGCTGCGCTCGCGGTTCCTGCCGATGGAAGCGACCTACCCGGCGATTGCGCGCTGGATCGGCCGGGTCGAGGCGCTGCCGGGCTACGAACGAACCTATCCGCCGCACTGGCGCGAGGGCGCGCCACGCGGTTGACTCCACGCGGCCGGACGCGTCGACCGGCGCGGGATTCCGGTTACACTACTTCGTCCCCTGCACTCGTTGGTCCGCGCGATGAGCAACTACCCGGTACACGTGAATTTCCCGGGCCGCCTGATCATGGTCGGCTTCGGCAGCATCGGCCAGGGCGTCCTGCCGCTCATCCTGCGCCACGTGGGGATCACGACCGACCGGATCACGATCGTGACCGCCGACGACCGCGGCTCGACCGAGGCGGCGGAGTACGGCATCAAGTTCGTCAAGCAGCCGCTCACACGCGAGAATTTCAAGCGCGTGCTCGACCCGCTCGTCGGCCGCGGCGATTTCCTGCTCAACCTGTCCGTCGATGTCTCCAGCATCGCGCTGATCAAGCTCTGCTGGGACAAGGCGGCGCTCTACCTCGACACGTGCATCGAGCCGTGGCCGGGTGGTTACACCGATCCGACGATATCGCCCGCGAAGCGCACCAACTATGCCCTGCGCGAGGAAGCGCTTGCACTGCGCGAGGGAAAGACACGCGCCCCGACCGCCGTGCTCACGCACGGCGCCAATCCGGGGCTCGTTTCGCATTTCGTCAAGCAGGCGTTGCTCAACATCGCCGGCGACCTCGGCGTGGATGCGGGCAATCCCGCGGCACGCGAGGACTGGGCGCGGCTCGCTCAGAAGATCGGCGTCCAGGTGATCCACATCGCCGAGCGCGACACCCAGGTGGGTCAACGGCCGAAGGAGCTGGGCGAGTTCGTCAACACCTGGTCGGTGGACGGTTTCGTGAGCGAGGGCTCGCAGCCCGCCGAGCTCGGCTGGGGATCGCACGAGAAGAACTGGCCCCGCGACGGCAAGAAGCACGATTTCGGCCGCGGCAGCGCGATCTACCTGATGCAGCCGGGCGCGGCGACGCGCGTGCGCACCTGGACGCCGCTTGCCGGGCCGTTCCACGGCTTTCTGATCACGCACGGCGAGTCGATCTCGATCTCCGACTACCTGACGATCAAGAAGGGGGAAAAGGTCGAGTACCGCCCGACCGTGCATTACGCGTATCACCCCTGTGACGCCGCCGTGCTGTCGGTACATGAGTTCGCCGGGCGCAACTGGGAACTCCAGGACCGCAAGCGCGTGATGATGGAGGAGATCGTCAAGGGCGTGGACGAGCTCGGCGTACTGCTGGCCGGCCACAAGCGCAACGCCTACTGGTACGGGTCGCAGCTCACGGTCGACGAGGCACGCAAGCTCGCGCCGCACAACAGCGCGACTTCGCTCCAGGTGACGGTGTCGACGCTCGCGGGGCTGATCTGGGCGATCGAGAACCCCAACAACGGCATCGTCGAGCCCGACGAAATGGATTTCCGGCGGGTGCTCGAGATATGCATGCCGTACCTCGGTCCCGTGGTCGGCGAGTACGGCGAGTGGCATCCGCTGGTGGAGCGCGGCCGGCTGTTCCCGGAAGACCTCGACGAGACCGATCCCTGGCAGTTCAAGAACGTCCGCGTCGTCTAGGGCGGTCGTGATGCGCGAGGCGGTTGACGGCGGATGCCTGTGCGGCGCGGTCCGGTTCCGCATCGCCTTGCCGCCGAAGTGGTGCGCCCATTGCCATTGCTCGATGTGCCGGCGCGCGCACGGCGCCGGGTTCGTCACCTGGGTAGGGTCGGCGAGCGACGCCTTCCGGCTGTTGTCGGGCGAGGCGGAGCTCCGGCGTTACCAGTCCTCGGCCGAGGCCACGCGCAGCTTCTGCGGACGTTGCGGAACCATGCTCTTCTTCGAATCGAGCCGTTGGCCCGGCGAGATCCACGTGACGCTTGCGCACCTTGATTCGGACGCGGGTCTCACGCCTCAGGCCCATGCCTACTGGAGCAACCGCGCTCCCTGGGCCGACTTCTCCGGCCACGACCTTCCGAAAGTGGAACCGACCGGCAACGCCTGAGCTGCGCTCGGCCAATTTACGCGGCTTCCTCGGCGTAGCGGACACCGATCACGGTCCAGGTTCTCGCGCCCGCAGGCGCGTCGATGCGCACCTCGTCGTCGCAGCGTCGCCCCAGGAGCGCACGGGCGAGGGGTGAGTCCATGCTCACGTAGCCTCGCGCCGCGTCGATCTCGTCCGGCCCGACGATTCGCAGCTCGCGCTCGGCTCCTTCGTCGTCGACGAGCTGAACCCAGGCCCCGAAGAAGATCCGGTCAGGATCGTCCGGTGGCCGATCCACGACCACGATGCCCTCGAGCCGCTTGCGCAGGAATCGCACGCGGCGGTCGATCTCCCGGAGTTGCTTCTTTCCGTAGACGTACTCGGCGTTCTCGGAGCGATCGCCCTGCGCGGCCGCTTCCGCGACGGCCCGCGTGACCTGCGGCCGCTGAACGCGCCACAGCTCGTCGAGCTCCGCGCGCAGCCTCCGGGCGCCTTCCGGCGTTATGTATTTCGAGCCGGGCGGCTCGGGCCTGCGGTACCGCGTCATGTTCTCAGGCGGTCCGGGGATCCGGCCCGCGGAGTGTGGAACGGGTCACGGAACCCGTCCGCGCGCGTGGGTAGTTTCTGGCCACATGAGCATCAAGTACTACGCGCATTTCCTGGTCGATGAGCCGGGCCCGCGTGGACTCCAGGAGTACCGCGGCATCGTCGAGCTCGACGGCACACCCCGTCGCGACCGCGAGCTCAAGGAAGCCGTAATGATCATCGCGCGGAATTTCGGACGCCAGACCCGCGACGTGAAGGTGCTGCAATGGGCACGCCTGCACTGAGCGCAACGGTCCCCTAGCGGACTCTTCCCTTCCCTTCGACCAGAGTCCGCACCTGCCCCGGGCCACAAACCCGGGGCTTTTTTTTGACCCTGCGCCATCCACGAGCAGGGCGCGCCGAAGTGCTTCGCACGATTCAATGCATCCGACCGAAACGGCCGCTGTTGAAGTCGGCGATCGCCTGCGCGATCTCGGCCTGGCTGTTCATGACGAACGGGCCGTAGCCGACGATCGGCTCGTCGATCGGCTCGCCGCTGAGCAGCAGCAGCGTGGCGTCGGTGTTGGCCTCGATCGCGACCTCGGTGCCAGCGCGGTCGAGCAGCACCATCTGCGCCTCGCGCGCGATCTCGCTGCCGTTCACCATCACCGTGCCGCGCAGCACCACGAGCGCGAGCGTGCGGCCCTGGGGCAGGTTGAACTGCGTGGCGTGCCCCTGCTTGAGGCGCACGTCCCACACGTCCATCGGCGTGAACGTGCGCGCAGGTCCGCGATGACCGTGGAACTCGCCGGCGATCACGCGCACGCGACCCGCGTCGTCGGCGAGCGGGACGGCCGGAATGTCCTTGTCGAGCAGGGTCTGGTAGCCCGCATCGGCCATCTTGTCCCGGGCCGGCAGGTTCACCCAGAGCTGCACCATTTCCAGCGTGCCTCCGCTGCGAGTGAACGCCTCGGAGTGAAACTCCTGGTGGATTATCCCGGAAGCGGCCGTCATCCACTGAACGTCGCCCGGGCCGATGTGCCCGCCGGCGCCGGTCGAATCGCGGTGGTCGACCTCGCCCTGGTAGACGATGGTGACTGTCTCGAAGCCCCGGTGCGGATGCTCACCGACGCCGCGCGGTCGCTCCGACGGAGCGAACTGCCTCGGGCCGGCGTAGTCGAGCAGAAGAAACGGGCTCAGTTGCTCCCCTTGCGTGTCGTACGAGAACAGGGAGCGGACCGGGAATCCATCCCCGACCCAGTGCGGCTGCGGGGCGCTGTACACACCGAGGATCTTCTTCATGCGTGTCTCCTGGCTATTTGGTGAACGATAGCCGCCGCCGCTGAGCCGAATATTTCGCCGGGTCACCAGCGGCCGATGCGCAGCACGGCGATCGCGATCCGCACTTCGAGCAGGAATGCGACCAGCGCGATCACCAGCGAGACCATCGAGGCCACGAACAGCACCGCCACCGGCGTGGCCAGGTTCATCGGAGCGAAAGTGCTCGCGAACAGCAGGGCGACCACCAACGCCACGAGCAGCGCGGTGATGGTGATCAGCGTTATCGAGATGTTGATCAGCCGCGCCCGTCGCGCGAGCACTCGAAGCTGGCCATGCGCCTCGGGCGTGTCGTGCACCGGATCGCTGCGCAGGCGGTCCTCGGCCTCGCGCGCCCGGTCCACGATGCGGGCAAGACGCGCGGTCAGCACGCCGAGCACCACGCCGACGCCCGACAACAGGAACACCGGCGCCACGGCGAGCTGGATCGCATGGGCTACGTCGACGACTTCGATACCGGACACGGCCCGGAATGTCCCAGATGACACGGCGGAACGCCAGCCTTGGACGCTTCCCTTTTTCAGTAACGAATCGCACGATTCCTCACGCTGCCGACCCTAGGAGAGACAACGTCCCTTTGCCGGCCTTCAAGGACCACTTCTCCCGTCAGGCGGCGGCTTACAGCCGCTACCGGCCGGCGTATCCGTCGGAGCTGATTGCGTACGTAGCCTCTCTCGCCCCGTCGCGCGGTGTAGCCATCGATTGCGCGACGGGCAGTGGACAGGCCGCGGTCGCGCTGGCCGGGCACTTCGAGCGCGTGATCGCCGTCGACGGAAGCGTGCGGCAGCTTGCGCAGTCGCTGCCCGCGGCCGGCGTGCACTACGTTGCGGCACTTGCCGAGCGCATGCCGGTGCGCGACGGCTGTGCTGCACTCGTGGCCGCCGCGCAGGCGGCACACTGGTTCGATTTCGAGCGGTTCTACCCGGAGTGCCGCCGGGTGCTCGGTACGGGCGGGGTCGTGGCGATCTGGACATACGAAAAGTTCCACGTCGATGCGGCCCTCGACGCCGTCGTGGATCATTTCTATAGCGAGGTCGTCGGCCCGTGGTGGCCACCCGAACGACGTTTCGTCGAGGCCGCCTATCGGAATCTGCCGTTCCCGCTGGCCGAGGAGCATCCGCCTGCCTTTACGCTAGCCACGGACTGGGACCTCGATCAGGCGCTCGGTTACTTCGGCAGCTGGTCGGCGGTGCAGCGCTGCCGTGACGCGACGGGTGCCGATCCCCTGCCGGCGCTGCGCCGTGCGCTTGAGCCGCACTGGCCGGGACGGCGGCGCCTCACCTGGCCGCTCCACCTGCGCGTTGGCCGGGTCTGATTCCTCTATAATCCGCGGCCCATCCGGTGGGCCGGCCTGCAAGAAATCCGACCGCCCGCCACGGTCGCCTGCCTGCGGCCCGGTCAGACACGATCCAGGAGCAACTGATGAAGCGTTGGAAGAGCCTCGCTGCAAGCCTGTTTTTGATCGCCGGCTGCGCCGGCACCGGCGGATCGCCGACCGACACACCCGCCGCAGCGCCTCCCGCGGTCGCTCCCCCTGTCCTGCCGCCCTCCGGACTCAATCTGGCCAATTTCGATCGCAACGTGCGGCCGCAGGACGACCTGTATCGCTTCGTCAACGGTCACTGGCTCGCAACTACCGAGATTCCGGCGGATCGATCCAACTACGGCGCCTTCAGCAAGCTCGCGGATGATGTCGAGACCAATCTGCGGGTGATCGTCGAGGAGGCCGCCGCCTCGAACGCCGCGGTCGGCTCCGAGCAGCGCATGATCGGCGACTTCTACGCGAGCTTCATGGACGAGGCACGTGCCGAGCAGCGTGGTCTCGAGCCGCTGGCCGGCGAGTTCGCCCGGATCGACGCCATAAACGATCGCACGGCGCTGGTCGACTACCTCGCGCACCTGCAGGTCCTTGGCATCAACAACCCCCTGGGGCTCGCCATCAACCCCGACGCCAAGCGACCGGACGTGTACACGATCTGGGCCGACCAGGCCGGTCTTGGCATGCCGGACCGCGATTACTACCTGAGCGAGGATTCAAAGTTCGTCGCGACGCGCGCGAAGTACGTCGAGTACCTCGAAGACCTGCTCGGACACGCCGGACGCAAGGACACCGTCAAGGCGGCGCAGAAGGTCATGGCGCTCGAGACGCGTCTCGCCAAGGCGCAGTGGCCGAACGTCGACCTGCGCAACATCGACAAGGTCTACAACCCCTACGACCTCGCCGGCGCCGCGAAGCTGACGCCGGCGATCGATTGGCCGCGGTACCTGGAGATGACGGGTATCGCCGGACACGACTCGGTGATCATCGGCGAGCCGAGCTACTTCAAGGAGTTGTCCCGGGCCCTGGCCGAGGTCCCGCTCGACGTGTGGCGGGACTATCTGCGCGTGCGGGTCATCGACGACCTGGCGCCCTATCTCAACGCGGAGCTGGTCGACCGCGCCTTCGACTTCAATGGCCGGACGATCACGGGTACGCCGGAGCTGCGGCCGCGCTGGAAACGGGCCCTGGGGGAGACGGAGGCGGGCATCGGCGACATGCTCGGAAAGGCCTACGTGGAACGGCACTTCCCGCCGGAGGCCAAGGCTCGGATGGACGAGCTGATCGCCAATCTGCGAAAAGCCTTTGCGAGCTCGATCGACGAGCTCGAGTGGATGGGCCCCGAAACGCGGCGCGAGGCGCACGCCAAGCTCGACAGCTTCACGGTCAAGATCGGTTACCCGGAGAAGTGGAAGGAGTATCCGGGTCTCGAGATCCGACCCGACGACCTGGTGGGCAACGTGCTGCGGGCGCGGGAGGTCAATCACCGCCGGGAGGTGGGCAAGCTCGGTCAGCCGATCGATCGCACCGAGTGGTTCATGACGCCGCAGACGGTAAACGCCTATTACAACCCGCTCGCCAACGAGATCGTCTTTCCGGCGGCGATCCTGCAGCCGCCGTTCTTCGACATGAAGGCAGACGACGCGGTCAACTACGGTGGGATCGGCGCGGTCATCGGGCACGAGATCAGCCACGGCTTCGACGACCAGGGGCGGAAGTTCGACGGTAAGGGCATGCTGCGTGACTGGTGGACCAGCGAGGACACCGGGCGTTTCCAGGCGCGCTCGGGTGCGCTCGTAGACCAGTACTCCGCCTTCAGTCCGCTCGCCGGAATGAGCGTCAACGGCGAGCTCACCCTCGGTGAGAACATCGGGGACCTGTCGGGCCTCGCGGTCGCGTACAAGGCGTATCGGCTGGCTCAGGGCGAAAGGCCCGCGCCGGTGATCGACGGGTACACGGGCGACCAGCGCTTCTTCTTCGGCTGGGCACAGGTGTGGGCGCGCAAGTATCGCGACGACGAGCTGCGCAAGCGCCTGCTCACCGACCCGCACAGCCCGAGCGAGTACCGCTGCAACGGCGTGGTGCGCAACCTGCCGGAGTTCGCGGAGGCGTTCGACGTCGGGCCCGGCGACAAGCTGTATCTGCCGGCCGGCGAGCAGGTCCGAATCTGGTAAATTGCCGACCCGCTTTGACCCTCAAAGGCCACGGAGAGCCAGCCATGCGTACGCTCCGAATCTCCCTGGTCGCAGCCGGCAGCCTGCTGCTGTCGGCCTGCGGCTATAACACCTTGCAGGTGCAGGACGAGGCGACGAAGTCCGCCTGGGCGGAGGTCGTGAACCAGTACCAGCGCCGCGCCGACCTGATCCCGAACCTGGTGAACACGGTCAAGGGATTTGCGGCGCAGGAGCAGGCGGTCCTGCTCGGTGTTACCGAGGCGCGCGCCAAGGCATCGCAGATCACGGTCAACGCGGACGATCCGGCGTCGCTGGCGCAGTTCCAGGCGGCACAGGGCGAGGTGTCCTCCGCGCTTTCGCGTCTGCTGGTCACGGTCGAGAATTACCCCGAGCTCAAGTCCGACCAGAATTTCCGCGACCTCCAGGCGCAGCTCGAGGGTACCGAGAACCGCATCACCGTGGCGCGCAACCGCTTCATACAGGCGGTGCAGGACTTCAATGTCACCGTGCGACGATTCCCGACCAACCTGACGGCGATGATCTTCGGTTACAAGGTCAAGCCGAACTTCACGGTCGAGAATGAGGCCGCGATCTCGAAGCCGCCGACGGTGGACTTCGGCACGCCGACCCCGCCCGCCCAACCGGCCCCGGCACCCGAGCCGGCACCGTCGACCTGAGGCCTGCGCCGCTCCTCCGCGGGCGGCGCGCTCTCGTGATCGCCCGGTTGCACCGGCGGGTTCCTGCGCTGGCGGCGTGCCTGGTCGCCGTCGCCCTGCTGGCGGTGTCCGCCCTGGCAGCGGCGCAGCAGCTTGTGCCGGTGCCGCCGTTGCGATCGCCGGTCACCGACCTCACCGGGACGCTGACGCCGGACCAGGTCGCTGCGCTCGAAGCCAAGCTCCGCGCTTTCGAACAGACGAAGGGCAGCCAGATCGCCGTGCTCATCGTCGCCACTACCGAGCCGGAGGCGATCGAGCAATACGCGCTCCGGGTGGCGGAGGCGTGGAAGCTGGGCCGCAAGGGTGTCGACGACGGCGCGCTGCTCCTGGTCGCTCTGCAGGACCGGAAGGTGCGGATCGAAGTCGGTTACGGCCTCGAAGGGACGCTCCCGGACGCCATCGCCAACCGGATCATCGACGAGGACGTCGTGCCCCAGTTCCGTCGCGGTGATTTTCATGGTGGGATCGCTACGGCGCTCGATCGGATGATGCGGGTGGTCGAGGGAGAGCCCCTGCCGGAACCGGCCAGCCGCGCGCCGGCGCAGGATATTCCGGGCCTTTCGGGCCTGCTGCCTTTCCTTTTCATCCTCGCCATCGTCGGCGGTTCGATATTCCGCCGCATGTTCGGCCGCGTGGGCGGCGCGCTTGCTACCGGTGGCGTAGTCGGCGGCCTCACCTGGCTATTGATCGGTATCCTCGGCCTCGCATTCGGGGCCGGCCTCCTTGCGTTCATCTTCGCGCTGCTCGGCGGGTTCGGGGGCGGCGGGGGCGGCTGGTACAGCCGCCGTCATGGCGGCGGGTGGGGTCATCCGGGCGGTTTCGGAGGGGGCTTCGGAGGGGCTTCGGCGGCGGCGGCGGCTGGAGCGGCGGCGGCGGCGGTTTCGGGGGCGGCGGCGCCTCGGGGAGCTGGTAAGCCATGGACTGGGGACGCTGGTTCCGCCACCTCACCGCAAGCGATCGCTCCATGCATCGGGCATTTCCCCCCGCGGCGCTCGACGCCATCGAGCTCGCGATCGACGAGTCCGAGCGCACGCACACGGGCGAGATCCGTTTCGCCATCGAGTCGGCGCTCGACCCGGACCGCGCCTGGCGCGGCACGACGCCGCGCGAGCGGGCGCTCGAGGTATTCGCGGCACTCGGCGTCTGGGACACCGACGCCAACAACGGCGTGCTGATCTACGTCCTGCTCGCGGATCACGATGTCGAGATCGTCGCAGATCGGGGGTTCAACCCGAAGGTCGGTGCGGACCAGTGGTCCTCGATCTGCGATGATATGGATCAGCACTTCCGTGCCGGCGGGTTCCAGGACGGCGCCGTCGCGGGCGTGCGTGCGGTCGGCCAGCTCATCGCGGCGCATTACCCTTCGTCGCCGGGTGGCCGCGATCGGGACGAGCTGCCGAACCGGCCGGTGCTGCTGTAGGCCGTCAGGGAGCCAGGCGAGATGAGGAGCAGAAACGCTGTGAGGAGAGCGGAGCGCGCGCCGTCGGCGTGGTGGGTCGCCTGCGTTGCGGTACTCGTGACGTTGGGCGGGTGTAGCGTATTCGTGCCGCAGGAAAAGCAGGCGAAGACGCCGGCGGCACTGCCGCCGAAGCCGGCCGGGCTGCCTCCGATCGCCACTCACAGCTTCCCGTACGACCCGAAGACGGTCGGTGTCGTCGGTGTCGTGCAGGTCACGCACGCGCGTCACGAGGACACGCTCGCGGACATCGCACGTCGATTCAATCTCGGTTTCGACGAGGTGACGCGGGCGAATCCAGGCGTGGATCCCTGGCTGCCGGGTGAGGGAACGCGCATCGTGCTGCCGACGCAGTTCGTGCTGCCCGATGCGCCGACGGAGGGCCTCGTGATCAACGTGGCGGCGCTGCGCGCCTTCTACTTTCCGAAGGTGGCAAAGGGCGAGCCGCGAACCGTAGTGACCTTCCCGATCGGGATCGGCAAGATCGGCTGGGCCACACCGATCGGCACGACGAAGATCGTCTCCAAGCGCAGGGATCCGTACTGGACTCCGCCGGAATCGGTGCGCAAGGAGCATGCGGCGGAGGGTGACATCCTTCCGGACCGGGTGCCTCCCGGCCCCGACAATCCGCTCGGCGCCTACGCTATGAACCTGGGTTGGCCGAGTTACCTGATACACGGCACGAACAAGCCCGCAGGAGTCGGGTTGCGAGCGAGCCATGGCTGTATCCGTATGTACCCGGAGGACATCGCCGCACTCTTCGACGGCTTCGAGATCGGTACCAAGGTGACGGTGGTCGATCAGCCATTGTTGTACCGCTGGCAGGGTGACAGCCTGTACGTGCAGTCATACCCGCCGCATCTCGAAAAGGAAGAAGACGCGGCGGCCGAGAAGAAGCCCGTGTTCAAGGAGGCAACGCTGAGCCGGATGTGGCAGCGAGCGAAGCCGCACGGCGGGCAGATCGATCCGGCGCTCGTCGAGCAGGTCGTCAACGACCAGCTCGGCGTGGCCGTGCCCGGTATCACGCACCGGGCTCAGCTACGAGCGCTACATCGCCGCCTCGCGACTGGTTGCCAACGAGCTGCCCGCGGGCGCGAACTGGGACGGACAGGTGGAGCCGCCGGCGGAGTCGGCAAGCGAGCCGGTTGTGACCTCGAACGAACAGGGCGGCGGCTGATCATCCCCGCGACGGGCACCTCAACTGCGCCGCCGATGCAGGGCCTTGCCGGGACCTGCTACACCGGGCCGGGATTCTTCGCACGGGAGCGCGAGCGCGTGCTGCTGCCGAGCTGGCAGCTGGTGTGCCACATCGCGGATCTCCCGACACCCGGAACGGCGATGCGGTTCGATTTTCTGGGCCGATCCGCGCTGCTGCTGCGCGGCCCGGATGGCGCGGTCCGGGGCTTCAGCAACGTCTGCAGGCATCGCGGCTCGCGCCTGATCGAGGGCGATGCAGCCACCGGGCTCGCGTTCTGCGTCGACGGACGCGTTCGTTGTCCGACCCATGGCTGGGAATACGACGCCACCGGCGCGCTGGTGCGGCTGCCGCGTGAGGCCGAGTACGCGGGTCTCGACCGTGCGGCGCTCGGCCTTCGCCCACTCGAGGTGGAAACCGCGCTCGGTTTCGTGTTCGCCGCGTTCGAGCGCCCGTCGGCAACGCTCGCCAGTCGGCTTACGGAGTGCGCCTCGGAACTGGAGCCCCATCGACTGCCGGCGATGCGCCGCATCACCGAGCCTGCGATTCGGCGATGCCGCGCCAACTGGAAGCTCGTCTGCGAGCAGGCGCTCGACTCACATCGCGCCTCGCCGGCTCAACCGACGCCGCGAGCGGCGGAGCCCGGCGTCCATGTGTACACCCGGCACGGCGAGATGCTGCGGCTGGCCGGCGCGGTCGCCGGTCCCAACGCAACGCCCTGGTCGGTGCGTGCCTACGAGCGCTGGATTCCGGAGCATCTGCACCTGCCACCTGCGCGCCGGCGACTGTGGTCCCGATACTTCCTCTGGCCCAACCTGCTGATCGACGTCTACCCCGACCAGGTCGTAGCCCAGCAGGTGCTGCCGCTGGGACCTGCCGACACGCTGGTCCGCGAGACCGCCTATGCCCTGCCTGACGGCACGCGCGAGGCACGGCTCGCCCGCTACCTGAACCGACGCATCCGGCGCCGCCACGAGGCCGCCGATCGGCGCATTGCCGAGCGCATGCAGTCCGGCATCGAAACCGGCGACTATCGTCCCGGCCCGCTCGCGGCCGATGATCACGGCGTACGCTGGCACGTGGGTCGACTGCGGGCATCGGTGCCGGACGCCGACGCCTGATACGTGATCGGCGCGGCGCCGACCGCCCGAGTCATCGGACCGTCACCTTCATCGCGCAGGCTTGCTCCGCCGCAGGCGCAGAGGCGGGCTCGTGCACATCCTGATGATCTCGGACGTGTTCTTTCCGCGTGTAAACGGGGTCTCGACCTCGATAGCGACGTTCCGGGCGAGTCTGCGCGAGATCGGACCGCACCGCTGCACGCTGATCGTGCCTCGCTACGGTGCGGACGATCCGTCCGATCCCGACCTCCATCGAGTGATCGCTCGGCGCGTGCCGATGGATCCAGAGGACCGGCTCATGGACCGCCGGGCGCTGCGGCGCACCCTCGACCGTCTCGACGCCAGTCGGCGTGGACGTCGTGCACGTCCAGACGCCGTTCGTTGCCCACGCGGTCGGCGTGCGCTGGGCGCGCATGCACGGTGTGCCGGTGGTCGAGACCTGGCATACGCATTTCGAGGAATACTTCCACCACTACGTGCCCTTCCTGCCGCGACGGCTGCTGCGCGCGGCCGCGCGCAGCATCAGTCGCCGGCAGTGCAACGCGCTCGACCGGGTCATCGTCCCGTCTCCGGCGATGGAACAGGTGCTCCGCGAGCAGGGCGTCACTCAGCCGCTCACGGTGCTGCCAACCGGCATCGACCGGCGCGAATTTGCGCGCGGCGACGGCGCTGCATTCCGGCGCCGGCACGGCATCGCCGCGGACCGGCCGTTGCTCCTGTACGTCGGACGAGTCGCGCACGAGAAGAACATCGACTTCCTGCTCGACATGCTGGTCGATCTGCGACCGCAGTTGCCCGATGTCCTGCTCGTGCTGGCGGGCGAGGGGCCCGCCGTGCCACGTCTGCGCCGGCGCGTGCGCGCGCTCGGTCTCGAGGACGCCACCCTGTTCGTCGGCTATCTGCGCCGCGACGGCGAGCTGCAGGACTGCTACGCCGCCGGTGACCTGTTCGTGTTTGCCTCGCGCACAGAGACGCAGGGCCTGGTGCTGCTCGAGGCGCTGGCGCTCGGCGTGCCGGTCGTCGCTGTGGCGGAGCTCGGTACGCGCGAAATCGTCCTGCCCGGGCGCGGCGCCTGTGCCGCACCCGACGATCCAGAGGCCTTCGCATCGGTGGTGGCGGCGCTGATGCGCGACGCCCCGCGCCGCGCCCGGCTTGCCGCCGCGGCACGCGATTTCGCCGCGGAATGGGACACGCATTCGACCGCGCGGCGGCTCCTCGACCTGTACGAGTCGCTGCCGCGGCCGGCGACCGTCGTGCCGCGGCGCGCATGGCCAGCGAACGCCTGAGGCTGAGAATCGCTGCTAGTCGCGCTTTTCGCCGGCGCATCGACGCCCGAGCGCCATGATCCCGCTTCGCGACGACAATGTTCCCGCACGGACGGCCGTCGTTACGCGCTCGCTGGTTGGCTTGTGCGTGCTCGTCTTTCTCTGGCAGATGACGCTCGGCGGGCAGGGCGGCCAGGCGGCCGTGTACGCGCTCGGGGTGATCCCGGCGGTGCTGCTCGGCCGAGAGAGCCTGCCGCCTGAGCTCGCGCTGGTTCCGCCGTCGGTCACCGTGCTCACGTCGATGTTCATGCACGGCGGCTTCATGCATTTGCTCGGTAACATGCTGTATCTGTGGATATTCGGCGACAACGTCGAGGACAGCATGACCCGGCCGCGCTTCCTCGCGTTCTACGTGGCCTGCGGCGTCGCCGCCGTTTTCGCGCAGGCGCTGCCTGATCCGAACTCGACCATTCCGATGATCGGAGCGAGCGGCGCGATCTCCGGTGTCCTGGGCGCGTATCTGCTGCTCTTCCCGCACGCTCGCGTGCTGGTCGCCATACCGCTCGGGGTCGTGATCCAGACCGTGCGGTTGCCCGCCGGCGCCGTGCTCGCGCTCTGGTTCGTCCTGCAGCTCGTGAGCAATCTGTTCTCGAGCGGCCAGGGCGGCGTGGCATTCCGCGCTCACATCGGCGGCTTCATTGCAGGTATGCTGCTGATACCGCTCTTCAAACGAAAAGACGTGGTGTTGCGGAGTCCCTGGGGAGGGCGTTAGGGTCACTGCGGCGCGGCGGGAGTGAGCCGTGAAAAGAAGAACATGTGATACGGTAGCCGCCGTTCGGGGGTTGCGGTTTGCCTGAGTCGAGAGTGCAGAGCTTCGTCGTGGCGGAGGGCCCGGGCGCGGACCAGCCCATCGCCCGTCTGCCCGGCGCGGTGACCGCGTTCATCGGTCGCACCGTGCGCGGACCGGTGAACCAGCCGGTGCTGCTCGACAGCTTCGCAGACTACCAGCAGGTCTTCGGCGGCCTGTGGCAGCCGAGTCCGCTGTCGTACGCCGTCGAGCAGTACTTCGAGAACGGCGGCCGGCAGGCGGTGGTCGTTCGTGTCGTCAATGGCGGCGCCCCGGCCACCCTCTCGCTGCCCTGCGGCGACCAGGTGTTGACACTCGAGGCGCGGAGCCCGGGGTCCCGCGAGACGCTGCGCGCGTCGGTCGACTACGACAATATCGGCCCAGCGGAGGACAAGCGGTTCAATCTCGTCGTGCAGCGACTGCGCGCGTCGGGTTCCGAGCACATCGAGGACCAGGAGATCTTCCGGCGCGTATCCGTCGAGCCGGAAACCGCACGGTTCGTCACCACGGCGCTGCAGGAGTCGGCGATGGTCCGCGTGCGCGGCACCGTGCCATCACGGCGCCCGGACCGGACGTTTCGTGCCGGCTCACGTCATCCGATCGGCTACATCGATTCGAATCCCGACGGTGACGACGGTGCACCGCTCACCGATTACGACGTGATCGGGTCGCCGCATCGCGGCACGGGTCTCTTTGCGCTGCGCGGAACGGACTTCCTGAGCTTCGTCTGCGTGCCGCCCCTGAGTCGCGACCGCGACATCGGGCCGAGCGTGCTGGTGGCCGCGAGCCGGCTTTGCCGCGACCTGCGCGCGCTTCTGATCGTGGACCCTCCGTCCGCATGGAGCGACGCCGGGCAGGCGCTGCACGGCCTGCGCGACCTGGCGTTGCAGACGGAGGATGCGCTGATGTGCTTTCCGCGCGTGCTGGCCTACGACCGGCTGCGCGGACGCTACGAGACCTTCGCGAACTGCGGCGCCGTCGCCGGCGCGCTCGCGCGGCTCGAGGATCTTCGCCCCTGGTGGCAGCCCGGGCCCGAGGAGGAGATCCTGCTTCGCCCGGGCACGCGACCGGTTCGGATGTTGAACGATGCGGAACGCCTGAGGCTCGCGAGGCATGGCATCAATCCGCTGCAGTCGCTTCGTGCCGCGAATCCGCGCCCGCTCGCGCTGCGGACGCTGGCGCAGGGCGCCGCCGCGAGCGTGGACGGCGGGCAGCTCACGGCGCGGCGGCGGTGGTTGCAGCTGATGAACTGCCTCGAACGTGGCACACGCTGGGTGCTGTACGACGTGCGCGACCGCAACGCATGGTCGCGGATGCGCGGGCAGGCCGAAGCGTTCCTGAAACCGCTCGCCGATGCCGGCCTGTTCGGTGACGGGCCTGCCGAGACGGCGTTTCAGGTGATCTGCGACGACCGGCTCAATACGGAGGAGGACCTTGCCGCGGGCCAGGTCAACCTGCTGGTGAGCGTGCGCGCGACTCGGCCGGACGAGTACCGCTCGTTTCTGATTACGCACGGTCGACAGGGCAGCCGGGTGCGCCCGGTCCGGTCGAACGCGTTGCCCGCCGGGCTGCGCCTCCGCATCGAGGTCGCGCCCGAGGAGCATCTGATCGACGTCGTGGTGCACGACGGCGCGGGCGACGCCGGCATCGACGTCGAGGCCATCCAGCCTCGCGAAGCGATCGCCGGCACCGGGTCTGCGTCTGACGATCCGACGACGCCGGCTCGAGGCGTTGTCGCCGCCGACCGGGACTTCGATCGGCGAGGATGAAACGACGACGCCGGTCGAGGCCTTGCCGGCGCCGACCGGGACTTCGATCGGCGAGGACGAAACGACCCTGGTCGCGGAACTGCCCGGCGGAAGCCGAGGAGTCATCGTCCGAGGAAAGCCAGGCAGCCCCAGGGCATCCTGACGAGGCGGACCAACACCGTCCCGACGAGGAGTCAACGACGCTGAAGCTCCGCTTGCCCGAAGGCGCCGCCCCCGGGGGTCTCGATCGAGACGATATCGCCCGCTTCTACACCGATTTCGGCGGCCGCGGCGAGCGAGTCTGAACCGCCGTCGCGGCGCAGCAATCGGTTGACGCCCGGTGCGCCCGGGCCGCCTCCCTCGATGCCGAAGGGCGCGATGCGACGGTGGTTGGACAGGATCGACGCCGTCATCGGCTCCCGGAACTCGATCATGCGGATCAGGCCGTCACCGCCCCGATGCCGGCCTTGCCCTCCGGAGGATCGCCGCAGGGCGAAACGCCGCAACAGCACGGGAAACCGGCTTTCCAGGACTTCCGGATCCGTGAGGCGCGAGTTGGTCATGTGCGTCTGCACGCCGCTCGCGCCGTCGTAGTCGGGCCCTGCGCCTGCGCCGCCCGCGATGGTCTCGTAGTACTGGTAACGCTCGTTGCCGAAGGTGAAATTGTTCATCGTGCCCTGCGACGCCGCCTGAACCCCGAGCGCGCCATAGAGTGCATCGACGATGCACTGCGAGGTCTCGACGTTGCCCGCCACCACGGCGCACGGCCACCGCGGATCGAGCATGGAGCCGGGTGGAACGACGATCGTCAGCGGCCGCAGGCAACCGGCGTTGAGCGGTATCGGCTCCTCGATCAGCGTGCGGAAGACGTACAGGACGGCGGCGACGGTGACGGCGCGCGGCGCGTTGAAGTTGTTGTCGCGCTGCGCCGAGGTGCCGGTGAAGTCCACGAGAGCCTCGCCCCGTGCGCGGTCGATCCGGATGTTCACGACGATAGCCTGGCCGTTGTCGAGCTCGTAGCAGAACGCCCCATCGGCAAGCCGCCGGATCGCGCGTCGCGCGCAGCTCTCGGCATTGTCCTGGACGTGACGCATGTCGGCGGCGAGTCCGTCCATGCCGAGCTCCGCCGCGGCGCGATCGAGCTCGCGGATTCCGCGGGCATTCGCAGCGAGCTGCGCGCGCAGGTCCGCGAGGTTCTGCGCCGGATTGCGCGCCGGATAGCGGCCCTCGCCGAGCAGGCGTCGCAGGAGCGGTTCGTCGAGGACGCCAGTCGCGGACGATGCGCGTCGGCCGGAATCAGCACGCCTTCCTCGTCGATGTGACGGCTGCCCGGGGGCATCGAGCCGGGCGTCAGGCCGCCGATGTCCGCATGGTGCGCACGCGAGGCGGTGAAGAACCGGGGCCGGCCACTGGAGCCATCGAACATCGGCGTCACGACCGTGAGGTCCGGCAGGTGCGTGCCTCCGTCGTACGGCGAATTGACCAGGAACGCATCACCTGGCCGCAGATCATCGCCGTGCGCGGCGACTACGGCCGCGACGCTTGCACCCATCGAACCCAGGTGTACGGGCATGTGCGGCGCGTTGGCCACGAGCTCTGCCGCGGCGTCGAAGATCGCGCACGAGAAGTCGAGCCGCTCCTTGATGTTGACCGAGCTGGCCGTCTGCTGGAGCACGACGCCCATCTGTTCCGCGACGTGCATGAAGAGGCCGTTCATCACCTCGAGGCGGGTCGGATCGGAACCTTCGCGGGCACGGGGCGTGAGCCGCGCCGGGGCGGGCTGGCGCAATACCAGGTTGCCGTCCGGGGCCAGTGACCCCGACCAGCCGGACGCGATGTAGCTCGTGGCGCCATCCTCGGCAACGAGCGCCGGACCGGCAAGCGTCGAGCCGGGCTCGATCGCGGTCCGCGGGTAAAGCGGAATCTGTCGCCATCGACCGTCGATCCAGGCAGTAACGAGCGTCGATGCCGAACTGCCGGCCGCCGCCCTCCGCGCCGCGACCGTGTGACCGGCCGTCGCGGGTGCAACGGCTTCGACCGCAATCGTCGCGACGATGAGTGCCTGACTCTCCTCGAGGAAGCCGTAAGTACGGCGATACGACTCCGCGAACCGCGCGCGCATCGCGTCCGGTGCCGCCCAGTCGACCTCGATCGCGGAGTCGGAACCGGCGAGGCGCAGCTGCGCCGTTCGTCGCAACTGGATGGTCTCGGCCGCCGCGCCCTGTCGCAGCAGCGGCCCGCGTGCTTCTGCCGCGAGCGCGCCCAGCGCAGCTTGGGCGTCGGCCGCGGACCAGAGCGAGAGCTCCTTCTCGACGGTGCGTCGTCGCATGCACCGCGCACGCGCCCGGCCGATGCCCCAGGCCGAGAGCACGCCGGCCAGCGCCGGCAACACGACCTCGCGACACCCGAGCGCGTCCGCGATGCCGCAGGCGTGCTGGCCGGCCGCGCCGCCGAAGGCGAGCAGCGCGAACGTCGCCGGATCGTGACCCTGCCGGAGCGCCAGCTCGCGAGCGGCGTAGCTCATGCGCGCGACGGCCACCTCGATAAAGCCCGACGCCAGGGATTCGACGTCCTGCGGGCGGCCGGTGCCGGCCGCGACCTCGACGGCAATGGCCGACAGCCGCTGCCGCGAGGCCCCGACGTCCAGCGTCGCATCGCCGCGCTCGCCGAACACCCGCGGAAACCAGTCCGCCTGGATCCGCCCGAGCACGAGATTGCAGTCGGTGATCGTCGCCGGCCCACCGCGCCGGTAACAGGCGGGTCCGGGATCGGCCCCCGCGGAGTCCGGACCGACCTGGAGGCGCCCGTCCGCGTAGCGGACGATCGAACCGCCGCCGGCCGCGATGGTGTGTATATCCATCATGGGCGCCTGCAGCCGGACGCCGTCGATCTCGCTCGAGTATCTGCGCGGCAGATCGCCCGCATAGAGACTCAGGTCGGTTGAGGTGCCGCCCATATCGAGACCGATGACGCGGTCACGCCCGGGTCCGCAGCCGGCCTCGATCATGCCCACGACGCCGCCCGCGGGACCCGACAAGAGCGCGCCGACGCCGCGGAAACCCGCCGCGTCCGTGAGGCCCCCGCTGCTCTGCATGAACTCGACGCGCGCGTCCGGGAACCGCGTCGCCAGGTCGTGGGCGAAGTCGCGAACGTAGCGCAGCAAGACGGGCGACAGGTACGCGTCGGCGACCGTCGTGTCGCCCCGCGCCACGAAACCGATCAACGGGGCGACTTCGTAAGAGGCGGCGACATCGACAAAACCCGCCTCACGTGCGATCGCGGCTGCGCGTCGCTCGTGGCGGGGGTGGCGAAAGCCGTGCATGAACACGATCGCGACCGAGTTCAGGCCGCGGGCGCGCGCCGCGACCAGTTCCTGTCTCAGCAGCGACTCGTCGAGCGCGGCGAGCACCTGGCCTTCCACGTCGATGCGCTCGTCGGCCTCGACGACGGCCGTGTACAGCGCCGGCGGCAAGCGGATCGCACGCGCGAAGATGTCCGGTCTGTTCTGATAGCCGATGCGGAGCGCGTCGCCGAGGCCCCGCGTCGTGACGAGCAGGGTTGGCTCGCCCTTGCGCTCGAGCAGCGCGTTCGTCGCTACCGTCGTACCGAGGCGCACGCCGTGCACCGTCGTGGCAGCCGGAGCGCCGTGTTCGGCCAGGAGCGCCTCCATGCCGCGGACCGCCGGGTCGCCCGGGTGCGCCGGATCGCGCGACAACACCTTGAGCGCATGCAGCGTGCCGGCGGGGCTGACACCCACGACGTCGGTGAACGTTCCGCCGCGATCGATGGCGAAATGCCAGCCGTGCGCGTCTGCCGGAGAGCTCATCCGATCACTCTCGCACGCTCTGGCGGCACGCGGCAACGAACCGCCTTGTCCCGCGACGATGGGGTCCCTAGCATCCGGCTGCATGCCGACTCGCGACAGAACACGGGCTGCTACCGGTGATCCGGCGCAGGCGATCCTTGCGGTCGTGACGAGTATTCCGCGAGGACGCGTGAGCACCTACGGTCTCGTCGCGGATCGCGCGGGCCTGCCGCGCCGCGCGCGGCTGGTCGGTCGCGTGCTGTCCGGCCTGCCCGCGGGCAGCGCGGTGCCGTGGCACCGCGTGGTCGGCGCGGGTGGCCGCATCGCGTTTCCGGCCGGCACGCGCGCGCATCGCGAACAACGCGCGCGCCTTGCGCGTGAGGGTGTGACTTCGCTTCGTGGGCGGATAGACATGGACCGGCACGGCTGGCACGCTCCCGCGGGGAACCTCGATCGACTGTTGTGGCTCATCGAGCCACCACCGATGTCGGGAAATCCCGAGGCACGACCCGGGTCGCGAGGGCTTATGATCGCGGGCCACCTGTCCCGAAGCGGAGATCTGGATGACCGAAGCCTATGTCGTTTTCTCGCATGGCAAGGAGAGCGGGCCCTGGGGCAGCAAGATCGCAGCGATGTCGGAGATCGCACGCGCGGAGGGGTTTCAGGTCGAGTCCGTGGACTACCAGGGCATCGACGATCCGCAGGACCGGGTGACGCGGCTGCTCGCCTTCTGCAAGGACCTGCGCGGCTCGCTGGTACTGGTTGGCTCGAGCATGGGTGGCTGGGTCTCGGTCGCCGGATCGTCGCTGCTGCAGGCGCGGGGAATGTTCCTGCTCGCGCCTGCGCTCTACATGCCTGGCTATGAGAAGTTCAGCCCGCGTCCGGCAAAGTGCCAGACCACGATCGTGCACGGCTGGCGGGACGACGTGGTCCCGGTGGAGAACAGCGTGCGCTTCGCGCAGGAACAGCAGGCGACGCTGCACGTGCTCGATTCGGACCACGGCCTGCTGGACCAGATCCGCGCGATCAACCACTTCTTCTCGTACTTCCTTTTCACCCTCGACGAGATGCATTAGGGGTGCCGGGTCGCAGTTTCGCAGTTATTCCTGCAACTACTGAGGACTCGCTGAAGTCCCGCGAGAATAACTGCGAAACTGCGACCCGGCACCGCTCAACGGGCACGAAACTGCGACCCGGCACCGCTCAACGCCGGTCGCGGATCGCCTTGGCCGCCATGCGATCGATCACACCGGGCGCGAGGAGCCGCAGCCAGCGGCCGAAGCGGCCACGCGCCGAGGTGAGCAGTGCGCGGTCGCGTCGCTCCATGGCCCCCACCATCAATTCCGCGCAGCGCTCCGCGGTCATGATGCGGGAGGCTGCCATGGGATTTTCGCCCAGCGGCCGTCCGTCGGGCCCGAGCGCGCGGCGGTGGATCTGAGATACGACGAAGTCCGGGTGGACCAGCGTGACCGTCACCCCCGAATCGGCCAGCTCGATTCGCAGTGAATCGAAGAACCCGGTCATCGCGTGCTTGCTCGCCGCATACGCCGTGCGCTCCGGGACGCCGATGAGTCCCGCCACGCTCGAGACCGCGACGATCCGGCCGCGGCTCTTCTTCAGGTGCGGCAGCGCATGCAGCGTCGGATAGACGCTGCCCAGGAAATTCAAGCGCATCAGCGCCTCGAAGATCGACGGGTCCTCGATGCGGTCGAAGCGCGACCACATCGTGCCGCCGGCATTTGCGACCAGCACGTCGATCGCGCCGAACTCCGCGGCCGTATCCTCGACCAGCGCCCGGCAGGCGCCGGCGTCCGTCACGTCCGTCGGCTGCACGCGCACCTGCGCGCCGTGCCCACGGCACTCCGACGCGAGCGACTCGAGGCGCCCGCGATCGCGCGCGGCCAACGCGAGCCGGGGCCGCTGCGGTGCGAGCGCGAGGCTGAGCGCGCGTCCGATGCCCTCGGAGGCCCCGGTGATGATGATGGACCGGTCCGTAAATACCGCCATGAGGCTTTCCTGAGCTCCCGCCACCACGCCTGGGTTTAAACTGCCAGCCGCCACAACCCCGGGGGAGGGCTCATGAACGGCATGCCTAAATTATCGCTGGCCGGACTCGTCGCAACGCTCCTCGATCGGCTGCGGTGCTCCGCCCGCCGATGAGCAGGCGGAGGCCACGCCAGAGCCCGGCAGCCAGGAGGCCGAGGAAACCGTCTTTGACGACATGATCCAGACCCAGGATCGCGCACGTGCCGTGGAGGGGGTGGTGATGGATCGCAAGCAGGATCTCGATACGGCGATCGATCACGCCGACGACGCTGAGGCCGCCGAATAGCCGCGAAGCGCCGCCGCGCCGCATGAGCGAGCTCACGACCGTCGAGCGGCTGCTGCTGCCGCTGGTCCGTCGCTTCGTGTCGGTCTGGGTCCGGCCGGCCGTGCTTCCGAACGACGTGCGCGAGCGGTTCGCTCCCGGCCGGCCGGTGGTCTACGTACTGGAGAAACGCGAGCGTAGTCGACGCCGCGGTCCTCGAGCATGTGTGCGCCGAGCGGGGTCTGCCGCCACCGCTCGCGCCGCTCGGCTCGGGCGCGCTGCTGCCTCACTCAGTGCTGTTTCTCGAGCGCCGCCGCGGCATCGCCGGCCAGCGCATCGACCGACGCATGCCGGAGGGCCTGCGTACGCTGACCGGGATCGCCGCCGCCGACATCGCCTTCGATGCGGACCTGGTGCCGGTGAGCCTGTTCTGGGGCCGCGCGCCCGGGCGCGAGCGATCCTGGCTGCGGCTGATGGTCGCCGAGGGCTGGGACCTCGGCGGACGGTTCCGCAAGGTCCTGTCGCTGCTCATCAACGGGCGAAATCTGCTGACCCTGTTCGGCGACCCGCTCGCGCTGCAGCCGTCGCTCGCGGAGACGCGCGGCATGCCGCGCGGACCGCGCCGCCTGTCTCGGCAGCTCCGCGTGCAGCTGCGCAACCAGCGCGCCGCGACCATCGGGCCGGACCTGTCGCACCGCCGTACGATCGTCGCGCAGGTGCTTCGGACACAGGCGGTCCGCCAGGCCGTGCGGGACGAAATGAGCGCGAAGGGACTCACGCGCCGCGAAGCGCTCGACCTCGCCCGCAGCTACGGCGAGGAGATCGCCGCGAACTACTCGCACCCCTTCATCGTCTTCATGTCGGGCATGCTCGGGCGACTCTGGAACCGCCTCTACGACGGCATCGAGCTCGCCAATTTCTCGAGTCTCGAGTCGGTCGACGAGGGCAGCGAGATCATCTACGTGCCCTGTCACCGCAGTCACATGGACTACCTGCTGCTTTCCTACGTCGTGTTCCACAAGGGCTTCGCGGTGCCGCACATCGCGGCCGGTATCAACCTCAACCTGCCGGTGATCGGACGGTTCCTGCGGCGCGGAGGCGCCTTCTTCCTGCGCCGCAGCTTCGCGGGCAACACGCTGTATGCGGCAGTGTTCATGAAGTACCTCGGCCAGATGATGGCTCGTGGCCACTCGATCGAGTACTTCATCGAGGGTGGCCGCAGCCGCACCGGGCGTCTGCTGCAGCCTCGGACCGGGATGCTGGCGATGACCGTACGCAGCTACCTGCGCGAGCCACGGCGCCCGGTCGTGTTCGTGCCGGTCTACTTCGGGTACGAGCGGCTGCTCGAGGGCCGCACCTACATCGGGGAGCTGTCGGGCCGCCCGAAGGAAAAGGAGTCGGTGCTCGCCCTGCTGCGCGCGATACCCGCCCTGCGGAGCCGCTTCGGAAAGGTCTACGTCAGCTTCGGCGAGCCGTTGTCGCTCGATGAGCAGATCCTTCGTCATGCGCCGGACTGGGACCGGCGACCGGCCGGATCGGACGACCGGCCGCGCTGGCTCGTGCCCCTGATCGGCGAGCTGGCGAACCAGATCATGGTTCGAATCAATGCCGCCGCCTGCGTCACGCCGATAAACCTGGTCGGGCTGGTACTGCTCGCCATGCCACGGCGGAGCATGGGTGAGGCCGACCTCGCGCGACAGCTCGAGCTGTACGCATCGCTGCTCCGCCAGGCGCCGTACTCGCCACGGGTCTGGGTCACCGGCGCGGACGGTGCGTCGATGCTGAAATACGCCGAGTCGATGGGCGTGATCCGCCGGCAGCCGCACGAGCAGGGCGATATCTTCCAGATGACCGAGGACAGCTCGGTGCTGACGAGCTACTTTCGCAACAATGCGCTGCACCTGATGCTCATGCCGTCGCTGCTCGCCTGCGCCTTCCTCAACAATGCGACCGTGCCGCGCCCGGACCTGCTGCGCCTCGCGCGCCGCGTCTATCCGTACGTCGCGGAGGAGTACTTTCTGCGCTGGCCTGAGGACGAGCTCGACGGGGTGGTCGATGAGCTGCTCGAGGACCTCGGCAATCACGGCCTGCTGGCCGCAAGCGAGGACAGGGCCCTCTGGCGGCGCCCGCCGGCGGAGTCGAGCGAGGCGGTGCAGTTGTCGGTACTCGCGCGCGCCACGGTTCCGATCATCGAGCGCTACTATCTTGCGATCTCGCTGCTGCTCAAGGCGGGCAGCGGTCGACTGAGCCAGGAGGCGCTGGAGCGTCAGTGCCAGCTGATGGCGGAGCGCATGTCGTTGCTCTACGAGCTGCATTCGCCGGAGTTCTTCGACCGCGCGCTCTTCGGCACCTTCCTCGACCGGTTGCGGATGCGCGGGGTACTCGAGGCGACCGCCGACGGCAGGCTGGCCTATGAACCGGTCGTTCTCGAGGCGATTGCATCGGACGCCCAGCTGGTGCTGCACGAGCAGATCCGCAACAGCATCCTGCAGGTCGTGCATCGATGAGCCGTTGCCCGCGGGGCTGCCGGCGCGCTAGCGTGCATCGCAACGGTCGCCGCAGCGACTGACCGAGGGTCCGCCATGGACTGGGATACGTTCTTCGGCATCACGGTACCGCCCGCGGAGCTCATCCTCCGCGGCACGCTCGTCTACTGGTTCCTCTTCCTGATCTTCCGTTTCGTACTGCGCCGCGACGCGGGCGCGGTGGGCATCGCCGACCTGCTGCTGCTGGTGCTGCTCGCCGATGCCGCGCAGAACGCGATGTCCGGCGGCTACACCACCGTCGCGGAGGGTGCGATCCTCCTCGCGACGATCATCGGCTGGAACTGGCTGATCGACTGGGCCAGCTTTCATTCGCCGGCCGTGGCGCGCTTCACGACTCCGCCGGCAGTCGTGCTCGTGCGCCACGGGCGTCTCGTGCACCGCAACCTGCGGCGCGAGCACCTGTCCGACGAGGAACTCACGGGCAAGTTGCGCCAGCACGGCATCGAGCGGCTGGGCGACGTCAAGCTTGCCCTCATGGAGAGCGACGGGGAGATCAGCGTCATACGCTACCGTGGTATGGACGACGACGCGAAGCGGAAGCGCCCGACGTGAATGCCGCAGGACTGGGGCGGCCCGCCGAGCACGCGCTCATCGTCATCGCGACCGTGCTCGTGATCGGCGCGCTGCATGCCGCGCGATCCGCCATCGTGCCGGTGCTGTTCGCGGTCTTCCTCGCGCTGTTGTTGTCGCCGGCAGTCGGCGCCCTGACGAGACGCCGCGTGCCACGAGCCATCGCCGCGGCGCTCGTCATGGCCTCACTGGTCGCGATGGTCGTGCTGGCGCTGAACGCCACCTGGCAACCGGCGCGCGACTGGCTCGACACCGCCCCTACAGTGATGCGGACACTGGAGCGCAAGCTGCGCCCGGTCACGCGCTTCATGGCCAAGGTCGAATCGGTGTCCGAGCAGGCCGGTCGAGTCACGGATCCCGCGGCCGCCGTCGACGATGCTGCGCCGCCACCGGCGCTTGCCGTCCCGTCCAAGTCGGCCTTCGAGAACACGCAGGAGTGGCTCATCGCGACGGTGACGATGCTGATCGTGACTTATTTTCTGCTCGTGGGCGGTCCCGCGCTGCTCCGGCGACTGGAGGCGCCCCGCGGCGGCCCTACGGCCGATACGCGGCTCCTTTCGCTCGCCACGACGATCAGCAGCGATCTGGGTCGCTACTTCGCGACTGTGACGCTCTCGAATCTGCTTCTCGGGCTCGGAACCGTGGCGACGATGCACTGGCTCGGCATGCCGAACGCGCTGCTCTGGGGCGCGGTGGCGTTCGTGCTGAACTACGTGCCGTATGCCGGGTCCGCGGTGACCTTGGTCCTACTGACGGCTGTGGCGCTCGTGTACTTCGACGGGCTCGGGCCCGCGTTCGTCGTCGCCGGCACCTATCTGGCGCTCACGACCCTCGAAGGACAGATTTTGCAACCCGTCCTCGTGGGGAGGCGGCTCGATGTCCACCCGCTCGTGGTGCTGCTCTCCTTGTGGTTCGGGGGCTGGTTATGGGGAATCGCCGGTGTGGTGCTGGCCATGCCGCTCGTGGTGAGCGCGAAGGCGCTTGCGATGGAGTTCGCGGCTCAGCGCGATCGAGTCAGGAGCTCAGGTTCCTCCGCCCACCGAATCTACGATGCGCTCGCGCGCCGCTGATTTCATTGCACGCGGTACCACGCGTCACCGCCGCTCAGAAGCCGAACGGCGGTGACGCGCCTGCGACGATCCTGCCACAGGCGACATTCCGCCCGCGGCCGTCACGGGATCAGTTCTGCCTGATCTCGAGATCGTTGCGCACCTCCACGACTCCGTCGACCGAGCGGGCCAGCTCGCGCGGCCCGCGTCTTGGCGTCGTTGGAATTCACGAAGCCGGTCAGCTGCACGACGCCCTTCTGGGTCTCCACGTTGATCTGGTGGGCCTTGGTCGTCGAATCGTCGACCAGCTTGGTCTTGACCGAAGCCGTGACGGTGCCGTCGTCGATGACCTGCCCCGCCGTGGCCTGCGGACTGCTGACACGCAGATCGTTGCGGACTTCTTTGACGCCCGTCACCGACTGCGCGACCTTCGTGGCCTGCTCCTTCTGCTGCGCGTTGTCGACGAACCCGCCGAGCTGTACGACGCCGCGATAGGTTTCCACGTTGATCTGTCCGGCCTTGGTGACCGGGTCGTCGATCAACTCCGCCTTCACCTTCGCCGTGAGCACGCTGTCGTCGATGACCTCGCCGGCCGACTGTTGCGTGCGCGTTGCAGAGCACGCGGTGCCCAGCATCAGCGCACCCATGATCGCGGTGAGCTTGAGAAATCTCGAGTTCATGCCTTTTCTCCTTGGGTGTGCCGATCCTGCCGCCGTCGACCCGGTGGTCGACCACGGTCGAGTAGAAGAGGTGCAATCGACGTGCCATGCGGGCTGTCTGCACACCGGGGAGGGCGTCCAGGCCGGCAGGGGCGCCATGCGCCTCCCGTCGCTTCAGGGACTTGCGGGCCGCGTGTCGGACGATGACCGACAAGCGAAGTGGTTGTATCCGAAGGAGATGTGCGGGGTGGCCGATCCTCGTCGGATGGCACAAGAGTTACAAGGTGGCTGTAAAGATTTGCCCCTGGATCTCCGAGGTGGTCGCAGACCACGGAGGAAATGACGATGATGGAAACCGAATGCGCCCGCCGCGAGCGGACGCCGACGCCGATTACGACCAGCCTGGTCGGCGAATCCGGCGCCATGGATCGCGTGCGCGCGTTGATCGACCGCGTCGCGGCGACGGAGGCGTCGGTGCTCGTGGTCGGCGAGAGCGGCACGGGGAAGGAGCTCGTCGCCCAGGCGCTGCACGCGGGCAGCGCGCGGGCGACCTCCGAGCTCCATGCCGTCAACTGCGGGGCCATTCCGGCGACGCTGATTGAGGCGGAGCTCTTCGGCTACGAGAAGGGCAGCTTCACCGGCGCAACCCGCACGCACGACGGCATCGCCGGGCGGGCCAGCGGTGGCACGCTGTTCCTCGACGAGATCACCGAGATGCCGATGGAGATGCAGCCGCCGCTGCTGCGCTTTCTCGAAACCCAGCGCTACTTCCGGGTCGGCGGCACCCAGGAGCTGTCGACCGACGTCCGGTTCGTCGCCGCGACGAACCGGTCCCCGGTGACCGCGGTTCGGGAGAACAGGCTGCGGGAGGACCTGTACTACCGGATCGCGGTCTTCCCGATCGAGCTTCCACCCCTGCGGCAGCGTGGGGACGACGTCGTCGAGCTGGCCGAGCTCTTCCTCGAGCGCATGAACGCCGCTTCGGATCGCACCAAGCGATTCTCACCGAACTCGCTCGATGCCGCGCGCAGGCATCCGTGGCCGGGCAACGTCCGCGAGCTCAAGCACGCGGTCGAGTACGCGTACATCGTGGGCGACGACGAGGTCGACCTGGACGCAGCGATCGGCCGGGCGTCTGAGCTGACGGCGCAGGCAGCTCCGCACGCGGCGCCACGCGAAGGCGAGTTGCGTGTCCGCATCGGCTCGCGGTTGTGCGACGTCGAGCGCTCGGTGATCGAGGCGACGCTCGAGCGCTTTGCCGGCAACAAGCGCCGTACGGCGGAGGTCTTGGGGTGCAGCGTCAAAACGTTGTATAACAAGCTCAATCGCTACGCCAGCCTGGCGGGCGAGTTCTGAACGAGGTGCCAAAGATGGCGCATGTACTGATCGCCGACGACCACGCACTGTTCAGGGCCGGCTTGCGGCAGTTTCTCGTCCAGTCATTGCCGGGTGCGGAAATCGGAGAGTCCGCTCGGGGAACGAGACGCTCGACGTGCCTGCAGCGCGACGAGTGGGATCTTCTCGTGCTCGACATCAACATGCCGGACCGCAGCGGTCTCGACATCCTCCGGCACGTGCGTTCGGGCCATCCGGGCACACGCGTGCTCGTGCTTTCGGGCTACCCCGAGCGCCAGTACGCACTCAACGTGCTGCGCGCCGGCGCGTCCGGGTACATCGCCAAGGACTGCGCGCCGGAGGAGCTTCTCAAGGCGGTCCGCATGGTGCTGCAGGGGCGACGCTACGTAAGCGACAGCCTCGCGGAGCTGCTGCTGCTCGACCTGGACCAGGCGGACAAGCCGCTGCACAGCCTGCTGTCCGACCGGGAGTTCCAGATCTTCGGCAAGCTCGCCGCGGGCCACGGCGTCTCCGAGATCGGGCGCGAGCTGTGTCTCAGCGTCAAGACCGTCAGCACCTACCGGACCCGGATCCTGGAGAAGATGCGGATGAAGAGCAACGCCGACCTCACCAGCTACGCGCTTCGAAACGAGATCATCCAGTAGGAGGCGCCGCACGAGAAGGTGATGACGAACGCTCAGAATCTGAAGGTGCTGCTCGTCGAGGATTCGACGGTGATCTGCAATCTGATCGCGAACATCGTCAACAACGTGGCCGGTGTCAGCGTCGCCGAGAGCGTCGGGTCGGAAGCCGACGCGATCGAGGCCGTCAATCACGGCAACGTCGACGTGGTGATCCTCGACCTGCAGCTTCGCAGCGGAACCGGGTTCGGCGTGCTCCGGGCCATGCGCAAGATGGCCAGGCGCCCGGAGGTAGTCGTGCTCACGAATTTCGCGCTGCAGCACCTACCGCGAGTCGGCGCTCGCGCTGGGCGCGCGGCATTTCCTCGACAAGTCGCGCGACTACGAGCGGCTGCCCGGCATACTGACCGAGCTCGCCGCCGCCCGGGCCTCATAAGGCCGTCGCGGCCGAGCCGCCGGGCTCGGCGGCCCACGGGATCGCCGCGAATACGGCCCGAGCTGCCGGAATCGACTGCCGCCGCCTGCATCACGTTCGCGCGCGGCACGCGGACCTGGATGCGCATGCCGCCGTCGCGGCGCGGTTCGGATGTCCAGCCGGCCGCCGAGCACGTGGACCCGATGACGCATCCCCGCGATGCCGTGCGCCTTCGGCCGGGTGAGCGCGTCGGACGGTCGCGCCCACCCCGTCGTCGCCGATCGTCAGGACGACATGCTCGTCGGTCAGCTCGAGTGCGATGTCGACCTCCTTCGCGCCGGGCATGCTTTATGACGTTCGCCAGTGCTTCCTGGACGATTCGGAACAAGGTGATCGCGCCTGCGCGGTTGAACGCGTGGCTCGTCCTCCGGAAACCGTTCGCGGCAGGTCAGGTTGGCGCGCCTGCACGTCTCGTCGATCTGCCATCGCAATGCCGCGACGAGGCCCATCGTGTCGAGCAGGGTCGGGCGCAGCTCCTCGACGACGCGGCGCTTCAGGTCGATGCCCTGGTCGAGCGCGATCCGCACGCGTTCGAGCCGCGCGGGGAATTCCGCCGGCGTCGTGCGGCGGATTCTGCTGCATCCACGTCACGTCCATGCGTGCGGCGAGCAGCACGCCGCCGAGCTCGTCATGCAGACCACGCGACAGTCGCGCGCGCTCCTCCTCCTGCACGTGCTGCAGGTGGCGGTAGAGCTCGGTGAGCTCCGACGCCTGGGCTTCGGCCTGCGCCTTGAGCAGGTCGTGCTGGCGGGCGAGCTCCACCGCGGCATCCTGGCGCTGCCGTATGCTGCGAATCATCGTCGCGAGCGCGAATCCGATCAGGGCCAGGCCGACCAGCAGCGTCGTCAGGTTGAGCCTGCGCACGATCTGCAGCTGACGGTTCCACGTTCTCGAGCGAGCGCTCGACGAGCGACTCCTCGTATTCGCGCGTGATCCCCGCGAGCTCGCGGAAGCGCGTCATCTGCTTCCTGCCCGCGGCGGAGTTGGCGTTCGCCAGGGCGGCGCCAGGACCCTGGGCCCGATACAGGGCGACTGAGGCGTTCATCTCCGCCAGCTTGTCGTCCGCAACGGTCTGCAGCTCACGTATAGCCCGCCCGACACGCTCGTCCCGGCCGCGATAGACCGTAGCCAGCTCACCGGCGAGCTGGTGGATTCGCTCCTCGGCAGCCGACAGCGGAGCGAGGTGGCGCGGGATCGCCGGTGAGCAGGAATCCCCGGTGACCGGATTCCGCGTCCATCAGTGCCTGCTGAAGGTCGACGACGCGGATCCACTGATCGTGCGCGCGCTGCACGTCGGCAGCGGCCTCGGCAAGCCGCGCCCGGCCGAACTCCGCAACCGTGAACAACGCTGCGACGAAGCCGACCGCCAGTGCGACGATGATCGCGAGCTGCCACCACTTGAACCGCAACATCGGCGTACTCCTAGTGCGGGTATCTACGCCGATCTGCGCACCGTTGTCCAACGGGCGCCGGTCAGTCGACGTCGATGGCGGTCGGCTCCTGTTGGACAGCCTCGTCCTGCGCCTCATATTCCTCGCGGGACTCGAGACGCCCGTGCCTCGAGTAGATCTCCACGACGGCGGCTCTGCGCGTCGCGGCAAGCTCCCGCGCGAATTCGATCGCGTCCTGGCGCTGTGGGAAACCCCAGCACCGTGCGTCGACGCCGTAGTCGTAGACCCCCCACATCGGGGGATAGCTCGTGCGTACGATGATGGACGCTCGCATCAGCTTCCCCTCCTGCGACCAGTATTCGACTGGGCCCGCTGCACGATCCGTGCCACGTCCCGCATCGTCACAGTCAGCGCGCCGACGCAGCCGCCGTCGCGCCGACAGGTGTCGCCGTGGAAGAAGCTACCTTACCCCCGGAAAAATATTACGCGGCGTGGGACGTTCGAACCCGAACACGTCGTCCAATTCGTGGCGGTCGCCCTGAGGCGCACGCGGATCATCTCGCGTGCCTGCGCTGCGCAGACCGCGTGAGCTCGGTGAGCGGCAGGTCGAGCGCTGCGGAATGCGGTGGACGAAGCCGTGCTGTCCTGCGCGCGATCGCGGTGATCGAGCACGACCCGTTCGTGCCCGTCCTCGGCGAGCTCGTGCGAGATCAGCGTGCCGGTGATTCCGGATACGGGCCCGGGGATCGACCGGTTCCAGCAAGCAGGTCGGGTACGCAGCAACGCTTGCTGCCGGTCGACTCCCGGAATACTGATGCGAAACGTGCGCCGGTGTCGCTGTCGAACTCACTGCACACGGGCAATCTTCGTGCCATGTGCCGAAACGACGGCTGGCAGCGCGTTCCATCGCGCAACGTGCCGGTCACGAGTCGAGGGCCGGCCGGCGAGGACTGTAAATTGCCACCCACGATTCGGCCGAGGCGTGAAAGTTCTGCACACGGCGCGGACCCTCGAGGCCGCAGACGCGGGTGTTTCTCTCGACGGGCGCTGGCATAGCGATTGCATGACAGCACCCCGGGCGACGCTGCCCGGACCCACTCAAGGAGCGAGCGATGGAGACACGAAAACTGATCTTTACGGCCCTGGCGGGCAGTCTTCTGGCATTCGGCTGCAATCGGGCGGAATCGCCACAGGAAGTAAGCGGTGACGTCGCCGAGGCGCAGCAGGACGCTGCCGAGCAGAACGCCGAAGCTCGGGAAGAGGTGGCGGCCAACTACGGTCAAACCACTGAGCAGGCCGTGCAGAGCGAGTACGACCTCGCGATCACCCAGGCCGAGGGCAAGCATCAGGTCGCGATAGAGGCCTGCGAGGCGATGTCCGGCAGTGAGCAGGAGGCCTGCAAGACGCGTGCAGACGAGGAGTTGGCGGCGGCGAGGCAGCAAGCAGAAACGCTGAGGCCGCAGTAGGACCGAGGAGGCCGGCATGAATCTCATCGCCTGGCTGTTCGTGGGCGGCGTAATCGGTTGGCTCGCCAGCCTCGTCATGCAGACCGATGCACGGCAGGGGATCGTCCTCAATGTCGTTGTCGGGATAGTGGGCGCGCTGCTGGGTGGCTGGCTGCTGTCACCCTTGCTCGGTGCGGGCACGATCAACGAGGAGGACTTCAGCCTGCTCGGGCTGCTCGTGTCCTTTGGCGGGGCGATCATCCTGCTGCTGGTCGTCAATCTCCTGCGGATCGGGAGGGCGCGCTGAGGCGCCGAGCCACGGCGGGCGGGTGACCCGCCCGCCGTGGCTACGGCGAGCGCCGACGTCGTCGGTGTAGGCGGGGTCCGACGATAACCGGCGCAAGTCGCCGACAGTCTTCGGGTCCACGGGAACGCAGCATGGACGTCCGAAGCAACGCTTCGGTCAATCGGCGGTTCGGCCCCCAACCCCCAGAACCGCCTCGCTCGACCCCCGCCGACTCACGTCGGCGGGGGTTTTTTTTGGCGCTCGTGTCGGCGAGCTTCACAGCATCCGCGAATCCATCGCCGCATTCGGATGTAGGAATCCGCGCACGTTGCGCACGGGACCGAGTCCGACAATGTCGCCGGGTCGCTTCTGCTACAAGCCAGTAGACGCATAGCGCACGGGCAGATCCCACCTGACTCCGCCGGAGACAAAGCGACCACAGCGTCGACGGACAGACCCGATGGGAATCGAAGAACCTGTTCGCCGCCGTTACCCGCGTACCAGCAAGCGACCGTCCTCGAGCGAAGCGGAGATCGACCTCAAGGAACTGCTGCGGGCACTCCAGGCGGTTCGCGACGGCGATCTCACCGTGCGGCTCCCGAGCGACCAGGTTGGCCTCGCGGGTGAGGTGGCCGATACATTCAACGAGATCGTGTCCTCGATCCAGGGACTCGCGCTCAAGGAGGCGGACCGCCGCAAGGACGAATTCCTCGCGATACTCGCGCACGAGCTGCGCAACCCGCTGGCACCGATACGGTACGCGGTCGAGGTAATGTCGCGGGCATTGGAGGATCCGTCGGCGGTGTCGTGGTCGCGCGACGTGATCGAGCGGCAGGTGGTCCACCTGACCGAGCTCGTCGACGACCTGCTCGATATCTCGCGCATCACGCGCGGCACGATCACGCTGAACATGGAACGAGTGGACGTGAGGTCGATCGTCAATCGCGCCGTCGAGGCGATCGAGCCGGCCATCGTCGAGCACCGGCACCAGCTCTCCGTCGATCTGTCCGTCCGAACCGATATACGTCGAAGGCGACCTGACGCGGCTGGTGCAGATCCTCGGGAACCTGCTGAGCAACGCGGTCAAGTACACCCATCCAGGCGGGCGGATAGACCTGTCGGTGCGGGAATCGTCCGGGACCGTCGAATTCCGCGTCCGCGACTCCGGTATCGGAATTCCGCCCGAATGGCTTCCTCGGCTGTTCAACCTCTTCTCACGCCTGCCCGGCAGTTCCCCGGGAGCTCAGGCGGGGCTGGGCGTGGGACTCGCGCTCGTGCGCAGGCTGGTCGAGATGCACGGCGGCAGCGTCTCGGCGCTCAGCGAAGGAATCGGAACGTGGATCCGAGTTCGTCGTTCGTCTGCCGGTGGCCGTCCGCGCGCCTGCAGCGGGAAGAAGCGGTCTCGATTGCCCGCGACGTACAGAAACCGTGCACCGGCCGCGCGCGGGTCCTGCTGGTCGATGACAACGTCGACGCGCTCGACGGGTTGTCGATGTTGCTGCAGAACGCGGGCTACGAGGTGCTGAAGGCGGCGGACGGTCGGCACGCGCTCAAGCTCGCCGCCGCGTCGCATCCCGACTTTGTGCTGCTCGATCTCGGCATGCCGGCGATGGACGGCCACGAGGTAGCCCGACGCATCCGCGCCGAGCCGTGGGGTACGCAGTTGCCGCTGGTGGCACTCAGCGGGTGGGGGCAGAGCGAGGACTTCCGGCGGACGCGCGAATCCGGCTTCGACTTCCACCTGGTCAAGCCCGTGAGCTTCGAGGCGGTGGCCGAGGTGATCGCCCGGTTCACGGGCGACAAGACCACCGCCGCTGATGCTGATCTAGCGATCGCCGAATTCCGCGAGCACCCGGGTCAGTGTGGCGTCGTCCACGGGCTTCACGAGGTGCGCATCGAAGCCCGCTTCCCGTGATGCTCGTCGATCGGACTCCTGACCCCACCCGGTCAACGCGACGAGCACGGGACAGGCGTCCGGATGCTGCTGCCGGATGCGACGGGCGGCCTCGAAGCCGTTCAGCCTGGGCAGCCCGATGTCGAGCAGGATGACGTCAGGCCGGAGACTTCCAGCCGCCTCGACCGCTTCGACTCCGTCGTACGCCGCAACGGCTTCATGGCCGCCGAGACGCAGCAGCGTGCAGAGCGAATCGGCTGAATCGTGATTGTCGTCGACCACCAGAATGCGGCGGGGCGCTCGCGTCGCTGGAACGTCCCCTGCGTTTCGACGCGCGGAGCTCGGCCGTGCATCGATCATCGGCAGGCGCACGATGAACTCGCTTCCCCTGCCGAGTCCGTCGCTGCGGACTTCGACCGTGCCGCCGTGCATGCCGACGAGTGTCCTGACGAGTGTCAGGCCGATCCCCAGCCCTCCGCCGACCCGCTCGAGCGACGTATCCACCTGCGTGAACAGATCGAAGATCCGCGCAACCTGCTCAGGGTCGATGCCGATGCCCGTATCGCCGACACGGATCACGGCGCTCGACGGCGGACCGGACGCGGCCGGATCCATGCTGATCGAGACGCGTCCGCCGCGATTCGTGAACTTGGACGCATTGCTGAGGAGGTTGCCGAGAACCTGCGCCAGCCGTGCCGGATCTCCGTCCACGAAAACGGGTTCCTGCGGCACGCTGACGGTCAACGACTGGTCCATCTCCCGGCACAGGGGACGAACCGCCTCCACGGCGTGCTGCACCACCGAGCGGAGGTCGACCCGCTCGCGCCGCAGCTCGATCCGCCCCCGACTGATGCGGCTGACGTCGAGCAGATCGTCGACCAGCCTGACCAGCTGGCTCACCTGGCGATCCAGGGTCTGCACGACGGACTCCGTGGCGGGTACGGCCATCCGTCGCATGATCTCGATCGAGTTCCGGATCGGCGCGAGCGGGCTGCGCAGCTCATGCGCCAGCATTGCGAGGAACTCGTCCTTGCGACTGTCCGCCTCGGACAATGCCTCCTCGACCTGCTTGCGTTCGGTGATGTCGAGCGAGGTGCCGATGTGGCCAAGGTATTCGCCGCTGTCACTGAACTGCGGCAAGGCGTAGGACTCGATCCAGCGCCAATCGCCGTTGCGGTGTCTGAACCCGCGCGGCGGCCGCAGCCGACCGCGCTCGCGTCGGGCTGTGTCGAGCGCGTCCATGTAGGCGCTCGCATCATCCGGGTGGAGCAGCGGGCACCAGCCCTGGTTCGAGCAGGTCGTCTTCGGAGCGATCGAAATACTCGAGGTAGGGCGGATTGACGTACGTGAATCCGCCGTCGGGGTCCAACCGCCAGATGAGCGCAGGAGACGCTTCGGCGAGCGTACGGAACCACGCTTCGCTGCGACGCAATGCTTCCTCGGTCTGCTTGAGCTCCGTGACGTCGATCGCAACGCCGCCGATCAGCATCGTGGTGCCGTCGCGGCCCGGGATCGGGAACTTGCTCACGATCGAGTGATGTATCGCCCCGTCGGAATGCTCCAGCGTCTCGATCGTCTGTATGCCGGAGTCGCCCTCGAGAACCCGGCGATCATTCGCCGCGAACTCGGCCGCCGTTTCCGGGGCAAAAACGTCCGCATCCGTTCGCCCGAGAAGATTCGGGAGGGTGAAGGAGAAGGCCTTCTCGGCCGCGTGATTGGCGTAGACATAGCGGCCCTGCCGGTCCTTGATCCACGCCAGACCCGGAAGGTTGTGCATGAATCTGAGCGAATCGGAGTTCGCTGTTGTGCAGGTCCTCCTCCGCGCGCTTCCGGTCGGAGACGTCGACCAGCAGGTTGAGACCGCCGACGACCCGTCCGTCCGGGTCGCGCAGCGGAGTCGGGTAGGGCATGCAGGCCGTGCGCGTGCCGTCCGGCCGCTCGACGATCAACTCCTCGCCGCGGACAGCCCGTCCTTCCCTGAGCGAGACGGCCATCGGACAGTCGGCGTGCGCCAGCGGGGTGCCGTCGGGTCGATAGAGGCGCCAGCTTACACACCAGCGGTCAGTGCCCAGCTCCGGCGTCCGGCCTGACAGCTCGACGGCGGCCGGGTTGAAGTACGTGACTCGTCCGGCCGCATCAGTGGTGTAGATTGCCGCCGGCAGCGCATCCAGAACCTCGCGCAGTCGTCCACGGCCATCGCGCGCGGCGACCCGGCCTCCTGGGCGTCGCTTCCGAACCTCAAGCGATTTTCGTAGGTCTTCATCGGCGGAAGTGCTGAACCACCCATGCCGGACGCGCATGACCCTACCGCATGATACGGCCGCCCGGGTCGACAATTAAGTGCGGCCGGAGCACACGGGCCTCGAGAGTATCAGGCGGGTGCAGCGACGAGTGGAAACCGTGCCGCGAGCCGGTGTCCGCGTCGCCTCAGCGTGACCCGGTGTGCGGACGCCAGCGCATCGACGTCGCTCCAGCGCAGTCGCCGCGGCCAGGCGGCGCGTGGCTCGTCGCCTTCCCGCTCGGCCGGGACCCCCCGGAGGGTTAGGAGCAGCGCGTTCCCGCGTCTCCGGACGCGCAGTGCGACGTCCGCCGGACCAGAGAGGTCGTCGCCCAGCGCGACCAGGCAGGCGACGAGCAATTCGCCCAGGGCGAAACCGCGCACGCACCGAGAGGCCCGCCTCGACATGCGTCGACACGACGATCCCGCGCATCTGCCACTCGCCGTGCACGAGCTGGAGGCACTCGTCGACCACCCGTTCGGCAGCCGTCGTTGCTTCCGGGTCGGGCTGGAACCAGCGCGTGATCGCTTCCGCATGCGCAATGCCACGGCCGGTCTGATCGCCCAGCCGGGTGATGGCGGCCTGGACGTCGGCAGCTTCGCAGCTGCTTCGAGCGAGACTCACGCCAAACCGCAGCGCCTGCAGTTCGCCGACGAGCGCGTGACGCAGCGTCGGCAGGATTCGGCCGAAGAGCACGTATCGAGCCGCTTCGAGCTGCGTATCGTTCACCTGGGGATCACCGCCGGGGCGCCGGACTGGGATGATGTCGGAGTAAAAGACGCAGTCTACCGGCCATCGGCGAGCACGAGTTGCGTCGGAAGATTCCTACAACCGCCGCCGGAACGCTGCCGGCCGGCAGCTCCGCGCTGACAGCATTGCGCGCTCTCGACTGACGGATGGCCTGCCTTCGGCCGTGCATCCTCGGCCGCGTGAACGCATGCGGTCGACTTCCTGGCGCTGGCGCTGGTTGCCGGTTGTGGTGACGTGGCGACGCTGCCCGAGTACCGCGGGTACGGGCCCGAACCCGACGCTGCCGCCGCCGAACCCGACGCTGATCCCCACCGTGAAGATCGCCCCGGCCGTCGGCTGGCAGGACGGCGCGAAGCCGGAGCCGTCCGCCGGCCTTGCCGTCAACGCGTTTGCGACCGGACTCGACCACCCGCGCTGGCTCTACGTGCTGCCGAACGGCGACGTGCTCGTGGCGGAGAGCAACGCACCGCCGCGCCCGGAGGGCAGCAAGGGTATCCGTGCCTGGTTCATGAAGCGGGCGATGAAGCGCGCCGGCGCCGGCGTGCCGAGCGCGAACCGGATCATGTTGCTGCGGGATGCCGATGGGGACGGGGTCGCCGAAATCCGCACGTGTCTTCCTCGAGGGTTTGAACTCACCGTTCGGCATGGTGCTGGTTGGGCAGGACCTCCATGTGGCCAACACCGACGCAATCGTGCGCTTTCCGTATCGCGACGGAATCACGCAGATCACGGAGCCGGGGGTGCGCGTCGCCCCGCTTCCGGCCGGGGATCGCAACCACCACTGGACGAAGAACGTGATCGCGAGCGCCGACGGCGCGCTCCTGTACGTGACGGTGGGCTCCAACAGCAACGTGGCGGAGCACGGCATGGAGGAGGAGCAGAATCGCGCCGCCATCCTCGAGGTCGACCGGGCGACCGGCACTACGCGGGTGTACGCCACGGGGCTTCGCAACCCGAACGGTCTTGCGTGGGAGCCAGTCACGCGGCGCGCTATGGACGGTGGTCAACGAACGCGACGAGATCGGCAGCGACCTGGTGCCCGACTACCTGACGTCGGTGCGCGACGGGGGGTTCTACGGCTGGCCATACAGCTACTTCGGGCAGCATGTCGACGAGCGCGTGCAGCCGCAACGGCCCGAGCTCGTCGCGCGCGCGCTCGTCCCCGAGTACGCGCTGGGTACTCATACTGGATCACTGGGCCTGCTGTTCTACGACGGCTCGCTGCTGCCGGATCGCTATCGCGGTGGCGCGGTCATCGGCCAGCATGGATCGTGGAACCGAGAGCCTCCGCTCGGCTACCGGGTGGTTTTCGTGCCGTTTTCCGCCGGTCAGCCGGCCGGGCCGCTCGAGGTCGTCCTGGGCGGCTTTCTTGACGAGGAGGGGAACGCTCAGGGCCGGCCGGTCGGAGTTGCCGTAGATCGCACCGGGGCGTTGCTCGTGGCCGACGACGTGGGCAATGTCGTCTGGCGCGTAACGCCGGAGTGACGAGGCCCGGGTGGGCCCGTGCGACTGACGTCAGGCCCGCCGGCGCGTTGTCGTGCGGCGCGTCCGAGATCGCGCGGCCGCGCGCCGCGGCCTTGGCTTTGCCGCAGGCTTCGAGCCCGGTCCGGCTGCCAGGCTCCGCTTGAGAAGCGCGGTCAGGTCGATGATCTCGGCGCTCCGCCGTGCGGGCCGCCCGCCACTCGCGGACGTGAGTGCGTGCATCTGGCCTTTCTTCACCTTTTCGTCGACTCGCTTCAAAAGGTCGTCCCGGTAGCTGTCCTTGTAGTGCGCCGCATCCCAGGGCTCGGTCATATCGGCCACGAGCTTGAGCGCCAGATCGAATTCCCGGGCAGTCACGCCGGCCTTGCGCAGGGTGCTCGCCGGCATCTTGATCGAGTCCGTGGACACAATTTCGTCGCGATAGCGCAGGGTATTCAAAACCAGCACGTCATCCTGCGGCAGCAGCACACAGACATAGGCACGCGTGCGGATCACGACCGAGCCGATCGCCCAGCGATCGGCCTTGCGCAACGCCTCGCGCAGCAGCGCGTATACCTTGCCGCCTCGTTTCTCGGGCGCGAGGTAATAGGGGGTTTCGAAGAACGGCGGCGGGATCTCGTGAGATCGGACGAACGCCCGGATGTCTATCGTCTGCGTCGCTTCGACGTTCGCGCGGCGAAAGTCTTCGTCGGTCAGCACGACGTAGCGGTCTTTTTCATATTGGTAGCCTTTGACGATGTCGTCCCATTCGACCGGCTTGCCCGTGCCTTTGTTGATGCGCTGATACCCGACCGGCGAAAAATCCCGCTTGTCGAGCAGGTCGAGGTCGAGCTCGTTGGCGCGCGCCGCGGTGTGCAGCGATACCGGGATATGGATCAGGCTGAAGCTGATCGCGCCTTTCCAGATGCTTCTCGCCATGGCGAAATCCTCGCTCTGTACCTTGTCCAAGTGAGTGCAGGATACGTGCCAGCCTCGGCCGTCCGTCAGCATCGGCCTACGCGAGGGGTTCAAAGGGCCGACTGTCCCGCTCGGCGCCGCGTGTTTCAATCGGGATTCACCGATCCCGGGATCGGATTCCCCGGTCCCTCGTAGCAGACAGGAGGTCTGATATGAACAGCAATTCCGACGTGATGAACCGAGTGGACGAGGCGATTCAGCCCGCGCAGGAAGCGGCCCGCCGGGCCGTGAATGCGGGAAGCCATGAGGTCCGCAATCTGATCGCCGACGTCGAGGACCTGATCAAGCGGGTCGCCCACGTTGACGATGCCGATCTGGCGCGAGCCAGGGCTCGGCTCGAGCACACGCTGGCTGCCACCAAGGCTTCGTTGCATAACGGCACCGAACGGGTGCGCACGTCGGCGCGGCAGGCCGCGACGACGACCGATCACTATGTGCACGAGAATCCCTGGTCAGCAGTCGGTATCGCCGCGGCGGCGGGTGCGGCGATCGCAGTCCTCCTGAGTACCCGGATTCAACGGTGAACCTGCTCTACGCATTGCCGCGAGTAGCGCCGCTGCTCGCGAGACATGCGCTTGGGTATGTCGATCTCGCAACCGAAGGGTTGGACGGGATCGGCGAGCGGCTTCGCCGGCGCGCAGTGGCCGCAGCCGTCTGCGCGCTGGCGACGCACCTGGCCGTGCTGCTGGCTTGCGGACTCGCCATTGCGCTGGCGTGGGACACCCCTTACCGCATCGCCGTGATCGTGGGGCTGGTGGTTACCTTTTCTGTGGTGGCCATTGTGGCTGCCGCGATCGCGGGCCGGGAACGACGCCGGACGGGAGACGTCTTCGAGCGGCTGCGTTCTGAGTGGATGCAGGACCGGGAAGCGTTGCGGCAGATCATCGCCGACCGCAACAAGGCCTGGGAGGACAGGACATGACCTACGAGCAAACAGAAGACGGCACTCATGAGGAGCTGGCGACGACTCGCGCGGAACTCCGCGACCTGCTGTTGCCCGCGGAGGACCAGGAGACGGCGGATCGCTTCCCAAGAAGCGCGACCATGCGGGCGCTCACCCGGGGGGGCGCTGGCTCCGCGCTCGCGCTGGTTGGCATCGCTATCCTCGCGACTCGACCCGGCGTCGCGGGGCGGCTGGCGCGAGCGGCGCCGGTGATCAACCTCCTTCGGCAGCTGGGGCTGACTGCACGCTGAATCAATCGCGCTCGGCGGCGCGACCCCGCACGAACTCCGCGAAACCGTCCAGGTACGACTTGAGGCGCTCGCGTGTCCCTGCGTCCGCGATGCTGCCGTCGTCGCCGAACACTGTGTTGGCCGCTCCGACCGTCAATGACCGGCCGAAGTACGGCACGACACCCAGGGTACGAAACACGGGCAGCCAGGCTTGCTGCGCCGACAGCGTACCGAAGCGCCCGGGTGAGGCCCCGATCACGCCGACGACGCGCCCGCCGAAGACCCGCGGTATGTCCGGCACTGGTCGCGACAGCCAGTCGATCGCATTCTTGAGCGGGCCTGGGATGCCGTTGTTGTATTCGGGGCTTGCGATCAGGAGTGCGGCGGCGGACACGATCCGCTCCTTCAGCGCCGTGACGGCGGCCGGCAGGCCGTCGCGCGCTTCAACGTCGCCGTCGTAAAGCGGGATGCCATCCAGGCCAGTAATCTCGAGCCGGAACGCCGGCGGGAGCAACGGCACGCCGGCAGTCAGCAATCGGCGGTTGTACGAGCCTTGCCGCAGCGACCCGACGAGCCCGATGATGATCTCCGCCATGTCCTGTATCCGGGCAATCTGCTTCTGCCAAGGGGCGCATCATGTCACGACCGGCGTTTGATGAGCTCGCGGGGAGACTTTCGGCGTTCGCCCGGGATCGCGACTGGGAGCAGTTTCACTCGCCGAAGAACCTCGCGATGGCGGTCGCCGCCGAAGCCGGTGAGCTGCTCGAGCACTTCCAGTGGCTGACCGACGCGCAAAGCCGGGAGCTCCCGTCGCCGCAGCGCGACCGGGTCGCACTCGAAATGGCCGACGTGCTGCTTTACCTCGTGCGGCTTGCGGACCAGCTCGGCGTCGATCTCGTGGCGGTGGCGCACCGCAAGATCGACCTCAACGCCGAGAAGTATCCCGTCGACAGGTCGCGCGGTCACAGCCGGAAGTACACGGACTTGTAACAAGTACAGAGACCTCGGCCCACGCTGCCAGGATTGAGACGCATGACCGATGGCCGCAACCCGCCGGCCGGGCGCACCTCGCCCGCGCAGGCCACACGCGAGGACCGTGCGACCGGAGGCCGGTGGGCTGTCGTCGTCGACGGCCACCAGGCCGAAATGACGTACTCGCGCGCCTCGCCCACGCTCATCATCATCGATCACACTGGCGTGCCTGACGCGTTGCGGGGCCGGGGCGTAGGCCAGGCGCTGGTCGAGCGGGCCGTCCTGGATGCGCGCCGTGAAGGTTTTCGGATCATCCCGCTCTGCCCCTTTGCTAAGGCGCAATTCGAACGTCACCCGGCCTGGCGCGACGTCCTGTCGGCCTGAGGGCGTGTCGACGGCGGCGATCGTCGGCTCGAGGGCGGCGGAATCTGGATCCTGTGACGTGCTCCTTTGATCGGCTCCGGGCGGCCTCGGATACTCGTGGCTGCCGCGTTCGGCCGCCCGAGGATCGGGCGGTCGCGCGCCCCGAACATCAGGAGAGTCTCGATGCGCATATTCCCGGTTCCAGGTTCGGTCTCGATCTTATCGGTGACCGTCGCGAGTTTGACATTGGCCGCCTGTGGTGGTCCGTCCGCCCCGGAGGTCACTTCCGCCGCGTCCGTGACACCGACACAGCCGACGGCCGAAGCCGCGCAGGTGGAGGCAGCACGCGCCGCAGAACTCACGGCCAAGGAGGCCGAGCTCGCGAAGCGTGAGGCCGAGCTCGCCCTCGCGGCACGTGAGCAGGAACTCGCGCAACGCGAGACGGCGCTCGCGGCCCGGGAGAGCGCGGCCAAAACGCCTGCCAAGTCAAAGAAATCCGCGCCGGCGCCGGCTCCTGCCACCGTGGCGGCGACACCCAAGACGCCGGCTCCGGCACCCGCGGCCGCCCCGGCCCCTGCCCAGCCGATTGTGGTTCCCGCGGGGACGCAGCTCTCCATCGGCCTTTCGTCGACCGTGTCGACGAAGTCCGCGACCATCGGTGACCCGGTCGACGCGCGGCTGACATCCGATGTGGTCATCGACGGTCGCAGGGCGATCCTGGCTGGCGCGCCTGTCCGCGGTCGTGTAACCGAGGTGGTATCTGGCAGCCAGCGAATCGGCGGTACACCGACGCTCGCCATGAACTTCGACGGAATCGAGCTCGAGAACGGCACCACGGTCCCGATCAGCGGGCAGCTCGTCCAGCAGGGCAAGAGCGACACCGGCCGCGACACCGCCAAGATCATCGGCGGCACGGCGGCAGGCGCGATAATCGGTCACCAGGTCGACGACGACAAAGGCAGGGTGATCGGCGGAATCCTGGGCGGCGCGGCCGGCGCCTCGCAGCCAAGAAGACGGGCAGCGAGATCGAGGTACCGGCAGGCACGGTCATGGCCTTCGTCGTCGACCACTCGTTCGAGGTGAAGCCGTACTGAGCGCGCCCGCCGCGCCGGTGGGGCTCAGTCCGGAACCCGCTCGAGCGCGGCGGCGACCGCGTCGTGCAGGGACTGCATGCCGAACGAGATTTCCTGCAAGAGGCCGTTGACGTAAAAGGTCGGCGTAGCGCGAACGTGCATGCGGCGCGCGCCGTCGATGTGCTCGCGGACTCGCTGCAGATAGTAGTGCGCGTTCATCCCGGCGGTGAAGCGCACCGGATCGAGGCCGAGCCGGGCAGCGTAGCCGTCGAGATCCCGGCGCTTCAAATGCGCCTGGTTGGCGAACAGCAGGTCGTGCATCTCCCAGAACCGTCCCTGTGCGGCGGCGGATTCGGCCGCCTCCGCAGCCTCGAGCGCGTGCGGATGCGCCTCCTCCAGCGGAAAGTGCCGGAATACCAGCCGCACCTGATTCGGGTAGCGATCGAGAAGCAACCGGACCGCGGGTGCCGCCATCCGGCAGATCGGGCATTCGAAGTCGCCGTACTCGACGAGCGTGACGAGCGCGTGATCGGGACCCAGCGTGTGGTCGGTGGGCTCCACCGGCACCGCCAGGGCGGACCGTGCCGCGTGGTCGGTCGTCGTCATCCGTGCACCTCGCCAGTCCGGTCGAGTCTAGCCAAAAGCAACTCGCCCAGATACAAAGGAGCGGATGTCCGCTCCGACTCAGGGCACGGCACGCCTGGACCGGCCGGTCGATCCGGTGCGCGATCACATCCTGGGCCCGCCCTCGGCGCCGATCACGCTGGTCGAATACGGCAGCTATGCGTGTCCGCACTGCCGCGTGGCGAACGAGCGCATCGGCGCGGTCCGCACCGAGTTCGGGGATCGGCTGCGCTACGTGTTCCGGCACCGTCCCCTGACCGGCAACGAGCTCGCTCGCCGCGCCGCCGAGCTCGCCGAAACCGCCCGATCGCCGGAAGCATTCTGGGACGCGCATGTCGCCCTGATGTCGCGTTCCTCGACGCTGACCGAGGAGGACCTCGGTGCGGTCGCCCAGCAGCTCGGGCTCGCCGAGCTCGAGTCCACCGAGGCCGCGCGCGTCCGCGCAGCGGCCACGGCGCGTGTCGATGCGGACGTCTCGAGCGCCTATGCGAGCGGCGTTCGCTTCGTGCCCACGTTCTTCATCAACGGCCGCCGGTACGACGGCCCGTGGGACGAGAGCTCCTTTACGGACGCGATGCTCGGTTCGCTGGGTCATCGGGTTCGCACTGCTGCGCTGGAGTTCGCGAGCTGGGCGCCGTCGACGGGCATCCTGCTGCTGCTCGCGACCGCGCTCGCGCTGCTGATCGCGAACCTGCCTGCGGGGCCGGCGTTCGACGCCTTCTGGCACACCGAGCTCGGGCTCATCCTTGGCGACGGTGCAGCGCGAATGTCGCTCCTGCACTGGGTGAACGACGGGCTGCTCACGATCTTCTTCCTGGTCGTGGGGCTCGAGATCAAGCGCGAGTTCACGACCGGCAGCCTGGCCAGCCGCCGCTCGGCGGCGCTGCCGATCGCCGCGGCGATCGGCGGAATGGCAGGTCCCGCGCTGATCTACCTGCTCCTGATAGCGCAGGGACCCTGGAGCCACGGCTGGGGCGTGCCGATGGCGACCGACACGGCCTTCGCGGTCGCATTGATCGCGATGATGGGTGCGCGCGTGCCAGTCGAGCTGCGGGTGTTTCTCACCGCGGCGGCGATCGTGGACGACATCGGCGCGATCATCGTCGTGGCGCTCTTCTACTCGGGCGAGCTGCAGGTCGCGTACATCGCCGGCGCCGCCGGCATCACCGCCGCGCTCGCGCTGCTCAACCGCTCGGGCGTCTATCGCGCCACGCCCTACGTTCTGCTCGGGATCGCGCTCTGGGCCTGCGTGCACGCGAGCGGCCTGCACGCGACGCTGGCCGGCGTGATCCTCGCCGCCTTCATACCGACGCGACCGCCGCCGGATTACCGTGCGCTGATGCTCCAGGCCGACACCATTCTCGAGGCCGAGGCGAGCCATGGCGGCGAGCAGCTGCGCCACGGGCCATCCGAAGCGGCGCTGCGCGCGATCGATGCGATACACGACCGCCTGGAATCTCCGGCCGACCGCATGCTGCGCACCGCCGGTCCCCGTTCGAGCTACCTGGTGCTGCCGGTGTTCGCGCTCGCGAACGCGGGTGTCGCCGTGGGGACGAACGTCTTCGACGGACGCGAGCCGCTGATGCTCGCCATCGTCGCCGGGCTGGTGGTGGGCAAGCCCCTGGGGTTCATCGGGGCGTCGGTGCTCGCGGTCCGGCTCGGGCTGGCTGAGAAGCGCGAGGAGTATTCCTGGCGTCAGCTCGCCGGCGCCGGTGCGCTCGCGGGCATCGGCTTCACCATGTCCTTGTTCATCGCGGGCCAGGCCTTCCCGGCGCCGGGCGATTTCGCCGCAGCCAAGGTGGCGGTGTTCGTCGCGTCGGTGATCTCGGCCGTCGTGGGCGTCGCGGTCTTGTGGAATGCGCCCCGGCCCGTGCCCGCCGACGATGCCGAGCGCAGCCGACCGGCGACGTCAGCGAAGTCGCGCAGGGTCGCGACCCGGTGTGAGTGACCGCCGCCCGGGTGCCTCGCTGGGCCGCAACCACGATTCAGGGTCGTTGTAGAGCTGGACGTGGACCTGCGGCGGTACAAGCGCGCTCGCGTCCCACGGCCCACGACAATGGGTGCCCGGCACATTTGGCCGGTATGGCTGGCGATACACCCGCGGCCGAGCGCCGGCGAGCAAGCCACGCGACAAACCACAGCCGGGCGACGGCGAGCAGCTACCGCGCTAGTCGTCCCGCGTCGTGCGCTGGCGGAGCCGCTTGAGGCGCGCGGCGCGCGCTTTCGATTCGAGCCGCCGCTCCTGCGAGGCGCGCGTCGGGCGGGTCTTGCGACGGGTCCGCGGCTCGACCAGCGCCGCTCGGATCATCGCCTCGAGGCGCGCGCGCGCATCCGCCTTGTTCTGGTCGAGCGAGCGGAACCGCTGGGCATCGATCACGATCACGCCCTCGTCGTTCATCCTGCGGCCGGCGAGGCGCGCGAGCCGCGACCGAGCGCCAGCTGACAAGACCGGCCAGCGCGCCGCCTCGAAGCGCAGCTCGACGGCGTTCGACACCTTGTTGACGTTCTGTCCGCCGGGGCCCGAGGCGCGCACCTGCCGGAACTCGATCAGGTGCGTCCGGGATGCTGAGGCTCACCGGTGGTCACGGACGGCCGATCCGCGAGTGCTCAGGGCTCGCGGGCGACGGGCGCGCCCGACAGGTGCGGCTCGGCCATCTCGAGCCGCACGGCGCGCTGCGCGATCGGGATGGTGATGCCGTGCTCCTTGAACAGCCGCCAGATGCTGCGGTTGACGTCGGAGCGAACGTTGTTGACGCCTTCCTGCGGGTCCGCGATCCAGAACCGCAGCTCGAGCTCGATGCCGTGGTCGCCGAAGCTCATCAGGCGGGCGACCGGCGGGGGCTCGCGCAGGATCCGGCGGTGGCCGTCGGCGGCATCGAGCAGCGCGCGCAGCGCGAGTTCCGGATCGTCCTTGTAGCTGATGCGCACGGGGAGCTTGAGGCGGACGCGAGGATCCGTATAGCTCCAGTTGATCACCGAGTTGGTGATCAGGTTCTGGTTCGGCACGAGTGTCTCCACGCCGTCGCGGTCGCGCACGACGACGTAGCGTCCGCGCAGCTGCTGCACCCAGCCGAAACCCTCGGTGCTGGTGCCGGTCGTGCCAGTGAAGCTGATCACGTCGCCCGGCTTGATCGAGCGGTCCATCAGCAGCACGAAGCCGCTGACGAAGTTCGCGGTGATGCTCTGCAGACCGAAGCCGAGACCAATGCCGATCGCGCCGGTGAGGACGTTCAGGGTCGTGAGGTCGAGCCCGGCGGCGTTCAGCCCGACGAGGATCGACAGGCCGACCAGGAACGCCTGCGTGAACTTCGCGAGCCCGATCCGCATGTTGGGCGCGATGCCCTGCAGCGCCATCAGCCGCTTTTCCAGCCAGCGCGACAGCCAGACCGCGAGGACGACGAAGAGCCCGACCGTCACCAGCAGCTTTGCGATCGACCACACCGAGATGCGGGTCTTGCCCGGCGGTGATGCCGATGCCGTCGAGTATCTCGATCAGCCGGTCGCCCCAGCCGAGCAGGTGCAGGGACAGGAACACCCAGATCACGATGCTGATCGGCGCGCCCCAGCCCTTGATCCGCGAGCGTGTGCCGAGCGACACGCGAAACAGGTAGACGACGACCCGGATCAGGAGCAGCAGGCCCATGAGCTGGACCGCGACGTCCACCAGCCGCGTCGGCGCGCGCACCGCGTGCAGCAGGCCGTCGGCGGTGGCGAGCAGCAGCAGCATCAACGCATATGGAGCGGCCACCCAGGTGGCCTCGCGGGCGCGACCGCGCCAGCCGGCCGGTGCGTTTGCTGCGCCCAGGTCGCGACGTATGCGCCGGCGCGATCCACCAGCCGAGGACCGCCATGGCGGCGATGACCGAGAGCTGGACGACGCTGGCGGGCTCCAGGAGGCGCTCGATGGCCTCGCTGGCCGCTTGCAACTGCTTCTGCATCCCGGTCAGGCGTTCAAATCCGGGATCAACTGGCTCTCCAGCCGGGAGATCTGGTCCTTGAGCAGCAGCTTGCGTCGCTTCAGCCGCCGCAGCTGCACCTGGTCGATGTACAGGTCGAGTTGCAGGCGGTTGATGACGTCGTCGAGATCGCGATGCTCGATGCGCAGTTGTCGCAGGCGTTCAAGGTGCCGGAAGGCTTCGGTGTCGACGTTGTCGCGGACTTCCGTCATCGGGCGCGGTGGGGCCGTCGATCCTGGACAGGGCCGGTAGCTTAGCCCCGACCCGGTAAAAAGGGGATACCCGCCGCCCGAGGCCGCCGGAAATCACTCCAGGCCGATAGCTTCCAACGTGCCGCCCTGGAGGATGATGAATCCCTGGCGACGCGTGACGCCGTCCTGGCTGTAGTCGAAGACGTAGGTGCGCCGCAGCTGCAGCCGGCCGTCCGTGCCGCGGACCGCCCGGAGGCCCCGGAAGGCGACCGTGCCGTCCAGCAACTGCGCCCCCGACCGCTGGCAGGTTTCGAGCGCCACGAGGTTGGCGCGCTCGCGTGCGCGCAGGCTCACGTGCCAGAGCCAGGCGACGCCCACCAGGCCGCAGAGCAGCGCCAGCAACGACCAGGACAGTTCCACGACTCGCAATGCCGCGCCGACTCCGGCCGGCGTCAGAGGAGGTCCGTCCAGCGGCGGCTGCGGTCGCCGTAGGCGAGGAACTCGGGATTCAGGATCGTGTCGCGGGCGTTGTAGTCGAGGGGACGTCCGTCGAGCCGGACGACCGCGCCACCGGCGATCTCGAGCACTGCCTGTGCGGCGGCCGTGTCCCACTCCGAGGTCGGTCCGAGTCGTGGATAGAAATCCGCTGTGCCCTCCGCGACGAGGCAGAACTTGAGCGCGCTGCCCATCGGCCTGAGCTCGTGCGGACCGATGCGGCCGAGCATCGCATCCAGCGAGTCGCCGCGATGCGAGCGGCTGCCTACGATCACGAGCGGTTCGGCGGCGCGGCGTACCCCGATCGGCTCGGGCGGCGCGTTGCCCCTGCGGCGGAACGCGCCGTGGCCCTCGGCCGCGTAATAGGTGACGCCCAGCGCCGGTGCCGCGACCACGCCGAGCACGGGTCGGTGCTCGCGGATCAGCGCGACGTTGACGGTGAACTCGCCATTGCGGCTGATGAATTCGCGGGTGCCGTCCAGCGGATCGACGAGCCACAGTTGTCGCCATGGCCCGCGGACCGCATACGCGTGCGCGGCCTCGGACTCTTCCGAAAGGACCGGAATCGCCGGCGCGAGCGTGGTAAGCCCGATGCTCAGGATCTCGTGCGCAGCGCGGTCGGCGCGTGTGATCGGTGAATCGTCGGCCTTGTACTCGACGTCATGGCTGGTGGCGTACACCGCCATGATGGCGGCGCCGGCCTCCTCGACGAGCTTGAGGACGGCGGGCAGCAGTTCGGCGGGAGCGGGCGTCGTCATCGCTGAACCTGGGTCAATCCGGGCTGGCAGTCGGATCTGCATGGGTATCATAGCGTTGACGCAGAGTCGCTATGGGATTCGGTTGGCACCGTGTCGCCCACGAGCCCAGGAGGAGGACACATGGCCCGCATCGTCGGCGCAATCGCCACATCCCACACGCCGACCATCGGCTTCGCAGTCGATGCCCGGAAGCAGGAAGACCCGGCCTGGAAGCCCATTTTCGAGGCGTACGAGCCGATCAAGGCGTGGCTGAACGAGAAGCGGCCGGACGTGCTGTTCATCATCTACAACGACCACGTCACATCGTTCTTCTTCGACCACTACTCGGCCTTCTGCCTCGGCGTGGGTGAGGAGTACGCGGTGGCCGATGAGGGCGGTGGGCCAGCGCAGGCTGCCGCCGATCAAGGCGCACGGGCCGTTGGCCCGCCACATCGGCCGTCACCTGATGGCCGACGAGTTCGACATGTCGTTTTTCCAGGAGAGACCCCTGGACCACGGCTGCTTCTCGCCGCTCTCGGTGCTGCTCACGCACGACGATACGGGCTGGCCTCTCCCGATCGTTCCCCTGCAGGTCGGGGTGCTGCAGTTCCCGGTGCCATCGGCCAGGCGCTGCTTCATGCTGGGCCAGTCGCTGCGAAGCGCAATCGAGAGCTATCCGGAGGAGCTGAAGGTTGTGCTGGTGGCCACTGGCGGGCTGTCGCACCAGGTGCATGGCGAGCGCTGCGGCTTCAACAATCCGTCGTGGGACGAGCGGCTGCTCGATCTCTATGAGAACGATCCGATCGCGCTGACGCGGATGACCCACGCCGATCACGCCCGTCTGGGCGGCATGGAAAGCTCGGAGTTCATAATGTGGCTGATCGCGCGCGGCGCGCTGTCGGCGGGCGTCAGGAGGGTTCACAGAAGCTACTACCTGCCTTCGATGACTGGAATCGCAACGGCGATCTACGAGAATCTGGCCGAGCCGATGACCGCGCAGTCGGCCGAGATCGCGCGGGCGCATGCTGAGGCGCAGGTGAAGGGGCTCGAGACCCTGGAAGGCACCTATCCGTTCGACCTGGAGCGCAGCGTCGCGCATTACCGGCTGAACAGGTTTCTTCACGACCTCGTCATCCCCGAGCATCGGGCGGCGTTCAGGGCTGATCCGGAGGCGCTGTTCGAGCAGCGGGGCCTGTCGACCGAGGAGCGGGACATGATCCGGCGGCGCGACTGGCGCGCGCTGATGCACTACGGGGCGATCTTCTTCGTGCTGGAGAAGCTGGCGGCCGTCGTCGGCGTGTCGAATCTGCACGTCTATGCCCACATGCGGGGGCAGACGCTGGAGGATTTCCAGAAGACCCGCAACGCCCGGGTGCTGTACTCCGTCGGCGGGTCCGAGACCCAGGACAAGGTCGAGGCAAGCGGGCGGCGCCCGGGATGACTGCATCCCGGCTGCAGCCGGGACCGTTCGATGCGCCCGACTGGGCGCGCATCGACTCCGTCTGCCTCGACATGGACGGGACGCTGCTCGATCTGCGCTTCGACAACTATTTCTGGCTCGAGGTGGTGCCGCAGCGCTACGGCGAGTTGCACGACATCCCGGCGGCGACGGCGCTCGAGCAACTCCTGCCCAGGATCGACGCCTGGCGGGGACGGCTCGAGTGGTATTGCGTGGATCACTGGACCGAGCAGCTCGGGCTCGACATCGAAGCACTCAAGGTCGAGTTTCGCGAGCACATCCGTTTCCTGCCCGGGGCGGAACGGTTCCTCGAGCGACTCGGGTCGCTCGGCAAGCGACGTCTCCTGACGACCAATGCGCACCCGAAGTCTCTCGCCGTGAAGGACGGGACGACAGGGGTCGGCCGCTACTTCGACGTGATGATCTCCTCTCACGTAGTCGGCGTGGCCAAGGAATCGGCCCGAATTCTGGGTTCGCCTCGCACAACATCACGACATCGATCCCGCTGCGACGCTGTTCGTCGACGACAGTCCGTCGGTCCTGCGCGCCGCGCGTGACGCCGGGATCCGCTGGCTCTACCAGGTGCTGCAGCCGGACTCGACGCAGCCGCCGCGGACGACCGGTGCCCGGGATCTGCGGTATCGAGCGGCTCAGCCGTTTGTTGGACTAGAAGGGACTGTCCCCATCAGACGCCGCTGCGCCGGCGACGCCGGCGAGGTCTCGGGCCGCCCTCCGCGGTGGTTCCCGTACTGCCCGGACTCGAGTCGCTCGGGGCGTTCCGGGCAGCGTCGGGAGGCGCGGACTCAGGGCGCCGGCCGTGTCGCGGCGGTCCGCCGCGGCGGTCGTTGCCCGGCCCGCCGCGCCGGCCGCTCCCGGGTCCGCCTCGGCGAGGGCCGTAGCCGCCACCTTCGTAACGGCGGCGCTCGCGCGGCGGTACCACGATCTCCGCGAGGAGACCCTCGCTCATCACTGCGCGCGGGATGCTCCGGCCGATGTAACCCTCGATATCGGGCAGCGAGATGGCGTAGTCCTCGCAGCCGAGACTGATCGCGTCGCCCTCGGCGCCGGCGCGCGCCGTGCGGCCGATCCGGTGCACGTAGTCCTCCGGATCCTGCGGCAGGTCGTAGTTGAAGACGTGGCTCACGTCGGGGATGTGCAGGCCGCGCGAGGCGACGTCCGTGCCGATCAGCACCGCGAGGTCGCCGCTGTGGAAGTCGCGCAACATGCGCAGCCGCTTGCGCTGCGGCACGTCGCCGGAGATCGCCTCGGCGTTGATCCCGTTCGCGCGCAGCAGCGTCTCGAGCTCCTCGGCCCCGCGGCGCGTGTTCACGAAAACCATCGTGCGGTGGGGGTCCATCGACCGCAGCAGTCCCACCAGCAGCCGCGGCTTCTCGTCCATCGACGGGAAGTAGATCGACTGGCGGACCTCGTCGACCGTCATCTTGTCCGGCTCGATCCTGCACCAGCTCCGGGTCGTTCATGTGCTCGTAGGCCAGCTCCAGCACCCGATGGGCAAGCGTGGCCGAAAAGAGCATGTTGAGCCGCTCATCGGGCGACGGCAGGCGCCGCATGATGTAGCGGATGTCGGCGATGAAGCCCAGGTCGAACATCCGGTCGGCTTCGTCGAGCACCAGCACCTGGACCGAGCGCAGGTCGTAGACGTGCTGCTTGTAGAAGTCGATGAGGCGACCCGGCGTGCCGATCAGGATGTCGACGCCGGCTTCGAGCTCACGGCGCTGTTTTTCATAATCGACGCCGCCGAAGGCGAGGCCCAGCGTGAGACCGGTGTACTGCCCGAGGATCTCGGCGTCCCGGTGGATCTGCACCGCGAGCTCGCGCGTCGGCGCGATGATCAGCGCACGCGGCGCGTTGCTGCGGCGCGTCGGCGGAACCTCGCGGCGCAGCAGCGCGGCGTAGAGCGCAACGAGAAAGGCGGCGGTCTTGCCCGTCCCGGTCTGCGCCTGGCCGGCAACGTCCATGCCGGCCAGCGCCCTGGGCAGCGTCTGCGCCTGGATCGGCGTGCAGCGCTCGAAACCTGCGTCGGCGATGCCGCGCGCGAGCGTTTCCGGGAGATGAAGGTTGGTGAACGAAACGTCCGTGAGATGTGCGTCTGACATCAGGTTTCCGGGAGCGCCATGCCCTTGCAAATTGTCTCGAGTCGGGGTCAAATACCGGCAACGCGGATTGTTCCGCCCCCGCCATCATGATCGCCGGCCAGCCGGGCCTTGCAGTTCCGGCTCCCTCGCCAGGCGGCGGGATCCCAGAGTACAGGCCAGAAGCAGTTTTTTCGCCAGCAATCTAGATAGTTTGCCTTACACGAGACGCGCAGTCACCCGACGCACGTTCCGGCCCGCATAACGCACGCCAGCCAAGGCCCCATCACCAATCTACGCGCTCGGAGGTTATCTCTGGTGAGCCAGCAGATCGTTCATGTCACAGATGCAAGTTTCGAAGAACAGGTCCTCAAGTCCCCGCAGCCGGTGCTGCTCGACTTCTGGGCGGAGTGGTGTGGCCCATGCAAGATGATCGCCCCGATCCTCGACGAGATCGCGACGGAGTACGCCGGCAAGGTGACGATCGCGAAGATCAACGTCGACGAGAATCCGAAAACCCCAATGAAGTTCAGCGTCCGGGGCATTCCGACGCTGATCCTGTTCAAGGACGGCAAGGCGGAGGGTCAGAAGATCGGCGCGGTCCGCAAGGCCGAGTTGTCTACGTTCCTGGACGGCAAGCTGTGAGAGGCTACCTCGGGAACCAGGGCCGCAACCGGCCCGGCAAGCGCGGGCGCGGAGGACCGGACGGCAACCGCGGCCCGCGGCAGGACGAGCTGCCGCCGGACGACTACATGGACGGCGAGGATCTCGACGTCATCAGCCCGGCCGAGCTCGAAGCCAGCCGGAAGTCGATGAACCTCACCGAGCTCAAGCTCAAGCCGGTCCCGGAGGTGCTCAAGGTCGCGCAGCAGGTCGGGCTCGAGAACCTCGCCCGGTCGCGCAAGCAGGACATCATCTTCGCGATCCTCAAGGCGCACGCGCGCAACGGCGAGGACATCTACGGCGACGGCGTGCTCGAGATCCTGCAGGACGGCTTCGGCTTCCTGCGCTCCGCCGAAGGCTCCTACCTCGCGGGGCCCGACGACATCTACGTCAGCCCGTCGCAGATCCGCCGCTTCAACCTGCGCACCGGCGACACGATCTCGGGCCTGATCCGCCCGCCGAAGGACGGCGAGCGCTACTTCGCGCTGCTCAAGGTCGGGCAGATCAACTTCGACTCACCCGAGAACGCGCGCAGCAAGGTCCTGTTCGAGAACCTGACGCCGCTGCACCCGACCAAGCGCCTGAAGCTCGAGCGCGGCACGGGCAGCACCGAGGACCTGACCGCGCGGATGATCGACCTGATCGCGCCGCTCGGAAAGGGCCAGCGCGGCCTGATCGTCTCGCCGCCCAAGGCCGGCAAGACCATGCTGCTGCAGAACATCGCCAACTCGATCACGGCCAACCATCCCGAGGTGTACCTGATCGTGCTGCTGATCGACGAGCGGCCCGAGGAAGTCACCGAGATGACGCGCACGGTGCGCGGCGAGGTCGTCTCCTCGACCTTCGACGAGCCGGCGAGCCGCCACGTGCAGGTCGCCGAGATGGTGATCGAGAAGGCCAAGCGCCTGGTCGAGCACAAGCGCGACGTCGTGATCCTGCTCGACTCGATCACGCGGCTCGCGCGCGCCTACAACACGGTGGTGCCGAGCTCCGGCAAGGTGCTGACCGGCGGCGTGGACGCGAACGCGCTGCAGCGGCCGAAGCGCTTCTTCGGCGCCGCGCGCAACATCGAGGAAGGCGGCTCGCTCACCATCCTCGCGACCGCGCTGATCGACACCGGCTCGCGCATGGACGACGTGATCTACGAGGAGTTCAAGGGCACCGGCAACAGCGAGATCCACCTCGACCGCCGCATCGCCGAGAAGCGCGTCTACCCGGCGTTCAACATCAACCGCTCGGGCACGCGGCGCGAGGAGCTCATCACGCAGACCGACGAGCTGCAGAAGATCTGGATCCTGCGCAAGCTCCTGCACCCGATGGACGAGCTGGCCGCGGCGGAGTTCCTGATCGACAAGATGCGCGACACCAAGGCCAACGCGGAGTTCTTCGACGCGATGAAGCGCTGATGTGACCCCGCGCGCCCGGGGCATCGCCGCGATGATCGGCGCGGTGGCGCTGTTCTCGGCCATGGACGCCCTGCTCAAGCTGCTGGTCGAGCGTTATCCGCCGATGCAGGTCACGACGCTGCGCGGCGCTCGCGTCGCTGCCGTTCCTGCTGCTGCCCGTTCCTCATCCGCGGGTCGCTGGCATCGGCTCCGGACCGCGCGCTGGCACTGGCACCTGGCGCGCGCCGCAATCGGCGTCGTCATGCTGTTCGGCGTTCATCTTCGCGGTGGAGCGGCTGTCGCTCGCCGACACGTACTCGATCTTCATGTGCGCGCCGCTGCTCATCGCGGCGCTGTCCGTGCCGCTGCTCCGCGAGCAGGTCGCGAGCGGCGCAGTGGATGGCGATCGGCGTCGGGCTGGCCGGCGTGCTCGTGATGCTGCGTCCGACCGGGGCCGGGTGGGTGAGCATCGGCGGCCTCGCCGCGGTGCTGCGCGGCAGTCTGCTATGCCGTGAGCGCGATCGCGCTGCGCGTGCTGTCGCGCACCGAGACCAACGAAAGCCTGGTGTTCTACTTCACGCTGTTCCTCAGCATCGGGCGCCGGGCTGCTCGCACTGCCGGGCTGGCGGCCGATGCTGCTGTCGGATCTGCCGCTGATCGTCGGCGTGGGGTTCCTCGGCGCGACGGCGCAGCACCTGATCACCGAGGCGTTCCGCAGCGCACCCGCCTCGGTCGTCGCGCCGTTCGAGTACACGGCGCTGCTCTGGGGCGTGCTGCTCGATCTCGCCGTCTGGAACGTGCTGCCGGGCGCGGTCACGCTGGCCGGCGGCGCGGTCGTGATCTGCGCGGGGCTCTACCTCATCGCCCGCGAGCGGCGAGCGCCGGTGGCCGCCGAGGCCGAGCATCCATAGCCCGGCCGCTACTCGCGGGCGTACACCATGCGGCCGTCGACCCAGGTCGACCACACGCGCAGTTCGGGAATCTTCGCGCGGCGGCAACGGTGAGCGGGTCGCCACTCGAGAACGACGAAATCCGCGCGCAGCCCTGGCGCGAGCCGGCCGACGTCGGATTCGCCGAATCCGGCGAACGCCGCATCCGCGGTGAAGCCGCGGAGCGCCTCCGCGGGCGTGAGTCTCTGGTCGGGCAGCCAGCCTCCGGGCGGCTCGCCCGCAAGGTCCTCGCGCGTGATCGCCGCGTAGAGGCCGAGGCGTGGGTCGGGCGGACTCCACCGGAAAATCCGAGCCGAAGGCGAGCCTGGCGCCGCTGTCGATGAAGCGGCGCCACGCATAGGCGCCGGGCAGCCCCTCGCGGCCGACTCGCGACTCGACCCATGGCCCATCGGAGGTTGCGTGGATCGGCTGCATCGAGGCGATCACGCCTTGCTTCGCGAACCGGGGGATGTCGCTGGGCGAGACGATCTGGGCATGCTCGATGCGCCACCGCCTTGGCGCCGCCGAGGTACCGACGACGCGCGCATAGGCGTCGAGGACATCGCGGTTCGCGCGGTCGCCGATCGCGTGGGTCGCGACCTGCACGCCGCAATCGCGCGCCTTGACCATCGCCGCTTCGAGTGCCGCCGGTTCCGTTACCAGCAGTCCACGCTGCCCGGGCTCGTCGTGGTAATCGGCCAGCATCGCTGCGCCACGACTGCCCAGCGCGCCGTCCGCGTAGAGCTTGACACCCGACATCCGCAGCCGGCCCGAGGGATGAAAGTACCGGCCGGACGCGCACAACGCGGCGAGCGCCGCCCCATCGCCATCCGCATATGCGGTGATGCGCAGGGTCAGCTTGCCGGCGTCGGCAAACTGCCGGTACAGGGCGAGGTCGTCGACCGACACGCCCATGTCGTGGACGCCGGTGAGTCCCACCGAGGCAGCGGACGCCAGGGCGCGAGCGAGCGCTTCGGCACGCGTCGCGGCGTCCGGCGGCGGAACGACGGCGTCTACGAGGGAGACGGCCGTGTCGATGAAGATGCCGGTCGCACGGCCGTCCGCCCGCAGGATGCGCCCGCCGTCAGGTTGCCACTCTCCCCCGAGATCGCGCGGCACCGCGCGCATCGCGGCAGAGTTGGCCCAGCCGGCGTGGCCGTCGATCCGCTCCAGCCAGACGGGACGCTCCGGAAACTCCGCGTCCAGGTCCGCTGCGGTCGGGTACGACTTCCCGGGCCAGTCGTTCTGATCCCAGCCGCGGCCGAGCAGCCAGGCGCCCGGGGGCAGGGTGCGTTCGAACTCACGCAGTCGGGCGATCGCCTCGTCCCGGGTAGACGCACCGACGAGATCGGCGCGCATGAGGGCGAGGCCGAGCCCCATGATGTGCCCATGTGCGTCTATGAGCCCCGGAACAACCGTCGAACCCGCGGCGTCCACTCTCCGCGCTTCGGGAAATCGCTGACGCAGCGAGTACGTGTTGCCCACCATCAGCAGGCGGCCGTTTGCGTCCCAGGCCATGGCGGTGGCCGTCGGCCTGGCCGGGTCCATCGTGTGGATCCGATCCGCCGTCAGGATGGTTACTTCGGCACTGACTACCGGTCCGGCCAGCGCGAGCAGCGCGACGACGATTCTCAGCATGCCGCCCCCGAAAAATGGCTCAGAGCCATTATTCACTCGCGCCCGATGGCGCGGTAAGCGATGTCGCGCCGGAACTGCACGCCCTCGTAGCCGATCGCGCTTACGAGCGCGTAGGCGTCGGCCTGCGCGGCCCGCACTGTTTCGCCGAGCCCGACCGCGCACAGCACGCGACCGCCGCTCACGACGACTTCGTCGTCGCGACGCTCCGTACCGGCATGAAACACCTTGCCCGGCAGGCGCGCCGCGGTGTCGAGCCCGTGAATCGCTACGCCCTTGTGGACCGTCTCCGGATAGCCGCCGGCAGCCAGGACCACACCGACCGCCGACCGCGGGTCCCAGTCGATGCTCGTTTCCGCAAGGCGGCCCTCGAGCGCGGCCTCGACGAGCAGGGTGAGGTCGGATCGCAGCCGCATCAGGATCGGCTGCGTCTCCGGATCGCCGAACCGGCAATTGAACTCGAGCACTTTCGGCGTGCCGTCGGCGGCGATCATGAGACCGGCATAGAGAAAGCCGACGTAGGGCGTTCCCTCAGCGGAGAGGCCACGCACGGTGGGCCACATCACCTCGCTCATCACGCGCTGGTGGACTGCGGGAGTCACGACCGGCGCGGGGGAGTACGCGCCCATCCCGCCGGTGTTGGGACCGAGGTCGCCGTCGCGGAGCCGCTTGTGATCCTGCGAGGTCGCGAGCGGCAGCACGTGACGGCCGTCGATCATCGCGATGAAGCTCGCCTCCTCGCCCTCGAGGAACTCCTCGACGACGATCCGCTCGCCGGCCGGCCCGAAGCGGCCGGCGAACATCGCCTGCGCCGTGGCTACCGCGATGTCTGTCGACTCGCAGATCACGACGCCCTTTCCCGCGGCCAGCCCGTCGGCCTTGACCACCAGTGGCGCGCGCTGCGCGCGCACCCAGGCCTCGTCGAAACTCGTGCGCGTGAAGCTCGCGTACGCCGCGGTCGGGATCCCGTGGCGCTCGAGGAAGGCCTTGGTGTATGCCTTCGATCCCTCGAGCTGTGCCGCGGCAGCGACCGGCCCGAAGCAGCGCAGCCCGGCGCCGGCAAAGGCGTCGGTGATCCCCAGCACGAGCGGCCCCTCGGGACCGACGATCGTGAGGTCGATGTGAGCCTCGCGCGCGAAGCGCAGCAGCCCCGGCACGTCGTCCGCGGCGATCGCGACGTTTCGCGTTCGCGGTTCGAGCGCGGTGCCGGCGTTGCCCGGGGCCACGTACACCTGCGTCACGCGCGGGGACTGCGCGAGCTTCCACGCGAGCGCATGCTCTCGACCGCCGCCACCGACGACCAGGACCCGCATGATCAGTGCCGGAAGTGGCGCATGCCGGTGAACACCATGGCGAGCCCGTGCTCGTCCGCCGCCGCGATGACCTCGGCGTCGCGCCGCGAGCCGCCTGGCTGGATGACCGACGTGATCCCCTGCAGTACCGCAGCGTCGAGACCGTCGCGGAACGGGAAGAATGCATCGGAGGCCATCGCCGAGCCGGTCGGGTCGATGCCTTCGTCGCGCGCCTTCATGCCGGCGATCCGGCAGCTCACGACGCGACTCATTTGTCCCGCGCCAATGCCGACGGTTGCCCCGTCGCGCGCGAACACGATGCCGTTCGACTTGACGAACTTGCAGACCTGCCAGGCGAACATCAGGTCATCGAGCTCCCGGTGCGTCGGCGCACGCTTCGTCACGACCTGGAGCGCTTCGCGCCCGACCATGCCGTCGTCACGCGACTGGACGAGCAGCCCGCCGTTGACGCTGCGGTATTCGAACCGGGCATTCGAGGCCGCGAGTCCGCCGGTCACGAGCAGGCGGACGTTGTCCCGCCGCGCGCAGGCCTCGCGCGCCTCAGCGTCCGCCGCGGGAACGATCAGCACCTCGACGAACTGGCGCTCGAGCACCGCACGCGCAGTGGCGCCATCGAGCGGCTGGTTGAAGGCGATGATGCCGCCGAAGGCCGACGTGGGGTCGGTTCGATAGGCGAGGTCGTAGGCCTCGCGCGGGCTTGAAGCCAGCGCGACGCCGCAGGGATTTGCGTGCTTGACGATCACGCAGGCGGGTCCCGCGAACTGGCGTACGCACTCGAACGCAGTGTCCGCGTCGGCGAGGTTGTTGTAGGAGAGCTCCTTGCCCTGAATCTGCGAGGCCGACCCGGCGCCGGCGCCCTGGGCGTCGCCCGCCACGTAGAACGCCGCCTGCTGGTGCGGGTTCTCGCCGTAGCGCAGGTCCATGCGCTTTCGGAACTGCAGCGACAGCAGCTCGGGAAACTCCTGTCGCGCGCCGCGGACTTCGCCGTCGAGCCAGGCTGCGACAGCGGCATCGTACTGCGCCGTGTGCGCGTAGGCCTTCGCGGCGAGCCGCAGCCGCGTGTCCGCGGACACCGTGCCGTGGCCGCGGTCGATGTCGGCGAGCACCGTGCCGTAGTCGAGCGGATCGACGATAACCGTCACGCGCTCGTGATTCTTGGCCGCCGCGCGCACCATCGCCGGCCCGCCGACGTCGATGTTCTCGATCGCGTCCTCGAACGTACAGTCCGGTTTCGCGACGGTCGCGGAAAACGGATAGAGGTTCACCGCAAGCAGATCGATCGGCTCGATGCCGTGCTGCTGCATGACCGCATCGTCGATGCCGCGGCGGCCGAGCAGTGCGCCGTGGATCATCGGATGCAGCGTCTTGACCCGCCCGTCCATGATCTCCGGAAATCCGGTCACGCCCGAGACGTCGGTCACCTCCACTCCGTCGGCGCGCAGCAGCGCCGCGGTGCCGCCGGTCGACAGCAGCGTGACGCCGCGTTCACGCAGCGCGCGGGCGAAGTCGATCAGGCCTTCCTTGTTGGATACGCTCAGCAGCGCACGACGGATGGGTGCAGTCAAGAGGCGTCCCCTGCGACGGCAATCATGCGCTCCCGCCGGCACTGACGGGAGCGGGCGGATCCGGCCGGCATCGTGCTCAGCCGGAAATGCCGTAGTTCTTGAGCTTCTTGCGCAAGGTGCCGCGGTTGATGCCGAGAATGTCGGCAGCGCGGCTCTGGTTACCCTCGGCGTAGCCCAGCACGGCGCGGAAGAGCGGTTCCTCGACCTCGCGCATCACGAGATCGTAGACATGCCCTGGCCGGTGGCCATTGAGGCTGGTGAAGTAGCTGTCGAGCGCCTGCTCGGTATGCGTGCGCAGCGGAATGCTGCGTCCATTGACGGATGCGCTGCGTGGCGCGTCGCGTCGTGTCCTGGTTTTTCTGCGTGGCGCCATGGGCACCGACCCCCGATTCTGAGCGTTGACTCAGGCCGCCGCTGCGGTCGGCTCGTCCAGCGCATCGAAGTATTCGCGCACCAGCTCGAGTTGTGTCACCGCCGCCTCCGCCTGCATCACCGATTGACGAAAGAGCTGCGCATCCGTGCGGTCCCGGCAATACCATCCGATGTGTTTGCGCGCGATCCTGACCCCGGCCGCCTCTCCGTAGAAGTCGTACAGGTCGCGCAAATGGGCGCGCATGATAGCACCAACTTCGCAAGCGCGAGGCTCGGGCGGCGCTTGATTTCCGGCGAGCCTCGCCTCGATCTCGCGGAAGATCCACGGCCGGCCCTGGGCCGCGCGACCGATCATGACGCCGTCGGCGCCGCTTGCGCGCAACACCTGCAGCGCTTTCTCAGGAGAATCGATGTCGCCGTTGGCATACAGGGGAATGCGAACATGCTGCTTGACTTCGGCGATCGTGTCGTACTCCGCCTCACCTTCGAATCGGCAGGCGCGCGTGCGCCCGTGCACCGCGAGCGCCGCGATACCCGAATCCTCCGCGATGTGCGCAATCCGCACGGCGTTGCGCGTCGTGCGGTCCCATCCGGTGCGCATCTTGAGCGTGACCGGCACCGACACGGCGCGGACGACCGCCGCAAGAATACGAGCGACCAGCGCCTCGTCGCGCAGCAGCGCCGACCCTGCGTCGCGATTGCAAACCTTCTTGGCGGGGCAGCCCATGTTGAGGTCGATGATCTGGGCACCCGCGTCGACGTTGCGTCGCGCAGCCTCGGCCATGGATGTCGCGTCGCCACCCGCGATCTGCACGACGCGAGGCTCAGGCTCGTCGGTGTGGTCGCGTCGGCGGCGCGACTGCGCCGTGTCCCACAGGCGCTCGTCTGCGGCGAGCATCTCGCCTGCGGCCAGCGCGGCGCCCATGCGCCTGCACAGCCGTCGGAAGGGCAGATCGGTGACGCCCGCCATCGGCGCAAGCAGCACGCGGCCGGCCAGTCGGATAGGGGCCGATCTGCATGGGGACTCAACGCTCGCCGTGCGCGCAACGGATCCGGCTGCGTTCCTCGCGCAGGCAGATCTCGAGTCGATATCCGTCGGCATCCGTGCCGGGGGCGACGACCGACAACTCGGCTTCCGTGGTTTCGCCCGCGGCGAGCTGGCGTGTCGCCTGCGGCGGGCTCTTCAGGTATTCGGCGGGGGTGAAGTCGCGTTGTGCGACGGCTGCCCCGAATCGATCCTCGAACTCGAGCCGCAGCAGCGGGTACGGCTGGGCGTGATCGGCGCCGATTGGTCAGGCTGGCCCGCACCGTGAGCGGCGCACCCGGCGCGACATCGACGGTCGGTCCCCACTGCCGGACTTCGAATGCGTCCAGGTCCCAGTTCGGCGACAAGGGTTGTCCGATCAGCTCGTAGACGCGGCGCAATGCCGCGCCGGCCTGGGGGTGGCGGACGATGTCCTGCCGAAAGTAATGAGCGGCCTGCGCGGCCAGCGCCAGGATCAAGCAGTACGCTGCCGAGCGCCAGCCACGGGCGGCCCGCTGCTCGCTCCGGCGAGGCGAGTGCGCGTCAGGTCGAGGTCCGCGAGATCGTCGTCGTCAACGCGTGAGCGACGGGCCTCGCTCCATCGGTCCGCTGGTGCTGGCGCGCAGCCCGGCCCGGATCGGCGCCACGGGCTGCGGACGCAGACGAAGCCGCAGTCGCGACGGTCGCTACCGCGGTCATCCGCCGTCGGCAGTTCCCGACCTTCGAGCAAGGGCACGATAGAAGCCTGTCTCCGCGTCCTCTTCCTTTTTCGGCGCCTGGTCGTCCTCGTCCTCGGGGTAGGCCGAGTCGGGAACGTCCTCGAGTGTGCGCAGCCGGCTGGTCGAGTCGAGTTCGTCGATGTCCTCGTCGTCGTAGTCGAACTCGGCCTCGAGGTGGGTGGACTCGCCGGTGTCGCTCTCGATCTCGACCTTCAACCCTTCGAGCGTGATGTCCTCGATACCTTCGGGTTCGTCGACGACGACCTGGGAAGTGTCCGATTCGCTCGGGTCCGGGTCGAGTCGGGGTTGCCTCCGGGAGGGCACCTGGCTTTGCGCCGTATTGCCTCTGCCAGTCGCGCGCGTCGATGAAGACCTTCTCGATGTCCTCCGCGGAGAAGTGGTAGTCCTCCGGTCCGGACTCCCCGGCTTCTTCAGCCAGGTCGGACCCGACGCTGCTCGCGAGCTCTGCTTCCGCGTGCGCAAGCGACGTCGCGGCGAGGGCAGGCGGGGCTTCGACTCGCGGCTCGGCGGTGCCGGCCCGGCCGGGAGGCCTCCGGTATCGCGGGCAGCTCGTCCGACAACCGATCGAGCATGTCGAATGATCGGCCGCAGCGGCCACAGCGCGCCCGGCCGTGCGCGGCACGCAATCGGGCCGCGGTCACGCGAAATCGCGCCAGGCAACTGGGACACTGGGAGTACATGACGTTCAGCTTATAGGTCCACGGCTGCCGCTGAGCAGGGCCCAGCCGTCGCGCACCGCGGTTTTGCGGATCATAAACCAAGGCCGGTAGGCCGCGGCGACCGGTTCGGCCTGCTCGGTCAGGAGACCACTCAGGGCGAGCCGTCCGCCTGCTTGAACGAGCCCGGCGAACCGGCCCGCCAGCTCCACCAACGGCTCCGCCAGGATGTTGGCCACGAGCACCTCGCAGGACGCTCGGTCTCTCCGGGGCCGTTGCCGAGACCTGCGAGGCGGTCGGCGACGCCGTTGCGCTCGGCATTCTCCCGAGCAGCCAGCAGGGCTTGCGGGTCGATATCAAACGCCAGTGCACGGGCGGCGCCGAGCTTGAGTGCCGCGATCGCCAGGATCCCGGACCCGCAGCCGTAGTCGATCACGCGCCGGCCGGCCAGGTCGCAGCCGTCGAGCCATTCGAGGCAGAGCGCCGTCGTCGCATGCGTGCCCGTTCCGAAGGCAAGTCCCGGATCGAGCGCCACGCGGATGCCCTGCGGGTCGCCGGCGGGCTCGCCGTCCGGACAGACCCAGAGACGACGGCCAAAGCGCATCGGGCGGAAGTCGCGCAGCCATTCGCGTTCCCAGGTCCGGTCGGAGAGCAATTCGAAGTGAAGCCGTGTCGAGGGAAGCAAGCCGATCAGGCTGTCTGCTATCACACGGCGATCGGCGCTCTCTGCGAACAGCGCGCGAACCCGAACGGTGGGCCACAAGGGGGTTTCGCCGGGAGCGGGCTCGAGCACCGGGTCGTCGGCCGCGTCCTCGAGCGTCACCGAGCTCGCGCCCAGTGACGTCAGCAGGTCTTCGGCCGGCGCCGGGTCCGCGGATCCGAGGTCGAACGTGAGCTGAAGATGGGGCATTGCAGGCGATCACTCGATGGCGCGTCGAGCCAGGGAATGCGCCTGTTCGGCTACCGCCGTTGTACGACCCGCGGCCCGAGCGGTGAGAAGAACTGGCAGTCCACGCTCGAGGCGTCGAACGCCTCCGACGGCCGGATCCGTGCGATGTTCTCCGGGCTCCAGAGGAGGTCGCGGGTCTTCTCGAGGCTCTCGGTTTCGATCTCATACACGGCCAGGTACGAGTGGCGTGGCTTCGCATAACCGGGATAGTCGGGGAGCGCAACGGGTGCCAGCCGGTACCGCTGCGCGGCGACCAGGGTGGGTGTCATCAGCAGTTCGGGCACGTGATGCCGGTCGTACCACTCGTTGTACTCGGCGTCGCGGCCTGCCACGGGGTTCGAACGTACCGTCATGATGTACCTGGGCATGCGTGTTTCCTCTGCGAAAGCGGCGGCTAGGAGGCGGAGCCGAAGAAGAGCTGACGCGTGTACTGGCTGTCGACGTACTCCTTCACCGAGGTGATCTTCCCCTCAGCGACCGTGAACAGAAAGTGGATCCAGAAGTCGAAGCGGCGGCCATCCTTGAGCTTGCCGCGAACGCGGATCTCGGCGGCGACGCGATTGGCCTCCGCGGTCAGCTCGCCGATGTCGAAGTCGAGGAAGTCCGTCGTAGGGCAGCTGATCGATCGCCGCTGCGAGCTGCGCCTTGGTGTAGGTGCCGCTCAATTCCCACTGACCGGGCACCCACCAGGTCGCGTCGTCTGCCAGGTATCGAAGGGCGCTGCCCAGGCCGGCGACAGTCTGCTCGCGAAAATAGTCCACGATCACCTGCTTGTTCGCAGCGAGTTGCGTGCTCATGTCTCGTGACTCCCCCCGCAGGCATGCCGGGCCGCGATGAAGCCGAAGGTCATTGCCGGCCCGAGCGTCGCCCCGGCGCCCGGATAGGAATGACCCATCACGCTTGCCGTGGTGTTGCCGGTCGCATAGAGACCGGCGATCGGCACAGCGCCGCTCGTCGAGCACCTGCGCATGCTCGTTCGTGCGCAGCCCGCCATTCGTCCCGATGTCGCCCGGCTGGATCGGTATCGCGTAATAGGGCGGCGTCGCGAGCGGCGCCAGGTTCGGGTTGGGACGCACCTCGGGATCGCCGTAGAAGCGATCGTAGGCGCTGCCGCCCCGGCCATAGGCAGGGTCGCGTCCCGCGACGGCATTGCGGTTGAAGTCCGCGATCGTCTGCGCGAGCGCGGCAGCCGGCAGCCCGATGCGCTCCGCGAGCGCCTCCCAGCGATTCGCCCGGACGAGTACCTGGCGCAGTCCGCGCTGGTGCAGCCGGATCGGAATGCCGGGAATCAGCGGGCCGACGGGATAGCGGCGTCGATACCGCTCATCAAACAGGAAATACGACGGTGTCGTGCCGGCGCCCGGGACGTCGGCCTCGATCATCCGGCGACCGGCCAGGTCGTACGCCATGGCCTCGTTCATGTATCGGCGTCCGGCCTGGTTGACGATGAGGCTGCCGGGCAAGGCGCGCTCGAACGTCAACAAGCGCGAGCGCGGCTCGTCCGGCAGCGAGAGCATCGGACCCCACCAAGCGGAGTCCATGTTGCAAAGGGCCGCGCCGATCCGCTGGCCGGCCACCATGCCATCACCGGTGTTGCTCTCGATCGACCCGCTGCTGCGCGGATGCCAGGCGCCCGGCAGGTATCGGCGACGCATCGCAGCGTTCGCCTCGAAGCCGCCGGTCGCGAGTATGACGCCCGATCGAGCCGTGACGCGAACGGGCTCACCACTCGCGGTCGACGATCGCGCCGGTGACGCGGCCGCTCGCCGTGTCGCAGATGAGCTCCTGCAAGGGGGCGCGCAGCCAGATCGGCACTGTCGTGACGATCGAGTGAGATCCGCAACCGGCCGAGCAGCGCATTGCCGGCGGCGAGGAAGCGGTTGCGCGGCGATCGCAGTCGCTGCCCGACGTCGAGGTAATAGCGCGACAGCAGCCTGATCAGGACCCGCCGCCAGCCTGGGGGGCGATGAAGCAAGGGAAAGACGTCGTCCATCGTGAACGCGATGCGATTGAACAGCAGCGCCGCGGGCGCGGACGGTCGAAGGCTGTCCAAGGCGTCGCCGAGTTGCCGGCCATCCATCGGCGAGACGTCATGCGTGCGGAACCCATGTCGCGCGCCCGGCACGGCCGGACGGTAGTCCGTGTAGGGAATCGAGCGGTAGCGCACCTCGGAGTTCCGCTCGAGCCACTCGAGCATTTCGCGCCCGCCCCGTACGAAGGCACGGATCGACGCGTCGGTGACGACGGCGTCCGTCAAGTGTCGGAGATAGGTGTACGCGTCCTCCGGATCGTCCTGCGCGCCTGCGGCGGCGGCCAGATGACTGCCGGGAATCCAGATGAACCCTCCGGACGTCGCCGACGCGCCGCCCCATTGCCGATCCTTTTCGACGACGAGCACGCGGCGGCCCGACTGCGGCAGCGACCAGCGCGGCGGTCATTCCGCCCGCGCCGGATCCGGCGACGAGCACGTCCGTTTCGAACTCGCGCATCGATTCCCCCGTGTGGCGCGCTGAGTCATGTTTTCTAGAAAGGTGACCAGAAATACCTGCTTTGGTCAACATGGACAGGCACCCGATGCGTACACACTTTAGGAGGAAGCTCGGGAATATTGACTGCGGGCATCCGCCGGTTAGCATCTCAGTGACCGAGCTGCTGCGTTCGGTCAATCAGTGAGGTGCTCATGATGAGTGATGCGAATTCCGTAGCCACCGGCAAACTGAACGGCAAGGTCGCTATCGTCACCGGCGCCGCCCAGGGAACGGGCGAGGCCGTCGCGCGGCGGTTCGTCGCCGAGGGCGCGCGGGTGCTGCTCGCGGACGTGCGCGTCGGAGCAGGGTCAAGCGGTCGCCCGCGAGCTCGGGCCGGTCGCCGAGTTCATCGAGCTCGACGTCGGCAACGAGGCGCACTGGGCGCGCGCGGTCGCGCAGGCCGAGCGGCAGTTCGGCGGCGTCGACATCCTGATCAACAATGCTGCCGTGCTCGTGCTGGCGCCGCTCGAGCAGACGAGCCTCGCCGATTACGAGCGCGTCGTACGCGTCAACCAGGTCGGGCCGTTCCTCGGGCATGCGTGCGGTGGTGCCCGGCATGAAGCGTCGCGGCGGCGGCTCGATCGTCAACATCGGCTCCACCGACGGCGTGTTTCCCGGAGACCAGGGTCTGATCGCCTATGGCGCGAGCAAGTGGGCGCTGCGCGGCATGACGAAGATCGCCGCCGTGGAGCTGGGCCGCCACGGGATCCGCGTCAACGTCGTGAACCCCGACGCCGGCAACCCGCTCATCGGTCGATCGCTCATTCCGCGCGAGGTGTTGAGCGACGAGCAGCTCATCGCGCTCGCCGGCAAGCTGGCATATCGCGTGCTGCCGCGGCTGCGACCGGACCGCGAGCGCATCGACGAGATCGTGCCGATGGTGCTGCTGCTCGCCTCCGACGACGGCTCCGCCTGCACCGGTGGCGACTACCCGGTCGACGGTGGCTACAGCGCCGGAATGAGCGGGATGGCGGAGCTGATCGGCCTGTAGCGGCCATGACGAAGGATGCGACTCGCAGCGCCGCGCCGGTCTCGGGCCGCCGGCAGCTCAAGTCACAGGAGCGGCGGCGGCGAGTGCTGGCCGCGGCGAACCGTTGCTTTGGCCGCCACGGTTTTCGAGGCGCCTCGGTCGAGATGATCGCGACCGAGGCCGGTGTGTCGAAGGCGCTCGTGTTCGCCTTCTTTGGCCACAAGGATGCGCTGTACGACGCTGTGATCGAGCAGACGCTGCTCGCCTGGACAGGCTTCGCCGAGCACCAGGCTGCGCGTTTTCGCGACCGGCCGGACCTCGAGCTCGCGAGCATGTTCCGCGGCTCGTTCGAGTTCGCTGAACACTCGCCGATGCTGCGCGTGCTGATGGCGCGCCGCGATCGGGACTTGCAGGAGAGGCTCTCGAGCCTGCCGCGCATCGTCCGCGACTGGCGCGGCCGTTTCGCCGAGGTGATCCAGCGCGGTATCAGCCAGGGCATCTTCCGCCGCGAGATCGACCCGCATCGCACGGCGCTCGTGATCCACGACATCCAGCACCTGTATCTCGACCGTCAGGTGGCGGGCGCGGAGGGAGACTACGATCCGGAGCTGATGGAGACGGCGCTGCGGCTGATGATCGACGGCCTGCGCTGCGGCGGTCAGGCCGCCACAGGCAGGCGCTCTCCCATGAGCTGACATACGGATCCAGTTACGTGTCCGGGCCGTCGAACTCTTTCAGCATCCAGAGCACGACGGATCCGAGCATCACGACTCCTACGATTTCCATGGCCTTCCTCCTTGCTGCGACCCGATGGCGCGATGCGAAGGATGAAGGGACGAGGTTTCAGTGAAACTGCAGCGCTGCTGCAGTGCGACGAAAAGCGCGCGAAGTGCGACGTGCGGCGCCGCCGTGCGCGCGACGGCTGCAGGAGGGGCGACCTTGAAATTCCTTCAACCGGGCCTCATCTGACGCGTATGCGCGCGCCGTTAGATCCGGGCCAGGCTGCCGAGCTCGAAGCCCTGGATGCCTATTCGAAAACGGTCATCGGGGCGGTCAACCAGACCGGCCCGGCGGTCGTGAGCATCAAGGTCCAGAGCGGCCGCGGACGCGGAGGGGAGGGCTCCGGGGTCCTCATCACACCCGACGGGTATCTGCTGACCAACGAGCACGTCGTCCGGCGGGCCGAGCAGATTGCCGTCACGTTCATCGACGGGCACTCCGTCGCGGCGCAGGTGCACGGCACCGACGTTGCCACCGACCTGGCCGTGCTACGCGCCCTTGGAAACGATCTGCCCTGCGCGGTCATTGCCGAACAGGTGTCATTGCGACCGGGCCAGCTCGTGATCGCGATCGGCAATCCGCTCGGGTTTGAAGCTACGGTGACTACGGGCGTCGTGAGCGCGCTCGGTCGATCCATGCGCAGCAGCGATGGTCGTCTGATCGAGGGCGTGGTTCAGCACACGGCGCCCCTCAATCCCGGCAATTCGGGTGGACCGTTGACCGACAGCGGGAGCCGCGTGGTCGGCATCAACACGGCAATCATCGGCAGTGCACAAGGCATCGGATTCGCCGTGCCGTCGAACACGGCTCACTGGGTGTTCACAGAGCTTCTGACGCACGGTCGGGTGCGGCGTGGCTATCTCGGTATTGCCGGTCGAGATCGGCCGCTCGATCGTCGACTGGTCCTGGCTTTGGATTTGAGAACCAGCGTCGCGATCGAGGCGATGAAGGTCGACATCGAGGGACCAGCTGGCCGCGCCGGACTCCAGGTGGGCGACATGATCGTCGGAGCCGGTGGAGAGGCGCTCAGTGGTCTGGACGGGTTGCATCGACTGCTGTCGCGCTGGCCGAGCGGCAAGCCGCTGGCTCTCGAGGTGCTGCGCGGGAAAAGGGTCGATTAGCCTGGAACTCGTGCCCGGGCCGGCCGAGGCGGTGACTTGATCGCGTCTGCGCCGACCGGCTGTCACTTGATCCCGAGCCGCCGCTCCAGGTAGTGGATGTCCGTTCCGCCGGCCCGGAAGGCCGCGTGGTTGAAGATCTCCTGGTGCAGTGCCACGTTGGTCTTGATGCCCTCGATCACCATCTCCGTGAGGGCGTTCTTCATGCGCGCGATCGCCGACTCGCGGTCCTCGCCATAGGCGATCACCTTGGCGATCAGCGAGTCGTAGTGCGGCGGCACGTTGTAGCCGGTGTAGATGTGGCTGTCGACGCGTATTCCCGGACCACCGGGCGCATGCCAGAGCTTGATCGGTCCCGGCGAAGGCGTGAACTTCTTCGCGTCCTCGGCATTGATGCGGCATTCGATCGCATGGCCGCGGAACTGCACGTCGTCCTGGGTCCACGGCAGCCGCTCTCCAGCCGCGATTCGCAGCTGCGCCTTCACGAGGTCGATGCCCGTGATGATCTCGGTGACGGGATGCTCGACCTGGATGCGCGTATTCATCTCGATGAAGTAGAACTCGCCGTCCTGGTAGAGGAACTCGAGCGTTCCGGCGCTGCGGTAGCCGATCTCGGCGCAGGCCGCGGCGACCCGCTCGCTCATCACCTTGCGCTGCTTGCCGGTTAGACCTGGCGCGGGCGCCTCCTCGACGACCTTCTGGTGTCGGCGCTGCATCGAGCAGTCGCGCTCGCCCAGGCAGATGACGTTGCCGTAGTGATCGGCCAGCACCTGGAACTCGATGTGCCGCGGCCGGTCGAGAAATTTCTCCATGTAGACCTGGTCGTTGCCGAAGGCCGCCTGCGCCTCGGCGCGGGTCACGCTGATCGAATGCAGCAGCGTCGCCTCGCTGTTCACGACCCGCATGCCGCGGCCCGCCGCCGCCGCCCGAGGCCTTGATGATCACCGGGAAGCCGATATCGCGTGCGACGCGAAAAAGCTCGTCGGGCTCATTGCCGAGCGGGCCGTCCGAGCCCGGGACACAGGGGACGCCCGCGGCCTTCATCGTGCGTATGGCAGAGACCTTGTCGCCCATCAGGCGAATCGTCTCGGCGCGCGGCCCGATGAAGGTGAAGCCGCTCTTCTCGACGCGCTCGGCGAAATCGGCGTTCTCGGACAGGAAACCGTAGCCGGGATGGATCCCGACCGAGTCCGTGACCTCGGCGGCGCTGATGATCGCCGGCATGTTGAGGTAGCTGTCGCGCGAAGGCTGGCGGGCCGATGCACACCGTCTCGTCGGCGAGCAGCACGTGCTTGAGATTCCGGTCGGCGGTCGAATGCACCGCCACCGTCTTGACGCCCGAGCTCGCGGCAGGCGCGCAGGATGCGGAGCGCGATCTCGCCGCGGTTCGCGATGACGACCTTGTCGAGCATGGGCGGGCCCGGCCGGGCTTATTCGATGACGAACAGCGACTGGCCGAACTCGACCGGGTCGCCGTTCTTGACCAGCACCGACACGACCTTGCCGGCCTTGTCGGACTCGATCTGGTTCATCATCTTCATCGCCTCGATGATGCAGAGCACGTCGCCCGGCTTGACCTCGCTGCCGATTTCGACGAAGGGCTTGGCGCCCGGGGCCGGCGCCGAATAGAACGTGCCGACCATGGGCGCGGTGACGACCTTGTCGGGCGCGTGCGCGGGCCCTGCCGCGGCGGCAGCTATGGCGCCGGTCGTGCCGGTCGCCGCCGCCGGCGCTGGCATTGGGGGCGGCGCATACGCCATGGGAGCCGCATAGGTGTGAACGCCGCCCGGCGGGTGGCGGCTGATCCGGACTGTTTCCTCGCCCTCCTTGATCTCGATTTCCGAGATGCCGGATTCCTCGAGGAGCTCGATCAGCTTCTTGACCTTGCGTATGTCCATCCGCCGGTTCCCCTGATCTCTTTCTTGGTATGGCTTATGTTCAATTGCGCTTCGCCGCGTTGTCGGCCAGCAGGTGAGCGGCAGCACGCAATGCGAGTTCGTAGCCGACCGCGCCAAGACCGGTGATGGTGCCCACCGCGATGTCGGAGAAATACGAGTGGTGCCGGAAGGTCTCCCGCGCATGCACGTTCGACAAGTGCACCTCGATGAACGGGATCTTCACGGCGAGGAGCGCATCGCGCAGCGCGATGCTGGTGTGTGTGAACCCGGCCGGATTGAAGATGATGAAGGCAACGTGACCCGCGGGCGCCTGGTGGATGCGGCCGATCAGCTCCGCCTCCGAGTTGCTCTGGAACGCGGAGACGCGATGGCCGGCTTCAGCGGCGAGCTGCACCATCCGCTCGTGGATCTGCTCCAGGCTTACGTGTCCGTAGAGCCCGGGCTCGCGTACACCCAGGAGGTTCAGGTTGGGACCGTTGAGCAACAGCAGGTGAGCCACGGGCCGCCGCGGAAATCGCCAAATGGCGGCAAGTTTAGCGCCGATTGCCGCCAGATTGCGACAATTAGGCCATTTTGGCGCTATTAGCCCTCGGCGAGGTCCGGCGCCAGGGTGGCGAGCCCTTTCTCGATGTCGGCCCGGGCCTCGAGCGGTGTGGCGTCCCCCGAGTTCACCCGCCGCACGGCCGCCAGAATCACCCCCGCCTCGGCGCGCGTCAACTCCCCGAGATGCGCGGCGATGATCCGGCCCTTCGCGTCGGAGAAGACGGTGAAGGGCAATCCGACGACGTCCACGCCGAAGGCCGCGGCGGCGTCCAGCGCCTCCTGCTCGCCGATGAGCAGCGGATAGGCGATCTTCATCTCATCGGCATACGCAAGAACCTTGTCGCGGTAATCGACGGCCACACCGATGACCTGGAACCCGTCGACGCCGTGCTCGCGCTGCAATGCTTCGAGCAGCGGGATCTCCCGACGGCACGGTGCGCACCACGTCGCCCAGAAATTCACGATGAGGGATTGCCCCTGCCAATGGTCGAATCCGCGCAATTCGCCCTCGCGGTCGCGAAGCGAGACGGCGGGAAGCGTGTCTGCCAGCACGAGCGGCGGCGAATCCGTGGCCGTTGCCGCCGGCTCGGGGGCGCGTGCGCGGTAGATCCAGGCGCCGGCGCCCACCCCGACGGCCAGCGCGGCCACCGCCACGGCCACGAGCGTCGCGGGCTTCATGTGGTGAGGCCGAAGGCTTGTACGAGGTGCGCGCGGAATTCGCCGGCGGGTTTGAAGCCGACGATGCGGTATTCGGTGCGTTCGCGTCCGTCGGCGCCGAAAAAGACGATGGTCGGCGGCCCGAGGATCCCGAAACGCTGCAGCAGCGCCTGATCGGCGTCGTCATTGGCGGTGACATCGGCCTGGAGCAACAACCCTCGCGCGAGCTCGGCCTGCACCTCGGGGTCGGTGAAGGTGTAGCGCTCCATCTCCTTGCAGGAGACGCACCAGTCCGCATAGAAGTCGAGCATCACCGGGCGCCCCGCAGCCCGCGCAGCGGCCATCTGCTGCTCGAGTTCCTCGACCGTCTTGACGCGAGTAAAGACGACATGAGCCGGATCGGCGACGTTATTGCCTCCGGCCAGTCCCGCGAGCGGCTGCAGCGGATCTGAGCGCCCCGCAAGCGCGCCGATCAGCATCAGCACGCCGTAGACGATCGTAAGTGCCCCGACGCCACGACGCACGGCATCTGCGCCGCCCCGTATCGTCGCGCCCGCCCAGCGTCAGCAGGCAGTAACCCGAGACGAATGCCAGAGTCGCCCACAGCGCGAGCGTCACCTGGCCGGGCAGGATTCGGCCGATCATCCACACGGCGACACCGAGCAGCATGACGCCGAAGACGGCCTTCACCGCATCCATCCACGGCCCGACCTTCGGCAGCACATGGCCTGCCGAGGCACCGACGACCAGCAGCGGCACGCCCATGCCGAGACTCATTGCAAAGAGCGCAGACGCTCCGCGAGCGACATCGCCGCCCTGACCGATGACGGCCAGCGCGCCCACCAGCGCAGGGGCGACGCAGGCGGTCACGATCAGCGAGGACAGGGCACCGATGGTCGCGCTGCCCGCCAGCGTGCCCTGCTTCTGCCGGGTGCTCATCGTCGACACGCGGGACTGGATCGAGGCCGGCATCTGCAAGGTATAGAGTCCGAACATGCTGAGAGCGAGCCAGACGAAGAGCGCGGCGAAAAGCGCGATCATCCAGGGCTTCTGAAAGTACGCCTGCGCCTGCTGGCCGGCGAGCGCGAAGAGTGCCCCTGCGATCGTGTAGGTGAATGCCATGCCCAGCACGTACGCGGCCGAGAGCGAGAACGCGCGGCCGCGGGTCACAGGCCGGTCCCCGCCGGCGCCGACGATGATGCCGGACAGGATGGGCACCATCGGCAGCACGCAGGGTGTGAAGGCGAGGCCGAGCCCGGTGATGAAGAAGAACAGGAGCACGCCCGGCAACCCGCCGCTCCGTACCCGATCTGCGATCGAATCCTGCTCCGACCGCTTTGGTGCCGCCCGGGCGGCGGTGCCGTCGTTCGAGCCGGTGGTCGCGGCCTGGGCGGACCCGACTGGCGCCAGGGCGACGGTCAGCTGCTTGCGGATCGGCGGGTAACAGAGCCCCGCCTCTGCGCACCCCTGGTAGGTCACCTCAAGCGGCAATTCCGTCAGGCCAGCTCGACGCGAAAGGGGTACGTTCGCCACCAATTCGTCGTAATAGACCACCTGTTCGCCGAAGTACTCGTCGTGCTTGGTCTTTCCCTCCGGAAGGACCGGAGTGCCGAGCTGCGCCTCGGTGCTTGCAGTCGCGATCGCGATCTTGTCGCGGTAGAGGTAATAGTCCGGAGCGATCTGCCAGCGGAGCGCGATCCGGTCGGCACCGTCGCTTTCGGCGGTCAGGACGAAGGCCTGATCGGGTTTCAGGAATCCGTCGGTGGCGCCGCCAGTGGTCGACAACTGCTTGAGATCGAGCCCCTGCGCACCTGGCGCCTGCGCGACGGCGAGCAGCAGGGCGGCCAATACGCCCAGGCGTCGGATCGGCGACGGCTGTGTCATGGTCTCATCCGCTGAATCTCGCAAGAGCTGAATAACCCTGTTTGAACAGCGAGTTATGGCAGGACGAAGCCGGCATCCAGGCTTACCATGCGAACTCGCAGGTGCGCATCCTAGCCCCAATGCGCAGGGTCAGCCACGACGCAGGCCACGCCTGCGAACAGCAAGAATTGGCGGAGCCGATCTCCAAAAAAACGGCTCTGAGGCCTTTTCCGGTCGCTCCGCCCCTTGAATTGTCACGATCTTCACCTAACATTAGCAGCCAACTCGGGAGAGTGCTAACACCCCCGATTTTCCAAGAAACGGCTGAGCATCAAAGTCAACCGAACGGAGTCTGCAGCAATGGCTGAAAAATTGAAGATTCGTCCGCTCCACGACCGCGTCATCATCCAGCGCCTCGACGCGGAGACGAAAACCCCCGGTGGCATCGTGATCCCCGACTCGGCGGCCGAGAAGCCGATCCGCGGCAAGGTGATGGCGGTGGGCAAGGGCAAGATCCTCGAGAGCGGCGACGTCCGCCCGCTCGACGTCAAGGTCGGCGACCACATCCTCTTCGGCAAGTACAGCGGTACCGAAGTGAAGGTCGATGGCGAGGAATACCTCGTCATGCGCGAAGAAGACGTGATGGCGGTGATCGAGAAGTAATTCGACCCGCTACACACCACAGAATTCCGGAGACAGATACATGGCAGCTAAAGACGTACGTTTCAGCGACGACGCGCGCACCCGCATGATGCGCGGCGTCAACATCCTGGCCAATGCGGTCAGGGTGACGCTGGGCCCCAAGGGCCGCAATGCAGTGCTCGAGAAGAGCTTCGGCGCCCCGACCGTCACCAAGGACGGCGTGAGCGTGGCGAAGGAGATCGAGCTCAAGGACAAGTTCGAGAACATGGGCGCGCAGATGGTGAAGGAAGTCGCGTCCAACACCTCCGACGAGGCCGGTGACGGCACGACGACGGCGACCGTGCTCGCCCAGGCGATCGTGCGCGAGGGCCTGAAGGCCGTCGCCGCGGGCGCGAACCCGATGGACATCAAGCGCGGCATCGACAAGGCCGTCGAAGTCGTTACCGACGAACTGAAGCGGCTTTCGAAGCCCTGCAAGGACTCGAAAGCGATCGCCCAGGTCGGCACGATCTCGGCGAACAGCGACGAGTCGATCGGCAAGACCATCGCGGATGCGATGGAGAAGGTCGGCAAGGAAGGCGTGATCACCGTCGAGGAAGGCTCGGGTCTCGCCAACGAGCTCGAGGTCGTCGAGGGCATGCAGTTCGACCGCGGCTACCTTTCGCCGTACTTCATCAACAACCAGCAGAACCAGACCGCCGAGCTCGAGAATCCATACATCCTGCTGTACGACAAGAAGATCTCGAACGTGCGCGAGATGCTCCCGCTGCTCGAGGGCATCGCCAAGTCCGGCCGGCCGCTGCTGGTCGTCGCCGAGGACGTCGAGGGTGAGGCGCTGGCGACCCTGGTGGTCAACACCATCCGTGGCATCGTCAAGGTCGCGGGCGTCAAGGCGCCGGGCTTCGGCGACCGCCGCAAGGCCATGCTGCAGGACATCGCCACCCTCACGGGCGGCAACGTGATCTCCGACGAGGTCGGCCTCTCGCTCGAGAAGGCGACGCTCGCCGACATGGGCCAGGCCAAGAAAGTGGTCGTGGAGAAGGAAAACACCACGCTCATCGACGGTCACGGCAAGACCGCGGACATCAAGTCGCGCATCGCGCAGGTCAAGCAGCAGATCGAGGAGGCCACCTCCGACTACGACAAGGAGAAGCTGCAGGAGCGCGTTGCGAAGCTCTCCGGCGGCGTCGCCGTGATCAAGGTCGGCGCAGCCACCGAGATCGAGATGAAGGAGAAGAAGGCCCGCGTCGAGGACGCGCTGCACGCGACCCGTGCCGCCGTCGAGGAAGGCGTGGTGGCCGGCGGTGGCGTGTCGCTGATCCGTGCGCAGAAGGCGCTCGACAAAATGACCGGCGCGAACGACGACCAGGCCACGGGCATCCGCATCCTGTCGCGCGCGATCGAGGAGCCGATCCGTCAGATCGTGACGAACGCAGGCGAGGATGCTGCGGTGGTGCTCGCCAAGGTGCGTGACGGCAAGGGCACGTACGGCTACAACGCCCAGACGGGCGCGTATGGCGACATGCTCGACATGGGCATCCTCGACCCGACCAAGGTCACGCGTCTTGCGCTGCAGAACGCCGCCTCGGTGGCGGGTCTGCTGCTCACGACCGAAGTCATGGTCGCCGAGGCTCCGAAGGACGAGGAGCACAAGCACGGCGGCATGCCCGACATGGGCGGCATGGGTGGCATGGACATGTAACGCACGGGCGCTACCGCTCTCGCGGGGCGCCGGGTCGCAAGGCGAACGAGGGCCGGTGGAAACGCCGGCCCTTTTTCAGTTGTGCGGCAGACGGCGGTCGACCACCGCGCCACGACAAAGATGCCGAGCCAGTCGGCCTTCCAAGGGGACTACTCGACGGGAAGGAAGTGGGGCCCAGGGACGGATTGGAACCGCCGACCTCTTGCATACAACGCAAGCGCTCTTTCGCTGAGCTACCTGGGCACGACCAGAAGTTTGCGCTAAGAAGCGCTGAAAGTGAACCCGGCAAGATTTTCACGGATGAACCGCGGCGAGACAGACGGGGCGATATAGGATTCCGGGGGTACTGGGCGGTATTACTATCGTGCGTATGAGGTTCCGTTATCTCTTGTCCCGCGCGCTAAGTCCCTCAGAGAGTCGGGGGCTCCTGACGGAGGTATGGCGCACGGCGCGATGGCGTGCCCTCGTGGTCTATCGACGAATCGCTCTCTGGCTGGCCCCGCTCTATCGGGCGCAGCTGCGCGGGGTGGTCTTCATCGGGGTTACCGGCAGCTGTGGCAAATCGACCACCAAGGAGCTCATCGCAGCCGTCCTTTCCAGCCAGCTCAAGGGCTACAAGAGCCCCGGCAACTTCAATACGCTCCAACACTTCGCCACCACGATCCTTCGCCTCAAGCCAAACGACGAATTCTGCGTCCTGGAGATCGCTGCTGCGGTACGTGGCGAGAGAATGTCCCTGGAGCGACCCCTCGCCCTCGTGAAGCCCCGCATCGGCGTGGTCACCCACATCGGGTCAGATCACATCAGTGCGTTCGGCAGTGTCGAAGCCATTGCGGCCCAGAAGAGCAAGCTCATCGCCGCACTGCCGTCGCAGGGCATCGCCATACTGAATGCAGACGATCCGAACGTCCTGGCCATGCGGTCGCTGTGTGCGGGCCGGGTCATTACATACGGACTCGCGCCCGAGGCGATGGTGCGCGCGGAGAATGTGAACGCCGCCTGGCCGGAGCGACTATCGTTCACCGTTTGCTTCGACGGTCACTCTCACGCTGTTCACACGCAGTTGCCGGGCGCGCACCTCGTGCACTGCGCCCTCGCCGCGGTCGCCGTCGGTCTCGCGATGGGTATACCACTGACGGTTGCGGCGCAGGCGATAAGCACGGTTCCGCCCTTCCCGCGCCGCATGAGTCCGGTGTTTCGCGATGATGGCGTCACCTTCATCCAGGATGACGCCAAGACGCCGCTGTGGGCGATCCCCGCGGTGCTGGATTTCATGAAAGAGGCGAGGGCAGGACGCAAGATCGTCGTCATCGGGACCATCTCCGATTACACCGGAAACTCCGACCGTACCTACGTCTCTGTGGCGCGGCAGGCTCTGGCCGTAGCCGATCAGGTGGTCTTCGTGGGCTCGAGGGCCTCGAAGAGCCTGAAGGCGCGCAGGCATCCACAGGACGATGCATTGCAGGCCTTCCCCTCGGTCGAAGCCGCCTGCGCGCAGCTGCATGAATCTTTCCGCCCGGGCGATCTGGTTCTTCTGAAAGGGGTCGATCACGACCACCTGGAAGCGCTCATCGCCGCCCGCAGCACGGGCAAGGCGCGAGCGGGTGCGCCACTCACGGGACCATCCATTCAGGCGGTTGTCGGACTGGGCAATCCGGGAGCCCGGTTCCAGGACACACCTCATAACGTCGGCCAGACAGTGCTCGATTTTCTTGCCCGCTCCCTTCGGGCAGAGTGGGTCCGGGAGGAACAGGTGATGCTCGCCCGCGTCGAATTGCAGGGCAGGATCGTCTATCTGATCAAGCCGCTGACGTACATGAATGTCACGGGTCCCCTGCTGTCGCAGCTGGCGCGACGGCTCAACTTCGCAGCGGGCCAGTGCGTCCTCGTCCACGATGACATGGACCGGCCTTTGGGTACGCTACGCGTGCGCATGAAGGGCGGCGACGGCGGCCATAGAGGCGTTGGATCGATACAGAGAGCGTTTGGAAGCGATGCGTTCCGCCGGGTGAAGATCGGAGTCGGCCGGCCCGATCAGAAGGGTCGCGCGGCTGACCACGTACTGACGACATTCGCTCCGACACAAATGCCAGTCATCGAACGTGCCTGCACCGAAGCAGCCGAGCGCGTTCTGCGGCTGCTGGAAATACCGACGCCCATGACGCACCCGGACGGGAGGGAATCGGCGCGCGACAACACGGCGACGGTCGTGACTGCCCACGAAGAAGCGCCCTGATCCTGATCTGCCTGACGTCATGGATCCGCCAGGCGAGCAGCAGACGAAGTGAAGTTGGCACGACAGCCAGCCGAGAGGCTTGCGCTCACCGCAGCGTTCCTTGGACTCGGTGTGGTCCTCTTTGCTGCCGCGATGACGGCGCCGCTGGACTACGACGAGGAGCTCTACGTTACGGGCGCTTACTTCGCGCGCAGCTTGTCCGTGTATGGCGACTTCGTTTCGGTTCAACCGCCGCTGTATACGTGGATTCTATCCGCGATATTTGAGGTGGTGGGCAACGGGTACCTGCTGACCGCGCGTCTGGTGACGTGGATCTTCGGGTTCGGCACCTGCGCAATGCTCTATTCGCTGCTCGCCTCCTGCGGGACCGGACGAGTCGGAGCCTTTGCGCTGGTCCTCGGCTTCGCGACGTCGCCGTTCACTCAGGGTCCCCTGGTTGAGACCCGAAACGACATCATGCCCTTGTTTTTCTTCCTCGCGGCTTTGCGGCTCTGTCTGGGCCCGGACGGCGAGTTTTCACGGAGCGTCCCGCAGTTGATGCTCAGCGGTTTCTTCGCGGCGCTCGCCGCGGCGACGAAGTACACCTATATCTTTGCCGCACCCATTGTGGCCGCTGTCCTCTTGCATGGCGAGCACGTTTGCCGGGAGGCGAACCGGGCCTTCGCCGCACCGCGCACCGGATCGTTTCTTGCGGGTGCCACCCTGGGCATACTCCCGCTGATCTATTCCCTGGCGGTCCATCAGGACCGTTTCGTTTTCGAGACGCTGCAATTTCATCTGACCGCGGGTTTCGACTGGTATACCGCGCAGGGCTTTGGCGAGTTCGTGACCCTCGAGCACAAGATAAAGTCATTGCCGGGCCGAATGATCCGTAGGGGCAATGCAAGCATCCTGATCATCGGCGCGTTGTCCGCGCTTGCCGTGGCCTTCAGTACGTCTCGGCATCCCCGGCGCACTTTCCGCTGGGAGCCGCGAGAGATCGTGCTGGTTGGATTGTTCTGTGGCGCCCTGGTTTTCGCCACCCTCTCAGGCCCAGGCGCGCATGCCATGTATTTCGCGCCCGTGGCCGCGCTTGGCGCGCTGCTGGTCGGACGTGTTTATGCCGCTGCCCGACCCGGTATGCCTGCGTGGTTAACCGCGATGGTGTTGATCATCAGTCTCCTGCCCGCTGTCCCGGCCTATCAGAGGTACGGAGGGTGGCTTGTCCGAAGCGCCGACCTGGGCCAATGGACGGGCATTCAGACTCACCGCAGCGCGGTCCGGATTGCTCAGATGCTCGCGCAGCACGGCGTATCGGGGCACGTCGCGACGCTCTTTCCCACCGTCGTGATGGACCAGAATCGGGTGCTTCCGGAATTCGCTGCGGGCCCCTTCTTCTTTCGCAGCGCTGACACCTATTCCGCTGAACAGGTCGCGCAGCTGCACGGGGTGGGGCCGGCCACGCTCGACGCCCTCTTCGCGGTCTCACCGCCGGCAGCGATCGTGGCCGGGTTCGGTCCCTTTCGCTTCAAGTGGAACCCGCCCATGGACGCTGCGCTGATCGATTACGCGCGCCGATCGGGTCTTGTCCGCGTTGCCGATGACTGGACCATAAACGGTTACCGGAATGGACAGGTTTGGATAAGACCAGCGACGCCCTGATCGTTGTCTCACGCAATAGTACGGGCGGGCTTTTTTCTTCCGCCTCGGTAGGATCTTCCGCCGAGGCGCAGGAATTTCCAAGGACGCGGCAGAGTTAAAGAATCGGGCCAGACGGGCGCCATCAACGCGTCATTCGACAGCCGATCGGGTGCGGCTCGCGCAAGCGAAAGCAAGAGGTCGAACGAAAAGGACCCGCTTCGGCGGGCCTCTTCTTTTGGCGAGGCTTGCCGGCGTGGCGGGACCAACCCCGCAACCGGGTTCGGTGATCGAAATCAGGCTGATATCAGAGCGATATCAGGATTTTGTCGGGAAACGGGTCCGCAGTACCGGCAGCATGTCGCGTGGCTTCATCCAAGCGTATGATCAGAGACACGATGTGAGCGCCGTAAGAGCATTCCACACGTGCGGCCGGGACCTCCGCTTCTCGCGGTGATACTCGGGGTAGGGTAGGGGGCAACCAAGTGACCACGTATGCCAGAACGAGGCTGATTCTGCTGACGGCCGGCGCGTGAACCGCCCAACCGTTGCGCGAAAGGCGCGCCCCACAGCCGGCAGGTGATCGTCGGCCGGCCTGCAACTAGACTGTCACCATGAGTACGGCGTCACGGAGCGCAGGACCCTGGTGGGCCCGGTCGGGTCTCGATGTCGTCGACGGCCGACTGCAGTTCGCCGGCCGCGACGCCTTGCAGCTCGCGCGCGAGAACGGCACACCGCTCTATGTGTATGACCCTGAACGACTCGCCACGAACGTCCGTCGCCTGCAGTCGGCGCTTGAGCGCGCCGGCGTCCGCCACCGCGTCCACTACGCGCTCAAGGCGAACCGTCATCCGGCCTACCTGTCCCGCCTGCGCGGACTTGGCAACGTCGGGATCGATGCCTGCTCTCCGCAGGAAGTGGTGCTTGCGCTCGAGTCGGGCTGGCGGCCCGAGGAGATCTCCTACACCGGCACGAACTTGAGTGACCGCGATCTCGACGTGATCCTCGCGCATCCCCTCATCCTCAACCTCGATTCGTTGAGCGCGATCCGCCGCGTCGGCCAGCGCGCGCGCGGTCGCGCGATCGGGCTGCGGATCAACCCACAGGTCGGCGCCGGCTACTCGGCCCAGCTCACCTATGCGGGCGAGAAGCCGACCAAGTTCGGTATCTATGCAGATCGATTCGACGAAGCGCTCGAGCTGGCGCGCGAGCACGGGCTCGAGGTTCGTGGACTGCACTTTCACATCGGTTCCGGCTGGCTGCGCGCCGGGCTCGACGCGTTTCTGGATGCCGTCCATCGCGGCGCGAGCCTGGCGCGACGCATCCCTGGTATCGAGTACTTCAACGTCGGCGGCGGGCTCGGTATTCCGCTGCAGGCTTCGGACCAGGGCGTCGACCTCGACGCCTACGCCCAGGGCATTGCGCGGCACCTGGGACCGCTCGGCGTCACGGTGTTCCTCGAGCCGGGCGACTACCTGGCGAAAGACGCCGCGATCCTGCTGGTTGAAGTCGTCACCGTCGAGGAGAAGGGCGGCGTCCGGTTCGTCGGCGTCGATTGCGGTTTCAATGCCTTCAACCTGCCAGCGATCTATCACTATCACCAGGAGATCGTCCTGTGCCGGGCGGCCGATTCCGCGCCGACCATGACCTGCACCGTGGCCGGGCACATCAACGAGGCCGGAGATTTGTTCGCGGAAGGCTGCCGGCTGCCCGAGGTCCGCGAGGGCGACGTCCTCGCCTTCCTGAGCGCCGGCGGCTATGGGGCCTCGATGGCGTCGAACCACTGCGCGCGGCCCCCAGCCCGGGAACTCGTGCTCGGGGTATCCTCCACATGACGGAAAAAGACCCGCCGACGGCCTGTGCCGGCGGTTTCGTACGAGGGGAAGCAGTCATGGAACGAGTCACCACCGCCGACCTGATGGACGACTTGCGCAAGGTCGTGCAGGACACCGAGGCGCTGCTCCGTGCAACGGAGGGCCAGGTCGGCGAGAAGGCAGACGACGCGCGCCGGCGCGTCCAGGCCGCGCTCGAGAGCGCCCGCACCCGACTCACGAAGATGCAGGGCTCGGCCGCAGAAATGGGCGACGAGGCGGTGCGGGCGACCGAAGCCTACGTCCGCGAGAAGCCATGGCAGGCGCTCGGGATTGCCGCCGGCGCCGGACTGGTTCTCGGGCTGCTGCTCTCGCGGCGTTGACCATGGTCGACCAGGGCACCGCGGCGGGACCCGCGTCGCAACTGCTGCGATCCGCCGTGCAGCTTTTCGGCACGGTGATGGAGGCGGCGCAGACGCGCGCCGAGCTGCTCACGACCGAGGTCGAAGAGGAGATCCAGCGCGTCGCGCGACTGCTGCTGCTGGGATTCGCGGCGCTGCTGTCCGGCATCCTGGGCGCCTTGATCGCGGGCTTTGTTGTCGTGATCGTGTTCTGGGACACGCACCGGGTGGCCGCCGCGCTCAGCGTGCTGGGTGTGTTCCTGCTGGCGGCCGCGATCTGCGGGCTGGCGGTTCAGCGGCAGCTGCGCGCCCGCCCGCGCCTGTTCGATGCGACGCGCACCGAGCTCGCCCGGGACGTCGCCCGGATCCGGAAGCAGCCATGAGCTCGCGCGCCAGCGAGTTGCAGCGTCGTCGCGAGGCGCTCCTCGCGCAGGTCGACGCGGAGCGCCGACTGCTCATCGCTCAGCATTCGAGGATCGCCGACGGGTTCGATCGCGCCGACGGCTGGCTCTCCGTGGCGCGCCGCGTCACGCCCGTCGCGGCGATCGGCGCGATCGCGCTTGGGATCGTGGTTGGCCCGGGCCGCATTCTGCGGATGCTGCAGGCTGCGGCCGTCCCGGCGCTGCTGATCCGCCAGATGTTCGCGAAAACCCCGGGTCCCCGGGGCGACGTGCTGGCGAGCGTACTGCGACTGTTCGATCGCTGGCACTGAGCTGTCGCCGATCAGTCGCGATGCATCACAAGGAGGACCGATGCGAATTCAAGACTCGCGACTGATCTCGCGCCGGCAGGCGGTGCAGGCGGGCATCGCGGCTTGCGTCTCGGCGGTGTCCCATCGCGTGCTCGGCGCGGCGGCCGATGCGGGGCACGGTGCGCCGCTGGTACGTAAAGCTATTCCCTCGACCGGCGAGAAGCTGCCGGTCATCGGTCTCGGCACCAACAACTACAACGTCACGTCGGCCGAGGATCTCGCGCCGCGCCGCGAAGTGCTCCTGCGCATGCCCGACTTCGGCGGCACCGTGATCGACACCGCGCCAGCGTATGGTCGTTCCGAAGTCGTCGTCGGCGACCTGCTGACCGATCTCGGCAATCGCGACCGCTTCTTCCTGGCGACGAAGGTTACAGCGCCTGACGGCGATCTCGCACAGGGTCGTGCGATGCTCGAGGAATCGTTCCGTCGCCTGCGAACGCCACGGATCGACCTGATGCAGGTGCACAACCTGGACGGACTCGACGTGCTCATGCCCGCGCTCCGCGAGGCGAAAGAGGTGAAGCGCATCCGCTACATTGGCGTGACGACTTCGAACGCCGCTCAGTACCCGAAGATGATCGAGGCGATGCGCCGCCACCCGCTCGATTTCATCCAGGTCGACTATTCGATCGACAACCGCGAGGCGGCCAGGGAGATCCTGCCGCTCGCCCAGGAACGCGGGTTTGCGGTGCTCGTCAACATGCCCTTCGGTGGCCGCCGCAGTGGCAACCTTTTTCCGAAGCTCGCCGGGCGCGAGGTTCCGCAGTGGGCCGTGGATGCGGGTAGCGCAAGCTGGGCACAGTTCCTGCTGCGCTATGTCGCTTCCCACCCGGCGGTTACGTGCGCGATCCCGGGCACGCATCGAGTCGCGCACCTCGAGGACAACATGCGCGCAGGAAGAAGCGAGCTCCCGAACTCCTCCATGCGCGTCCGCATGGAGGAGTTCTGGGCCACCGTTTGAGACAGAAAAATGGCTCGGAGCCAATTTTCAGCACGGTGGAACAGACAAAATTGGCTCCGAGCCATTTTTCTGCTCTCGTCACGTTACTGCGCGAGCGGTACCGCGATATCGACTACCTGGGTTCCGAAACGCCCCATGAATGTCAGTCGGCCAGTCAGCAGGTTGACGCTGTAGAAGCGCGACGAGCTGCCGCTCGATGCCACGGCAAAGCCCAGGTTCGCCTGAGTTCTTCCCTGCACCATCGTCGTGTAGATGTCGAATCCCACCTCGGGTCCAACGTCGAACCGGAGCTTCCCGGTCGCGGCCAGCGATCCGTTGTTGGGTGGCGACTGCAGCGCTATCTGGTCCATCGACGTGTCCATGTCGAAGAGGCTAGTGCCGGTGTTCGCATCGAGATCGTTGTTCGTGTACGCAGCGCCCCCGATTCCGGTGGCCGTTACGCCCGCTGTGTAGTTGAGATCCACGTCCTCCAGTGTCGTGCCGCCGACGTTGTGCCGCAGGTTCTGCCCGTCGTCGCTGACGATCCGCAGGCGATCGGCGGCGGGGTTGAAATCGACGCCGAAGAACTTCCCGGTGAGTGGCACCGACAGCGAGTTGACGAATGCGGCGACCGCGTTGTCGGTGTCGATCCGGTACACGCCACCGCCATTCCCGACGCCGTACAGCTGGCCGTCCTGGACACGGTAGTCGATGCCCACCAGACGCGTGTCCCTGGCCATCAGCCCCGTGACGTAGCCGATCTCCCGGGCGCCCGATGCGCCACGGCGCTTGAAGCACAAGAGCCGCCCATCGCTGGTCAGCGCTGCAACGCTGACTTCGAGGAGCCCCTTCCCGCCGCCGCTCGCGCAACTGGGCGAATCGGCGGCCACGGCGTTGCCAACCTGGGCGCAGCACGACAGCACTGCCAACGATGCCGCAGTGCGGCGCAATGTGTTGAATGACTTGCTCATGATCCCCTCCTGGTTTCAGGTCCGGTCCTCGGACCTCACTGATACGGGAGGGGTGAGAGGTCGGATGCACCTCAGTCGAGCTTCTCCCAGCCTGAAGGGGGCATCGCGTCGAAGAACATCTGAATCCGGTGCAGAAGATTGTTGCGATCGGCCCAGGTCACCTGCTCCCGCAGCCGGTCGACCTTCTCGTCCTCGGTGGGATCGTGGTCGAGGCCATGCGTCAACGGCGGCGGGGGCGGGGTCTTGCCGCGCTTCTCGGCCTCTTCCTCGAGCATCTGGTAGAGCCGCTCCCAGTACCGAGGCGTAGGATAGGAACGGCCGCGGGTCCGGAGGTGTTGCAGCAGGTTGCTGGCGCGGCTCGACGAGCGGAATGAAGGCATGTGCGCGGTCTCGGCGACACGGGTCGATCGCGAAGCGTAGCCCCCTCGAGCAGCATTGAACATGGCATCGGTTCTCACTCGGGCGGCGTTTCTACCGCTCATCTGCAGCGCTGCCACCGCCGCGGCGGCCGAGGCCCTGCCGCCGTCCGGCGAGCTCGACTGCGACGACACGCGTCTCGAAGCCTGCGAGTTCCTCGATGCCTCCACCGGTCTGCGCATTCGTCTGCCACAGGACTGGCCGATGCGGCGCCTGCGCGTCAGCACCGAAACCGGGCCGTCCGCCGGCGTGCGTCAGCGCTTCGCAGAACGCTGGCTGGTCATCGACTATCTACCCGAGGAGCCGGCCCACCCGGAGGCGAGCCTCTTTCACGCGGCCGTACTGCCACGTACCGCGTGGCTGCATCTGTCCGCAGGGCCGGGGCCCGTGCCGGGTGTCGAGGTCGCAGCATCACGCTCGCTCGCCGTGGTCGCCGCGCAGGGAAGCACAAATCCTTACCCACCTGATTCCCGCGACGCGCAGATCTACGAGGCGCTGATCCCGACGCTCGAGGAGATCAGCCTGATCCTGACCCTCCGCCCGGTGCGCTGACCCCGATCCGTATCCGGATCGGCTATTCTCGGCTGCTGAGCCGACCAAATCAGAACAAGAGGGGGAGTAAGGTGAGTACAGCACTCTGGTGCGTGTTGATCGCGGGTCTGCTGCCGTATGCAGCTACCCTGACCGCGAAGATCGGCGGAGCGAAATTCGACAATGCGAACCCGCGTGACTGGCTCGGCAACCAGTCGGGCTTCCGTCGTCGTGCCAATGCGGCGCAGCACAACGCCTTCGAGGCGTTTCCGCTCTTCGCCGCCGCCGTAATCATCGCGCAGATGCTGGGCGCACCACAGGCGCGCGTCGACCTGCTCGCGATGGTTTTCGTCGCGGCCCGGGTCGCGCACCTGGGGTTCTATCTCGCCGACCTGGCGACGCTGCGTTCGCTCGCCTGGTTCGTCGGCCTCGGCAGCGCGGTGGCAATCTTCTTCGCCGGCGCCTGACGACTCAGGCGACCCGCGCCGCGGCGCGGTTGCGGCGCAGCCCGTCTGCGGCATAGATCGCGAGCGCGCACCAGATCAGGATGAACCCGATCGCGCGTACGCGCGGGAAGGGCTCGCCGAAAAAGAACACGCCCAGCAGGAGCTGCATGGTGGGCGCGAGATACTGCGTCAGGCCAACCGTCGACAGCGGAATGCGGCGTGCGCCGTAGGCAAACCACGCCAGCGGCACCGCGGTGGCGATGCCGCTGCCCACCAGCAGCAGGTCCGTGCTCGTGTCCAGTCGGCCGAAGGCACCCGCGCCCCGTGCGCTGAGCCAGAACAGGTACCCCGCGGCCAGCGGCGTGAGCAGCAGCGTCTCCGTCGCGAGCGCTGGGAGCGATTCGACGGCGACCACCTTACGAATCAACCCGTACAGCCCGAATGAGAACGCGAGCACCAGCGCGATCCAGGGCGGCCGGCCGGTGCTGACGGCGAGGTAAATGACACCCGCCGCAGCGAGCGCGACAGCAGTCCATTGCGCGCGATTCAGCCGTTCCGACAGGACGACAACGCCCAGCACGACGCTCACCAGCGGGTTGATGAAATAACCGAGACTGGCGTCGATCACGTGACCGTTATTGATGGCCCAGACGTAGGTGAGCCAGTTCACGCTGATCAGCGCGCCGGATGCCGCCAGCCGCAACCTCGCACCGGGATTTGCAAGCGCGTCGCGGATTGCAGGCAGCTCGCCGCGAGCTGCGACCAGGCCGACGACGAATACACAGCACCAGACGATCCGGTGCGCCAGGATCTGCAGCGCCGGGACAGCCGCGAGCAGGTAGAGATAGAGCGGAAACACGCCCCAGAACACGAACGCAGCGATCGCCGCGGCCAGCCCGCGCCGGTGCTGCGCAGCGGCGGACGGCGCCACGGCCGCGGTGGGGTTCTGGCCGCTCATCGAGTGCTGAACCAGGGGTGATGGCCGCAGTGCCGCAGCCGTGCGGGGATTGTCGCAAAAAAGCAGCCGCCCCGGTCCCATCGGGGCCGGGGCGGGCGGTTTCAGGAGCGATCGAGGGTCAGGCCGCGCGCGGGTCGCGCACCATTACGAGCTCGTCCCTCTCGACGACCTGGTCCTTCAGGAAGCCGTTCTGCGGCCTCCACTCGATGGCTTCGAGTTTCCTGCGCAGGGCCTCGGCGGCGCCGTCGTCGACCAGTCTCGCCCGAGGTGATACCCGCATGCTGCGGTTGCTGATCCAGCTGAGGCTCATGTGTCCATCTCCTGTGCGGGCACCTTTCCGTTCCAGCTGTATTAGTGCAGGCTTCGTGCCAAGGCTGGAAACATTAACCAAATCAATTAATTAAGCTAATGAGGGACTGCGGCGTCGCTCGACTGGCATCGCACCCTGTCAATTGCGGCGACAGGCCCCCCTGTTGCCCTCCCGCAACAAAGCGGGTTTCCTGTGACGCAGTTCACAGCTTGAGAACCTGCGACGCGCGTCACAGCCCGTCGTTGCTCCGGCTGCGCACGAACGAACTGTCAGGTTTTTCGACGCCTAGAACCCGCGCAGGGTGGCGACCTCGGCGAGCGGTGCCCGGTCGGTACGCAGGGAGTTAATCGGTGCCGTTTCGTCCCTGGTACCCAGGGCCATCCCGGAGAAGAGCATCAGCGCCGGCGGCAATTCGAAAAACTCGCTCACCGCCTCATGCCAGACGGCCCAGGCCTCCTGGGGACAGGTGTGAAGGCCATGCTCACGGGCCAGCAGCATGACGTTCTGCATGAACATACCGAGGTCCGCCCATTGCGGCGGACCCATTTGCCGGTCGATGCAGAAGAACATTCCGACCGGCGCGCCGAAAAAAGCGTAGTTGCGCGCGAACTGGCGCAGTCGCGCGGGCTTGTCCTCGCGCGGCACGCCGATCGTCGCGTACATGTCCTCGCCGCACTTGAAGCGTCGGCTGCGATACGGCTCGGTGAGTCCGGGCGGATATACGTCGTACTCCGCGCCCTCGCCGCGCGGATGAATCGCGAGGCGGCCCCGAATGAGGTCGAGAAACCGCGCGAGGGGCTCGCCGGTGAGCACATAGCAATGCCAGGGCTGAAGGTTGCCGCCCGACGGGGCGCGGAGCGCAGCCTCGAGGATCGCGCGCACGGTCGATTCCGGCACGGGCGTCGGCAGGAATGCACGGCAACTCATGCGGCTGTCGATAGCGGTGCTCACCTTCACGTGCGGTCCTCCTGACAATCCTGTGATTCTGGCAGCATCCAGGCGGGCCTGCGGTGGACAGGCATGGCCGATGCCCGGATGATCCGGAACTCATCATGGTTTCGATCGTGAGCGCGCAGGGCCGGCGCGGCGCAGCGCTGGCCTTCATCTTCGTCACCATCGCGCTCGACATGATGGCGATCGGCATGATCGTTCCCGTCCTGCCGAAGCTGGTCGAGGATTTCCTGCACGAAGATACGGCGGCCGCCGCGCGGATCTTCGGCGTGTTCGGCGCCGTGTGGGCGCTCATGCAGTTCGTCTCGATGCCGGTGATGGGGGCGCTCTCGGATCGATTCGGCCGACGGCCGGTGATCCTGCTGTCGAACTTCGGGCTCGGGCTCGACTATGTGCTGATGGCGATGGCCCCGAACCTCGCGTGGCTCTTCGTCGGCCGCGTCATCTCGGGAATTACCGCCGCCAGCATCAGCACAGGCATGGCCTACGTCGCCGACGTGACGCCGGTCGAGAAGCGCGCCTCGGCCTTTGGCCTGACGGGTATCGCCTTCGGGCTCGGCTTCGTGCTCGGACCTGCGCTCGGCGGACTGCTGGGCGCCGTCGATCCGCGGTTGCCGTTCTGGGCCGCGGCGGCCTTGAGTCTGCTGAATGGCCTCTATGGTGTGTTCGTGCTGCCCGAATCACTGCCGCCGGACCGCCGCCGCGCGTTCGACTGGCGGCGTGCGAACCCGGTGGGCTCCGTCAAACTCCTGCGTTCCCGCACCGGTCTGACGCGCCTGGCCGCCATCTCCTTTCTGGGCAGCCTGGCGCATGCGGTGTTGCCCTCGGTGTTCGTGCTCTACGCGGGCTATCGCTACGGCTGGCAGGAACGCACCGTGGGTCTGTCGCTCGCGCTCATCGGCGTGAGCTCGGCCGTCGTGCAAGGCGCGCTCGTCGGGCCGCTCGTCGCCCGCCTCGGTGAGCGCCGAACGCTTCTGACCGGCGCCGCGTTCGGGGTCGCGGGCTTCTGCGCCTACGCGTTTGCGCCGACCGGCGCGGTGTTTCTGGCGGCCATCCCGCTGGTCGCACTCTGGGGGCTGGCCGGACCGTCCGCACAGGGATTGATGACGCGGCTGGTCGACCCGCGACAGCAGGGCGAGCTGCAGGGCGCAAACGGCGCCGTCCTCGGGATTGCGGCGATGATCGGACCGGGGCTATTCACCCAGACGTTCGCGACTTTCATCGGCGACGACGCGCCACTGCATCTTCCAGGCGCACCGTTCCTCCTGGCCGCGTTGCTGCTCGCCCTGGCCTGGTGGATCACGCTCGGTGTGGCCCGTCCTGCGCAAACGGTCGCGGCCGTCGGGCGACCATGACGCCGTCGTTCGATCTCGAAGCGGCTCCCGAATCGCTGCGGCCGATGCTGCCGCGCGTCTGGGCGGGCAGCAACTTCGTGGCCGACACCTGCCTGCGGCATCCCGACTGGCTCGCGTGGCTCGAGCGATCGGGACGACTGCACGAACGCGCCGATGCGTCCTGGCTGGCGGAGATGCTCGCGGAGTCGATCCCCCCCGACGCAGACGATCTGTTGTTCCTCGACGGCATACGGCGCTTCCGGCGCCGCCAGCTCGCGCGCATCGCGTGGCGCGATCTCGCGGACCTGGCCGACGTCGAAACTGTGCTCGAGGAGCTGTCACTGCTGGCCGATGTATGCATCAGGACCGCCTGCGCGCGCGCCGAGCGCGAGCTCGCGACCCGCCACGGTGCGCCGCGCCGGGGCGACGGCAGCGTGCTGCCCCTCCTCGTACTCGGTATGGGAAAGCTCGGCGGCGGCGAGCTCAATTTTTCATCGGACATCGACCTGGTGTTTCTCTTCGCCGAGCACGGCGAGACCGACGGGCGGCGACCGCTCAGCCACGAGGAGTATTTCAACCGGCTCGGCCGCCGCGTGGCGCAGCTCCTGGGCACAGTGACACATGAAGGATTCGTCTATCGCGTGGATCTGCGGCTGCGGCCGTTCGGCGAGTCCGGACCGCTCGTGGTCAGCTTCGGGGCGTTCGAGGATTACCTGCAGCAGCACGGGCGGGACTGGGAGCGCTACGCCTATGTCAAGGCGCGGCCGATCGCGGGCGCGGAGCGCTTCGACGAGCTGTATCGCAACGTGCTGCGGCCGTTCGTCTATCGCCGCTATCTCGATTTTGGAGTCTTCGACGCGCTGCGGGGGATGAAGGAGCTGATCGCGCGCGAAGTCGAGCGACGCGAGCTCAAGGAGAACATCAAGCTGGGCCCGGGTGGGATCCGCGAGATCGAGTTCATCGTGCAGGCATTCCAGCTTCTCCGCGGCGGGAGCGATCCGCGGCTCCAGGTCCGTGGTCTGCTCCCGGCGCTCTCGCTGCTCGCCGGTCACAAGTTGCTGCCGGCGGCGGCGGTCGCCGATCTCGCAGCGGCGTACCGCTACCTGCGCCGCGTGGAGAACCGCCTGCAGCAATGGAACGACGAGCAGACGCACGAGCTGCCGTCCGAGGCGGCGGAGCGGACCCGGCTGGCCGCGACGATGGGCGCCTCGTCGTGGGATGACTTCGCGGCCGAGCTGGCTCGCCATCGCGACCGCGTGAGCGCGCATTTCCGAACGCTCGTGTTCGGACCCGCGCCCGCAGACGGTGACAACGGCAGCGCCGCTCGGGAGCTCGATCGCATCCTCGAGCCCGAGCTGGGATCCGAGCGCCGCGCGCAGCTTCTGCGCGAGACAGGGATCGTCGCCGTCGATCCCGTGCTCGCCAGCCTCAGGCAGCTCGGCGAGAGCACCTACGTCCGGCGGTTGGATGCGGGCGGTCGGCGCCGGCTCACGACCCTGCTGCCGAACCTGCTGCAGCAGATCGCCGGACGCGATGCGGAGGCGACCGCGCTCGATCGGGTCCTGCACGTGCTGGAACGCATCGGCGGGCGGACGGTGTATCTCGCATTGCTCAACGAGAACGCCCTCGCGCGCGAGCGACTGGTGGACCTCTGTGCCCAGTCGAGTTTCCTCGCCGACCAGATTGCGGCCTTCCCACTGCTGCTCGACGAGCTGCTCGATGAGCGCCTGTTCGAGACCCTGCCGACGCGCGCGGAGTTTGCCGCCGAGCTGCGGAGCCGCATGGCGGGCACCGGCGCCGAGGATCCCGAACACCAGGTTGAGCTGCTGCGCCAGTTCCAGCGCGCGGCCGTGTTCCGGGTCGCGGTGGCCGATCTGAGCGGGCGGCTGCCCATCATGAAGGTGAGCGACCGCCTGACGGACATCGCGGAGCTGATCGTCCAGGAGGCACTCGATCTCGCCTGGGTACAGATCACCGCCCGTCATGGCCGGCCGGAGCGGATCGGCCCCGGCGGGGCGGTCGCCGCCGGGCTGATCGTGGTCGCTTACGGAAAGTTCGGCGGCTACGAGCTCGGCTACGGCTCCGACCTCGACCTCGTCTTCCTGCATGATTCGGTCGGGGACGAAGGGCGCACGAGCGGTCCGGTCGTCGTGGAGAACAGCGTGTTCTTTCTGCGGCTGGTCCAGCGGCTCGTGCACCTGCTCAATGTGCACTCGGCAGCGGGTCGCCTCTACGAGGTCGACACCCGGCTGCGCCCGAGTGGCAAAGGCGGTCTGCTGGCGCAGGGCATTGCGGGGTTCGAGCAGTACCAGCGCACCGATGCCTGGACGTGGGAACATCAGGCGCTGCTGCGCGCCCGCGCCGTCGCGGGACCACCCGCGCTCCGCGAACGCTTCGAGGCGCTGCGCGTCGACGTGCTGCGCCGGGCCGTGCGTCGCGACACGCTGCGCGACGAGGTCCGTGGCATGCGCGAGCGCATGCGGGCGGAACTCGCTCGCGGAGCTGAGGGCATGTTCGATCTGAAGCAGGACCACGGCGGAATCGCGGACATCGAGTTTCTCGCCCAGTACTGGACGCTCCAGTGGTCCGAGCGGTATGCGGAGCTCGTGATGTTTCCGGACGTCATCCGCCAGCTCGAGTCGCTGGCCTCAGCGGATCTCGTGCCGCAGGCGACCGTGGATACGCTGACAGGCGCGTATCGGGCCTATCGCCAGCGGATTCATCACCTGTCGCTGGAAGCCGGCAGCAGCGTAGTGCCTGCCGCGGAGTTCGCAGTCGAACGTGCGGCGGTATGCGCGATCTGGCACGCGACGATGGAAGACCGATGAGAATTGCCGTGCTGTTCGGCGGTACCAGCGAGGAGCGCGACGTCTCGATCGCAAGCGCCGCCCAGGTGATTCCCGCCCTGCGCAGCCGTGGCCACGAGGTGTACTCGGTCGACACGGCCACGGGCCGATTGACACGTCCCGACGAACGGAAACTGCTCACGGCCGGAGTTTCGCCGGATCCGCCGTCGGTCGGCGAGATCGCAGGTGTGCGCGAACGCGCCATCGCGCTGTCCCCGGCCGCATTCGACATCCGTGACGTCGACGTAGTGTTCCTCGCATTGCACGGTGGCGCAGGCGAGGACGGACGCATGCAGGCGATGCTCGACCTCGCTGGTCTGCCGTACACGGGCAGCAATCATGTCGCGAGCGCTACCGCGATGGACAAGGAGCTGTCGAAGCGGCTGTTTCGCTCGGTCGGCGTGCCCACCCCGGACTGGATCATGGCGCCAGTGACCGCGACCGCCGTGGATGAAGCACTTGGTTGGCCAGTCGTCGTCAAGCCCAACAAGCAGGGGTCGACCGTCGGGTTGACCGTCGTCCGCGAGCCCAGGCAGCTCTCGGCGGCGATCGAGCACGCAGGGGTATATGACGACGAAGTGATGATCGAGCGCTTCGTCGCGGGCCGCGAGTTCACCGTCGGCATACTCGACGGCCGAGCCCTGCCGGTCGGCGAGATCATTGCGCCGGGTGAGGTGTTCGACTACCCGTCCAAGTACCAGGCGGGCGGCGCCCGCGAGGTCTTTCCGGCGGAGATCGCGGACGACGCTGCGGCCGCGATGCAGGACTACGCGCTTCGCGCACATGCCGTGCTGAAGCTCGGCGCCTACAGCCGGATCGACTTCCGACAGGACGACGACGGCCGGCCCTGGTGTCTCGAGGCAAATTCGCTGCCGGGAATGACGGCGACGAGCCTGCTGCCGCAGGCCGCGGCGGCAGCAGGCATCGCCTTCCCCGAGTTGCTCGAGCGCATCTGTATCGGTGCCGTCAACCGACGTTGAGATCCGGGCGGCCTCTATAATCGCGCCACCGACTAGCACGAGGCTGCGCCATGACCGAGCTGCTGGTGCCGATTTCCCCGGGGGAGCTGATCGACAAGATCACGATCCTCGAAATCAAGTCGCAGCGCATGAGCGACGCGGCCAAGCTCGCCAACGTCCGTACCGAGCTCGCCCTGCTGACGGAGACCTGGCAGGCGTCTCCCTGGTCATCCGCCGACATCGACGCGGAGTGGTCGGGCCTGCGCGCGGTAAACGAGAAGCTCTGGGTGATCGAGGACCAGATTCGCGACCAGGAGCGCGACGGCCGGTTCGACCGGGAGTTCATCGAGCTCGCCCGCGCGGTCTACATCACCAACGACGAGCGCGCCGCGATCAAGAAGCGCATCAATACCCGGCTGGGCTCGACGCTGGTCGAGGAAAAGAGCTACGCGGACTACCAGCGCAAGGCTTGAGACCGGAGGCCTGCCTTCGCTTCAGGGCTGGCGCGCGAGGGTGTACTCCGCGCTGCAGTAGGGACACTTGGCCCAGCCGGTCACCTCGACCGGCAGGTAGACGCGCGGGTGCGAGTTCCACAGATACATGCCAGGCATCGGGCAGGACAAGGGCAGATCCTCGGCCGTAATGTCGTAGTGATGCTGGGCGTTCGGCTGTATGAGCTTTTCGCTGCGCTGGGCCGTCACGACGGAATCCTGTCCGGAAGCGAGACAGCCATTATCGCGCAATCGCGCGAGGCGGGGTGCGCGGGGCACCGGCGCTCATCAAGGCATCCAACCGTTCGATCACGTCGCCGACCTCGATCAGTTCCATCACGCCGGGACGCTCGATCTTGGTCGGCCAGGGCAGCTCGGCGGCAGACCGGCCCATAAAGCGCCGCGCAGCGGCGTCGAAGCGGTCGACGCACCAATCGCGGCTGTAGTAGGGGCCAGTGCGAGCAGGGTTGGTCGCGGCGTAGAGGCCCACGACTGGCGTGCCCACGGTAGTCGCCATGTGCGCGGGGCCGGAATCGGGCGTGAGCACGGCCGTGGCACGCGCGATGGTGGCAAGGAACTCGAGCAGCGTGTCCTGGCCGACCAGGTTCACAACTGGTTGCCGCATGAGCTCGGCGATGCGCGCACCCGCCGCAAGCTCGAGCGGGCTGCGTCCGCCGCAGATCAGCACGCGCATCCCGTGCCTGGCGGCCGCGTGATCCGCCACCGCGGCATAGCGCTCAATCATCCAGTTGCGCTCAGTATGGGTCGAGCAGGGGCTCACGATCAGCGTGGGCTCCCCGTCGGGGATCGCACGCCGGGAATAGTCGAGCGCCGCCGCATCGATCGGGATGTCCCAGCGCATCGAGCGCCCGGCAATGCCCAGCGCTTCGGTGAAACCGAAGAAGCTGTCCAGTACGTGCTCGCGGCTGCGTGGCGCGACGCGCGCATTGGTGACGAGCCACTGCAGCTCCCGGGCGCGCGCGCGATCGAATCCGAGCCGCAGCCGCGCCGGTACACAGGTGGCGGCGAGGCTTGCTCGCAGCGCAAGCTGCATGTGCAGCAGTGCATCGAACCGCCGCCCGGCCAGGCTGGCACGCAGCTCCCGGTAGCCACGCGCGCCCGCTTTCTTGTCGAACACGACGAACTCGACGTCGGGCAGGTGGCCGAACAGCTTGTGCTCGAGCCGCCCGATTACCCAGGTGATCCGGGTCCGAGGCCACGCGTCCTGGATCGTACGCACCACCGACAGCGCGTGACAGGCGTCCCCCAGTGCTGACAGGCGCAGCACGCAGACCGACTCGAGCGGGCTAGCCGGAAGTGGTGCAGGCATACGCTGGTAGGCAGCGGCAGGGCAATCGTGAACAATCCGTTCCCGTGAACGACACGGGTGCAGCAATCGGGGCGGGTGGTTCTCAGGAGACGTGCCGTCCGACCACGCGCGGCGCGATGCTATACGATGCATTGCTCGCCGGCCACGCCGACGAGACCCTGTTCGATCTCGATCGCTGGCAACGAGAGGGCGAGGTCGAGCGACAACCCGGCGGCCGCGGCTCGATCGTCTATCTTCGCGACAGGGACCGACGCTGGGTACTCAGGCGGTACCGGCGGGGCGGGGCAGTGGCCCGGCTGCTGGATGACCGTTACCTCTTCACCGGTGCCGACCGCACGCGTGCGTTTCGCGAGTGGCGCCTGCTGCGCGAGCTCGTGGCCCGGGGCCTGCCCGCGCCCCGACCGGTCGCCGCCCGCTATCGGCGTGAGAGACTCGTCTATCGCGCGGAATTGATGACGGTGGAGCTGCCTTCGCGTCTCACGCTGACCCAGGCACTGGCGGCGGGACCGCTCGACGCCGAGCGCTGGAACGATGTCGGGCGGTGTATCGGAGCGTTTCACGCGCATGGCGTGCGGCACGCCGATCTCAATGCGCACAACATCGTGATCGGCCACGACCGGGACGTCTATCTGCTCGATTTTGATCGCGGCCGGATCGTTGCCCGCGGAGCCTGGGAGGCGGCCGTGCTCGCGCGACTGGAGCGGTCGCTCGTCAAGGTCACACTCGCCTTGCCCGCAGACCGGTTCGGCGCCACACAGTGGCAGCAGCTGCTCGCCGGGTGTGAGGGTGCCGGGTCGCAGTTTCGTAGTTATTCCTAGTCGATAAGCTTGCGATCTTGGGACTGCAAATAACTGCGAAACTGCGACCCGGCACCCTCAGCGACGACCGCCGAAGATCGACATCAGATGCGACAGAGGATGGTCGGCTGCCCGCGCCAGCGGCTGCGCGTCCTTTGCAGACCACACGGTCTCCGGCCGGCTTTGCAGAAGGAGAATCCCACCGGTCGTCCGGTCCACCGCCCACTCGATGTCCTGCGCGCTGCCATAGTGACGCTCGACCGCGCGGGCGATGCTCCGCAACGCCTGCAGCTCCTCGTCGCTCATGCACGGCGCGTCGCGCAGTTCTTCTGCGACAGAGACTGCCTCGGTGCCGCCGGATGCGATGGGGACGTGCTGAACCCGCTTGGGTGAAATCTCGCGCGCGGAAATCTCGCCCGTGATCTTTCCCACGACCCAGCGATCCGGGGTCACCTCGCCACCGACGACAGCCGATCCGAGGCCCCAGGCCCCCTCGATCGTGATGACCGAGCGGTCACCTGTCGTGGGACTGCGGGTAAACATCACTCCCGCGGATCTCGCGTCGACCATCGTCTGGACGACCACGGCCATGGCGACGTTGCGCTCCGGGATTGCACGGTGGCGGCGGTAGCTGAGCGACTCGACTGAATACAGGCTGGACCAGCAGCGTCGAACCGATCGCAGCACCGATCCCGGACCCTTGACCCACAGATACGTGTCCTGCAGCCCGGCGAAACTGGCATCGGCCGCATCCTCGGTGGTGGCCGAAGAGCGCACGGCGACCGGGGCCGCATCGGCGTCGCCGCCCAGCGCTGCAAGCGCGGAGGAGATCTCCGCGAGGATCTCCGCCGGCACCTCCGCGTCCTCGATTCGGCGTCGCAGTGTGCTTGAGCACGCCGTGATACCCGCGAGGTCGTCCGCACCGAGCGATTCCACCAGGAACCGCACCGGGGCTTCGCGCTCGAGCGCTTCGATGAAACGCTCGAATGCTCCGGTCCGGACGACGAATCCGGGAGGGACGACGATACCCGCCCGTTGCAGTTCTCCGAGGTTCGCGCCCTTGCCGCCGACGTCGGCGCGATCGGCGAGCCCGATGTCGGCGAACCAGCTCACGTGCCCGACCGATCGCATGACCGGATTACCGGGGATGCTGTCCATCCGCGTGCCCGTCACCCACGACCCCAGCTCACAGATAGAGCTGCTCGTTGATCGCGATGCCGTGCGCCCGGCAATAGGACTCGTAGTGATTGATGTACCACCAGACGTCGAGCGTCTCGATGAAGCCGCCGTTCTCGTCGAAGAAATCGGTCGAGCCGTCGAGCCAGCCGAAGAGCTTGACGCCTTGCGGGTGGTCGCTGACCAGCGTGTGGGTCAGCCCGGGTGTCTCATAGATGAAATCGCCGGGTCCCGCCACCCAGTCGTACTCGAGATAGCGCGCGCTGCCTTCCAGGCAGACCATCACCACCGTGCCGCGGTGCCGGTGCGTGCCCACCACGCCGCCAGACTTGATCCACAGGATGTTGCTGTACCTGTTGTGCCGCACGTCGAAGGCGAGGTGGCGGATGGCCGCATTGCTGCCGAAGGGCACCCAGGGGCTTTCCTTCTCGTCGGTACTGACGAACTTGCCCTGCACGCCGTGGCGGAGCGATCACGTCGCCGTACGGCTGCGGGCACGTCGACGATCCGGTACGCGGTCGACGGCGGCGCCGCCATCGTCTTGTGGCTGGATTCGGCCATGCTGCTGCTCCTATCCGAGGATGGTGACTACGCCGCGTCCGCCATCGACGCGGATGCGCTGGCCGTCCTTGATCCGCGAGGTCGCGGTACCCGTGCCGACGACCGCCGGCAGTCCGTATTCCCGCGCCACGATCGCGGCATGGCTCATCGAGCCGCCGATGTCGGAAACTGCGCCCGAGATCTTCTGGAACACCGGCGCCCAGGTCGGGTTCGTCACCTGGCAGACCAGGATGTCTCCCTTCTGCAGGCGCGCGATTTCCTCGACCGACTTGACGACGCGTGCGGGGCCTTCGGCCACTCCGCTGGACGCTGCGAATCCCCGGAGCTCGTTGCTCGATGCGTCGCTGTCCGCGTGCAGCCAGGTCTCGAGACTTTCCCGCGTAATACCCCACAGCATGACGATCGCCGGATCGTCGATCACGTCCGGCACAGGCCCGAGCGCAGGCGGCGTGTCGTGTTTAGCCCACTCCGCGATCGCCGCGCGGCGCTCGGTGACGATCGCCGGCCACCGGTCGGGACCGCGCGGCGGCGAACCCGTCGACCAGGAGTTCATCAGATCGATGATCGCGGCCTCGAGCTCGTAGTGCGTCAGGTGAAAGACGTCCTCGGCGCCGGGAAAGAAGCCGTGCGCGGCGAGCAGCGCGCCGAATTCGCGGATCTTGTTGAAGAACAGGTTCGTGTACCAGTGCTCGCAGTAGAACTTGTGGCCCTCGACATACGGGAAGACCCGGTGGGCAAGGGTGATCATCTGGTCGTAGGCGGCGCGATCGTCGTCCGTGGCGAGCAGCTCGCGGTAGTCCTCGATGAGCTGACGGCGTTCGGCCTTGAGCTTCTCCACCGGGCGGTCGAGCGACTCGCCGGCACGCACGCGCCGCACGTAGTCGGGCAGGCCAGAGAAAGGCATCGAGAGGTCGTCGTTCCAGGAGCGGTGGTAATGATAGAAGCCGTCGCCCACGTTGATGTTGAACCACGGGTCGCGGGCCGTCGCGAGCTCGTCCAGCCAGGCGCGCCCCGGCGCGCCCGGACTGCTCGAGCGTCCGGATGACGTCCGTCGGCCGGCACGCCCTCGCGAAATGCCCCGTCCACGCCGAGTTCCACGGCGCGGCGCGCCAGGCGCCGCAGTTCCTCGTCCGGGCGGAAGATCTCCGCGTCGATGCCCGCCACCATGCGCGCGATCGTCTGGTCGGTGATCTCCGGGAAGGCCTTCTTGCAGAAGGCGAAGAACGTCATGTAGGCGCCGTAACCCGAGCAGCAGGAACTCGAAGTGGTGATGCCACATCCGGAAGTAGCCCTCGAGCGTCTTCTGGAAGATGTCGAGCAGCCTATGGTTCGCGGCAACGCCGCGCCCCGCATGGACGTGCTCGAGCGGCTCGAGCTCGGGCAGCGTGGGAGTCGGCAGGGCCTGCGCATCGCGGATCAGTGCGAGCATCTTCTCGCGCCATTGCGCGTAGAGGCGCTCCCAGTTCTCGTAGTAGTAGAACGCCCGCTTGCTGGAACTCTTCCGTGCGGCGCGCGATCTCTTCCGGGTCGGTCACGGCGTTGCCGCCGATGTAGACACGCCCGTTGATGATGCGGTGGTCGATGCCCAAAGTCGTGGGCAGGCAGTGAACGCGGGTATTGGCGGCTCCGAGCGCGCAGTACGCCGCCTCCGCCGTTACCATGTCGAAGGCCGACATGGGCTCCGGAAAATGCATGGAGTTGTAGAACCAGAAGCGGTCGTCGTCCGCGCTGTGAACTGAACGTAATAGGGATAGGCCGACTGCGCGCGCTCTGTCCCAGGAATCACCTTGAGCGAGCTGGGAACCGGAAAACCGCTCGGCTTGGCTGGCTTGTCCATGACCGTACCACGACGACCACGTCGTCAGCTGAATACTACTCGTGGCCGGGGACAAGGGCGTCCCAGCGACGATGCTCGCCGCAGGGTGCGAGCGGAGCCACCGTGAGGCGCGCGACCCCCGAGCCGACCGCGGCCAACCTGCGGCACGCCGGCGGCGGCTCGGGCGCGGTCAGAAGACCGTCATTCCAGGTTGACCCGGACGGTCGCGTACCACTCCGCGGGCCGGCTGTACGTGCCGACGTGTTCTCCCGCTGCGTCGTTGATGGATCCCGTCACCAGGTAGCGCTCGTCGGTGAGGTTGGTGCCGCCGACCGAGACCTCGTACTTGCCCCCGGGCGACTGGTAACGAATGACGGCGTTGAGGTTATCGACGGACGGACGCTTGAGATCCTCGGTGTTGAGCGAATCGTTGAAGAGCTCGGCCGTGTACGTGTAGTCGACCGCGAGCCGCACCGCACCGCCGTTGGCAAGGTTGAAATCATACGTCGGTCCGAAGTTGACGCTGTACTCGGGGGTCTTCGGCAGGTCGCTGTCGGTGTCGATACCCACTACGGTCTCATTGATCTCGTCGTATTCGGCGTCGATGTACCCGCCCGCGAAGTAGAAGCCGAAGCCGCCGACAAGGGCCGCCTGTGCTTCGACCTCGATACCCTGCAATGTCGCATTTCCTGCGTTTTTCAGGATCGGCGAAGGCCCCACCTGCTCGTTGAGCTGCATGTCCTGGTAGTCCGTGTAGAAGATCGCCGTGTTGATAACCAGGTGATCGTCGAGCAGCTCCGCCTTCAGACCGGCCTCGTAGGAGTCCGCGAATTCCGGCTCGAACGCGGCGAGTGCCGCCTGGCTCGGCGACGAGAGACGCGTCGTCCAGCCACCGGACTTGAAGCCCTCCGAATACTTGGCGTAGGCCATCAGGTCGTCGTTGAAGTTGTATTGCAGCCCCAAGGTCGGCGTGAACACGCTGAAGTCCTGTTTCAGCTCTTCCGCGGGGAAGTACCGGAACGGCTGGCCGGCCACGGGGAAACCGAGCGCCTGTTGGCAGGTGATGAACGGTGGGATGGTCGGGTCCAGGTGCAGAAACGCCGGATCGTCCGGCGGGTTGCAGCCCGAGATACGGTAGTCGAAGCCGTTCAGGTCTGCCTGGCCGCCTATGAAGCTCTTGTCCTCCCAGGTGTAGCGGCCGCCGACGATCACCGAAAACCTCTCGGTGACCGCAAAGTCCGCATGCAGGAAGGCTGCGTACGACTCCGTGTCCACGTCGTTCTGGTAGTCGTAGACGTACAGCAGGCCCTGGAAGGGCACGAAGTCATGAACGAAACCTTCTTCCGTGAAGTAGTACAGGCCGAACACGTAATCCAGCCGGTCGTCGAACAACGTGCCGAGCAACTGGAATTCCTGCGTCCACTGTTCCTGCTCCTGGTGGTCGGTCACCTCCTGGATCGACTCGGGCGTGCCGTCGAGATCGATGCCGACACGCCAGTCGATCTCGCGATAGGCGGTGATGGACTTGAACAGGAGGTCCTCGCCGATCCGCCATTCGGCCGTGCCGGCGAGTCCCCATCCGTCGTTCTTGGCAAAGCTCACGCCATTGGCGTAGGTCGTATCGATGTCGCCGGTCTGGGTGTTCGCGAAATTCCAGTAGATCCGGGGCGTGTTGGAAAGCAGCAGGTTGCCGCCCGGCCCGCCGACATACCCCGCGCCACCGAGGGCCGCGCCGCCCGTGCCGCCCAGCTCGGGAGTCATTTGTGCGCGCGGGCCGCACAGGCCCCACTCGCCGGTATTCATGACCGGCCCGAGAAGCCCGCCGCCCGCGTTGAGCACGTCCGCCGGCGTGCTGATGCATGCATTGTAGATGGCGCCAAAAATGTTGGCTGGGAAGTCAGTCCTCACCGACCGGATGTCGTCGGCGTCGACGGCTGGTCCTGGTTCTGATAGTCGGCGGCGAACGTCACCTTGACGTCGTCGGAGGCCAGCCATTTGAGCTTGCCGCGAACCACGGTCTGATTGAGGCCACCCTTCGCGTCCGTGGCGGTGAACCCCGCCCTGGGGTAGGCATTCATCGGGTCGACGATGAAGGGCGTGCTGCCCAATAACGTGCCGGCCGGATACGGAATGACATCCTGGTACCCCTCGCGGTCGATCGACGACACCGTGAGGCTCGAATACAGGCTGTCGGTGATCGGCAGGTCAGCGGTGAACCCCACGTCCATGCGCTCGTAACTGCCCACGGTCGCCTGCGCCTCGAAGCTCGCCTCCGTTCCCGGCTCGTGCGTCACGATGTTGATCGCGCCGCCGATGGTGTTGCGCCCGAACAGCGTGCCCTGTGGCCCTCTCAGGATCTCGACGCGCTCGACATCGAGCAGGTTCTGGTTTGCCCCGAAGGTGCGCGCGAGGAACACGCCGTCGAGATAGACACCGACGCCCGGGTCGATGTTGAATGCAAAGTCGTCCGATCCGATACCGCGGATCGACACCGAGAGCACCGAGGTGTCGCCCGAGAACGGCGAGCTCGCATCCAGGGTGACGTTAGGTGTGATATTGGACAGGCT
>CAVWOW010000009.1:0-49055 GCA_963756755.1 uncultured Gammaproteobacteria bacterium
ACCGCCGCGACGAGCACGAGCGTCAGCGTCTCGATCGTCGCAGCCCAGTAACCCTGGTTCATGATGAACAGCAGCGCGAGCACGACGAACACGGCGAGCGGAATCGATCGTCGCAGCACCCAGGCGAGCAGCGCCATGCCGCCGATGAGCAGGGGCGAGGGCACGGCGTTCAGCACGTAGCCGACCGCGTCCGTGCTGACCCTTACGAAGGTGGACACGCCGTCGAAGAAGCCCTTCGCGTGCCGCTTCATGTACTCGACCGCCCGCGTGGTCGCATCGCCGACCGGAATCTTGCGCGACGTGACCCAGGCCTCGAAGGCCGACGGCGCTGGTGCGCGCTCCTGCGATGCGAACTTCGCGAGCGCCGGCTCACCGTCGATGCTGCGCACGCCGACGAGCCAGCGCATCATGAGCTCCGGTCGCGACTCCACCCAGCGGCGCGCGAGGTCGGCGGTGTCGACCTTGCGGTTCAGGACGGCATCCATCCACTCGTTCTCGAGGTCGACGCTGAGCTCGAAATTGGCCAGCAGGCGACCGACATTGGGACACTCGGCGCTGTAGCCTGCACGCGTCAGGGTGTTCACCGTAGCGGCACCGAAGTTCGGGCCGAAGTTCGCGTCGCCGCCCGTCAGGTAACGGATGTCGAAGCGCGTGTTCATCGGGTGCGGCGCCCAGGCGAGGAACACGATCGGCCGCTTGGCGGGAACGGCGCGCTCGACCTCGGCGAGCATGCCTTGCTCGCTCGATTCGACGAGCTTGAATCCGCCGAGCTGGAACTCGTTCTTCTCGATCATCTCGATGACGTGCAGATTGCCGTCGTTGCCCGGCTCGATGCCGTAGATCGAGCCGCCGAGCTCGTTCCGGAAGCGGTGGATGTCGGCAAAGTCGTGGAGGCCGGCTTCATACAGGTAGTCCGGGACACCCAGGGTGTACTTCGCGCCTTCGAGGTTGGTGCGCACGAGATCGATCGAGCGATCGTCGAGGAAGGGCTGCAGCAGCGGAGACTGGGCAGGCAGCCAGTTGCCCAGGAAGACATCGATGTCACGATTGCGCATCGACTCGAACGTGACCGGGACCGAGAGCACCGTCACCTGCGGCACGTAGCCCAGGTCGCTCAGCAGCCTGGCGAATACCGCGGTTGCAACGCTTTCGGCGGTCCAGCCGATGTCCGACAAGCGCACGACGCGGCATGACTCCGGCTCCTGCGGCTCGCCGGAGGCGTACGCAGCCGGCAGCAGGATCACGCAGCCCGCGAGTGCGAGCAGGGCGGCGCGAGGCGCCTGCCGGAAGTCAGAGACACGGCGCTTGCCTTGCGATGGTCTCGAGACGGGCATCGGCCAACTCCCCAGACGGACCCCGAGTCATTGGTACCAAGATAGTCCGCGCCGCGTCAAACGAACGCGCAGCGAGGCTACTGATTGGAGCGATGGTCCTGCGCGGCGAGAACAACGACCTGACGCAACGGATCCTAGCTTTGCCCTGTCCGAATCTACGGCCGTCGGCCGGTGAGCGCGGTAGTGATTCCCAACCCCAGGTAAACCCCGCCGCTCAGGTACCGAGGCAGGCGCCCGGAGAGCACGGTTCGACCGAGCCACTGCCGGAGGCTCCCCGCGAGCAAGGCATAGCTGCCATCCGTTAAGAGCGCCAGCAAGATGTAGACGAGCCCGAGCAGCAGGATCTGCTGCGGCACGGGACCGCGGGCAGGATCGACGAACTGCGGCAGGAAGGCGAGGAAGAATACGGCGATCTTCGGATTGAACACGCTGACGATCACGCCATCGCCGAAAAGCCGATACAGGGATCGATCGGCGGACGGCTCGACGGAGACCACCGGACGGCGCACAAGCACGGTGCGCAATCCGAGATAAATGAGGTAGCCGGCACCCAGCGCCTTGACCACGCCAAAGGCTGTCGCCGACGCGAGCAGGATGGCCGAGATCCCCGCAGCGGCCGCTGCCACATGGACGAGGGCGCCGAGCGAAAGACCGAGCACAGACATCAGGCCGGCTCGGCGGCCCTGGCTGACGCTGCGCGCCACGACGTAGAGCACGCCCGGCCCCGGGATCAGCAGCACGACGAGCGCCGCGGCGACGAATCCCAACAGTGACATGCTGTTTGGCACAGTGAGCCGGAGGCTACCATAGGACGATGGAGGCTTTTGCCGGGGCGTTCCTCAAGCCAAGCACAAGAGAAATGAAGAGTCCAACGGACAAGACCGCCTCAAGCTGCTGAGTACGTGCTCGGCCACTCAGATCGCGAACTCGAGCGTCTGAGCACGCAGGCCCGCTTCATAGAACCGATCACCAGAGAGTTCTTTATCGATGCCGGGATCGTCCCCGGGATGCGAATCCTTGACGTAGGCAGCGGTAGTGGCGACGTCGCGTTTCGGGCTGCGGATCTTGTCGGCGGCAAAGGCTACCCGAGACTAGGGGACGCGAGCTAACCGTCTGCGACTGACTCGATGCCCTTCGCGAGGCGCCCACGCGAGGAACACGATTGGCTGCGAGCCTCCGTTGGGTGGGCCGCGTATAGAATGGCCCGGGCATGAAGCTGACCAACGACGACGTCCAGGAGATCATCCGGCTCCTGGACGGCACCACCTACGACGAGCTCACGCTCGACACCGAGGACTTTCGCCTGGTCCTGCGGCGGTCTGGCGCCCGCGCCTGGACCCGCGAGCAATCGGTCCTCTCCGCCGCAAACCTGGCGGGTGAGCCCGCGACGCCGTCGGCCGCGCGACCCGCCACTCAGGATGCCTCGGTCGCCGCCGGGCTCGCAGTCGTGCGTGCGCCCCTGCCCGGGACTTTTTATCGCGCGCCGCGGCCCGGTGCGCCGCCCTTCGTCGAGGTGGGCAGTCGCGTCCAGCCCGACACGGTGATCGGGATCATCGAGACCATGAAGCTCATGAATCCCGTGCCCGCCGGCGCGGCCGGCGAGATCGTCGCCGTGTGCCTGGCGGACGCGTCGCCGGCCGAACAAGGATCGGTGCTGATGCACGTCCGTCCGGCGACGCCGTGACGCTGCGCCGGATCCTGATCGCGAACCGCGGCGAGATCGCCGTGCGCATCATCACCACCTGCGAGCGCCTCGGGATCGAAACCGTGCTGGCCGCCTCCGAGGCGGATCTCGACTCGATGCCGGCGCGGCTGGCCGATCGCACCATCTGCATCGGGCCGGCGCCCTCGCCTGAGAGCTACCTGAACTCCCGGGCGCTCGTCCGAGCGGCGCTCGCGACCGGCGCTGGCGGTGTTCACCCCGGTTATGGCTTCCTGTCTGAAAATCCCGCCTTTGCCCGCGCCTGCGTCGAGGCCGGTCTCGTCTTCATCGGGCCGACCGCCGCACAGCTCGAGGCCGTCGGCGACAAGCTGCGGGCGCGGGAGCATGCCGCAGCGACCGGTTTGCCCGTGCTGCCCGGCGGCGAGGCGCGTGACGTCACGAGCGCCGCCGCGCTCGCCACCCGCCTCGGATTCCCGGTGATCGTCAAGGCGGTCGGCGGCGGCGGCGGGCGCGGCATGCGAACCATCCTCGAGCCGGGGAAGCTCGAGTCGCAGGTGCTGCTCGCGATCGCCGAGGCGCAGGCCGCATTCGCGGATCCGCGCGTCTACCTCGAGCGTTACGTCACCGCCGCACGCCATGTCGAGGTACAGTTGCTCGGGGATGGAACCCGTGTTGTGCATCTCGGCGACCGCGACTGCTCGATCCAGCGGCGCAACCAGAAGCTCGTCGAGGAGGCGCCCGCGCCGGGGCTCCCCGACCAACTTCGCGAGAGGATGCACGCCGACGCCGTGCGGTTCGCCGCCGCGCTCGGGTATCGCGGCGCGGGCACGGTCGAGTTCCTGGTCGACTGCGAGCGCGAGGAGTACTACTTCATCGAGATGAACGCCCGCCTGCAGGTCGAACACCCGGTCACCGAGGCGGTGACCGGGATCGACCTCGTCGCCGAGCAGATCGCCATTGCCGAGGGACGGCCGCTGCGGGCCGCGCTCGCCGATGTCGTCGCCCTCGGGTCACGCGATCGAGTGTCGCATCAACGCCGAGGACTGGCGCCACGACTTCCGGCCGAGCCCAGGCACGATCCGCGAGGCGCTCTACCCGGCCGGACCCGATCTGCGCATCGACACGCACGTCCAGGCCGGAACCCGCGTGCCGCCCTGGTACGACTCGCTGCTCGCCAAGCTGGTCGTCCACGGCCGCGACCGCGGCGAGGCGCGCGCGCGTCTCGCCGCCGCGCTCGAGCGGCTGTCGATCACGGGTGTTGCGACCAACATCGGCCTGCACCGCGCGATCGTCGCGGATCCCGAGTTTGCGGCGGGCAGCGTTGGCACCGCCTGGCTGTCCGGATGGCTCGCATCCGCCGAGCGGAGCGACCGGTGAGCGAGCTCAAGCTGGTCGACGTGTCGATCCGCGACGGTAACCAGTGCCTGTGGAGTGCGACTGGGCTCAACACCGCGCAGATCCTCGAGATCGCGCCGCTCCTCGATCGTATCGGCTTCCACGCGCTCGACTACGCCTCGAGCACGCACATGGGCGTCGACGTGCGCGTCCACCGCGAGAACCCCTGGGATCGTATCCGCCTCACCCGCGAGCTCATGCCGCGCACACCGCTGCAGTTCATCGGCACCGGGTTCCGGTTCATCTCGTGGGAGGTCGCCCATCCGGAATTCATGCAGCTCGTCTACGACCGGCTGGTCGTCCACGGCCTGTCGCGCTTCGTGGTGCTGGATCCGATGCACGACATCAATGCCCTGCTCGCGACCGCGCGCACGGTCCGCCGGGCTGGCGGTGCTGAAATCATCGCAGCGCTGACCTACACCATCAGCCCGGTCCACGACGACGCGTTCTACGCGGAACTCGCGGCACGCCTCGCCGCCGCGCCGGACGTCGACCGCGTCTATATCAAGGACCCGGCCGGCCTGCTCACCCCGGACCGCGCGCGGACCCTCATCCCGGCGGTCCATTCGGCGCTCGGAGACAAGCCACTCGAGCTGCATTCGCACTGCACGATCGGACTCTCGCCACTGACATACATGGTCGCCCCGGAGCTCGGCGTCCAGGTGCTGCAGGTTGCTCTCGGCCCGCTCGCGAACGGCAGCTCGCTGCCGAACGCGGAGCGTATCGTCGCCAACCTGCGTGAGCTCGGGCACAGCGTCGACATCGACGACGGGTTGCTGGCGGCGGCCGCGACCTACTTCCGTGACCTCGCCGCTGCCGAGGGCCTGCCGGCCGGGACGCCGCAGGAGTTCGACGCATCGTACCTTCGTCACCAGGTCGCTGGAGGCGTGCTCACCACGACGCGCCGGCAACTGCAGGAGCTCAAGCTCGAGGACCGGTTCGACGCCGTGATCGAGGAATCGGTGCGCGTGCGCCACGAGCTCGGCCAGCCGATCATGGTCACGCCGTTTCCGCAGATCGTCTGCACGCAGGCGCTCTTCAACGTGATCGGCGCCGAGCGCTACGCGAACGTATCCGACCAGGTAATTCGCTACGTCCTGGGTCGGTTCGGCCGCCCCACCGGACCGGTCGACGAAAACGTGCGCGACCGGATCCTCGACCGACCGCGGGCGCGTGAGTTGATGAACGAGCCGCCGCCGCCGACGCCGGCCGAATTGCGCCGCCGATTCCGGGCCGGGATCTCCGACGAGGAGCTGCTGCTGCGGGCCGTCATCCCTGCCGGACAGGTGGACGCGATGATCGCAGCCGGCCCGGCGGCGCGGCGCTACAACCCGGAAGCGCGGACGCTCATGAAGCTCCTTCGGGAGCTCGGCCAGCGACCGGCTGCGCGGGAACTCACGATCGAGAAGCCTGGCTTCCGACTCAGCCTGCGCGGCGATCCCGCTCGTCAAACGCATGGCTGACCCGGAGGCGCTTTCGCGGCTGCGCGCCTCGCGCGGCTTCGTGTTCGACATGGACGGGACGCTGGTGCTCGGCGACCACCGCAACCAGGGTCTCGCGCCTCTGCCCGGCGCGCTCGAGATGACGCGTGCACTCGACGAGCGCGGCATCCCGTTCGTGATGCTGACCAACGGCACGACGCGGCCACCTCACAAGTACGTCGAGACGCTTCGCCAGCTCGGCTTTCCCGTGGGCGACGAAAGTGTCGTAACGCCGGCGAGCAGCGCGGTCCGGCTCTTTCTGAAGCGCGGTTACCGGCGCGTCGTCGTGCTCGGCGGTGACGGACTCTCCGTGCCACTTGCGAACGCCGGCATCGAGGCCGTCGCACCGGTCGGCCGACCGCAGGCGGACGCCGTACTCGTCGGCTGGTACCGCGAGTTCAACATGGACGCGCTCGAAGCCGCATGTCATGCCGTCTGGAATGGGGCGAAACTCTACAGTGCGTCGCAATCGCTCTTCTTTGCAACACGCGAAGGGCGCGCGCTCGGCACCTCGCGTGCGATTACCGCGATGATCTCGAGCCTGACGGGCTGCCGGACCACTGTCGTCGGCAAACCCTCGCAGCATGCACTGCGTTGCGCGGCGCAGCCCCTGGCCGTGCCGCTCGAGGAGCTCGCAGTCGTCGGTGATGACGCCTCACTCGAGATACCAATGGCACACCGGGGCGGCGCGCTCGCCGTGCTCGTGAACACCGGCGTGACTTCCGACGACACGGATGGCCAGACGCCGGCGGACCGGCAACCACACCTCGCCGTACGCGGCGTCGATGAGCTGCTGGCGCTGTACGCGGGATCGTAGTTGCCCTAAACCGCATTGCACTCGGCATCGACGTTTCGTTCAGCCACAGTCGAGTACGTCCGCGACGCCGGGGCGCTAGATACTGGCCGAAAATACAGGTGCACCTGATGCGTTACCTGAGCGATGACGACCTGAAAAACACCCGACCTGCGGAGGACGCGCGACTCCGCTCGCCGATACCCACGCAGGTCGTCTCGAACGGCGAGTTCACGCCGCTGCCACAGACGGCGGAGCAGCGCCGTGTATTCCTCGCGCAGGGCTCCGAGCGGAGCAACCTGCGATACGGCTACGTCGCGAAGGCGCCTTCCCCATGAGCCGGGTTGAGCTTCTTGCCTCGTACTGGACGATCTGCGGCGGCGCCGAGCCGCACACCGATCAGGAATGGAGCCCGTTCGGGTTGCGCGAGCGTGCCGAGGCCGCGGCCAAGGCCGGATTCACGGGCCTCGGCCTCTGGCACGCCGACGTGCTGCATCTGCGGGAACGCCACGGCCTGGCCGAGATGCGGCGGATACTCGAAGACAGCGGCATCCGCCACCTCGAGCTGGAGTTCCTGACCGACTGGTTCCTGCCGCCTGGCGAGCGCAGGACCGCGTCCGACGCAGCTGCGGAAGGCGCTGCTCGAGGCCGCTGGGGAGCTGGGCGCCCGCCACGTGAAGGTCGGGGACTTCTTCGACTCGCCCGTCGCCATGCCGCAACTCATCGAGGCTTTCGCGCAGCTCTGCCGCGAGGCGGCAAATCACGGCACTCGGGTCGTCTTCGAGCTGATGCCGTTCTCGGTGATCGACAACCTCGAGGACGCGCTCGCGCTCGTCCAGGGCGCGGACCAGCCGAACGGCGGCATCTGCATCGATCTCTGGCACGTGGTCAAGCTGGGCATCCCGTACGAGCGGGTCGCCGCTGCGCAGCGTCATGTCGCGAGCATCGAGATCAACGATGGGTACCTGAAGACGCCGCCGGGGATGACGCTGCACGAGGAAACGATCGGCCATCGCCAGTTCTGCGGTGAGGGTGAGTTCGACGTGCGCGGCTTCGTCGATCGGATGGTCCGAGCGGGCTACTCCGCTCCATGGGGAATCGAGGTCCTGAACGCCGCGCATCGCCGGGAGTTGCCGCTCGCCGACGTCGTGCAACGGGCTTACACGACCACGCGGGCGCAGTTCGGCGCGTGAGGCAATGCGCGCCGCGGTCTTTCACGGTCGCTGCGATCTCCGTCTCGAGGACGTGCCCGAGCCCGAGGCTGGACCCGGCGACGTAAAGCTCCGCGTTCACTACAACGGCATCTGCGGGAGCGACCTGCACGAGTACTACGCAGGTCCGATGACGACCCGCACCGAGCCGCACCCGCTGACCGGCGTGAAGAACCCGGTGATCTTCGGCCACGAGCTCTGCGGGTCGGTCGTGGCGCTCGGTGACGGTGTCGAGGATCTCGAGATCGGCGACCGCGTCGCGGTCGAGCCTGTCGAGACCTGCGGCCGATGCCTCAGCTGCAGCACCGGGCACTACAACCACTGCCCGCTGCTGGCGTTCCACGGTTACAACCGCGCGGGTGGCGGGCTCGCCGAATACACCGTCGTACGCCGGTCGATGGCGCATCGCCTCCACCCGTCATTGACTCCCGCGCAGGGCGCACTCATCGAGCCGATGGCGATCGCGTGGAGCACTGTGCGCCGTTGCCAGGTCGAGGCCGGCGAGACGGTCGCGCTGCACGGCGCCGGGCCGATCGGCATCGGGGTCTTTCTCGTCCTGCACGCACGGGGCGTGCGGGTGATCGTCAGTGATCCGTCGCCGCTGCGTCGGCAAGTGATGCGCGCGCTCGGCGCGCCGGTGGTGCTCGATCCCGGCGAAGTCGACGTCGTCACGGCCATCCGCGATCTGACCGGCGGACACGGCGCCCACGCCTCGGTCGATGCCGCGGGCGTCCCGGCCGCGATTCGCGCCGGGCTGCATGGCACGCGGATCGACGGTAACTTCGTCGTCGTCGCGATCCACGAGAAACCGATCGTGATACCGCCCTTCGACCTGCTGATGCCCGAGGTCCGGCTCACCGGTGTTGCACTGTCGTGCAACGACTTCCCGGCGGTGATTGACGCAATGGCGGCGGGCACGTTCCCGACCGACGGCTGGGTATCGACGATCCCGCTCGAGCGGATCATCAATGACGGCTTCGAACGGCTGAACCGCCAGGAAGCGCTCAAGCTCCTGGTCGACCTGGGGGCGGCACGGCCGGGAAATTGATCTCGATCTTGACGCCGTTCGGGTCGAGGACGAAGAGCTGCCTGAGCCCGATGCCGGGCACGACGTTGAGGTGCGCCGGCACCCCGTAGCGCGCGAGCCGCGCGGACATCTCGTCGAAGTCGCTCGCGATGAAGGCGGCGTGATCGAACGGACCCGTGCCCGGGGCGCTCGCGGAGATCGGGATGCCCATGGACGAGGCGGTATAGCTCGCGCGCTCCGCGAGGTGCACGCAGGGCCTCCCGCCCGCGTAGAGCCAGTAGCCCGCGAAGTCGAGCGGCGGGCGCGGCCCGACCTCGAGCCCGAGCACGTCGCGATAGAAGTCGCGCGTCGCCTCGATGTCGTCCGCGAGTACCAGGAAGTGCTCGAGATGCGAGATGCATGGACGTCAGCGGACGCGGAACAGCTTCTCGATGTAGCCGGCGCCCGAGACCGACCTCCTCGTAATGCGCCTTCGCCATCGCGATGTAGTCGTGGACGTCGAAGTGCCCGACGGACTTGCCGTCCTCGTCGAGCCAGATCAGCGGACCCTTGACGTTGAAGAAGACCCGCATCGGGTCTTTGTGTTCATAGGCGACGAGCGTGTGTCCTTCGCCGGGCGTCTCGTAGACGAAATCACCCGCGGTCGCCGTCCAGTCGTGCTCGAGATAACCCCACTTGCCCGAGATCGTGTAGGCGAAGACCTCGTGCGGGTGGTAGTGGCGGTTCACCAGCCCGGCGCCCTTCGCCATGAGGATGTCGCACCACTGGTTGCGCTGCGGCGAGATCCAGAGCGGCCGCGACGAGACCGTGTCCGTGATCGGCACGTAGTAGCGGTCGTCGTCCGTTGGAGCATTCCCAAGGTACACCTCCGGGAGCGCGTCCGGCTTGAAGACACTGGCAATCGGCTTCAGCGTCGCCCAGAACTCACCCTTTGCACGTTCCGGCATGGCAGGTCCTCCCCGTTTAGGCCGTTTCGGATCAGCGTCACGTGTACCAGTAGGCCGTGCCGCGCATCTCGATACTCATCCGCGGCGGCACGTCGGGCGGACAGCCGGGATCATCACGGCCACGTGCGGCACGCAGTGCGCGCGCGACGGGCCGGAATCATTGGTCTTGAACACCAGCACTTCGTCGCGCTGCATGTCACGGAAGTACGACCAGCGGTGCCCGGCCTGCCCAAGACAACCAGTGCCTCGAAGGACCATTCCGGCGCACTGGTCGAGTCGAAGATCGCATCGGCGGCCACCAGATCCGCGCGCTCGACCGTCCGGGCATCGCAGACGGCCAGCGGTACGTCCTGCGGCGGCGGAGACAGCGCGCGCCAGACGTTGTAGTGGCAGTAGCGTCCGCACGCGGCGGTGCCGGGAACGGATTCGGCTGTGCTGCAAAGACCGCAGCCGTGGCGTCGCTGACGTCGACGTGGACGAACCGCGCCGGGTGCGAGTTGTCGAGTTGGCCGCACTCGGGCGAGCGCTCTGCGAACCGGAGGATGCCGCGTGGGACACGGTCACCGCATCCGCGCCGCTCAACTCGAGCAGCAGGTCGCGGATCTCGCCGGCGTGACGCGCCTCGACGCCGCCGGGTCACGGAAATCAGCGAGCGCGCTCCGGTGGCGCGAAGAACTCGAATCCTTCGCGCTCGAGCTCGGCGGCGGGACGCCGCGTTGCGGGCGTTCGCGACCTCGACACGAGCGGCTCGATCACGAGCACGTCGCGCGAGGAGTCGTTCGCATGGATAACGCGGCCGCACCGTCATCGGCCCCGCGTACGGTAGTGCTCGCCGCAAATCGCGCCGTCCGGACCGTCATTGCGCGCTCTCCGTCCTCCAGGCTACTCGCGCGCGCCGGCAAGTCCTGGTCCCGCAGGTTGAAGAGCCGCTTCTTTTCCTCGTCGGACATCTGCCGATTGAAGTCGGCCCAGTCGGCGCCGACCGCGAGCGCCGCGCTGCACGGCCGGCCGCGCTCCGATCGCGTGAACCAGCGCTTGACCGCGGGAAGTCGTCGAGGTTCTGCCCCTGCCAGTCCCAGCGCGCGACCCACGGCCACGAGGCGATGTCGGCGATCGAGTATTCGCCGGCGAGGTATTCGTGGCGGCGAGAGCTGCTCGATCCAGCACCTCGTACAGCCGCGTCACCTCGCCCCGAAAGCGATGCATCGCGTACTCGATCTTCTGCGGCGAATACCGCAGAAAATGATGCGCCTGGCCCGCCATCGGGCCGAGACCGCCGACCTGCCAGTACACCCATTGCAACACGCGATACTTGCCGCGCGTGTCCCGCGGCAGGAAGCGGCCGGTTTTTTCGCCGAGGTATTCGAGGATCGCGCCCGACTCGAAGATCACGAGCGGCTCCCGTCGACGTCGCGGTCGACGATCGCCGGCATCTTGCGGTCCGGATTGATCGCCTCGTATTCGGGCGTGTACTGGTCGCCCTTGTTGATGTTGACAGGAATGACGCGGTACGGCAGCCCGCATTCCTCGAGCATGATCGTGATCTTCTTGCCGTTGCCGGTCGGCCAGTAGTAGAGATCGAGCATCGTCCTCTGCCTCAGTCGATGTCAGCGCCACGAGCGGGTGAGCAGCGCCACGATCAAGCCAGATGATCGACGGCTCTACCCGCGCGGAACGCCGATCGATCTGCAGTGAACCCACCTGCCGTCGCGGCGTGCTCAGACCCGGCCGGCAAGGCGCCTCAGCAGCAGCAGAGTCGTCGCGCCCGCCTGAACCGAGCCGCGCCGAGGCGCGACTCGGGCGTCATGCAGGCGCGCGCGCGCTGAGCAGCGCGTCCGCAGGCGCAGATGCAGCGCGTAGGAGCGGCGGTCGGCCTTCGAACGGCTGCGCTGCAGCAGCGAGCGGCGCTCGAGCTCATCGCACGAGCGCCACGAAATTCGCCTTCTGGATGCCAAGCGCGCGGCGGCATCCGACTGCCGGAGGCCCGGGTTGCGCATCGACGACCTCGAGCAGCGAGTACTGCGCCGGGTCGAAGGTCGAGCTGGCCGAGCGAGGCGATGAAGTCCGCGAACACCGCCGTCTGTATGCGGCGCAGCATGAAACCCACATAGCCGCGAGCGGGCCCAGGCTTGACCCCGGCTGCATGCCGATCCCGTGTCCATCCCGACCGCGATTCCGATGATTGCCACGCACGCGTCCGCCCCCACGTCGACCCGATGCTGCCTGCGCGCCGGCCGCAGTCTCGACCACGAGCGCAATTACTCAACCGGTAGCGCAATTTGTGTGTGGCCTGCGCACCTGATGTAAACTAATTGGTTATCTGATATAACTATCAAGATGCGCACAACCGCAGTCACCGGGGGTGTGCGTACATGGGACAGCTCGAGTCGTTCTCCACGGCCGGTCATGGATCCGCGCCGCAAGCTGACGTTCTGGAACGACATCGCCTGCAACAGCTTCACGCCGATCGTTTCAGATCCGGCCGACCTCAGCTCCTTCGCCGGATCCCTGGTCCGCGGCCGGATCGGCGAACTGACCGTCGCCGAAGTGTTCTCGGAGGCGCAGATGGGTCCGCCATTCGCGCCTGCACGTGGCGCGTACGCGCGCGCCGATGTTCTTCCTGCACCTGCAGCTCGACGGCCGCAGCCTCAACCGCCAGGACGGCCGGGAGGCCGCGCTCACCGCCGGCGATTTCACGCTCTGCGACAGCACGCGCGCCCTACGAGATGCAGTTCGACGGGCCGAACCACATGTTCGTGCTCGGCATACCGGACGTCGTCGCTGCGCCGCCACCTGGCGTCCCCGAATGCCTGGTCGCGATCCGCATGCCGGGCATCGTCGGGCTTGAGCGGCCTGCTGTCGGATTTCCTGCGCCACTTCTGGCGCGAATACCAGAGCGGGCTCGACGATGCGGCGGCCGGCCGCGTCACGAGCACGATTCTCGACCTGATCAGCAGCGCGTATTCGGTCGCGCCGCAGGCGCGCGCCGATCGCTCGTCGCTCGCCGCGGCGCACCTGGTACGCATCCTGAACTACATCGAGACCCACCTGACCGAGCCCGAGCTCACGCCGACGCAGATCGCGGATGCGTGCCGCATGACGACGCGCTATCTGCATCACCTGTTCTCGGACGAGAGCGAAACGGTGTCGCGCTACATCCAGCGGCGGCGCCTCGAGGCCTGCGCGCGCGCTCTTTCCTGCCCGGCGCAGCGCGGGCGCACGGTGACGAGTATCGCGTTCGACTACGGGTTCAACAGCCCGACGCACTTCGGGCGCGTATTCCGCTCGCGCTTCGGCGTCACGCCGCGCGAGTACCGCCGCATGCCGCGACACGACGCCTGAGCACGGTCAGCGCCGCAATCGCCGCTCAGGACTCGGTGATGAACTTGGTGACGAGGCAGGCTTCGAGTCCCTCGATGCCTTCCTCGGAGCCGTGCCCGCTCTCCTTGACGCCGCCGAACGGCGACTCGGGCACCGAAATCGCAAAGCTGTTGATGCCGATCATGCCGGCCTCGATCTGCTCGCCGAGCAGGTTCACCCGACGCGAATCGCGCGTGAACGCGAAGGCCGCGAGCCCGTAGGGCAGGCGATTCGCCTCCGCGATCACGGCGTCGAAATCGCTGAAAGGGTTCACGAGCGCGACCGGACCGAACGGCTCCTCGTTCATCATCCGCGCCGAGTCCGGCACGTCGGCGAGCACGGTCGGCTCGTGGAACCAGCCGGGGCGTGCGATCCGCCGGCCGCCGGCGACCACCCGGGCGCCCTGCGACCGCGCGTCCTCGACGAACGCCTCGACCGCCGCGAGCCGCCGCGCATGCGCGAGCGGGCCCATGCGCGCGCCCTCGAGGAGGCCGTCGTCGACCCGCAGCGCCTTCGCGCGCGCAGCGAAGCCCGCGACGAAGCGCTCGTAGATCGCCTCATGGACGTAGAAGCGGGTCGGCGACACACAGACCTGGCCGGCGTTGCGGAACTTGGCGGCGACCGAGAGATCGAGCGACGTGATCGACGTCGACGTCGTCGAACACGAGCACCGGCGCGTGACCGCCCAGCTCCATCGTCGTGCGCTTGGCGCCTTCCGCCGCCAGCTTCATGAGCTGCTTGCCGACCGGCACGGACCCGGTAAAGGAGATCTTGCGGATCACCGGCGAGGCGATCAGGTGCGCCGACACCTCGGCGGGCACACCGAACACGATCGCGATGACGCCCGCGGGCACGCCGGCCTCGACCAGTGCGGCGGCGATCGCGAGCGCGGAAGCCGGCGCCTCCTCGGCGGGCTTCAGGATGCAGGTGCAGCCGGCGCCCAGCGCCGCGCCGAGCTTGCGCGCGGGATTGCCCAGCGGAAAGTTCCAGGGGGCAAACGCGGCCACCGGCCCCACGGGCTCGCGTACCACGGTCATGCGGACGCCGGGCGACTGCTGCGGCAGCACGCGGCCGTAGGCCCGGCGGCCTTCCTCCGCGTACCACTCGAAAATATTCGCGCTCATCCCGACCTCGATGCGGGTCTCGGTGAGCGTCTTGCCCTCCTCCATCGTCGCCAGGCGCGCAATCTCCTCGCTGCGCGAGCGGATGATCTCGGCGGCACGGCGCAGAATTCGCCCGCGCTGCACCGGCGCGATCGACGCGCCACACCGGCCAGGCGCGTCGCGCCGCTTCCAGCGCCGGTCGAGATCGGCAGCGCTCGCGAGGGGCAGTTGGCCGAGCACCTGCTCGGTTGCCGGGTTGATCACCGGCACGGCTGCGCCGCCCCTCCGCCGTCAGCCATTCGCCATCGATCAGCAGCCGCAGATCGTCGTGGCTGATGCGGGGTGGCTGCGGCGGCGGGCGTCGTGTTTGCCGGTGATGCGGAGGCGGACATCGTGGTGACCTCTGTGACGGGCTCATCGTAACGGCCCGCGGCCGCGGAAAACAGGGATGACCGCCTGTCGAGGCGTACTCGATTGATGGCGAAGCAAGTGTCGACGCCGGGCGAAAATTCGCCGCCGGCGACCGTGAGATGATGCGGCCGGAAGCACGGCAGGTGAACACGATGAGCGAGGCCAGCAATGCGCCGGCGGGCGCGATCCCGCGCGGAGGCGCACCCGGCTATCTTCGGATCGCGACCGAGGAAGCCTTCGCGACGCGCGACATGTTCGGCATGTACCGCAAGCTGCTCGAGAGCCGCGCACTCGACGACCCGGGCTTCACGAGCCTCTGGGGCTTCTACCTGGGCAGCACGAGCCCGCGCGCCACCGCCATCATCGAGCGCCTGCAGGACCTGGGCGAGCGGCGCCTCGCGAGACATGGACGACACCGGCATCGACGTGCAGATCCTGTCGCTCACCTCGCCCGGCGTGCAGGTGTTCGACGCGGCCACGGCCAACGCGCTCGCGCGCGATGCCAACGACGAGCTCGCGGCGGCGATCGCCGCGCCATCCCGACCGCTATGCCGGTCTCGCCGCCGCAGCGCCGCAGGATCCCGGCGGCCGCCGCGAAGGAGATCGAGCGCGGCGTTCGGAAACTGGGCCTCAAGGGCGTGATCCTCAACTCGCACACGCAGGGCGAGTACCTCGACAACCCGAAGTTCTGGCCGATCTTCGAGGCCTGCGAGGCGCTGGGCGTGCCCGCTCTACCTGCATCCGAACTCTCCGTCGAAGGCGATGATCGCGCCGTTCCTCGAGGCGGGGCTCGACGGCGCGATCTACGGTTTCGGCGTCGAGACCGGCCTGCACCTGCTGCGGATCATCACGGCCGGCGTCTTCGACCGCTTCCCCGGGCTGCGCATCATCGTCGGACACTGCGGCGAGGCGCTGCCGTTCTGGCTCTATCGCATCGACTACATGCACCGCGCGACGGTCGCGTCGGCGCGCTACGCGTTCATGAAGCCCCTGCAGCGCAAGCCGAGCGACTACCTGCGCGAGAACGTCTACGTCACGAACAGCGGCGTCGCCTGGGAACCGGCGATCATGTTCTGCCGTTCGGTGCTCGGCGCGGACCGCGTGATGTACGCGATGGACTACCCGTACCAGTTCGTCCGCGACGAGGTCGCTGGCGAGCGACCGGCTGCCGCTTACGCGTGGCGGAAAAGAAGCAGTACTTCCAGGGCAACGCCGAGCGCGTGTTCGGTCTGTCGCCGCGCGGCTACGCTCGTCGCCGCAGGGCCGGCCGTGCCACGTGGCCGCGAGCATCGATACGCGGACTAGGCTGCGCGATCCGTGCGTCGATGACTGCGCAGCGGCCCTCGTTGCGCACGGCCTCGAGCGCGCCTCCAGGGCCGGCACGACCTCCTCGGGCCGCGAGATCGTCCTCGCGTACGCGCCGCCTGCGGCGGCGGCGATGCCGGCGTAGTCGGGATCGGGCGCGAACTCCGTGTCGAGACCTGCGGCGCGGCTCGCGGCGCCGTCGGGGTGCAATGCCCAGCGCCCCGGCGCGCGGCGCCCGCCAGCCGCCGTTGTTGTAGATGACCTGCAGGAACGGCGTCGCGTAGCGGCGCGCCATCCAGTGCACGGTCGCCGGCTGCGAGAACAGGTATGAGCCGTCGCCGCTCAGCGCGACGACGAGCGCGTCGGGCCGGGCGAGCTTGGCGCCGATCGCGGCGCCGCCGCTCCAGCCCAGCGATCCGCCGCCGCTCGTGAAGAGCGTTCCGGGGCGCGTGCGCCGCATGTGGCGCGTCACGACGTGAAAGTTCGTGACCGTCTCGCTCAGCACCACCGCATCCTCACCCACGGCCTCGCGCACGGCGGCGGTCAGGTGCTCCGGCGTGATGCGGTCGCCGCGCGGGCGCTCGTCCTCCGCGAGCGAGCGCTGCCAGGCCTCGTGTCGGCGTGCGAAACTGCGCGCGGCGCTCGGCGATGCCGGCTTCGCTGTCGCGCGCGGCAAGTCGCGCGCGGCCTCCAGGATCTGCCCGAGCGCGGTCGCCGCGTCCGCGCGGTACGACGCCTCGGCCGGGATGTACCAGAGCGGCATGCGCGTCTTGAGCGGATCCGGGTCGATGTGCACGATGCGCGCCTCCGGGCGCGGCCGGCTCACCGCCGGGATCCACGGCACGTCGCTGTCGATGACCACGATGAAATCGGCCTCGGCGAGCGCCGCGTTCTGCTGCCGCTCGTTCCACTGGCAGCCGAGGTACAGCGGCTCCGTCGCCGGGTAGTTCACGTAGTTCGGCACGGATTCCAGCACGCCGATGGCGAGCTCCGCGCAGAGCTGCTCGAGCGCCGCAACCGCGGCCGGGTTGCGGCCGACGAACGAGGTCACGACGAGCGGGCGGCGCGCTGCGAGGAGCGACCCGGGCGATCCCGGCCGCCGCCTCGGCCGTCAGCGCTGCGGGAGCGACGGGGCGCCAGTGCTCCGGCCGGATCTCGACGCGCGTCGTCTCGGCCTCGAGGACCTCCCGGCTCGCCATCAGGTACACGGGCCCGCGCGGGTCGCTGTGCGCGATCTGCAGCGCGCGGTGCACGATCTGCTTCGCGTTCGCACCGAAGCGGATCTCGTGGTCGTAGTTGACGTAGCCGCGCACGATGCCGCGTTGATCGGCGACGTCCTGGATCCACTGGATGAACTCGTTGCGGCTGCCCTTGAGCTCGCCTTCCTGCGTCGCGGGCGAGGTACCCGCAAGCACGAGTACCGGCACGCGGCCCTTCGCCGCGTTGTGCACCGCGCCGGCGAGCGACTGGGTTCCGCACTCGACGTGAACGAGGACGGCCTGTGCGCGGCCGCTCAACTGCGCGTGCCCGTGCGCCGCCGACATCGCCACCATCTCCGCCGGCGCGGTGATGACGCGAGGCACGGGGCGGTGCTGCTCGCGCGCCGAGGCGATGGCCTCGATTATGCCTGCGTGGTCGCTGCCGAAGTTCGCGAACAGGCACTCGACGCCCGCTTCCGACAGGGCCTCGAGCAGAGCGGCACTCGTCGTGTACACGGGTGGTTCCGCCGGGCTACTTCAGCGCATCCGCCACCGCCGCGGCTTCCTGCCTGCGCCGGCGGCGCCCATCCTCCATCGCCATGCGTGCGGGATCCGCCGCGCGATCGGGCAGCGCCGCCAGGATCACATCGAACATCCCGCGCAGCTCCTCGCGGAACTCTGCGTGGGGGAAAATGTAGAGGTCGTTACGCCGGATGCCGTCCAGCACCGCTCGGCCGACCTCCACCGGGTCCATGCCGACCGACAGGACCTGGTCGAGTCGCTGCATGTCCTCCGGACTGACGCGGTAGCCGCTGCCCGAGTACCGCGCGGGGCGGCTCAGCACGGCTTCGTGGATATTGCTGCGCACGAAGCCCGGACAAAGCATCGACACGCCGATGCGATGCGGGGCGAGGTCGTAACGCAACGACGCCGAGAGCCCCACCACGGCGAACTTGGAGGCGCAATAGATCCCCATCCCGGGGCCGGTAACCAGGCCCGCCATCGAGGCGGTGTTGACGACGTGCCCGCCCTCTCCGTGCGCCTTCATGTGGGGTACGAAGGCCTGGATCCCGTTGATCACGCCGCCGACGTTGACGCCCATCAGCCAGTCCCAGTCGTCGAACGTCGCGGCATCCATCGGACCGAAGAGGCTCACGCCGGCGTTGTTGCAGAGCAGGTGAACCTTGCCGAAGGTCCGGAGGGTTTCCTCCGCGGCCCGCGCCACGCTCTCGCGGTCGGCCACGTCGAGCGCGATTCCGTGGACCGTGCCGCCGGCCGCGCGCAGCTCCGCGAGCGCCTGGTCGAGGTGGTCCTGGCGCACGTCGGCGACTACGACCTTCATCCCGGCCTCGCAGAGCACACGGGCCAGCCCGAGACCGATCCCGCTGCCGCCACCGGTGATGAACGCGACCTTGCCCTCGACGTCCTTCATGATCCGGCTCCAGGCGCATTCGACGCGCGCGGGTATCTGGCCGGATCACGCCCGGCCGGGACTCGACTCGTGGAGAAGCAATTATCGCCCACGACGGCAACCCCGGGGCCGGGCGATTTCCCGCTCGGTCGAGTCTGCGGCGAGACTGCGGCGGTAGGCTTTAGCCGGCGTCACGCAGGGGTCGGCATGCTCAGGCTCTACCACTGGGAACCGAACGCGAACTCCGGCAAGCCGATGCTGGCCCTGGCCGAGAAGGGCGTGGACTACGAAAGCCACTATCTGGACCTGCTGAAGTTCGACCAGCACCAGCCCGGCATACCTCGCGATCAACCCCGACGGCACGATCCCCGCGATGGTGCACGGCGATCGCGTCCTGACCGAGTCCACGCCGATGATGGAGTACGTCGACGAGGCCTTCGACGGCCCGCCCTTGAAGCCGCGCTCGGCCGTCGAGCGCTGGCGCATGCGCTGGTGGATGCGGTTCTTCGACGCGTACTTCGGGCCTTCGCTCTCGATGATCGGCTGGAGCATCTTCGTGGGGCCGGCGGCCCGCCAGCGCGACCCGGAGGAGCTCACGCGCGGCGATCGACCGCATTCCGCTCGAGGCGCGCCGGATCGCGTGGCGCAAGGCGATCTTCAACGAGTTCAGCGCGGCCGAGCTCGAGGAATCGCGCCGGCGCGTCGTCTGGGCGACCGGGATCCTCGAGGATCATCTCGCCAACCACGAGTGGATCGCGGGCAGCACGTTCTCGCTCGGCGACATCAACGGCTTCAACCTCGGGTACGCCTTGCCGCTGTCGCAACCCGCGGTCTGCAACGACGAGAAGACACCGCACATCATGGAGTGGCTGCGCAGGATCTTCGAGCGGCCCGCCACGCGGCAGACCTGGGCGAAGGGCCGCACCGAGCTCGCTTCCCGCGTGTCGATGCTCGAGCGCCGCGCGCCGGGTGCGTCATGAGCAGCGCCGACGCTTACGCTGTATCACTGGGAGCCGAACGGCTTCTTCCTGAAGCCGTTGATTGCGCTCGAGGAAAAGGGCGCGGCCTTCACCAGCCGCTGGTTCGATCCGACCAGCTTCGAGCAGACGAGCGACGGCTTTCCGTCCAGCGTCGAATCGCGGCTCACGCTCGAGCGCGAGGGCCCGGTGCTCGTGGCGGACGGCACGGTGATCTGCGAGCACGTTCTTCATGCTCGAATACATCGCGGAGGCCGTGCCGGGGCCGCCGCTCATGCCGGAGGACGCGTGGCATCGCTACCGCGCCCGCGCGTGGGGCCAGTTTCTCGGGCTGTCGCTCGGCTCAACGACCAGCGCGCTCGGCTGCGCGCGTTACCTTGCACCCGAACTCGCGCGCCGCGACGAAGGCGGCGCTCCGGGCGCAGGTCGAGCGCATCGAGCCGGTCGAGCGACGCGCGGCGTGGCTCGCGGTGATCGACGGCGAATACGACGACGCCGCGCTCGCGGCCTTTCGTCCGCGCCTGTCGCTGCCCGTCACGCGCCTCGAAGCCGCGCTCGCGCAGGGGCCGTGGCTCGCCGGGCCTGAATACTCGATCGCCGACATCGACGCCTATGCGCTCGTGGATCCGCTGCGCGATCTGGCGCCCGAGGTCGTGAACGACGCGCAGACGCCACGCGTCATGAGCTGGCTGGCCCGGATCGCGGAGCGCCCGGCGGTGCGCGCCGCGCGCGCCCGCTCGCGCAGCGGTCACCCGGAGCAGGCGTTCGTCCCCGGCGTGGAGCCTGCGCGCTGGGGCTGAGCAAACCTTAGATCACGCACCGACCAGCCGGATCTGCAGCTCCCGTCGGCGGTAGTCGATGATCAGCGTGTCGAGGATGCCGAGCACGTCCATGCCGATCAGGATGGCCGGCTCGTCCGTCAGCTTCCAGTGCTGGAAGATGTGCAGATCGACGAACATGATATCCACGTTGCGAACGATCACGTCGGCCAGCCTGATCGGCGGCACGCCGCTCGTCGGTCCTTCCTGGACGTCGCCCGTGACGCCAATGATCTCATCCTGCTGCTCGTCGAGCCGGCGCCGCTTGAGCAGCGCCTCGCGGAGCGCCAGATTGCCGGCGGTCCGCTGCGCCCCGGTATCGATGATGGCCTTGACGCGTATCGAGCCGACGCTGGCATCGACGCTCGGCACGTGGCCGCGGATGAGCTTGAGGGGCAGCACCGTGAAGCCCGGCGCGGCGCGCTGATTCCTCGAGCGCCGGATGTCGATGCGATCCCGGCGGAACTCGATGTGGATACGCCGGTCGTTGAGCCCGCGCCCGGCGAGGACACCTTCGGCACCGCCGAATGCATCCTCGATCACCAGCAGCTTCGCCGGCTCGACGGTGAGGTCGCCGAACTCGACGCGGTCGACGTCGACCATCGGTACCTCCGCGGCGCCGGTCACGCCGCGCAGCAGGACTTTGCGTGCGTTCGCGACCGGCAGGCCGAGCCGCTCGGCGGTACGCGTCGTGACGGCGGAGCGGCTCGCCCCGGTGTCGAGCACGAGGCTGAAGGGCCCCTGGCCGTTCACGTAGACGGGCGCCCACACGCGGCCGATGCGATCGCGCAGCGTCGGCGCAACGTAGCGGGGCTCCGGCGCCGTGACCAGGACTTCCTCGCCTGGCGGCGCTGCGGGCCCGACCGGCGGCGGCGCCTGGGCCTGTGCGAACGACAGACCCGCCAATCGCCGCAAGCCACGCAAACACCGGTGAGAAACGCGCGTTCATTGCCGGAAAACTGGCTCTGAGCCAATTTACCGTGAAAGAGGGCGCGCCCGTTACCGGACGCGCCCGTTCGTCTTGCCTGCCAGTCCGCCCGCGCGGCTCCGCGGCTATCCGTTCAGAAGTTCCGGCCCAGTGACACGTACCATTCACGCGGCCGGCCAGGCTGGCCTTCCGCATGCGGCTGGCCGAACGCAGTGAGGTCGAACTTGTTGTAGAAGTACTCCTCGTCTGCCACGTTGGTGGCACCCACCGCGACCGACCACTTGTCGTCGGGGCTCTGCCACTCCAGGCGCACGTTGATCAGCTCGTAGGCATCCGTGCAGCTCGCCGCGGGGAACGTGGAGGTCGTAAACACGTTCTGCGAACAGATCTCGGCCTGGCCATACATGTCGACCCGCGGCGTCAGGCTCGCTCCGCTGCCCAGTGCCATGTTGTAGGACACGGAGAGCGCCCAGTTGTCCTCGGGCACGTACGGCGGACGCTCGCTGGTCACGGCGGGATTGTCGGTGATGTCCGGCGATTCCCAGTCGATCCAGCCGTAGGCGCCGCTGAACAGCAGCCCGTCGATCGGCTCCCAGCTCACCTCGACCTCGACGCCCTCGATCTCGCCCGGGGTGTTCTCGTAGAAGGTCCGCGACACCGTCTGGCCGACTTCGCACACGTTGCCAAGGCTGTCGGTCGTGGATCCCGGCGTGTTCGGATCATCCTGTGCATAGACGGGCGGCGGTCCCAGGTCGAGCAGAAGGCACTCGGTGCCGCCCACCGGCGTGATGCGGGTTTTCCAGTCCGTATAGAACACGGCGAGGTTGGTCCGCAGACGCCGATCGAACCAGTCGGACTTGAGGCCGAGCTCGTAGGCCTCGGAGTCCTCGGCATCGACCGCCACGACCTGCGTGGCCTGGAACGGACGCGGGTTGTAGCTGCCGGGCCGATAGCCCGTCGCGAAGCTCGCGTAAGCCAGGATTTCCGGCGTGAACTGGTAGTCGAGGCCGAGCCTGTAGTCGGTGTTGTTGCCCTCGACCACCACGTTCGGGTTCTGCACCCGGGTGTTGTCGAAGTCGACGTCCTTCTCGTCGCTCGAATAGCGGATTCCCGCGTTCAACGCCAGCTTGTCCGTGATGTCCCACACCGCGTGCGCGAAGACTGACTCGTTGTTGTTCTCGTGCACGTTGTCGGTGTTGACGAACTGCTGGCTAGGATCGTCGAACGGGAACGGGGGGTTGTTGGCAACGAAGCCCAGGAACGGGATGCTGACGATCTGGTTGTTAATGGATTCGCCATCGTAATAGAAGCCGCCGACCGTCCAGTCCACCCGGTCCATGGCCCGGCCGCTGAAACGCAGCTCAGCCGTATAGTAGTCGATGGTCTGTATGCCGGCTGTCGACTGGACGTTGATGGGCGACCCGTCGGCGTCCGTTACCAGCGTCGATGTGATGTCGGCGTAGGCGAAGATCAACGCCATGTCGATGCCGTCCGTGATGCCCCAGTCGGCGCGCGCCGTCGCGCTCCAGGACTCGTATTCCGTCTCCGGCGCGAAGCGGAGCCCGCTGCGCGGATCCGCATAAGTGGCGTAGCTGGTGAAATCATCCGGAGGCAGGAAGCGCGTGTCATACGGGGGACCGGAGGCGCCGAAGGGGATGCCTGAATATAGCGAAGCCCGCGACCGGGTCGATCTCGGTGATCGTGTCAGCCTTCGGCTCCGCAGTCTCCTTCTGGTAGTCGCCGGTCAGCAGGATCTCGAAGTCGTCGCTCGCCTCCCAGCGCAGCATGCCGCGGCCGCCGATGTAGTCCGAGCCGCCCTGCGTGCCGGTCTTGCAGCCGGTTCCCTGGTTGACGGGCTGCACGGGCAGGTCGCCGGAGAGCTCCGGGTGTACGCAGGTGAAGTCGAGCACATCCTGGTAGCCCTCCCGCGTGGTCGCGGCACCGGTGATGCGCGCTGATACGGCCTCGGTGACCGCGAAGTCGTAGGACGCGCGCAGGTCGACACGGTCGTAGTCGCCGAGCGTGAGCCCGATCGAGCCCGAGTCGTCGCCCTGCGGCTTCTTGCTGACGTAGCGGATGGCGCCGCCGATCGAGCCACGCCCGAAGAGCGTGCCCTGCGGTCCGCGCAGCACCTCGACGTGGTCGAGGTCCATGAGCATCGTCTGCGAACCGAGCGTGAACGGGTGGTACATGTCGTCGATGTAGATCGCGACCCCGGGCTCGAAGGCGAAGTCGAAGTCGTACTGGCCGATGCCGCGGATGAACGCGGTCATCGTGTTGCCGAAGGCGGCCTGCGCGGGGCGGAACGATGCGTTCGGCACGGCGTAGGCGATGTCGGATGCGACGGTGAAGGCGCGCATCTCGATTTCATCGGCGTTGATCGCGGTGATCGCGATCGGGATTTCCTGCAACCGCTCGTCGCGATAGCGGGCGGTGACGATGATTTCCTCGAGCGGACGCTGTGCGTCCACCTGGACCTGCTGCGCCACCGCCGGCGCGCCGGCCAGCATCCCCGATGCCATCAGCACGCCGCTGACCGCGCGGGCAAGGCTGCGTGTCGCGGCGCTGTGGCGCGATTACGACTGATCGAAAACCGCTCCGTCACCCTCGTCCGTTTCATGTCAGATTCCCCCCGCTGGATGCCATGAGTCGAAACGTCAGGACCGAATACCGATAACTCTGTGAAAGGGCCACTATTTTCCGGCGATCTAATCGGATGCGCGGCCGCGGGGCTCAACCGTGGCGGAAGGCAGGGTTCGATCCAAAGGGAACAGTTGCGCGTGCGCGGCTGGCGTTGCTGCGATACAACGCAGGCCTGCATGCTCCGGCCGCGCGCTCTAGCGGACCAAGTCCCACCAGAATGGCTGGAATCGCGACCAGTGCGACGAGCGCCGAGAGCGAGGCCGCCGCGACGGCGAGGCCGACATCGAGACCCTCGCGCTCCGCCATGATCACCGCGCTGAATCCGACCGGTGCGGCGCTGCCGACGATGGTGATCGCCGCCGTCGCGCTGTCGAAATCGAACGCGAGCGCAATCAGTGCACCCGCTGCAGCGCCCGCTCCGCAGCGCAGGGCGACGGTCGCCACGACCTCGCGCGCCGCGATTCGCCGCGCCTCGAACAGGATACCCATCGCGGGCACGACGAGCAGGGCAATGAGCTGCCCTGCGACGGTCAGCGCCTCCAGGGCGCCGTCCGCGTCCGGCGGCGCGAGCGCATTGATCAGGAGCGCCACCACGATCGCGAGGAAGGGCGGCGCGCGAAGGACTCGCCCGAGGATTTCCCCGGCGCCGCTCGCGTGCCCCCCATAGTGGGCAGCCAGCATGTAGACCAGCGTCCACCCGGTGACGGCGTTGCCGGCATCGAAGACGACGGTACGCGCGAGGGCCTCCGGTCCCCAGGCGAGGAACACGAACGGAAAGACGAACGCGAGGTTCATTGCCATCGCGCTCACGACCAGTGCGCCCGTCGCCGGGCGGTCGAGATCGAGGAGCGCGCCGTTGCACGCGCGAGCACGCCCACGACGAGCATCACTGCGGCAGCGCTCGCGGGCAGCGCGAGCAGCGCAGGTGTGAGCGGCACGCGGCCCACGGTCCCGACGATGAGCGCAGGGAGACCAACCGTGGCGACGATGCGCAACAGCCGCGCGCCGTGCCGTGCATCGAGCCACCCAAACCGTCGCAGCAACGCGCCCGCCAGGAACAGGAGCGCGATCGCGGCGAGCTTCGCCATCAGCGCATCAGCCTGGGCTCCGGCTCATGCGCCGAAGGGATGGAGTCATTCGCTTTTCTTCGCAGCGGCCGTCGCCTCGGAGCGCCGCATTTCGTGCGCGCGTCGGATCACGTAGGCGCGGATCTGCTCGACATCCTCGGCAGAGAGCTCGGCGGCAAAGCCGATCATGCCGCGCTCCTCGAGCACGCCGTCGCGCGCCGCCTTTGCGAAGGCCTCCGCACTGCCGAGCATCGGCGAAAACCGCAGGTCGGGCAGCACCCCTGAGCTCACCGCCGTATCGCCGTGGCAGGTGCCGCAGGTGTTGTGGAACAGGACCTTGCCGGCCGCCACGTCCGCCGCCGACGCTACGTCCGGCGGAGGCTCGCCCGGCTCGCGAGGTGCTGGCCCGGGCGGCGGCATCACCGCCTTGCCGCCGATCTTGAAGGCGAACACCCGCGGCGCATTGGTCGGGATGTGCGCGTCGCGAGCCAGCTCGCCCGCGGCGAGGCCGAAGGCGCCGCCCCAGCCGACCTCGATCGCCACGTACTGCTCTCCGTCCGCCTCGTAGGTAACGGGTGGCGCGAGGATCCCGGAGCCCGTCTTGACCGACCAGTACTTCGTGCCGTTCCGTGCGTCGTAGGCGGAAAACTCGCCGAGCGCGTCGCCCTGGAACACGAGGTCGGTCGCCGTCGAGAGCAGCCCGCCGTTCCAGGGGTGCTCGTGCTGCGCGCGCCAGACCTCGCGCTGCGCGACCGGGTCCCAGGCCGCGAGGTGACCCTTGAGCCCCTCCTTGATCTGCGCCTTGACGGCCTCGTCCTGCGGCAGGCTGGCCGCGTCGAAGTCGGCACCGGTGTTCCAGCCCAGCGTGCGGCGGCGGAAGTTCTTGTCCGGGAAGTACGGGAAGCTCGCTTCCATGACCGGGAGGTAAACGAGCCCGGTGCGCGGGCTGTAGCTCATGGGTTGCCAGCTGTGCGCACCGCCGGGACCGGGCTGCGCCACGAACAGCTTGCCCGTCTCGCCGTAGCGTGCGTCCGGCGTCTCGATCGGGCGGCCGGTCTTCATGTCGATGCCGGTCGCCCAGTTCATGCTGGCGAAGGCGCCGGCCGAGATCAGCTCGCCGGTCGCGCGGTCGAGCACGTAGAAGAAGCCGTTCTTGGGCGCCTGCATGATCACCTTGCGGGGTCGCCCGTCGATTGCGAGATCCGCCAGGATCATGTGCTGGGCGGCGGTGTAGTCCCAGGTGTCGCCGGGCGTGGTCTGGTAGTGCCAGACGTACTCGCCGGTCTCCGCCTTGAGTGCAACGATCGACGAGACGAACAGGTTGTCGCCGCCACCCGGGCTGCGAATCGCGCGGTTCCACGGCGAGCCATTGCCCGTGCCGATGTAGAGCAGGTCGAGCTCGGGGTCGTAGGCCATCGAGTCCCAGACCGTGCCGCCGCCGCCGAGCTTCCACCACTCGCCCGTCCAGGTCTTCGCCGCCATTCTCGAGCGCCGGGCTCTCGAAGGGCTGCGACGGGTCGCCAGGCACGGTGTAGAAGCGCCAGACCTGCCGGCCGGTCGCGGCGTCGTAGGCCGAGACATAGCCGCGCACGCCCATCTCGCCGCCGCCGTTGCCGATGATCACCTTGTCTTTCACGACACGCGGCGCGCCGGTGATCGTGTATCGGCTGCCCGGCTCGACGGTCATCACCTCCCACACCGGCTGGCCGTTCGCGGCATCGAGCGCCACCAGCCGGCCGTCGAGCGTGCCCAGGTACAGCTTGCCCTCCCAGGCCGCGACGCCGCGATTGACGACGTCGCAGCAGGCATTCAAGCCCGCCCGCCCGGGCACCTTCGGGTCATACCTCCAGAGCTCCCGGCCCGTCGCAGCATCGAGCGCGAAGAGCTTGCTCCACGCCGAGGTCACGTACATCACTCCGTCGATCACGAGCGGCGTGGATTCCTGCGCGCGCGCAGCCGTATCGAGGTCGTAGTACCAGGCGAGTCCGAGCTGCGCGACGTTGCCGGCATTGATCCGCTCGAGCGGCGAATAGCGCTGCTCGTCGTAAGTGCGGCCGTGGGTCATCCAGTTGCCCGGTTCGCGATCCGCATTGCGGATGCGGCTGCCGTCGATGCGGGCCGGCACCGCGGCCGCTGCGGCCGTCGAGTCCGCCTCCGCTGCCGGGCCGTCGGTGGGGCCGCGCGAGCACGCAGCGAGGCAGATTGCCGCCACCATGGCGGCCGCAAGTACGATTGTCGCATCATCGTTTCCCGTGGGCTGCGGGGTGCGCGGTCAGACCATCATGCAGACGGATTTGAGCTCCGTGTACATCTCAACGGCTGGCTTGCGTCAGGAAGGCCGCAACGGCGGCGGACGGGCTGGGCTGCGCGGCAATCTGCACGGCGTTCATAGCAAATCTCCGGGACTCGGGCCGGTCGAACGCCATCTGGCGCCCACCGTTCACGCAAGGCTCGATCCTCGATGAACCTCGACTCAACCGATAGTGAAAGCGACGTAGCGCAGGGACATTCCTCATTCCAGCGGCATTGCTGCACCATCGATCCGAGCCGCGAAACCGCGGAAATGAGCAATTTCCCCATGAAAGTCCAGGAAATCCCGAGCGGCGCGCGCAGCATCGATGCGCTGCGTCGCGTCGAGCGGCCCGACCCTGAGCCTGGTCGCGGCCAGGTCATGGTCCGCGTACGCGCCACCTCACTCAATTACCGGGATCAGGCCGTCATCACCGGAAACTATTTCGGCGGCGTCGTGCAGCAGGACATCATTCCGCTGTCGGACGGCGCTGGGGAGGTCGTCGCGGTTGGCCCAGGCGTCACGCTCCTTCGCCTCGGCGACCGCGTGGCCGGCACGTTTTTCCTCGGCTGGACTGACGGCCCACCCAGAGGGCCGTACCCCGCGCGCGGCGCGCCACCCGCCGACGGGATGCTCGCCGAATACGTGCTGCTCGATGAGCAGCGATGCCGTGCGGATTCCTCCGAGCCTGTCGTTTGAGCAGGCGGCTACCCTGCCCTGCGCGGGCGCCACGACCTGGCATGGGCTCGTCGAGACCTGCGGCGTGCGCCCCGGCGACACGGTGCTCGCGCTCGGGACCGGCGGCGTCGCGACATTCGCGCTGCTCTTCGCACGCGCCGCGGGCGCGCGCGTCATCCTCACCTCGTCGAGCGACGAGAAGCTCGAGCGCGCCCGGGCGCTCGGCGCCTGGGGCGGCGTCAACTACCGCCGGCATCCCGACTGGGAGCAGGAGGTCCTGAAGCTCACCGATGGCGCCGGCGCGACGCACGTGGTCGAGACCGGCGGGCCGGGCACCCTCGCCAAATCAATGCAGGCGGTCGCCTACGCCGGACACGTCGCCCTGATCGGCGTGCTCGCGGGTCTGCAGGGTGACACGAACCCGCATCCGCTCATGCGCAAGGGTGCGAGCCTGCACGGCATCTTCGTCGCTAACCGCGCGATGTTCGAGCGCATGAACACCGCGATCGAGGTCAACGGCCTTCAGCCGGTCATCGACCGGGTCTTCGACTTCGAGGAAGCCAGGGAAGCGTATCGCTACCAGCAGAGCGCGTCGCTGTTCGGCAAGGTCGTCATACGGATCTAAACGGGATCACGGGCGATGCTCGGGCTGCGACCGCGCAGAAAAAAATTGGCTCAGAGCCAATTAACGATGAGTAATGTGGCTCTGAGCCAATTATCGGGAGAGGGAGTAATCGCGCTGCGTGCGCGCGTAGTCGATGAAGAAGTCGAGCGCGGTAGGGTCGGCCATCGCGGCGCGGTTTGCAGCCCGCTCCTCCGGCACGCCGGACAGGATGCGCCGCACCGGGACCTCGAGCTTCTTGCCGGTCAGCGTGTAGGGAATCGCGGCCACCTGGATGATTCGGTCCGGCACGTGACGCGGTGAGTACGTGCTGCGCAGCCGATCCCGGATCGCCCGTTCGATGCTCTCGTCGAGACTGCGCCCGTCGCGCAGCTTGACGAAGAGCGGCATGAAGAAGCGTCCGCCGGGCAGGTCGAGGTTGACCACCAGCGCATCCTCGACCTCGGGCAGCCCGGCGAGGCCACGATAGATCTCCGCCGTGCCGATGCGCACGCCGTGGCGGTTGAGCGTTGCATCCGAACGGCCGAGCACGAAGCAGCCGCCGCGCGCGTTGATGCGGAAGAAGTCGCCGTGGCGCCACACGCCTGGGTATTCCTCGAAATACGACTCGCGGTAGCGCACATCACCGGGATCGTTCCAGAAGCAGACCGGCATCGACGGCATCGGCTCGGTGATGACCATCTCGCCGACCTCGTCGACGACGCTGTTGCCGCCCGGCATCGAAGGCCGCGAGCGCGACGCCGAGCTGCGGTGCCTGGATCTCGCCTGCGTAGACCGGCTGGATCACTACACCGCCGCAGAATCCGCTGCAGACGTCCGTGCCGCCGCTGCCCGACTGAACCCACATGTCGCGCTTGACGTTCTCGTGGAACCAGAGCATGCACTCCGGCGTGACCGGTGAACCGGCGAGCGTGACGGATTCGAGCCGCGACAGGTCGAAGCGCTCGCGGGGTACGACGCCCTCCCGCGCCATCAATTGCTGGTAGGTCGGACTCGCGCCAAAGAAGCTGATCCCGGTCTCCTCCGCCATTCGCCACAGCGCATCGGGCCCGGGCCAGGCCGGGTTGCCGTCGTAGAGCACCGGGATCACGCCGGACAGCGGCGCACTCGACGAGGAAGTTCCACATCATCCAGCCGGTCGTCGTGAAGAAGAACATGCGCTGGCCGGGCTGCACGTCCATGTGAAACTGCACGTTCTTCATCTGCTCGATCGTGATCCCGGCGTGGCCATGCACGATCGGCTTCGGCAGGCCAGTGGTTCCCGACGAGAACAGGATCCAGAGCGGGTGGTCCGCGGGGACCTGCTCGAACTCGATGGCCTCGCCTGCCCGACGTCGCCTGCGCCGGTCAGCTCGTCCCACAGCAGGGAACTCGGGCGCAGCGGACGACGGTCGGCGCGGTCGAGATTCGGCACGAGCACGACGTGCTCGAGCGTTGGCAGACCGTCGGCGATGCCCCGCATCTCCGCCCGACGGTCGAACCGCTTGCCCCCGTACCGGTAGCCGTCGACGCAGAACATGAGCTTCGGTGCGAGCTGCGAAAACCGGTCCAGCACGCCGCGCGCGCCGAAGTCCGGACCACAGCCCGACCAGACCGCGCCGATGCTGGTCGTTGCGAGCATGGCGACGACGGCATCCGGCGTGTTCGGCAGGCAGCCCACTACCCGGTCGCCCTTGACGATCCCGAGGCTGCGCAGCGCGCGCGCCAGCCGTCGCACGCGTGCCACGAGTTCGTCCCAGGACAGGCTGGCCGGCGGCTCACCCTCGCTCAGGTACACGAGCGCCTCCCGGTCGGGACGCGCACGGCTCAGCACGTTCTCCGCGTAGTTGAGCCGGGCCCCGGGAAACCACTCCGCGCCCGGCATCTGGCGCCGGCCCAGCGCGCGCTCCGGAGGCACGCTCGCGCGGATATCGAAGTACTCCCAGAGCGCGCTCCAGAACCCCTCGAGGTCCTGCACCGACCAGCGCCAGAGCGAGGCGTAGTCGTCAAACCGCCGGCCGCGCTCGCGCTCGAGCCAGCGCATGAACCGGGTGAGGAGCGCGCGCTCGATGCGCTCGGCACCGGGAGTCCAGAGCAGCTCGCCCTCGCGGATCACACGCCGCTCCCGGGTATCGTCGCAGGGCTCATGGCCGCGGCCCGCTGCGGCCGTTTCATCAGCGCGAGCATCACGCCGCCCGCGATGCACCATGCGGCGATCACGCAGAACGCAGCGGTATATCCCAGGCCCTGGTCGTACATTCGTCCGGCGATGATCGGCGCCAGCGAGCTGATGCCCGTGTTGATCGCGATCGCGAGCCCGGACAGCGACGCAAAGACACGCGTGCCGTAGTAGTTCGAGAGGGTCGCCATCATCGCGACGATGCCGCCGCCGAAACCTATGCCCAGGCACACCGCCGCGGCGCTTACCGCGGCGGCGACGCGCGCGCGCCGATCAGGATCAGCATCCCGACGCCGAAGGTGGCACAGAAGATCGCCCACAGGTATCGCGGATCGACGCGGTCGCCGAGCACCGCGATGACCGCCTTTCGCGATCAGCCCGCTGATGGTCATCGTGCCGACCGCCCAGGCGCCGACCTGCATGGAATGGCCGAGGTCCTTGAGATGCACGATGCCGTGCCCGAGAAACAGCGCGAAGCCGGCGCTGACGCCGATAAACGGCGTGATCATCGTCCAGAAGTACGGGCCACGCAGCGCCTCGCGGTAGCTCCATTCGGTGCGCGTGACGAAGGCCGGGATGCGCGCAGCGGCAGCCGTCCTCGGATCGCGCCACCTCCTCCGCGACCGCCCCGTCGGGCGCCTGCCCGAGATCGGCCGGATGCTCGCGCACGGTCGCGATCGCAATGAGCGCCGCGACGACGCGAGAGCGCCGCCACCAGCCACCAGCCGACACGCCACTGGCCGGGGCCCGCGGACGCGATGGCCGAGAGTATCGGCGGCGCGACGAACCCGCCGATCGCACCCGCCGAGTAGAGGATGGAAAACGCAAGAGCTCGCCGGCGGACGAACCAGCGCGCAACTCCGGCCTGGGCTGCGATGATGGCGCCCGTCGCGACGCCGATGCCGACGATGAGGCCAAATGCGACGACCGCGAGTACCACGGTGTTCACGATGGTCGCGAGCATCACCGACCCGGCGATGACGAAGGCGCTGCCGATGACCAGCGTCCAGCGGACACCGAGGCGATTGACGCTGGCCGCGACGAGCGGACCGGGCAGGCCGGACATCGCGAGGTACACCGCCACCATCGTACCGAGCGCCTGCCGGTCGAAGCCGAGCTCGGTCGCCATGGCGGCGTTCAGCACCGCCGATCCATAGGCCGGAAAGGCCAGGTTGATGACGGCGATCAGCCAGAACGCGCCGAGAAGCCTCCAGCCATAGAACGCCTGCGCCGCCACTGATCGACCTCCGTCAGTCGCGCGTTTCTAGTACGGGCCGCGCGCGCGGGCTCGACTGTCAGCGAAATGCTGCCGACCGCAGCTTGCGCGACTCACGTCGCAGACTCGACGCAGCTCGACCGGCCGACGAGCGCGCGCAACCAGCGCGCGGTTGCGAGCGAACCGCCGAAGGCAAAGACGTGCGGGTGGACGATCTGCGCGCCGGGCCGACGTCGCAACCCGGTCGCGAGCCCGAGGAGCATCTGCCTCGGGTGTCGTTGCCAGGCCGGCGAGGCCCGGTCATCGCCCGCAGATTGCGCATCGCGCCGCGCACGGATGCGCCGACGCCGCAGGCAATCGCGTACTTGATCAGCTTGGGCAGCGGCGTCGGACCGGCCATGCCGACGTGAACCGGCAGGCGGACGCCGTTGCGGCCGAGCTCGCGGACCCAGCCGCAGATCGCCGCCGGGTCGAACCCGAACTGGGTGACGACGTGCATCGCGATACCGGTGCGATCCGCCCACGCCTGCTTCGCGCGCAGCGCCGCCCAGAGCTCCGGGCCCGTCAACCGCGGGGTGGCCCTCCGGATGCCCGGCGACTGCGACGCGCGCAAAGCCTGCCTTCTCGAGCAGTCCGCTCTCGAGCAGCTCGAGCGAGTTCGTGTACGCCCCGGCCGGGTGCGCCGCGTCCCCGGCGATGACCAGCACCTGCTCAACGCCGCCTTCGCGCAACCGGGACACGGCGCGGGTGAGCTCCGCTTCGCTGCCGATGCGCCGCGCCACGAGGTGCGGCGAGGCCTTGAGGCCCGCCTCTTCGACTTCGAGCGCGACCCGGACGACATCGTCCAGCGAGATTTCGGCGTGTGCGCGACATAGACCACCGTGCCCGCGGGCAGCATCGCCGCCAGCGGCCCGACAACGTCGTCGTCGTGCGAGGTGATCTCGGTGGACGTGCGCTCAACGAACTCGGCGATACGGCGCCTGAGCTCGGCCGTCTGCGGGGGCATGGACGCAACGCTCATGGCATGGCCCCGGTTACCGGGCTATATTCCGGCTGACCACAAGGAGACGACGATGAAGCGATGCATCCCGCTGTTTGCGATGGCCCTCTTTGCGCTTCCGGCGTTCGGTTCCGACGCACAGGAAGAGGCAAACAAGAAGATCGTGATCGATTTCTACGACAAGGCCATCAACCAGAAAGACTTCGAAGCTGCCTCGGTCCACCTGGGCGACAAGTACATCCAGCACAACCCGCTCGCAGCGGACGGGCCGGAGGGCCTGAAGGCCTTCCTCGCATTTGCGAAGCAGAACCTCGCGACCTATCGCACCGAGTTCAAGCGGGTGTTCGCCGACGGCGACTACGTCATCGTGCATGCGCATGCGAAGGCGAAGCCGGATGACCCCGCGGACCGCGGGACCGCGGTGATGGACATCTTCCGCCTCGAGAACGGCAAGGTCGTCGAGCACTGGGACGTGGCGCAGCCGGTGCCGGAGAAGGCGAACAACACGAACACCATGTTCTGAGGGCAGCACTCAGGCCGCGAGCCCGAGGAGCTCCACCGCGTTGTCCTTGAGGATCAGCGGCTGGACCTCGGGCTTGAATCCCGCGTCGCCGAAGTCCTTGATCCAGCGGTCCGGCGAGATCAGCGGGAAGTCCGATCCGAACAGCATCCGGCGCCTGAGCTGGTTGTTGGCGTACTGCACGAGCTGCGGCGGGAAATACTTCGGCGACCATCCCGAGAGGTCGATGTAGACGTTCTGCTTGTGCATGCACACCGAGAGCGCCTCGTCCTGCCACGGCCATGACGGGTGCGCGATGATGATCTTCATGTCCGGAAAGTCCGCCGCGACGTCGTCCAGGTGGATCGGGTTCGAATACTTGAGCCTCAAGCCCCCGCCGCCCGGCATGCCGGTGCCGATCCCGGAGTGTCCGCTGTGGAAGATTGCCGGCAGGCGGTGCTCGGCAATGACCTCGTAGAGCTTGTAGGCCATCCGGTCGTTCGGGAAGAATCCCTGGCAGGTCGGGTGGAACTTGAAGCCGCGGATTCCGCCGTCCGCGATGAGCTGCCGCGCCTCGCGCACGCCGAGCTTGCCCTTGTGCGGATCGATGCTCGCGAATGCGATCATGATGTCGCTGTTCTCGCGCGCGGCATCGATGATTTCCTGGTTCGAGATGCGGCGCACGCCCATTTCGTGCTCGGTGTCGACCGTGAACATGACGAGCCCGATGCGGCGTTCGCGGTAATAGGCCACCGTCTCGGCGATCGTGGGCCGCTTGGCCGCGGCCTTGAAGTACCGGCTCGCGGCCGCCTCGTACTCCTGCCAGACCTCGTCCTGCGGCTGCCGGCACGAGACCTCCGCATGCGTGTGCACGTCGATCGCTACCAGGTCCTTGACGTTCATCCGGGTCGCTCCTGCCTCAGCCGCGCTCGGCCTCCCATTGTGCGAGGGTGCGACCCTCGCCCGCCAGCCGGGTGAGGAGCGGCGCCGGTTCCCAGTGCATCGGCCCGAGGGTTTCCCGGTACTTCATGATTCCGTCACGCACGGTCCGCAGCCCGATCAGGTCGGCGTAGAAGAGCGGCCCGCCGCGATACCGCGGGAAGCCGTAACCGGAGGTCCAGACGACGTCGACATCCGCGGCACGCAGGGCGACCCCCTCCTCGAGGATCCGGATGCCCTCGTTGATCAGCGGATAGAGGCAGCGTTCGAGGATCTCCGCGTCGCTGTGCTCGCGGGGGGCGATTCCGAGCCGACCGGCGGTCGCCCGCAGGACCGCGATCGCCTCCGGGTCGTCGTGCCGCGTGCGGTCCCCGCGCTCATAGCGGTAGTAGCCGCCGCCGGTCTTCTGCCCGAGGCGCCCGGCCTCGTAGAGTGCGACATCGGCCTGATAGTAGGTCGGATCGGGCGGATAACGGCTCGCGTTAGCCCGGTGCACGTTGACGCCGACGTCGATGCCGGCCATGTCGAAGACGGCGAGGATGCCCATCGCCATCCCGCATTGCTCGAGCACCGAGTCGACGCGCCGTGGCGTCGCGCCCTCGAGCACGATCCTTTGCGCCTCGCGCGCGTAGCCTTCCATCATCCGGTTGCCGATGAATCCATAGCAGACGCGCGCGAGCACCGGCGTCTTGCGCAGCGGCTTCGCGAGCTCCATCGCAGTCAGAATCGTCTGCGCAGACGTCTGCTCCGTGCGAATCACCTCGAGCAGCGGCATCACGTTCGCAGGCGAGAAGAAGTGCAGGCCGATCACGTCCTCGGGCCGCTTCACGGCTGTCGCGATTTCGTCGATGTCGAGCGTCGACGTGTTGGTCGCCAGCACGGCGCCCGGCTTCGCGACCCGGTCCAGCCGCGCGAATACCTCCTTCTTGAGATCCATCCGCTCGAGCACGGCCTCGATGACGACGTCGGCGTCGGCGAGGTCGCGCGTAGTCGAGCGTGCCCCGAATCAGGGCCAGGCGCCGGTCCCGGTCGTCGGCCGCGATGCGCCCGCGCTTCACCATCGAATCGTAGGTGCTGCGCACGACCGCCAGCCCGCGGTCGAGCGCCTCGCGGCTGGCGTCGAGGACGGTGACCGGCAGGCCGGCGTTCGCGAAGCAGATGGCGATACCGCCGCCCATCGTGCCCGAGCCCACGACGGCGCCGGCGCGCACCGGCCGGGCCTTCGTTTCCGGCGGCAGTCCCGGAACCTTGCGCGTCGCTCGCTCCGCAAAGAACACGTGTACCAATGCCCGTCGACTCGTCGGTCGCCTTCGCTTCGTTGGCGAGCTGCGTCTCGTAGACGAGGCCCTCCTCGAACGGCAGTCGCGCGGCTGCGGAGACCGCCTCGATCGCCGGTCAGTGGCGCCCGCCGGTTCGGATACTGCTGCGCCGCGCGCTTTCGGGCGCGCTCGATGACTTCCGCGCGTCGCGGTCGCAGGATCCACGACGCGCTCGGAGGTTCGGCGCGGGCCTCGTCCCGCTGCAGCGAGCGCCGAGGCGTAGTCCGATCGCCGCCGGCGCGCAGATCGCCTTCCACGATCGCGTCCACGAATCCGAGCTCGACGGCGGTCGCGGCGTCGACCGGCTTTGCGCGCGAGAATCAGGTCGAGCGTCTTCTCGACGCCGATCAGTCGCGGCATGCGTTGCGTCCCGCCGGCTCCCGGGATGACACCGAGCGTGATCTCGGGCAGCCCGAAGCGCGTCCCGGGCAGTGCGATCCGGTAATGACAGGCGAGCGAGATCTCGAGCCCGCCTCCGAGCACCGTGCCGTGCATCGCGGCGACGACTGGAAACGGCAGTGCCCTCGAGCCGGCGGAACAGCGCCCGGTACGCCTCCTCCTGGGGCGGACCCGAGAACTCGGCGATATCTGCACCCGAGAAGAACGTGCTTGCCCGAGCACATCAGCACGACGGCGCGCAGCCCCGGGTGCGACTCGAGCCCGTCGAGCGCTCCGTTGAGCTGGTCGCGAACCGCGCTGCTGAGCGTATTGACGGGCGGATTGCCGACGGTGAGGACGGCGATGCCGTCGGCAAAGTCGACCGTTGCGGTGGCGGCGGTCATCGAGGCTGGTCTCCGCGGCGGTTCAGACGCGCTCGGCGAGTTGTTCGAGCAGACGCAGGAGTTGCTCGCGACCACCCGGTCCCAGCCGCCGGCAGACACGCAACTCGTGTGCGCGCTGCAGCTCGGCAGCGCGCTCGAGCATCGCGTTGACCGGCGCCCGTCAGTGCCAGCGCCTTCGAGCGCCGATCGGCCGGCGACGAGATTCGCCGCGCGAGGCCGCGCCGTTCGAGATCGTCGATCACCGCGACGAAGTTCGTTCGCCAGATGCCCAGCGTTTCGCACACCTCGGATTGCGTCACTCCGCGATTGCTGTCGATCACCGCCAGCGCGGCGAACTGACCGGGACGCAGCTCGAGCTCCGCGAGAGTTGCCCCGAAGTCCGCGAATACCGCGAGCTGCGCGCGGCGCAGCATGTATCCGACGCTGGCGTTCAGCATCCCGACGGCGAGGCCGCGCGTGCCTGGTCGATCGCGGCCGTTGTGAGCGACTGTCGCAGCGCGCAATTCGACTCCTGACCTGGTCAATGAACGAAGCCCCCTGCCCCGATCGACATGCTCTGTTGCGTCGAAGAGGCTCATGCGGACGAGCGCGAACTGAAATTCGACCGTGAGCGAAGTACGAGCGGGCGAGCCCAGTCGGTACCATGATCGCGCAGCCATTTTCCCGGGATATCTCTTGAACGACAGTACAGCCATCGCGGGCGATCCGGCTTCGGCGAGCCGACGCGCAGCAGCCGTGGCCGAGTTCGCGACGCGCCTGGTACGGCGTGACGATGCTTCGGCCTGACCGTCATGACGCATCTTCGGCAGCATCAATCTGACGGGCTGCTGATGCAGTCGATCAAGGTCGATCTCGCGCTCACCGACACGCAGGTCAGCCTCATCGTCGGATTCGCGTCTGCTGCCTTCAACGCCGTCGCGAGCCTGCCGATCTCGCGGCTCGTCGACCGGATGAGTCGCCGGCTGATCATCGGAGTCGGCCTGCTGACGATCGGCGTCGGCAGCGCGCTCACCGGCCTCGCAAACGGCTTCTGGCAGCTCTTTGCCGCGCGCCTGTTCTCCGGCATCGGCGGCGCGGGCAACGGGCCGGCGACGTATTCGATCCTCGCGGACTACTTCCCGCCGGCCAAGCTGCCGAAGGCGATCGCCTTCATGAATTTCGGCTTCACGTCGGGAAACGGCATTGCGCTGCTGCTCGGGGGAGCGCTGATCGCCGTGCTGGCGCAGATGGGCGATCCGACGCTGCCGCTCATCGGCGCCGTGCATCCCTGGCAGCTCGTGTTCCTGGTGATGGCGATTCCGGACCTGGTGCTCGGGGTCCTGATGCTGACGACGGTCTACGAGCCGCCGCGGCGCGGCCGCGCACTGGCCGCGGGTGCGGAGCATCGCGCTGCGCCGATCCGCGCCGTGCTCGCACATCTCTGGCGCGAGCGGGCGGCCTTCGGACCGATGTTCCTCGGGCTCGCGCTGCAATTCGCTCGCGCATGGGTACGCTGCTGTGGGCCGCGCCGTTCTACGAGCGGACCTACGGCTGGGGCCCCGCGCAGTACGGCATCATCCAGGGCTTCGTGTACCTGCTGATCGCGCCTTTCGGCCTCGCGTTCGGCGGCTGGCTCGCGGAGCGCTGGGCGCGCGAGGGCCGGGACGACGCGAACCTGCGCGTCGTCCTCGTCGCCGCGCTCGCTGCACATGCCGTTCGCAATCGCGTATGCGCTGATGCCGACCCCGTATCTCGCGCTCGCCTGCCGCGAGCCTCAATTCGGTGCTGATCCTGATCGGCGTCGGGCCGCAGAACGCGGCGCTGCAGGTCATCGTCCCGAACGAGATGCGCGGCCAGGTCACGGCGCTGTTCCTGTTCCTCTTCACCATGATCGGGTTCGGCATCGCCCCGACGGTGGTCGCGCTGCTGACGGATTACGTGTTCCGGGACGAGATGAAGCTGCGGTACTCGATCGCGACGATGCACGCCGTGCTCGCGCCGCTCGCCGCGTTCGTGTTCTGGCGCGGGCTCGGCGGCATACGGCCGGGCGGTCGCGCACGCGCGCACCTGGCAGAACTGACGCGGGAGAGCAGCACGATGTCGACGCTCACGACGGCTCCTGATTCCGGCCGGCCGCCGCTGTCAGCAGGGTCTCTACGCGCCGTTCCGCGATGGAAGGCGACCTGCGCGACTGCGAGGTCGAGGGCCGGATCCCGACCGACCTGCGCGGCAGCTTCTACCGCATCGGTCCGGATTTCCAGTATCCGCCGCGCCTGCCGAACATCCCGTTCGACGGCGAAGGTCATCTCGGCGTGTTTCGCTTCGTCGGACGGTCACGTCGACTACCGCAGCCGCTACGTGCGCACGCAGCGTTACAAGGCGCAGGCCGACGGCGCGCGAGGCGCTGTTCGGCACCTATCGCAACCCGTACACGGACGATCCGCGCGTCGCGGGCCTGAGCCGCGGCACGGCGAACACCGGCGTCGTGTTCCATCACGGCAAGCTGCTGGTGCTGAAGGAGGACAGCCCGCCGGTCGTCGTCGATGCCGACATCGCTCGAGACGCTCGACGATTACTACACGTTCGACGGCCAGCTCAGAGAGCCTCACGTTCACGGCGCATCCCGAAGATCGACTCCGAGACGCGGCGAGCTCGTCGCGTTCGGTTACGAAGCGCGCGGCGAGGCGACCGACGACGTCGCGGTCATGAGCTTCGACAGGAACGGCCGCCTGACCTGGGAAGCCTGGATCAAGGTGCCCTACGTCGGGATGCTGCACGACTTCGCCGTCACGCGGACGCACGTTGCCTTTCTCGTCGATCCCGATGGCGACGAATGTCGAGCGGATGAAGCAGGGCCAGGTGCACTTCGCCTGGGACTCGCGCCTGCCCACCTGGTTCGGCGTGCTGCGCCGCGGCGGCGACGGCAGCGACCTGCGCTGGTTCAAGGGGCCGGAGCGCTGTGCGACGCACACGATGGGGACGTTCTCGGACGGCACCCGCCTCTACGTCGACATGGACATGGCGGAGACGAACCAGTTTCCGTTCTTCCCGAACCTCGACGGCGCGCCGTTCGACCCGGTCCGTGCGCAGGGGCACGTGACGCGTCTCTCGGTGGATCTCGAGAAGTCGCGGCCCGACTACGAGATGGAGATCCTGTATCCCGGAGAACGGCATCCTTTCGCGCCAGGACGACCGTTACCACACGGTGCCCTACGGCGTCGGTTTCATGCCGACGCTCGACGCCACGCGTCCGCTCGACCCGGAGCTGGCGGCGAGCCCGATGCGGCCGTTCAACTGCTGGACACGCTTCGATCATGCGCAACGGCGGACGACGACCTTACTTCCCGGGTCCCGAGTCGAGCGTGCAGGAATGCTGCTTCGTGCCGCGCCACGCACGCGCCGCCGAAGGCGACGGTTATCTCGTCGGTGTCGTCAATCGCTGGCTCGAAGGCCGCAACGATCTGCTCGTGCTCGACGCGACTGCGTCTCGAGGACGGGCCCGCTGGCCACCGTGCGCCTGCCGACGCGCATCCACCCGCAGATCCATGGCTGGTGGGTGCCGGACGAGCAGAAACGCGACGGCGGCCGCTGATCTGTATCATTCGGGCGCCCGGCTATGATGCCGGCGTGCCAGCGATGGGGGCACGATGACCGAAGATCCGCGCGCGCATACTCGCGCTCGAGCGCATGAGCCCGCGGCAGGCGATTGCTGTCGGGCTGTGCGTGCTGCTGGTCGCGCTCGACGGCTTCGACGTGCTCGCGATCAGCTTCGCATCACCCGGCATCGCGAAGGAATGGGGCATCGACCGCGCCGCGCTCGGCATCGTGCTGTCGATGGAGATCATCGGCATGGCGCTGGGCTCGATCGTGCTCGGCAACGTCGCCGACCGCATCGGCCGCCGCCCGACGATCCTCGGCTGCCTCGTCGTCATGACGGCGGGCATGTTCCTCGCGACGACCGCGCGCGGCGTCGAGCCGATGTCGGTGTTCCGCTTCATCACCGGCGTCGGCATCGGCGGCATGCTCGCGGCGATCAACGCCGTGGCGGCGGAGTTCGCCAACAATCGCCGGCGCAATCTCGCGGTGACGCTGATGGCGGCGGGCTATCCGCTCGGCGCCGTCTTCGGCGGCATGATCGCGACCACGCTGCTCGCGGGCGGAGACTGGCGCTCGGTTTTCATGTTCGGCGCGTTTGCCACCGCCGTCTGCATCCCGCTGGTGCTGTGGCTGTTGCCGGAGTCCGTGAGCTACCTGGTCGAGCGCCAGCCGGCGAACGCGCTCGCACGCGTCAACCCGACGCTGCGCAGGCTTGGGTCATCGCGCGGTCGGATCGTTGCCGCCGACGTCGGCAGCGACTGCGCGCGCGAGCGGGATCGTTCGCCGAGCTCTTCTCCCCGCATCTTGCGCGCACGACGATCGCTGCTGACCGCTGGCGTACTTCGCGCACATCATGACCTTCTACTTCATCCTGAAGTGGATCCCGAAGATCGTCGTGGACATGGGCTTCGCGCCCTCCTCGGCCGGTGGCGTGCTGGTCTGGGCCAACGTCGGCGGCGCCTCGGGCGCGCTTGTCTTCAGCCTGCTCACGCAGCGCTTCGGTCTGCGCGGCTGGTGATCGGCGCGCTGGTCCTCACGGCGGTCATGGTCGTGTTCTTCGGCCGCTCGGCACCGGATCTCACGCAGCTGGCGATGCTGGCCGCGGGCACAGGGTTTTTCTGCAATGCCGGCGATCGTCGGACTCTACGCGATGTTCGCGCAGTCGTTCCCGGCCGAAGATCCGCGCGAGCGGCACCGGCTTCGTGATCGGGGTCGGCCGCGGTGGCGCGGCGCTCGGCCCGATCGCAGCGGGCTACCTGTTCGTCGCGGGCGAGACGCTGCCCGACGTCGCGGCCGATCATGGCGCTCGGCTCGCTCGTCGGCGCCGGCGCGATCCTGCTGATGCGCTACCAGGAGACGGAAGTCGCATAGCAAGGGCCCGGGTCCGTCCGCCCCCGGGCGCTTCAGAACACGGCTGAGAGCTGCAACCAGGCCTTGGTCGTGCCGGTGGCGAAATCGTCGGCATCGTAGTCGGCGAGCTTGAGTGTCGCTTCGTACCGGTTGCCGAACTTCCAGAGCGCCGACGCGTTCCATTCGCTGCCATAGTCCTCGCCGCTCGCTTCCGCGCCAAAGTCGTGCCACACGAGCTTCAGGGTCACGGGCCCGACACTGCCGCCGACGCCGGCATAGAGATCCTCCACTCCCTGCGGCGGCGTGGTCAGGAATTTGTCCGCCCAGCCCTGGAAGGGGTGCAGGGCTCGCGAGCGGCCGTCTGGAAGGCGCGATCCGGCGCGCTCGCGTCTCCGCCCAGAACCTCGTAGCCCAGGGTGACGTTCACCGGCCCGGTCGTGAACACGCCCTCTGCGTACCAGTAATCGAGCGTCGAGGTCGGCCGGATTGTCGGCATAGTCCGTCTGGCATCGCCCAGGATGCGCCCCACCCGAGCTTCGACTTCTCCCCCAACGGCACGCTGCCTGTCCAGAGCAGTCCGAGGCCCCGCTGGACAGTCGGCTGCATTCTCCAGGTCGAGCAGGTAGCCGAAGCCCACGAGCTTGCCGAACCGCCAGCGTCGTGTCCCAGATTGAACACGTGCGAATCTGGTCGGTAGTCGCCGGAGGCGAGCCCTCATCCGGGCCGAACACGCGGTTCACGTTGTCGAGATAGGAGTAGTGCCAGCCGAAGGCGGACTTCCCGGCGCTCTGCAGTGTCACCGCGTCGTAGGTCTGCTCGTTCTGTCGCCACCCCACGTCACCGACGAAGCGGTGGTTGTCCAGCGCGATGCGCTGCCGGCCGATCAGGACTGCGATCGACTCGCTCCTGAACTGAAGGTAGCGCCTGGCTGCCTCGGTGTATTCGGGCTCGGCAACAACCGGACGATCGTCAACCCCGTTGCAGCGTACTGTTGTAGGAATCGTCGCCGAGCACGACAACATTGTCGGCTTCGAGGAATACCTGCCAGCCCTGCCAGGCAGCCGTCCGATAGTTGAGGCGCGTGCGCAGCGTCGAGGCCAAGGCTTCGACGGCAATAGGGTCCTGGTCGACCTGCTCGCAGCCGATAACGGAACTCGAGACCCACCTTGCCACCGCTGATCGCCTCGACGAGCGTGGCGGGTTTCGCCGCCGAGTCGCCGGCCGCCCGCGCCGCGGGCCCGGCAAGCAGCGAGCGCCAACGCTGTGGCACAAGCCAGCTTGATCTGGGTCACGCGATCCCGCCCGCCATTTCCCGGCCGGGACGAGTCGGCCCGATATCGGATGTAGTGGCGCAGCGCCTCGAGCTCGGAATCGGTGAGCTCCGGGAACTTCGGCATACCGCGTGACTCGAGGCTGCCGTCGCGAACGACCGCGGTGAACGCGTCGTCGCGAAAGCGGGATCGTGGACGCACGCAGGTCGGGTGCGGTTCCTCCCGCCACGGCCCCGGGCCCGTGGCACAGCAGGCAACGCGAATACTGCGCGAGCCCTGCCTGCACCTTCGCCGGGTCGACCGAGAATCCGGGTGCGTCGATCGGAACGACGCGCCTCGGCGGCGGCGTCGGCGGCAGGCTCCCTTTCGCATCGAGCGCGAACGCCAGCAGCCGCCGCGGATGCTCGCGCGCATTCCAGCCGAACTGCGCCGACACGGAACCGAATCCGCCGACCGAGCCGTGCAACGGGCCGGACAGCATGGCGACGTACTGGCGCCCGTCGACGCTGAAGGTGATCGGCGTACCGAGCACGGCGGTTCCCGCGTCGAAGGTCCAGAGACGTCGGCCGTCGCCTGCCGCATAGGCATGGATGCGCCCATCGGCCTGTCCCTGGAACACGAGGTCGCCGGCAGTCGCGAGGGTGCCGCTGTTGTGCGCACCCGGCGTCTCGATCGTCCAGGCCGGGCGGGCACGGACGGGATCCCATGCGGTGAGCGAGCTGCGCGCAGAGTCCGCTGGCGGATCGCCGTCCCCGCTTGCGATGCCCGCGAACTGGACCGAGTGCGGGATCGGCTTCCAGCGCGGGATCGATGCCCTTCTGGCTGTAGCTCGCGCCCATCTCCGTCACCGGCAGGTAGACGAGGCCGGTGCGCGGGCTGAAGGACATCGGGAACCAGTTGTGCGCACCCTCGAAGCTGGGGAAGAGCTGCACCTCGCCCTGCTCGTAGTAGCGCGTTGGCCGCCACGACGGGACGGCCGGTTGCCAGGTCGACTCGCTCCGCCCAGGTCACCTTGGCGAACTTCTCCGCGGAGAGCAGCCGACCGTCCGCCCGGTCGATCACGTAGAAGAAGCCGTTCTTGGGCGCGTGCAGCAGCACCTTGCGCGCGCGCCCGTCGATCACGAGGTCGGCGAGCGTCATGTCCATCGCCGAGTTGTAGTCCCAGGCCTCGCCCGGCGTGGTCTGGTAGTGCCAGGCGTATGCGCCCGTGTCGGCGTCGATCGCTACGACCGAGCTCAGGAACAGATTGTCGCCGCCGCCCGGGCTGCGCAGTCGCGGATTCCAGGGGCCACCATTGCCCGTCCCCAGGTAGAGGCGATTGAATTCCGGGTCGTAGGTCATGGCGTTCCAGACGGTGCCGCCGCCGCCCCGCTCCCACCACCGCCCGCTCCAGGTGCGCGCGGCCATCTCCATCGCAGGGTTCTCGAATCCGCGCGCGGGATCGCCCGGTACGGTCCAGAAGCGCCAGAGCTGCTTGCCGGTCTCCGTGTCATATGCGGTGACGTAGCCTCTGACGGGACCGAAGTCGCCGCCACCGAAGCCGATCACGACCTTGTCGTCGAACACGCGCGGCGGGCCGGAGACGAACGAGCCATCGGCGGGATCAATGGTCTGCACGCTCCAGACCGGCTTGCCGTCGCGCGCGTCGATAGCCAGCAGTCGACCGTCGTGTGTCCCGACGAAGACCCGCTCCTTCCAGTACGCGAGGCCGCGGATCCCCCAGCCCGTGCGCAGCTTGACGCCGGCGCGCTCCGTGACACCCGGGTCGTAGCGCCAGAGGAGTCTGCCGGTGCGCGCATCGACCGCATGGACGATGCTGTAGCCGACCGCGAGATAGATCACGCCGTTGACGGCGAGCGGCGTCGACAGCACGTTCTGCGGCTCGAGGTCGAGACTCCAGGCGAGCCCGAGCCGGCCGACGTTGCGGGCGTTGATCTGCTCGAGCGGGCTGTAGTGCGACTCGTCGAAGGTGCGCCCGTAGGCCGCCCAGTTGCGACCGTCGGTGACATCGTCCAGAAGCGGTCGTCTATCGTCGCCGGTGCATCGGCACGGAGCGCTGTGGCCATGCACAGCCCCAGGACGCCGAGGACGCAGACACCCCCACGCATGCTTCGGTCAAGGCGCGTGTACATCGATGCTCGCCCGATCGATACCTTCCCAGTGTCCAAGTGTCCTCGATCGCCGGGCAGACGTACTCGATCAATCGGGAATCGAGTATCGTCGCCCGACGAACCGGGGGTGACCACTCGATGCGCTTCCTGAGCGACGCCGATCTCGCGACGCTGCGTCCGGCGGAGGCGGCCACTGCGCCGCTTCCGCTGCCGACGCAGGTGGTCTCGAACGGCGAATACACCCCCCTGCCGCGGAGCGAGTCGCAACGGCGGGTAGAGGCGCGCATCGAGGACCACGCCGCGTCGCTCGCGCAATGCCACGGGATGACACGCCGTGAATTTCTCGCATCGAGCGCCGGGATGGCGGCCGCGTTCCTGGCGATGAACGAGGTCTTCGGGCCGGTGTTCTCGGCGAGCCGCGCAGAGGCTGCGACCCCGGCCTGGCCGAGCAGCGCAGCCGCGCCTTCGCCTCGCAGTTCATCATCGACTGCCAGACGCACTTCGTGCGCGACGACTACGGACAGCAGCAGCTCACGATGGCGGCGAAGTTCGCCGGGAGCACTGGAATCCCGCGCTCGAGGGCGAGGAGAGCCTCACGCGCTTCAAGTTCCAGAACTTCCTCAAGGAGATCTTCCTCGACAGCGACACCAAGGTCGCGCTGATCTCGGGCACTCCGACCGACGATGCAGAGCTCATGTTCCTCGGCAACGACCAGATCGCCGCGGCGAGAGACCTGATCAACCGGATCTCGGGCTCGCGTCGCGCGCTGGGGCACGGCATCGTCACGCCGGGCGCGCCCGGCTGGCTCGACGAGGTGGATCGCGTGCTCGCGACCCTGCGGCCGCAGAGTCTCAAGGGCTACACGATCGGCGATCCGCTCTTCCAGACGAAGAAGCGCAGCAACTGGCGGCTCGACGACGAAAAGAACGTCTACCCGCTCTACGAGAAGATGGTCGATGCAGGCGTAACGACGCTCTGTATTCACAAGGGCCTGATGCCCGCCGACTACCTCACGAGCTGGCCGGACATGTGGCAGTACGCGACGACCTGGGACGTGGGCCGGGCGGCGCGCGACTGGCCGCAGATCAATTTCGTCATCTATCACTCGGCGATGCGGCCGTTCATCGAGTTGCCCGACCGGGAGCTCGGCCAGTTCGAGGCCACCGGTCGCTTCGACTGGGTATCGGACCTCGCCGACATCCCGGCGAGCTTTGGCGTGGACAATGTGTACGCCGAACTCGGCACCTGTTTCGCCAACACCTGCGTGACGCACCCGAAGCTCGCCGCCGCGCTGCTCGGCACGCTTGTACGGGGGATGGGTGCTGACCACATCGTCTGGGGCACCGACTGCGTGTGGTGGGGATCGCCACAGTGGCAAATCGAGGCATTTCGGCGCCTCGAGATCCCCGAGGACATGCAGAGGGCGCATGGCTACGCGCCGCTCGGCGCGGGGGACGGCCCGGTGAAGTCCGCGATCTTCGCCGGCAATGCGGCGCGCCTCTACGGGATCGATGCCACGGCCGCAGGTGTGGCGTTGTCCGCCGACCGCGTCGATGTGATGCGCGCCGAGTACCTCGCGAACGGCGGGTTGCGAAGCAACCTTCGCTACGGCTACGTGGCGGCTGGAAACGGACGCTGACGTGCCCCGTCCGGCGCTGGTGCTGATCCCCGGTCTGCTGTGCGACGAGCTCGTCTGGCAGCACCAGGTGCGGCACTTCGCCGGCTCTCACGATGTCATCGTGCCCATGCTCGACGGCTTCGATTCGATCCCGGCCATGGCCGCCTCGGTCCTGGCGCTCGCACCCGGCCGTTTCTCGCTCGCGGGTCACTCTCTCGGCGGCCGCATCGCGCTCGAGGTGGTCCGCCAGGACGCCGCGCGCGTCGAGGCGCTTGCCCTGCTCGACACCGGCGTGCATCCCTGCATGCCGGGCGAACCGGCGCGTCGCCAGGAGCTCGTGGCACTGGCATGCACGCGCGGCATGGATGCTGTGGCGCGCGAATGGCTGCCCCCAATGGTGCATCCCGACCGCCGCGCCGACCGCGGCTTCATGGCGCCGCTCGAGGCGATGGTCGAGCGGCGCACGCCCGCGACGTTCCGTAACCAGGTCACCGCGCTGCTCGAGCGACCCGATGCGGCACCGGTGCTCGCCGGGATCCGCTGTCCGACGCTGGTGCTCTGCGGCCGCGAGGACGGCTGGAGCCCGCCCGCGCAGCACGAGGCCATGGCGGCGGCAATCGCGGGCTCCGTGCTCGCGATCGTGGACGCCTGCGGACACATGGCGCCGGCCGAACGTCCGGCGGAGATCACGCGCGAGCTGAAGCGCTGGCTCGCGCGGCGCGCCTGGCGAGCCGAACCGCGCCCGTCCCTCGACACACCCGGTCCCGTCCAGATAAGGAGCCAAGACATGGCTGACGGCGACATCGAAATCGCGCGCCGCTTCAAACTGAAACCGATCGACGAGGTCGCCGCGCAGCCTCGGCATTGGGCGTGAGCAGCTCCTGCACTACGGCCCATACAAGGCCAAGGTGCCGCTCGACTGTCATCGAAAGGCCTCGCGCCGCGCGACTCGGGCGCCAAGCTCGTGCTCGTGACCGCGATGACGCCGACGCCGGCGGGCGAGGGCAAGACGACGACGACCGTCGGGCTCGGCGACGCGCTCAACCGCATCGGCAAGCACGCGTGATCTGCCTGCGCGAACCGAGCCTCGGGCCGTGTTTCGGCATCAAGGGCGGCGCGACCGGCGGCGGCCAGTCGCAGGTCGTGCCGATGGAGGACATCAACCTCCATTTCACGGGCGACTTCCACGCGATCACGACCGCGAACAACCTGCTCGCCGCGCTGATCGACAACCACGTCTACTGGGGCAACGAGCTCGACATCGATGTGCGCCGCATCAACTGGCGGCGAGTGATCGACATGAACGATCGCGCGCTGCGCTCGATCGTCGGCTCGCTCGGCGGCGCCGGGCAACGGCTTCCCGCGCGAGGATGGCTTCGACATCACGGTCGCCTCCGAGGTCATGGCGATCTTCTGCCTGGCGAAGGATCTCGACGACCTCGGCGCGCGTCTCGGCAACATCATCGTCGCGCGGGACCGTGAGCGCCAGCCGGTACGCGCAAGCAGCCTCAAGGCCGACGGCGCGATGACGGTGCTGCTGCGAGGACGCGCTGATGCCGAACCTCGTGCAGACGATCGAAGGCAACCCGGCCTTCGTGCACGGCGGCCCGTTCGCGAACATCGCGCACGGCTGCAATTCGGTCATCGCGACCACGACCGCGCTGCGAGCTCGGCGACTACGTCGTGACCGAGGCCGGCTTCGGCGCCGATCTCGGCGCCGAGAAGTTCTTCGACATCAAGTGCCGCAAGGCCGGGCTGACGCCGGCCGCAGCGGTGATCGTCGCGACCGTGCGGGCGCTCAAGATGCATGGCGGCGTCGCGCTCGCGGACCTCGCCCGCGAGGACCTCAAGGCGCTCGGCAAGGGCTTCGCCAACCTCGCGCGGCACGTCGAGAACGTCGGCAAGTTCGGCGTGCCGGCGGTCGTCGCCATCAACCGCTTCGATTCGGACACGGACGCCGAGCACGACCTGATCCGGCAGAAGTGCGCGGAGCTCGGCATCGAGGCTATCGTCTGCAGCCACTGGGCCGAAGGTGGCGCGGCGCGGCGGATCTCGCGCAAGCGGTGGTCAAGCTCGCCGAGCGACGGCAAGCGGCGGCTTGAAGCCGCTGTATCCCGACGAGATGCCGCTGTGGGACAAGGTGCGCACGATCGCGCAGACGATCTACGGCGCGCAGGGCATCATCGCCGACCAGAAGGTCCGCGACCAGTTCCGCGAGTACCAGGAGTCCGGCTTCGGGCACTACCCCGTCTGCATCGCGAAGACCCAGTACAGCTTCTCGACCGATCCGGCGCTCAAGGGCGCGCCGTCGAACCACGTCGTGCCGGTGCGCGAGGTCCGGCTCGCCGGGGGCGCGGAGTTCCTCGTCGTGGTCTGCGGCGACATCATGACGATGCCCGGGCTGCCGCGAGTGCCTTCGGCGCAAATATCGGGCTCAACTCGAATCACCAGATCGTATCGCTCGGCTGACACGCCCTCAGTCACGCGGCCCGTCGGGCCCGACCCGGCCGTCGGCGGCCGGCAGCGCCACCAGCGTGCCGGCCTCGATCTCGC